>NZ_QTVN01000005.1 GCF_003460605.1 Ruminococcus sp. AF31-8BH
AGACACCGCCCTTTCACGGCGGTAACAGGGGTTCAAATCCCCTTGGAGTCATTCGCTTTGGCGAATAATTAAATAATGTGGTGCCATAGCCAAGTGGTAAGGCAAAGGTCTGCAACACCACACACTAGGGAGCCGAATAAGATAAATATTCCTCCTTAGCTCAGTCGGTAGAGCATGCGGCTGTTAACCGCAGTGTCGTTGGTTCGAGTCCAACAGGGGGAGCTACAAACCCAATAATTGTGCAAAATAACTAAATACGGCGCAGTAGCCAAGTGGTAAGGCAATGGTCTGCAACACCAGTATTCACCGGTTCAAATCCGGTCTGCGCCTCTTAAAAAGCCCAGAAAATCAAGGTTTTCGAGGCTTTTTATTTTTTTCAAAATCCTATAATTCTGTCTAAAAAAATAAGGTGGCAAAATTATAGGAAAGAAAAAGTTCACAATTTTTTCTACAAGTCCATTTTTCCATAATCCAATTCCCTTTTTTAAAAAATTAATTCTAAAATATAAGTTTTCATGCTTTAATATTTATAGATATGTCCGCCAAAAACCGTTAAAAACCTTATAAAATCAAGTAAAATCGTTTCGTAAGGTGGACGATAAGGTGGCAGAATTTTGCTTGTTACAGCCTGTGCCATCATACTGTAGACAACCATTTCCTCTGTTAAGCGGAAGATTTATGCAATCATAGCATCAATTAAACTTACCTTACGTTCACTGTCTGTATGAACATAAGTACGCATGATCACCTCATAGTTATCGCCAATGATTTCAGCAGCTTCCTTTATTTCTCCCATATTGTGAGTCTGCCGGATCAGATTTGTTGCAAAAGTGTGCCGTAGTGCATGAAGATTATATTCTGGAATCTCAGCACGCTTACAAATTTTCTTTAGCGTATTGGCTAAATTTTGGATTGTAGGGCTGACACCATTTTGCGTAGATAATATCAAATCTGGAAAAACCCGATTTTTATCGTATAGCTCCATCATACATGATAGTGAAAATTCAGCTTCCTTGTTTAATGGAATAGTCCGTAAACTATTTGGGTATTTTGGAGGAGTCAAAATCATTTTAGTCTTTTTTTTGGAACCGGCCTCTCTGTTTTTAACCCTGCTAAGCGTATGTGTGATTTTAATGCCACGCCGTCCTAAAAAGGGCACGATAGAAGATTGACCTAATGCAAGCAATTCACCACCACGTAAACCTGTGTTTAAAAGGAATACAATGGCAGGACCATATCTATACAAATAGCGTTCATTTTTATTTGGACTGGGTTCCATTGCAATTTCTTTTATGATCTGCTCATGTTCTGGTGGGATGATTGAGATTTCCTTTGTTTCTACAGGAAGAACGGATTCTTCCGGCATTATCACCCGATTTAAAATATCAGAAAAGTTTTTTGGCAGTTCGCCGAGAGAAATTGCTGTTTTAATCATTGCAGACCAAAATAAGTAAATTTTCTTTAATGATGAATAACTCAGGATTTCCTTTTTAGCATTAATCGTTGCTGTAATATCATCAGCAGTCAGATTAGAAAATGTTTTGCTAAAAGCATCCGTATCTTTTAAATGATTTTCGTATGTTTTTTCTAATCGATCCAGGCTGGTTTGTTTGAATTTGCCAGCTTCAACCATGAGACTTTTGCGGAATAAGTATTTGTTCGCATAGTCCTGTACTTTGATGTTTGAAGTAATTGCGTCTTGTATTGCGACTTTTATCTTCCAGTCATCTAATAATGCTTTCGCTTCTCCTTTGGTAGGAGCATTAAACTCCTTGTCCGGTAGCCCTTTTTTTCTATATCGGGCAGTCCAACCTCCTCTCTTATTTGGAAATAGTGATCCATCCCCTTTGGATCTTCTTTTTTGTTGTGTACCTTTCGTTGTTCTCGCCATGAATAGTTCCCTTTCTTTAATGAGATATTCATGCCAAATCAGGTATAAGGTCTATTTTAATATAGCCAAGCCTGATTGACAATAACTTTCTAAAGGGCCTAAAAGAATATTTGCTTTCCTATGTTTTTCTTGAGAAACTCCTGAATAGAAGCTGGTGAAGTAAAATATTGCCGCCCAACTTTTGTAACTGGAAGAATTCCACTGTCAAGAAGTTCCCTGGTTTTTGTTTTTCCAATGCCGAGCATGGATGCTATCTCCTGAACGGAGTATGCTTTAAAGAGATTGTCTGTTTCACTCAATATAATCACCTCTATAAATTAGATTAATGAAAGAGTAGACATATCAGGAAACCGTTTCCTATGCCATGTTTCATGCACGTATGAGGTGTTACTATGTAATCATCAAGCTGCAGGCGTGCATTTATGCGACACTATCTGCAGCACCTATATACATTTCCTGATAAGGTATAAAATTATCAAGGTACAATAGCGTAAGACTTGGTTTTGTCTTAACAATTTCATTAAGTAATTAACTGAGATTTTTTCAGATTGAACAGATTATGTACTTTTTATTAAAAATTTTTCTATAAACTTGAAAAAAGAGAGGTGGGATACGTGATATTTCAATATTTTAATTGAAGTCATATATGCAAAGCATAGTATTTAAGAACATACAATATATTGTGCATGAAGATTGACATATACTATATCATGTGCTACTATACTGCTATAGTTAATTTTATGCGTACCCATAGGGGGAGTTTTGGATTTGTATAAATCCGAAGACTCAAGGAGAGCAGTAAGGCTGCTTATTCCGCATAAGTTGTTTATGATTGTATAAAGTGTCACTATCTGTCCTTATGGGGCAATAGCGGCACTTTTGTTTTTTCGGTAATATTATCAGGGATATGAGAATGGATAGCGAAGGAATACTTCACTTTTCATTCTTTTTTTATGTCCTAATGAAAGGCAGGATTGCCACAATCAGCTTTGGCTGTTTATGGATAAATAAATTTAAGAAAGGTGGTACACACATGAAAGAAACAAAGATTTATGCAGATGAGTTTTGCACTACATTTGCAAGTACAACGGAGATGCTGGAATTTCTGGCTGAGAGGGCAAAGCAGTCCAAGTGGATTCGTAAGCCTACCAGGATGCTAAAACTGGTTCCATTGGAAAAGGAGGCAGAAACCATTGAAGAAGCCTGTGAAAAAGAACTGGAAGGAATAGTAGAGGATACAGAAAAGAATACCCAGTTGGTATTAAAAGTGAACAAGGATTTTTATCCGGTTCGTGACTGTGCTATCCATACAATTCTGAAAAGAGCCGGCATTAATGGAACAGGATTAAAGAAACTGGAGAAAGCTACTTATGCAAAGGTAGTAAACTACTGTCTTCAGGTAGCGAAAGGAGATGCCTTAATCAAGGTGGCAGATGGAAAAGTATCTGCAGTATATGGCGGTGATGATCATGATTACTGTGTACTGGATATGCAGACAATCTTCAATATGACAAGTGATTATCTGAAAGCACATTTTAAGGGAAGTACGTATCTGGAGGGATCTGGAAGTTTTGACCATTCCATTGTGTCTGCTATGTGGACTTTAGGAGGAAATCAGGAACTTTTGGATACTTATCACCAGGCTTTGGAGGATCATGGAATTGAGGATAAGAGCCTTGCTCCTGCACTGCGCCTGACTACTTCTGATGTAGCAGTAAGTGGTGTGAATCTGTATCCCATGATGCTCTCACAAACCAGTAATCGTGTCATTAACCTGGGTAGTCCTATCAAACTGTCACATGATAGAGGGGCAACCTTACAGGATTTCCGGAATAATCTGGACAAAATTTTTTCCCGTTATCAGGAAGCGGTTAAAGGAATTGTTGGTTTGATGGATATAGATATCCAAAACCCTGTAAACTGTCTGCATCTGATTATGAAGGAACTCAAAATCAATCAGAAAATCCGAAACGAAGTAGTAGAGCTTTTTGTGGGACAATATGGGGAAGAACCATGCACAGCTCATGATCTTTATTTTGCCATGCACGAAGCTGCTTTCTTTGCTGCTTGTGAAGGATTTTCTGCACCACGGATTTTAAAATTGGAAGAAGATATTGCAAAAACACTGGTCTTTGACTGGAAAGGGTTTGATGTATATGGAACGATTAAATTATAAGGAGGAAATGAGATGAATACAGCATTAAATTATCAGCCGGAAGTTCTTGTTGATACAGCAGATTTGAGCCGAGAAGATTGGTTGGATTATCGGCGTCTTGGTATTGGTGGAAGCGATGCAGCGGCAATCATGGGCTTATCCCCATTTTCGACAATCAGGGATTTGTATTTCGATAAAATTGGTGTTACGCCAGTAATCGAAGAAGAGGAAGAAAACTGGGTAGCGAAAGAAGTGGGACACCGCCTGGAAGATTTGGTTGCCATGATTTTTGCCAAGAAGACTGGACTTGAAGTTTTCCCTGTACGAAAAATGTTCCGGCATCCGCTATATCCGTTTATGTTAGCGGATGTGGATTACTTTATCCGTTTTCCAGATGGCAGCATTGGGATTTTGGAATGTAAAACCTGTAATTACAATGCAAAAGACAAATGGGCAGATGATGGGATTCCTGAAAACTATGTTTTGCAGGTTCGTCATTATCTTGCAGTCATGAATATGAATAAGGCATATATTGCCTGCCTTTATGGAAACAATGAAAATGAATTTGTTTACCGGTGTCTGGAACGAGATAGAATGGAGGAAGAAGAACTCATTGACCAGGAGAAATACTTCTGGGAGGAATATGTGGAGAAGAAAATAGAACCACCGTATTCCGGAAAGCCAGATCTCATTTTGGCTAGTATCCGGAAATATAATGGTTACGCAGACAAATCAATTCCTGAAATCAGCATATCTAGCTTGGAATCACGCAGTCTTGAAAAATATCTCAAATTATCTGAAGAAAAATCCCAATTGGAAAAGAGAAAAAAGGAGATTGAAGCGGAACAACGTGCATTGAGCGTACCGTTTGTCGAGCTTCTTGGACAAGGGTGTAAGGCAGTGATCGAGGATGGGAGTTTCCGTTACCGGATTACTTATAATCCTACGATACGCACCCAGATTGGAAAAGAAAATATGGAGAAACTGAAAAATCAGCATCCGGATATCTACGAAGAATACACAAGCACTACAGAAAGCAGGATTTTCCGGATTAAAAAGGAGGTTGCATAATGTTACAAGGAAAAAAGGCATATATTTGTTCTCCGCTGTCTGCCCCGAATCCAGAGGGAATGCAGCATAATATGGAACTGGCAAAATACTATCTCATGCAGATGAAAAGGCTGTATCATTGCCGTACTTTTGCTTCACATGCACATCTTCCGTTAATGTTGGATGACCGTATCCCAGAAGAGCGTGAGACTGCAATGCAGATTGGAGCTTTGATGCTGGATTTATGTGAAGTATTAATAATTTGTGGTTCCTGCATCAGCGAGGGAATGAGAAGAGAGATTCAGACAGCATTTGAAAAAGGAAAAGACGTTTATTGGTATGATTCCAAGATGAAATCAGGCGAATTGATGAAAGTAGAGAACTGGAGGAGCATAGACGATGAGGTGCAAATATATACGTAAGATTTTTCAAAATGAGGAAAACGGATATACGGTTGCGTTATTTTCCACGCTGGATCATGAGGTTCCTCTTTCTGCCAGAGATAAATTTTGGGCAGACAAAAAAATCATTGCGTTTACTGCAAAAGGATATGACCTGCCTCTTACGGATGAAATCGAAATAGAGATGGAAGGCGAGTGGGAGACAAATTCCCATGGAACACAATACAAGGTAGAAACTTTTTTGGAAGTTGTACCTAGAACAAGGGAAGGTATCTTAGGATACCTTTCTTGTGGTTCTTTAAAAGGAATTGGTCCCAAAACGGCAGAACGGATTGTCAATCGTTTTGGTCTGGATACCTTGGAGGTAATGGAAAAGTATCCACAGGAATTATTAAAGATTCAGGGGATATCTCAGAAAAAACTGGACCGTATTGTGGATTCTTTTGGAAAAAACAAAGTATTCCGGGAATTGATGACTTTTTTATCACCGTTTCATGTTACGCCTAAAAAAGCAAATATGATTCTTCAGAAGTTTCGGGATCAATCCGTAGAAATCATTCGGAAGCAGCCTTATATACTTTGCTCAGTCAAAGGGTTTGGTTTTCTCACTGTGGATGCCATTGCAAGGCAGTGCTGTGCTGCAACAAATGATCCTATGCGTATTTCCGGATGCGTCAGCTATGTGCTGCGGGAAGCCATGAAGCAGAACGGACATTTATATCTGGAGCAGGAAATTTTGGTAAAAGATGCATTGAAGGTTCTGAATAAAGAACTGAATCTTCAGCCGGTGACGGAAACAGAGATTTTAAAAGTGTTATATCGTCTGGTCATGCAGGACAGTATCGTGGTAGAAGAGAATAGGGTTTACATTACCCAACAGCATCAGGAAGAAGAGGATACAGCCTCTATGATTGCAAGAAAATTGCATGAGCGAATTCCAGTTCTTACGATTGAAAAGGAACTGGAGGAAGCACAGGAGGATTTAAACATAACATTATCCGAACAGCAGAAAGAAGCAGTACGTATGGTTTTTGCAAACCCGATCAGCATTATTACTGGAGGACCTGGAACCGGAAAAACAACGGTTTTGAAGATCATCTTGTATATCTATCAGAAAAAATGCGGGAATGAAGTAAAACTGATGGCACCGACTGGACGTGCCGCAAGGCGAATGGCAGAGAGTACCGGAAGTGGAGAGGCAACTACGATGCACATGGCATTGGGGCTTTTTGGTGATGGTGATTATGAAGCACTTATAGATGAATTGTCCGCAGATTTTATTAATGTGGATGAGGTATCTATGGTAGATATGCACCTTGCCTATGAATTTTTTTACAAGGTAAAAGCAGGAGCCAGAGTGCTTTTGATAGGAGATGTCCACCAGCTTCCTTCTGTAGGAGCAGGAGATGTGTTCCGGCAGCTTATCTTGTGCGGGAAAATACCGGTTACTGTTTTAAATCTGGTATATCGCCAGGGGAAGGACAGCAACATCCCCATAAATGCTCAACTTATCAATGAAGGAAAGACAAACCTGCAATGGGGGGATGATTTCCAGATGGTCGAATGTTCAGGAGCAGATGCGGCGGCACAAATTGTTAAAAATATCTATCTCAAGGAAATTCAGATGTATGGTATGGAGCAAGTACAGATACTCTCTCCATATAAAGTGAGAAGTGCAGCCGGTGTCTTGGAACTGAACCGCAGTCTGCAGGACGAGGTAAATCCCCCTGTATCCGGAAAAAGGGAGCTTCATCTTGGCGGTGAGATATTTCGGGAAGGTGACAGAATCCTTCAAAACAAGAATACAGAATTTGCCAGTAACGGAGATTTGGGTACATTGGTACAGATTGCTGAAGATGAGGACAATAACCCTCTGGTTCAAATCGTATTTACAGATGGCCGCAGGGTGAAGTATGAGGCAGAGCAGGTGGAAATGATTGAACATGCAAACGCCATAACCATACACAAAAGCCAAGGAAGCGAGTGCCAGGTGGTCATCATTCCGTGGTTAAAAGCTTTTTATCCCATGCTGAAGCGGAACATCTTTTATACGGGAATCACCAGGGCAAAACAGCGTGTTTATATTGTTGGGGAATGGAAAGCCGTTTGTCAGGCAATCCACACAGATGATACGGGAACCAGAAAGACGATGCTGGCAGTAAAAATACAACAGTATTGTGAACGGTATCAGAGACAGGAAAACAGACGGATCCCTGCAACAATTTGCAACCGGGCTGTGTAAAAAAATAGCAAAATAGTTCAATGTTGAGAATTGGCAGGTTATTACTTTATGAAGGGATGTCCTGCCGGTTCCAAAGAAAGGAGCAGGCAATGAGCGAATTATTATATAACAAGTCAAAAGCAGTAGAAGAACTGAATAAAGTGGAAGGATTTTATCCTCTGGAACTTGCCAGAGTTATTTCTAATGAAGGGCAGGAGGAACAACGGTATCTGGATGTGAAATATCGGAAGCTGTGGTTCCGTCTGGTAAATCCCACAGGTAAGATTATCAGCCGGATTGTTCACTTTACCGAAAATATGGCAGTCGTAGAAGCCAGAATTTATCTGGATAAGTGTGATCAGGAAGATAATTATATTGCAAATTCCTTTTCACAGAAGTTTCGTACAGCAGATACACAGTTTGGGGATAAATTTCTTGAAATGGCAGAAACAGCGGCAATTGGGCGAGCTTTGGCAGATGCGGGGTATGGCCTGCAATTTGCTGATGTAGGGGAAGGAAATGATCCAATGCAGGTAGATGCAGGAATTCCTGTAAATCAGGGAACACAGATGCAGACTGCGATGCCAGCACAAACCCCTGCACCAGGAATGCAGCAGACTCCCAATCAGTCAGCAGGAACCATGCCATCATTTCCGCCTCAAGCAACTCCGGGGCAGCAGATGATGGAACAGTTTTATCAAGAAGCACAAGCCAATCGAAATACGATTGGCGGGGTAACGGGTACAGGACAGATGACAAATCCGGTAATGAGTCCGGCAACTGGATCTGTACCAGTTATGCAGCAGATGCCTTCTAAGCCGCAATTTCTGGATCCCAATATGCCAGTGGAAGAACTGGTGAAAAGGATGAGTTATGAGCAGGCAATACAAGTAGCCGTAACAGGACAGGGAAAATTTAGTGGAAAGACCATGGGACAGGTTGCAATAGAAAGTCCTTCCAGCTTGCAATGGTTCGCAGAACAGTATCATGGACAGAACCATTTCATACCGGCGGCAGCCAAAGTAATTCTTGCAAAGGTATAGCAAATAGCCGGCTTAACATTCTTTCCACAGCCAATAAAGGCTGTGGAAGAAAGGAGGAACCATAGAGTGTATGATATGTCAGGCTTTAGCTACGATATCACAGATGTCGTGCATTTACTGCAACTTAGAGTACGGCATAAAAATTCTTCGTCAATGGATGTGAATTGTCCATTTTGTGGAGAAACAAAAGGGAAAATGAATGTTAATCTTCAGAAAAATGTGTTCCGGTGTAATCGGTGTGATGCTTCCGGCGGAATGCTGGAATTATACGGAAGACTGCATGGTGTTTCCAGTGCAGAGGCAAACCGACAGATCCGGGAAGCTCTGGGAAAGGGGGAATACCGGACGGATTATCAGGTGGTTCATAAAGAAGAGCCTGTAGAAATTTTTAATGCCGAGTTAGCGGATGCGGATGTCATTGACCGAACATATCAAGAAATGTTGTCGTTATTGACCTTAAATGATAAACATCAGGAAGATCTTAAAAAAAGAGGGCTGACGAAAGAACAGATCGAGATACAGAGGTATCGTAGTGTACCATTGTTTGGAATTAAAAATATGGTACAAAAACTGTTGGAATCTGGACAGACGGTAAAAGGTGTGCCGGGATTTTATGAAGATCAAGATGGGAAATGGACAGTTAATTTTACTTCTAAAAATTCTGGGATTTTGATACCGATTCGGTCTATGGAAGGAAAAATACAAGGATTTCAGATACGGTTGGATCAGGTAATGGAGGGACGGAAGTATATCTGGCTTTCCAGTGTGAAATTCCAAAATGGAGTATCATCAGGGAGTCCGGTACATGTCATAGGAAGTCTGGACGCAGAACAGATCTATTTAACAGAAGGTGCATTAAAAGGTACGATAGCCCACTATTTATCTGGAGATACGTTCATTTGCGTTGCAGGTGTCAATCAGTACAGAAATTTAAAGCCAGTTTTGGAAACACTGAAAAGCAGGCATCTGCAGCACCTATATGAAGCTTATGATATGGATAAAAAAATGAAGGTATATTGTGATGGGGATTCTGAGAAATGTGATGCCTGTCAACGTAAACCAGCCACTTTTTATTGTCCGCATAAGATGCAGAAACGGCAGATTCTACAGAACGCTTGTAGAAAGGTGTATGAAATCTGTAGTGGATTGTCTATTTCCATGAGCCGTATGGTTTGGGACATGGATTCTTATGGTGAGTGGAATGGGCAGATCAAAGGAATTGATGATTATTACTATGTATTGAAAAATACGGGGTAAATATGGACCGGGCAAGTTGTCCGGTCTTATGGAAGAGGAGGATTCGATGAAACGAAAGAAAATTTACGGTATATTTATGCTTGTAGCCATTGCTGTTTTTTTATTTGCAGGAGGAAGGATATTGCAAATTTATTTGAATTATCAGGAAAGTCAAAAAGTCTATAAGCAGATGGAAGGGTTTACACAAAAGATAGAGGATCAAGACCTGTCACCAGAAGCGGTTCCAGGGGAAACAACAGGGGAGGTCGTAGAACAGGGATTCCTACAGGTGGATTTTAACAAGCTGGAAGAAATCAATCCAGATGTCATTGCATGGATTGAGATTCCTGGTTTGGAAATTAGTTATCCGGTAGTCCAGGGGAGGGATAATGACTATTATCTGCATCACCTGATTACGGGAGAAAATCATAAAAGTGGCAGTATTTTTATGGACTTTCACAACCAGGAGAATTTATCAGACAGAAATTCCATTATCTATGGGCATAATATGAAGGATGGGAGCATGTTTGGAACCCTGGATCAGTATCAGTCACAGGCACTTTATCGAAACTATCCCTGTTTTTATATGTATGTGCCAGGATATATTTATGAGTATCAGATTTTTTCCTGTTATGCAGCACCGACGGATCATCCAGCATATACTTATGATTTTCCTACTTCTGAGGACTATGAAGTTTTTCTGGAAACACTACAAAGAAGTGCTGAGTATAACACAGGGATGACAGTTACCGAGGAGGATCAGGTAGTGACCTTATCAACTTGTGTAAATACCCGAAAGGATTATCGCTATTTAGTACATGGAAAACTGAAACAGAAAATAAAAATGGAGGAATAACAGATGTTAGATTTTGAATATGCAAAGGCATTGGCAGAGGTTGTGCTGGATACAACTTGCAGCGAAAAAGAAAGAGAAGTACGGCTGGAGTGTTCAACCCAAATATTTGGCAGAGCAAATGCTTATTTAAAGAAAGGCTTCTTACCCGATGTGGTAGAGGCTTTTTTTGTGCGAAAAATGAAAGGTTTGCCACTGGTATCGACAAAGCAGGATATGCAGGATTTTTTGAAAGTCAGTACACCCCATTATTTTGGCGGGAAATTTACAGTTAGTAATATTCCGTATTATTCAGAGGAAGAAGAACTGCTACTTTGGTCAGAAACATCACTTCGTGGTCCATTGATTACAGCCGGATACGAACGCTATATGGAACTGTTTAAAAAGATTTTGCCTCAAAAGGCAGAACAGATTAATTTTTTATAAAGAGAAATAATTCGAATGAGGACTGGAAATATATGGTGGTTTAAAGATAAATGTTAAAAATTATTATATAGGAAGAAAGCATCTGTCTGTAGCAAAATGCTGCAGACAGGATATTTTTTTGAAAAAAAGTTGCTTTGTACGGAAGCTCTGCGTACAAGAGAAGTATAAAGAAAAAAAGGAGAGATGATTTTATGATAAAAAAAGTTCGGATTGCGGTAGACCATGGCAATAGAAATATGAAAACCTGTTCCCAGGTATTTACGACAGGGCTTACCATTCAGGATAAAAAGCCTGCCAGAGGGGAAAAGTTCCTGTTCTATGAGGGAAAGTATTATGTGCTGAGTGAAAATAGGATTCCTTATCAAAGAGATAAAACGCAGGATGATCGATTTTTTATCCTTACTCTATTTGCAATCGTAAAAGAGCTGGAGGAAAACCCTCAAATTCAGCCGGAGGATGTCATTCAGGTGGATCTTCCGATTGGGCTGCCACCCAAGCATTATGCAGAACTTTGTGAACGGTATGAAGCATATTTTAAAAGACAAGGGAAAATCCATGATATCAATTACTGTGGTAGGACATATCATATCACCATTGGAGAGGTAATGGCATTTCCACAGGACTATGCGGCTATGATGACTATGATTGAAAAGCTGCAGCAGATTCCCAAAGTAGTAGGAATTGATATAGGAGGATTTACTACAGACTATCTGCTGATGCGGAAAGGTAATCCGGATATGGAAGCCTGTGATTCTATGGAAAAAGGTGTGATTACCATGTATAACAAGATTATTTCCGGGATTAACAGTGAATATGATATTTTGTTAGAGGAAAGTGATATTGACAGTATCCTTCAGGGAAACACAGAGTTTTATGAAGAGGCTGTAGTCCGTATGACAGAAGGTATGGTGCAGGATTTTGTAAAGGATCTGCTGAACAGTATTCGAGAAAGAGGCATAGATACCAAAGCAGCATATACGGTATTTATTGGAGGCGGGGCAAAGCTATTGAGCCATTTTCTGGAACAATCGGACCGTCTGGGGAAATATACCTTTATTGAGGATATTTCTGCCAATGCCAAAGGATATGACAGACTGTTCCAGATTATGTAGGGGAGTGTGATTAATGTGGAGAAAAAGAATCCTTATAAATTCACACTTGGGTTTGATAAAACGAAACCAACTCATGCACGTGCAGTAGAGATTTTAAACGCCGTAAGGGACAAAGCCGACTTAATCGCATCAGCAGTGGTAACTCATATAGATGGCGGCAGAACAGAAGAAGGGGCTGTATTGAACCAAGAAGCTTTGCAGATTATGATGTTGGAATTGGTAAAGCAAGAGGTGGAAAAAGCAATGCAGAACTATTCTTCAAAAAAGGAGAATATTCAAGTTGAAGAAGGAACAAAGGAAGAGGTAATAGAGAAACAGAAGGTATCTGAATTTGTCTTTGCACCTGAAGTTGCCAAAAGCGTTAGAGATGCAATGAGTGCATTTAGAAATAGATAGAAAATAAAAAGAAGCATCAAATTTTGAGTGCTTCTTTTTTTGTTGCACATTTATGCCAATTCACAGGAACCCCACAGATTCCGCACAGGTTTCTCACAGATTTCATCCGTATAATCAAAAATCAGATATTGTCAGAAAAAGGCTTAATTGAGTGGATCCTTTTCTTTCAATGCAGAAAGAAGCCCACGCAAGGTGCGTAGGGCAATTTGCCGCTCGTCTTCAGAGCAGTTTTGCAGTTCTTTCATAATCTGATAGGTAGCAGTGTCCGGTTCTTTTCGCTCATCCTGAACAGCTGCATCAATTGAAATATCCAGAAATTGAGCGATTGGGATTAAAGTTGCAAGTTCCGGATTGCCATTACAGGTTTCAATATCCGAAATGGTCCGGGTGGACACACCGGCTTGTTCTGCAAGTTTTGCTTGTGACAGACCACGCCTTTCTCGTTCACTTCTTACCATATAGCCTAATTTTTTCTTGACGGTATCCATCAGCATCCGCATCACCTCACTTATTGTTTTATTTTATCGTAGATTGATAGTAAGAGAAACGCATTATAGTGCATGAAGATACGCAATATAATGTGGATTGCGGGGCAGGAGAACCTACAAAGGAGGAGCATCCATGCTGCAAGGAAAGACAAGGTATTTGTGTAATGTTTCGTCAAAAAAATCTTGTTTTTGCAGGGGTGCCAAAAGGGTTATTTATATGCAGTATATGCGTTAATCTATAAAGCTACTGTGCAGGATAATGCATGGAATAAGAATGATGTCGAGCCAGAAGAAATGTGGTTCGGCGTTTTCTTTTACCAAAATAAAAATATCCTTCACAGATGCAGATCTCCACCTCTGAAATTTGGAAACTTATTGATTTCAAATTTCGGAGGTAGAAAATGAAAGAAGAACAAAAATATAATGGATCTAAAACAAGAAATTATTTCACTGCTTACTTGCTGGCATCTATAAGGGGAAAAAGACTTCGGTATCTGGAAAAGCAGCAGAAAATATTATTTGCAGAGGAAAATCTGGAAGATAAAGAATATACAGATGCGGATATTTCTCCAGAGGAAAGGCTGGAATTGGAGCAGAAAGAACAACTGCTTATGGAAGAAGCACAGGGGATATATCCAGAGTGGAACGAAATGACGGATATAAGCCTTATAGAAGCCATGTTTTCTTTGCAGGAAGAAGAACGGAAGCTTATTTATCAGCATGTATTTGAGGAACATACATTTAAAGAAATGAGCATCTTGAATCAGATGTCGGAAGAAAGATGTAAAGGTGCATATTATTGGGCTATCCGGAAAATACGCAAGAGAATGGGAGGAAAGAAATCATGAATTTTAAAGAATTGTTATACCGGGCACGTCGAGGGGATGAAGATGCTATTCTGGAAATATTTGAAATGTACCGACCACTTTTAATTAAAAATGCTTTGGTAGAAGGGATTTTTGATGAAGATCTGTATCAGGAATTGACAGCAGAATTTCTGAAGTGCATACGGTATTTTAGAGATGTAGAATAGTATTATAGTAGTATAGGAAGAGGCGTGACTGGTAAGGTACGCCTCTTCCGTATATTATAGAGAGCTGAACGATAATAAAAGAATGTTGTGATTACCAAGTAGGCAATAAAAAGGGCAATCTATACAAGAAAACTAGACTAGTATCAATGAGGACATTTATTATAAAAAGATAAGGAGCTTCCTGTATAATAAAAATCGTGGATGTTGAAAATTGAAAATACCTCAGAGTACAATAAGACTACTGACTGGCAGGTTAGTAAAAATCTTATTGAACAGAGAGGTATCTACAATGAAGTCTAACACACAGAACGCAAAAATTGAAGCTATTACAGAAAAAACTTTGGTACTCGGGATTGATGTCGGAAGTGAGACGCACTACGCCAGAGCTTTTGATTACAGAGGAATCGAGTATTCAAAGAAACCTTTTAAATTTAGTAACACAGAGGCTGGATTTGTGACATTTAAGGAATGGATCCTGGACCTCAAAGAAAGACATGAGAAGGATAAGGTGGTTCCAGGTATGGAACCGACCGGGCATTACTGGTTCAATCTTGGAAAGTTTCTACAGGATAATGAAATGAAACCGGTTCTTGTAAATCCTCACCATGTGAAAAAATCAAAAGAACTCGACGACAATAATCCAACTAAAAATGACCGTAAGGATCCGAAAGTTATAGCAGGATTAGTTAGAGAGGGACGTTACATGATCCCATACCTGCCGGATGGTGTTTACGCTGATCTTAGAACAGCATCAAACATAAGATTCCAGTTACAGGTGGAACTTACAAGAATTCAAAACAGGATTAGTCGTTGGTTCAATATATATTTTCCTGAATATAAGACGGTATACGGAAAGCCGGATGCCAAGAGCGGAATGCTAATCCTTAAAGCAGCACCACTCCCTGAAGATATCCTGACGTTAGGTATCGATGGAGTGAACCAAATCTGGCGTGATGCGAAGTTAAGAGCAGTTGGAAAAGCAAGGGCGAAGACCCTGATAGAAGCTGCAGAGCACAGTGTCGGAAGCAAAGAAGGAGCAGTATCTGCAAGAATGGAAATCCGAATGCTTCTGGAGGATTATGAATCCAGAAACATACGTCTTCAGGAAGTTATGACTCTGATTGAAGGGTTGGTAAAACAGATTCCGATGGCTGAGAAGCTGTTGGAAATCAAAGGTGTGGGAATCAAGACAGTGTCAGGATTCCTTGCAGAAGTAGGTGATATCAGCCGTTTTAACACGCCGAAAGAACTGCAGAAGCTTGCAGGGTTGGCATTGGTTGAAAGTAGTTCGGGAAAGCACAAGGGCGAGACAACAATAAGCAGACGAGGTCGAAAGAGACTCAGATACCTGCTCTTTGAGGTTGCAATGTCGCTTGTGGCGAAGAACCCGGAGTTCAGAGAGCTCCATAATTATTACACAACCAGAAGGCTGAATCCGTTGAAGAAAATGCAGTCACTTATGGCGATTGCAGCCAAGCTGATACGAGTCTTTTATGCCATGCTGACAAAAGGTGTGGATTATGATCCGAAAAAGATGGTCAGTGATATCAAGAGACCGGTAGTTTATCTACAGGCTGTGTAAGAAAGACAAGTAACTATAATGGAGGCTGTCATGTGGACAGCCACTGGATCAAGCAGAATGTAACAGATAACGTCCACTGATCACAGTGCTGGAACAGGAAGCGAGTCAGTAATCAATAATACAAAGAATGAGCCAGTAGTCGGCAGAAATAGTCACCATGGGGCATATGACCCCGTTAAGGAGCATAGCTGACACCCTGGTTATGGGCAGGCAGGACGAAGGAAGTTAGGACCTCTGGAGACAGAGATGATCCTGGTGGATATAGGAGGTTAGCTGCCATAGAGGGATGGGGATACACAAGGCCAGTAAAGCGGAAATCAATGACGTTTTATTTCGTATACCCTCTAACCACTATTTCAGTACCTGATACATAGAAATGCTCATAGCTGTGGCTTATTCACTGAGATATGAAAGGTTGAAAAACCTTGAATTTTCAATAAAAAACATTTGATTATATGAGGAGGATGTATTCATGGGAAGGGAACAGAATAAAAAGGGTTTAGATAAAATAAACAGAAATCATGATGAGAAACAAAATATAACGGAGAAAGAATGGGCATTATTAGAAAAATATAGAAATCTTTGTGAGGAAAATAAATTAACAATAGATATTTTGATTCAACGATTATTGACACATCAGAAAGGCAGGGAATAGGTTGATTAAAGTAGGATTGTGTGATGACATTACAGACTATAACAAAAAAATGGAGAACTATATAATACGTTATGGCAATGAAAACCATCTAAAGGTTAAAATTACTGCATACGGAAGTGGCTCACAATTGTTATTAAACTTTCAAAAGAGAAAGTTTGACATAATTTTTTTGGATGTTTCTATGCCGGAATTAGATGGGTTTGAAACAGCAGAACGAATTAGAAGTATAGATGAAAATGTTGTAATAGTATTTTGTACATCCTTTTACACAATATCAAATGCAGGGAAAGGTTTTGAAGTGGATGCAGAGGATTTCTTATCAAAGCCATTATTATATAAAAAGGTAGAATACCTTTTAAATAAAGTATATAAAAAGAAATTGTTGTGTGCAGAGGAAAAATTATTTTTGAAGTGCCAAGATGGATTGATTACGCTACAGCTTTCAGATATAATCTACATACAGGTAAGGAACAAACTATTGATTCTGCATACGAATAAGGGAGAAATACAAAGTAGCCAAAGGATGAGGGAACTGGAGGAAAGATTAAGCCGAAAATTATTCTTCAGATGTCATAACAGCTACATAGTAAATTTTGATTATGTAGAAGGTTTAAAGAATGATAGCGTACTCGTTAAGGATAAGAATCAACAGTTAAAAGAGATTCCGGTGAGTAAATATAAAAAAGAAGAATTTATGAAAGAATTAGCTATTTATGTAGGAAATAGGTAGATTAAATATTTTATGCAAAAAAAAAGTCGATTTAGACATAGAATGTTGATATATAGAAAAAAGCAGAGTATAGTTTGGACATACTTACTGATATTGAAAGGAGAGAAAGGATATGCAGGAAATTAAAACGACAGAGGAATATCAAAAAGAAGTGGAGATAACAGAAGAAGAAATAGAAAGTTATTCCGGCTGTTCAGAAAGAACACAGAGATGTTTAACTGATTGTCCCTGGCCGTTCCCAGGATCTTATATTAATGCAGCAAGCTAAATTAGAGAACCGCATACCTATCTGAAAAATGGATAGGCTGTGCGGTTACTTTTTTGGAGGAAAGAGATGTATACGATTACTTTAGAGGTAAATCAAATTTGTAATTTACGATGCGACTATTGCTATCTTGGAGAGAAAACAAATCAGATAATGCCCGAAGAAATTGCCTGTAAAGGGATAGAAATAGCTTTTCTAAATGTAGAAAAGCATAAGGATAAAAGATTGTGGGTTGATTTTGTAGGAGGAGAAGCGTTAATTAGTTTTGCACTTTTACGGAAATTGGTCGAACATATTGAAGAGGAGGCTGCGAAACGAACAATTGCGGTTTCTTATTCCATTACCACGAATGGTACAATTATGAATAATGAAATTTTGGAATGGTTAGTAAATAATAGAGTTCATTTAAAATTGAGCATAGATGGAACAATGGAAACTCATGACAGAAATCGCAAAACAAAACATGGTATAGGAAGTTATAGGAATATAATGCAGAATATAAGTTACTTTAGAGAGTACGAAGAGAGAACAAAACAATATATTCAGGTCGCTCATGTAGTTACCCAGAATAATTACTGGGAAGCTTTTAAGTCTGTTAAACATCTAGTAGAAGATTTACATTTTAGTATCGTAGATTCTTCTATAGATGTTACACATAGGTGGACTGTTGAGCAATTAGATAAATTGGGGCAGGAATGGGAAAATATTTTATGTTATTATATAAAGAAAAAAGAGAACGGACAAGCATTTTTGTGGGCACCAATATTGGATTTAAAAAAATATGGAGAAGAATACGTGAATTCCGGATTCTGTGGAGTGGGGTTAATCCAAATATATGTGAAAACAGATGGTGGGATTTATGGATGTGCAGCTAATCTAGAGTCTAGTGGGTGTTTAGGAGATGTGGGGAAAGGTTTCTCCGTAAGAAAAATAAAAGAATATCGGGAATTAGCAAACCAAAGTAATGCTTGTTTAAAGTGTAATATACATGCCAAATGTCAGAGCTGTAAATGTATTATGAACAATCTATCATACAGTAATCAGATAAATGGATATAATCCAGATATGTGCTATTTTGAAAAGAAAAAAATAACTTTATGGAATAAGTATGATAAAAAAATAGGATAAAATAAACTTGATAAATTAGTAAAAATGCGTTATTTTTATTATAAGATATCATAAATACTTGTTTTGCTGGTATTTGATTGAAAATCATAGTAAAAGTGGTGATAAAAATGAATATAATTAGGAAGAAACGTAAGGAATTGGGAATTTCTCAAAGCGAATTAAGCGAAAAATTGGGAACTAGTCAGCAAACAATCAGTAGGATTGAGAAGGCGAGGATTGAAAATATACCTTGTAACCTTCTGATAAAATTGGCAGATATATTCCATGTTCCTGTCGATATTCTTATTTATGAAGAAAAGAATAATTTGTTTAGTTCACAGGGAGAAGAATTGTGGGAAATATATAAGCAACTTGATGAGGCAAATAAGACCACTTTGCTAACGCTTGGCAGGAGATTAAGTGAAGCACAAGTAGAAAATATGTTTAAAAGACAAATGGGTGATGAAAGTGATAAAAATAGCGATATGTGATGACGAAAAATGTTTTATAGATACAATAGAAAAAATGTTAAAAGTTTATGAAAAGAAAAATGAGCAGGATTTTATAATAAAAAAATATACTAAGCCATTGCAGTTAATGGAATCTTTAAAAGAAGAATTCCAGATTTTCTTTTTAGATATAGAAATGCCAGCTATGGATGGTATGGAATTAGTGGATATTATAAGAAAGCATGATGAAAAGTCAATTGTTCTTTTTGTGTCTTCGCATAATGAATTTGTGGGAGCTGGATATAAGTATGACGTGCAAAATTTTATTACGAAGCCGATTACACAAGTCCAAATAAATTGTGAAATGAACCGGGCACTACGAAAACTGAATACATATGAACAGAGATATATTGCAGTAAAAAATGAAAAAGGTTATTTTAAACTATTTCTTTCAGATATCGAATATATTGAAACAATAAATCGGAAAGTACTGTTTCATTTAAGAAGTGGAAAGAAAGAAGCAGGATATTTTAAGATGAAAGATTTGGAAGAACGATTAGAACAGTTCTTCTTTGTTCGTTGCCATAACGGAATTATTGTCAATGTAGATTGTATAGAATCATTACATGATCTCACTGTAACACTTTATTCTGGAAACAAAATATATATTACACGTTCCAGAAAACAGAACCTTATGAAGAAAATGGCGGAACGGGGAGGAGCTGTTTAAGGTGCACGGACAAGTTATATTAAAAAACATATTTTCTGTACTCAATATTTTATTAATATTATATCTCATGCTCGGTGAAAGAAAAAGTAGACGGTATAATGCTGTAAGGAGTAGGTATTCGTTAATTATTTGCGTTGTGAGTTTAGTGCTTTTTAGAATGATGGCGAATGGAGCAGAACTACATATTGTATATAATTATGTAAGCATTATCATTATAGTTATGATTATAGGACATTTTCTATTCCAGTATAGTATAAAATATTGTTTATTACTTGGGAGCGTTTTCTTATCAGTTATACTTTTAGGTCAACTGATTAGTTGCATTTTTTTCTATAGCTATAGCAGTGATGGAATATTAGCAGATCTGTCTGAAAAATATCAAATCCATATGATTTTGATTGCTGAAATAGTAATTATTATTGGGAATTTGGTAATAAAAAAGATTGTAAATAAAATCCCATTATTACTTTCTGGACTGAATGTTGTTACAATTATTATTCCGTTGTTTATCAATATAGTAGTAATGGCAATATGTGCGGATCAGTTATATAACGACAAAAGGATGATTGTTGACAATGTATGGTCAATAATAACTATTATAGTTGTGTGTATTGTGGTGTTTATGGGGACGGTTTGTAATATTGTTGTTCTTGAAAATTATTTGAATGTTAAAAAGATTGAGAATGAAAAGAACTTGCAGATTAGCGAGATGAGTTTACAATACGATTATTATATGAAACAATCCAATGATATGGAAAACATTAGAAAGATTTCTCATGATATTAAAAATCATTTGGAGGCATTAAGAGGGAATGTGGATTATCAACAGAAGCAAGAATACATAGATGGAATTGAAAGTAAGTTGGACATTTATCAAAGCTATTATAAAACAGGCAATGCATTTCTTGATAACCTATTACATGCAAAAAGACTGGAAGCTCTTGAAAAAAAGATTGAGTTTAAAGTATTTGCAGACTTTACACCATTTAAGCGAGTTAAAAATGAAGATCTATGTGTGATTGTCTCAAATACAATCGACAATGCACTACGAGAATGCCAACTCATGAAAGCGGATAATCCGAAAATAGAATGTTTAGTACAGCTAAAGGCTAGAAAAATAAAAGGATTTCTATCTATTATATGTGAAAACAGTTTGAGAGAAAGCCAGGCAGAAGCTTTACGTGGAAATTCGGTAATGGAAACATCAAAGGAAGATAAAAAAAATCATGGATTTGGAGTGAAGAATATTAAGCGTGTTGTGAGAGAATATGGGGGAGAGGTATCATTTAATGTGGTGGATGATATGTTTTCAGTATCGATTCTTATTCCTATCGAAGTATAGAATAATAAGTGGTATTTACGAAAGTAAGTATCACTTTTTTATATCCAAATAAGGTTAAAAAAACGCAATTTAGTCAAATATTGTTTTCTTTTTTAAATTAAGATGTAAGATAAAGAAAAAAGAAGAGGAGGCATGGGTATGCGAAAAAAAATGAAACTATTTATTGCCATGGTATCAGTGGGGGCTTTATTGGGAACGATGCCAGTTATGGCAGCGGAACAGCCAGAACTTCTAACGAAAGTGCAGGATATTGCGAATGGTTCAGATGAACTTTACGGGGAAGGAGTTCCGATTGAGCATGGTACAAATCCAGATGAAAGATTTTCGTCTGGCGGGGTAGATCATACACATCAGTATATTGTTGCAAACGCACTTAAAATTCTGAGCAATGATAAAGGAAATAGTGCATTCAATGGTGGGCTGAACTCATCTATCCTTATGGAGGCAACCGACTGGCCGGATAAACTTGGAAATGAAACAGATGCAGGAACTTTTGCAGGACACTTTTATGATCCTGATACTGGAAAAAACTGGCTTGGTCAAAAATCTCCGACAGCTAGGACAAGAGCAGAGTCATATTTTCAGGCAGCAGTAAATGCGTATCGTGCAGGGGATGTACAATTGGCTATGTCAAACCTAGGAAAAGGCACCCATTATGTATCGGACTTAAACGAACCGCATCATGCATCGAACTTGACAGCGATAAACAGCAATCATTCCGCTTTTGAAAAGTATGTTGATAAAAACAGGAAATCTTATACAATAGCAGGAAATTCATTTAGCGAGTCTGTATACACAACAGCAGTAAATACTTCTACAGGAGATTTGATGTATTCAGCAGCAAAACATGCAAAGAGCCTTGTAGGAAGTGCTCAGAATGAAAGCACGTATGAAAGTGCAGCAAGGCGGTCTGTTCAGCATGCAATACAAACTGTTACACAGTATATGTATAAGTTCGGAAAAGAAGTTGGCATTTATTGATAAGAATTTTTAGACCTTGATATTGTTGTAAAATATTGAGGTCTATTTTTTTGTTCCATTCAGACACTAAAATACGCAAAATAAACAAAATATATGGTCAAACGGTAGAATTTGGTTAAAATTGTTCTTAGTATATTAAAGAAAGGGGCAGATAAATATGTATAATTTTACATTATATATGACAACTGATTGCAATTTTAAATGCCAGTATTGCTATGAAGATTATCACAATCACTACCAGTTAAATGAGAAAACGTTAGTAGACTCTTTGGAGTTTATCATGAATTATGGAGATAAAGGAAAAGTTTTAATCGATTTTCTAGGCGGAGAGCCATTATTGAAAAAAAATTTGATTTATCAGGCAGTAGATTATATAAAAAATTTTTATCCAGAGAGAGAAGCAAAATATTATATTACAACCAATTGCTCTTTGATGGACGATGATTTTATTGACTTTATGAAAGAAAATCAATTTACAATACGGCTTAGCTTCGATGGAAATAAGGAAACTCATGATTTGAACAGAGTTGCGAAAGACGGAGTTTCTTGCTATGACAAGATTTTTGAAAATATCATGAAGGTGAAGGATAGCGGATTGAATTTTTCTGTAAGAATGACTGTAACAGAGAATACAATTCCTCACATGTTTGAGAATATCTGTTATTTACATGAACATGGTCTGGATAATATTTGTATGATTATGGACGTGTATTTAAAAATATCAGATAAATTGAAGAGCGAGTTTGAAAAACAGGTAGCAGCAATATCAAAGTATTATTTGGCGGAGGCAGCAGCAGGTAGAAGTTTTACCATAGACCAATTTGATGGAAAAATGTTTAATATGCTTTGCAATTTTGGAAATTGCTTTGGAATGTGTGATGCGGGGATTGGGAATTTTAAGATATTTCCGAATGGACAAATTTACCCATGTGGATTTCTTACCAGTAATGAGAAATATTGTATAGGCAATATTAAAGAGGGCGTTGATATAAGAAAGGCAAAATTAATTGCAGTATCTAATTTTGATAAGGCAGATCCGAAGTGCAAGGACTGTAAAATACGAGATTTTTGCCATGGTATGAAGTGTGGATATATGAATTTTATTAATACAGGAAAAATTAATGTGCCGTCGGATGCAGAGTGTATTTTTGAACACATCTTCCATCAGGCAATGGTAGAAATACTGGAATATTATTTGGAACAGCCTACTGAAATGCTTAGAGAAAAGTTAGGAATATATGTGGATTATATTCAGGAGGAGCATTTAAAACTTAGTGAATTCGGAGAGAAGATTGCCAAGAGGTTAGCCGATGAAAAGTAAAGAAGGACGCCCATATTGGCTTTTTTTAAAAGAGTATGCTTTTAAGAAAAAGTTGTTTCCTTTCTATCTTTTAACAATAGTAATTATTGTTTTAACTGCTGGTGTTTCATTGGTACGTCCGGAGCTACAAGGAAAAGTAGTAGATGATTTGGGAAATCCACAGAATACTAACTTATCAGCTTTTATGTTCCTTTTGGGTATATTTTTGGGAATGCTGTTACTTAATTATCTCATGAATTATGCTCAGAGATATATAGTGGCTGTCATATCGGAAGAGATAGCAGCAGATATGCGACAGAAGGTAGAAGACAAACTATCAACAGTAAGTGTGAATTTTTTTGAGAAGATAAAGCTAAGTGATATTTTGTTGAAAGTGGACAAAGATGTTTCAGCAGTGAAACAATGTGGAATCACAAGTATTATTACACTGGTTTCCAATATGGTTATCCTGGTAGTGGTTCCTCCATATATGTTTTCTATCCATAAGGGAATTGCCGTATCCAATATTATCTTACTGGTCAGTGTCCCTTTTATCAGCAGAATCCTGGGAAAATTGATACAAGAAACCAGTGGTCAAGTTCTAGATGGATATAACAGTATCACCAACGTTCTGACAAACACCTATGATAATTGGTTTATTACAAGACTTTTTCAATGTGGGCAATATGTGCATGATATGTACTTTGAGAAAAATCAGAAATATAAAAAAGAAACGAATCGTCAGAATTTGTTGTACATATTGAATACGTCTACAATACTTGTGATACAGTTTATAGGAACAGTCATAATATGGGTAGTCGGTGCACAAGAAGTATTTAAAGGAAATATGACCATAGGTACTATTATGGCTTTGATGAATTATCAGGCAATTATCATGAATCCCATTATAGGAATTGCACAGTTTGCTAATGAGTACCATACAGCCGTAGTTTCCTTAAAAGACATTAATGGACTGCTTCAGTATCCGGATCAGAAGCAAGGAGATGGAAAGAAAGTAACAACAGTTAATAAGATTTCCTTAGAAGATATGAGTTTTTCTTATCAAGAGTCAAATAAGAAGGTATTTGACCGGATTAATTTGAACTTCAAAAGAGGCACTCTTTACGGAATTCATGGAAAAAGTGGACAAGGCAAAAGCACCCTGTTCAAAATTATAGCAGGGGTGTATCAACCAACAGAAGGAAATATAATTGTGAATGATACAGATTTGCAGGAATTAGATATTAACAATTATTGGGAAAATACAGGATATGTTATGCAGCGTACACAGTTCTTTAATGATACGGTAAGGCGGAACATGGGATTACTACATATTGTTTCGGAGGAAGAGATGGATACGGTGGCAAAGTGCTTGGATTTGTATGATGAAATCCATGCTTTAGAAATGGTATGGGATACCGAGATAAAGATCGATCCATGCAACTTCTCAGAGGGACAGATGCGGCGTTTGGATATTATGAGGAATATTTTGAAAAATTCACAACTTCTGATTTTTGACGAGGCGACAGCGAATATTGATGAAAAACGTAGAGGGAATTTTTATCATTTGCTGCATGAACTATCAAAAGACAAAATCATTATTTTTTCTACGCACAACCTGGAAGAATTGCGAGAAGCGGATATTATTGTAGATTTGGAGAAGTTACATATAAGGCAGGTGAGTGAAAAGTGAGGATAGGTGTGTTGGATTCCAATGGTTCTTTTGATAATCCTTTTTTTCAGGACAAAAAAATTATAAAAATAGACTGTAAATGGAAAGATCAAGAGTACAGTAAAGATGCCTTTGGATTTACCCATGCAGAATATGTCTGTTCTTTTATTTTAAAGGAAAACCCAGAAGCTGAAATTGTTCTGGTACCCATTGTAAGGAAGAACAAAAAGAGTACGGTTCTGGATATGATAGAAGGTATCGAAACACTGATAGAGGAACAGGTAGACATAATTAATTTGAGTATGGGAGATGAGTACAAATACCACAAAGAAATAGAGGAAGTATGTAGAGTAGCTACCGAAAAAGGAATTTTGATCGTGGCTGCATACTCCAATCAGAAAGCAGAAGCAACCTATCCTGCATCCTTCCCTTTTGTAATAGGAGTGAGATGCCTGGATATGGATGAGCCTGTACAAGTGCTTGAATATGATGGAAAGAAAAATGATGTGATTTTTTCTTGTAGGCTTTTCTTTTTATACCACTTAGGAATACCAGTACTCCATCCAGGAAATAGTCTTGCCTGTGCGGTAGTAACAGGTTATTTAAGCAATTATAAGAAACAGTATCAACAGGCAATTTCACAGTTTACGCATAATACTTTGAATAATTATTATCCATATCAGACATTAAAACAAAAACAATGTTATTTTTTGACGAACCGTATGGAAGAACCTTTAGAACAACGTTTTATGCGGGAAGTAACGAGAACAGAACAATGCGATACTTTTGAAAGTGGAATGGAAAAACTGAGAAATATAAAGACAGTAGAGCAATATTCGGTGCTTTTTATTGATCACAATAATTATCAGGAGATATGCAAATATAAGGAGTATATCAGGGAATATGCGATGAAGCATCCGGAAATAGAAATCGTTTTGCGATATCCTCTATTTAATATGATAGAGAGATTAAATTTCCAAGAGAAGACAAATAGAAATTTGAACCAGTTTACAGTTTAGGAGGCGTAAAATGTATACATTATCATTAGAAATAATAAATAAGTGCAATTTGAATTGTACTTATTGTTATCTGGGAGAAAAGAAAAATACATACATGAGCTTGGAAACCGCTCAAAGGGCAATTGATATTGCCGTTCATGAAGCAAATAAGCAGCATGACCAGACACTTATGGTTTATTTTATCGGAGGGGAACCTCTTATGGCATTTAACCTGATGAAGGATGCAGTAGATTATACGAAGCAAAAGTGCCGGGAAACAAATTTAATATGTAAGTTCAGTACTACGATAAATGGAACGTTGATTACGGATGAAATAATAGACTTTTTTATAGAAAATACATTTGAGCTGAAAGTGAGTTTAGATGGTCCTGAGCATGTCCAGAATTTGAACAGGAGAGATTATGCAGGAAACGGAAGTTTTGAAAAGATTATGAAGAACCTTCCGTTGCTGAGAAAATATGAACAGGCAACAGGCAATCAGATTTCAGTAGCAAGTGTTGTAACAAGCAATAACTATCAATATTATGCAGAAAGTTTTCAATTTTTGCTTGACTTGGGAATTAAAAAATTAGAGTCAGGAATTGATTATTATTGTGCATGGAGTGATGAGCAGCTACAAGAATTACGAGAGCAGATAGAGAAAGTATTCGGGTTATATAAAGCATATATACAAAAAAATCAAGAAGTAATTTTTTGGAATCTATGGGAACAATATCTGAAATCTTTTTTGACTCCATGTCCATTTTACGTATGTAAGGCAGGTTTGACAACTTGTTATGTAACAACAGATGGCGGGATTTATACTTGTGCAGAACTTCCTGAGTTTAAAATCGGTTCTGTAGAAGAAGGATTGGATGTTCCCAGAATTCGAGAAATTATTTATCTGGAGGATCGAGAGGATGCGATGTGCCAAGAATGTCAATATCTTAGACATTGCAAAACAAGAGGATGTCAGATGGCAAATTATGAAATTCACCAAAATGTATATAAACCTATAAAAGTGAATTGTGAAGTGACGAAGTGGATGTATCATTTGATTCAAACAAATCTATCTGAAAAACAACTTGAAAAGTTGAAACAAGAATATGAAAGGAGATATTTACGCCATGGAAAATAAAATGAATGAGTTTATTAAGATTACGGAGGGAGAAAAAGTGGCTTTAATTGATCCGGTAGGAAAAGTCTGCCTGGGGGTAAGCAAAAGATTTGCCGATAATTTAGATAAACCAGAGTTCCAGGAAAAGTTATATCCCGTGTGGAAGCAGCAAACTGAATTTATAAAAGAAATAGAGAATAGCCATGAGAAAATCAATACAGTATATTTGATGGTAACCAGGAAATGTAATATGAATTGTGATTTTTGTGCAATCAGTGCAAATGACAAATTGTGTCCAGAAAAAGAATTTAAGCTAGAGGATATACAGAATAAGGTGGTTCCGTTCTTTCAGAAAAATAAACCACATAAAATGATTCTTACAGGTGGAGAGCCACTGATTAAAGAGCAAATTGTGGAAATTGCGAAAGCATTGCGAAATGGTTTGACTTGCCCAATTACACTACAGAGCAATGGGCTTGCTATCACCAAGGAATTAATAGAACAACTTAAAGGATATATAAATGAAATAGACTTCAGTACCATGCACATGTTCGGAACACCTGAAAAGGAGCAGCAGTTAATTAATCATATAGAGATGTGTCAGCAAGCCGGAATAAAGGTAGTTCTTACTTTCATTTATGAGAAAACCAATGAGATGGATTTGTATCGATTGATTGATATAGCTGCGAAATATGACATAGATGTTCTTTTTAATATAGTTTCATCCGTTGGTAGAGCGAAAGAAAACTCTGAAATTTTAACAGATGTGGAACATATTGATATGAACCTGAAGATAGTAAAATATATATTGAAACAGGGATACGAAGATAAAAAAATAGGGGGAGCTTTCTATCAAAGGGTTCAAGTAAGAAATTCTTGTGGGGGATATGGAAAAGTTATGGCAATTTTCCCGGAAGGCGATATTTATATGTGTCAGTGCATGGAACAGAACCAGGTTCGAATGGGAAACATACTATTCGATGAGCCACAGAAAATTTTACAAGAATTAGAAAATTTATTGGAAAAAGATGAAATTAAGAAACTGTTCTGTGCTGAATATAAAGAAATATGTAAAGAATGTGACTACCGATATATATGCGGTGGACGTTGTATGGCATCAGAAGAACCGTATGATTACCGGTGTATTTTCTTAAAAGCAGTATTAAATTATGTGTTATTTTATTATCAGCCTAAAGAAAATAGAAAGAAAAACTTAGAAATTTATATGGAGTATATGGAGGCGGTAAAGAGAAAATGGGAGAAAGAAGCCAACGAGGAAGAAAAAAGTGCAATTTAGACAAGAAATATAGATAAAAGGTATGGTAAAGCGTATAAATATAGGCATAAGGAGGTGAGTTCGATGGAAGAATTCAATACAGAAAGAAAATCCTCAGAACTTAGCAAAGAGGAAGTAAGTATTTATACGGATGATTGCGGCGTGACAAGGTATGAATGCGTGACAGATTGTTTGGGGATAACAGCTTTAATTACGCCAATGCACTAATTTAAGTGTTCAGAAAGGAGACAGTAGCTTATGAACGAATTAGATGGAAAAGAAGCTCAGGAATTATCGAAGGAAGAAATCAACGTCTATGCAACAGACTGTGGAGAAATCCAGAACCATTGTAAAAATGACTGTTTTGGTGGCGGATCTTTTCTGAATCCGGATTATTAAAGAGGAGGATGATTGTCATGGAAGAAAAGAGAACAGAAGTAATTGAAAACGAAGAGTTATTAAAAGAAGAAGTTGATATTTATGAATTGCCGAACTGCGATATTGTTCGTAAGAAATGCGAAAATGATTGTATTGGTGGAGGCGCTTTTATAAATACAACTAAGTAATACATAAAAAAACATGGAAGGCTATTCGAGAAGCAAAAATCGAGTAGCCTTTCATTAGTATATAGATACAAATAAAAGAGAAATTTAAAAGGAGAAATGAATTATGAAAGTATTGGAAGCAAGAAATATAAAAAAATATTATGGAAAGGAGCCTAATATAACAAAAGCATTGGATGGAGTAGATTTTAATGTTGAAAAGGGTGAATTTGTAGCCATTGTTGGTACATCTGGAAGTGGTAAATCTACCTTATTAAATATGTTGGGAGGATTGGATATACCGACATCTGGGGAAATTAAGATCCAAGGAAAAAAATTGTCAGACTTAAATGACGAGCAGCTCACAATCTTTCGAAGAAGGAATATAGGATTTATTTTTCAAAACTATAACTTACTTCCGATGTTAAATGTTTATGAGAATATAGTTTTGCCGATTGAATTAGATGGGCAAGAAGTTGATCAGACGTTTTTGAACGAAATTATCAATATGCTTGGTTTGCAGGAAAAACTTAAAAGTATGCCGAATATGTTATCTGGTGGACAGCAACAGCGTGTTGCCATTGCAAGGGCATTGATTACAAAACCGGCAATTATACTTGCAGACGAACCAACAGGAAATCTAGACAGTAAGACAAGCCAGGATGTGCTGGAATTGATTCAAAGAACGAGTAGAAAATTTGAGCAAAGTGTTGTGATGATTACACATAATGAGCACATTGCAGATTCAGCAGAACGAATAGTAAGGATTGAAGACGGAAAATTTTTGAGAACTGGAGTTGGTGAAGATGAGAAAAGCAGGGAATAAAAAAGTAATAAAAACTATTGTAAAGAGAAATCTTCAGGCTGAAAAACGAAGAAATATTATGTTAGTGGTTTCTATAGCTTTAGCATCATTTTTAATATGCTTTTCAGGACTAATTGCGACTTCACTGATGGAAGTGCAGAAAAAACAGATTCAGGATACATACGAAGCAGTATATATGAATGTTTCAGAAGAAAAGTTGTCAAAGCTAAGAGAAGAAAAGGGATTTGAAAGAGTAGGACAATACTACATTGTTGGAGATATACCGTCTGCAGAAAAATATACAGCAGCTTTTTTTTACATAGATCAGCCAATGCTCTATATGTTGAGAAATCAGATAGATTTACTCAGTGGAGAAGTACCAGAGAAAGAAGCTCAAATTGCTGTATGTAAAGAATGGCTGGAAAAGTATGGGAAAGATAAAAAGGTAGGAGATAAGATTACTTTAAATACGGAGCAACTATCAGGAGAATATACGATTTCTGGGATTCTTGATATGAGAACTAGCGGAGAAACATTTCCGTTTCTAATATCTTGGGAAAAACTGGAAAATTATGAAAACTATAATGAAAGTTCCAACATGGTTTATGTGCATGTGAAGGAAAAAAACGCTGAAGATATAAAGAAATATTGCAACGAAATTGCTGAAAAAAATAATCTACCTGTAGCATTTAACAATCAATATTTTCGATATGTTAATCAAGTGATCTCCGCAGATCAATTAGGAATTTTAGGGATATTAATTGGACTTGTCTTCATAGGAAGCTATACTGTTATAAAAAGTATCTTTCAAATTTCTATAATAAACAAAATACAAAATTACGGACGACTTAGAACAATAGGAACGACACAAAAGCAGATAAAAAAGATTGTAAAAAAGGAAGGACGATATTTAGGTGTTAGAGGGATATTGACAGGTATTTCATTAGCAATACTTTGTTCAGCAATAATATTAGCAAAAGGGATTAATATTAGAAATTATATTGTATGTGCAATGATAACCGCAGTTGTCTGCTGTATTATTGTCAGTATTTCTATAAATAAACCAATTAAAATAGCAATGAAGGTCTCACCGATGGAATCTGTGAGGATGACAGCAATTAGTAATATAAAAATATCGACAAAAGAAAAAAATAGAAAACTTACGCCAATATCTTTGGGAATAATGAATTTTAAAAGAGAGCCAAAAAAAGTATGGAGTATAGTTATATCATTAAGCCTCGGAGGAATTATTCTGCTAGCAGTATCATCAGCTTTACTTTTACAAGAACCTGAAAGGATGACACAACACTTTTTTGGTGATGCTGATTATAAAATATATATAAAATCAGACAAAGAGCCAACAGAATTATTATATTCTGGGAATCCCCTTAATGATAAGCTGAAAGAAGAAATTGGTAGCATTCCGGGCATAAATGAGATACAAACATTAAGAAAATCAGCAACCTTTACCTTCGAATATAAGGGATATGGAGGAAGAGGAATGTGTGATATGATTACAACGCAAAATAAGAAAGAAATTGAAGATTCATTAATTGCAGGACGAATGCCTGAAAATCCCCACGAAATATTGGTAAAGGATGAGTATAAAGATTTTGGGGAAGAAGTAAAGGTAGGAATGCAGTTTGAAATTTCGTTAGGAAGAGAAAAAATACCAGTAACAGTATCAGGAATTTTCCAATCAACTAAAGTTGCATCTGCACAAGGATGTGGACGTGCAGGATTTAATGCCGCGATGATGTGTATGCCAGAAGATGCTTTTAAAGAATTGTTGCCTGGAATAAAGAATTTTGATTTCGCATGGGAAATCAAAATTGATCCGAAAGAACAGAGCAGTGTTGATGAAAGTCTTCGAAATATGATTTCACAAAACGAAGATATTGCAATTGAAAGCTTTAGTGAAAGAGTGGATGGATATGAAAAGGATAATATCCTATATTTCATTTTCCAGATAATTTCAATTCTAATTTTCCTTTTTGGGGTGATAAATTTGATTAACACAACACTGTCAAATCAATTATTTAGAAGACGTGAATATAGTGTTTTACGGTCTATAGGATTGACAGAGAAGCAACTTTATAGGGTTATTATCTGTGAGGGTATGTGCTATTCTATTTTAAGTATTTGTATAACGCTGTTAATTGGAACTCCTATTGCAATGTTAATTTGCCGTCAAATGAGTACGGTCTGTTATGGGAAGGTGGTAGAATATTCATTTCCGCTTTTTTATATGAGCATATATGTCTTGGTACTTTTGTTAATACAGGTTATATTATCTGTTTACCAAATAAGAGAGCAGAAGAAAAAATCAATTATTGATCAGCTAAGAATGGAATAGTTGTCCAAACAGAAAGAAAAAAATGCAATCTGCACATAAAATATGGAAATGAAATTTTGAAATAGTATACTGATGTTATCAAAAACATTAATAGGAAGGAGGAAAGTCGGATGAAAGAACGAAGAGAGGATCAAGAAGCAAGAGAACTCCTTATCGCAGAAGTAAACATTTATACGGATGATTGTGGAGAGATTCAGTTTCATTGTTTAAATGATTGCTTGGGCGGAGGCGCTTGGCTGAGTATTGAACAATAACAACAGTTAAATAATTTTATAGAAAGGAAAAAAGATATGGAAAACGAGAGAAAAGCAAAAAATTATGAAACAGATATAGAAGAAGTGAATGTATATATAGCTGATTGTGGTATAACAAGAAAAGCGTGTGTAACAGATTGTATCGGTGGAAGTGCTTGGATAAGCACTATGAACTAATATAAAGTAGGAGAAGTTCTATATAGACGATTGCAGATTAACAAAATACCAATATTGGTAGTTGCGTTTAGGTATGTGCATAATCAAAAGTTCGAAATGAACCAAGGAGGATTTTTATGAGCGATGTAAAATTAGAGAATGTTGAATTAAAGGAAGAAGAAGTCAATATATACACTCCAGACTGTGGAGTAACAAGAAAAGCGTGTACAACAGATTGTTTTATGACAACTTGTTTAATTACATGTGCAGAATAAAAGATACGATAAGGAAGGAGCAGCGTTACTGTAATAGGTTACGCTGCTCTTTTAATAGGTGATCCACATATATCCAATTCCATAGATTGTTTTAATATAATGGTGACTTTCAGTATCAATTCTTTGCCGTATACGGCAGATCATACTATTCAGAGAAGTTTCTTCGACATAATTTCCATTTCTATCCCATAGAGAATATAAAAGATGTTGTCTGGTTAAAACAGTGTTTGGGCTTAAAGAAAGCAACTTGAGGAGCTTAAATTCCAATGGTGTAAAGGAAGTAGTAGTACCTTCAATCACTGCAGTCAAGGAGTTAAAATTTAAAGTTATGTGGCTGTCTTCATACTTTGTAGCCAGATGATTGTTGGCAAATAAGATATCCAATTTTTTCGATAAAAGTGCTGGTGATGAAAGAGAAATATATAAATGGTCAGTAGCACCGGCTTCATAGAAATCCAAGATGATTTGTTCTGGAACACTAGTAGGGCATAAAAATAGAACAATGATGTTTGGACAGCATTTTTTGGCAGCCTTACATATTGTAAGACTGTATTTATGTAACATTGTGAAATCCAAGATTAAAGCATTATAAGAGCTAAAGCGTATGTTGCCAATTTGCTTTGGCCTGATGGAAATAAAATCTGTATTATAATTTGACTTTAAGACATTTCCAAGATTTTCCCCCAAGATTGTCGGATTACCAACAAATAATAGTTTTTTCATAAGTATTTCTCCTTCCTATAACTACCAGTATATTTAAAAGAAGAGAAAATGTAATATTGTTTGTATAGATTGCCTTTTTTCCTGTATAGATGTACAAAATGAGAATGGTAATACCACGATATACCATGATACATAGTAGTAATACTCTTAATTAAAGTAAAACATGGGTGTATTTAAGTGTAAAATGAGTGTATCGGGAGGTGTACGCTTGTGAATCGAATATCAGAATTAAGAAAAAAATTAGGATTGACTCAGATAAGGTTAGGGGAAGAAATAGGAGTTAGTCAGCAGACAATTAGCAAATATGAAAATGTGGATGAGAATATTTCAGGTGATATGCTACTTGCATTATCCAAATTCTTTAAAGTTCCGGTTGATTATATATTGAGAAAAGATGAAGAAGAACAGCAGAGAGAGCAGGATAATAAAAGAGAAATTATGGAGTTGTATAGGGACATGGACCAGTACAATAGAGATACTTGGATTATTATAGGAAAGCGATTATTGGGCGGTCAGTTGCACAAATATAATGAAGACAGTATCATAGAAAGAAGATTGAAGGAATAATCTAATAAGATTTTTGCAATAATTGGGATGTATACTTAAAGTATAATGATAAACATCATGAGGAGGTAGAAGATGGGAGAATTATTATACTTTAAGAATTGTGAGGAAAGAAAAAAAGCAGAGGAATTGTTAAAGAAATGTTGGCCGGAAGTATATTTTGTAGTCATGCGATTAGATATGCAAAATATATTAGAAGAAGAAAGAATTCATTTCGGAAAATGGGATATAGAATTTGAAAAGAAAAGGATGCTTTATGATGGAACGGAAATTGTAATTACTGATTTGCAATGGGATATTTTACAACTTTTGATGAGTGATACAGAGTTGAGTTTTTCGATTAAAGAAATTGCATACGCTACGAATACTGGAGTGCATGAGGCCAAAATCTATGTAGAAGATTTGTTAAAAACGATAAAGGAACAGACGGATTCTGCAATTGTACAAAAGAAAGAAGAGAGATACGCATTTGTGGAAATTACAGATTAAGTGATGGAAAAAAGCAGTGGATTTACACTGCTTTTTTTATGGGAAGAATTATAGTATATCAATACTGGCATGGAGGTGTAAGGGAGTATATAAAAGCAAAGCTGTTAATATTTTAGAATGACTCAGACAGATAGGTTATTTCGTAGATGAACAGCACAGTTACTTGTTTTGAATACAAACCCAACCGGACAGAAAAAAGTACAATGTAAACAAAAAATATAGTAATTGTAGTGAAGATATTTTATGTTATTGATAAATGTGAAACATCGATATAAAGGAGAGAACTTACTATGGAGAAAAAATTATTTACCTCAGAATCAGTAACAGAAGGACATCCGGACAAAATGTGTGATGCAATTTCAGATGCGATTTTAGATGCCTTAATGGAGAAGGATCCAATGAGCAGAGTTGCTTGTGAAACTGCAATTACGACAGGTATGGTATTAGTCATGGGAGAAATTACAACCAATGCGTATGTGGACGTGCAACGAGTAGTAAGAAAAACGATAGAGGATATTGGCTATAATAACGGAGATTATGGATTTGATGCCAAGACCTGTGCTGTATTAACGGCGATTGATGAGCAGTCTACAGATATTGCTATGGGTGTGAATAAAGCATTAGAAGCAAAAAAACATAAAATGTCAGAAGAAGAATTGGAAGTCATTGGCGCCGGAGATCAGGGTATGATGTTTGGATATGCTTGTGATGAAACGATGGAATATATACCATATCCTATTTATTTGGCGCATAAGCTGGTTCGGCGCTTATCAGAAGTGCGAAAAGATGGAACTCTTCCGTATCTTAGACCAGATGGAAAAAGTCAGGTTACAGTAGAGTACAGTGAAGATGGGGTACCATTACGACTGGAAGCAGTGGTATTATCTACACAGCATAACCCAGAAATAACGCAGGAGCAGATACATACAGACATTAAAAAATATGTATTTGATCCAATTCTTCCGGCAGATATGGTAGATGATGAAACGAAATTCTTTATCAATCCAACAGGACGTTTTGTAATCGGCGGACCTCACGGGGATAGTGGATTAACAGGACGTAAGATTATTGTAGATACTTACGGTGGATATGCACGTCATGGTGGCGGTGCTTTTTCTGGTAAGGACTGCACAAAAGTAGACCGTTCTGCGGCTTATGCGGCTCGTTATGTAGCAAAAAATATTGTGGCAGCAGGATTGGCAAAGAAATGTGAAATTCAGCTCTCTTATGCGATTGGTGTTGCACAGCCAACTTCAATTATGGTAGATACGTTTGGAACTGGGAAAATTTCAGATGAGGAGCTGGTAACAATCATAAGACAAGAATTTGATCTTCGTCCAGCCGGAATTATAAAAATGCTGGATCTTCGCAGACCTATTTACAGGCAAACAGCAGCTTATGGTCATTTTGGAAGAGATGACCTGGATTTAACATGGGAACGTTTGGATAAGGTAGAAGTATTGAAAAATTATTTAAAAAAATAAGAGACTAAGGAGCATTGTATATGAAGTTATATAAAAAAGGAATTGCCTGTTTTTTTGCCTTTGCAATCATGCTTACATTCTTTATGGGAAATTCAGATACGATATATGCAAAAGAAATAAAAACGTCAGATACTTACAATAAATATATTACAGTGGAAGGAAAGAATATGCGTATTGTTATGTATGGAAATATGAATGAGAATGGAGTCAATTTCGCAGATATGACAAAAACGACTTTGGTAATGTTACCGGCTTTGGGTGTGCCTTCCCCTCATTTATATTTTAAACCTTTGGCACAGTCGTTGGAACAAGACTTTAATATTGTAATCGTAGAACCATTTGGATATGGGCTTAGTGATTTGGCGGAAACGGATAGGACAGTTTCCAATATAAATAGAGAAATAAATGCAGCATTGGAAATTCTGGGTATTCGAGAGTGTGTACTTTTGACTCATTCTATTTCAGGAGTATATGGTCTTGAGTTTACTCAGACCTATCCTGAAAAAGTAAAAGGTTTTATTGCTATTGATAATACGGTATACGATAAAGAGCTAGCAGATGCTATGGCAATGGAAAAAGAGTATATGCTGAAAGGAATTGATGAATTTCAAAAACTCAGAAAATCTTTTTCTTCTATAGAAGAATTTCAATTAGAATTAGAAAGAAATCCTGAACAATATGGAGCTGTTTTGCCAGAAATTACTGGATATACATATTCCGAGAGTGATAAGTCAGAATATATAAAGGCATATTCTTTAAGCAGTAATGAAACAATCCGAAATGAAGTGAATAATATGGATCAGAATTTATTATCCATAAAAGGAAAGAAATTTCCAACGGCTTTGCCAGTTTTAACCATGATTTCTTCAGAGAATGTAGAAAATATTCCGGCATGGAAAAGTGGACATGAAAATCAATTGGATTTTAGCTCTGGAAATCATCAATTATATGTCGTAGAAGGAGGCCACTATATCTGGTATACCAACCTTACACAGATTGTACAACATATAAATGAATGGGCAACGGCAAATCAGTTTTAAAAGGAATAAGCAGTTTTGCCATATACATAAAGAAGCGAAAGGGAGTGTGCTTTGGAGAAGGCAATCATTACAGAAACATTTGGGGCAAAAAAGTTTGCAGCAGATTTGTTATATAATTCTATGGGGGAAGAATCAGAATTTAGGATATATCCAGATTACCGCAAAATTTATAGAGGAAAGACAGAGATTATTTTATCAAAGGCTGAATACGAACTATTTATCCTTTTATCTGGAAGACCAGGGGTGATCTTTACAAAGGAAAAGATATTTGAAATTCTATATAATGAAGAAGTACCAGAGAGTATTGATAATATTATTTATTGTTTGGTATCCAGTATGAGAAAGAAAATTGAACCGGAAATAAAGAAGTGCCAGTACATTAAAACAGTAAGAGGAGTTGGATACAAATTTGAAGGAAAAAAGATTGATGTCTTTCCCTGATAATAACGAAAGAGGCAGAGGAGAAAATCCCCTGTCTTTTTTGTTGCTTTTTTGTGCCATTCTACGTACAGAAGTAGTAAAAGGTATCTCTCAAAAAGTATGCTTTTTGATGGGAGATGTAATAGGCTATTTTTTTATTTCCAAAAAGTATATAAGAAAGTTTTGAGATATGCCAAAATATTTTAAGACTTTTTGGGAATGTATAAAGGGGGATACGTATGGCATATTATGGGTATCACAGAATCAGTACTAAGGAACAACACTTGGACCGAGGTATTATAGAAATAAAGAGGTTCTGTGAAAATCAGAAAATTAAACTGGAAAGTATTTTTACAGATAAGATAACCGGTAAAAATTTTGACAGACCACGTTATACCGTTCTTGTGGAAGATGTTTTACGGGTAGGGGATACCCTGATTATTACAGAGCTGGACAGACTTGGCAGGAACAAGCAGGAGATTTTAAAGCAGCTACGTTTTTTAGAAGAAAAAGGGGTTCGGGTAATGGTATTGGAACTTCCTACCACGTTGTTTGACCTGTCTCAGATGGAAAATAATCTGGCAAAGATGATGATAGAAACAATCAATAATATGATGATTGAACTCTATGCATCCATGGCACAGGCAGAGATGGAGAAAAAGGAGAAGCGACAAAAGGAAGGTATGGAGGCAAAAAGGCTTCGGGGTGAATGGGATGAAGTAGGAAGACCACGGGCTATAGAACAGGAAAAGTTTAACCAGGAATTTATGAGGGTGGTACAAAAGAAGGTAACACCGACACAACTGCAGCGGGAGTTGGGGTTAACTTCTTCTACCTATTATCGGTATCGGAAAAACTTTTATGAAATTTTTCCGGAATTTCTTCAATCTGTATAGAGATGAGGTAATTACTAAGTAAAAGAAAAATTTAAGGAGGCAGATATTATGAGTGAACACAGAGAAGGTACATTGTTTTATGATACTGAAACAGGGAGGTATGATATACGTTTTGATTTGGAATCTTTTTATGGAGGACTACATTGCGGGGAATGTTTTGATGTAAAGGTGAAAAATGTTTGGGTTCCGGTCCGAATTGAAATGGGAGATGACTGGTATCTGGTTGGACTGAACGTGTCGAGATTAGATGGATTGAGAGTACGTATGTAAATAGGAGGATAAGCCTGATGAGGGGAAGCACAATGAGAGAAAGTGTTACGGATGTTCGCATTATACTGGAATGCTTACAGGAAGCATATCAAATGGAAGGAGATATGGTACGATCCGGGAAAAATATTCATGCGACTATGATATATCCATTTGTCCGTACGCTGCAGGAAAAGTGTAGAGATTTAACAGAGGAACAGATACATAAGACACTTTGGAAAGAATATGAGATTTCAGGGGCAGACAGGATGTTTGTGGAGAGGGCTTCAAAGATTTTAGAGCCATACGAAGGAGAATCTGAAGATGAGAAATAGTACAATGGAATATAAAGTAAATCAAGCCTATGAAGAACTAAAGCGTTTAATACAGTGGAATCCGGATAGTGAAGAAAAGTTTTTACAGAAAATGGTATGCTTCTTGTTACCTGGACAAAGAAAATGTTGGCCAGAGGCTATTGATGTTTTGAGGCAATCTTTAAAAACTGAATATGGAATGATATTTGTTGAAAAATACAGGAATAAACTGGAATGGTTGGATAGTGTTTCGCTGCTGGAACTGGAAAGAAAGATAGGAGCAATTTATTTTTTTGATCATTATAAAATGATAGCAGACGAATTTCTATATAAAAAGGATTTTGAAACTGCCTTATTTTTGCGAATTGCAATGGAAACAGGGATAAGAAGTATAGACATTCCATATATAGAATGGTCCTGCATACATGGAAGAAATGTAGTTTTGCCAGAAGGAAAAACAGGAAATATATATAGGAAAGTAAATGGAAATTATCCCCAAATTTCAAGGTGTTCTTTACGAATTATACATCTATTATATAGGAAGCAAAAGATGATATTTACAAAGTCAAAAGAATATTATATCCATAGAATTAGACGATTTTGGGGAACAGGAGAATTTTCTTTTCATAGTTTCCGGTATTACAGAAGGAAATTGGAAATGGGGATTACAATAGGAATTCAGGTGCCAAAAGTGATACCAGTATAGTAAAAAAGCTCAAATATTTAATCAAATTCCAACTAGAAATAAAAAAGTGCAATCTACGCAAAAAATGTAGAAAAATTTTATTTTATGGAGTAATAATTAAGTATCAAATATATTTTTAAGGAGGAAGCGAATATGAACGGAATGGAAAAAATGACAAAAAAAGAAATGGAAATGGTAACAGGAGGAAAATGCAATTCTGATTATGGATATTTTTTCTGTTGCCCAGCAAATGCTGATGATATGGTAGCCACAATTAAAAATCTAATGAATTCTGGACAGAAAGATAAAGCAAGCAGATACATTCAGTTTTGCTATGAAGTTTGTGGATACTAAAATAGCAGCAGATTAAATATTAAAGCAGAAAACAAAGGGGCGAGCTTGCATCGCCTCTTTATTTATTAGGGGGATGGATGACAGTATGAAATACAGATGTATAAAACAATATGATTCTATGGATTGTGCTGCAGCTTGTTTAGCAAGTATAGCGTGGTATTATGGAAAAAAGATACCTATACTGGAGATAAGTGAAGCTTTAGAAACCAGCAAAGAAGGAACGAGTGTTTGGGATGTATGTAGGATTTCTGAAAAACTGGGATTATTTGCATCAGCATATAAAAAAAACATAGACTTTAAAGAAAAAGAGCTGGAAGTGCCGTGTGTGGCTCATGTATATCAAGAAGATGGATTGGCACATTTCATTATAATTTATAAAATAAAAAAGAATAGCGTAGTTATTGCAGATCCAGCTGTCGGTATTATAGAGGTAGACAGAAAAAAATTTTTTAATTCGGAATATGGAGAAGATTCGCCATATTTTTGGACTGGAGTTATTATCTTATTTCAGACAACGGAAGAATTTTATAAAAAAAAGGAAGGCATGCGGATTGCAGAGAATAAATTTATAGAATTAGTAAAGAAGGAATGGAAAAGAACTATATATATTATATTATTTTCAGCAATATCAATGGCAATATCAATTGTTTCATCTTTCTATTTTGGGACGTTGATAGACACAGTTATTCCCAATAGATTGATTTATAGTCTAATATTTATGACACTAATGGTTATTTTAATGCTATTGATTAAGACTATTGTAGACTGGGGAAGAGCAAAGTTATCATTGGATATTTCAAAATCTTTTAACTTAGAACTTAGTCTGAAATATTATAAACATTTATTGGACTTGCAGGTGATGTCTATTGAAAAACGTAAAAATGGTGAGTTTATTTCACGATTTCAGGATGTTATTAGAGTTCAAGAAGCACTGGTAAGCAGCATATTGGTTTTACCAATTGATGCGTTGTTTATAATTGCGGTAAGTATCATTTTGTGTGTATTGAATATTAAAATCTTTGCTGTGGTAGTTGTGATGTGCTTTTTATATACTCTGGTTATGGTGGGATTTAGGAAATATTATAGTGTCTTAAATTCGGAGGAAATGTCAAGAGAGGCACGTGTGACTTCACATTTGATTGATTCTATTGAGGGGATTTTGACGGTTAAAGCGTATACGTATAATAAGACAATTTTCAATAATGGGAAAAAGAAAATAGAAAGATGGCAAGATACGATTCTTAACTTAGGAAGTACAGAAAACTTACAGTCAGCTATAAAAGTTTTAATAGGTGGTATGGGGGAGATTATTGTACTGTGCATTGGAGCACTTGAAATCATTGGTAATAATTTATCTATAGGGGAATTAGTTACGTATAATATTCTAATTGGATATTTATTAACGCCGGTTAAAGATATTGTAAATTTACAGCCATTATACCATTCTGCCCATGTTGCTATGGAACGTCTAGAAAGTGTGTTACGTATTAAAGTAGAGAAAACAAAGGAAGGTATAGAGCCATTTGAATTTGATGAAGAAATAGAACTGAAAGATGTTGATTTTCATTTTGTTTCTGGGAAAAATATACTGAACAATATTAATATTAAAATAAGAAAAGGCGATAATGTAGCTATTATTGGGGAAACAGGATCTGGGAAAACATCTTTAGCAAAATTGTTTATGGAATTTTATTCTCCAGATAAAGGACATATATATGTTGATGGTGCAGAACTTCAAAATTTCGAGGTTCAAGAAATTCGAAAAGCAGTTGTATATGTATCACAAGAAGATTTTCTGTTTACTGCAAGTGTTAGAGAAAATTTAAAAATGGGTAATGAAGAGATATCAGATGAGGAAATGATTGAGATTTCACGTAAGATGGGTGTGCATCAATTTGTAAGTAAAATGGAAAGAGCGTATGATAGTGTCCTTGAAGAGCGCGGAAAGAACCTTTCGAAGGGGCAAAGACAGAAATTGTCACTAACTAGAGCCATATTACGTCATCCTAAAATTTTAATTTTAGATGAGGCTACCAGTAATATGGATTCTATAAGTGAAAGGGAAATCTTGAATTATATTAAGGGAATTCGGGATATAACACTTATTTTAATTTCACATAGAATAAATGTCATTGCAGATAGTGATTGTATTTATGTACTTCAAAAAGGTAATATAGTAGCACGTGGGACAGACAAACAATTAAAGGAACAATGCAAATTGTATCGTCAATTATATGGTGAGGAGGAGAAATAGATGAAAAAGAAAAATATTATAATTTCTATAGCGTGCAGTATATTTTTCATAATATGCGTGGGAGCTGCAATCATTTTATTTCCAAAAGTAAAAGAAGAAACTATAGCATATTCTACTTCTATAGAAGACTTGTTTGAAAAGGAAGGACATTTTTATGTATATTTCAATAGAAAAGAGTGTCCATATTGCGATAATATAGAGGATGATATAAAACAATTTAAAAAAGAGAATGCGGTTTATGAGATTGATGCAGAAGCATGTAAAGGAACTAGGAATTATGATTGGGATTCCCATGAAAAGAAATACGATGTCGAAATTGGAGAAAAAGACAGTACCAGAAAAATTGTATTTTACGATGGATTAGATGAGAATTTGATAAAAGAAAAATATCCTCCAATCCACTATAAAATCATTTGGGCAAATGAGAATTATGCAGCACTACATGAGGGAAAAGAAGCTGGTAAAGTGTATGCTATTTCTACTCATCCAAATATAAAAAAAGAGGAGTTATCCGAAAAGAAATTTGTGCTGGGGGGAGTACCTACGTTGGTAGAGTTTGAAAATCATAAAGTGATAAACTTTTATTTTGATGATAAAGAAATTATAGACTTTTTGGAAAGCGATACTCAACCACTAGATAAATATTGGAATCTTGACTGATTTTATAAGTTATAAAGATATGCAATAAAGGAGAGGTTACTAATGAATAATGGTAGAGTAAGAAAATCTCTAAATACTCTGATAAGAGCTTATAAGAAAAAAAACAGGGAAAGAAATATTATTTTACAATGTATCGTAGTGAGCGTTGTAGTAGTATCATTAGTTATCATTTCTTTAATACATGGAAAATTTCAAGCGGATAAGTTGAAAAATCAATATCAAGATGGAAAAACAATTTCAACATTTATTGAAGAAGGAACAGATACAATAAAACGACAGCTACAAGATCTTTCCTATGTGAATAGTGTAGGAGAGGAAAAAGAGAGCGGAAGGTTGATGAATGGTAGGTATTCATATAGCAAATGTGTTGTTTTAGATGAAACAGCTTACGAAGATATGGTAAAGCCTACTTTTGTACATTTCTATGGCAATTATCCGGAACAAACTGATGAAATAATGATGTCAAAAAAAACTTTGGACTATTTGGGGATTAGCAGTCCCAAAATAGGAATGAAGATTACGTTAGACTTTTATTGGAATGATATTTTCACGACAAAAATGACAGGTAAACAAGAATTTGTTTTATCTGGATATTATGATAGTTATAATAATGAATTATCCGATAGTTCAATCGCATATATTTGCAAGAATAGAATAAAACAGGCTGGTATTTCACAATATCCATGTCGATTATGGGTTGATGTAAAAGATTGGGGACTAAGCGGAAGACAAGTAGAGAATAGATTAAAAAATGATATTAATCTCAATGATAAGCAAAGAATTATAAGCTATGATTCTGCAGAATACAGAGCAATTGAAGGGACGGTTGGAAATTATTTGCTTGCGTATATGTTTGTCTTGGCTGTGTTTTTTTGTTTGTTTTTAGTGATTTATAATGTTGTATATATATCACTGGGAAGTGATATTAAACAGTATGGATTATTGCGTACAATAGGTGCAACTAATAGACAGATAAAAAAATTAGTATGTATGCAAATAGGGGATATTTATTTGAAAAGTTGCTTATGTGGTGTAATAATCAGCATAGTTCTACAATATTGTGTTTTAAACAATGTGGTTAAAAATCTTTATTTAGGGGAGTATAAAGCAAATAGTCAATTAAAATTATTTAATTTAAGTGCATATATCGTGGTCCTTGTTTTAGTTGCTATAACTCTATTTGGGGCAACTCTTTTGGCAGTATATAAATTGACTATGATTACTCCTATAGAGGCTGCAAAATATGAGGAAGTAGTGGGAGAACAACAATCAGATTATCAGTTTGGGAAAATGTTCATTATAAAAAGAACTGGAATTATTTTTGGAATGGCTTTTCGTAACATATTACGTTATAAGAAAAAATTTATGTTCATTATAATATTTTTGGCATTTGGTTGTGAAATAGGGCTATTAGGGATTGTGGTCACCAAGGGGACAAATCAAATGAATAGATTACAGAAGAATCCAGATTTTACTATTGAAGTGCCAATGGATACTGTAACGTATTTAGTGGAAAATGGAAAAGATGAGGTGGAATTAATAACAGATGATAATATCGTGGATATCAAAAATACGCTTACTTCTTATACTGAGAATCTGAAAATAGTACAAGGTTTTCTGCCTATTATAAAAAATGCAGCAGAAACAGATAGCTTAAAAATTGTAGAGCATGATTCATTACCTGTAATGCAAACATTAGACGATAAAAGTATGAAAAAGTTAGTGAAATATGTAGAGGAGAATAATATACCAGTTGATCAAAAAACATTTAACGAGAAAGGTGGCGTGTTAATATTACATGAAAATTTAATACCACAAACATACGAAGATATAGAAACGGAATGTATTGGAAAAATAATAGAACTGTATGATTTGGTGCCCGTTGGAACAGCAATGCAGGAAATGTCCGCAGTTAAACTTAGAAATTGTGGATATATAAACATTTCACAGTCAGATTGTCCAACTTTGGATTTATCATGGAGAGGAAATGATAAAGTTTATCTGATTGTTTCAGATAAAACTTTCAGCAAATTAAAGGATGTTTTAACAGTTAGAAACTTGGAAGTACAGATTAATGTAAAAGCAAATAAAGAGGCTATTTGTAAACAGAAATTAAAAGCATGGGTTCAAGAGGCAAATCTCAAGTTTCAATCTACTACAGGCAACGAAAATCAACTTTTGTATGTGATAAAGTGTAATAGTGATGAAATTGCAAAACAGTCTTTGTATATTAGAACAAGTCAGATAATCATGTATACTATTAGTGGCATTTTAATATTTATGGGACTGCTAAATTATTTCAGTACTACATCTACAAATATAATTATTAGGCAGCGTGAGTTTTCCATTATGCGGAGTATCGGCATGACACAAGGTATGCTTAGGAAAATGCTTATATATGAGGGGATAATATACGTAGGAGGTGTTCTTGGGCTATTATTGATTATAGGAAGTATAGTTATGGGAATAGTAGTTTATATTTTAAAACAAAACATAGAATATTTTGTTTTTCAATATCCATTTGAAGGACTTTTATGTATTATATGTATTATGTCTTTTTTGTGTGTGATAATCCCTAATATATTCTTACATAAAATGGAAAGAAATAGCTTAATTGAAAGAATTAAGAAAGAAAGGTGATATACGAAAATATGAATTTGAGCTTCAAGAAAATGCTACAATAAGCTGGTCGAAAATATGTGTTGAATAAATTGTTGTATGAAGAAACAGTAGAAATGTAAAGAGTGTCATAATGACATGAAAAGAGCCGTCAAGTTTGGACGGCTCGAAGTATTTCTATATGTTTATATTTTCTTAGGCATAGGAGCGTCAGCAGTTCTCAGTTTTTCAATTAAGGATAGGAGCATATCTGAGTTTTTCTGAAATTGTGTTTGAAAATCTTCTGTAACCTCATAGTTTAGGTACAGAGTTATCAATGTAGCATTCCATATTGAAACCATGGTCTTTTCAGATAGACGTCCTTCTAGAAAGCGTAGATGTTTGCTAAGTGTTGCTTTCGTTTTCGTCCATGCAAAGAAATAGTCATCTTTTAGTGGAATGTTAAATTTATGAAACCATTCCCGAACGGTATGTGTTTCTGATCTATCTCCACACTCCGGATCATTAAAGACGTATCCAACAGACAATTCTTCCGGATTTTCCGGAAAAATACCATCGGAGGGAAGGGCAAGGTACCGGCCAATCGGAAACATAGCACAGACTGCGGGTTTTACATCGTGTACCAAACATTTTTGATTTTTTAATAACGGGCAGCGTTTGACACTTCCTTGTGGTTTTAAGCGTACTACAGGGATATGAGAATTACGTCCAAGATAAGTTTCACAATATTGTGCTAAGGCAACTTCTGGTGTGATTTTTAATTTCTTCGCTATATGAAATAAATCTTTCGGGGACAAGAGAATATCCTCCCGGTGGATGCAACATTTTCCGCATTGAGTACAATGAAATACAAATATATCATCGAGACCGATTTCTTCATATCCTAATTGTTCTTTTAATTCTTTTATTGAATTCATATTATTGTCCTCCTAAATAAAAAAGAGACCACTTGGAAAGTAGTCTCTTCGTAAACATAAACTTAATTAAATTTGTATTGTTCCAGTAAATAAATAGGCAGTGTTTCTGTTTTACCGTCTATACCACCTTTGGTTGCTCCTTTTAAATAAAGAAGCTTATCTGCTTTTCCTTGTGCCAGGGCTTTCTGGGCAGTGGAAGCAGTACCTTTTCCAGCTTTGACTTCTATCAAATATCGGGTGGAAGAAGATAGGCTTTGTGCCACAAAATCAATTTCTCCGCCACGGTAAGTAGCAAAAGCAGGGGTTTCAAAGGAAATTTCCTGTGGAAAATCCTGGCGTTTCTTCAGATTGATATAGACATAATTTTCATTTAATGTGCCTGCAAGTACACGGGAATCGGTTCCGGTACGTGTCAGATAATAGTTTGCCAGTCCCATATCCATGAAATAGCAGCGGCTTGCGGACTTAAAATCCAGAATATCCATTTCTGTTATTTTTGCACAGAATCCAATGATTCCGGAAAAGTACAGCCAGCTAATAGCACGGTTGCAGGTAGCCTTTGAAATATTGCTGGAGTAGTCTTTGGTTACCAGTTTTTGCAATTCTTCGCTAATGCTGTCTTCTGAAAATCCTTTCTTTTCACGATTTAAAATACGGCAGATGGAAAAGAAAATATGGGTAAACACTTTGGTATCCAAAATATCCGTAAAATAGCGAATGGATTCATTGGTGAAGGTATCAATGATTTTTACGAGTTCGCCTTGAGCTTTTACGATGTTCCGGTTCTCCAGATAGTTTTCGACCACTTTGGGATAGCCACCAATCTGGCAGTACAGCTCATAGGTTTCCTTTAAGCGATCATAGACCTCTGACCTAGAAGGAACAAAAGGTATTTTTTTATAATCTTCATACAGGATTTGGTCATAGGCCATCAAAAATTCCTCAAAAGAAAGTGTGTAGATAGTAAGCTTTGTGACATCTCCGCTGGAATAACGAAATTCTGGATCATAAATCCGCCCAAGATAGCTTCCTGTGATGATAAAATGGGCTTTAAAATGACGAGTAAACTCCCGGATACGGTTATAAATCTCGGAAGATTCCTGGATTTCGTCAATAATAATGACGGTATCTTCAGAATCAATAAAGTCCGGTTCATACAACTGGAAGGCATCATGGAGAGGATGCTCCTGCCGTTTTGTTCCGGGTGTCCAAGCTGTTGCCTGTTTATAACATTCCATAAACTGTCTGCCGCTTAATTCAAACAGGTTAATATAAATTTTGTGTTTGTAGTTTTCGTCAGCGAATTTTTGTATCAGGTAGGTTTTTCCAACCTGACGGGCTCCGCCGACTTCCAGGGTACTATGCCCTCCTTCATTTTTCCAATCCAGAAGGCGGTCATAGACAAAACGCTTCAGATACATAAGCACAAATCCTTTCTTTAAAATCTATCTTTCATTATAGCAAAATATTTGCAGTTCATACAGTGCAAAATGGGTAAATGATTATTTTAACGTTCAAATTGAAGCTTTGCACGTATGTCCATAAGAATTTCACCTAAATGATTTTCGCCATGACCATTTACAGAACCCCAAAAATAATCTCCCCAGTTGTTTCCTTCAACAAGGTGACAATTCCCAGTAGCAAGTAATGCTTTACATAGGGTAGGATTCTGCATGAATTTGCACATACAAATTTCATACATGTACATAAGCTTTACACGTTCCCAGTCTGAACGGAGCTGTACTTCTCTTCCCAGTTTTTTGGCATCTTTTGGATTCCTTAATTTGGTAAATTGAAGCTGTTCTTTAGGTGAAAGGGTCTTTTGTGCCTGGAAAGCAGCCTCATTATTTGCATACCAGTAGCCCCGGTAATATATCCGGGAAGGATAGAAGTTACTAAGAAAAGCGTATGCTCCATGAAAGTGGTCAATTGTTTGCTGGTAATGATTCGAATAGGTATTAATAAACATGTAATCCCTTCTTTCTTATACAAAAAAGGAACCGCTTATGGCAAGCAGTTCCTTCTTAAACATATTTTTTCGTTTGTCATTTGCTTATTTGTGCTTCTTCTTGTTCTTCGTAATAGCGGTCTGCAATATAGCCAGCAGATTCCGCCCAAAGAGTATTTTCTGTATTTTGCAGGGCTTTGTAAGTTTTTGAGTGATAAAATTTGCCCATGGCATCCGGAAAGGAAAGATGGCTCTTTTCCATAATAATATCGACAACATCCCGGATCTGAATATACAGATTCATTGAAATATCTTTCCCGTTAAAAAAATATTTACCTTCCATGTTTTACACATCCTTTCGAGATTCCAATATCAGATGTTCAAGAGCAAGTGGGGTGTGAAAGGAAACCTGATTATTAACCTTATTATACCGAAGCCTTGTAACCGCTTCATCCACGCTCAAGATATCGGACAAATAAAGTTGTACAGTTTCCATGGTATTATCATCCGCAACAGGTCCAATTACAACATCATAGTGATGCTGGATATCGCCGACAGTACGGTTGAGTTTGACAAACTCCAACCATTCCTTGTCCAAGGTGGCAAAATGTTTGATTTTTAGTTCCTCGGATTGTTGGAAGATATACCGATACACATATTTGCCGCCAGTATGAGTACGCAAGTACAGGCGGTTCGCCCATTCATTTGCCTGCTGTTCGAGAACTGTGCAATAAAATCCACGACCAAAATCACGACGGTTATGTGATTTGTTCAAATCGATTTTATCAAATGCAATATTGGAGCCATGGAAAAGAACAAGCGTGGGCGTATCTTCTTCTATAATATCTTCTACGTATTGAAAAGTATCATGAATATCTAATTGGTGCAACGTTTCGTGTTGTACCAGTATTTTTTCAAATACTTGATGTTTGTAGAAAATATTAAAGGCATCGTCTTCCGATAGTTGGTGCTTTTTAGCATAATATTCCAGTGCTTCAATTGATAGCATCTCTATATCTGATTGAATACTCATATACGTTATCCCTCCATTTGCTTTCATTATATCAAAAAAGAAGGTGCTTTCCAACGGTAAAATAATTATAAATAATAAGTCGCAAAAGATGTTTGAAATGGGGCATTCACCACATTTCACTATCCCCATACTTCGCCCATGATTTCCACAAGAAAATCATCTAACGGAAAATTGGGAGGAAGTAATTCACCAAACGTTTCTTGAATTTCTTGGATAACTTCTGTATAAGAAGAATACGCCTGTGAAAATAATTGGGAAGAATTTTTAAGTTCGACGATATAAAATTCTTCTCCTGGATTTAAGTCCAGCTTTTCCTGATCCTTGATCCGCCATACTGTCATAGACTCGGCATTGCCATAACGGTAGCCATCATGTTTCTCACAAAGATATTCCTGAAAGGCAAAGAGTGATTCTGCATCAGAAAACTCTTTGTATAAATCAGGAAAAACTTCTTTTGTATATCGAAGAATAAGATTAGCAGCCTCTTCTGTAATAAGAAACCCATAGATATGAAAAACAGATGTAATGATACTCATAGATTTCTCCTTACGCAATCATCTCAAGAAACTCATCTTCAGACAATATTTTAATACCGAGAGCCTGAGCTTTTGTTAATTTACTTCCGGCTTTTTCCCCACAAATCAGATAATCTGTCTTTTTTGTGACAGAACTGCCGGCTTTTGCTCCAAGCTCAATGATCTTGGAGTTGATTTCATCCCTTGTAAAATGAGCAAGTTTTCCTGTTGCAACGATAGTACATCCTGTAAATACATTTTCTTTCATCATAGTGTTCATTTCCTTTCTTTCTTCAAATATAAGTTCTTTTTGGAGTTCGTGCCAGAGAATTAGATTGTTTTCATCAGAGAACCAGTCATGGATATTCTGATTCAGAGTATCACCAAAGTCATCTAACTGGGTGAAATCATAGTCACCAGAGGCAGCGTCAAAAAATTCCTGCAGACTGCCGTGGAATACTGTATCCAAAATCCTGCTTTTGGTTCGTCCGACCATAGGAATATCCATGGAAACCAGGAATCGGACAAAGGTAGTATTACGGCTGGAAGTAATGGAATTCCATAATCTTTCAAAGGATTTTTTACCGAAACCTTCCAACTGTAAGATTTCTTCCTGATGTTCATTTAGATGGTAAATATCCGGAAATGTCTGGAGATAACCCAAAGTCAGGAATTTTTCCAAGGTAGTTTCGGAGAGTCCCTCGATGTTCATTGCTTTTTTTCCAACGAAATGTGTAAAGCGTTTTCGGATCTGGCTATCACAGTTGGGATTGTCACAATGCACTGTTTCAATGAGACGCCCATCATTTCCTTTTCTTTGATAGATACGAGTCTGAGAACCACAGCATGGACATACTGGGGGAACTGCATCTACGTAATGACCACGTTCCAGATTTTCTTCAATATGAGGAATGATCATATTACGTTTCGATACAGAAATTCTACAACCTGGCACCAATTCTAATTCTTTGATAAAGGTCAGATTGTGAAGGGTTGCTCTGGAAACAGAGCATCCGTCAATTTCCACAGAGTCAAAAACTCCCACAGGTGCAATTTCTCCGAAACGGGTGGGTGTCCATTCTATATTGCGAAGAGTGGTTTCGTAAGTTTCGTCTTCAAACTTAAAAGCCAGTCCATCTTTATAATGATGTCCGGTACGCCCACAGCTTTTGGAATAGTCCAGACTGTCGAAAATCATTACAATTCCGTCAATAGGCAGATGTTTTTTGCCTGCCAGAACAGTCAGATTTTCAATATACTGGTTTACAAGATCCAAGGTTAAAGGCTGGGTTGCAATAATATAAGGACAAGGCTGGAAGCCATAGTCAAACAGGCTGGAAACCTTTATAGATCTGCTGTCTGGAAAGAGAAATGGAGAGTCCAGACCTTCCAGAACATTAAAAGGCATAAAGTGCATACAGCGTCCTGCACAATTTGCCGGATCAAGACTTCGCACAGAGCCAGAAGCCAGATTTCGCCCATTTTTGTAAGGTTCTCCTTTTCCATCTCGGAGGGTTTCTTTTAAACGCTCAAAGTCATTGGTTGGGATGAAGGATTCTCCAACAATCACCAGCCGGCCTTTATATGGAATTGAGAGAGGGACATCAACGTATGCAGGGATGTTATGGGTGATAAGTTCCCCAATTTCTCCGTCGCCACGCGTGGAAGCCTCTACAAGTGTTCCATTTTCGTAGACTAATTTAGTCGTTAATCCGTCCAACTTCAGCATAAACAGAACTGGCTGCTTACCGGCAAAACTTATCAAGTCCTGTACCTGCTTTGTCTTATCTAAAGAGAGCAAAGGGACCGGATGCTTTACTTTGGGAAGTTCACTGATGGGAGTATAGCCTACGGTTTGTGTCGGTGAATTGGATAAGACAAAGCCTGTCTGCTTTTCTAATTCCACTAATTCATCGAAGATTCGGTCATATTCCGCATCACTGATATTCGGACTGTTCTCATTATAATAAGCGTTACGCTGTAAATTCAGATGGTCCACCAGTTGTTTGTTTTTTTCCACGTTTGATAATTCATTAGAGTGGTTCATTTTATTCTTGTCTCCTTTTCTATGGTATAGTTGTAATTCTTATTTGTTCCGGTTTTTCTTCCTCCTTTCTTTGCGTTCAGGCATAAAAAAAGAGAATGACACGGATGTTCATTCTCTAATGCGTGCAGTTTCCTGCAAAATAAAAAAGCCAGAAGTCCCTGCTGGTAGCGTGGTATACTTCTGACACTTTTACAAACCTAAACTGCGTGCGTATATCCTTTCCGGATGACACAAATAATAATTACATAGTAAGTGTAACACTATATGTAGTATGTGTCAATATAAAAGCACTATATATTGTTTATCCTGAGAAGAAAATTACTATATATAGAGGAAGCATGGATATGGAAAATATTATCTCTTGATTTCAGAACGTATGTTCTATATAATGAGATATAAAGGAGGGGAACGTGAGTTTGGAAAAAGTGATTTTTCATATAGATGTAAATTCTGCCTTTTTGTCCTGGGAAGCGGTATATCGGCTGCATCATTTGGGATGGAAAGGCGATTTAAGAGAACAGGTGTCAGCGGTAGGTGGGGATATGGCGATGCGTCATGGAATCATTTTGGCAAAATCCATTCCAGCAAAGAAATATCGGATACAGACAGGTGAATCAATCTTGGAAGCAAAACAGAAATGTCCAAATCTTATCTTAGTGCCTCCGAATTATGGATTGTATGAGAGGTGTTCCAAAGCTTTTATGGGAATTTTGCAAGAGTATTCTCCCACAGTGGAACAATACTCGATAGATGAGGCGTTTGTAGATATGACTGGAACGGAATTGCTTTGGGGGACACCAGTGGAAGCGGCGGAGAAGATGCGGAGACAGATTAAGGAACGGCTTGGATTTACAGTGAATATCGGTATTTCAGAGAATAAACTGTTAGCTAAGATGGCAAGTGATTTTCAGAAGCCCGACAGAGTGCACACACTATGGAAGTCTGAGTTACAGAAAAAGATGTGGCCATTGCCGGTAAGCGACTTGTTTTTTGTAGGACGGGCAACAACAAAGACACTTTTCAAGTTGGGAATTCGGACCATAGGAGATTTGGCAAAGAGTGATCCGAGTTACTTAAAACAACATTTGAAGAAACATGGGGAAGTTGTTTGGGGGTTTGCAAATGGGATTGATGTGTCTGTAGTCCAGTCGGCCCCGCCTGCTAATAAGGGATACGGCAATTCTACAACGATTCCTTTTGATGTGACAGATGCATCTACAGCAAAATTGGTGCTGTTGGCTTTGGCAGAGACAGTAGGAAGCAGACTTCGTGGAGCAGGAGTCAGGGCAGAAGTGATTGCAGTAGGGATCAAGAATTATGATCTCAGTTATGCCAGTCACCAGATGACGCTTCAGAATGCAACCAATATTACGATAGAGATTCATCAGTGTGCTTGCCAGTTATTTGACCAGCTCTGGGATGGGACACCCATCCGGCATCTGGGAATCCATACCAGCCGCATCAAGGATCAGGTGAATATGAGACAACTAAATCTGTTTGATACGAATGATTATGAGAAACTGGAAAAAATGGATGAAACGATAGATCAGATCAGAAAACGGTATGGGAATGATTCGGTAATACGTGCGGCTTTTTTAGGTGGGTGTATTGATCACATGAGTGGTGGCATTTTACGGGAAAAACGTTCTGTGGACTATGAGAAATTAAAGACAGAATAGCGGGAAGGGGGAAGGAAAGGTGGCATTTGGAATCGGAATAAATACAGAGCATACAGAGCAGGAGCCTTTATCCGGAACCTATCATGAGGTGGCAGTCCAGTGCTGGTTCACAGCTACCGGAAAATCTCTGCCATTGATGCTGAAGGTAAAAGGGGAGGATGAAGAGATTATTCAAATCAATCATATCCAGGTTCTGACTGTAGAAAAGCAGTGGTATGCGGGAATTTTGAACTGGAAGTATAGATGTCAGGCGGTACTTTTGGGAAAACAAATCAATTTTGTGCTTCTCTTTTGTCCGGAGGATTGTGCATGGAAACTGGTTGTATAAGATACCAGGGATGAAGTAAAATAGGAAAAAGGAGGACAGAAAATGTGCGGAAGATATTATGTGGATGATGAAACTTCACGGGAAATTGAAAAGATTGTAAGGAAACTGGACCAGCGTTTAAAGATAGAGCATGGACAGGACATCCACCCGTCTGAATCTGCAGTCATTCTTACAAAGGAGTGTAAGGAAGTGGCTGCGAGGCAGATGCAGTGGGGCTTTCCGGGGTTCCAGGGAAAGGGACTGCTTATCAATGCAAGGGCAGAGGCGATACTGGACAAGAAGACCTTTCGGGACAGTGTGCTGCATCGAAGATGTGTGATTCCTGCCCATCACTTTTACGAATGGAGTAAAAACAAAGAAAAATATACTTTTCAAAGTCCAAAGCAGGATGCCACATTATTTATGGCAGGGTGTTATCAAATCTATAATGGTCAAAATCGTTTTGTAATTCTGACTACGCAGGCAAATGCTTCCGTAGCACCAGTGCATGAACGGATGCCATTGCTTTTGGAACGACAAGAACTGGAAGATTGGATTATGGAGGATGCAGCGGTAGAATTTATTCTTGCTAAGAAGCCCATACTGTTGAATCGGACAGCAGAATATGAACAACTGAAATTATTTTCATAAGAAGGGAAACCCATAAAAGTTTCCCTTCTTGACATAAAAATTTTTGAATTTAGAATCCATTGTTTATTTGTTCTGTTGCTGCAGGCATAGGAGGACTAGATTTTACATAGATTAATAGTTTCCCATGCAGATCCAAATCCTGTTTACTCCATTGCCCATTCTCATAAACCTTTTGGGTAATTGTATTGTAGATAATTGGCGTATCCCCTATACGTTCCATATCAACGACAAGGCAATCCTGAAGGGCAATATATGGATATAGAGCATCTTCAATATATGTCCTTAATTTTAATGCCTGCCTGTGCAGTAGTTCCACATCATACAGTTTTGATAAGGTATAGCTCATTTCTTTGAGCATCCCGGATGTTGTAATTGCCTGCTGGATAACAGAAATCTGCTCTTCCAGAGATACATCTGGATTTATCATAAGCTTTGATAATGTAATTTCTTTTACAAAAGCTGTTGCTGTATCACCAATTTGCTTTTTTAGGCTTTCATAAGGAATCCGATACTGTGTTTGTAAAATTTCAAGTGGAACGTATTCTCGGTTTTTCTTCAAAGTTGAAAGCAATTCACAAAGCCTGCTTCCCAATTCATATATGTTATTCAAGCACACATCACTTCCGATACGGTCTCTGGTGTATGAACCAAATGGTAAATGGTATTTTCTGTTTCGAAAACGATACTGTCATTTGATACTTCCAAAATCGTTAGGATAGGAGATGTCAGAATAGAGAAACCATTGACTCCAGAAATAATAGCACGTTCCCCAACCCGTAGCGAAGAATGAAACCATCCTGAGAGTGTCGTTATTTGTTTATCTTTCACATGGTGCTTTCGATTTGTCATAGTGTTCACACTCCTTTTGTAGCGTCATAGAAAATCTGTTTTTCATGGCTCGTTTTTATGTAACAGGGTAACTCAAACGAAAATATCCTTTCGATACAGGTATATATTCGTCTGGGTGTTCATATAAGGTGGCACGGATACGTTCCTGATAATGCGGATTCTTTTTCGCTTTTGGGTGTTCCTTTAATAAATCGTACAGGTCTTTTAAAGCCCCTCTTCCTCCAATACTCTCCATTGTCATCCGGATTAGATGATGCCAAGTCAGTGCAAGAATATCTGTATTTTGTACAGAAAACACACCTTCTTGCCGGATGCTGAAGGGGATAATGAAAGAATCTGTTTTTTTCAGCAACAGAGCATATTCTGTCACAATGGGAATGAAAGGCTTTTTGTACGTCCGATTGTCAGAAACACAATTAAACTGGCCCTTTACCAGAAAGGATTCAAAATCACCCATCCGCATTAAATCATTCTGCATACTATAGAACTTACCATGGAGCCGCATATCGCCTACCAGTATGGCAAGCCTCCCACCTTTCCGAAGTGCCAGGAAAAATTTCCGGATACAGTGATTTAGTTTTTCAAGAAAATCCGAATAGTTTTCACAGCGGGATAGGTCGTCCGGGTGAGGGGTTCCCCAGATATTTCCGGAATACTGGATCATATTATGGTAGGGTGGATGGAAAAAGATGAGATCAGCGGAATCCTCTACTTCATCTTTTAGAGCATTCCAGTTACCTTTTCCATACGCAGGTGCCGGATTTAGATCATAGAGCAGGGAGCGTACCTGATAACGGTCAGCAGCCGCCTTTGAAGTCCCAGAGCCACTCATAGGATCTAAGAGGGTAAAGGTGCTGGTATCTTTTCCGTAATATCGCTTATCGTCCAAGCAATAGCGTAGAAGTGCTGCAACCACTTCGGGGGAGCAGTTACCACGCCACTGGCTGTTACCGCCTTCTCCACGTTCTGGGTATGCCATGAAAGAAGTCAGTTCCTTTCCTACACGTTTTCGCAATCCTTCCGTTCCAAGCATGTCAGCGACAGTACGCCATTGGGGACCAAATTCAGCTTCTAATAATTGTGCTGCCCGATGCAGCATTAAGTCATTCATTTTATGTCACCTTCCTTTCATAATTTTGTTGGATGTAGCGGGAAATCGCCGCCGCAGTCATTTTGGCACAGCCTAAATCCATTTCGCTGAAAGGCTGTTGGTTTTTTGCACATAGTAAAAGTCCCAACGTTTCACCAAATTCGTCTTTTTTAGAAATAGGGAAAAAGACTGATATGGGATATTTTCCTGTCATAGTAGGGTATATGCGTTCCTTTTCAGAGAATAATTTCATCTTTCCCTGTTGCAGAAGCCTTTGAATACTTTCTGTTACAGGCATATTAAGTGCTGTATGATAATTCTTGGAAGCAATGATTTTGGAATCATTACATAACAGGATCCGGCAAGGGACATTACTATGTAAAATATCCAGAAAACTGTCTAACCGGATATCCATAGGGATATGGGAGTCGCATTTACGAAGACAGATGTTGCGTGTGTCAGCTTCCAGCATCAATACATCGCCTGTATGAAGCTGTAGGGCTTTTCTTACTTTGGCAGGAATAATGATCCGCCCTTGTTGGTCAATATTTAGTGTTGTGGCATAATCCATAGAAATCTCCTTTCCTTTATAAAAAGAAGCAGTCTTTTCGGCTGCTTCTTTGTTGAAATTCTTTAAGCGACATACATACCATTCAGATATTGTTCTTGTGGTTGTTCTTGCATATAGGAAGACATTTCATGTGGCTGTATATTTTGTGCCATTCGTGCGTCCTGTTGTTTTTTAAATTGTTGTTTGCCGTTTTGAATCAGGAAGGATGCAACGTAGTTTTCCCAATTTACGATATAGGAATCAGCACGTTTTAACAGCATATAAAAATCCATATCTGTCAATTGGATAAAAGCACTTTTTTCAGAGATAAAACTTTGAGCCTGCATATAAGTGCCGCCGTTATGATTCTTTTTCTTGATACCTTTTCCGTTATTAATTTGAATTCTCCATGGGCTGGTCAGTATTTCCTGCTGGTTGTTATATACGTGGCGGGAAATAAAAAACTGTTGTGCAGTAGAATAGCCATTGCCATCCGGCACACCAAATATTTTGCTTTGCGACCATTCAAATTCAGGAAAGCCAGCGGTAACTCTGGACAGCAGAAATTGAATTTGTTCGGGTGCCAGATGAAAACGGGTGATAATATTTTTATCACCGGTACCACTAGAGTAATCCTGTATGGAGATTCCAATAAGGGAGTGAACTTTATGACCATTTTCTTCAAATTCTCCTTTTGCATGAAGCTGTGCATAGCTGTTATAACTTGTGTAGCGGAGACGGTCATACAGTGCAATTAATTTTTTACTGGTCTGTACTTTGCATATCTGATCTGTAATTGAGTTTTGATAATTTTCACTCATGTATGTTTTCCTTCTTTCTATTTCAAATATTGTTTTACAAGCTGTGTCATATTTTTGGGCAAATCTTCTAATTTGGTAATATCTAAAAAAACATCCTGATAGATTCTGCGGATGTTTTCTTTGTCATCACCAATTGCTGCAGCAAAGATCACAATGCCACGTTTACGATATTCATTCTTGATACCACGAAGATCTGCTTCTGCTTCCGTACCACTGTACCCACAATCTGCGGGCTGTCCGTCAGAGATTATGATGAGGAGTTTTTGTGATTCCGGACGCTTTGCCAGGTGTTCCGCAACATAACGAAGTGCAGCTCCATCCCGGTTGCCATTACGGGCAGACATATCCATCAGCCGGTAACGGTCAGAGGCATCCAGAGAATCAAATTCAGCATAGGAATACAAAGCAACACCCTTAGAATCTGTAGAATGCCCATAAATGGTAATAGGAATTCCCAGGCTCATACAGAAATCATACAGCACGATTGCAGTTTTCCGGGCATGGGTAATACGATCTCCCCAGCCCATAGAACCACTTTCATCAACCAAAAGTCCCACGGAAAGTTTTTGTTCTTCATCCGGAAGCCTGGTTCTGGTAAAGATACCGCCGTCCTTTCGGTGTAAAGCCCGCATATCCAGCCTTTTACCAAATAACAGGTTTTTTTGTTTCCCGCCTTCTGCCTCTTCTTTTAATAAAGGAAGAATGGAACTTTGCAGCCTTTTGGAGGTCCGCAAAAGAGGGGAAGCAACTGTTTGATAAGATTTGATAAAAAAGTCGGAAACTGGATTGATGCGGTGGATTGTTACATGGATGCCTGCATGGGCATTTCCGTAATGTATTTCATCCGCCGATTTTTGCAAGTCTTCTGTTAATTCCTGTTCATAATCATTTTGGGCTTTTTCCGTAGCAACATCATTTAGGATGCGTGCAAGATCATTCGCTGCATTTTCATAACCGGAACCGGCATACTGTGATGCGTATGTGATTCCTGGATTATTTCCATCTAATACTGCTGTAGTTTTAGCAAGTTCAATTCTTCCTCCTTCTTCCTGCAGTACCTTTTCTGCCTGGTTGATTGCATCTTGCCTGTAATTTGGATCAAGACCAGATAAGTCACAGGTTATAGGAGTTTTTGATTTTACTGTAGGACCTGGAATGTTTTTAGGGATTCCTCCGTTTTTACCAGTTGGAAGAGGAGATCCGCTACCTGATTCTTTCCGCAGCAGATCCTCCAGAGCATCGCCAACTTGGGTACTATCCTGCTTTTTTAAAGACTCTCTGGTTAACTCTACCATAGGCTGAATATAGTTCCAGCAAAGTACTAAAAGATAGTTGGAAGCACGTAAGCGTTCTTTCCCCTGTGTGGCAATTAAAGCATCGTCAATATAATCCATGCAGTCTGAAAGGGTGTCTGTGTATTCTCCAGAATAATTCGTGCGGTTATTTATATTACCAGTCCGGCAATAAGACAAAATTAAATTGCTCATAATGGAAAACGGCTGATAGCCACAGTCAATTTGTTCCTGTATAGAAGGAATCAATTCAGACATCCGCAGATTATTGATCTGTATTCCCTGCTTAAAAGTTCCGGGATATTCTTCACACATCCGGGCTTCAATGTAGATGTCCTCCAGTATATTATTAAACTGTGCAGCACAGCGGGATAGCGTCAGACACGTTGCATTATCTTTTTCTTCCATGGCATCTAAGATGTCCTGCAGATTTGCCTTGTATCCAGAAGGCAGATTGTCGGGTGCTTCTGGATAGAAGGAACCATTTTCCATATTGGTCAGATAAAGCTGTAGTGATGCAAAATCAGAGTAACGCAGATGTCCGATTTCATGTCCAGTTAGACCAGTCAGGCTTTGTGACCGCAGAAATCGGGAAGGAAAGCTTTGGGTTATCGAGTTTGCGGCGTTACAGTGAATTCTATAATTATCTGTATAAGCGATGTCTGCATTTTCAGAACTGTCCCATTCCATAAGCACCTGAAGTCCATAGCGAGAACGGCCAGTAGCCGCTTTCGCCAGAGATGTTTGGTATTTTTGGAAAGCCGATGAAAGAAAGAGTTCTTCATCAGTGATTTTTGACTCCGTATCCCGGATCATTCTTTTTAAAGCTTTTTGAGTGTTATTCAATTTTTTCACCTTTCTTTCTTTTTCATATTTTGGGTTAGGAGATCTTCCATTGTACAGCCGTAATACTGGGCTAACCGAAAGACGGCGTAAGCAGATGGAAGCGTATGCCCATTTTCATAGTTCATAATTGTTTTTTCCGGTAGATGCAGAAGTCTTGCTACGGCTTTCTGAGAGAGTTTCGTCTGCTTGGATTTTCTTAAATAAACGAGATTTTCTGCCAGAGTTTTGCGTAGTTCGGCTTCGGTATAAAAGGTGTTCCTCAATAGTGTGTTATGATGCAAGAACTGTATCCAAGCAAGAACCTTCAATTTCGATACGGCTTTCAGAATCGGCAGTGACGGAAGATAAAATGGTATAATGAGCAGCTTCCTGTATATCGCCACATACCATAAAAGACTGAACCCAGGCAATTAATTCCCGGACTCCACAGCAGCCATCTGTTATCAGGTTATCCTGACAATACTGTGCGATGGAACGTACAATCTGTGTCATGGTACGTACTGATTTTTTATCGGAACATCCGGTAATAGCAAGAACACGCTCTACCATGGTCTCTTCATCCGGTTCATCCATATCTATGACCATATTCATCCTTGAAATGACAGACTGGTTCATGGGACGACAGCCGGCATAGTCATGATTAGTTGTGACTACAATGGTAGTATCCGGATGCCGATGGATGACTTCCCCGTTTGGCAGAAATACACTGTTACAACGGTCCAACAGGGAATTAAGCCCTACCAGTACACCAGGATTGGCAATCACCGTAGGCTCCTGTATTTCTACCAGATAGCCGTTTCGGATGGCTTCAACCAGTGGTGTATCCACATAGCGGAACTGTTGGCTGTTGGAGGTAGCAGCTTGTTTCTGTTTCATTTCCTCAGATATATGATGGATCAATTCTTCATAAACTGTATTTTCTGATACTTTTTCATCATAAGTACCCGTTAATTTTTCATAGGCAGTAGCCGGATCTAGGGTAATGTCTTGAAAAGAGGGCAGTTCCCCTACCAAAGAAAGCTGTTTTTCATCTACATCAGGTAAAATCTGTCCAAGAAGGTCAAAAATTTCTGTATTTGCCGAGCAGGTGATGCATCGGTAAGGCAGGTGAAGTCCTGCAGCAATGGCTTTGGCACCTTCGGTCTTTCCCGTTCCAGCAGGCCCACGGAGCATAAAATTCCTCATAGGCTGCTTGCTGTCAGTTGTTAATTTGGCATGTTCGCATATTCTTTGGATTTCTTTTGGGATTACATACCAATCTTCGAGAATAGGAACGGTTGATTCTTCTTGGGGAGTTAATGTCCGAGAATTGGACAGGATGTATTTATCGACAAAATCTTCTTTGGGAATTGAAACGGCGGAAGCAGTATAGTGATGTCCACCTTTTAATACCTGAAAGGTACCCTGGATAATTTCCGTTGGTGCATAAACACCTTTTTGGATATTCAGTGGTGTAAGTCTTTGGAGCACGCCATTTGCAGGAGTGTCAACTTTGATGTTCCCGATAGGAAGGGAATCACCATAACGGATCCTGCGGTACACGTTATCACAAAGAACCGCAGCCGTTTCTGCAGCTTTGGGCAGGTCAGGAAAACCGTCATCACGGTGTTGCTTTAATTCCTGATATTTTTCATTGAATTCGTCATCTGAAAGGAAAGTAGGCATTAAAGCAAAATAAAGAGCACTTCCGGAATCTTCATCTTTTTTAAACTGATATGGCTCTGGTTTACTGTCCAGATCCAAAGGTTTTTCATACTTTCCGGCTATAAATTTCCCAGTCATACGGTTGTAGACCACTACATGCAGCAACCCGGTACGGCTTGGATATTCTGCGATTGTAAAATTGTTTGCTTGGCTTCCAATGGCTCCGAGTTCTTCCTCTGCTTTTCCAGCAGGTGGATTTTCCAAATCCATATAAGAAAAAACTGCCTGCAAAGTAGCAGAATGGAGAGTAGCCCGTTTTTTAGGCTGATTACAGTATTTGGAAGCGATGTCTTTCATCACTGCACTTTTCCCGGAATAGCTGTCAAATGGAGATGGTAGCGTTCTTTCAAAAGTCCAGTTAGGGACAAAGTTTGTATTTGGCATAGTATTTCCTCCTTTATTCTTTTATCCAGGATAATTCTAGTGCCTGGTCCTTTTCTTTTGCGGTCAATTCATCTTTTTGGAAGATGGAAATGAGAATATCCCAATAGTTTCGTGGCGGGAAATAATCAAAACAATCCTTGATTTCCGCTGTATCACCATTTTGGATGTAAATTTGCCCGTTTTCATTAATATAGAGTTTATGGTGTCCTTTCGCATGGAGCTGTCCGATAAGGTTCTCCAGTTTTTTCTTGCCAATTAAGGAATACCAGGATTCCGGATCAGCAAAAGGAACATCGTCCTCATCGGTAACTGTGACAGTCTTTTTGAGGCTGGCAATGGTCAGCATTTGAAGTTCCAGATATCCGTATTGGTTCATACGTGCTTCCGCAAAGTTGTAGTCCTCCGTATGAAAGGTTCTCAGACGTATGGGATTTCCGCAAAGGAGCTGCTTCATGGATGGCGGCTTCTGGAATTCCCATGTTGCATTTGGAAATGCAGCCTGTAGTTTGTCGGTAATCTGATAGCTGATTTGTCTCCAAAGCAATTCTTCTGTTTCGGAAACTGGCTCAGATGATTTCAAAGAAGACCAAGGGCTTGTTTTGCCCTGGTTCTTGAGTAGGTTTAGAGTCAGTTTATGGATTTTGGGAAGAAGTGTGGAAAGAAATAGCAGCAGGATGCCAAGGATTCCGATACTTGCGACTGCATTACGATTTCCATTTCCTGGTATGAATATAGTTGCAATTAACAAAATTATTGTGAGCATACTTAGAACTTTAAGAAATTTCTTTTGTGTATTCACTTCATTTCCTCCATGTTTGTTTCAATAGAAAAAGGAATTGCAGCAGACCAGTAGATACTGGAAAGTCGCAATTCCTTCATTTTAGGGATCTTTGATAATTTACGGGAATGGAAGCTGCTGTGGTGGTGTATTTTCCGGAATATTGGTAAATCCATCACCAGATACATTGCCAGCCGTAAATCCCTGTGGTGCATAAGCCGATCCCCCTGCCGGAGCATAAGACATCTGTTGTGCGGCCTGTGGCATCATATTGTTATTGACTGGCATTGCGCCAGTAGGCACGGTACCGGAAGGATTCATTCCCGGGTTTCCATTATAAGTAGCACCGTTTGCTGGTACTGGTGGAACATTCGGATTTCCGACCATTGGATTCCCCGGTACAGGTGTTGCTGCATTGGTATCATTACGATTCGCAGGTAAGAACTGCCAGTCCTTTACCATAATTTGCGGCGTGATAGCTGCTTGACCTGCATTATTGCCTTTCTGGTGAATATACGGATGGAGTTCTAAATCTCCGTAGACCATGAGACACGTTGATTTTTTGACACCGGCTTTTATCAGTCGATCTGCAAGAAACTTGTTGCAGTAACACTGATAGAAGATGGGTTCTTCCTTTCCGTTTTGACCTCTCTGGTTGGTAGCAAGCCCCAGACTGATGTATTCAGTTCCGGAGTTCTTTGCTTGTTGCATAACCGGATCGGCAGTTACCCTTCCTGTTACAATGATAATAGATGACATAAAAATTCTCCTTTCTGCCCTTTGGGCGATAAAATAGTGATAAATAAAAAAAGTGCCATTATAGCACCGTATAAAACGGCATTATAATGACACGATTTTCCAACTTAAACTGCATGTGTACTGGAGATAGTATCCAGACACCCTATAAAGGGATAACACAAAACTTAAATACAATATCATAGTAACACAAGATATAGCGAAGGTCAATGATAAAATGCCATATATAGTATTTTGCGATTCGAAATAATAATTTTTGTGTCAAAATGCTTGGAAGTGTAGTATTTTATGAGGATAATCCCAAATAGATATAAAATTTTCATAAAACACTACTACCTTTTCAGAGTAGATAAAATGTGGTAGAATGAGGAAAAATTATTAGGAGGATGCATTATGGCAAGACGAAAAAAACTGGAAAACACATCTTTGGAAGAGCAACTGGAGTATGTGGAACAGGAGATTCGTACAAAAGAGTCCGATTTAAAGGAACTGCGTCATAAAGCAAAAGAGATTCAAAAAGAGATAGAAGAGAAGCAGAAAGATGAGCTGTTTAAGGCTTTGGTAGCATCTGGGAAAACCATTGATGAGGTTATGAGATTTATAAAGGCAACAGGAGAAGATAAAATCGAATAAAAAAAATGAAAGATGCCGTTGTGGGGGAGTGAATCTGCAACGGTGTTTTTTATGGTCAGCTGAAATACAAATGATTTTCATAGACCACAATCACCGTTACCTTGGAAAGGAATATGTAGTGGTTCGAAGTTGTGTCTTTGCATTTGTAATTCGTAGATTTAATATATACTGCGTGGAAGTTAAGCCATTGTAGTGTCTAAAACTACGGATAACTCAGATGGTGCTTGGACGTATGTGATAGTTAATGAAGTGTTTGTGCCTGAAAAAATTGTTGAGGGTATACCTAGTTGTTTGAAAGTATGAAAAAAGTGAATAGGGTAAAAAATACCGTTACAGATTAATCTTTGTAATGGTATTTTTTGCGTGAATTTATTCTAACGGTGTAATTTATAACCTATTCCCCATACAGTATCGATATAAGGGGCTTGGTTTCCTATATGCTCTAGTTTTTTTCTTAGTTTGCTTATATGGACATTGAGAGTATTATCATCTGAAATATAATCTTTTCCCCAAATAAGTTGATATAAAGATTCCTTTGTAAAAGTCTGTTTTGGATGTTTGATTAGTAGCTGTAAGAGGTTATATTCGGTAGTAGTCAGAGTAAGCTCTGTGTTATTTACAAGTACTTTGTGATCATCCACATTTATGCGAATATCTTTAAAGGAATATTCCGTTTGGGGACTTTCGCTGCAACGGCGCAAAACACTTTCTATTCGTGCGAGAACTTCTTCATGATAAAAAGGTTTAGTTATATAATCATCTGCACCGGATCGGAGAAGGTTTATACGAATCTCAGGCTGATTTTTGGCAGATATAACAATAACTGGAATAGAATTGTTGTGTTTTTTTAGGTGAAATAGTATTTTTTCACCAGGCAAATCGGGAAGCATCAAATCTAATAACATTAAATCATATTTTTTAGAGGAAAGAGCTTCAATTGCTTCTATCCCATTGTGATATGCTGAAACATTGTAATGGTTTCTTTTTAATAATTCTGTAAAAATAAAGCAAATTTCTTTATCATCTTCTACTAATAATATATCAATCATAATAAACTCCTTTGGTAATAGGTATGGTAAAAATACTAACATGATTTGTAATTTCATACAAGTTACTGTTTTAAATAATTTGAAGGTTTCATAGGCGAGTGGGAAAATATAAAGATAAATTTATAATTTTATGGAAATTTAAGAACTGATTTAAGAGAAATGTTAGAATTAGACATTATCATTATCATTATAGGATTTAAGAAACGAGGGAAGTGATTAGAATGAAAGAACCCGAAAAAATATTGGAAGCAAAAGATATTTGTAAAGCATACGGAAAAAATATGGTACTTAATCAGGTAAATCTTACGATAAAAGCGGGCGAGATATATGGACTGGTTGGAGAAAATGGTGCAGGAAAAAGTAGCCTGATGAAAGTTATTACAGGACTAACAAAGCCGACTTCAGGTGAGATAAGTTTATTTGGTAAAAAAAATCTTGAAGATGAAAGAAATAAGATAGGATGTTTAATTGAAAATCCAGCTTTGTATATGGACATGACAGCACGCCAAAATTTGGAAATCCAGCGTACTCAACGAGGAATTCCAGGAAAAAGTAGTATTGATGAAGTTCTGGAAATAATGGATTTAAAGGACGCTGGAAATAAAAGAGTGAAGGCTTTTTCTTTAGGGATGAAACAGCGATTAGGAATTGCAATTGCATTGCTTGGTCGCCCACAGTTGCTAATTTTAGATGAACCAATAAATGGCTTAGATCCAACCAAAATTAAATATGTGCGAGAAGTCTTAAAGAATATGAATGAAGAAGATGGTACAACGATACTTATATCCAGTCATATTTTGCCAGAGTTACATCAACTTGCAACTGTATATGGATTTATACATCATGGAAAAATGTTACAACAGATTACAGATAAAGAATTAGATGAGAAATGTCGTCGTCATGTTCATATCGAAGTAGACAATGTGGAAAAGGCTAGTTGTATTTTAGATGAGAGGTATCCAGAAAGTCAAATAAAAGTTTATTTAAGAAATGTGATTAAGGTATTTGGTTATAATAAAAATATTTCTGATATAACAAAAGAATTAGTATATGGAGGAGTTGGTGTAGAAAAAATAGGATATGAAGGAGAAGACTTAGAAGAGTATTACACAAATCTATTATCGGAGGTGAAATCGAATGAGACAGCTTAAAGCAGAGTACTATAAAATGAAATATTCGCGAGCCTCGAAGTGGGTTTTAGTATTTATGGCATTTATTTTTTTTATACCGTTCGTTGTGGGAAATGATACATTGTTTATGACTTTTGGTGATTATAGAAATATAGATAGCATTGGTTGGATTTGCTACATAGACGACATGAATAATATAAAAGCTGCAGAAATCGCAAGATTTGCATTATCAATTAATTTTTTTTCTTGGATTGGATTAATTGTCTATATTACGACAATGGTATCTGCAGAATTTCATCAAGGAACAATAAGAGCTTCTGTCGTATATGGGATAAATCGAACCAAATTATTTTTAAGTAAATTACTGGTGATAAATGTTCACTTTTTTATTCTCTATTATATTGTGGAAACTGCATTAGGCTTAGGATTAGCATGGAAGTATGGTTTTCATTATAAAGGTGAGGAATTTTTGATTTTTATCGGAATGGTTACCTTAAATATGATAGCTATGATTGGAATGGAAGCTGTGGCGGTTTTGATTACGGTTTTAGTAAAGAATACAGGAATTGTGGCAGCTTTATCATGTGTATATTTCTTTGCAGGTGCGATTACTTATCCTATGGTATATGAGAATTTTCAAAATCAATCAGTGCTTCTTAAAGCATTTTGTGTTATGAACCCGACCACTTATATGTATAATATTTGTGGATATCGGATGACAAATGGGATTGTTGTTGGAACTATTATGTATGGTATGGGTGCGTGCCTGGTGGGGATAGTTTTAATGCATTTTGCATTGAAACGTCAAGAACTTTAATTTGTGTTTCAAGTAGCTCTTACTACTTTGAAATAAATAAATATTTTACAGGAGGATATTGCAATGAAGTGGATTAACAAAGCATCAGAGGACAAAAGTACAAGAATCTGCTGGGTTTACAATGATAAAGGTTGTGGATCTAAAAAGGCTACATGTGTAATTCGTTACTAAAGATATTTGTAGTCAGTAAAGGAAAATGTGCTCAGCAATATGCTGGGCACATTTTCATTATTGCAAAGAACACTGTGAAAACAAGAGATTAAGAAAAGAGGATATAATAATGAAATTATCAAGATACAATATAGAGAAAAAAGAAGATAAAAGTTGTTTGATTTACAATACGGTCACATCTGCAATACTGGAATTAGATACTGATTATGAAAAATCATATTATGAAATGAAAGAAGGGAAAAAATGTTCAAAGCCTGATTTAGAGTCAGCATTATTAGAGGGTGGTATGCTAGTTGAAGATGATAAAGATGAATTTGCAGAATTGCTTATAAGAAATAAAATAGAAAGGTTTGCGGATTCAAATCTTACATTAACTATTGCCCCAACTATGGCATGTAATTTTTGTTGTCCCTATTGCTATGAAAAAGGGAGAGAATATATTACTATGTATGAGACTGTTCAGGATCAATTAACATCGCAGCTCAAAGAAAAATATCAGCATATACATGAATTAACGGTATCTTGGTATGGAGGGGAGCCATTATTGGCAATTGAAACTATTGAAAAATTAACCAAAAAGATAAAGTCTGTTTTGCCACTTGGTTGCAAATATAATGCGGATATGGTCACAAATGGTTATAAATTGACTAGAAGAGTAGCTGAAAAATTAAAAGACATGGACATCCACTATATTCAAGTTACTTTAGATGGTTCAAAACAAGCCCATGATAGTAGAAGGATTCTCCATAATCATCAGCCTACCTTCGAACATATATTGGACAATATAAGAGAATGTGCGGATATTTTGAATATTTCGATAAGAATTAATGTTGACAAGACAAATATAAACGAAGCAACAGAAATATTTGATTGGCTAGAAAGATATGGTTTAAAAGGTAGAGTTGGTTATTATTTAGCACCAGTAGATGATATTAATGGAGTATGTAATAATCATATATGTATGGAACGACCACAGTACGCAAAAGAAGAGATTGCGTTTTATAAAGAAGGGATTAAGAGAGGCTTTATGTACCAAGGTGTTAAGCCGAGCAATTATGGTGTATGTGGAGCAATTAGCTTAAATTCATTTGTGATAGGTCCAGATGGAGCGTTGTATAAATGTTGGAATGATATTGGATATAGTGAACGAAGTATCGGTAATTTGGAAAAAGGAATCAAACTTACAAATAAATTTGTAGAATGGCTTTCCTATGATGTCGTAAAGGATCAAGAATGTAAAGATTGTTCATTTTTTCCAGTATGTTATGGTGGGTGTGCTGCTTATAAAAATAAGATTTGTTCTTCAGTAAAATGGAATGCAGAAGAGATGTTGGAGCTGATGAAAGAAATGGCTCAATGAAATAGCAGGGAGAATTGGAATGATAAAATTTTGCAGTAAATATGTTTTTCAATATAAAATAGAATATGGGATATATTTTTTGTTGGGTATTATACTGTGCGGGTTAAATACATTTATACCGGCTGCTATGGGACAATTTATTAATATGTTTAATGTGGAAACAACATATTCAGCAATGTTAAAATTCATATTTTTATTACTGTTATTGTATGTTGGTAAGGAAATTGTCTGCTATGTCAATAAAATACTTTATATAAGGATACAGACTAATGCAGCATTTTCATTAAATTTCGAAATTGTAAATCATTTAAAAAAAGTTTCGCCACTCGTAATTGGCAGAACTGATTTATCGTACTTATCTCAAAGGATAAACAATGATGCGAATGATGTACTTATTTTTTTCATCAGCTCCTTGACTGAATTGATATTTTCAGTTTTTTCAGCGGGTATAATCTTATTTATGATTTGGAAAATGGATTCGATTGCTTTTATAGTTACAATGTTTTTATTAGCACTTTATTTTTTTATATATATTGGCTTCAAAAAGCGTATTTATAATTGCAGTTATGGAATGAAAGAGGAGAAATCCAATTTCTTCTCCAGACTGCAGGAACAATTAGAAAAAATAGAGTTTATAAAAATACATAGTATGGATTCATTTTTTTCAAATAGGTTAGTAGCATCATATCAAAAATTATATCGATCTATATTTAAACAACAAGCGACTATCCAGGCATTTGCAAATCTTGAAGGGATTGTAGGGGCAATATCTGTATGCATTTTACTTTGGATTGGAGGAAAAAAGATACTTACTGGAGATATGCAAATAGGATATTTCTATATGATTTCAGTATATTTTAATATGATTTTGGAATATGGAAAAGAAATAGTGGCATACGGTCAAGAATACCAAGAGGCTTATGTATCCTTTGAACGTATAAAATCTATTTTAGAAATTAAGGAGCAGTCTAAGGGGTGTATAAGACTTAATGAAATCAAACAAATTAGAATTCAGGATTTGAATTTTGCATATGACCAGAAAGAAACCATAAAAAGTTTTTCTACAAACTTAAAAAAGGGGAAAGTTTATGGATTGAAAGGAGAAAACGGATGTGGGAAAAGTACACTTATTAAAATTTTAATGGGTATGTATGTAGATGAATATCAAGGGAATATAATATGGAACGATACAGAAATGAGAAATTTAGATATGGATTATATAAGAGAACATGTAATCAGTGTAACAGAACAGGAGCCGACTTTAATAGCAGATACAATATATAATAATATTGCTTTATATCGAAAGCTTGATGTAAAATGTATACAGAGAGCCGTTGATTGCTTTGGTGATAGTATTTTGAAAAGAGATAATTGGGATTTGCAAATTAATGAAAAGTCAAGTAATATTTCCGGTGGAGAAAAGCAAAAAATTGCAATTATTCGCCAAGTAGTGCAAGACGGTCAGGTAATGATTTTTGATGAGCCTACCTCAGCTATGGATGAGAGTGGAAAAAAACAATTTTTACAGTTGATCGATCAAATTAAAAATCATAAAATAATTATTATTGTTTCACATGATAATGCAATCTTGAATACATGTGATGAGATTCTAATATTATAAGGAGATATGAAGTTTGCTAGTTGTCTTTTTAATAACAGGAGTGTTTATATTATTAGGCATATTATACATTTTTCATCTGAAGAGGGAAATTAGAAGAATTATAGAATGGATAGAACATAATGAGCATATCTACTCGGTCAATGTATTGGATAAAGATATTGAGAACCTTGCACTTAGTATCAACAAGCGAATTAAAGAAGATGAACGAAAAGAACATCAGCTAAAAAAACAGGATAAAAATTTTAAAAAGATGGTAGCAAATTTATCACACGATTTACGTACTCCATTAACTGTTATTATTGGTTACTTGCAGTTAATTAGATTAGAAAAAAATGTGAATGAACCTGTTAATAGCTATATAGAACATATTGAAAAAAAGGCGGATTATTTAAAAAAATTAGTAGACGATTTATATTTATTGTTTTGGAGTGAAGCAATAGAGAGCGAAGTTGATATGAAATCAGTCAATATTACAGAGGTAGTCACTTCTTTGTTAAAGGAATATATTCAAAATTCAAAACGTGCCTCAGAACAATTAGATATTAGACTGCCACATGGAAACATTTGGATACTTGCTCAAGAGAAAATATTAATTAGAATTTTATGTAATTTAATAGATAATGCTTTAAAGTATAGTACTGGTGATATAATGTTTTACATGTGGGGAGAATCCGAGTATTGTCATATACAAATAAGCAATCCTTCTGATTATATTAGTGATGAAGAATTAAAATCTATATTTGATTTGTTTTACACAAAAGATGAAGCAAGGATAAAAAGCAGTGGTATCGGATTGTATGCTACTAGAAAGCTAGTAATACAAATAAGTGGTGATATTCAAGTGAATTATGAAGCGGGAATTTTCACTGTCAGTATAAAGTTGCCCTTAATATGAAAAAATTGGTCACAGTAGAAAAATAAAAGATATTGTTACTGCATTTTGAAACCCTGAAAGTGAAAGCACTGTCCATTTTTTGAAGAGTCTTCTGGAATACAATAGATTATTATTCCCTGCGATTGCTGTTATGCTGTCATCCTTGAGACAGAATACGTGGTAGTTCGGAGTGGTTTTTGTCATTTCACTGGGACGGCAGAAGGAAAACTTATAAAGCATAATAGAAGTGGGTATGTGAAAGTGGCATATCCACTTCTATTGTATTTAGAGAAGAAATCTAAGAGTTCTTCGGGGAAACATCTTCATTTAGGGATAATTCCTCATACGCAAGTAAATCCGGAGTAACCTTTTCTTCACCCGAAAGGTTTGCTACATTCCGGAAATATAGGCGATAATAATGTCCAGATAAAAGGCGGATATTTTTATCGAATGTAAAGTGATATTCTTTCTGGTCAGTGGAACGGAAAATAATTTTCTGTTTCTTGGTAAGTGGGCTGACTTCACGTTTTGTACAGGTTCCAGTTAATTCGGTATAGTCATGCATCTTGATGGTATGTAGCAGACTCACAATTCGTATGGCAGTTCCAACACCGATGCAAAGACTCATAAGGAGAAATATCTGGTCGTCTGTTATAAATCCGTAAATACATCCAAATAGGACACAGAAAAAGCCGATTGCCCCATGGACAATCAGCTTATTAAGAAATGGTTTTGGCATAATTTGCTCCTTCCTATAATTTTTCAAATGCAATCTGTTTATTGAGGTACAAATTACTGATGGCTTCCAGTACAGGATAACCGGCATGGATGAATTGGATATCCTGTGCCAGGGTACGGAATGTTGCATCCGAGGTTTCATAGAGCTGCGTCAAAAGTTGCTCTGTATTTTGTGGATGGATGCCCTGTTCTACACAGGTTACAAGCTCTGCCGTAGAAATCTGTACTTTTTTTGCTATTTGGAGTACCGTGTCCTCTATAGCAGTCCGTGCCGGCTTTTTTAGATAATGGATCAGTTCCTTTGTGTGCAGTTTTTTCTTCATGCAGAGATAGATGCAGGTAAAAAGCCGTACTGAAAAACTGTCCTGCAATGGGCTGATATAAAGTTCTCCTAAGAGGCGGTACAGGGCATCCACACCAGTTAAACCATCCCCTTTTACAACCAGTCCTCGAAGCAGCAGCCGATTCAGGTAAGGTTCAATGGGGATATTTTCCGAACGGTGATGTTTTTTCAAGCGTTCGGAAAAAGCAGACTGCAATTCATGGATCTGTCGGATTTGAAATGCGAGGCTGCTCCACAGAAAGAATTCTTCTTCTGTCAGTCCGTATTCCTGCCGGTTATTGATAACAGTCGGTGTTTTATGTTCCTTTATGGAATCCTGGAATCGTAGGATTCCGACTGCAGTATAAAGTGTCAGCATAATCGTTCTCCCTTCAAGATAAAAGAGTATATAATTTGGTATCCTGCTGTAAGTATTTCCGGGCTTTGCTTTGCCATGCCCGGACATGATTCATTGGGACACCATAATGTTTGGAAATTTCTTGGTTGGTATATCCTTTTTGCTGCAGGAGCAGGGCATGTATTCCTTTTCTTAGTGTATTGCAGCTTCTCGCTTCTAAGGACTGCAGGTGCTTATAAATGGGTTCCTGGTTCATACATTGTTCCTGCCATAGTTCGGTTTTTTGGTCTACAAGCAGGGGTTCCATGTCAAATTCGGAAGATGCATACATGGAACAGGTGTATTTTCGTTCTTTTTGCAGTTTTCTCCAATAACTGTAAATGGCATTTCGTATGGCAACTTTGGCGTAAACTGCAAAGGGACGGGTGTTGTCATAGTTCATGGCGGCTTTGCATAAAGCTAAGTTTCCGGCTTGCAGAAGGTCTTGCTGCTCATCGTATGAGACATAAGCACAACGGGAAGTCAATTTTTTTACCATTTCAGGTACCAAATATAAGTACTCCTCTGTCAATCGGCGTTCATCATCTGTCATCGGGATGATCATACATATCCCCCCTTTCAACCAATGGCCCTGAGAGGGATATGGTTATTCTCCAGAATCTTCATGGATTCCAGAATTAGTTGATCACACATATAAGTGCTAAATTCTCCGATGTGTGCTTCCTTGGCAGTCAGACAGAATTTATCAGCAATCCAGCGGTAAGCCTCCGATTTCGTAAAGATGTGGTTTAGCCATATCTGGTCAAATACCCGGTGTGCTTGGATCCTTTTTTGCCGAAGCTCTTTGTTTGCCAGTTTTCCTTTGGCATTGGTAGTGCCAGGATGAACTCCTACATAAGAATTACACTGTGGGAAGTGACTGCACACATAGAGTTTTCCATCTTTCGCTTTATTTCCATATACATAGGACGCATCCCTTAAAATTGCGATGCTGCCGCAGTATGGGCAGCGGATTTGTTTCTGTTTCATAAAGATTCACCTCGCTTACGTGTTTTATACGTATATTGTAAGAAAGCAGGTGATGAATTCCCATAGGATGGGCATAGAAACTACTCCCAGATTCGGACTAAATGGCACAAAATGGCAGAAAATCTAAGAATAGAACAGTGCCTTGATAAGCGGAAAGAAACCGCTGTCTGCAAAACGTGAGTAATTTACTGGTGTAAAGATGAACCCTGCACAGAAAATCCGGATGACATAAACAGAAATCAGAGCTATACATAGCCGATACAGATTTCTGGTGCGTTTGTTCCAGGGCTTTCTCGGACGAAACTTCAGGTACAGGATTAAAAGTGCAGGAATAAAAATAAAGTTCGTAAATATTGTATCGATTCCTTGAATCATAGCAGTGAAATTCAACATAAAATCGCCTCCTTTCTTATCCTGTACGCAGAAAGTGCCAAAAGTGCAACCTTTTACCAGTGATAATGAGATGCTTCCTGGTGCCGCAGTAAAGCAAAACAAGGACATGGCTTATCGGTCAATGCTTCTTTTGCAAAGTAGAGTCCATATAAAGACTGAAATTGTTCCAGTGTTATGGCGGATAGACATTCCGTTGGTTCCGGTATGCGGGAGAAGAGCATACGGGCATCTGCCATGGGCAGGACACATGGACTGCCGTTTTCATCTGGATGATATAAGAAGTGTGGGCCATTACAATAACCTGGGGTTTTACAGGAAACACAGCGAACATAAATACAGGAATGCCAATTTCCATCACAAATATCTAAAAAATGCCGGATGTGTTTGGCATCGGCATTACAACGAGATTGTTCCATATTCATCACCTTTATAGCAGGCAGCCGTAATAAGCTGCCTGTGAGCATATCTATTGATAGTTACTTATCTTTTTTCCGCTTACGGATATATAAGATACCAAATCCTGCAGCAAAGAGGAGTGCGGCACCTGCCAGTAAAAGATAAGGAAGAACGGTTGTTTCATCTCCGGTCTTGACTGGTTTGGAAGGTTCAGGTGTGTCTTTTGGAGCTTCCGTAAGTTTTATCGTTTGTCCTTTATCGTCCAGATCCTCATGGGAAGCAATTTCAAGTGCTGTTTCTCCTTCAAGGGAAAAAAGTTTTTCAAAAACGACTACATCATGTCCAGCCAATGTGCTTCCATCAAAAGTGAAGATGACTTCGACAGAACCATTGGAATCCTTTGGTGTAAATTCTGTTTCTGCCGTGACAGGTTTTCCATCAATCATAACTTCCTTTTGGGTTGTTTTGTCCATCAGTGTGCCGACCAGTTTGTATGGAGTATCCGGAATCAGATTTTGGTAGGATACGGTGTCAATGATGGTTACTTCTTTCGTAGCAACGGCTTCCTGATCCCCATCCGCTTTGTCCTTCGCAGTAGTTCCAATTCCCGGGAAGTAGATAGACTGTTCATGGTCTTCTATATCGGCGTGAACAGCAATCTCTTTTTCCTGATACGTTAAAGACTCAAAGACAACAATTGTTTTGCCGGACAGGATGCTGCCATCAAATGTAAAGGTAAGTTCAATACTGCCAGAGGCATCTTCAGGAGTAAAGGTCGTAGTGGCAGTAATCGGTTTACCATCTGCCTGAAGAGGTTCTTTTGTCTCTTTGTCCATCAAGGTACCGGTAAGTGCATACTCTTTTCCTGGAATTAGGTTACTATATTTAACCGTATCAACAATAGTAATCTCTTTATCGGTTTTGGCAAAATGATCTCCGTCTGCTTTGTCTTTTGCAGTGGTAGCAATTTCCGGGAAGTAGATGGTCTGCCCATTATCTTCAAGATCAGCGTGTGTTGCAAATTCTTTGCCGTCATAAGTAGCAGATTCAAAAACAACTACGGTTTTTCCGGCAAGGGAAGTCCCATCAAAAGAAAAAATCACATCTACCGTTCCAGAGGATTCTTTAGGAGTAAATGTGGTTTCGGCAGTAACCGCTTTCTTATCTATTTCGACAGGTTTTCCGGTTTCTTTATCCATAAGGGTTCCAGTCATAACATATTCTTCGCCGGGCAGAAGATTTTTGTAAGCTACCGTATCTACAAGGGTAACTTCTTTATCTGCCTGGGAAAGATTCATATCTGTTTCCTTATCTTTTGCAGTGGTCCCGATTTCTGGGAAATAGATAGTCTGATCCTGATCTGTAATGTCCGCATGAACAGCCAGTTTTAAATCCTCCTGGTACAGTTCTTCAAATACTACGATTGTTTTGCCCTTCAGAGAAGAGGCATTGAACGTAAAGGTCACTTTTGCAGAACCAGAAGATTTTTTTGGTTTGAAGGTGGTTTCTGCTGTGACAGGTTTTCCATCTATTTCAATTGGCTTTCCGGATTCCTGATCCATCAGTGTGCCGATGAGCTTATAAGACTGTCCCTTCTTTAAGCCTTCGTATTCTACGGTATCAACCAGAGTGATTTTTTCTTCTGGTTTGGCAAAGTGGGAGTTGCTGTCTTTGTCAAGGGCAGTAGTTCCAATGGTAATCTGATCATCCGTTAAAGTTCCCATATCCACGACTACGTGATTTTTATATACAGAGACCTCAATTTTTAAGAGGTTCATACCTTCATTGGAATCGCAGCGTTGTTCTTCCAAAATATAGGTATCATAAATCAGGGCTCCTTTGGTATCATCAGGTTTAGAAGAGCCAAACCAGATTCCGTCTTCAGAAGTTTCCCCACGATTGGTATTTGTAGTGTGCTTATTCCATTCTGAGGAGGTACTGGCATAGCCATTTTTGTCTGTTACAATGGTATGACTTTCTCCTGTAGTTTTGGAGGTAATGGAAAATGGGACATTTGCCAGCCGGTTTAAATCTCCGTCAGATACCTTTACGAATTCTAAATCGCCACGGATTACCTGATTGGAAATCGCTGTTTCTTTTGCAGTTAAATCCAAAATTTTCCCATTTTCTGTGATATGAAACTCCTGAGAGAGTTTTCCCTCGTTCAAATAACCTTCCGGTGCTTTTGTCTCATCACCCCGGTAATGTCCATAAGGGAGAGTATCTTTTTTTGTGGAAGCAAGCCCTTTTTCATCTGTCTTCAAAGTGAGAACTACTTGATCTTTTTCGTAAAGGGTTCCATCCACAAGAACAGGATTTGGACCAAGATTGGTGATTGTAAATTCTGCATCCTTTAAAGAAGCATTTCCCTGTGGTTTGGCTTCTCCCGTTTCCAGATCCCGTTTTTGGATTTTGACACCGCCACGGATAATCTGGTTAGAAACAGAAGTCTCTTCTGTTGTTAAATCTACGATTTCTCCATTTTGGGTGATGTCAAATTCAAGAGCCTTTGCACCATCGGTTAGGTATCCGGAAGGCGCTTTGGTTTCTTCAATCCGGTAATGTCCAAGGGGCAGGGCATCAGCGGCACTTGCAGCAATACCATGTGCATCCGATTTAATTGTAAGTACTGCCTGACCATTTTCATAGAGCTTTCCACCTACCCATACCGGCTGTTTGTTCAAAGTGGTAATGGTAAATTCGGCATCTGCAAGCGATGCGGTTCCTTGTGCTTGTGTTCCCTGAGTTTCCAGATCCCGCTTCTGAATTTTGACGCCGCCTCGGAAGACCTGTTCTTCGACAGAAGAAGCGTTATAAATAGAGATAGTTTCTTCCGTACCGGTACTGGTGATTTGCTGCACGAAAACAGATTCGTTTGGAAGATAGCCGGCAGGTGCTTTGGTTTCCTGTACGGTTACTGTACCCAGTGGGAAGCAGACGGTCTTTCCATCACTGGCATAGAAAAATTCATCCCCGGATACCAAATAATCTTTTGTAAAATGGATTTCTCCAGAGGCATCTGTTTTCAATATCCAGGTGCGAACCGGTTTCTTACCATTTGCTCCGGGATCGGTAGCTGACTGCTCTGTATAGAATTTTATTGTAAATTCGGCATTGGCGAGAGAGCCGGTTCCCTGTGCAGAATTTTGCTGTGTGTCAGCATCCAACTTTTTAAGGAGCAGTTTTACGGGATTATTTTGAGGAATATCCTTTACTTTTACGGTAGATGTTCCTTCTGCTTTTACCGTAACATTATGGGCGGAAGGATCTATAGCAAATCCTTCTGGGGCACTGATTTCTTTAACGGTGTAACTTCCTTCTGCCAGTTCTTTGGATTTTGCATATCCTTTTTTATCGGTAACAAGAGTTTCTACCAGTTCTTCCCCTTTGTAGATTCCGTATTTGGCTCCTTCTAAAGAGTAATTGCCATTTTTATCGGAAATATCGGTATTGGCAGAGGATTTCTGCAGTTCGATAAAGCCGTTTGGAACCTGATACCAGCTTCCTGCAAAAGTTTGGGAAGCATTGCCAGGAACGATAAAAGCACGGAAGGATTCTGGTGGGGCAGGAAGCCCTTCAATGGCGTTGGCAACTTCCAATGCTTTGTCAATATAATTTTGAGGTGCACCATGAAAAGCACCGGTGTCCCCATTATTTCCTGCATGGATATAGGAAACGACCAGATGACCAATGACATAAGAATTGTCATCGGACCATCCTTGGAAATATTGATCTTTTATTACCTTTTCATAACCATATCCACCGTTTAAGTAGTAAAGAGCTTTTCTGAGTGGGGAATTTTTTCCCAAAAGGTTATAAGGATACTTTCCGGAAGCCGGTGTTTTCTTTAATGGTTCAACGCAATAAGCCGTGTTATTGCCATCAAAGCTCATGCGGGAAGTATAATAGTCCCCGTATGGAATTTTGGCTCCTGCCTTATAATCAATGGTTCCATCTGCAGCATAAGCGGTATGGGCATTGAAAAAGAGTGTGCTAAGAAACATCGTGACACAAAGAAAAAGGGCGGTTAGCCGGATATGAGGTTGTTTTGCTGGTTTTAACATAAATCTCCTCCTTTGTTAAAAAGAAAAGCAGCCACATTCGGGCTGCAGGTAACATTAACCGACTTTTTTATCCTGGCGTTTCAAGATTTCCAGGAGTTCCTGTCGGTCTGTGGTAATTAATTCTTTTTCCAGGTTGGAAGCTTTAAATTCCACAGTGATATTATTGTTGTTTGTTGAAATCAGTCCGTTTCCACGTTGGAAATGGGTGATATTCATAACTTCGGTTTCGGAAAGACGAAGAATGGTTTTTACACGTTGTGCCTCTTCATCTTCCATGTTAAGAATAATTTTGGTTTTACAGTTATTGATAATGCCTTTTCCATATTTTCCGTCATCCAGAGCAAAAAAGTCATTAAGATCCTGGGTTGCAAAAATACCGGCACCAGAGTATGCCCGGATAATCTTGGCAATCTCCAAAACAAATTCAGCGGCCAGGCGGTTACTGGAAGCACCGATGAGCTGCCATACTTCATCTACGAAAATAGCTTTTTCTTCGGTACGGTTTTCTTTGGCTTTATCCCATACATAGTCCAGAGCAACAAACATCCCCACCGTTAAGAGATCGCTGGAGCCGGTCAGCTCTGAGATGTCCAAAACAGTATATTTATTGGTCAGGTCTACATTGGTCTGCTGGTTAAAAGAGGAAGCAGAGCCATGGACAAGACGGTTCAGGATGTGAGCCAGCCGTTTGGTATCTTCGGTTTCCATCAAAACATCATATACATCTCCAAGAATTGGCATCGCTTTATAATGCTCCGGGTGTTTGGGATCAATGAGGGATTCATTCTTATGGGTGATTCCCTTTCTTGCATAGGTTTTAATCAGTGCTTCGTCCAAAAGCTGTTTTTCCTCATGGCTCATATCTGGAATGAGCAGAGAAAAGAAAACGTGCAGACGCTGAATCTTACTGGCTAAGGCAGATGCGTCTAAAGTTGGACCGTCCAGCAGCTCATTGACAGAGTTATCTACTTTTCGGATCTCCATGACATTGATGCAGTTTTGGCTGGCAGGAGAAATCTGGATAAAGGTTCCTCCTACATTTCTGGCAGCCCGATAAAACTCATGACCTTTTAACGGTGCGATGATAAATACCTGGATTCCTTTACGCCGCATACGAAGTGCCATAGTCTGCATGGTAAAGGTTTTTCCGGATCCAGAAGTGCCAAGAATCGCAATATTGGAGTTTTTATATTGTTTGGAGTCAAAAATATCAGCAATCACTAAAGAGTTGTTATGCTTATTTACTCCAAATAGGATGCCGTTGTCATCGCAAATGCTGTAGCTGACGAAAGGATAGCAACTGGCAGCTCCGGTGGTTAAGACATTTCGTTTTGAGAGTTCATAGAGCTTCTTATCCAGGTTTACAAGAGGAAGGGAAGATAAAAATCCCTGTTCTTGCAGGAAGTAACAAGACCGCAGATCCATATCCTGTGAGATGAGAAGTTTTTTCATCTCCTGAATCCGCCATTGCAGTTCTTCCAGATCACCTGCCGTAATTGTAATCAAAAGATTCATGTAATAGAAATCTTCATTATTAGCAAGTCCCTGTTTGAGGAAATAGCCGGAACGGATGGCAGAATCCAGATCATCAAAATCCGCATTGGTATCAGAGGCATCTTTGATCTTTGAACGGTTGATCCGGATTTGCTGTCCAAGACGTTGCTGGATCTTATCTTTGGGCTGTTTATGCAGAAAAAAGTCAATGTCAATTCCTTCGCCAGCATTGATAAGCAGGGACAGCCAACCTGGCATTACTTTTGCTTTGTAACCATCGCACGGCACCAGCAGGTAAGAATGGTAGATGCCATTTACCAGCACATAGTTGCTGTGCTTAAAGTCCAAAGACTCTGGTGCAATGAATTCATTGATATGGATGTTATCCACTTCCTGCTCACGGCCAGATTCCATATAGCGGGTAAGTACCTGGTTAATCCGTTTTGGCAAAGGTGTTTCGGTACATTTGGTACGGTTCAGTAAAGTGTAGAGTACATCGGTTGTAAACTCATCTTCATTGTCATGAACCAGCACATCGTTGCCGCATTGATATAGAAAGGTTTTTGCGGTCTGTGCAGCAGTTTCCAAAGCTGCCAGGATTTCCTTTTCCTCCACCTTCCGATTCACATTGAAAGGTTCGTATTCAAAGATTAGGAAAAAACGTCTGGAAACCGCTTCTCTGGAACTTAACTGCCGGACAAATTGGATATAGTCTTTTTGTAACTGCCGGCAGTTAGGATCTGATTCCCGTTCCATTTCCAAACGGGACTGTTCCAGATGTTTGTTGATATCCGCTTTTTTGGAGATCATCTTAATCTGCAGTTTCACAGGACTGATTTTTAGGTAGGAGATGAAACTGAAGATGATCCCCTGTTGTTCCCTGGCACTGCGTAAGAGGAAATTGATCGGTTCAATCTCCAGGATTTTTACATAACGATGGTCTGTCGTGTAGATAACACCATTGGCAATCTTATCAATAGGAAGATAATCTTCCAAGGTGATTTCTTTTCGCTTTTTCTTTTTGCTTTTCCCGGAAGCAGGAGGCTGGTTGGAAGCTTTATTCGCAGTTCTTTCTTTTTTTCGTTCCTCCGAAAGTTGCTGCTTTATCTGTTGTTTTTCAAGTTTTGCCTGCCTTTTCGCACTTTTACGTGCAGCGGTTTGTTCTTTTTTTAATTGTCGGGACTCATATTTAAGAATCCGGATGTCTTCACGAGCCTGTTTGCGTATTCCACGTTTTGTAGAAGTGTCAAACTGCCGGCGTTCTTTTTTTTTAATAGCAGAGGTTTCTTTTGTTTCCTCTTCGGAAGACATCTGTGAGCAGTTCTCTTCAGAAGAAGATTCTGCAGGTTGCTTTGGATGACGTTTTCGTTTTCTGGTTTTGGGTTCTTTGTTACGGGGTTTTTTAATCCGGTACTTTTTTTTCGGCTCCGGATGTACATCCATACGGTAAATAACCCGGCGGTTTTTCAGAAAACGCAGAGCGTTCATTAAAAACGCAGTAATGCTTTCCCCACCGATTCCAATTAGAGAAATCATAGCTGCAGGCAGAGCAGTCATACAGAGAATAATAATCCTGACAGTGAGTGTCAGAGGCAGATTGATAACAGGAATGGTGATCAGGATTGCCAGGACACCGCCTTCGATGGCATTACGGATTTTAAACATTCCGCCCATAAAGGTCCCTTTTTCTATAAAATTGCGTGGGATGAAGACAGGATGTTGTTCTTCAGTATTGTTCATGGCTGCACCTCCTTTGGTTCTTCCATGGAAGGAGTTTCCGGAACTTCTGTGACAGGGGCAGCTTTTTCCGAATTCACGGAGGTATCGTCATAACCGCCTTCTTGCAACTGTTCAATTTCCTCTGTTGTGATAGAAGGAAGTTTGTCATCTGTCGGACGTTCATAGATGATTTCTTTTCCAGAATCAGGGGTACGTTCCTCACCGAAAAAGAATCTTCCAGTAGAGGAAGTGTAGTACACAGGAAGAACGGACTTATCCGGAAGCTGGAACAAAAAATTAATATCAGAAGCATTGGGATAGGTAGTATCATCAGCAAGGAAACGGATGGAAGTTAGAGATATCTGTTTTACGTTTTTAAGATAGGAGGTCAGTTCTTCCTGAAAAAGTTTCACCTGTTCCTTGGAGAAAAAGTCTTCCAAAGCTTCAAAATCCTGAAAGCTTATGGATTCGTTATTTTCTGCTTGTTCTGTCTCGGCATTTTCATTATTATCGTGTTGAGTATTTTCTGTCTCGGATTTTTTGTTTCCTTTTTGGGATTTCCAGATGGAGGGAAAAACAAATCCGATGATAATTAAAAAGGCCATCATAAAGATAGCCAGAATTGCTTTTTTTCTGTTCATAAGTGTCTCCTTTATTTTTTAGCGAAGATCCAATAGGCATTTGCGGTTGCATGCACTTCCGTCATCATATCGAATTCACGGTTGATGTAGTTTTTGGAGGAACTATCATTGGGATCATTGACTAATACTTTACCTCCAGCCGTTACACCACGAAGGACAATAAAATGTCCGCCACTGGTAAAAAGCCCGGCTCTTTGGGAACTGATGACCGGATGACCTTCAGATAAAGCCTGAAGTACCTGGTTGGGATCACTGGTCTGTGTGACAGCCCCACACCCAAAATGATCGGACGCTGCCTGAAAATAAGACCAGTAAGTGCCGACTCCTGGTTTGTAATAGGAATTTCCGCACCAGGATATTGCATCAATAGGTGTAATGGTAGTGCCTGTAAGATAACTGGCAATCATAGCAAAGCTTGTCGGACCGCATCCGCTGCTGGCGATAGAACCCCCGCCGTATGGAATGTTTCCATAGTCTGTCTGGAGATAGTGTGGAATCTGCATGCCGTTTGCGGGATAGCTGCCGCCACTGGCAGTAATTTGGTAATAGCGAAGGACATGATCCACATATTCTTTATCCCCATACCGGTCATAAGGCCAGCTTGGTCTTGCACACATCATATCAGAGTAGGCAATCGCATTTTCTTTGGTATAGCCACCGTCACGCTCCATTGCCCAGTCAATGTATGCAGAACCGTAGTTGTAACCCTGAAGAGCCAGTTTAATCCGGTCTAAGTCCGTAGGTCCGGTACAGCCGGCTTTATCAAGGGCATATTTTAATTCCTGTACGCCACATTCAATGGAGTATTCCGGATCTGTAATCCCATTTGGCACATGGGGATAGCGGGTATTAAATCCACCTTCCGCTGCTTGCATCACATCCAGCCCCCGTCCGCCAGATTCCTGCATCATGACTGCTAGGATTAAATCCACATAATCACTCATACCATATTTCGCAGCGGCTCTTTCTACAGCAGGGCGGTAGGACAATACCTCATCGCTAAGATTGATAGCAGCGACAATACCGGAAGAAGCAGTTCCAAAGAAAGCAGTCAGGTTTTCAGCATAGTTTTTGGCAAGTTCTTTCTGCTTGTCTGTAAGATGGAATACATGGTCTGCAAAATAGGAATCTCCGGCATAAACAACAGTATAGGTGTGTTTCGTAAAAGTAACCGTCTGTGTTTGTTCCTGTCCCTGTTCTGTGCCGGATTCTCCTTCTGCACCGCCATCAACGGTAACTTCCATGGTAACTGTTTCGGTTGCTACATCATAAGAAAAAAGTCCTTCTTTATTTTCACGAATGAGTTTCTTTAATTGGTTTCGGTTGATATTTTTATAATCATCCTGGCTGGCACAAAATTGTGAAATCAGCAGATTGGCATTGACGGAGATGCTGTATGTATAGGGATCATTGATGGATGCAGTATCACCTTGTGGAAGACGGGAAATTGCTGCATGGATCTCTGCCAGAATGTCTTCATGGCTTTCTTCTAACACTTCAACGATGGCTTCACGGGAAGCACGGATGTTTTCACTGATCATAGAGTTGCTGTTTAGTACATCACTTTGCTCGGTCAGGCTTCCAAAGATCAGACCAGGGAGCATCACAATAAATAAAACCGGGAGCAGCAGTATGGCGAGAATAACAAGAAGAATTTTAGCGAGCTGATTCCGGTTGGCTATGACGGCTCCAATTGCTGCTGTGAAAGGTCCGCCAAGGGCGGCACCATATCCTGCTTTGGAGAAAGTGGCTGCTGTTTTTAAGGACTTTAGGTGAGAAACGGTACTGGAGCCTACATCCATTGCTTCGTCAAGTCCAGAACGTTCTGTATCTATTACTAAATCCGATCCTTTCTTGGAGGAGTAGGAGGAAGCTTTTGGACAATGGATTCGTTGTAGGCTATTTTTCCATCGCCAGCATCATAAGGGATTTTGGATACCGTATTTTCGGCATATTGCTTGTACCAGGTAGCTCCGTCTACAGATTGCACAGTTTCATAGGTTCCCTGGGTAGGAGCCGTATATTGATCGGCATGGTACATAGCAAATTCCCGGCTGTCCCCATTGGAACCGGACTCAACTCCTGTTATCCTGCCACCTCCAATTTCAACATTGGTATAGGAATGATCTGTTTTATCTTCATTTTGAATTCCCATGTAGGATTGAAATGCAGAAACAGCTCCATCACCTTTGATCGAGCCAACTTGACCATAGTTTCCTTGAGCAATATTGCTGATAACGTTATTGGCAAAATCTCCGCCTTTTTCAAGGGAAGACTGATAGAGTGCATTTCCGATGCTTGGTCCTTCGGTATATCCGGTGGCTGCATTTACCGCAGAACGCTCTGTCTGCCTTCCAACGGCTCCGGCTAATCCTCCGGAAAGGAAAGAACTTTGTACTGCAGCACTTCCGGGAGAGGAAGAATGGGAACTACTATGGCTTCCACCTCCATGCCCTCGAAAGGAACTTGCAAGACCTCTTCCGGCGATTAAAAGTTCAGCCATCATATTTCCACCAGTATTTCCAACATTGACTCCCAGACTTGCCATAAAGCTGTCAATCTTTTGAGAAACCTTCAAAAAAGCAATGGCACACAGAAACCAGATAAAAACATTACCGGTGACCGTTTCTTTTCCCTGTGCATCCACAGCTTGCTGTACCTCTGCTTCTGTAAGTTCAGCGGCAAAGACCGGCATGGATGTTACAAGAATCAGACAAGAAATCAATAGCAGGCTGCAGAGCAGTGTTTTCTTATGTTTCATAATCTCCTCCTTCCTAGAGTGATAAAGGGTTTGCAAGGAATGTTCCCACCATGGAAGTAAACAGCCGCAAACACCAGGCGTTCATTAAAAGCAAAAAGAACTGTCCGCCGAGCATACGGCACCAGCTCTTAAAAATATTTCCAGTAGCCTGGGAAGCACCTGTGGAAAATGCAACAGGTGCGGTGTAGACCAGAACTCCAAGCAGTATATAACGTTCCGCAGCTTCAAAAAGCAGCTTGATGTAATTCCAGGCAAGGATCAGTACCAGTATGAGGGCAACAATGGCAACAGCACCGTTGGCACATACTCCCAGGATGACTGTGATTACAGAATTAAACTTGGCAAATTCCAGTGGTGGAAGATCTTCAGTCAGAATCCAGCTATACGGGGTTCCTGCAATATTCAATAGAAGATCCACAATGTCTTTGGCATAGAATGTCAGGAAAAGGAACATAAATGTCCGCAGTGATAATTTGATTGGATCTTCAGCGTCAATCCCTGTCCCCATAAAATAATTCTTAAAAAGCTGCCAAACCCAGTTTAAAAGGATGAGTCCGATAGCCAGTGCCAGAAAAATCTGGTACATTGTTTCCGCTGCTGGAAAATACCGGAGAAAAGTATCCATGGAACATCCCAGTGCACCCAGAACAGAAGTAGTAATCAAATCCAGAATGTTCATGACCTGTTCGGCAATCCATTCTACAATTCCGTCAAGTATTCCCATGACAGAGCCACCTCCTTATCTGCATTATCCATTCCACTGCCCGCCGGCAAAGAACGGAGTGATGTAAGCCATGATAAATCCCAGACCATTAAGAATAGCCCATGTAATGATGATTCGTTTGAGCCATGCCCTGGATTCATCCACGGTTTTTCCGGATTTGGAAAAATTCATCAAAAGCAAAGCAACCGATGCAGTTACAACAGCCGCAATGGTGGAAATCAGGATAATCTGGTTATATACGTCTTTCATGATTTCTGAAGCTTTGTCCCAGATGGTAGCAGCCATAACGGGTTGTACATTACAGGCAATCAGAATAAAGACAAGGAAGGCAGTATAGAGATATTTGCCATAGTTCCAATGATGTTTCATGCCCGGTGGAGCTTCTTTGTGTACATGGTTTTTCAAGTAAATGAACCTCCTTCATAAAAAGAGGGCAAAGTGAGATTTTTCACTTTGCCCTGGCTTATAGTTTTCCTGCCTCATAAAAGCTTCAGTCCGGTCAATACGGAGGAACGCTTATTCCATATTTAGTTGTGATACTCCTTTCCATGCACTAAAAAACGCAGCTTGCACCAGAGAAGAGGCATTCCCTGGAAAGCTGCGTTTTCGCTACATATAATTTTGACAGTATCATTCTAACATGGGTAGATTTCCCTGTAAATCGCAGAAGTGTGCCAAGCTGGGGCATAAAAATGAATAGTATGTGCCAACGAGGACAAAAAAAACGCAATTTAAGCATAAAATATAGATTTGTAGATTAGGAAAGTGTATTTATTAATGGTAACCTAAAATGTTAGGTGAAATTGTTGGCGATAAGTGATTTTGGTTACATAAAACTTAGTACGAAATATTTTTGCTTTGTACGGGGAATTAGTTCGTATAACAAAAATGGAAGAGTATAAGTTGACAGTTGCCTAACAATTTTGAATGAAAGGAGGATGTAAATATGTTTGAAGTAGTGAACAGAACAGTTACTGAAGAAGAGGCAAAAAATATTGATAGCAATATTTGTCTTCTGTGCAATAAAGGTGACAACAACTGTACTATTTGCAATGGTGGATCATTAGATTTCATTAGTTAATTGCCAATTAAGAAGCAGAGTGGTCATTCAAGACTAGAGAACCGGGGATTTCCCCGGTTCTTGTTAGATAATACAAGGGAGGCGATAATATGTATAGTCTTAAGCAAATAACTAAAAATTATGTGAATGGAAAACAGATAACAGAGGTACTTAAAGGCATAGATTTAGATATTGCTGAAGGTGATTTTTTAGCGATTATGGGTAGTAGTGGAGCTGGTAAAACTACTTTAATAAATATATTGACAATGATTGAAGATTATGATGAGGGAGAAATATCCTTTTTCGCCAAATCATTTAGGAAGTATAAGGATAAGGAAAGAGATCAATACAGAAAAAAAGATATAAGTATAATTTTTCAAGATTATAATTTGATTCAAGAAATGACAGTTGAGGAAAATGCTTATTTAGGCGTATTACTAGCAGAATCAAATGCGAAGGAACTATCTTTTGAAGAAGTAGTACAACAATTAAATATAAAAACTCTGTTAAATAAATATCCAGATGAATTATCTGGAGGTGAACGACAGAGAGTTGCAATTGCTAGAAGTATATTGAATAATTCAAAATGTATTTTTGCGGATGAACCAACAGGGGCTCTCAATAAAAAAAATGCCGATATTTTATTAGAGATTTTTAGAAAACTGAATACGGATTTAGAAAAGACAATAGTTATGGTAACCCATGATCCATATGTGGCTTCATATTCAAATAAATTCGTCTATTTAAAAGATGGAAGGATAGAGAAACAGTTGATAAAGAATGATTCACAAAAGAAATATTATAAAGAAATAATCAGTTGTTTGGAGAAATATGATGGATAATACTATTAAAATGTGTAAATTACTAACCAAATTATCCTCAAAAGACTTTAAAAAGAACATTCAGTTAAATCTATATTATGTTGTTATGATTGTTATGTATTCTGCAATAATGTATGGAATAAATATCATATATTCTAAGGATTATGTAATTCAACATATAGAGTATTTTAATGTGGATAATATTCTTTTGATGACACGTATTATGGCAGGATGCTTTTTTTTATTAGCATTAGGAATAATTTTGTATCTTGATAATTACTTATTCAATTACCAGAAGAACAAATATTATTTGTTACGAACAATGGGGTTATCAAGAAGAATAATATCTTATAAAATTTTGGTTGAACGACTTATAGGAAGTATTATAGGACTTTTGATTGGTATTATTATAGGCACTGTATTTAACTATTTTTTGACAAAACATATTTTGGAAGTTATGGAGACTACTATAACAATATCTTTCAAGTTATATAAAGATGCATTAGCACTTACTATTTTGGGAAATGCCATATTATTATTAGTTACATTTATAAAAAATGTGAAAAGATTCAAAAGTATTGAGTTAAAAGAATTATTAACAGTAGAAAAGAAAATAAAAATTGGAAAGATTCCTTCAGTTAAAGCAAATATAATTTCCATAATAGTTATTGGCATAATGGGAATAGGAGTTTTAAGATATTATGATTATGTTCAACACTTACAAGAGATTCCTGATAATGTAAAAAATCTTTTGATTTTTTTGGTTATTATTTTAGCGATACTGGCGATAAGAAGTTTTATTTATGCTGGAATAAATTTGCAGACAAGAAAGAGGTTGAAAAAGCAGTATCATAATATTGAAGACATTATATTGCTCACAGAGTTAACTACATATTCCAAAAGATTAAAGTTTATGATGTTTTCATCTAGTATTATATTGCTTTTTTGTATAGTAGTACCAGTAATGGCTAACATACTATTCACGTGGTCTCATTCATTCAATCAATATAAAGGCTCGTATGATATAGAAGTAAATAGTATTTATAATTATATCAAAGAACCCGATAAGATTGGAGAAATTGAAATTGATTTTTTGAATGAGTATTTAGAGAGTCAAGATGTACATGTTAATAAATTCATTAAGGTTAAAAATTATCTTGCAAATCCAGATTTATTTAAAAATCGTCGAAGGGGAATGTTTCCACCTTATATTATATCCCTAGATGATTATAATTGTGTTAGATCTGCATCAGGATTGGAAAAGGTTAGTTTAAATAAAGATGAGTTTTTAGTTCATAAGTATAAGACCGAACAGAATGTTTTTTCTGATAAAAAAATTGTGTTGTCCAATGGTGTTACTCTGAAAAATTCCCAGAAAGAATTTACAGATTCTGTTGCGGGAGAAAGTTTATTTAATACAGATAATCCGTATGTTATAGTAGTGAATGCATACGCTGTAGAAGGGTTATTAAAAGTATCAGAAACAGTATTAATTGATACACAAAATAGGATAACATATAGCCAAGCAGAAAAAATAGAAAAAGATATTTTGACAGAGTTAAATAATAGTGAAATATATGAGTTAAATAGAATTTATAATAAAGAAGATGACTTTTTCAGAATATTTGAGGTTACGATGCAAACAATTTCAAATAACCAGTTTGTGACGTTTACGATATTGGTGAATTTATTATCCATCTATTTATTCATAATAGGTATGGTACTTAATTTAAGCATTTTGAGTTTGAATTATTTATTTATTATGAGAAGTCATGTTGATAATATTAAGGTATACCGTAGGCTGGGGGTTAATGAAAAGGAAAGTAGTGATATTAGAAAAAAGGAGAGTAGGTATATCTATACTACTCCATTGGTCTGTGCGGGAGTTTTTCTGAGTATTATTTTAGGAGTATATATTTCATTGAATTATGCAGAAATACATGCTTATGTATCAATAAAAGGTGTTATTTTAAATGCCAGTCGTTATCTGTTATTGGTTATAGGAATGACTGTATTATATGCCTTTATTACAATGAGAATAATAAAAAAAGGAGAGAAGGATACATATGTACAATAGAATTATTCAGTTTAATGATTTCAAGATATTTCGTAATGAAAAAGAGGTGGTTATTTTAGACATAGAAAACGGAAAACTTGTAAAAGTGGATGAAAGAACCCTAAAAGTAATTCAAAACAATAACTTATCGAAAGAAGAATTATTTCAGAAAAGTAAAAAATATTTTAACGAAGAAGAATTTAATTCGCTTGTAAATGCAATGGAAAATGCAGGCTTTCTTAAATATGTGGATTCTAAAAATGAATCGTCGATAGAAACTTATACCAAAGAAAATATTGTTGGAATAACCTTAATGTTGGTTCAAGGATGTAATTTGGCATGTTCCTATTGTTTTGGTGACGAAGGTAGTTATTGTGATTCAGGTAAAATGAGTAAAGAAACTGCTTTTAAGGCAATAGACTATTTATTTGAGCACTCAGATGCCGATAAAGTTTTAATAACATTTTTTGGAGGGGAACCTTTGTTGGCAGTAGATTTAATGAAAGAAATTATTTCGTATTGTAAAACCAAAGATAAAAATGTTGGTTATTCGATGACAACAAACGGAACTTTATTAAATGATGAGGTAAATAAACTAATAGTAGAAAATAAAATTTCGACTATTATCAGCATTGATGGTGATAAAGAAAAAAATGATAAAAACAGATATCATAAAGATGGAACAGGCAGTTATGACCAAACTGTAAAAAATACAAAAGAATTACGAAAAGAGTACGGTTTAACGTCTAGAGCAACTCTTACACCAGGTAATCTTGATATGGTTAATACATTTAATCATTTGAATGGGTTAGGCTTTAAAAATATACCGATGACACCTGCCAATAATTTGACATCAGATGCGGAATTTGTGGAATACATTAATAGCGAAATAGAATTGATAGAATATGCCAAAGAATTTATTCATAGCAATAATTGTTCTAAAGTGCGAAAGATGACTTTTATATACTCTGCATTGTTAAGTTTACACAGGGGTGTATATAGACAATTCGGTTGTGGGGCAGGGATAAGAGACGTTGCAATAGATATACATGGTGATATATATCCTTGTCATAGATTTGTAAGTTATAAGGAAACTTGTTTAGGTAATGTGTATGATACATATCAGGAAAATGAAGAGAAGAGAGAAAAGTATTTAGAAAAAGCACAAATTAATAATCTAAATACTCGTGAAGGCTGCTCTAAATGCTGGGTTAGAAAATATTGTGCAGGTGGTTGTGTGGCTGGAAATTATGAAGAAAATGGTGGTTTATTGTCGCAGCCACCAAGGGAGTGTTTCCACCAACAGGTATTTTATGAAAAATTAATATACTTGTATATGGAACTTAGTGAAGAAGAAAAAAAGGAGTTGTTTGGTGAAAAGTATTAAAAATATTTTAAGCAACTGTCATATTACGATTACTTTTTTTTTGATGCAACATGGAATTTGTTTCTTGTTTTTGCTGATAAGCACAGCAACATCTGTTTATTCACCAAGTTATATTGGAAAACTAATAGATAGCGTTCAAAATATGCAATATAATAATGTGATTTTTTATAGTAAAGCATTGATTTTACTGACTATTATCGCATTAATAATAGAATATTGGAAAGCAAATAGATATAATTATTTTGAAGCAAAAATGAATATTGCTTCAAGACAGGCAATAATGCAAAGAATTACAAATACCAATGCTGATTTTTGGGAAAAATATTCAATAGGAAATTTAGAGACACTATTAGATAAAGATATTCCACAATTTAATAGCTTTTTGGTATCGGATGTTTCTAATGCTGTAGGAAATTTGCTTTCCTTTTTAGGAATAGCTTGGTATATTTTGAGAGTCAACATAAAACTAGGAGTAGTTATTATTGGGTTAGTCATATTTTTTGTCGTTGTTCAAAAAATATATACTTTACCTTTAAATTATAAGCTACAACGAATGAAGGAAGTGGAGACACAAACCAATACATATTCTAATGATATTTTGAACAATATTGAAAGTTACTATTTAATTGATAATGTAAAAAGTGCATTTAGTTTGTATGCAAAATCAAATAAATTATTGTTTGAACAGTTTTTTAAAATAAAAAACCATTATCAAATTTCATTGATCATATCACAGAGTTTTAACTTGATTTCTATTATTGTAATCCTATCAGTATGGATATTAGATTCCAGTATCAATTTAAGCCCTGGTCAATTAATTAATGTGATTTTGTACACCCAAAAACTGTATGTTCCATTATTCAAGATAGGAGAAGTTTTTTTACAATACAAATCATTTTGTGTAGTGTCAAACAGATTGAATTTGTTAGTTAAGATACCTTTACGTAATTATGGTAGTAAGGAAGTAACAAGTATTCAAAAAATAGAAATAACGGACTTAACTAAAAAAATTGATACCAAAGTAATATTTGACAAATTCAATATGTCTATACATAAGGGCAAAATTCTAGGTATAACAGGCGAAAACGGATCTGGAAAAACTACCCTAATAAAATTATTGAGAAGATTTGATGTGGTATACAATGGTACGATTACAATAAATGATGTAGATATTAATGAATTATCACAGGAATCATTGTTAAAGGGAATATCGGTAATGCCTCAAAAGGCAACAGTGTCTGTTGATGATATAGAAGAAATAGCTTGTTATGTGAATAATAATGAACTTTTAAATTTTTTAAACCTAGATGAAGTGCCGAAAAAGCAAGTATATAATTATACTTTAAAATCTGGTGGCGAACTGCAGAAAATATGTTTCTTAAAAGTATTTTTAGAGAATAAAGATGTTTTAATTTTAGATGAACCTACAGCATCTATGGATATGAAAAGTGAAGAAATAGTTGGTGATTTGCTTGCAAAAATAAAGTGGGATAAAATTATAATAATCATCACACATAGAAAATATCTTTTATCTATGTGTGATGAAATAATAACTTTGAATGCATAATTGTATGTTGGTTCAAATGTAACTCTGATGAAGGCATTAAAGACTGGGGGATTTCTCTTATCCCCCAGTGCATTATGAATGCTATATGTATTGCTTAATAATCCGAGTGATGATCCCCACTGCAACATTCCGATCCTCGTCAATATGTGTCACAACAAAGGACACCTTATCTTTCTTTCCAACGGCGCGGCTGTCGTAGCAACTGTGAGCAATGGCGTTGACGCCCAATTCTAACCGGACAAAAACAGTTCCTTTGTGGATGTCTTCCACCGTTCCGGCATATTTTCCCTGTACCCGACAATTTTTCAGATTTTCTTTGCTGGTGTTGCCTTCCACGCTTTTCACATCTGCATGGATGGAGAGCATTTCCGGGGAATCTCCCTGGATAGTTAAGATCCGGACCAGAATATGTTCCCCTACTTGGAATCGTTCCCTGGCATCACCCAGCCAGTCAAAAGACAGATCTCTTGCAAGGATGGAAGTTTCTACACCAAAGATTTCTGCCCGGACTACTTTTTCAGCAACGGCAATGACTCTGGCCTGCACAATACGGTCTTCGTGGATTTTAGTCTGTCCGGAAGAGTCCTGATCAAAATAGAAAATCTGACGTTTCTTCAGCATAGCATCTTTCCGGCTGGCAACGATGCTTCTGGATTTGGTATCCAGTCCTTTGATTACAAAGTCGATTTCACAACCAAGCATATTGTTAAGGACTTTGTTCTGTCTAAGAGAGAGATCTCCGTAATCATGATTTTCATCCTGGATCAGATTGATCATCATTTCCGAGATGGGGATGACTGCCCGATAATCTTTATAGTAAATAATTGCTATTAAGCTGCCGGCTTCGGTCTTTTCAATACCTCCCAGAATGCCGGTGAGAATTTTCCTGGTACGATAGGCATTTTGGATGTCATGCCAGATTAAATCCGCTTTTGATTGAGCAGTTTCTAATACAGTATCGGAGTCAAGGGTTAAAATAGGGGTGTTCAGGTTCATTGTTTCGTTTGCCATAAATATGATCTCCTTTCAAAATGTGTTATGACATGATGGAATCTTTATCTAAAGGAACCATGCCAGAGTCGGGGGAATCTTCTATAAAATTTTCCTGAAGGAAATCCTCCATAAAATCATCGGGAGTAGGTTCCTGATAAACGGGGTCGGATGTAAAATGTGGTTTCTGTTTTGCTATTGACGCAGAAGATGAACGGCGTTTCCTTTTGGATGATCCGGATGAGGGCTGTGGTCGATAATCTGTTTCTTCCGAGGAACCATTTTTGCGCCATTCAGGTATGTGTTCCGATGCTTTTCTTGGTATCAGCTTTTTGGCGTCTGGATGCAGGGTATAATCGTACTTTTCTACTTTTAGGACTTTTTGCCCACGTAGGATAACCAAAGCAGTATCAAGCGGGAGCCGCAAGATTTCATCTGGTGTTAAGAGTTTCCGCTTGCCGATAGATTTTGTCTGCCGGTATTCTGGTGTATAGTCGGATACCCGCCAGCTATTGAGCTGCTTGGCTTCGCTGCTTACCCCTACGGTTACATCGCCGCTGCGGTTACTGATAAAGGTAGCAGTAACTTCATCTGTGCAGCCCAAAAAGAGCTGGGTGTCACAGTTGCCGATAATTTCCTGCCATTGGTTATAAGGATAGCGGTTCTGCATCTGGGGCAAATTCTGAAAGATGCAGGAAATGCTGAGATTCCGGCTTCGGATTACACTGATTTTCTTATTCAATTCCAGGATAGCTCCGGTGTTAGCAAGCTCATCAGCCAGTATATGTACAGCAACAGGAAGTTTTCCTTCTTCTCCATATTTATCTGCATATCGGACCAGTTTGATGAAGATGAAGGTCATAAACAGGGAAGATAAAAAATCGAAGGTGCTGTCCTGGTCTGAGGTAATGCAAAAGTAAGCACATTTCTGTTTCCCTGGAAGTGTCAGATCAATCTCATCATAAGAGGTAATCTGCCGAATGAGTTTATTCTGAAATACCTGAAGTCTGGCACCCAATCCGATAATAACTCCGCTTCGCACGGTATCACTGGCTTGTTTGTAGATGCAGTAAGGAACTTTTGCTGGATGGGACACTGGGAGCAGATCAAAAAGACTGTTCAGCTCCTTTTCGGAACTCATGGTCAGGAGCTTATAAACCTGTCCGATATTTCTGGCTTCCGGCGGAAATCCCTGATCCACATAGAGAACCAGGGCTTTTAGCAGGTTCATCTCCGCATTATCCCAGAAATGATCTCCTTTTCCGGAACCTGTATTCTGGATAATGACATCTGCAAATACCTGAGCCATCGTTTCCTGTCCATTGATTTCACCCAGACAATTCCAACTATCCGAGTTTTCCGGATTGACCAGATTAAATGCTTTTACTACATAGCCTTCGTTTTCCAAATAAGCAGACATGCTTTCATAGAGTTCGCTTTTGGGATCGGTAATGATTAAACTTTCCCCGGAATTGCCTTCCTGCCCTCTGGCGACACACTGGAAAATCATATTCCTGGCAAATGCCCTGGATTTCATGGAACCACTGGCACCATACACGGCGATATTTTTATTCATTCGTGTTTGATATGGAAGACATACGGCTTTGCCATTCAATTTTCCTAAAATGGTTCCTTTATTTTTCTTTACATCTCCGGTCAGTTCCAAAACTTTCATCATTTCATCTGGAGTCATGAATCCGGATGTACCGTAGGTTCCTTTTGTAGAGTAATTTAAGTTCCGGTCATGGTCACTAATCTCCCCGTTTCTGTCATATCCCATACGCATAAGTAAAAAAGTAAGAAGCCCAAAGAGAACCAGGCAAAGAAAAATCCCATACAAATTGTATGGGAAATCGGTAAGGGCAGTATGAAAGCATACCAATGGGTGTAAAGAAGCTGCTTGCGGATAGGTTCCGTTGCCGGCAAAGTTTCCGGCAGAAGTCCATTCCTGATAGTTTTTAATAAATTGTGCTGCGTATCCTCCGGCATACAGAGTGCAGACGCTTATGGGAAGCAAAAACAGGAACTTCCACCATTTACGGTTCATTGAAAAACCTCCTTTTAAACTTTTGAAAATCAATGCTGGAGAAGTGTATATCTGCAGTCAGGTATTTTTTCAGGCAGGGAAGCTGAAAGTCAAAGCAAATCAGGTTCCCGGATAGCCCATATACATTTAATCCAGTATTGAAGCGGTTGATACGCTGCATGTCAAAATCATACGCAAGCAAAATAGGGTTTTCCTGGCTGTCTATTCCATCATGTTCAATTGGCAGATCCTCACGCTGGGGAAAACAGTCGGACAGTAGTAACTGATTAAGCTGCATCATACGCTGGGGTTGTACCAATAAACGGAGCAGGTATTCTCCGTAGCTGTTATTGGGCAGGAAATAGAAGTGTTCATACGCAGTATCCAGCATGAACAGTGTTTTTTTGTATCCCCCGGTACTGGTAAGGAGACGGAAAGCCATATCCATATCACTGCCGGTCATGATGGCATAAACGGTAGGCGGGCCATGGTAAGGAAGTCCTTGAAGATAGTGCTGCAAAAAAGCATTGAGTCGGACTTCCGTTTTGTATTCCCATTTTAGAAGTGTATTTCCGGTATTATAAACAGCATAGACACAGTGAGGAGCCATCAGGATTCCCATACTACGGGAATTTTTGATTTTAGTAGTGGATGCTCTAAGATTTTTTATTTCCCTGGAAGAGTAAAACAGAGGAAGGCTTCGCATAGGAAACGTAGCCGCTTCGCCGGATTCAGAAAAAAGCAGGGGCTTTTCATCTGGAAAGAATGGGATTCCAGCATGGGAAAGCGTCAAATAGGTTTCTGCTTTTTGATGAAGTCGCAGCCGTCTTGGTAATTCGCTACGTATGAGGTTGGTTTCTGCATTTCCGGTTAAATAGTTTTGAAAACGACAGGAATTTTGCGAAAGCAGCAGTTCTTTTGCCCGTTTGGTAAGGCGATAACCTCGTAGGCCATCTTTATAGTGTGTTCTTATAAGCTTACTCTGCTTTAAATCTGTAACCACCTTCTCTGCATAGGAATCACTCTCAATCAATCTGTTAAGCTGTCCGGAAGGGAATTCCCCACATAGTCCAACCATTTCCAAAAGCTGATATTTTATAGAATCGGTTTTTATCAAATAAGCATCACCTCAGTTCGATTTTTACCTATGACAGCCTATACTTGGGTAAAGTAAGGGCGGTATTAAGCATAAAAAATGCAAAGAATATGGCTTCTTTGCAGAAAAATTACCTATATCGGAAAAAGAAAGAAAAATATCAGGAAATTTCCGATATGGTTTTGATAGACGATTTTCTATTTTTCAGCCAGCCAGGAAAGATTTCCGGTTCCATTACAAAGATAACGGTGTGATCGTAATTCCCCAGTTCTGTAGTGTGATAGGAGTCGCAAAAGAGTCCCGTATCATCAACCAGAACATAGGAAGCGATAGTATCTAAAATCTGTTTGAACTCCAAATTATCGTAATCACGTATTCGTTGTAAAGAAAGGCTCTGGTCATAAATTTGACTGAAACAGACCACACATCTTTTATATAACGGAATAGAATGTTCTGTCACATAAGTCTGCAAGGCAAGGTTTAATGGCTCATGTAGAAAAGCGGTGTTGGTTCGCAATTTACGTTTGGGCAGTAGCCCTGGCATGGTAATGGAAAGAACACGATTTGAAAAAGAGATTTTGATTCCCTGCACATCCGCAGCCTGTTTCAGATAGTCTTTCTTTCCAGTATCAGTTGTGGTATATACCAGATTTCTGAGCTGGCAGGCAATCCTTTCAGAACGTAGGGCAGCACTGATACTCAGCTCTTCGTATTTGTCGGCATACGCTTGAATATCTGTTGTTTTCAATGCAAAAATAGTGTTGTGAAGTTTTTGGACTTCATCATCAATGCTCTGTAAACGGTCAAAAACAGTTTTGGTGTTCATACATACCTCATTTCTTTGCATAATAGCTGACAGATCCGGTAGAGGAGTCTACAAGGCAAAAGGCAATCACGCCTGTGATATGAATTTTTGCAGCCTGTTCTTCCGTTTCTAATACTACCAGCCGTTTAGCATCGCTTTTTGTCTGGCTTTCCATGACATGATTGATAAGATATTCTTGTTCCTGGGGGACATAGAGGACTTCATACCACTCATCTTTAGAGAAAAAGTTCAGTTTTACAGGAAATTCACCGTCAGTATGGTACATAATGGCTGTTTTGAAGTCCAAAAGCACCCAAAAGGATGCAATCATGCCATAATCAGGATTGTTTGCAGATTCCTGGCTGTCGCAGAGAAGCCCGTTCTCCTTATCATAGATAATGCGTTTTTGTTTTACCAGACTTGTGATCAGAGATTTGATAGACTCTCTGTTTTTGGAAAAGAGCCGTAAGACCTGTTCATATTGCAGCGAATGGTAAGTTGTAATGAACCGGAGCAGTTGGGCACCTTCCCCTTGATAGATTTCATTTCTTGTTTTCATGGTAATCTCCCTTCATTATATAAATAGGAAGTTTTACTTACACTGTACGCACAGAATACGTTTTATTTTAGGGGAAGTACGCTGTACGTACTGTGTAAGTATTGGCTACTGTCAGCGAAAGGTTTACGGGTACAAAAAAAGCACCAATTAAGGTGCCGGTAAAAAATAGGAATACTATAAGCAATATCAATTGTAACATGGGTAAGATAACCCTTCAATCGCAGAAGTGTGCCAAGTTGAAGTAAAATATAAGAAGTAAATGTGCCAAATAGAAAAAAAAAAGTGCATTTTAAACAAAAAATATGGGAAGTATATAGGAACTATGGTAATGTGGGAAAAACAAAAATTTATAATGAAATGATATATGAAATTTTGATAAAGAGGTATTTATGGAACTATTACGGTTTGTGTATAAAAATTTTTGTGAAAATAAAAGGCTTTTAATTTTTATAATTATGGGGAATTTCCTGACTTTTGTATTAGCATTAGTTGTTCCGTATTTGAACGGTTTTTACTTTAATATAGTGATATATACACCAAGTAAAGAAAAAATAATTAAATTTGGTTGTTTAATAGTGGGGCTAGGGGTGATAACTACAATGTTGACATATTGTTTTAATATTTATAAAACTAAAGTTCAGTCCCAACTTGTATTTAAAACAATGAATGAAATTATAAGGTGTGTACAATATTCCGACTATAGCGAAAGTAGTAAATTTAATCCATCTTATTTACATCAAAAGATCAATATTGATGCAAATAAAATATGGTCTTTTGTTTTTGATAATATTATAAGTAGTGTATTTCAGAGTTTAACTATAATTGGGGTAATAATAGCAATTGGAAAAATAAATAAAAAAATATTTTTACTTATAATGTTCATAGTTCCAGCTTACATACTTAGTTATTATTATTTAAAAAAACCGTTGTATGAGCAAAGTACTAGATATAAAGAAGAACAGTCTGCATATTACAAGCATATTAATGAACAATTTGAATTTATAAAAAAAATAAAGTTATGGGCTGATTATAAAAATAAGGAAAACAAAAGAAGAAGAGAGTTTGGGAAATATTTAGAAGAATTCATGAAGTATACTAAGCTTTCATATTTTTACAATTCTTTAGAGAGTATCATTACGCTTGTTTTTAAATCAACAGCATTAATAGTTGGTGGTATTGAGATGATTTCTGGAAACTTAACATTAGGAGAGTTTTTGATAATTTCATCATATTTTGGAATGCTGATACAGAGTATTAAATTTTTCTTTTCCTTTGGGCAAGTATACCAAGATGCAAAAAATTCTTTTGATTGGATTACAAAAATAAAAAATTTGGAGAAGGAGCAGTACGGAACAAAAATAGTTAATCAAAAGATTAATAGAGTTAAAATTAGTAGATTAGAATTCAGTTATGATAATAAAAAAATTTTAACAAATTATAATGAAGAATTTATGGAAGGAATTAATCTGATCATGGGAGCGAATGGTAGCGGAAAATCAACCCTTTTATATCTTTTGTGTGGTTTATTACACACTAAAAAGAAGGGAAACATTGAGTTTAATAATATTCCTATTTCAGAAGTAGAAATTGAATCCTTGAGAAAAAATAAAATATCTATATATATACAAAATCAAAATGAAATGGATATAACGGTAAAAGAGATGTTAGCAGAACGTTTTGATATAGGTGCTCTTGAAATATTGATAAAACAGTATCATTTAGAAAATATATATTTGACGAATCAATTTAATATTTTGCATTATTTAGATAGAGCATTTCATGAATTATCGGGTGGGGAAATGCAAAGAATTCAACTGTTACCAGTATTATTAAAAAATACAGATATTATGATTTTGGATGAACCAACATCTGATTTAGATATGAAAACAAAGGAAATATTATCAGAGATTCTTTGGGAGTTAGGAAGGGAAAGGATAATTTTTATAGTAACTCATGAAAGAAATCTTTTTGAAAGATTTTCTGATATAAAAACTATTTATCTAAAATAAAAGAAAGGAGAACTCAGTAGTTAATATCAAAGGAGGTAAGTATATGTTTTACGATAATATAAGTTTAACTAATAAGGAAAAACTATTAAAGAGTATTCCTAAATTTGAGGAAGAAAGAATATTTTATTTCCGACATGAAAAAGGTAATAAAAAAAGTTTTGCTATTGTAAACGGAAAGACTCAAGAAATGGTTATGAATGGAGAAGCATGGGAAATACTTAAGCTATGCAATGGAGAAAGGATAGTAGAACAAATCAAAGAAGATTTTGCAACAAGATATTCATATATGAATCCTACGGCTGATTTTCTTAAAGATGTTGTGGTTACATTGTTTGCATTTGATAAATTATGGGCTTTGTCATGGGGAAAGGGAGGATCACCATTTATGGTAAACGGAACTATAAAATTAAATGAAAAATATGATTTGATTTGGGCAACTGAAGATGACATTAGGGAAATATTTGCTGCATATAAAATGTATGCAGATAATACAGAATATACATATCATAATTGCCCAGCAAATAGGAATAAAGGATTGAGTGATTACCAAAAAGAAACTGTACTAAGGAGCAAGATGTTTTATTATAAAGAGGATTTTTTTGTGTTAAAAGATAGAGAAGGAAATGTAATGGGAATAACATCTATATCCAATAATCACCCAGAAACGGATATATTAGAAATTACAACATTATTAGTTCCAGAAGAAATATTGGAACAAGTACTTATAGGGTGTGAACAACTATTGAAGAGTTTGTATCCATTTAATATTTCTAAGTTGAGAATTAAAACGATAGGTTCAGATTTAGAAATGTTGGAAAAGCAGTTGTTTAATTGTGGGTTTAAAAAGGTTTCACAGTTAATGGATGAGTATGGAAAAGGAAATGACTTAATTATTTATGATTGGACAGTATGAGCATTAGAGAGGTATATATATGAATAGAAATATAGACTTTACAGTAGGACCATATCAGTTAGCTTTAGATATAACAAACAAATGTAATTTAAGATGTTTGCATTGTTACAATGCAAGTGGTGAAAACAGAGTAATGGAACATGAATTATCTGATGATGAGGTGATTAAATTTGTTAAAGATATTTTGCCTATGAAATTGTTGAATTTTTGTTTTTGTGGCGGAGAAACATTATTGAGAAAAGAACTTATCTGCAAATGTATAAAAATGTTAAGTAATTGCGGAGTCAGGACAGCAATAGTAACCAATGGCATTTTGGCATCAGAAAGTGTTATACGAGATTTATATCATTCGGGATTGAATAGCATACAGTTTAGCGTAGATGGTGCTAAAGCGGAGAGCCATGATAAATTAAGAAATAAGACAGGCGTTTATGACAGCGTGTTTAGAGCCATAGATATTGTTAGAAAGTATGATATGGAAATGTCGATTGCATTTACACCAACATCATTTAACATAGAGGAGTTGGAAGAATTACATACAAAATTAGAGTCAATGTCTTTTAATAATAAAATTGAGTTACGTGTACAGCCACTTATGCCATTAGGACGTGGGAATAAAAATTTAGAGAATATTTGTCCTACAGATATTCAATATAGAAAATTGGTAAACACAATTAATACGATTAATGCACGTAACCCAAGTATTAAAATTGTATGGGGAGATCCTGTTGATCATTTAATACGTTTTCCGGAACATACAGAACTACCGATGTATTATATAAGTATTCGTGCAAATGGAGATATTGTTACAAGCCCTTACCTGCCATTAGTTGTTGGAAACATCAGAAATCATAGTATTGAAGAGTACTGGAATGGTGGTTTATATGAATTATGGAAGAAAAAGATTCCTTGTTATATGGCAGCATTTATTAAATCAGTTGGAGACATGGGGAGAATCACAGAAAAATTTCCTGCTACGTTCATGGATGATATTTACATTGATATGTTAGAAAAGGATTTGGATGATTTGAGTCTTTTACCCAATAATTGAGATATATGATAGAGTGTTTTATCATACGTGAGTATTTTGATAAAACAAATATTTATGAAAGGAGGAAACCGTATGGGCGAGGATATGAATGGATATCAGCCACCGGTAGTGGAAGGTTTGGATGGTGATGACAGTAGTGGAGTTTCAACTTATGGTACAGAATGGGTATGGGAAACATATTATGTTACCTATGTTAACGGAGCTGTAGCTGGAGATACGGTTATCATTACAATTAATATTTAAGCCTAAACTATGGTAGCATTGAGGATTTTAGTATTTTTAAATACTAAAATCCTCTCTTAAATTATTTAAAGGAGCATTCTAATAGTGGAAGATATTATTTTAAAATGTGAAAGAATCGAAAAAAAGTATAGTAAAACAAAAGCTTTAGATAATATAAATTTATCAATATATACAGGCCATATTTATGCACTGATTGGAGAGAATGGTGCTGGAAAAACAACTCTCATGAGAATTATATCGGGACTTATTGGATCTGATAATGGAAAAATGGAGTTAAAAAGCAAAAATATAGGTGCTTTGATAGAAAAACCAGCGTTTTATCCGGGGCTTACGGCAAAAGAAAATATAAAAATTATAAGTTTGATGAGAAGCACTTTGATAGAAAAAGAAATTGTGGAGCTTGCAATGAAATTTGGAATTTGGGAAAATCATAAAAAAGTAAAAAATTATTCACTAGGCATGAAGCAAAAATTAGGTATTATCCTTGCTTTAATTGGGAAACCACAATTATTGGTATTAGATGAGCCATTAAATGGGTTAGATCCTAAAAGTACTATTCAGATACGAAAACTTTTAAGTGATTTAAGAGAAAAAGGTATTACAATTTTAATTTCAAGCCACATATTAGATGAATTATTTAGGGTAGCCACAGATTATATTTTTATATCCCAAGGGACTATTAAGAAGAATTTTACGTATGAGGAAATTGTTCATAAATATCCGGATAAGATGCCAGAAGAAATATATTTAGATATATTGGAGGAATGAGTATATGTTAGATGCTATCAGAAGCGAGCAATATAAAACACGCCACACAAAAATTTTTACTATACTCTGTGTGGGAGCATTAGTATTAGGAGTAATTACAGTTTATATGAATCATTCTATGTATATGGCGGGAAAGATAAAGGAGTTGTCAGGGGAAAATGCACTAAAAAGTGGTATGAGTAATATTAGTGTTGCAATAATCTTGTGTTCTATATTTTTGGATGTTAATTTAGGTAGCGAGTTTCAAAACAGAACATTACAATTAAGTGCATCTTTTGGCAATAATAGAAAAATAATTTTTGTCAGTAAAGGGATAGTTAATATTTTTTATAGTGTTATTTTATCTTTTTTATATCCAATGGTATTAACATGTGTAACAACCATGCTTTATGGATGGACGAATGATACTTTTTCATTTGGAATGATATTTTTAAAACTATTGGTTACTATTCTATTGGAAATTACTATATTTCTTATGTGTTTTGGAGTGGAATTTATAATGGAGGGATCCAAAGCTGGACTGTTATTTAATGTATTGGTAATAGGGATTGGTTTTCCTATATTACAATCATTAGGAGAAAAAATAAATCTTATTAAGAGAATTTTAGAAGTTACACCTATAGGTTATTTAGATGTTTGGGTAAAACAAGATATTGATATTAACTTTATTGCTAAAATATTGATAATTGTAGTAGTGTGGAGTATTTCTACATTGAGTTTATCGTATATAATATTTAAAAGACGTGATTTGAAGTGAAAGGGGTAATTATATGAAAAGGAAGGATAAGTTTACAGTAGTATCTATTATTGTAACGATAGTTTGTATACTTGTTAGTATAATATTTTTCTTTTTGGTTCCTAATAAAATATCAATTCAGTGGAGTGCAGCAGAACCCAGTAATATAGTTAGTAAGACATATATTTTTATTATGCCAATCATCTCTGTGCTTACCCTCAGCATAGGAAAAAAAATATTTAGGTTTGTTGTATATAAATATTTCCAAAGAGAAAATGAGAAATTTATTTCGTATTTGAACATGTATTTTAATATAGTTTTTTTGACATGTGAATTGTATGTTATTGCGTATGTTTATGGAGTCCGTTTAACTATTAGTTCGATAATACTTGCAGAAATAGTTATTGGGGCTGCTGTAGGAATAAAGATATTAAAAAGGAGATAATTTATGAAAGTTTTAATAGTTGCGTTACCACAAAAGATAAGTAAAAATCAATTTGAACCTTTGGAATTAGCACCGATGGCAATTTATCTTTTGGCTTCTATATTAATGAAAAATAAACATGAAGTAAGCATAATTGATCCTTGCGAATTTATCCAGTATGAACACAAGGGGGATATAGAGGAATTATGCGCTCAGTATATAATGAAAAAAATTTCTAGTAAAGATATACAGTTGATTGCGTTTTCAGTCAATTCTTTTAATTGGTCTAATACAAAGGTTATTATCCAACGAATAGCGGATAATTTTCCAGACGTTAAAATAGCATTGGGTGGGTTGCACCCATCAATATTTGATAAACATGTTTTAGAATCATCAGATGCCCATATAGTTATGCGTGGTGAGGGTGAAAAGATTATTGTGAATTTATGCAATGCTCTTGAGTATAATATGACATTAGAGGGTGTTAAAGGTATTACTTATAAACTGAATGGTAATGTGTTACGAAATGAAGATGAAATAGAACTAACAGTCGAAGAAATGGAAAATACACCGTATCCAGCATATGAATTATTACCTTCATCCAATCCATATACACAGTTGCCGGTAGAAACTTCTAGAGGGTGTCGTTTTAGTTGCGCTTTTTGTTCCATACCCCATAGGAGAAACTGGAGAGGTTTATCTGTTGAGCATGTAATTAAACGTGTTAAGCATGCACTGCAGTTTAAAGATAACATAAATAGAGGGACTAGATTACTATTCGTAGATGATTGTTTTACGGCAAATGGAGAAAGAGCTATTAATGTTTTTAAAAAGTTGCATCGTTTGTATGGTTATACCGAAAAGGTATTTATCGAAGCAAGAGTTACTGATATATTAAAGAATCAAATATTACAGAATATACCACTGCAAATGGTTTCATCTATGCAAATAGGTGTAGAATGTGGGTATAATGAAGGATTGAAAAAAATAAGAAAGGGGTTAACGGTAGAGCAACTTTTTAGTGCTTTAGAAATTTTAAAACAGTATCAATTTGATAAGCATTGTTTTCTTTCCTTTATTATAGGATTTCCATGGGAAACAATGGAAATGATCAATAAAACACTAGATACGATTGAATTAATATGTACAAAATATAAAATAGTGTGTAATTTGAATTGGTTATTATTGTTGCCTTCAGATTTATGGTGGGAAAAGGAAGATTTTAATATACATATTGAAGAAGATATGTTTGATAATTTATTATGGTATGCCAACAGTGATTATTTCTTTACAACACATCCGCTAATTAGCATGGAGGATATTATACAGGTTGAGAAGCGAATAGGGGCAATGCAAAGACAAGGAGGAACTGTAGCATATAGAAGAAGGATAGGAAATGAGGAAGATTATATAGAACCATCAGCATGCAGCGAATAAGGTGAAATTTTTTATATTAAGCTTTTATTTATTCAAGAACATAGAATTCTTAAGAATAGAAATATTCAAGGAACTCTATGTTCTTGCAATGGAGGGGGAAACGTTTTAACATGTTTAATTACTAAAAATGATAAGATGAAGAGTTAATCATCTTAAAGCACATTTAGAGAGAAATAAGTTTCCAAGTATTCTCGATGTTATAGTTTTGTAATTATTTAGTAGAACTCACTCAAGAAGTTATTAGTCTGTCTTTTTCTCGAACTTTTTGAGTTCTTCAATTTCTTTTTCTAATTTCTCAATTTTTTCTTTTAGCTCATTAGAAACACACTCATTCTTGTTTTTCTGAGGATCAATGCTTGAGAGAAAATCGGGAATAATACAAGCATCAAAAATGAAAAGAAAGGCAGTATATAATTGGATGATTAATTTAAGAGTGGGTTGATTGAAATCTGCAAGAGCCAGACAGGATGCAAACCATAAGCTGGCAAAAAAACTCATTTTCTTCAAATATTGTTTTCCGTGTTTATCAAGTATTAAAATCATTACTATGAATGCAAAACTTATAGCAAACCCTATTATTTGTAAAAAAAGTATAAACTCATTATCTGTCAAGTATTCTGACGAAATCAGAAGTACAAACATAAGAATGGTTATCCCCATCATGAATGGCCATTTTTTCAATGCATTGTACATTGCTTTTAATTGTTCTGCCACACTTTTAAATTCCTTAGGCATATCTAATTCTTTCACTCCGTTAGTCATTTGAAATAATAGGTAAAATTAGAGAAATCTCCCCTATTTCGTAAAGAAATTATTGGTTTTCAACTATCATATTATAGCAAATAAATATAAATAGAACAAGATGTGGTATTTGGAAACTTATAACTACTGTAAAAGGTACAATTGGGAAAATCAATTTTTATAGGCACTCATTTTAATATAGAGAATGAGTGCCTATATGGAAAATGTCGATTTTATTTTGGGAAAAACTTATTTAAAGTTTCCAGTGTCCCCTTTGCAGAAAATCCCCATAGTATGCTGCTAAGAGCGTTAATAGCAGCCTGCCTCCTTCGGTAGTACGTCCGGTAGGAGATACTGGGAACGTGCTTTTCCAACTCTTCCAGGATTTCCTCTGTGTTTTTCAGTTCATGGGGAGACAGAAAGGCGTAATATAATATCCAGTAATATTCTTCCCCATGTTTATGATTTTTCCGGAGCAGATCCACAGAAGAGAGAAGCAGCTTTATCATTTTGTTACTGCGGGCAATGCTTTTTGCCCATTCTTCAATCTGGCTGTCTCCCAGATCTGCTCCTGCAGCATAGATGGAATCTAGAAATTCGTCTACACTGGTGTTGTATTCCAGTTGGAATTGAATTTCCACCTGCCGGACAGCAACCATCAGGCTATAAGTAGAATCCCGGTAACAACGGAGCAGTTTATAGGTATCATGGTACAGCGGATTATTTTCTACTTCAGCAGAAACAGGGTGGTGATTTTTCTTTGCCATTATACAACCCCTCCTTTCAACAGAACTTCTGGGATTTCAGCGAAGGCAGGTAAGGTATGCTGCAGAGGCGGAGTATGCCCTGGGACGTTGGTGACGGCGGGATTTTCCGGTTTTAGTTTTAACTCAAACTGATAGGCGGCTTTCCCCCAGGGGCAGATAATACGTAGTGAATATAGATATATACTATCCTTGCAGGCTGATAAAGGAGATAATATATACTTTGTTTTGGGGCATCTACAACAAGAAATGCCTTGTATTTCCAGTATTTCAGCGACTTTGCGAACAATGGCTTTGATGTGTGATTCTGGAACGCAGGAGCCTTCCTGTGAAACGATGATTTGTTCGTCAGTAATAGATTCTGAAACGCATTCAGAATTGTTTTTAACAGGCAAGGTGTCTTCGGGTATATGTATTGGCAGTTGCATTTTCATGGCAATTTCCTCCTTATCAATCATGACATCACTGATATTAAACATAACGGACAGATAATTACGTAGATATACCATGCTGCCATGTTTCCCGGAATAGGAAATCAGTGTGATCATGTCGGTATCTTCAAGTTTTTTAAGCAGACGGGACACAGAAGATTTCGACTGTTTCCAACGTCTGGCAAGTTCCTGATAACTGAACAAGGGATTTCCAGTCTGATTGCGAAAATATACTACCGGACCGGCATCAGAGCCTTGCACAGATGGATCATTATAGACTGCATGAATCCAAAGATCCAAAAGAGCATCCATTTCCGAACATTTTCCCAGTCCGATTAGTTTATGAACATCTGCGATTGGAAAAAAGAAAAACCCGATGTCTTTTTTGCATGGGTAATTATAGGAAAGGGCAGTATTATCTTTTGGCCAGTCTTTGATCTTGTATTGGATAATCTTATTTTTTTCGTGTAGTGAGTAGGTTAGAAGGTTTTGCTCTACCAGGGTATCCAGTATGGATATGACCTGGTGCTGGAATTTTTGGCGGAAGTGAATCTGTAGTTCTTTAAGAGAACAGATCCATTCTCCAGGAACAACTTTGTAAGTAAGGTGTTCGATGTTCCGATAAGAGGAACTGTAATTTGCATAAGAACATAAAATGAGAAAATAAAAAAGACAGGAACCTCCGTTGGTACGGATGCTTCTGTCTTTCATAAGGGTTTGTATAAATTCCCGGTAAATCCGGCAGCGTGGAAAATCCACAATTTGTTTTAATTCTAATTGATAATTCACGATAAACCTCCATATAATATTGTAGTTGTAGTAAAATAATTGTAGACGAAAGATACTAAAATGTATATAATATGCCCATAGGGGTGCTAAGTGGCATAGATTTGGCACAGTAAAATACCTGATATGGCATGAAAGCAACATGAAAATTAGGGTGGATATAGGGTGGACAGTTTGGAAAACCTTAGAGTTTTAGCGGGTTCCAAGGATTTTTTTCGGGGTCTGCAACACCTCTATCCCCAGTTCAAATCTGGGTGGCACCTCTAAAAGCTCTTGATGAAGAATCAAGAGCTTTTTTCATGTCATTTCCAGTTATTTTCTTATTCCACCTTCCATAAATGATAAAAAATCTCAACAACTGCATCTCTCAACAATTTTTTCACAAACCCTCTTGCATAATTGAAAAACCCGATTTATAATAGCAAACAAATAAAACCCATTGGTTTACTATGAATTAAAGGAGGAGAACAATGTCAGAACCAATCCTTAACATAAAACAGTTAAATGCAAGAGTAGAAGAAAAAGAAATTCTTCATGATATAAATCTTCAGATCCATAAAGGAGAGACCCATGTACTGATGGGACCAAATGGTGCTGGAAAGTCTACCCTGGGCTATGTACTTATGGGAAATCCCAAGTACCAGGTTACAGGAGGAAGCATTCTCTTTAAAGGAAAGGATGTTACAGAGGAAAGCGCAGATAAGCGTGCCAAAGACGGCATGTTTTTGTCCTTCCAGGAGCCTCTTGAGGTGCCGGGACTTACCGTATCTGCTTTTATCAGAAATGCGATCCAGCAGAAAAAAGGAGGCTATATCAAGCTGTGGGACTTCAAGAAAGAGCTGGACAAAAATCTGAAATTTCTGGATATGGATCCTTCCTATGCAGAGCGCAGCCTGAATGTAGGCTTCTCTGGCGGAGAAAAGAAGAAAGCAGAAATTCTTCAGCTGATGATGTTAAAGCCAAACCTCGCCATTTTGGATGAGACAGACTCCGGTCTGGATGTAGATGCTGTCCGTCTTGTATCCAAAGGTGTGGAAGAATACCAGAAGGACCGTGACGGAGCCCTTCTGATCATCACCCACAGTACCAGAATTCTGGAATCTCTTCATGTAGATTACACCCATGTTATGGTAAACGGTCACATCGTTGCCACAGGCGACGGCTCTTTGGTAGACCGAATCAATGAAGAAGGCTATGAAAGCTTCGTATCAGAAGCAGAAGAGGTGAAAGAACCGTGAAAGAAAAGACCTATGTAGAGGATATTGACCGGAGCATGTACGACTTCCGAAACGAGGAAAAAGATGCCTATAAGGTAAAAGAAGGTCTGACTCCGGCAATTGTAGAACAGATTTCAAAAGAAAAAAATGACCCGGCCTGGATGCAGCTGTTCCGGCTTCAGTCATTGCAGATTTATAATTCCATGGAAATTCCCAACTGGGGACCGCCAATTGATGAGCTGAACATGGATCAGATCGTCACCTATGTGCGTCCAAACACCAAGATGAGCGCCAAATGGTCCGAGGTTCCGGATGACATCAAGGATACCTTTGAGCGTCTTGGAATTCCGCAGGCAGAGCGTAAATCCTTAGCTGGCGTTGGCGCCCAGTACGATTCCGAGCTGGTATACCACAATGTAAAAGCAGAGGTAGCAGCCCAGGGAGTTGTTTACACAGACCTGGAAAGTGCTATGCACGGGGAATACGCAGATATGATCCGTACTCATTTTATGAAGCTGGTAAAGCCAAATGACCACAAATTTGCCGCCCTTCACGGCGCAGTCTGGTCAGGCGGATCCTTTGTTTATGTACCGCCGGGCGTTTCTGTGGAAATTCCCCTGCAGTCCTATTTCCGTCTGAATGCACCGGGAGCCGGACAGTTTGAGCATACCCTGATCATTGTAGATGAGGGAGCAGATCTTCATTTCATCGAGGGCTGTTCCGCACCGAAATACAATGTGGCAAACCTTCATGCAGGCTGCGTAGAGCTTTTTGTAGGCAAAAATGCAAGACTTCGCTATTCCACCATTGAGAACTGGTCCAAGAATATGTATAACCTGAATACCAAGCGAGCCATTGTGGAAGAAGGCGGCGTAATGGAGTGGGTTTCCGGATCCTTCGGTTCCCATACCTCCTACCTTTATCCCATGACCATTCTGAAGGGAAAAGATTCCCGCATGGAATTCACCGGAATCACCTTTGCAGGAAAAGGACAGAATCTGGATACCGGAGCCAAGGTGGTGCACACAGGAGAAAACACTTCCTCCTACATCAACACCCGTTCCATTTCCAAGGACGGCGGAATCAGCACCTTCAGAAGCTCTGTAACCATCGGAAAAAATGCAAAGCACAGCAAAGCAGCTGTCTCCTGTCAGTCCCTGATGCTGGATGATATTTCCCGTTCAGATACTATTCCGGCTATGGATATCCGTACAAAGGATGCAGATGTGGGACATGAGGCAAAGATCGGCAAGATCAGCGACGATGCAGTGTTCTATCTGATGTCCAGAGGAATTTCAGAGGAAGATGCAAGAGCCATGATCGTAAGCGGATTTGCAGACAATGTATCCAAGGAACTGCCTCTTGAATATGCAGTGGAAATGAACAATCTGATCCGCCTTGAGATGAAAGGCAGTATTGGCTGATCGCGGAAGGGAGGTTGAATGATATGGAAAAAAGTATGAATATGACAATTAACAGGCTTCCGGCAATCACTTGGAACCGGCTTAAAATGAATGAAGCATTTGTACCGGATGTAAAAATTCCTGTTGCAGGAACCTATGAAGAACAGCTTGGCAAACACGCAGGTATAAATTTAGGCAGCGGCCTTGAGCTTCATCAGGCAGATGAGAATGAGAAGCAGCTCTTTGACAGTATAGAAACAGCCCTTGGAAAAGACATGGATAAGCTGGGCGAAAATTTCCCGGTGGAAGTGATCCAGTGCACAGATGAGAAAAATCCAGAGGCAGGAAACCAGGCAATCTTAAATCTTACCGCAGACGGACGCTACGGAAGGTATTTTCTTTATGTAAAAGCAAATACCAGAATGAATGTGGCTGTTTACTGCACCTCCAAAGAAAAGGAAGCAGAGCCCTTTTTCCTGCAGCTGAAAATTTACGCAGAAGAAAATGCAAAACTGGATCTGACCGTTGTGCAGACCATGGACAAAAAAACAAAAGTATTTTCCGATATCGGCGGTATTCTGGGCAAAAACGCTTCCGTAGATCTGGTGAAGATGGAGCTGGGCGGAAAAGAAGTCTACTCTGGTGCCTACATGGATCTGAAGGAAGATTCCAGTTCCTTTAAAACCCACATCGGCTATCTGGGAGAGGAAAAGCAGCGCCTGGATATGAATTATGTGGCACGCCATCATGGCAGAAAGACCGAGAGCCTGATGGAAAGCAGCGGTGTTTTAAGCGGCGAGGCATTTAAGCTTTTCCGCGGAACCATTGATTTTGTGAAAGGCTGCCCGGGTTCTGTGGGAAATGAAAAAGAGGATGTGCTTCTCCTTGGCGATGATGTGGTGAACCAGACCATTCCGCTGATCCTCTGCGCAGAGGAGGATGTGGAAGGAAATCACGGTGCATCCATCGGAGAGCTGGATGAAAAGACGTTGTTCTATCTGATGTCTCGCGGCTTTACCAAGGAAGCAGCAGAGAAAATGATTGCAAGAGCCCGCCTGGATGCAGTGGCAGGCCAGATCAAAGAGCCTTCCATCCGTGAAAAAACATTGAAATACCTGGAGGAACGCCAATGACAGATTACAAAAAGGACTTTCCCCTTTTAAAAGACAGCCAGGTGGCATATCTTGACAATGCAGCCACTGCACAGCGTCCTCTGGCTGTTCTGGAGGCGGAAAAGGCCTTCTACGAAAAATATAACGCAAACCCCTTAAGAGGGCTGTATGAGCTTGGAATGGAGGCTACAGACCGCTACGAGGAAGCAAGGGATACCGTGCGGGATTTCCTTCATGCCGCAAAATCCTGTGAGATTATTTTTACACGAAACACAACGGAGAGCATCAATCTGGTGGCATACAGCTACGGATTAAATAACCTGAAGGCAGGGGATGAGATCCTGGTAGGAATCGATTCCCACCACAGCAATCTTCTTCCCTGGCAGATGGTGGCAAGACAGACAGGAGCTGCCATTAAGTTCTTAGAATGTGAGATGGACGGAAGCTTTACAGATGAGGCAATCGAAAATGCCGTCACGCCTAAGACGAAATTTGCAGCCGTCACCCATATTTCCAATGTGATCGGACGCGTGAACCCGGTGGAAAAGATTATTGAGAAGGTTCATGGCGTGGGCGGAGTAGTGCTTGTGGATGCCGCTCAGAGCGCACCCCATATTCCCATTGATGTGCAGAAAATGGATGCGGATTTCTTAGCATTTTCCGGACATAAGCTGATGGCGCCAATGGGAATCGGCGTTCTCTATGGAAAAGAGAATCTGTTAAATGCCATGTCCCCATTTCTGACTGGCGGGGAAATGATTGAAAGCGTTACCCGCGAGGGTGCTGTTTTTGCAGAACTGCCCCATAAGTTTGAGGCCGGAACGGTGAACGGCGGCGGTGCGTGGGGCTTAAAAGCTGCCATTGATTATCTGAATTCCATTGGCTTTGAAGCTATTGAAGAGAAAGAAAATGCGCTTACTGCCCTGGCAATGGAAGAATTGAAAAAAATTCCCCATGTGCATGTGATCGGAAGCCAGGATCCAAAGGAACACAACGGAATCCTGAATTTTACAGTAGACGGGGTACATCCTCACGACATTGCTTCCATTCTGGACGGAGCACATGTGGATGTGCGTGCAGGTCATCACTGCGCACAGCCTCTTCTGGCACATCTTGGAGTGATGGTGACCACAAGAGCGAGCATTTCTTTTTACAACAGTGAGGAGGATGTGCTTCGCTTAATCGAGCAGGTAAAAAATATCAGGAGGCTGATGGGCTATGATGAATAATACTTTTTACAATGAGATTCTGACGGACCACAATCTGCATCCGGCGCACAAAAAGAAGCTGGAGGATGCCAATCTGGTTCTTGAGGGAGTGAATCCAAGCTGCGGTGATGACATTATCCTGGAACTGAAGGAAGAGAACGGCGTGATCACAGACGGTGCCTTTGTGGGCAGCGGCTGCGCTATTTCCCAGGCTTCTGTGGATATGATGCTGGAGCTGATCATCGGAAAAACAAAGGAAGAAGCCTTACAGCTTGCTGATCTTTTTTCCAGAATGATAAAGGGAGAGGCAAAGGGGGATGAACTGGAACCCCTTGAGGAAGCTATGTCCCTTGCCGATATTTCCAAAATGCCTGCCCGTGTAAAATGCGCGGTTCTTGGCTGGCATACCATGGAAGAGCTGCTGGAAAAAGAGGCTGAAAAGAATTTATAAAACACAATGACAAAACTTAAGGTCAGTGTTATAATCCATATAACGATGGCGAAAAAAGGTCCACGGGGCCTTTTTTTTGCGCAGAAAAATATGGATGATGAAGGAGAAAAAAGGAAATGAAAGAGGACAGACAGGATCTGACTACAGGCTCCATCTGGGGGAAAATGCTGTTTTTCAGTATTCCCCTTATGCTGACGAACCTGCTTCAGGTGTTGTTTAATATGGCGGACATTGCGGTAATCGGGCAGTTTGCGGGCTCCTTATCCCTTGGGGCAGTAGGTTCCACCACCACGCTGGTAACTCTTTTTACAGGGGTTCTCATTGGCATGGCAGGAGGTATCAATGTTCTGGTTGCAAGATATTTCGGTGCCCGGGATAAAAGAAGCACCATACAGACTGTACATACTGCTCTTCTTGTAAGCTTTGCTGCCGGAGTGATCGTACTGATATTCGGACTGCTTTTTTCAAGAGGCGTTCTGGAACTGCTGAATACAAAGGAGGAGCTGTTAGAAGGAGCAGTACTTTATATTCGGATTTATTTTCTTGGAATGCCTGCGCTGGCATTGTACAATTTTGGTAATGCGGTGTGCAGTGCCTTTGGAGATACTAAGAAGCCTTTATATTATCTGTCTGCAGCAGGCGTTGTGAATGTTGTGCTGAATCTGTTTTTTGTTATTGGCTGTAAAATGGATGTGGCAGGAGTTGCACTGGCCAGTATTATTGCCCAGTATCTGTCTGCAATATTGATTTTACGCGCACTGGCAAAAATGGGAGGAGATTATGCACTTCGTATGTCTGAACTGAAATTTGACAAAAAAATGGCAAAATACATTATTCAGATCGGACTTCCGGCAGGATTACAAAATGGAATATTCCAGGTTGCCAATCTGTTTATCCAGGCTGGTGTAAATACCTTTGACGCTACTATGGTAGCTGGTAATTCTGCAGCTGCAAATGCAGATGCCTTGCTTTATGATTCTATGGCTGCTTTTTATACAGCCTGCGGAAGCTTTATGGGACAAAATTACGGTGCAGGTAAAAGAAAGCGGGTGAAAAACAGTTATCTGATCAGTCTTGCCTATTCTTTTGGTATCGGACTGGTAGGAGGAATCTGTCTTGTTATTTTCGGAAGACAGTTTCTGGGATTGTTTACCAATGATGCGGCTGTTATAGATGCAGGAATGAAAAGACTGACCATTATGGGCTTCAGCTATGGATTTTCAGCCTTTATGGATGCCAGCATTGCTGCTTCAAGGGCTCTTGGAAAAAGCTTTGTGCCCACTATAACTGTGATCCTGGGTTCTTGCGTATTCCGAATGATTTGGGTGAATACGGTTTTTGCATATTTCAGAACGATTCCATCATTATATCTGCTGTATATTTTCTCGTGGGGAATTACAGCGACTGTGGAGATCATTTATTTCATACATGTGTATAAGAATACGAAGATCGGGATTGCGTAGGGAAACATGCAGGCGGAATGTAAGGATAGGATATTTCGAAATGGAAGAGAGACTTTCCAAATTTTGAGACAGTGAAATAAAGCGTAATCAATAAGGCCTCGGAAGCAGCAGAAAATGCCGTTTCCGAGGCCTGTTATGTGTAAGATGCTTAATTCTATGTACTGTGCAGGATGCTGCAGCAAAGGCGGTATAACAGCGCCGGAATCTTATTCAGCAGCAGTTACAGATGTGATGTGCGGGTTTACGCCCTCATACCAGTACAGGAAGCCTTCCATGTCGATCTTGTCACCGATGTTCAGGGCTTCTACAGCCTTGTATACATCGCTGTCCTTGTCGCAAAGGTAGGACTCTACTGTAAATGTATAGGTCTCTCCGTCAAGGGAAACGTTGAAGTAAAGGTCGTCCCCTTCAGAACCGGAGCCATCATAGTTGTAAAGATATGCAACATCATTTCCGTCTGCATCCTGTCCGGCAGCTTCTACAGTCATGCCCTTGAAGGATACCAGCTCGTTCTGATGGTCGATCAGCTCATCCTTGCCAAGAAGATCTGTTACATCAAGCGGCTCTGCAACATATTCACCGTCCTCGATCTCGAAAGAGGATACATCTGCAACCTCAATTTCTCCGGACCATTCAGCCTTGTATCCGGTTACCTTGATCTTGGTACCAGGTACCAGCTTGTCATACTCTTCCTCAGAGCATGGCATGTTGTAAATGAAGTATGCGCCGTCTTTATCCTGGGTATAGAGAGTTGCCTTGTCTTCCCACCAGGACTGTTTAGCCTGTACATAGGTTTCGATCACAACCTCGTCATCTACTGCTGCAGCAAGGTACTCATCATGAGTCATAACGCCCTCGGACTTCACATCAGCTTCCTCAGAAGCAGCTTCTGCGGTCTCTTCAGTAGTGTTCTCCTCTGCCATAACTGCTCCCGGGAATGCGAAAGTAAGGGAGAGTGCCATCAGTAATACAAGTCTTTTTTTCATAATGTCTCCTTTCTGTGTGTACGCAAGAAACGTCACAAAGGTATGCCTTTAGCATATGTATTTTATTAAAAAAGGTGGCTGCATGCACAACCACCTTTATTATAAACGAAAACAGGAGGAAATCAAGGGATTAGGGGAAAGTTATTTTCTGCTTTTCCTTTTTTCCAGAAGCAGATAAAGAAGAATGAAAAACCAGACCGCCCCAAGGCTGACAAGAAGAATCTTTGATTCAACAGGAAGGGGGCCAAGGTCTGCTTTTCCGGAGGTTTCCGACGCGGATATCTGATCAAGATGGTACAGGGAGGTGACATCGCTGTAAAGCTGGTCAATGTAATCGGCGTCTATTTCCTGCTTTCTTCTCACAGACTTGGTCACGTTCTCGATCAGCTGCCCGGCTGCGTCACGAAGGGAAGCAGAGCCGTTGAATACAGGTGTGACAAAGGTGTGGTCCACATTTTCCAGAAGGGTTTTGGAGGCCTTTATTTTTACATCATAGTAGGTGGAATTGTCCTCGCCCTCTCTGGAAAGATAATCCTGATACTGGTCAGATTCCTGGGCCTTGCTGGTGACAGGTACGTAGCCTTCTGTTTCCGAGTAAGCGGTCTGCACCTCATTGGTAAGCAGATACTGGGTGAAAAGCCAGGATGCCAGCACTTCCTGGGAGTCCTTCTTATTGAACACGCACACGGAAGGTCCCTGGGAGATCATCTGGGGATTCTCCGGGTCAAACTGGGGAATGGTCATAACCTCTGTCTCAAAGTCCACCAGCGCATCGGAACTGATATCCACAAGCGGTGCATGAGTGCCCATCCAGGTAGCGCCTGCTGTAGAATCAATGGCGAAAATACACTGTCCGGCGTTCAAAAAGTTGGCAGGGTAGCTGGAAATCTTAAAGGTGGAAAAAGCACCTGTTTTTACATGATCTGCAATGGTGTACAGAAGATCGGTAGTAGTATCGTTAAAAAGCTGGATCTCGCCGCTGTCTGTGGAATATCCCGCGTTTTTCTGCTTCAGCATTTCGATCATCATGTTGTCTGTGGACTTGTCAATGAAGGGAATCAGCACGTTCTGTCCGTTGATCTTGTAGGTGCCGTCTGCATTTTGCTCCATGGCTTTTTCGCTGACTTCCCAGACAAAATCCCAGGTCAGAGTTTCGGGAAGGGTGTAGCCAAGCTTTTCCACGTAGGTTTTGTTTACGTAGCAGACCTCTGTGGAACGCATGAAGGGCAGGGCATAGTAATGTCCGGCAAAGGAGCACTCCTCCAGAAACTGGGGGATGATCTCATCGCTTTTTACAGAGTCAAATTCCAGCTTGCTGCCGCCAAGACCGTAGCTTTCATCTGCCATCAGGTCATCCAGGGGAACCACCGTGTCATTTCCGGTCAGGTAAGTGGCAATGTGGTCCGGGTAAGTGATGCACACATTTGGGGTGGTTTCTGTGGCAATGTTGGTAATGACATCATTGTAGATCTTGCCGTAATCGGTGTAAAGCCGCAGGTCTACAGTAATATTGGGATACAGGGCCTCGAAATCGGAGATGGCCTTTTTGTAAATTTCCGTCTGGGTTTTGTTGGTGTCGTTTTTGGCCCAGAAGGTGATTTCATAGTTCTTGGAGGTATCAAATTCTTCAGGGATGGAAAATGCGCTCTGCTCCTTTGCACCGTGACAGCCGCTAAGTCCTGCCGCTAAGACAGCAGCCAGCGCCAGAACAAGAAGCTTTTTCCCTGGAAATTTATGTTTTTTCGTCATCATCCTTTTGTACCTCCTCTTGAAACCCCGGCCATGATCTTGTTGCGGAAAATCAGGAACAGAACGATCAGGGGAAGTGAGATTACCACAACCGCAGCCATCATGGCAGGAATATTTTCACGTCCGAAGCCGTTCTCACGGATTTCCTGGATACCATTGGAAACCAGGTAATAATTCTGGTCATCTGTGATGAGGCGGGGCCATACGTAGGAATTCCAGCATTCAATTACCTTCAGGATGGCGATGGTCACCATAGTGGGCTTGCAGATGGGGATCATAACCTTGCACAGGTATTTCAGATCGGAGGTGCCGTCCACCTTGGCTGCCCGGTAAAGCTCGTCCGGAACCTGCTCGAAATTTTCTTTCAGAAGGTAAATGTAAAATACGGAGGTGACAGAGGGAAGGATCAGTCCCAGGAAGGTGTTTCGCATATCCAGGTTGGTAATGGTCACAAAGTTGGTGATGATCACAAGCTCGTTTGGAATCATCATCAGGGAGAGAAATAAGGTAAAGGCCAGATTTTTTCCCCGGAACTCAAGCCTTGCAAAAGCAAAAGCGGAGAGGGTGATCACGACCATCATAATGGCGGTGGTGGCCGATGTGAAAATAAGGGTATTGAGAAGATATTTTCCCAGAGGCACCGCCGTAAATGCGTCTGCATAATTCTGCATGGTCGGAGTCAGGGTAAAAAAGCTGGGAATGTGCTCCGCGTTGTAGGAACTGTAGCTTTTTACAGAGGTCAGGACCATCCAGTAAAAAGGAAACAGTACGATCAGCGCCCACAGGGTGAGCAGAATGTAAGTGATCACGCTGACTGCTGTATGTCGTCTGGCAGCAGAGCGTTCATTGGTAAACTGGTTTGAATTTTCCATTTTTCGTCCTCGAATTGTTTCATGAGTAATAAACATGCTTCCTGCTCACCAGCAGATTGATGCAGGTGATGGTCAGGACGATCACAAACAAAATGATCGCCGCGGCAGATGCGTAGGAAGGATAGCCGCCCCCGTTGCCGTAAAGCATATCGTAAACATATCCTACAATGGTATTCATTCCTGCAGCGTTTAGGTCTGTGCCGAAAAGGGCCACTGCATCGCTGTAGGCCTTAAATGCTCCGATGAAGCCTGTTATGATCAGGTAAAATACAGTAGGTGAGATCATGGGCAGGGTGATCCGCACAAAAATACGGAATCTGGAAGTACCGTCCACCCTGGCCGCGTTGTAGTAGTTCTGGTTCACGGAAGCCAGTGCACTGGTCAGGATCAGCACCTTAAATGGCATGACGATCCATATGGTATAAATGCACAGAACCAGCATTTTCGCCCAATAGGGTCCGTCGATGAAATCAACGGGACCGCGCCCGAACAGCTGAAGGACCAGGTTCACAAGCCCGTCCGAGTAAGCTGTTTTCTTAAAAAGGATCATAAAAACAAGGCCAACTGCCAGAGTGTTGGTCACATAAGGCAGGAAGTAAATGGTCTGGTAAAGCTTCTTCAAAGCTTTTATGGAGCTTAAGGCAACGGAAATCAGAAGTGCCAGCAAGGTGGAAAGAGGCACAGTAATGATTACCAGAAGAAAGGTATTCTTGATTGCCTGAAGAAAATAGGGATCATGAAGCACATAGGAATAGTTGTATGCGCCTGTCCCGTAATAGGTCTGGGATGCGGAGTTATAGCCCTCTTCAAAGGAGTAGATAAAAACGTCAATGAGAGGATATACCATGAAAACACCCAGAAACAGGATTGCCGGCAGAAGATAGAGCCAGCCTTTTAAATTTCTTTTATTCATAGGAACCTCCCTTAAAGGTAAATCCTTTCTTCTGTTTCACGGCCAAAAAGGAAAATCTTGTTTGGCTTCACCGCAAAACGGATGGTTTTGGAAGAAAGATCAATGCTGCTCTCGGAGCTGATAATGGAGCGGATGGCAGGTGCCTGGGAAGCAGCGTGGGAGGATACCACGGAGATGTCACGTCCCATGACCTCAACGCCTCCAAGCTGGCAGCAAAGAGGGCCGTTTTTGTCAAGGACAAAGCCTTCGGGACGGATTCCGGCAAATACCTGCTGATCGGAAATTCCGGGAGCGTCCAGGATGGCATTTTCCCCGATATAAAGCTTCTGCCCACGGATCTCGCCCTCAAATACATTGATTGGCGGGGTGCCAAGGAATCTGGCTACAAACAGATTGACCGGGCTGTCATATACATCCTGGGGCTTGCCGATCTGCTGGACCACGCCGCTTTTCATGACAACGATCATGTCGGAAATGCTCATGGCTTCTTCCTGGTCGTGGGTGACAAACACAGTGGTGATCTTTGTGGCGCGCTGGATCTTGCGGATTTCTTCCCTGGTCTGCAGGCGGAGTCTGGCGTCCAGGTTGGAAAGAGGCTCGTCAAGGAGCAGCACCCGGGGCATTTTTACAAGGGCGCGGGCAATGGCAACACGCTGCTGCTGACCGCCGGAAAGCTCGGAGGGGCGTCTGTCCATCAGCTCTGTGATCTGCACCAGCTGGGCAGCGTTCTGGACGCGGCGGTCCATTTCATCCTTGGAAAGCTTGTCCTTTCCCTTTAGGTTCTGCAGGGGAAAAAGAATGTTCTGCTTCACAGTGAGATGAGGATAGAGGGCGTAGTTCTGAAATACCATGCCCACGCCCCGGTTCTCAGGGGGAAGATTTGTGACGTCCTCTTCGCCGAAAAGGATTCGGCCGTCAGTTGGTTTTTCAAGTCCGCAGATCATGTTCAGGGTGGTGCTTTTGCCGCAACCGGAAGGGCCAAGAAGTCCGATCAGCTGTCCGTCTGGAATTTCAAAATTGAAATTGTCCACTGCAGTAACCGATTCCCGGGATTTCCGCCCGCGGGCAGGAAACTGCTTGGTGAGGTGTTCTAATACGATTTTCATATTCTCTCTCCTACGTATTATAATTCAGATTTGCTTACTATTATAACGAATTCCAGTGGTTTGTACAATGCAAAAAAGTTTTCCTGCATTTTGGGTGGACGAAAAAGTTTAAAAGAGGTATACTGACGAAAAGAAATAAAGGAGCGCGCTTTATGGAAGATAAAAAAATGAAAGTATTAAAAGGACAGATTCCGGTTTCCATTCTCTACATAGCGCTGGGCGTGTGCCTGGCCCTGATGCCTGTGGAAACGGTAAATGTGCTGTGTAAGGTAGTGTTTGGCCTGGTTCTCGTGGGAGCAGGACTGTACCACATCGTGATCTATGTGCTGGAAAAAGAAAACGCCACAATTCTGGATCTTTTTTCCGGTGTGATCGTGCTGGTGATCGGGGCATTTCTGTTTATGAATCCACAGGTGGTGGTGAAGCTTCTTACTTTGATGCTGGGAGCCTTCGTTCTGGTGGACAGTATCTGGATGCTTCGTGGAAGCATGAAATTAAGGAAAAGAAAGCTTGGGGCATGGAAAGCGTTTCTCATTGAGAGCCTGGTGTTTGTGGGGCTTGGCGTGCTGATCCTTGTGAATCCGTTCAGCGAGCTTCGGCTTACCATGCAGGTTTCCGGATGGATTTTTGTGGCAAACGGGGCACTTGATATTATTTTCTATCTGATCCTGAAGCATGGATTGAAAAAGGAGATTCCATCTGAGGAGACAGAAGAAAAAGACGACAGTAAGGCAGAAGCGGCTTCTGCACAGAATACAGAAGAGACAGGAAATACCTCTGCTCCAGCACCGGATGCAGGGAATGTAAGCAGCCAGATGGCGTCTGAAGAAAGTTCTAAGAACACAGAGACTGTTCCAGAAGAAAATGTTCAGCCAGACGGGGCTGTTTCCCAGGAAAGTGCCGGGAATCCAGAAGCCGTTCCGGATGAAGCTTCCGGGGAAAGCGAGGAAGCAGAAGAAGTCCTTGAGGAGTGGAAAGACTGATGGCAGAGATTGTGATCATGGATTTTTCCGGGATTTATAAGGGAGAGCAGTTTTTTGAAGGGGAAAAGGTATCCTGGCTGGATGTCCGGGAAATTCCCGGAACAAACTGCTATTGTGACGACGAAGCGAAGACGCAGATTCTGGAAAAGCTGGAGGAATTTTCAGCGGGAGGAATTTATTTTATTGATTCCGGCAATTATCATTATATGAGCCGGATTGGGATTGAGAGAGTGAAAGAGCCCTTTCGGCTTCTGGTTTTTGACAATCATACGGACATGCAGCTGCCGGCTTTTGGAGGGCTTCTCTCTTGCGGCGGCTGGATCGCAAGTGCAATTGAAGAGGCAGAAAATCTGGTTGAAGTATGGCTTGTAGGGCCAGATGAGGAAGCTTACAGTCAGGTGGAAGAGCCGCTGAAAGAGAAGGTAAAGTTTTTCTCAAGGGAGATGCTCCAGGACTTTCGAAATAACGAAAGCTATTCCGAAAAAACGAATAATATGGAAAGGAATGTGATGGATTTTTCTTTCCTTGGAGAAATTCCCACGGACCTTCCTCTTTATGTTTCCATTGATAAAGATGTGCTTGGTACAACGGATGCCAGCACTACCTGGAGTCAGGGAGATATGACTCTTGGGGAAATGATGGCAGCACTGGAATTTGTCACCAGGCATTTTAAAGAGGCCGGCGGAAAAATCCTTCAGGTGGATATCTGCGGGGAATGTGACCCGGACGGAGCAGACAATGAGAGAAATGATGCGGCAAACCGGGAACTTCTGAAGTTCTGGAAAAACTTTTTTGCCGAGCAGGAAGATAGAGGAGCTTTATTATGAAAAATGAATTGCTGAAAATAGGACCCTTTACCGTTTACGGGTATGGACTGATGATCGCGGTAGGGATCCTGGCAGCTTACTTTACGGGAGAACGCAGAGCCAAAAAGCGGGGACTTCCTTACGAACATGTTTTTAACCTTGTGGTATGGTGCGTGCTTGGCGGCTTTCTTGGGGCAAAGATCCTGTACTGGATCACAGAGTGGAAGAGCATTGTGGCCAATCCGGGCTTTCTCGGGGATACCCTGACGGATGGGTTCGTTGTGTTTGGCGGCATTATCGGGGGAATCCTTACGGCGTATGTGTACTGCAGGATAAAAAATCTGGATTTTCTTCGGTTCTTTGATACGCTGATGCCGTCGGTGGCGCTGGCCCAGGGATTTGGCAGGATCGGCTGTCTGCTGGCAGGATGCTGCTATGGAAAGGAGACGAACAGTGCTTTTTCCATTACCTTTCATGACTCCGGCTTTGCGCCAAACGGGGTGGCACTGATTCCCACCCAGATTTATTCCAGTATTCTGGATTTCATTCATTATGGGATTTTGCTTTTTATTCTCAAAAAACAGAAAAAGGACGGGGAGACGGCCGCGGCTTATCTGATTTTTTACAGTGCGGGAAGGTTTGTGCTGGAGTTTTTCAGAGGGGATCTGGCAAGAGGAAGTGTAGGGGCATTGTCTACCTCACAGTTTATTTCCCTGTTTACTTTCGTGGCAGGAATAGTCCTGCTTCTTGTTTTCAGTGAGAATGCCCGGGACGGCAAAACGAAACGAGACATGTCTGCATGAGCAAGTTCATGGAAATCACAGACATAAAAGCCAAAAAACTGCATAGGCTTAACTGAATATAAGCTGGAGGGAAGCACATGCAAAAATCCCCGGAGTATGCAGATACAGTTGGAATTCAGGAAGAAGGGACAAGGCCGGATGCGTCCCCTGCCCAGAATGAGCTGTATGCGGATTTTATTGTGAAATATATGGGGAATTTTCAGGAAGACCTGGGCGATGTCCCGGGTATTAGCTTTCAGAAAATCAATTCGATCTATGGTGTGGTCTATGCCCCGCTTACCGAGGTGGGAAATCTGAACATCAACACGTATTCTTACAGTTTTATTCCAAAATGTTATACTTATATGGATCTTGGAAGCCTTGGGGCGTCAGGGATTACAAGGCTGCAGGAGCATCCTTATCTTCAGCTGAAAGGGCAGGGGACGGCCATTGCAGTTATTGATTCCGGAATTGACTACCGTAATCCTCTTTTTCAGAATGAAATGGGCAGCAGGATTTTGTGTATCTGGGACCAGACTCTTGATGGAGACGGGCGTGAGGTGCCTTATGGAAAAGTGTTCTGGAAAAGTGACATTGACCGGGCACTGGCGTCGGAAAATCCGCTGGATCTGGTGCCTTCCCTGGATACAAATGGACACGGTACCAGAATGGCAGCCATAGCTGCAGGAAATTATGCCCCTGAGGAGGGCTTTTGCGGGGCGGCGCCGGAGGCCATGCTGATTATTGTGAAGGTGAAGCAGGCAAAAAAATATTTGCGGGAGTTTTATCTGTTTCCATCACAGGCAGAGCTTTTTCAGGAAAATGATATTATGATGGGGATGGATTTCGCTGTGCGAATGGCAAATGAGAGGAAACTGCCTCTGTCTGTGTGTCTGGGAATCGGCAGCAGCCAGGGCGCACATATTGGGAAAAATCCGCTGAGTACATATGTGGATTATACTTCTGCGTATTCCCTGATCTCCGTGTCTGTGGCTGCTGGAAATGAGGGCAGCGCAAGGCATCATTATACAGGCAGGCTGTCAGAGCGGGAAAATCAGGCAGGGGCAGATCTTCGCGTGGGGAACAAAGAGCCTGGCTTTACCATGGAATTCTGGGGAGAACCTCCGGAAATCTACAATCTGTCTCTGCAGTCGCCAACCGGGGAAATCCTGGATATCAGTTCGTCACTTGGAGATGTGCCCCAGGAACTTTCCTTTGTTTTTGTGGAGACAAGGGTGGAGGTCGATTATGTGTCTATTGAGAGGCAGACGGGATATACGCTGGTGTATTTCCGGTTTATCCAGCCTGCGCCTGGTATCTGGCGGATTTTTGTCCGGGGCAGGGATAACCAGAATGTAAGCTTTCACATGTGGCTGCCTGTGCAGGGGCTGATTTCCGAGGAGACGTATTTCCTGGAGCCATCTCCTTACAATACCGTGACGGCCCCCGGAGATTCCCTGGAGAGCATTACCGTCACCGCCTATCAGTACCGTGACAACAGCCTGTACGTGCAGGCAAGCCGGGGCTTTATGCCGGACGGAAATGTGGTTCCCCAGGTAGCAGCCCCGGGCGTGCAGATCAAGGTCCCCCAGCTAAACGGCCTTTACGGCTACGCCTCCGGCACCAGCCTCTCTGCCGCTCAGACAGCCGGCACCGCCGCCCTCCTCTTCGAATGGGCCGTCATCCGCGGCAACCGCCCCTTCTTCACCGGCTCCAGCGTCAAAAACTACCTCACCCGCGGCGCCAAAAGAGAAGACCGTCTCCAGTATCCCAACCGGGACTGGGGATTTGGAAGACTGGATCTGTATCATACGTTTGAACTGTTGACGTGAGAAGATATTTTTGCTTTAGAATACGGCTATATGTGCCGGCTTTTTTGATACGGAAATTATAAAGCGCAATCATAAACAGGAGGAAAACAGCTATGGAAATATCAAGTATACTGATCAAAGACACAACAAAAGAAGAGAGAATCCGCATCGTCCAGGAGGGGCTGAATCAGTGCGGAGGTGCGTGTGATTTTTGCAATGGGTGTGATAATCTGGGCGGCGGGTCTGTGGATGCTTTTTATGAGCTGTATATTAATGGGGAAAAGGAACTGCGGGAACTGAATGAAGAATACAGAAGCAATTCCGGTCTTGTAAAGTAGGTGAGAGCATGAGACCACCGGAAATTAGCCTCTTATAAATATAGACAAAAACAATAAATATAGACAAAAACAAGCTTGTTTTTTTGTTAACAATAATACAAAGATTTTTAGGCAATCTAATTGTTTTTGCGCCCACTATTTGGTATACTATATAAAACAAAAGAAAGCAGGAGAACATTATGAAGAGAGGCAGTATTTTTGAAACTGATGGTATCCCGCGTATCCAGGAAGCTCTTCCTCTTGCGCTGCAGCATGTAGTTGCAATGATCGTGGGATGTGTCACCCCTGCCATTATTGTGGCAGGAGCAGCCGGCCTTGAGAATAAGGACCAGGTCATCCTTATTCAGGCTGCTCTTGTGATCGCTGCGTTTTCCACTTTGGTCCAGCTGTTTCCAATCGGGAAAAAGTTTCGGATTGGTTCCGGACTTCCCATGATCATGGGTGTCAGCTTCGCATATGTGCCAAGTATGCAGGCCATTGCGGACGGATACGGAATTGATACCATTATGGGAGCGCAGATCGTAGGTGGAATTGTAGCGGTTATCATGGGAATTCTGGTGAAGAAGATCCGCGTATTTTTCCCGCCGCTGATCACAGGAACAGTAGTTTTCACCATTGGACTTTCCCTGTATCCAACTGCCATCAACTATATGGCAGGCGGAACTTCCAATCCGGACTACGGTTCCTGGCAGAACTGGCTGGTTGCATTCTTCACCCTGGCTGTTGTAACTGCGCTGAATCATTTTGGAAAAGGAATCTGGAAGCTTTCCTCCATTCTGATCGGTATGCTGGCCGGATATCTGGTATCCATTCCCTTTGGCATGGTGAATCTGTCCAGTGTTGGAAATGCAAGCGTGTTCCAGCTGCCCCAGCTGATGCACTTTGGAGTGCATTTTGAGATTTCTGCCTGCGTTGCCATCGGACTTCTGTTTGCCATCAACTCCATTCAGGCCATCGGAGATTATTCCGCCACCACCATCGGTGCCATGAACCGTACTCCGAAGGATCAGGAACTCCAGAGCGGTATTGTGGCGTATGGTATTACCAACATCATCGGCGCTTTATTTGGCGGACTTCCCACTGCTACATACAGCCAGAACGTAGGTATTGTAACCACCACCAAGGTTATCAACCGCTGGGTTCTGGGACTTGCAGCTGCATTCCTTGGCATTGCCGGATTTGTGCCGAAGTTTTCCGCACTTCTGACAACCATTCCGCAGTGCGTGCTGGGCGGTGCAACAGTATCCGTTTTTGCATCCATTGCCATGACCGGTATGAAACTGGTGGCTTCCGCTGAGATGGATTACCGCAACTCCTCCATTGTCGGATTGGCAGCAGCCCTTGGAGTAGGCGTATCCCAGGCCAACGCAGCACTTGCCACACTTCCTTCGTGGGTGACTACTATTTTTGGAAAATCTCCTGTAGTTCTGGCAACGATCATTGCAGTCTGTCTGAATCTGATCCTGCCTAAGTCACGGGATGAGAAAAAAGAAGAAAAGATTCATGACAGCCAGATTCAGGAGAAGCTGGAAGTGGATCACAGACTTTTTGAGAATGAGAAATAAATGGGAAAATCTGAACGGAAAATTGAATATGGAAGAAATGGAATAAGATGAAAAACAGCACCGGATGGGAGTGATCTCTCGTCTGGTGCTGTTTGGGTATATGGATAATCAAAGTTTTCGATGGTTTGTCAAATTTCAAGTTTGCCATTCATGAAGCGTGTTATATTCATATACAGAAGTGCTTTTTATTTGCGATATACGCAAACCGGAAGCCCGTCTTCGCCCATAGGGAGCGCCACATTTCCCTGGATCAGCGGGCGTGCGTAGCGGATGAAATCCTCTGTCACATCAGAGCCATCCTCCGTAATCCAGGAGAGAGGAACGGTTTTCTCCTCGTTGCAGATCTGGTTCACATCCTCAAGTCCGCAGTTCATCTGGTAAACGCCATCTGGAGTTTCCTGGCGGATAAAGGAAACCATCTTGCCCGTCTCACCCTTAAGTGCAGCCTGAACACCGAAAATTCCAGCTGTAACAGCTTCCTGCCGGTCTGTGTCAGAAAGAAGGGAAGCGCTGCAGCGCTGGCTTACATTCAGCTCAATGGAGCGGGCTTTCACTCCAAGGCGGCCACGCACCAGGTTTTCCAGGTATTTGCCGCAGCCTGCCAGCATTTTGTGTCCGAAGGTATCGGTGCCTACGGAGTTGTCATATTCACAGATGAAGGTGCCTTTGGCATCGTGGATTCCTTCAGAAACACAAACCACAACGTTGCAGTTTTTCTCAAATGCACTGCTTACCTTCGTAAGGAATTTCTCTGTGTCAAAAGCTGTCTCAGGCAGATAAATAAGAAGAGGATTGTCACCTGTATATTTGCGGGCAAGGGCACCTGCGGCGGTCAGCCAGCCTGCGTGACGTCCCATGATCTCCACGATGGTTACGGATTTTTTCTCATAGACGCTGGCATCCAGGGTGATCTCGCGGACTGTGGAAGCCACATATCTGGCCGCACTTCCAAATCCAGGCGTATGATCGGTATGCACAAGGTCATTGTCAATGGTTTTAGGTTCGCCGATAATGCGGATGTCACTGCCGATCATGGCTGCATAGCGGGAAAGCTTGCTCACCGTATCCATGGAGTCATTTCCGCCAATATAAAAGAACCAGCCAATATTCATCTCTTCAAACCTGCGGAACAGTTCCGGGTATACCGGGTCCTCCAAAGACTGGGGAAGCTTATAGCGGCAGGAGCCAAGATAAGCACCTGGGGTGTAAGTGAGGTATTCCAGCTTTTCCCCGGGAAGAGCTTCCTCAAAATCCAGGACTGTGCCTTTCAAAAATCCCTCAATTCCATTTACCATTCCATAAACATGTCCGATTTCCTCCTGACGGATTCCCTCAGAAACCACACCATAAAGACTGCTGTTTATCACTGCGGTAGGTCCGCCGGACTGTCCGACGATCAGATTCTTTTTTGCCATACAAGTAAGTCCTCCTGTTGTTCTTGGTCTCTTCATTATAACAGGAAGGCAGGCTGGTGGCTAGAGTCTGTTTGAAAAATCATTCCAACGCCCCGCTTTGCGGAAAACTCAGCTGGAATTTGGGTGGCGCAGACGGACTGTATTGGAAAATTTTACATTGTGGGAAAAGAAAGGATGGATTATAATAACAGGCAGGGAGACTGCATAAAAAAGTGAGCGTGAAAGAATCGATGGATAAAGAACAGGAATTTTTATACGAGAAATTCAAAAGTACGGGGCAGGAGAAAGTGAAGCTGTCCTGTGCGTTGGAAGGCTTTTTTCAGGAAAAAGAAGAGACTTCAGAAGAAGCAAAAAACGCATACAGCCAGTACCTGAAGCGGAGAATACGTCCAGCCATGGAAGAATTGATCCGCCAGGAAAATATCTGTGAAATGGAGCAGCTGGCAGGAATGGACTGGTTTGGAATAAATGAACTGGAGAGCTTTATCCGCACCGCCAGGAAAGAGCAGAAACTGGAAAGCCTGGTGTGGCTGATGAAATTAAAGGACAGTAAATATGGATATACGGACAGAGATTTCACCCTCTGAGGTTATGAAAAAAGAGGCGTCCACGAATGCAGAGGCTGCCCAGAGCGCCGGGACTTCGGAAAATGCCAGAGAATCCGCCTGCCGGGAGCTTGGAAGCCGTATTTTATATACCTGCCGCAGCGAAGTCTGCGCCAGATTTCCATTTTTTTCACCGGGAATCGCGGCCCTTTCCTGTGAAGTGATCAGCAGGGAGAAAAGCAGGAGAACAGACCTGCAGGAAATTCACGGAATCGGCACAGACGGAAGCCGGATTCTGGCAGATCCTATGTTTCTCATCCGTGTCTGGGAGAAAAATCCCGGAGCACTGAAACGGGGATATCTGCATATTCTGTTTCACTGCCTGTACCTTCACCCCTTTTCCCAGGAAAAAGCAAAGAAACGGTTGTGGAACCTTGCCTGCGATCTGGCAGCAGAGCTTTTGTTAAAGGAAAATATACCGGAAGATCTGTGGGGATTTTCTGCAGAAGAAAAGAAGCTACGTGGCCGGGTTTTGGAATTTTTTGGAGGAAGGCCTTTATCTGCGGAGGTATTGTACCATCGGCTTGAACAGGAGAAGCTTCCGTTTTCCCTGGAGGAAATGGAGCAGCTTTTTGCATTTGATGACCATTCTTTGTGGAAGTTGAATCCGGAGAGGGCAAAGCAGGAGAAAAGCCGCTGGGAGAAGATCCTCACCTACACCACCCTTGGAAAAGAACACCAGAAGCACCGGATCGGTGCCAATCCTGGAAACCGCCAGGAAGAGCTGGAACAGCTTTACAAAAGCCGTTATGACTACCGGAAATTTCTGAAAAAATTTGCTTTTCCAAGGGAAGAAATCCAGCTGGATGAGGAAAGCTTTGACTACATTTTCTATCATTTTGGAATGGAGCACTATGGAAATCTGCCTCTGATCGAACCGTTGGAGTATAAGGAAGTAAACCGCTTGGAGGAGCTGGTCATCGCCATCGACACCTCAGGTTCCTGTTCCAGGGAGCTGGTGCAGCGGTTTCTGGGGGAAACCTATCAGATTCTCAGCACAAGAGAGAATTTTTTCCGGAAAATGAAAGTCTACATTATTCAGTGCGACTGCTGCATCCAGTCTGTGTCCGTGATCCATTCGGAAGAAGAGTGGAAGGAATACGTGCGAAATGTGCAGATACAGGGGCGAAGCGGCACAGATTTTGTGCCTGTTTTTACTTATATAAAGAAAGAACGGGAGAAAAAGAAACTGAAAAACCTGAAAGTCCTGATTTATTTCACAGACGGCGACGGCATTTATCCGGGGCAGAAGCCAGATTACGAGACTGCTTTTGTCTTTGTGAAAAAGAATGAAAATATGAAATATGTGCCGAATTGGGCATACAAGCTGGTGATCAGTTAGGAGCAAACCGATGAATATAAAAGAAGCAAAAAATGAGATTAAGCATACCCTTTTGGCTTATCTGAGAAAAAACGAAAAGGGTGGGTACATCTATCCTCTGGTGCGCCAGAGGCCAATCCTTCTGATGGGACCTCCGGGAATCGGCAAAACAGCCATTATGGAGCAGATCGCAGAGGAATGCCAGGTTGGGCTCGTGGCCTATACCATCACCCATCATACCCGTCAGAGCGCGGTAGGACTGCCGAAAATCGTCACCAGAAATTATGGCGGCAAGGAAATGGATATCACCGAATACACCATGAGCGAGATCATCGCATCCGTCTACGAATGCATGGAGCACACCGGCAAAAAAGAAGGAATCCTTTTTGTGGATGAGATCAACTGTGTGTCCGAGACACTGGCGCCTGCCATGCTCCAGTTTTTGCAGAACAAAACCTTCGGAACCCATAAAGTGCCGAAGGGGTGGATCATTGTGGCAGCAGGCAATCCTCCTGAGTACAACAAGTCTGTCCGGGAGTTTGACATTGTAACCCTGGACCGCGTGCGAAAGCTTGAGATACAGGCCCAGACAGATGTGTGGCTGGAATACGCCGGGAAAAGGCAGGTCCACGGCGCCATTTTGTCCTATCTGACTCTGAAAAAAGAGAATTTCTACATAGTGGAAAACACGGTAGACGGAAAATTTTTTGTGACTGCCAGAGGCTGGGAGGACCTTTCGGAGCTTCTCAAAAGCTATGAAGAGCTTCAGGTGGAAGTATCCGAAGAGATTGTTGGCGAGTTTCTTCAGAAAGAGGAAATTACAAGGGACTTTGCCGCCTATTATAGACTATATGAAAGGTACAAAACGGATTACCGGGTAGGGGAAATTCTAGAGGAAACTGTGCCCCAGAAGGAATACAGGCTGATCTGTGAGATGGCAGCCAGGGCGCAGTTTGAGGAGCGGTTTACCCTGACCCAGCTTGTAATGGAAGCACTTGATCAGCAGGCAGCAGCTTTCGAAAAAGTGGATGTAAGAACTGTGATGCTCCACCAGAATCTGATACAGCTGAAGCGTTTTTTCCAGGAGCAAACATGTGTGGATTCCATGAAAGAGTTTCTGGCAGAAAGAAGAAAAGCACTGGATGCGAAATGGAAGGCAGAGCTTTTGTCGGAGCGGGAGAGATGCCAGGAGGAAGAGCAGATCGGGATTCTGGAAGAGTATTTTCTTCAGATCTGCGAGGCTCATGTGACGGACTGCCAGGAAGGCTTCCAGCTGATACGCCAGCTGTTTGAAAAAGAATGTGAGCTGCGGGGCAGGGAATTGGAGCGCACGAAAACTATGCTGGAGAGGGGCTTTGCCTTTCTGGAAGACTGCTTTGGAGAAGGACAGGAGCTGCTGCTTCTGGAGACCGGGCTTACCGGGAATCCGTGCACCAGTACTTTTATTTCCGAACATGGATGCGATGCTTATTTCAGGCACTGCGGGCTTTTGCTTTACCAGAAGCAGGAGAATGCCATGCGGGAAGAATGCAGGGCGATTCTGGATTCCCTGCAGGAATGATGGTTGCGGGAATTTTTCCCAGCGCTTATAATGACAGGGAGGAAATGTGCGAAAAAGTTCCGGGAAACTGCATCCCTGGAGAGGAAGAAAGTTCATGAGAAAAAGGAGGTTGCCATGAAGGAAGATAAGAAACCTAAAAAGAAGAAAAAGGCGGGAGATGTGCTGCTTACGGTTGTGCTGATCGCAGCAATCTGCATATTCTGCTATGCGGCATACAATCTTTATCATATTTACACAGAGTACAAAAAGGGCTCAGATGAGTACAATGCCATTGCCCAGATGGCAGTGACAGAGCGCGATCCGGATCAGGATGCCCAGGAGCAGGAACCGGCAGGACCGGAAGGTCCCACCCTGAAAGCCCCTATGGACATTGATTTTGATTCTTTAAGAAGCATTAACACAGATGTGATCGGCTGGATTTATGTAGAGGCTCTGGACGGGGTCAGCTATCCGGTAGTTCGGGGAACTGACAATGACCAGTATCTTCATATGACTTATGAGAAGAACTATAATTTTGCCGGAACTATTTTCATTGATTATGAGAATAAGGCTGACTTCAGTGACTGCAATACCCTGGTTTACGGACATAATATGAAAAACGGCAGCATGTTCGGCCAGCTGAAGAATTTCAGCAAGGACGATTCTGCCTATAACAAGAGCAAATATTTCTGGATTTTCACGCCGGAGAAGAACTACAGATATGAGATTATTTCTGCGTACACTACAGCGGTAAACAGCGATACCTACACGCTGTTTAAGGGCCCGGGACAGGAATTTGTGGACTACATGAACAAGATTGTTTCTTATTCGGATATTAAGACCACGCCGGGAGAATTGGGAGTGGAAGATAAGATCGTTACCCTTTCCACCTGTACGGGCAATGAATCCACACGTTATGTGGTTCAGGGAAAAAGAGTGGACACCCTTGATGTGGTGAAAAAAGACAGACAGCAGTGAGAACTGATTTTTGAGAAATGGAATGCAAAGGCGCGCAAGGCGGGAAATTCTCCTGCCAGGCTGCTGGGATTGGAGGAAGATGGCATATGAGCGAGGAAGCAAAAAGACTGCAGGAACTGATCGATAAGTATGACAATATTGTATTTTTCGGGGGAGCGGGAGTTTCCACAGAAAGCGGAATCCCGGATTTTCGAAGCCAGGACGGCCTGTATAACCAGAAGTACGACTATCCTCCAGAAACCATATTAAGCCATACCTTTTTTATGCGTCACCCGGATGAATTTTACCGTTTCTATCAGGACAAGATGCTGTGTGACACAGCAAAGCCAAATGCGGCTCATTTGAAACTGGCAGAATTGGAGGCATCAGGCAAGCTGAAAGCAGTGATCACCCAGAACATCGACAATCTTCATCAGATGGCCGGAAGCAAAAAGGTACTGGAGCTTCACGGAAGCGTATACCGCAATTACTGTATGAAATGCGGCAAATCCTACGATTTCGCCTACATGAAAAATGCAAAGGGCGTGCCTAAATGCACCTGCGGCGGAATGATCAAGCCGGACGTGGTGCTGTATGAGGAAGGACTGGACAACGGTGTGATCAGCGAGGCGGTGCGGGCTATTTCCCAGGCACAGGTTCTGATCATCGGAGGAACCTCCCTTGCGGTTTACCCGGCAGCAGGCCTGATCGATTATTTTTCCGGTGAGCATCTGGTGGTGATCAACAAATCACCTACACCAAGAGACCGGTATGCGGATCTTCTGATCAAGGAGCCTATTGGACAGGTATTTTCACAGATCCAGGTGAAAAAGGCAGAAAAATAGTATTTGGAAACGTGTGAAGAGACACACAGAATAAAACGTTTTTAAGAGGAGTTTGTCAGATTATGGCAGAGGTTTATGAAATCGGAGACATCGTTACTTTGAAAAAAGGCCATCCATGCGGCAGCAAGGACTGGGAGATCTTGCGAGTGGGCGCAGATTTCCGCCTGAAGTGCATGGGATGTGGGCATCAGATCATGGTTCCCCGTAAAATGGTGGAGAAAAACACAAAAAATCTTCAAAAAAAGGAAAAATAATGCTTTACAGTCCACAAAAAGTATGTTAGAATCAAAAATCGTGATATATAAAATATCCTTGCTCTTTGACAGGCAAAGGGCCAACAGACCATAAGGAGGTAAGACAAGCATGAACAAGTACGAGTTAGCATTAGTTGTTAGCGCTAAAGTTGAAGACGAAGTACGTGATGCAGTAGTTGAGAAAGCTAAAGGATACATCACTCGTTACAACGGCGTTATCACAGACGTTGAAGAATGGGGTAAGAAGAAATTAGCTTACGAGATTCAGAAAATGCATGAAGGCTTCTACTACTTTATTCAGTTTGAGGCAGACGCACAGTGTCCGGCAGAAGTAGAAAGACATGTACGTATCATGGACAACGTATTAAGATACTTAGTTGTCAGAAAAGACGCGTAATCTTTTTGCATGATCAGATTCAGAGAGCACCATTAAAGGTCGTTCACTTAGCATATTAAGAGAGGTAAGAAGAATGAACAAAGTAGTTTTAATGGGTCGCTTAACAAGAGATCCTGAGGTAAGATATTCCGCAGGAGAGAATGCACTGGCAATTGCCAGATACACATTGGCTGTAGACAGAAGATTCCGTCGCGATGGAGAGGCAAGTGCGGATTTTATTCCGTGTGTTTCTTTCGGACGTACAGCGGAATTTGCTGAGAAATATTTCCGTCAGGGACTGAAGATTGCCGTAACAGGCCGTATTCAGACCGGAAGCTATACCAACCGTGATGGACAGAAGGTTTACACCACAGAGGTGGTTGTGGAGGATCAGGAGTTTGCTGAGAGCAAGGCTTCCAGCGACAGCTACGCAGCTTCCCATCCACGTACAAGCGCTCCGGAGGCTTCCATGCCGAATCCGGGAGCTGCTGCTGAGGGCTTCATGAACATTCCGGATGGAATTGACGAGGAATTGCCGTTTAACTAGAGCACAGCTCTAAAAACTGAATAAAACAGGAGGAAAACCAACATGGCTTACAATAATAGAGGCGAAAGACCAGATTCTCCAATGAAGAGAAGAGGCGGACGCAGAAGAAAAAAAGTTTGCGTATTCTGTGGTAAAGAGAATAACGAAATCGATTACAAGGACGTAGCAAAATTAAGAAAATACGTTTCCGAGAGAGGTAAGATCCTTCCTAGAAGAATTACCGGAAACTGCGCAAAACATCAGAGAGCTCTGACTGTTGCTGTTAAGAGAGCACGTCATCTTGCAATGATGCCATACATCCAGGACTAATTTCCTGAATGCAGTGATGCAGACGCTTAAGGCCTTTAAATACTGGTTTTACTGGTATTTAGGGGCTTTTTTGTTTTTATAAACTCTTCTATGGAAAAATATCCAAGAATCTGTTATACTATCCTTCAAAGGCGAAAAATTTTCCCGGGGCAGTTTGCCTGCTGGGAATCTGAGTTTTTGTAAGTGAGGATAAACTTATGAATAAAAAACTGAAATTCAAAGGGTCCATGAAGCGGTTTATGAGATGGCCGCTGTATCTGACCATCCTTCTTGTTCTTCTGAATGTTCTGATTTTTACAGTAAATGTGAAGGCAGGACTTCTGTCACTGGCAGGACTGGTGATTTACGTGGCAGCTGCGCTTTTGCTGACCCACTATCATCGCCCGATGATTCTCAATGACCTGATTGCCTTTGCCAATCAGTATGAATCGCTGGAGAAGCGCCTGCTGGACGATCTGGCACTTCCCTATGCCATTATGGACACCAATGGCAGGATGATCTGGTCAAATAAGGTATTTTCCCAGCTGACGGGGAAAGACCAGATGTATAATAAGAATATTAACACCATCTTTCCGGAAATCACACTGGAGCGCATTCCCATCCCGGAGAAGCAGGCAATCGCGGAGATGAGCACCAGCTACGGAGACCGGATCTACCGGGTTTCCATGCAGCTTGTGACCATGAAGGATGTGATAAATGAAGCACGCATTCTGGAAAATGTGGATTCAGACGTCAGCGTGGTAGCGATGTTCTTCTATGACGAGACCGAGCTTCAGGAATACATCCAGAAGAATGAGGATGACAAGCTGGTAGTTGCACTTGCCTATCTGGACAATTATGAGGAAGCACTGGAGGGCGTGGAGGATGTGCGCCGTTCCCTTCTGATTGCCCTGATCGACAGGAAAATCACCAAGTATTTTTCCAATTTCGACGGGCTTGTGCGCAAGCTTGAGCGGGATAAATATTTCCTGATCATGCGCCAGAGTTCCCTGGAGGCCTTGAAGGAACAGCGGTTCCATATCCTGGACGAGGTCAAGACGGTGAACATCGGAAATGAGATGGCTGTCACCTTAAGTATCGGTATCGGACTGAACGGTGCCAACTATCTGCAGAACTATGAGTACTGCCGTATTGCCATCGAGATGGCCCTTGGCCGCGGCGGCGATCAGGTAGTGATCAAGAACGGGGATTCCATCACCTATTTTGGGGGCAAATCCCAGCAGGTAGAGAAGAACACCCGTGTGAAGGCAAGGGTGAAGGCACAGGCTCTGAAAGAGTTCATGAGCACCAAGGACCGGGTTGTGGTTATGGGACACAAGATCACAGATGTGGATGCTTTAGGCGCTGCCATCGGTATTTACCGTGCAGGCAAGACCCTTGGAAAGCCGGTTCACATTGTGGTCAATGATCCCACTACTTCCATCCGGCCGCTGATGGCAGGCTATATCAACAATCCGGATTATGAGCCTTCCATGTTTGTGGACTGCGCCCAGGCCAAAGAGCTTGTGGACAATAATACGGTTGTGGTTGTAGTAGATACCAACAAGCCAAGCTACACCGAGTGCCAGGATCTTCTGTACTTAACCAGGACCATTGTCGTACTGGATCACCACAGAAGAGGAAGCGAAGTCATTCAAAATGCCGTGCTTTCCTATGTGGAGCCTTATGCATCATCCACCTGTGAGATGGTTGCCGAGATCCTTCAGTATTTCTCAGATGATCTGAGACTGAGAAGCCTGGAGGCAGACTGTCTGTACGCAGGTATGGTCATTGATACCAATAACTTTACTACCCGCTCTGGTGTGCGTACCTTTGAGGCGGCTGCATTCCTTCGAAGAAACGGTGCAGACATTACGAGAGTGCGCAAGATGCTCCGTGATAACATTGATGCCTATAAGGCAAGAGCAGAGGTTGTACGGACTGCTCAGATCTACCGGAACTGCTTTGCAATCGGCAGATGTCCAAGTGAAGGCCTGGAGAGCCCTACCGTAGTAGGAGCCCAGGCTGCCAATGAGCTTCTGAACATCGCCGGCGTGAAGGCTTCGTTTGTGCTGACTCCATACAATAATGAGGTATATGTAAGTGCGCGTGCCATTGATGAAGTGAACGTGCAGGTTATGATGGAACGCATGGGCGGAGGCGGTCATCTGAACATTGCCGGAGCCCAGGTGAAGGCAACAGAAGATGAGACTGAGCAGATGATCAAAGAAATTATAGATCAGTTATATCAGGAAGGAGAATTCAAAGAATGAAAGTAATTTTGTTAGAGGATGTAAAATCCCTTGGAAAAAAAGGGGAAATCGTTAACGTAAGCGACGGATATGCAAGAAACATGATCCTGCCGAAGAAGCTTGGCCTTGAGGCTACCCCGAAGAACTTAAATGACCTGAAGCTTCAGAAAGCAAATGAGGAGAAGGTGGCACAGGAGAACTTAGAAGCTGCCAGAGTATTTGCAAAGGATCTGGAGGACAAAGAAGTAATCCTTACCCTGAAGGTAGGCGAGGGTGGAAGAACCTTCGGTTCCGTATCCACCAAGGAAATTTCCGAAGCTGCCAAGAAACAGCTGAACCTTGACATCGAGAAAAAGAAACTGGTGCTTCCAAACCCCATCCGCAACCTTGGCGTTACCAATGTACCTGTAAAGCTTCATCCTAAGGTAACCGGAAGCCTGAAGGTATGGGTAAAGGAAGAGGCATAAGGAGCAGTAAGAGAGGATGTTTGTGCTAAATGGAAGAAGCATTGATCAAGAGGATTCTTCCTCACAGTATTGAAGCAGAGCAGTCTGTGATCGGTTCCATGATCCTGGACCGTGATGCCATTTTGGTAGCGTCAGAGATTCTGACCAGCGACGATTTTTATCAGAGCCAGTACGGAATTATTTTTGATGCTATGGTGGAGCTGTGCAATGAGGGCAAGCCGGTGGATCTGATCACTCTTCAGAATCGTCTGAAAGAGAAGGATCTTCCGCCGGATATCAGCAGCATGGAATATGTGAGGGATCTGATTTCTGCGGTTCCCACATCTGCCAATGTGAAATATTATGCAAATATCGTCAGCGAGAAAGCTGTTTTAAGACGTCTGATTAAGGTCAATGAGGAAGTGGAGAATTCCTGCTACCTGGAGAAGGACAGCACCCAGATGATTTTAGAGGATGCAGAGAAGAAGCTTTTTAATGTTCTGCAGCGAAAGACCAGCGATGATTTTGTTCCCATTCAGCAGGTTGTGTTAAATGCAGTTAACAACATTGAAAAGGCATCCAAGCTGAAGGGGTCCGTAACTGGTATTCCTACCGGATTTGTGGATCTGGATTACAAGACCTCCGGAATGCATGCCTCTGACCTGGTTCTGATCGCAGCCCGTCCTTCCATGGGAAAAACAGCGTTTGTTCTGAACATTGCCCAGTATATGGCATTTCGCAAGGATGTTACCGTTGCCATATTCAGTCTTGAGATGTCCAAGGAGCAGCTTGTAAACCGTCTCCTTGCCATGGAGTCCCATGTGGATTCCCAGAACATGCGAACCGGTAATCTGAAGGATGAGGACTGGACCAAGCTGGTGGAGGGCGCGGATATTATCGGCCGTTCCAACCTGATCATTGACGATACGCCTGGTATTTCCATTTCCGAGCTCCGGTCCAAGTGCAGGAAATATAAGCTGGAGCACAACCTTGGAATTGTTATGATCGACTATCTTCAGCTGATGACCGGAAGCGGACACTCAGATTCCAGACAGCAGGAGATTTCCGATATTTCCCGTTCCCTTAAGGCTCTGGCACGTGAGATGAGCGTGCCGGTGATCGCCCTGTCCCAGCTTAGCCGAGCAGTGGAACAGCGTCCGGATCACAGGCCTATGCTTTCTGACCTTCGAGAGTCAGGAGCCATCGAGCAGGATGCGGACGTGGTAATGTTCATTTACCGTGATGATTATTACCACAAGGACACAGAGAAGAAGGACATTGCGGAAATCATCATAGCCAAACAGAGAAACGGCCCTATTGGTACCGTGGAGCTTGTATGGCTGCCAAGATACACGCAGTTTGTAAATATGAAAAAATAAGGAAATGCTGTCAGCTGCGGCATTTCCTGGCGAAGGCCGGCAGGTTATGTCGACCTTTTTTTCTTGCAATTAAAGGTGCCTTTGCTATAATAAAAGCAGTGAATTTCATGCTGCTGTGAACAACAGTAATCTCATAAGGAGGGGTAGTATGGAGAAATGCTATACCGTGGCAGAGACTGTGAAGATGACAGGGGTAAAATCCTATGTGCTACGTTACTGGGAGGACGAGCTGGATCTGCATATCGGCAGAAATGAGCTGGGACACCGCTACTACACCGGAGAGGATATTCAGCTGTTTTTGAATATTAAGGAACTGAAGAATCGGGGGCTGCAGCTAAGAGCCATACACGACCTGCTTCCCAAAATCGCAAGAAGAGACATGTCAGAGCCGAAGGGTGAGGCAGAAGCGTCCGGAATTCAGCTCTTGGAGTCCGCTTTGCCGGACAAAAACAAAAAGCAGGATGAAGAAATGTTTAAAGAAGAACTGCGGGAGAGCGTAAAGGAAACGGAAGAAGATACGAAAATCCTGGAATTCCAGGAAATCATGGAGCGTCTGATCACCCAGGAACTTCACGCCAAAAAAGAAGGGGAGGACAGGTGGCGTTCGCTGGATGAAACCATCCGAAGACAGCAGTCTGCCAGAAAGGAAGCCGCCGCAGCCCTGGATAAACGTGGGAAAAAGAAAAGCAAAGCGCATAAATAAAAAAAGGGAGCTCCCATTATGGAAGCTCCCTTCGCTATCATTGTCCGGAAAATCAACCCTCGCTGATAGCGCCCATTGGACAGGCGTCAGCACAAGTTCCGCACTCTACGCATGTATCAGCGTCGATTACGAAATGCTCATCTCCCTGAGAAATAGCTCCTGCTGGACATTCGCTTTCGCATGTTCCACAGCTTACACACTCATCAGAAATTACATATGCCATTGTGATATCCTCCTTTAATCTCTTTAGTTCCCTCTCGGGATATAACCACATTCTAATATATCTGGCATAAGATATCAAGTACAAAATTATAAACAAAGTTTTAGAATTGTGATGGTTGCGTAAATGAACATTTGGTATTATAATGGTGGAGCGTGGGAGAAACTGATTATGGAACAGTTAATTAACACCACGGTTTAATTCAAAAAGGAGGAAACAGATCATGGCACAGGTGACAAAAGATATGCTGATTGGTCAGCTTCTTCAGTTAGATCCGAATATGGCTGGTATTCTTATGGCATCCGGAATGGGATGTGTAGGATGCCCATCCGCTCAGATGGAATCTCTGGAGGAGGCTGCTATGGTACACGGAATCGATGCTGACGTATTAATCCAGCAGCTGAACGATTATCTTGCAGGCCGCTAGAGCGTGTTTGAAAAAGGCTTTCTGTAAGATGTGCGTCACAATTTGTGGGAGATTTTGTCCGGATGAGGGCGCCGTAGCGGGCTACGGCAACCGAATTCGGGCAAAATCTCCCGCAAAGTGGGGCGTGCAGATTGCGGGAATGATTTTTCAAACACGCTTTAGTATATAGTACCGTAGTTCGGTTATATACTAAGTGATAAATAAAAGGGACTGGCGCGAAATGCCAGTCCTTTTTATTTATCAGATTTGGGCGAGCTGCTGCAGTGCCTTGCGCAGGATCAGTTCTCCATGTTCTTTTAAGTGTGCTTCTCCGGCAGGAGTAAAAGCATGCCCGCTGCCATATTCAGAGAGAATATTGCAGACCTTGTTGAACTCCTCCGCAGTGCAGGAAGACTGATGTACGATCAGCTGGTAAAGTGCGTTCTCATCCTTATAAAGGGTATTCACGCCCTTATAGAAGCCGTCCAGCCCATGGGCTGCCGCAATCACATCATCTAATGTACGGAAGCTGTAAAGCCTTACAAGATTAACGGAAATCTTCGCGGCATCATCCTCATTTTCAGAAGTTCCAGAAGATGAGGCAGCCTGGTCGTTCTTTGCGCTGGCGTTCTTCTGCTTTTCAGAGGAATCCTCGCTGGAGATGGCTTTCTTTGTCTCTTCATAAAGCTTCTGGAAAATATCAATGATATTGTCAGCCCCGTCAAAGTGAAGGGCATCCGGTTTGGATTTCTTATATGGTGAAAACTTGGAAAAACGGGTGTCAAGCTCCTCAGGATCCTCAACCTTGGTGATGATCAGGACTACGCTTTCCCCGCTTATCGGGATTGCTTCTATCATCAGCGGGATGTTATCTGCTTCAAAGCCGAACTGGATCTGGGCCTGCTGCATCATTTCCCGGAAAAGCTTCTTGGCCTTGTCCGTGCCGTAGGCAAGCTCACTGATACGGATCTGGTGACTGTCCAGATCTTCTTTCGTAAGAGTGCAGCGGATCTGGGTATCGCTGATCTTTTCAATTTTCATATGATCACATCCTGTTCTTTGTGGTATCAAATATCATTATGTCTTGATTTCTCATTGTATAATATATGTTTCAAAAGTGCAATAGGAAAAAAACAGGTAATTTCCTCTGTAATTATTAAATTTTTCAAAACAGTCCGGGAAAAAAGAATAAACTCATAAAAAGCTCTTGCATAATGGCTGGGGAATCCGTATAATGAGGGACAAGAAAAAAGACCGGACTGGGGTTCACAACGGATAAGCAGGACAGCTAACCACAGTTTCGTATTAAGTATTAACACAGACATCTAGTTTTTTCTAAAAACAGCGTCGATTTATCAGGCAGCATATCTGCTGCAGACGATGTTTCCATTCCCAGAAGATGAAAGGAAGCCTTAGTCTCTCTCTTTTTTCTGCACCATGATTCAGGTGTTTTCTGGATCCATCAAGGAAGAAAGGAGGATAGGACACGAAGCGTATATCACGATCAGGAAAGGAAAAATCCTGCAGATTGCTGGAGGAAGAACTTGCCGGATATGAGAAGTTGGGTGTTTCCCTTTATCTGGAAGGTGAGCCAAGTAACTCCACAGCCATTGCAAAAGCCTGTCAGATTGCAGATGGCGGAGGATATATGCGGGATTACACGGAAGATGAGAAAGGGCATATTGCCCGTGTGGACTTCGATTTTGTAATCGATGAGCCATGATGGGATGCCGCCTGGGGCGGCATATCCGTTTTGTAAGCCATAGGCTTTACTCCTTAAAGCCGGGACCCTTTCGGAACTGCAGTTTCCCCCTACTCATGCTTTTCACTGAAAGGGTTTCCGGCAAAAATAAACAGGTAATAAATAATGTAAACAAATTGTAAAAAGTCGAATTTTGCGATACAATTCCACGAAAGTATGCTATAATGAAAAATAACTTTGGGCCAATTCCCATTGAAAAAGACTTATACCGAGAGGATAATATTTATATGAGGCGAAGAAGAAGGCGAAGAATAAATCCTGTAATCATAGTCGGTCTGCTGATTGCTGCGGTTGCAGTGATCGGAATCGTCACAACCCTGATCATGCGGCGCATTCCAACGAAGAAACAGATGGATTTGACAGAATATTACGGACAGACAGGTGAATCTGAGGCTGTGATCATTATTGGCACACAGATCCTGGAAGAGAAGGCAGCCATGTCCGGTGAACAGCCGTACCTTCCGGTTGATGTGGTAGACAGCTATCTGAACCAGCGCTATTACTGGGATGAAGAAGGACAGCAGATTCTTTATGCTACTCCGTCAGAACTGGTATCTGTACCTGCATCTTCGGAAGCAGGCGGTGACGTATGGCTGAAGGATGGAACTGCTTATCTCAGCCTTGATTTTGTGAAAAGATATACAGACCTTGATACCTATGTGTACCAGCAGCCTAACCGTGTAGCCATCCAGAAGGATTTTTCCGGCATTTCAGTGGTAACTGCAAATAAGGATACGTATGTGCGCTACAGAGGCGGAATCAAGGCGGAAGTCCTGAGCAAGATTAACAAAGGCGATAATCTTCTGTTTATGGAAGAACTGGAAAACTGGGTTCAGGTTGCCACCTGGGATGGCTATATCGGTTACGTGGAGAAGAAGAGCGTAAGCGACGTGCAGACTGTGACTATGGACCGTACATTTGCAGGGGAGGATTACACCTACCTGACCATGGATCAGCCTGTGAATCTGGTATGGCATCAGGTTATGTCCACAGATGCCAATGCAGGACTTTCCGATTCTATCCAGAATATGACAGGGGTGAATGTGATCTCACCTACCTGGTTCTATGTGTCAGACAACAGCGGCAATATCATTAATAATGCCACGATCGATTATGTCAGCACAGCACACGACAGAGGCCTGAAGGTTTGGGGACTGGTAGATAACTTTACTCAGGATATCAGTACTTATGAGGTTCTTTCCAAGACCAGCTCCAGACAGAATCTGATCACACAGCTGGTGAATGCAGCGGTTGGTGCCGGCATCGACGGAATCAACGTTGACTTTGAGCAGCTTAGCGAGGATGTGGGAATCCATTTCCTGGAATTCCTTCGTGAGCTTTCCATAGAATGCCACAAGAATAACCTGGTTCTGTCAGTGGACAATCCGGTACCGGAGGATTTCACCAGCCATTACGACAGGGCAGAGCAGGGCCGCGTGGTGGATTATGTAATTATAATGGGATATGATGAGCATTATGTAGGTTCTGAAGAAGCTGGTTCCGTAGCATCCCTTCCATGGGTGGAGAAAGGAATCCAGGATACCATCGCAGAGGTTCCGGCAGAACGTGTGATCAATGCAGTTCCATTCTACACAAGACTGTGGAAAACAGAGGCAGGTACCTTATCCAGTGAGGCAATCGGCATGGATACTGCCCAGGAAGTGGTAAGCACCAACAATGCCCAGGTATACTGGGACAGCGATGTAAGCCAGAATTACGGAAGCTTCGAGAAGGACGGCTGCACTTACCAGATCTGGATCGAGGATGCCCAGTCTATCGCAGCCAAGGTACAGCTGGTGCAGACCTACAATCTTGCAGGCGTCGCAGCATGGAAGCTTGGATTTGAGAACAGCGGCATCTGGCAGGTAATTACAGACAATCTGTCAGGAAGTACTGCCCAGTAAGACTTATGTAACTGTGAAGGCAAGGAATGGTTACAGTTTTATACACCAATGATAAAAACACTCTCTGAGACATATACTGAATCATGTATGTGCCAGGGGGTGTTTTGTGTTGAAAAAGCATGCAATGGAACTGATCATGGGCTGTCTTCTGCTCTTATGCTTTTACTGTCTTTCCAGGGAAGCTGCAGCGGTGTCAGCCAGAATGAGTCAGAAGAAGGTGATTGTGGTGGACTGCGGCCATGGAGGAATTGATCCGGGAATGATCGGGATCGATGGGCTTAAGGAGAAGGAATTCAATCTTGCCATAGGAATGAAATTAAAAAAGGCTCTGGAGGATTACGGCTATCAGGTGGTGATGACCAGGGAAACAGATACCGGACTTTACGATGAGGATTCCCAGAACAAGAAAGCCCAGGACATGCAAAAGCGAATTCTCCTCATACAAAAGGTGGATCCGGTACTGACGGTGAGCATTCACCAGAACAGCTATGAGGATCCGGCTGTAAAGGGTCCGCAGGTATTCTATTACCGGGATTCTGCACAGGGGGAAGCGCTGGCGAAGAAAATCCAGGAGAAGCTGAACGAGAATCTTGAGGTGGAGCGCCCGCGGGAAATCAAGGGAAATACCACCTATTATCTCTTAAAGAGAAGTCCGGGAGTCCTGAATATTGTAGAGTGTGGTTTTCTTACCAATCCGGAGGAGGCAGCCAGCCTTTCCTCAGAGGAATATCAGGAGAAGGTGGCCCAGGCGATCGCAGACGGAGTGAAAGAATACATAGAAGAAACGCTTTAACCTCCCAGGCATGAATAATACACTTTTCAGAATCCATGGATTCTGCTATACTGGAAAAAAATAAGTGAGGAAATACCATGTTAGGATGTGTTTATCTGATTCTGGCACTGCTTCTTGGACGTGAGATTGCCGGAAATCTTCTGTCATGTCAAAAAATAAAAGAAAAAGGAGTTACGCCTTTCTGGGTGCTGTTCTCAGCAGCCTATGGATGCGGCGTGCTGCTTCTGACCTGGGCTGTTTACATAGCGGCATGGTTGCTTAGCGTGTATGGAGGCTCTAATACGCCGCTGTTTGGAGCGAACCTGATCGTTATGACAGCTGCGGCCGTTTTTCTGGCTTACCTTGGTTACAGAAGGAGGGAAGCTTTAAAGGACTGTAAGAAGAAGCTGCAGGCCATGCTGCCGCCGTGGAAGGAAATTTTGTTTTTTGTGCTGCTTCTTGGAGCAATTACCTGGATTATGTATTATGTATTTCATATAAGTGACGGCGTCCTGTATTCCGGCTTTTCTGTGTTTGGGGATTATGCGCCCCACACTGCCATGATGAGGTCCTTTTCCCTGGAAAATAATTTTCCTACCCAGTATCCCCATTTTGGCGGACAGGATGTGAAATATCACTTTATGTTTCAGTTCCTGTCCGGAAACCTGGAGTATCTGGGAATGCCCATTGACCTTGCATACAACAGTGTGAGTATTCTGTCACTGTGGTGCTTTTTCATGATGCTGTATTCCCTGGCCAAAAGGTTTTGGGGCAAAATGAGCGCTGGGGTTCTGGCTGTATGCTTCATGGTTTTCAGAAGCGGAACTGCCTTTTTCCAGTTTGCTTATGAGCATATACAGGCTGGAGACCTTCTTGAGACCCTTTCGTCTAATTCCAGTTTTATTGGCTATACAGCCAATGAAAACTGGGGACTGTGGAATTTTAATGTGTATCTGAATCAGAGGCATCTGGCATTCGGGCTTCTGATCGTGGCGCTGGCGCTGTGGGTTTTCCTGGAATGGCTGGAGGCAGGATGCACGCATGAGGAGAAGGAGCTCCTCTGGCTGAAGAACCGTATTTCTTCCAAAGAAGCCTGGAAATGCCGGAAGCCGGAGACGGCGCTTCTGATGGGAATGCTTCTTGGGCTGTGTGCGTTCTGGAATGGAGCGGCAGTGATTGCAGGGCTTCTGATCCTGATGGGATTTGCTGCTTTTTCTGACGGAAAGCTGGATTATGTGATCCTGGCTTTGGTGACGGTAATGTTTTCAGAAATCCAGTCCAAGATGTTTGTGTGGGGAAACGTGGTTTCTCCGTCTTTGTATCTGGGATTTCTGGCGGAGGATAAATCCGCTTTTGGTGTGGCTGCCTATTTGTTTGAAATCAGCGGCATTGTTTTCCTGGGTGTTGTGGTACTGCTGTTTTTTATGAAAAGGATGGAAAGGGCAGCAGCGGTAAGCTTTCTTTTTCCGGCTGCTTTTGCATTTTTCGTTTCCCTGACGCCGGATGTGAATGTAAATCACAAATATATTATGATTTCCTACGCCTTTCTCACGGTTTTCTGGGCTGGAGCGGTATGCCGGATGTTCCGGAAAAAGTGGCCCTTCAGGGTACTTGGGGTGATTCTTGCCCTTAGCCTTACGGTTACAGGAATTTATGATTTTGTGGTAATATTAAAGGACAACGATTCCTCCCACCGCGTAGGAGTGAAGCTTCAGAGCAATCTGACTGCGTGGCTGGATGAGAATCTTAGGAAGGATGATCTGCTTCTTACGCCGGAATACAGCATGAATGAGGTGACCATGGCCGGGGTAATGCTGTATATGGGATGGCCTTATTATGCATGGTCAGCAGGGTACGATACCTATTACCGTGCAGAAAAGGGAGCTTTGATGTACACCACTGCAGACCCGCAGGTACTGAAGGATACAGCAGAAGCAGAACAGATTACATATATCCTTTATGAGGATGGAATGACATATGAGGAAAAGGAATGCAGGGAAGATGTGATCGCAGAGACTTATCCTCTGGTTTATCAGTCAGATGATGGGAGAATCAGAATTTATGGAACAGAGCAATGAGAAAAAAAGAAAGATACAACTGATCGTCAAAATTCTGCTGGCAGCAGCGGCGCTTGGAGCATCTGCCTTTCTTCTGAAGGGAGATGTGTGGACCTTCTGGACCTGGTGGCTTCTGGCTGCTGTGATGGGCTTTGCTGCTATGCCTGTGACTGGCAGGCTGTTCTGGCGCTTTGAGGACAAGGGCTGGATTTTTTCCAAGGTTCTGGCTGTGGCAGCTGCGGGATTTATCACATGGTTCCTGGTTTCCATTAAGCTGGTGCCTTTTACCGGGATCACCTGTGCGGCTGTGACTGTGATATGCGCAGTTCTTTGTTTTTTACTTCTGAAAAAGGAATCAAAAGAGAAGATTGAGTGTTTTCCAGTAGAGAAGATTTCTCTTGTATACTGGGAAGAACTGATCTTTTTCCTTGCCTTTCTTTTGTGGACTTATGTGGCTGGATTCCACCCTGCCGCATATGGCACAGAGAAGTTTATGGATTATGGATTTATGGAAGCCATGATGAGAAGCACAGTTCTTCCGGCAAGAGATCTGTGGTATTCAGAAGGGCACATTAATTATTATTATGGCGGCCAGTACTTTGCCGTTTTTCTTACCAAGCTTTCCCATACGAAGGTGGAGCTTACCTATAACCTGATGCGTACTTTTGTGGCTGGACTTGCCTTTGCCATGCCTTTTTCCCTGGTTTACCAGATGACGGTGGATCGCATGAAGGGACAGCCAAAGGGGGAGAAAATCAAGAAGCGTCTTCCGTTTATTGCCGGATTTACCGCAGGTACGGCTGTCTCTATTGCGGGAAACATGCATTACGTGATCTATGCACAGATCATTCCCTGGATCCAGAAGCTGACCGGACAGGAAGTGAGCAGTTACTGGTTCCCGGATGCGACCCGTTATATTGGATACAATCCATACAGGGAGGAAGACCGGACCATTCACGAATTTCCCTGTTACTCCTTTGTTCTTGGGGATCTTCACGCCCATGTGGTGAACATTATATTTGTACTTCTTGTAATTGCCCTTCTCTATGTGTGGTTAAGGGGCGTGCGCAAGAAAACCGTATCCGCAGAGGTTTCCATGAAGGATGGAAGCTTCTGGAAGAAGCAGCTTCTGATGCCTCATCTTCTGGTGATCAGTGTGCTTCTTGGAATGTTCCAGTGGACAAACTTCTGGGATTTTGTGATCTATTATGTGGTGATCCTTGGAACTGTGCTTTTTGCCAATATTATCCGGTTCCAGGGCAAGATTAAGAAGATTCTGGCAGTGACTCTTGCGCAGATGGCGGAGATTTATCTCATCGGCTATCTGGTAATCCTGCCCTTTACTCTGCAGTTTGATACCATGATCGACGGTGTGGGAATTGCCAAATATCATTCCTATTTCTATCAGCTGATGGTGCTGTGGGGACTTCCGGCAGTGCTGACCATCACCTTTGTTGTGTCAATGCTCTGGGAAAAGCTGCGCAAAATGGAACACAAAAGCCTGTACCGTCTTATGAAGGCCATGCGCACGGCAGACCTGTTTGCCATTATCATGGGACTTTGCGCCATGGGACTGGTGATGATTCCGGAACTGGTATATGTGCGTGATATTTATGAGAATGGAAACGCAAGAGCCAACACCATGTTTAAGCTGACTTATCAGGCGTATATTCTTTTCGGGCTGACTATGGGATACGGAATTTACCGCCTTCTTGTGGTTACAAGGCAGAAAATATTTAAAGTTATCGCAGGAATCTGCCTGTTTTTCCTGGTATGGACAGTGGGATATTTCGGAAAAAGCGTGAATTCCTGGTTTGGAAATGTGCTGGATCCATCTGGCTATAAGGGACTTTATGCCCTTGGATATCTGGAGACGGATTTCCCGGAGGATGTATCTGCAATTACATGGCTGAAGGAAAATATCGAGGGTGCCCCGGTGGTGCTTGAGGCAAACGGGGACAGCTACACTGGATTTGAACGTGTGTCTGCATCCACTGGTCTTCCCACCATTCTTGGCTGGTATGTTCATGAGTGGCTGTGGAGAAATGACACGGAAGACCTGAATGTGAAGAGCACAGATATTCGGAATATTTATACTTCAGAGAGCGAAGAACAGGTGAGAACCCTTCTGAAGCAATATGATGTTTCCTATATTTTTGTAGGCTCCAAGGAACGGGAGAAATACGAGGATGCACTGAATAATGCACTGCTTCAGAGCCTTGGCGACATTGTATTTATAGATGAGGATTCGGGAACCTACATTGTGAAGGTGGATTGACACCGGTAAAGAACTGGTGTTATAGTAATGAGGACTGGCAGCTGTGCAGAGCCTTTTGGGGAGTACACTCTGGCATCATGCAGCTGCCAATATTGAAAAATACAAGCTGCAGCCTGCTGCAGCGAAAAGAAAGCTGGATGGAAATGAAAGCAGAAATAGTAGCCATGACGGCAGAGGCCATTGATAAAGAAGCCATTGCCAGAGGCGGAGAAATATTAAAAAGGGGAGGCCTGGTGGCTTTCCCAACAGAGACAGTTTACGGTCTTGGAGGAAATGCCCTGGATCCTATGGCCTCCAAAAAGATTTATGCGGCCAAGGGACGTCCTTCTGACAATCCTCTGATCGTGCATATTGCAGAGATGGAAGCACTTGCTCCCATTGTAAAAAGCGTCCCGGAGAAGGCGAAGATTCTGGCCAAAAAGTTCTGGCCAGGTCCCCTTACCATGATTTTTGAGAAGTCTGATCTGGTTCCCCTTGAGACAACAGGCGGGCTGGAAAGCGTTGCAGTGCGTTTCCCAAGTGATCCCATTGCAGCAGCTTTGATCCTTGCATCCAGCGGATATGTGGCAGCACCAAGCGCCAATACTTCCGGGCGTCCAAGCCCTACTACGGCACAGCATGTGGAGGAAGATCTAGGGGATGCCATTGATATGATCATTGACGGCGGTCCGGTTGGAATCGGCCTGGAATCTACTATTGTGGATTTTACAGAGGAGGTTCCAGTGGTGCTTCGTCCCGGATATATTTCCCTGGAAATGCTCCAGGAGGTTCTTGGAGATGTGCGCATGGACAAGGGGCTGATAAAGCCTGACAGCAACATCCGTCCTAAGGCTCCAGGCATGAAGTACAGGCACTATGCGCCTAAGGCAGATCTTGCTATTGTGGAAGGCCCCACAGAAGAAGTGATCAAAGCCATCAATCAGTTTGTAAAAGAAGATGCTGCCAACGGTCTTCAGTCAGGAATCATTGCCACAGAGGAAACCATTTCCCAGTATCCGGATGGAATTGTGAAATGCATTGGAAGCAGAGCGGCAGAGGAAACCATTGCCCACAATCTGTATGAGGTTTTAAGGGAATTTGACCAGTGTCAGGTAAGTAAGATTTATTCAGAGGCTTTTTATACACCCAAAATGGGACAGGCAATTATGAACCGACTGTTAAAAGCAGCCGGCCATAAAATAATAAACGTAGGGGGAAGTAACCAATGAGAGTTGCATTAGGAAGTGACCACGGCGGATTTGAGCTGAAACAGGAGATCATCAAATATTTAGAGGAAAAACAGATTGCGTACAAGGACTATGGCTGCCACAGCACCGAGTCTACGGATTACCCGATTTATGCCAAGAAGGTTGCACACGGCATTCTGGATGGCGAGTGTGATCTTGGAATTCTGGTATGCGGAACCGGAATCGGCATTTCCATTACAGCCAACAAGATCAAGGGAATTCGTGCCGCTGTATGTACAGACTGCTTTACCGCAGAGGCAACAAGACTTCACAATGATGCCAACATCCTTGCACTTGGAGGACGTGTGGTAGGTCCTGGACTGGCTGTTAAGATTGTGGATACATTTTTGAATACTCCGTTTTCCGGAGATGAGAGACATATCCGCAGAATCGCACAGATCGAGACCGAGTAGGAAGGAGAGCTTCTATGGAAAATACAAACCGCAAGCAGATGGATCCAAGAGCCGCCTACGCAGCTACCCACAAAAGAGAGGGGTATCTGACCTGGGATGAATATTTCATGGGTGTTGCCATGCTTTCCGGCATGCGCTCCAAGGACCCCAATTCACAGGTAGGGGCATGTATTGTCAGCGAGGACAATAAGATCCTGTCCATGGGATACAACGGATTTCCAAAGGGATGCTCCGATGATGCCTTTCCGTGGGCGAGAGAGGGCGAGCCTCTGGACACCAAGTATCTGTATGTTACCCATAGTGAGCTGAATGCCATATTAAATTACCGGGGCGGCAGCCTTGAAGGAGCCAAGATGTATGTGACTCTTTTCCCGTGCAATGAATGTGCCAAGGCAATCATCCAGGCGGGAATCAAGACCCTGGTCTATGACTGCGACAAATATGCAAGCACCCCATCCGTTCTGGCCTCCAAAAGAATGCTGGATGCCGCAGGCGTACGCTATTACCAGTACACAAGGACCGGACGGAAAATTACATTGAATGTATAGAAAAAAGTTAGGTATCTGCCATATTGACTTGTTCATCTTGTGTCAATATAGCAGATGCTTAATTTTTACTGTGCTGGCTATTGTTCACAACCTGCCCAGTAACAGGAATAAAACGTCTTTTTCAAATTCCGTACTTGACACCTGGAACTATTTCGCATAAAATATACAGGAGTTGTAGCTGTTTGGCATCTTTGATCATGTTTGCCGGATGGCTGCCAGGAATTTTATTTAAATAATGAAAAAGCAATGAAGAGAATAGTACATGAGGAGCAATCTCAGAGAGAAATCCGGCTTCTGGAACATGTCTTTTGCAGAAATGATTTTGCAGATACGGCTCCAGGACAATGGTGTGAGGATTTTGTGCGTGAATCATGGAACCGGCCTCCAAGCTCCGTGCAATTGAAGTACGGCGTATGTCCCACGTTACCGGGACGCTTAAGTGGGCAGCAGGAAATGCGCATGCGGAATTATGGCGTAGATCTGTTGCTAATCAGGGTGGTACCGCCGAAGCCTTTCGGTCCCTTATACAGGGATGAAGGGGCTTTTTTTATGTAAAAAAGTAACTGTTCGCAGCGGCGCAGCTGTGAAGGTACTGAACAGTTTTTAGAAAAGGAGAAAGAATCATGGCAAAAGAGAAGAAAATGGTAGAAGCCATCACTTCCATGGATGTGGATTTTGCACAGTGGTATACAGACGTTGTAAAAAAAGCTGAGCTTTGCGGCTATACCAGTGTAAAAGGCTGTATGGCAATCAAACCTGCAGGATATGCAATCTGGGAGAACATCCAGAAAGAGCTTGACCGCAGATTTAAAGAGACAGGCGTAGAGAATGTATATATGCCAATGTTTATTCCAGAGTCCCTTCTGGACAAAGAGAAAGATCACGTAGAAGGATTTGCACCGGAAGTTGCATGGGTTACCCATGGCGGACTTGACCAACTTCAGGAGCGTCTTTGCGTACGTCCTACTTCCGAGACCTTGTTCTGCGATTTCTATCAGAAAGAGATCCAGTCCCACAGAGACCTTCCGAAGGTATACAACCAGTGGTGTTCTGTTGTTCGCTGGGAGAAAACAACCCGTCCGTTCTTACGTTCCCGTGAGTTCTTATGGCAGGAAGGCCACACCGCACATGCAACAGCAGAGGAAGCCAAAGAGCGTACCATCCAGATGCTGAACCTGTATGCGGACTTCTGTGAGGAAGTACTTGCAATCCCGGTTATCAAAGGCCAGAAGACAGACAAAGAGAAATTCGCAGGTGCAGAGGCAACCTACACCATCGAGTCCCTGATGCATGACGGAAAAGCACTTCAGTCCGGAACCAGCCACAACTTCGGCGATGGATTTGCAAGAGCATTCGGAATCCAGTACACAGACAAGAACAATCAGCTTCAGTATGTGCACCAGACCTCATGGGGAATGACTACCCGTATGATCGGTGCCCTAATCATGGTTCACGGTGACAACAGCGGACTCGTACTTCCGCCAAGAATCGCTCCGGTTCAGGCAGTTGTGATCCCGATCCAGCAGAGAAAAGAAGGCGTTCTTGAGAAAGCTGAGGAGCTTACCCAGATCCTTAAGGCAGCTGGAATCCGCGTGAAGACAGATGCTACAGACAAGAGCCCGGGATTCAAATTCGCAGAGCAGGAAATGCGCGGTATTCCAGTAAGAATCGAGTGCGGTCCGAAGGATATCGAGAACGGACAGGCTGTTATCTGCCGAAGAGATACTAGAGAGAAATACGTAGTGAAATTCGAAGAGCTTGCAGCAAAGGTACAGGAAGTTCTGGATACTATGCAGAAGGAAATGCTGGAAAGAGCAAGAGCTCACAGAGATGCCCATACCTATGTGGCAACAAACTACGAAGAATTCAAGGAAACCATCAACAACAAGCCTGGATTTGTGAAGGCTATGTGGTGCGGCAACCGCGAATGCGAAGACAAGATCAAAGAGGATGTTCAGGCAACCTCCAGATGCATGCCTTTCCAGCAGGAGCATTTAAGCGACGTGTGCGTATGCTGCGGAAAGCCTGCTAAGAAAATGGTTTACTGGGGACGTGCTTATTAATTCACAAAAAGTTCTGGAAAGTGCCTGTGCAGATATACAGACACTGGAAAGTATTGGGGCAAAATATTTTGCCCCAATTTTTGTGAAGAAGGAAAAATGTGTCTGGAATTATGATTTATCAGATGAGGCAGGTGATTACTATGAAATTTGAAATTCCATCAAAAGTTGAGACTATCATCCATACACTGGAGGCAGCAGGCTTTGAGGCCTATGCAGTTGGCGGCTGCGTCAGGGACGCGCTGCTTGGAAGGACGCCCAATGACTGGGATATCACCACCTCAGCCACACCGGAGCAGGTCAAGGCCTTATTTCACAGAACAGTGGACACCGGAATCGCCCACGGCACTGTGACGGTACTGCTGGATAAGGACGGCTTCGAGGTAACCACCTACCGTGTGGACGGAGAATATGAGGATGGCCGCCACCCAAAAGAGGTGACCTTTACCGCAAGCCTTGAGGAGGATTTAAAGCGCCGGGATTTTACCATCAATGCAATGGCCTATAATCCGAAGAAAGGCCTTGTGGATCTGTTTGGAGGCCAGGAGGACCTGGAGAAAAAAGTGATCCGCTGCGTGGGGGATCCCCTGGAGCGTTTTACAGAGGATGCTCTGCGAATCATGCGTGCAGTCCGTTTTTCTGCCCAGCTCGGCTTTTCCCTGGAGGAAAATACAAGAAAAGGGCTGGCAGTTCTGGCTCCGAATCTGAAGCATGTGAGCGCGGAACGAATCCAGGTGGAGCTGGTGAAGCTTCTTGTTTCTCCACATCCGGATTACCTGCGGATTGCCTATGAAGCTGGTGTTACCAGGGAATTTCTCCCGGAATTTGACCGCTGTATGGAGACACCTCAGAATACGCCTTACCATTGCTATAACGTAGGAGAGCACATTCTTCACAGCCTTTTGTACGTAAAGGAGGATAAGGTGCTGCGCCTGACCATGCTTCTTCACGACATTGCCAAGCCTGACGTGAGGACAACAGATGAAAATGGCAGAGACCATTTCAAAACCCACGCAGTGCTTGGGGAAAAGATGGCGAAGAAAATTCTCCGCCGCCTGAAGTTCGACAACGATACCATTGCAAAGGTAAGCTGTCTGGTACGCTGGCATGACCTGCGTCCTGCACCGGTTCCTGCGGATGTGAGAAAAGCTATGAATATCATTGGCGAGGATCTTTTCCTTATGTGGATGGAAGTCCAGTATGCGGATAATAAGGCCAAAAGTGATTACAAAGGCCAGGAAAAGGCAGCCCGCCAGGCAGGTGTGAGAAAGACCTGGGAAGAAATTGTAGAAAAAGGCCAGTGCGTATCCTTAAAAGGGCTTGCAGTCACCGGAAGCGACCTGATCGCCGCCGGCATGAAGCCTGGAAAAGAAATGGGCGAGGTGCTTCATAAACTTTTGGAACAGGTTCTGGAGGATCCGGATCTGAATGAGAAAGAAACTCTTCTGAAGCTGGCTTTTTCCAACCGGAATCGCTAAAGCCTGTCCGCCAGATGCCCCGTAGCTTTTGGCACCTGGCCCCACTGCATTTTAGAATATCGAATCCCTCCCCCTCATAAGATAGAAGGTATCTGATGTACTATGAAAGTCCCAGACGGCAGCCAAGAATGAGCCATGCTTTGCATGAGCGAATTCTTGGATATCGGATGGGCTAGACCGTATGAGTAAGTAGGGCGATAGCCCGGATTACGAATGCGGTCGGCAGCTGTGGGAGCGCCCATAGGCGCGGAACAGCTGACTTTCATATATGGTGATGTCGCCGGCAGGCGACATGTCCGATTTGTGAGCAACGGGGGGATTTTTATTGTATGATTATGGTCTTAGCACCCTGACGCAATACGGGATCACAGCCCAGTCTGCGTCTCGGACCCGCGGTGCACTTGTATGCCGCACAGACCAGGGACTTCTGATCCTGAAACAATTTCACGGCTCGGAAAAAAAACTGCAGTTTCAGCAGGAGCTGCTTCAAAAGCTTGCCAAAGAGGGCTGCCAGGTGGATACCTTCCTGGAGAACCAGACCGGTTCTCTGATCACCAAAGATAAGGACAACATTCCCTATACCATTCAGAACTGGTTTGAAGGCAGGGAATGCGACACCAAATCCCGGGAAGACATTTTCAGAAGCGTGCAGATGCTTGCAAAGCTACATAAATCCATGAAAATGCCGGTGGAGGAAGCCTACGTGGAGCGCTCCTTAGAGGAGGAATACCAGAAGCACAACTGTGAGATCCGCAAAATCCGCAAGTTTATCCGCAAAAAAGGAGCCAGTGCCTTATTCGAAAAGGAATTCTTAGGAAGCGTCCAGTGGTTTCTGGAAAAAGGGGAAAAGGCGCTGAATCTTCTGCAGCAGTCTGACTATGCTGCCCTTCGGGAAGAAGCACTGAAAGAGGGCTGCGTCTGCCATGGAGAGTACAACCAGCACAACGTTTTTTTCAGAAGAGATGGAACAGCCGCCGCCAACTTCGGACATTTCTGCTTTGATATCCAGATCAGCGACCTGTACTGCTTCATGCGGAAAATTCTGGAAAAATACAGTTGGGATGTGATCCTTGCCCGCCAGATGCTGGAAAAATACCACCAGATCCATCCAATTTCCAGAGCCCAGTGGCAGAACCTGATGATTCGCTTTACCTACCCAGAAAAGTACTGGAAACTGGCAAATTACTACTTTTCCCATAATAAAGCGTGGATTTCCGGGAAGAATACAGAGAAGCTGACCAAGGTAATTGCCCAGAAGGAAATATGGGGAGATTTCCCCGAAAAATGCTTTGGAAAGTACCCTTTCTGATGCAAAAACCTTGACAATACAGGGCAAAAGGTATATATATAGATAGAAGAATTATTAGAGGAGGAAACACCATGAATAAGACTGAATTAGTAGCAGCTATGGCGAAAGAAACTAATCTGTCCAAAAAGGACGTTGAAGCTGTTTTAAAATCATTCATCGACGTTGTATCTGAAGAACTGAAAAAAGGTGAGAAAGTTCAGTTAGTTGGCTTTGGTACATTCGAAGTCAGCGAGAGAGCTGCCAGAGAGGGAAGAAATCCTCAGACTGGTGAGACCATGAAGATTGAAGCTTCCAAGGCTCCGAAATTCAAAGCTGGAAAAGCTTTAAAGGATATGGTAAACGCATAATAGCGGAGGCTTTTGCCAGGGGGAACTTTTTCGGTTCCCTCTTTTTTTGTCCCTGCGTGACAAAGAACATGTGAACGGGTCGTATAAGAAACAGGAGTAAATTATGAGATTAGATAAATTTTTGAAAGTATCCCGCCTGATCAAGAGACGGACAGTGGCCAATGAGGCCTGCGATGCAGGAAGAGTGCTGGTAAATGACAAGCCGGCCAAGGCTTCCGTGCAGGTGAAGACCGGCGATACCATCGAAATCCAGTTTGGAAGCCGCAATGTGAAGGTGGAAGTGCTGGATGTGAAGGAAACGGTAAAGAAAGAAGAAGTGGAGAATCTTTACCGTTATATTTAAAAGGCTCGCCGGGGGTAAGGCATATTTTCCCCAGGAAGCACATAGATTATCATTGAACCCACATATTCGGGAGAGAGGGATTTGGAAGAGAAATCAGTAAATACATCCCACAGGCTGACGCTGGATAACAGGAAGGAAGCATTTGTCACAGGGGTGAAGGACGTGGTATCTTTCGATGAGAAAGAAATCCTCCTTCAGACTGCTGACGGAAGGCTGCAGATTCGGGGCAGCCAGCTTCATGTAAAAGGACTGAACCTGGAAAAAGGAGAAGCTGCTCTTGCCGGACATGTGGATTCTCTTGTCTATTTATCAAAAGATTCTGTGCGAAAAGAAGAACCTCTGCTTAAAAGGATGTTCCGCTAAAGGATGAGCACCTATATTCAGTATGAGATCTGGCTTTTTTTGCAGTCCTTTGTGCTGGGAGCCGGACTTCTTTTATTCTACCGTCTGATCCGCGTCATAAGGCGGCTTTTTTCCCGCAGTTCGGCGTCTTCAGGGCTTTTTGACATTCTGTACTGGCTGGTCCTGACCATGCTTGTTTTTGCTAGAATCTATCAGACCAACCAGGGCATTCTCCGGAATTTTCTGTTTTTCGGGCTGTTGTCCGGTGCCTTTTTTACATATCTGACCTTAGCATCAGCATTCGAGCTGATCTGTTACAAAATCCTGGAAATACCTGTCAGATTTATGAAAAAATTTTCAAAAAAGCTTTCAAACAGGTTGCTATTTTGGGGGAAAAGTTGTAAAATTTTGGCTAGACAATCTGCAAATCGGTACAAAAATAGTACCAGAAATCCCTTGCAGACGAAGAAAGGCAGGAAAGTTGGGAAAATCAGGGAAAAAACAAAGAAAAAAGACAATAGGGTATAATCAGCTTGGAATGTTTGGGATTTCTCTGATCGTTCTGGTACTGCTTCTGTCTCTTATGGTGCAGAGCCGTGACCTTAAGGAATCTCTCGCCGGATATGAGACCAGGGCTGAGGCGCTGTCCCAGCAGCTGGAGGAAGAGCAGGCCCGCACGGAGGAGATCAAGGAACTGAAGGAATACATGCAGACGGATGAATATGCAGAGCAGGCTGCCAGAGAGAAGTTAGGCCTTGTGAAGGACAATGAGATTATTTTCCAGGAGGCGAACTGATCCGCTGCCGCATAAGAGAAGGAACGAAGGATAGGATTTTCTGACGAAAACTTTTTGAAAGTGTTCGTCTGTGTTTGACATATATTTTCATACCGCTCCCCTATAATAGGCATAAGGCTGTACAGGGGGAGGGGAGAATATGCAGGAATGGATGATTGCCATGCTCGTGATCAGTGTGCTGCTGGTGCTGCGGGACATGGCAAAAACTTTTTTCCGGGGAAGAAGTTTCAGGAAGGCAGAGCAGCCTGAGCAGGAGAAAAATCCCCAGAAGGAGAAGGTAGAGCGGTATGCGGCGTCCTTTCGGAAGCTTGCAGACAGCTTTTACGGACTTCCCTACAGGAAGGATTACTTAAGCAGCGGGCAGGTGGATTCCATTATCCGGGAAGCCTGTGAGAATGTGTGCAGTCACTGCTATCAGCGGGAAATCTGCTGGGGCAGCCAGTCACAGGAAATGTACCGGGGGACGGAACGGATGCTCCGCTCCATGGAAGCGGGAGATCCCCAGGACATACAGGAGAAAAAGAGCGACTGGATGAGCGTATGCAGCCGCTTTGTACAGTATTATGAAGCTTTAAAGGAAGGCTTCCAAAGGGAAAGGCAGCGGCTGATCTGGGACAACCGGATGATCGAGAGCCGCCTTGCTGTGGCACAGCAGCTGCAGGAAATGTCCAGGATCATGGACATGGTGGCAGATGATTTGTACGACATTTCCCTGGCTGAGCCCTCCCTGATGCTGGATCTGCAGAAGCTTCTTCGGAAGCGCCACATTGTGGTAAAGCAGGTCTGGGTTATGGATAAGGTGGAAGGAAGAAGACAGATCTTTCTGACCATGCGGGCAAGGAGCGGACAATGTATTTCCGTCAATGAGGTGGCTCAGCTTTTGTCCAGGGAATTCGGTACGCCAATGGCGGCAGCCAGGGGAGGCAGACGGATCGTGAACGGGGAATTTCACACCGTTCATTTTGTGGAGGACGTAAGCTACCAGGTGCTTTACGGAGTGGCCAAGCTGACCAAGGAGCAGGAGAATGTTTCCGGAGACAATTATATTTGCCGGCAGGAAGAAGCCGGGCGGTTTGTCATGTGCCTTTCGGATGGCATGGGCTCTGGGGTGGAGGCCAGCAGAGAGAGCGAGAAAGTGGTAGAACTGCTGGAACAGTTTCTGGAATCCGGCTTTTCCCAGGAGACTGCTGCGAAAATGGTAAATTCTGCTCTTGTGATGAAGGGACAGGACGGCATGTTTTCTACAGTAGATATCTGTGCAGTGGATCTGTACACCGGAATCTGCAATTTCCTGAAGGCAGGTGCCTGCGCCACCTTTATCAAAAGGGATCACTGGGTGGAAGCCATCTCTTCTGAGAGTCTGGCAGCAGGGCTGATGCAGCAGGTGGATTTCGAGACCTCCTCAAGGAAGCTGTATCACGGGGATTATCTGATCATGATGACAGATGGCGTGCTGGATGCGCTGCCGCCGGAGCGGGAGGAAGAGACCATGAAGGAGATCATTATGGACATCCACGAGGAGACGCCAAGGGAGATGAGCAGGAGTATTCTGGAGAGGGTGCTTGGGTACAGCGATTACTGCGCAAGAGATGACATGACCGTTCTGGTAGCGGGAATGTGGAAGAAGTAAGAAGCATAAAGGAAAGTCAGGTACATCATGTATCATAAAGTAAAGTCTTATATTGAAGAACATCATATGATAAACCACGGGGATGTGGTTCTGGCAGGTGTGTCCGGCGGCGGAGATTCCATGGCAATGCTGGACATGTTAAGAAAGTACAGCCAGGAAGTTCCTTTTTCCCTGTGCGCGGTACACGTACATCATGGAATCCGCGGGGAGGAGGCAGACCGGGATGAAGCTCTTGTGCAGGACACCTGCCGCAGCTGGGGAATTCCTTTTTTGTCCTATCATTATCCAGTTCTGGAGCTTTCAAAGAAATGGAAGATGGGAACCGAAGAGACAGGGAGAAAAGTAAGACAGGAAGCTTTTGCCCGGGCGAAACAGGACTTTAGGGAATTGCAGGGAGAAGCTGTTTCCAGGAAGCTGGAAGACGGCGCAAATCCTCTGGAATACCGTATTGCCCTTGCCCACAATGAGAACGATGCGGCGGAGACTCTCATTCACAATCTCTGCCGGGGAACCGGGCTGAAAGGGCTGGCGGGGATTTTGCCGGTAAGAGATGGCATTATCCGCCCTGTTTTGTGTTTAAACAAGCAGGAAATTGTCAATTATTTAATGGAAGAGCATATACCTTATATTACAGACAGTACCAACCTGACAGAGGAATACACCCGGAACCGTATCCGTCACAGGATTCTTCCCCTTCTGGAAAATGAGATCAACCAGGGAAGCATCCGCCATATGGCAGAGACGGCCCAGCTGGCGGCGCAGGCTGAGGAATACTTATCCCGCCAGGGCGCTCTTCTGGTGGAAAAATACGGACAGAAGCGGGAGAACGGGATGCTTCTTTCGGAAGAATTCTGGCAAAAAGAGCCTGTTGTGTCTTCCTATGGCGTGTTAGGGGTGTTTGAGCAGCTGGCAGGCAGGCGAAAGGATTTTACAGCCGTTCATATAAAAAGTACTGCCGGGCTTCTGGCGCTTCAGGTGGGAAGGCAGATCAGCCTGCCCTACGGCCTGAAGGCCCAGCGCACCTACGGCGGCATTTTCATTGGAAAGATGGAAAGCAGGCAGTTGGAAACAACGGAAATGCAGGAGCTTTTGATCCCGGGGAGAACTTTTTTCAGGGAAAATCCATTTTTTACCCAAATAATTTTAAATCAGGGCCAGAAGATTGAAGAAAAAGCATATACGAAATGGCTGGATTATGATAGAATAAAACAGGAATTGTCCATCCGAACCCGCAGGCCGGGGGATTTTCTGATCGTGGATGAGGCGGGAAGCCATAAGAAGCTGAACCGCTATTTCATAGATGAGAAGATTCCATCAGAAGAAAGAGATAAGATTCCCCTTCTGGTGGCCGGATCTGAGGTTTTGTGGGTGGTGGGAGGCAGAATTAACGAGAACTATAAGATTACTCCCAGAACCAGGAGAATATTGGAAATACAATACCAAGGAGGAAAAGATAATCATGAGTGAGAAAATTAGGGTTTTACTGGATGAGGAAACAGTAGAAAAACGTATCTGCGAGGTTGCTGCCCAGATCAGCGAAGCGTACAAGGGCAAAGAAATTCACATGATCTGTGTTCTTAAGGGCGGTGTATTTTTCATGTGCGAGCTGGCTAAGAGAATCACAGTACCGGTAACTCTTGATTTCATGTCTGTTTCCAGCTACGGAGACGACACCAAATCAAGCGGAGTTGTCAAGATCGTCAAGGATCTGGATCAGCCTCTTGAGGATAAAGAAGTTCTGGTTGTAGAGGATATTATTGATTCCGGAAGAACCTTAAGCTATCTGCTGGATGTTCTGAAGAGACGTAACCCCAACAGCGTGAAGCTCTGTACCCTGCTTGACAAGCCGGACCGCAGAGTGGTTGAGGGCGTTGATGTGGATTACTGCTGCTTCAATATTCCGGATGAGTTTGTTGTGGGCTATGGTCTTGACTATGCCCAGAAATACAGAAATCTGCCATACATCGGTGTGGTAGAGTTCGAATGAAAGGAGAATTATACAAGTGAATAAGCAGTCAGGCAGAATCGGCTTGTATCTTGTTCTGATCGTAGCTTTGATTGCAGGGTATCTGTATCTGAACAATCAGGTGCAGACTCAGAGCGACTATACTCTGGGACAGCTTGAGCAGGCCCTGGAAGACGGCAAGGTGAATGATGCCGTGATCCACCAGAACAGTGAGGTTCCTACAGGTTCTGTGATCGCAAGCATCAAGGACGAAGGACAGAAGCGTATTTATGTGGCAGATGTAAGTGAGGCAGAGCAGCTTCTCCGTGAGAACGGGCTGGATCCCGCTATTGAGGATGTACCCAAGCAGAGCGTATTTCTCACCTCTGTATTTCCGGTGCTCCTTACCTGCGGTCTCATTATTTTTCTCATGATGATGATGAACCGCCAGATGTCAGGCGGTGGCGGCGGTACCAATGCCAAGATGATGAATTTCGGCAAAAGCCGTGCAAGAATGTCCATGCCGGATGACAAGAAGGTTACCTTCCAGAATGTTGCCGGTCTTGAGGAAGAGAAGGAGGAACTGAAGGAGGTTGTAGATTTCCTGAAGGATCCACAGAAGTATACCAGAGTGGGTGCTAGAATCCCCAAGGGCGTAATCCTTGTAGGCCCTCCAGGTACCGGTAAGACTCTTCTTGCCAAGGCGGTTGCAGGGGAAGCAGGAGTTCCTTTCTTCTCCATTTCCGGATCTGACTTTGTGGAAATGTTTGTCGGTGTAGGTGCATCCCGTGTGCGAGACCTTTTTGAGGAAGGCAAGCGCCATGCACCATGTATTATTTTCATTGATGAGATCGATGCTGTGGCAAGACAGCGTGGTACCGGAATGGGCGGCGGCCATGATGAGAGAGAGCAGACCCTGAACCAGCTTCTGGTAGAGATGGATGGTTTCGGCGTGAATGAGGGAATCATTGTAATGGCTGCCACCAACCGTGTGGATATTCTGGATCCGGCTATTCTCCGTCCAGGAAGATTTGACCGTAAGGTTGGAGTGGGACGTCCGGATATTAAAGGCCGTGAGGAGATTCTTCGGGTTCATGCCAAGGATAAGCCTCTTGGAGAGGATGTGGATCTGAAGCAGATCGCCCAGACTACTGCTGGCTTTACCGGCGCTGATCTGGAGAACCTGATGAATGAGGCTGCCATTGCAGCTGCAAAGAAAGGCCATTCTTTTATCCGCCAGAAGGATATTAAGAACAGTTTTATCAAGGTCGGCATCGGAGCTGAGAAGAAGAGCAAGGTGATCTCTGAGAAAGAGAAGCGCATCACTGCTTATCACGAAGCAGGCCATGCAATCTTATTCCATGTGTTGCCGGATATGGAGCCTGTTTATACCATTTCCATTATTCCTACCGGAATGGGCGCTGCGGGATATACCATGCCTCTTCCTGAGAATGATGAGATGTTCAACACCAAGGGCAAAATGCTCCAGGATATTACCACCCTCCTTGGAGGCCGCGTGGCAGAGGAGCTGATTTTCGGGGACATTACAACAGGTGCTTCCAATGATATCAAGCGTGCTACCAGCGAGGCCAGAGCTATGGTGACCAAGTACGGCATGTCTGATAAGATTGGTCTGATCTCCTATGGAGACGACGATGATGAGGTATTTATCGGCAGGGATCTTGCCCATACCCGCGGATACAGCGAGGATGTGGCCAAGGCCATTGACAGTGAGATCCACCGTATTATTGAGGAATGCCATGAGAATGCTGTGAAGATTATTTCCCAGCATATGGACGTTCTTCATGGCTGTGCGAAGCTTCTTCTCGAGAAGGAAAAAGTACATCGGGAAGAGTTTGAAGCACTTTTTACAATGGAAAATCAGGGTGAAAACAACGAGAGTATATAACATGCACAAAAAATAATATCAATTTTTGTGAAGTTTGTGCACACTTTTTCGTTGCCGCATGGTACTATATACATCGTAAAAACCCCCCAATACATTATATAGTTTTTGCTACACCCCATAAGAAGAAATACCTTCTCCAAAAAAGACAGCTTTCATCGGCTGTCTTTTTTACGTATAGGGGCTAGATCAAAAACTTTGGTGAAAACGCCTTGAACATAAACGGAAGTTTGGAGGATAAGCCGAATTTTAACTGTTGTGGAAAACAGGAATTTCAGTTAAAATAAATGCAGAATGAATGAGTGCAGAATGAAAGAGGGACGTTATGGAGCGTAATAATGCAGATGTAATGAAAAAAATGCAGTATATCTTGAATATGAGACCGATTTTGAACACAGAGGCATTGTTTAGCGATGGTTCTGATTATTACCGCTGTCCGTCAAACCCTAAGGCAGGAGAGAAAGTAAGGATCCGTTTCCGTACCAAGCGAAATAATGTAGATATGGTTTATCTGGTATACGACGGCAAGCGCCAGCAGATGGAGCGTGTAGCTAAGTCAAACGGATTTGATTATTATGAGACTTCTATTATTATGGGAGAGGAGATCGTCCGCTACCATTTTGAGATCACCTATGGATGGGTGACCTGTTATTATAATTACCAGGGTGTTTCCATGAACCCGGAGGAACGACTGGAGTTCGAGATTTATCCGGATTATGATACACCGGAGTGGGCCAAGGGTGCGGTTATGTACCAGATTTTTGTGGATCGTTTCTATAACGGAGACCCGTCCAATGATGTGGAGGACAGGGAGTATTTCTATATTGGAGATACCACATCAAGAGTCCGTAACTGGGGCAAGGTTCCGGCAGTTATGGGCGTAAGAGAGTTCTACGGCGGAGACCTGCAGGGTATTCTGGATAAGCTGGATTACCTTCAGGATTTGGGCGTGGATGTTATTTATCTGAACCCGATCTTCGTTTCCCCAAGCAACCACAAGTATGATATTCAGGATTATGAGTACGTGGATCCTCATTACGGCAAGATCGTGGAGGATATAGAGGGTGGGCTTCTGAATGAAGGGGACCGCGAGAATGCACATGCGCAGAAGTTTATCAAGCGTGTGACAGATAAGAAGAATCTGGAAGCCAGCAATGAACTGTTTGCCCATCTGGTAGATGAGATTCATAAACGCGGCATGAAGGTGATCCTGGATGGTGTATTTAATCACTGTGGCTCTTTCAATAAATGGATGGACAGAGAGCGGATCTATGAGAACCAGGAGGGATATCCAAAGGGTGCTTATATTTCTGCAGACAGCCCCTACAGATACTATTTTAATTTCTATGATGAGAACCGCTGGCCGTATAACCCAACCTACGATGGCTGGTGGACCCATGATACACTGCCGAAGCTGAACTATGAGGCTTCCAGAGAGCTTTACGACAAGATCCTTGAGATTGGCAAAAAATGGGTTTCCGCTCCGTACAATGTAGACGGATGGAGACTGGATGTGGCAGCAGACCTTGGACACAGCAATGAGTTTAACCACCAGTTCTGGAAGGATTTCCGCAAGGCTGTGAAGGATGCCAACCCCAATGCCATTATTCTGGCTGAGCATTACGGCAACCCGGAGAGCTGGCTGCAGGGTGATGAGTGGGATACGGTCATGAACTATGACGCATTTATGGAGCCGCTGACCTGGTTCCTGACCGGTATGGAGAAGCACAGTGATGAGTGCAGGGATGACCTTTATGGAAACAGTGATGCCTTTATCGGGGCTATGAAGACTCATATGCGAGCCCTTCATATGTCCGCCCTTTATACTTCCATGAATGAGCTTTCCAACCATGACCATTCCAGATTCCTGACCAGAACCAACCGCAGGGTAGGACGAATTTCCTATGCAGGAGCGGAGGCTGCTTCCCAGAATATAAATCCGGCAGTGATGCGTGAAGGCGTTGTGGTACAGATGACCTGGCCGGGTGCGCCTACTGTTTATTATGGAGATGAGGCTGGCGTCTGTGGATTTACCGATCCGGATAACAGAAGAACTTATCCGTGGGGACATGAGGATCAGATGATGATTGCATTCCACAGGGATATGATCAAGATCCATAAAGAATACGGATTCCTCAGCAACGGCTCCTTAGTGTTCCTGTGGAACGATTATCAGGGACTTTGCTTCGGAAGATTTTCCCATGATGAGAGAATGATCGTGATCTTAAACAACCGGAATGAGGACCGCGAGGTAGAAATCGAAGTATGGAAGACCGGAATCAGCAGACTCCGCGATTCTGTGCTGAAAAGAATCATGCTGTCCTACAGGGATGGATACACAACCGAGGAATACGAATACACCGCCAAAGCCGGCGTGATCAAAGTGCCAATGCCTGCGTTTGGTGCAATGGTGCTGTATCATAAATGCGAGAATCCTACGATTTTTGTGGAAGAGGAAAATTGATGAAAGAGAATTATAACAGAACTCTGCAGGCCTGTTTCGTGGGGTATGTGGTGCAGGCGATTGTAAATAATTTTGTGCCGCTGCTGTTTCTGACTTTTCAGGGGACTTATGGGATTTCCCTGGAGAAGATTACCTTGCTGGTTACTTTTAATTTCGGTCTGCAGCTGATCATTGACCTGGTGTCCATTGGGTTTGTGGACCGGATTGGTTATCGGGCATCTATGATTTTGGCACATTTGCTGGCAGCTTTGGGACTTATTTTGCTTACCATTTTGCCAGAGGTTATGAGTGATCCCTTTGTGGGCCTGTTTCTGGCTGTGCTGGTGTATGCAGCTGGCGGCGGACTTCTGGAGGTGCTGGTAAGCCCGGTTGTGGAGGCATGCCCTACAGATAATAAGGAGAAGGCTATGAGTCTTCTGCATTCCTTTTACTGCTGGGGACATGTGGGCGTTGTGCTTGTTTCCACCCTGTTTTTTACTGTATTTGGAATTTCCAACTGGAAGATCCTGGCTGTGATCTGGGCCATTGTCCCTCTTTGCAACGCAGCGGTCTTTACACGGGTTCCCATGGCGTCCCTTCTGGAAGAGGGAGAGAAGGGAATGTCCATGAAAGAGCTGTTCAGCATGAAAATTTTCTGGGTGCTGATGCTTATGATGCTGTGTGCCGGTGCCAGCGAGCAGGCGGTGAGCCAGTGGGCATCTGCCCTTGCAGAGAAAGGCTTTGGCTTCAGTAAAACAGTGGGAGATCTGGCAGGTCCCCTGTCCTTTGCGGCGCTGATGGGATGCTCCAGAGCTTTTTACGGAAAATTCGGGGACAAGATTAATCTTGAGAGATTTATGCAGTGGAGCGCGGCTCTTTGCATTGTATCCTACCTGATGATTGCATTTATTCCTATTCCGGCACTTGGATTCCTGGGCTGTGCGCTTTGTGGCCTCTCCGTTGGAATTATGTGGCCGGGCACCTTCAGTATGGCATCCGCTGCCATGAAAAGGGGCGGTACAGCGCTGTTTGCACTTCTTGCCCTGGCCGGTGACCTGGGATGCTCCTCAGGACCTACCTACGTGGGAATGATCTCCAGCAGATTTCACGATAACCTGAAAACCGGTATTTTCGCAGCTCTGGTATTTCCGGTTCTGCTGATCGTGGGAGTGGAAATGATCTCGAAATTAAGAAAGAAAGCATAAAGGTGAAAGGACTCTGGAATGTATGGCGATATGTTCCAGAGTTTTTTCTATATGAAAAGATTTGGTATTAGACAAAAAGATCTCCCGAACTATATTCGGGAGATACGTAGTGGATGGAGAAGGATTCGAACCTTCGAAGGCATCGCCAGCAGATTTACAGTCTGTCCCCTTTGGCCACTCGGGAATCCATCCATGAACCTGTTCCATTATATACAATCCCGGCATATTTTGCAAGTTATTTTTTCTTTTTTTACACCTTTTGCTGCTTAGAAATGAAAAAAACAATCAATAATCCATTTTTTTTGCAAATAGCTAGACGAATTGAAAAAAATCTGCTAAACTACAAGCAATGGAAATAGTTAAGGTGTTTCCAAAGATAGGAGGAATTTTATCATGTATGAGTTAGTTAATGCAACAGAGATGCTCAAAAAAGCAAAAGCTGGACATTATGCAGTTGGTCAGTTCAACATCAACAACCTTGAGTGGACTAAGGCTATCCTGCTTACAGCACAGGAACTGAACTCCCCGGTTATCCTGGGTGTTTCTGAGGGTGCTGGTAAGTATATGACTGGTTACAAGACTGTTGTTGGTATGGTGAAAGGCATGATGGAAGAGCTGAAGATTACTGTTCCGGTTGCTCTTCATCTGGATCACGGTTCCTATGAAGGATGCCTGAAATGTGTTGAGGCTGGATTCTCATCCATTATGTTCGACGGTTCTCATTACCCGATCGAAGAGAACGTTGCTAAGACTACAGAGCTGGTTAAGATCACAAGAGAGCACGGAATGTCTATCGAGGCAGAGGTTGGCTCCATCGGTGGAGAGGAAGACGGCGTTGTAGGTATGGGCGAGTGCGCAGATCCTAAGGAATGCAAGATGATCGCTGATCTTGGTATCGATTTCCTGGCAGCAGGTATTGGTAACATCCATGGTAAATATCCGGCTAACTGGAAGGGCTTAAGCTTTGAGACTCTGGATGCTATTCAGCAGCTTACAGGGGACATGCCGTTAGTACTTCACGGTGGTACAGGTATTCCTACAGACATGATCAAGAAAGCAATCGACCTTGGAGTTTCCAAGATCAACGTTAACACAGAGTGCCAGCTTTCTTTCGCAGCAGCTACACGTAAATACATCGAGGAAGGCAAGGATGAGCAGGGTAAAGGATATGACCCACGTAAACTTCTTGCACCTGGCTTCGAGGCTATCAAAGCTACTGTTAAAGAGAAAATGGAGATCTTCGGATCCGTTGGAAAAGCCTGAATATGACTTTGTTCCGCATCTGCGGAAAGCCAGAGGAGGACTGCTTTTGCAGTCCTCCTTTTTTGAACTGAAAACAAAATAACAAAACTGCAGGAAAGTCCGTGGCCAGCTGCCATGGCTTTTTGTTTAAAAGAACCATGCTCCAATAAATTTTCCGTCCGTTTTAGACAGATTGTGACAAAAATTTCATGTACCAAATTTACTCTCTTGAAAAATGAACATGTTTCTTGGATTTTTATCATGGTTTTTTCATACAAAAAACAGTACTATATAACCAGCTTAAGAAAACAGATTCTTAAAAAAAGGAGAGTAAGAATTATGAAGATGAGAAAAATCGCAGCAATGGGACTTAGCGCAGTTATGGCAGCTTCTATGGTACCGGCATTACCAGTTATGGCTGATGACGCAGCAGGAAAGGTTTACTACTTAAACTTCAAACCAGAGCAGGATGAAGCCTGGCAGAACTTAGCTGCTAAATATACAGAGGAGACAGGCGTTCCGGTAACCGTTGTTACAGCAGCTTCCGGACAGTATGAGACAACACTTCAGTCTGAGATGGCTAAGAGTGATGCTCCTACACTGTTCCAGGTAAACGGACCTGTAGGACTTAAGAACTGGAAAGATTACTGCTATGATCTGTCCGGAACTGATATTTATTCACAGCTTACCTCTGATTCCTACACTGTAAAAGACGGTGACGCAGTTGACGGTATTGCATACGTAATCGAGTCCTACGGACTGATCGTAAACAAGACCTTACTTGAAAAAGCTGGTTACACTGTAGATGATATCAAGAGCTTTGAAGATCTGAAGAAGGTAGCTGATGATATCCAGGCAAGAAAAGATGAGCTGGGTGTAAAGGGTGCTTTCACAAGCGCTGGTATGGATGGATCCTCTGACTGGAGATTCAAAACACATCTTGCAAACCTGCCAATCTATTATGAATACAAAGCAGACGGTATCGATGATACAGATGCTATTAAGGGAACATACCTTGACAATTACAAGGCTGTATTTGATCTTTACATCACAGATTCAACCTGCGATGGAGCAGATCTTTCCGCTAAGACAGCAGATGATTCCCGTAACGAGTTCATCAACGGTGATGCAGTATTCTATCAGAACGGTTCCTGGGAGTATGGCGAACTGTCCAAGACATACAGCGATGATGAGCTGGCTATGATTCCGATTTACTTCGGTGTTGATGATGAAAACGAAGGACTTGCAACCGGTACAGAGAACTACTGGTGCGTAAATAAAGAAGCTTCTGAGGACGACATTCAGGCAACACTTGATTTCATGAACTGGTGTGTAACTTCTGACGAAGGAACAAAGGCTATGGGAGAAGACATGGGCTTCACAATTCCTTTCAAAACAGCAGAAGAACCTACTAACGTATTTGTAAAACAGGATCAGGCTTACACAGAATCCGGTCTTACACCAGTATCATGGAACTTCACAACAATGCCATCTGAAGAGTGGAAGAATGGTCTTGGTACTGCTCTTACATCATATGCAGCTGGTGCAGGTGAGTGGGATGATGTTGTATCTGCATTCGTTGACGGATGGGCAACAGAGAAAGCTCTTTCTGAATAATCAAAGTAATAAATAAATCTTTCCAACAGTATATGATAATATGGTAGGAAGACATTCCAGAATCATAGAATGGTGAACAGGGTGGGGAGGCAGTGAACTTGCCTCCCTGTTTTATTGGAAAGGAAAAAGCACTGAAAATAGTTTCATAGTGTTATAGAGGAAAAGGAGGAGCGAAGATGGTAGGAAAATCTTTGAAAAAATGGTGGCCTGTATTTGTATTACCCACATTTGCCGCATTTATTATCGGCTTTTTGTGGCCTTTTATCTGGGGAATTTACCTTTCATTTTGTAAATTCACTACAGTAAAAGATGTAGTTTGGGTTGGTCTTGCCAACTATAAGAAAATTATGATCGGCGGTGATTTCAGTCACGCATTCTGGCTGACTGTTGTATTCGCATTTGTATCAAGTATTCTGATTAACGTGCTTGCATTCTCCATTGCACTTGCTCTTACAAAGGGCTTTAAAGGAACGAATGCATTCCGTACCGTATTCTTTATGCCAAACCTGATCGGTGGTATTGTACTTGGTTATATCTGGCAGACACTGTTGAACGGTCTGCTTTCCATGTGGGGACAGCCTCTTCTGAAACTGTCTGCAACAAATGGTTTTATAGGAATGGTAGTCCTTCTGTTGTGGCAGCAGATTGGATATATGATGATCATCTATGTGGCTGGTCTGAACAACGTATCACCTGATCTTATTGAGGCAGCACAGATTGATGGTGCAACGGCATCACAGATTCTGTTTAAGATTAAGATTCCGATGATTATGCCATCTGTTACAATTTGTACATTCCTTACACTTACAAACGGATTCAAGATGTTCGACCAGAACCTTTCCCTTACAGGTGGAGATCCTGGAAAGAAGTCCCAGTTGCTGGCTCTGAACATTTACGATACATTTTATGGTCGAAGCGGCCCACAGTGGAAAGGCATTGGTCAGGCAAAGGCAGTTGTGTTCTTTGTTCTGGTTGTGGTAATCGCTTTGATCCAGCTTCGCTCAACGTCATCTAAGGAGGTGCAGGCATAATGGCAGATAAGAAAAAAAGTATTATTCCAACCATAATCCTTACGATTATTTCAATTATTTGGATTTATCCGATCGTCATGATTTTATTTAACTCATTGAAGATAGAATCTGCGATCACTACATCTGGCGTTTTTCAGCTTCCTACATCTGAAACCTGGAATGGAATCCGGAACTTTGTTGCCAGCGTTACACAGATGGATTTCCTGAAATCTTTCTGGTACAGCCTTGTAATTTCTGTAATGTCTGTTGTTTTGATCTTACTGTGCTGTTCCATGTGCGCATGGTACATTGTTCGTGTAAACGGAACACTCTCCAAGGTTCTGTATTACCTTTGTGTATTCAGTATGGTTGTTCCGTTCCAGATGGTTATGTTTACGCTGGCAAAAACAGCGGATACACTTCGTCTGAACAGCCCGTACACTATCTGTATCGTTTACCTTGGCTTTGGTGCCGGACTTGCTGTATTTATGTTTACAGGATTTGTAAAAGGAAGTCCTCTTGAAATCGAGGAAGCTGCCATGATCGATGGCTGCAGTCCACTTCAGGTTTTCTTTAAAATCCTGATCCCGATTTTGAAACCAACCATTATTTCCACTGCAATTCTGGAATTAATGTGGGTATGGAATGATTATCTTTTGCCGACTCTGGTTCTGGATATTAAGAAATATAAGACCATTCCAATGGCAATCCAGTATTTCCGTGGAAGCTACGGTCATGTACAGATGGGACCTATGATGGCAAGTATTATGATCGATATTATTCCAATCGTTATTGTTTATCTGGTATGCCAGAAATATATTATTGAAGGTGTTGTTGCAGGAGCCGTAAAAGGCTGATTCGGATTTGTGAAAACAGACGATTTTTTCATTATATTTTCGGGAAGAATTCTCTTTTCAATATGACATCAGAATGATAAAATAAAGATAGTTCTTTGCAGTAATGCAGAGGGCTATCTTTATATTCACTAAGATCGGAGAAAATATATATGTATAGAGTTTTAATTGCCGACGATGAAAAAATCGAACGTGAGGGAATTAAATTTCTTCTTTCCATGGAAGAAGGAGAATATGAGATTCAGGAAGCATCCAATGGAAAACAGGCGCTTAATATTATACACAGTCAGGAAATAGATTTTCTTCTTACTGATATTAAAATGCCTCATATGGACGGCTTGGAGCTGGCTGCCAGAGTAAGTGAGGAAAATCCTGAGATTCCAATAGTAATTTTCAGCGGATACAGTGATTTTGGCTTTGCTCAGGAGGCTATGCGCTATGGAGTAAAGGAATATGTATTAAAGCCTGTGGATCCGGATACCTTTCATAAGACCATTGATAAGGTGAAGGCTGAAATATCAAGCAGAAGAACTCAGAAACAGAAGGCTGAGAAAGAGAAGAATTTTCTTCTTCAGTATTTCCTTCAGGCATATCTGTACTCCGGAAATGGAGAAGTACTGAAAAAGGCCGGAGATATTCTGGATGCATCTAGCTGGGAACAGTGGCATTGTGCCATTCTTATAGAATCTGATAAAACCTTTTTTGATACAGTATCAGATAGCATTGATAAGGAGCTTATGGAAGATCTGCATCGCACCTTTTTTTATCTGAATCTGAATACCAGACAATCTGTACTGTTCTTTTCCGATGTGTACTGCGACTATCAGCTGGTTGCCAAACATCTGTATGACCTTCTGAAGCAGAAATATCCCGGCAGCTTCCACCTGGCAGTAAGCAGCCGATTCGAGGGACATGAAGCACTTCCTGAGATTATGTCTCAGCTGGAGCAGACCATGGAAGAAAAATTTTATCATCCTGATATGCATGTATTTACAAATGAAGGAGATGAGAATCATCCGGTAAGTGCAGAAACTCAGGATTCCAGATTAATGGAGAAAATTTCTGAGGATATTTCCCGTAAGGATGTAGATCAGCTGAAGAAGCATTTTGAATGTCTGGTAAAGAAATACGAAAATGACACCCGTTTTTCCGCTATGTATGTGAAATTTGTTTTTTCAAACGTGATTCAGGAGCTGTTTCAGGAAAATCAGTTTTCAGAAGAGTACAAGCTGGATCATGAAGTAGAACGCCTGTATAGCTGCACGAATCTGAAACAGATCCTTGCCATTACACAGGAGAATATTCAGAAGTATGAGGAATTTCTGGAGCGCTCTATGAGCGGTTCCAGAGATGAGGTAGCTTCTGTGAAAAATTATATCTATCAGCATTATGCAGAGGATTTAAGCCTGGAGACTCTGGCAGAGAAGGTGTATCTGTCATCCGGCTACCTCAGCTTTATTTTCAAAAAAGAAACTGGCATGAACCTGAACCGTTTTATACGTGTGGTGCGCATGGAAAAGGCGAAGGAGCTTTTGTGCTCATCCAATATGAAGGTAGCGCAGGTTAGTGAACAGGTGGGAATTCCGAATGTTTCCTATTTCTGCAGAAGCTTCAGAGAATATTATGGATGCAGTCCGGAATCCTATCGGAAAGGAACCGGTGAAGAGGATGAGAGTAACGGAAGCAATAAAATGTAAATTTCAGAATATGAAATATCGTCACAAATTAATTGTTCTTCTTGTGACTGCAAGCCTGGCTCCCATGATCCTGCTGGTATGGTACAGCCATGACCGTATGAGCAGCCTGCTCTATGAAAAAGAGATGGAGGACATGTCCTCCATCCTGGAGCAGACAGGAGAGGGAGTGGACAGTCAGATCGAAGTTTTTTCCAGTCTTTTGAATTATCTAACCTATTCCCCTGATATCGAAGATCTGATTACAGAGAAAAATATGGATAATTATTATGCCTATAAGAAATATACGGAAGTGGCAGATCCGCTTCTTACCGTACCAAAATCCTATCATAATGCAATCCTGCAGATTCAGCTTTTTGCAGAAAGCATTAAGGTGCGTCATGAGTATACCCTTGTGCCTTTAAGCGAGGTAGAAAAAGAATGGTGGTATGAGCATCTGAAAGAGGACGTTTCCGTTCAATGGGTAGTTGACAGGGAAAGACCGGAAATAGCAGCAGTAAGGCGAATTTATCAGGGAAGAGAGCAGACCGCAGTTTTGTGCATTACCTTGGATTACAACAAAATTTTTCAAACCTTTGAAAACATTATTTCAGAAGGTTCAGGCGGAATTATTCTGGACGAAGATGGGAATGTTCTTTTTCAGAAGGAATTGCTCATAGATGAAAATGCCAAAGCAAATGAGCCGGAGCCGTTGGTTTCCTGTGAAAATCTGGAGTCTGGACAGAAGGATTATGCCTTTGTAAAACGCAGGAATGCATCTTGCGGATGGAATTTTTACCTGTATAAGCTGCAGTCAGCAGTTAACAGCTCTGTTTCCGGAATTCTGGTGAGCGAGATTCCGCTGATTGCAGTTTGCCTGACAATCATTCTGGTGCTGGGACTTGCCTTTTCCAGGATTTTTACCCGAAAGATCGAGGAACTTACAGACAATATGAACCGTGTAAACCAGGGAAGCCGGGAGGTTACGGTAGATAGTGATGCAGATGATGAGATTGGACTTCTGATCCGGAGCTTTCGAAGCATGATGGATGAAATCAACCGTCTGATCCATGAGGTTTATGAAAATAAGATTGCGTTGAAGGAGTTTGAACTTAAGGCCCTGACAGCTCAGATCAATCCGCATTTTCTTTATAATTCCCTGTCTATTATCAACTGGATGGCAATCCGCAGTCATCAGAAGGAAATCAGTAAGGTAACCTTGTCCTTATCCATGTTTTATCGGACTGCGCTAAGTAAAGGGCAGGATATGGTTACAGTTGATAACTGTATTCAGAATATCAAGGCGTATCTTGATATTCAGTTGGTAATGCATGATAATGAGTTTCAGGTTATGTGGGAAATTGATCCTGAGGTAAAAGGAGATATTGTACCGAAGCTGCTTTTGCAGCCGGTGGTGGAGAATGCACTGGAGCATGGCCTTGACATGAAGGAAGATGGAGAGAAGATACTGAAGCTGTTCTTTGTAAAGGACAAAGAGGATGTACTTCTTGCAGTGGAAGACAATGGTCCGGGAATGAAGCAGGAAGAGGCAGATAAGCTGGTAAACTATCCGGTTTCCGGATACGGACTTAAGAATGTAAATGACAGAATGCTGCTTCTCTATGGAGAGAGGTATGCAATCCGGATATATAGTAAGATCGGTCAAGGCACCAGGGTAGAAATGCGGATTCCCTGTCAAAGTGCAGATAAAGAAACGAGAGATGAGGAAATATTTTCTGCCAAGAAGTTTCTGCAAAGTCCAGAGGATAACAGCTTGCAGACCAACAAAAAGGAACGGTGATGGAAGATGAAGAATAAAAAAAGAATACTTGCCTTTTGGCTTGCTTTTTCCATGGCCTTTTCTTTGGGAGGCTGTGGAGTTGAGAATAGTGAAAATGAAAAATCGAAACACTGGGAGAAACTAAAAGCAGAAAATGCAGAAAGTTCGGATATCGAAGGAATAATCGGTAATACCAATAGCACAGTCAGTGATACCACATCAGATGATAATGGGAAGGCAGATTCTGATAATTCCTGGGAAAAAGCTTCCACCACTGCTTATGGGAAATATCCAGAGCTTGTAACCTATACTCTTGGTCAGCTAAACGGCGCTAATAATTCCAACCTTCCGGAAGGAAATACTTATGAAGACAATGCTTATACCCGCTACTTAAAAGAAATTCTGAATGTTCAGAACCAGAGTATCTATATGGAGCGGGAGGATCGTTATAATGATTATGTGAATGTGCTGGTTAACGATCATACTTTGCCTGATGTGCTGGTAGTTTGTGATAGGGAAACTTTGTATAATCTGGTTGAAAATGACCTTATTGAAGATTTGACAGAGGTTTATGCAAACTGTACTTCTCCAAGGATTAAAGCTATGTACAACAGCTATGGTTCTCAGCTTCTTGGCGCCGGAACCTTTGACGGAAAACTGATGGCACTTCCGGAAGCTGTGATTGACCATGGTCCATGTCTTTTGTGGCTTAGAAAGGATTGGATGGAGCAGCTTGGTCTTGAGGAGCCGGAGAGTTTTGAGGAAGCCATGGATATTATCCAGGCTTTCCAGGAAAACAGAATGGGAGCTGAAGAAGGGGAAGAGCCTGTAGGCCTGGTATGTGATACGAATTTAGTTTCTGTAACCAGTCAGAATTATTCTGTGGAGCCTGTATTTGAGAAGTTTTATGCTTATCCCAGAAGATGGATCAAGGATGAAAACGGAGAAATCGTTTATGGTTCCCTGACAAAGGAAACGAAATCCGCCCTGGCTTATCTTCGTGAATTATACAAAAGAGGAATATTGGATGAGAATTTTGCGCTTCGGGCTCAGAATAATTTAAGGGATCTTGTTGTGGAAGGAAAATGCGGAGCATTTTTCGGACTGTGGTGGACTCCAAACAATCCGCTTATGGAGGAAATTGAGAATGATCCTGAGGCTGACTGGGAACCCTATTATCTGACCGCAGATTATCAGGAAAAAAATAACGTGTATACTTCTTTTTCAGATAACAAATATGTAGTGGTACGCAAGGGCTATGAGCATCCCGAAATTATTATGAAGATTGTCAGCGTACTGTTTGATTACAGCCGCTTTGAGGATAAGGAAAATGCAGATGAGATTAACAGCTACTTTGGCCTGAATGTAGATCCTACTGCCCGTCCGTTGGTAATTAATGTGGATTACAACGAAGCAATATACAATGTCACAAAGGATATTCGTCGTGTAATTGCAGGAACACAGAAGGAAAGCAATTTAAGCGCATTGGAAAAATCTTATTACAGTGCATGCATAAAATATTTAAGCGGCGAGGATGTAACAGCAGAGGATTGGGCTGCATATAAATCAAGGATTTCTGCTGTGGGAGTGCTTGTAGATGGAAACTATAAACCTTTGCAGCGACAGTATCTGGAAGAGTCTGACGGTGAAGTTCCCAATATACTAGCCTCTTTGGAAAAAAATGCGTTTATTCAGCTGATTATGGGAGAGCAGCCTATGGACTATTTTGATACATTTGTACAGGAATGGTATGCGCAGGGAGGACAGGAACTAACTGAGAAGATCAGAGAGGAGAATTCATAAGCTGATGTATGAGAAATTATTAGAGAATTGTACCTTGTGTCCTCGGGAATGCAAAGTGAACCGTTTGGAGGGAATGCGCGGCTATTGCGGCATGGACAGTAGAATAAGAGCTGCCCGTGCCGCTCTTCATATGTGGGAGGAGCCCTGTATTTCCGGTAAAAAAGGCTCCGGAGCTGTATTTTTTTCCGGCTGCGGACTGCGCTGCTGTTTCTGTCAGAACCGGGACATTGCCATTGGGGACAGCGGAAAAGAGATTACGGTGCAGCGGCTTGCAGATATTTTTCTGGAGCTGGAGCAAAAGGGGGCGGCGAATCTGAATCTGGTGACAGGTGCTCACTATGTACCGCAGATTATTTCCGCCCTGGAAATCGCCAGAAGAAAGGGATTGATGCTGCCGGTAGTGTATAATTCCAGCGGATATGAAAATGTGGAAACCCTTCGGCTGCTGGAAGGATATGTGGATGTTTATCTGCCGGATATGAAATATGCGAATGAAAAGCTTGCCGCTGCTTTTTCCCATGCAGAGGATTATCCGCAGAAGGCCCGTGCCGCCATTGCCGAGATGGTTCGCCAGACTGGCCCCTGTCAGTTCGTGGAGGATGGCTATATCAGAAGGGGAACCATTGTCCGCCACCTGATTCTGCCGGGACATACCAGAAATTCCCTGGCTGTGCTGAAGGAACTGCATGAGACTTACGGAAATGATATTTTTATCAGCGTAATGAACCAGTACACGCCAGTTTTCAAACAGGAGAAATACCAGGAACTGAACCGAAAGGTGACAAGAAGGGAATATGAGAAGGTGTTAGACGGAGCGATTGCGCTTGGTATCGAAAACGGCTATTTCCAGGACGGGGAAACTGCCAAGGAGAGCTTTATTCCGGCGTTTGATTATGAAGGGGTATGAAAAGAATTTAATGAGATAAGAAAACCGCCCAGGTGTCACAGGCACAAGGTAAGGATGTCCCTGAGATTTGGCAGCAGCAAGATTCTGTTATTCTTAGCATAGTCCAGGAGCACACGCCTCTGTGCATCTGGGGAAAGTTCATCCTGACTTTATAAATCTGACCGCGATTTCCAATTTCAATGATATCAACAATAATTCCATTCACATCAAATATTACACAAAAATCACCAACTCGTAAACGGTAACCGTCAGTTCCCTGCAACTTTTTGATGTCTCCCTCTTGGGGAAGCTTGCTAATAGCGGTGACTAAGCGCTCAAGTGTGCTACAGAATGGGTAATTTCTGTGTCGTTATTGAGGGTCATATTTCCAACACTTATTGGATTTACCTTTTTATTTACTGTAAGAATAGTCTATTTTAAAAATACTGGTATGTCAATACAAAGCAACAAGAAGGTTGTTAAAACAATAATGAGATAGCAAACGTTTACTTTTTGATGGATATATAGTAATATAGAAATATCTTATCAAAAACGTGGAAAATTTCTCCTGAAATGGAAGGAGGCCGGTGCTTTCGCACCGGCGCGTATGAAAAAGAAAAATATTAAATTAAGAAAGACTTGGTGCTTTCTACAGTTAATAATATACGAAACAAATGTGACAAAAATGTGAAATACATTTGAAAAAAGAGTGAAACGATTTTAGATATTTTTGCACAAAATCACGAAACACATACACGAAACAAAGGAATTTTACCAGATGAACGGACATAAATATGAGCACAGATGCGCACAAATGCTGCGAAGAAAGGGTTTTCACCATGTAGAAGTCACTAAGAAAAGCGGCGATCAGGGAGTTGACATCATCGCCTACAAGCATTTTTCCAAGTATGCGATCCAGTGCAAATACTACTCCTATCCGGTTGGAAACAAGGCAGTTCAGGAGGTATACGCCGGTGGCAAATATTACGACTGTGACCGCTGCATTGTTATGACCAACGGCACCTTTACCAAAGCGGCCATCAGCGCAGCCAACAAATTAGATGTGAAATTATGGGAAAACTGCTCCCTTCTGAAAAGCACCAGCCTGGTTTTTGAGGTGATGCGGATTATGAATATCCTGGAAATTATTCTGGGATTTTACCTGCTTCGAAATGCCTTTCCCTTTTCCCAGCGAGAGTTTCTTATGTATTACAGAGAATTCTGCCTGATCTTTGCAGGAATTCTTGGCTGGCTTGGATTTGGAAACTGGGGAGCCAGCACTCTTTGCGGCGCCTTGTACCTGTTTCTTGGCTTTTCATTGAAAGCGCCTGTTTTTTCTGGCTTTACAGTCAATGGAATCAATCTTGTATTTCTGATTCCAGCACTGATTTATTTTGTCCACGTATATTTTCTGAAACCCAAGTCATAAACATTTCCGACGGGTTCTACATAAAATAAAGGGAACGAATTGACTAAGTCTGAAAGGATCTGTTCATGGAAAATTATCAGATGAACCGTTCGGGCTGCCGCCCTTATAATAGAACCTGCGGAATGATGAAACCTTCCAATTCCAGTACTCCCAACTGTCCCTGTTCTTCCCGTTCACAGGAGAATATGTATGACCATCTGAAGCATCTGGTTCCAGCTATGGCTTATGTGCCATACCAGAATTTTACTTCTTCTTATGACCTTGACTACGCCCTTTCTGTAGGAACTATTTTTCCACAGCTGTGCAAGCCATTCTGCGGAAAGCGAGGTGTTCGAAGATGATGAAAAATCAGACCTCCAAGCGTCGCTGCCTGCTTCAGCAGATCAATGAAGTCAGCTTCGCTGTCAACGATATTCTTCTCTATCTGGATACTCACCCGGACGATGAGAAAGCCCTGGCATTTTTTGAAGATGTTTCAGACAGGCGTAACCAGCTGCTGGCAGAGTATGCGAAGGACTACGGCCCACTGACCGTAGACACCGCATCCAAAACCTGCGAAACTTCATGGAAATGGTCCCAGCAGCCATTCCCGTGGGAAAGGGAAGGAGCGTGATCTTTTATGTGGAATTATGAAAAGCGTCTGCAGTATCCGGTTAACATCACCACGCCAAACGCCAAATTGGCACAGTTCATCATGAGTCAGTACGGTGGCCCCGACGGCGAGATTGGAGCATCCATGCGCTACCTCTCCCAGCGTTTTACCATGCCGAACAGAACTTCTATGGCAGTACTGAATGATATCGGTACGGAGGAACTGGCGCATTTGGAAATGGTTTCCACCATCGTTCACCAGCTGACTCGGGATCTTACGATGGAAGAAATTGAGAATTCCGGCCTTGGGCCATATTATATTGATCATACAGTCGGAGTATGGCCCCAGGCTGCAGGAGGCGTTCCATTTAACGCATGTGAGTTCCAGAGTAAAGGGGATCCGATCACAGATCTTTTTGAAAACCTTGCTGCGGAACAAAAGGCACGCTCCACCTATGACAATATCCTGCGAGTAGTACGAAATATCCCGGAAGTTGCTGACCCCATTCGCTTCCTGCGGGCAAGAGAAGTGGTGCATTTCCAGCGTTTCGGTGAAGCTCTCCGCTCTATCCAGGAGCAGTTGGATGCCAATAATTTCTACGCATTTAACCCAAGCTTTGACAATCCATGCAAAGCAAGCTGTGCGCCGGAAGCAAGATAAGTTTTTATAAAAAAATTCTGTCTGCAGAAATGTAGTTTTTGCCGCTCTGGTGCTGATTGAACTGCACTGGAGCGGCTGTTTTTATTTCATTTCCCTACAACATCTTCCGCGCAACCGCCTCCGCCGTAGCCGACCTTGCTGCGGCGCTGGCTTCTGGATTTCTCCGGCAGAAACCGTAGAACAGACAGTCAATCAGCAGAAGCTGCCCCACCTTTGCCGGAATGGAGCCGGACTGAAGAGGTCCCTCATTGTATCCGCAAAGAAGCACCACATCTGCAAACTGGGCAGCCCTTGAATTGGGATAATGGGTCACCAGGATAATGGAAACCCCATGTTCCCTGGCAATCTGCAGGGTATCCTCCATATCCTTGGTGGAGCCGGAGTAGGAGAATACCAGGAGCACATCCCGGGAAGTGGCAAGTGCGGTGTTCATAATCTGCATATGGGAGTCCGAAACATGGACAAAACGTGAGGTAGCTGTGGAAAAACGTGCCCACGCCTCCATAGCCATTACCATGCTGCCGCCGTTTCCAAAGCAAAAAACCCGGTCCGCCTGCACCAGAAGATCCACAGCTTTGTTGATGGCGTTCTCATCCAGAAGTTCCAGGGTTTCGTTTAGGGACAAAACACTGGCCTTGTGGATCTTTTGGAAAATAGTATTCAGACTGTCTTCGGAAGCAATTCCCTGGGGAGAATCAGAAAGCTCGCCCATATCTGTGACATGGTCTGTTTTTGCCAGCGCCAGTTTGAAATCATTGTATCCCGCAAGCCCCAGCCCATGACAGAAACGGGTAATGGAAGCTTCGGAGACGCCGCTGTTTTCCGCCAGCGTGGAAATGGAGAAATACTGTGCTTCTCCTGTATGTGCAAAAATATAATCTGCCAGCTTTTTCCCGGAACGGGTCAGGGAATGATACTGTGCAGTTATGGATTCTAAAATATTGCTCGCCAAAACAAATCCTCCTTTGTAAGTTTAATCTTCATCGCCAAGGATAGAAGCGCCCAGCATTCCTGCCTGGTTTCCAAGCTCAGCTTTCTTAATAGTAAGCCCGCGAAAGCTTGGCATAATAGCCGACATCAGCTGCTTCTCAATCTGTGCCGGAATATAAGGCTGCTCCATAATGCCCCCTCCCAGAATGATACAGGAAGGGTTGAGCAGATGAATAATGGAAACAAGGCCGTATACGATTTCCTGAATCCACTGATCTACAATCAGCTGAATCTCCTTTTCCTCAATACGGGCAAAAAGAAGCTTGCCGTTGGTGATGGAAGGATCATATTCCATAGCCCGTGCCACCAGGGCAGTGGTGGAAGCATATTTCTCATAGCAGCCGGAGTACATATCTTCTTCAGGACGGCGAAACTCCGGATGGACGATCAGCGCCCCAAGTTCCCCAGCGGAAAAAGAGCTTCCATGGTACAATTTGCCGTCAGTAAAAACAGCACCGCCCACTCCGGTTCCGTAAGTCAGGCAGACAAAATCACGTTCCCTCCTGCCTGCGCCAAAATGTGCCTCCCCGATGGCAGCAGCGTTTACGTCATTTTCCACATAGACAGGAACATGGAATGCCTCTTCCATGATGGCTCTGATGGGAGTTCCCGTATAGCCGGGAATGTTGTGGTTGGCGTATATGATGCTGCCTTTTTCCGGGTCCACCTGTCCTGCAGTGCTGATCCCGATTCTGGCAAAATCCCAGTGCTCTTTATAAGAAGCAATAATCTCTTTGGCAAGTGCCATAACATGCTCTCCTCCAAGAGAAGCCTGGGTAGGGGTCTCACGGATATCACTGAGAACTCCGTTTTCGGCAACTGCAGATTTGATGGCGGTTCCGCCAATGTCAAGAACCATGGTTTTCATAACCGAATTCCTCATTTCTTTTTTATTTTAAAAGCCAGGATATGCATCTTGCCTCCTGACCGGATGCCGGGAAAAAAGCTCCTTCTTCCTGGAAATCTTCCGTTTCATGTTAATTATAACTATAACAAAAGGCTTTTTCATTTGCAACCTTTGCTGCTTTAAAAATGCAAAATATTTTCAAAATAAAAATAAAATGAAAATTATTTTAAAAATATATTGACAAACAGCACAAAAGAATGTATGATACAACCATAATCATTAGCGAGATTTCACAAACCCGGGACGAAATTTTGCACCAGATGTGTAAGGCATGTAGGCTTTCCTTTTCATTATGAAAAAGGCCGATGCGGAACATGACTTGCACCAAGGCAAAGAGACAGGCTGAGAATCAATGGAAGATTTTCAGTAAATAGCAAAAACTAAATAGCAAAAACTAAATAGCAAAAACAATCAAATATTTATGAAGAAGGTAAGGTAAGAAAGAGAGGGTTTATTTATGAAATTCCGTAAAGTTATGGCACTTGCACTTGCAGCTAGCATGGCAGTTTCCTTAAACGCAGTGAGCGTTCTGGCAGAAGGCGGAGATACCACAGACATTACACTGTGGACTTATCCAGTAGGAAGCTGGGGAGATTCAGCAGTTGTTGATCAGATGATTTCCAATTTTAATGAAGCTCATCCAGAGATCAACGTAACCGTTGAGTACCTTGATTACACCAATGGTGATGATCAGATCAATACCGCTATCGAAGGCGGACAGGCTCCTGATATCGTTCTGGAAGGACCGGAGCGTCTGGTTGCGAACTGGGGCGCAAGAGGACTTATGGCAGATCTTTCCGATCTGTGGACAGACGAAGCGAAAGAAGCCATTTATGATTCAGTAGAATCTGCGTGCCAGAATAACGACGGCGTATTTTATGAGTATCCGCTTTGTATGACAGCCCATACAATGGCAATCAATAAAGACATTTTCGAGCAGGCTGGTGCGCTTCAGTATATTGACGAAGAGACACGTACCTGGACAGCAGAAGATTTCCAGAAGGCAGTTAAGGCAGTTTATGATTTCGGTCAGGAGAATGTTGGTGCTGTTTACTGCAGTGGACAGGGCGGTGACCAGGGTACAAGAGCACTTGTAAACAATCTTTTCGGCGGAACCTTTACGAATCCGGAGCATACTGAATACACAGCTAACAGCGAAGAGAACATTAAAGCTCTTGAGCTTCTTTCCTCTATGGATGGAATCAACTTTGATGCTTCTATCGCAGGCGGAGATGAAATCAATCTTTTCTGCAACGGTACACTTGCAATGGCATTCTGCTGGAATGTTGCACAGGAGAAGAATAATGCTGAGAACTTAAGCTTTGACGTACTTCCAATGGCATTCCCGGCAGAGGATGGCAAACCACAGCTTTGCGGCGGTATCTGGGGCTTTGGTGTATTTGATAATGGTGATGAAGCTAAGGTTGAAGCTTCCAAGACATTTATCGATTTCATGGCAAACGACGAGACACAGGTAGTAGAGAGCGTTAAGGCTTCCAGCTACTGGCCGGTAAAAGACCTTGGAAATATCTACGAAGGCGATGACCTGATGACAGAGTACTCCACATTTATCCAGTACATGGGCGACTACTATCAGGTAGTTGGCGGATGGGCAGAAGCTCGTACCGCATGGTGGAACATGCTTCAGCAGATCGGTTCCGGTGCAGACGTAACAGAAGCTGTAGAAGAATTCGTAACCACAGCAAACGCTGCAGCAGCTAAATAATCTGAATCATCTAAGTATGAAAACTAAAAAGAGACTTTGCAACTAAAAGTCACGCACCCTTCCTGTATTTTCCGTGCGGGAAGGGTGTTTTTTTGAAAAAAGGAGGAGACAACGTGTCAAACAAAAGCCGTATGTCAAAGGCGCTGGTAAGAAGAGAGACCATTGCGGGATACGCATTTATGCTTCCAAGCTTAATTTTCTTCTTTGGATTTGTCATCTATCCCATGGTTCAGTGCGTGATTACCAGTTTCTTTGATTCCACTATGAACAGAGAGGATATTTTTATTGGTTTTGGCAATTACATAGAACTGTTTCAGGATAAGGTTTTCCTTGGGGCTCTTCGGAACACGGTCATTATCGTAGTGGTTTCCGTTCCGGTAGTCTGTGTTTTTTCCCTGTGGGTAAGCTCTGTCATCCATAACTTAAGCGGCCCATTATGCTCCATTTTCCGCTGTATCTTCTACCTTCCGGTTGTAACCGGTTCTGTAGCCGTTACTGTTGTATGGAAATGGATGTTCAATAATTACTATGGTATTTTTAACTATGTAGGCAAGGCAACCGGCCTGATTGACCAGAACATTAACTGGCTGGGAGATGAGAGATATGCCCTCGGCTGTATCATCCTAATCCTTCTTACGACTTCCGTGGGACAGCCCATCGTGCTTTACGTATCTGCTCTGAATAACGTAGACCAGAGCCTTGTGGAGGCAGCAGAAGTAGACGGTGCCACCAAGCTGCAGTGCTTCTGGAAAATCAAATGGCAGCAGATCAAGCCAACCACACTTTACATTCTGGTTATCACTACCATCAACAGCTTCCAGTGCTTCGCTCTGATCCAGCTTCTTACAAGCGGCGGTCCGAACCACAGCACAGATACCATTATGTACTACATTTACCACACCGCATTTAAGCTGTACCGCTATGGATATGGAAATGCAATGGGCGTAGTCCTTGCCATTGCAATTGCCATCCTGTCCGGTATTCAGTTTAAGGTTGCACAGTCAGACTGAGAAAGGAGGAGAAGCAAATGAAAAAGAAAAGCAATACAGGCTCCAAGGTTTACCGCGTATTTTCCGTTATTGTGATCACCCTGCTTGCAATCGGATTTGCATTTCCTCTGTACTGGATCATCACAGGATCCTTCAAAACCAGTATGGCGATCAATGCACCAACCCCTCAGTGGTGGCCCCAGGAATGGGTTTCCGCCAACTATCAGAAGCTTTTCAGCAGACAGACCGCACCGTTATGGGAAATCGGAATTCCTTTTACTGGCAAATCCTTTGCAGGCCCGGTAGTTCCGGCAGCTATCCGCTGGCTTCTGAACACTATTTTCATGGCAGTGGTATCCATGCTTCTTACCTGCTTTACTGCAGCTATGGCCGGATATGCGCTGGCAAAGAAACGTTTTATCGGACGTTCCGTTGTATTTACCCTGATCGTATGTGCCATGGCACTTCCGAAACAGGTTATCTTAATCCCATTGCTTCGTGAAATGTCATCCCTTCATCTGTATAACACGATTTGGGCAGTAATCCTGCCCATTGTCGGATGGCCCTTCGGCGTTTTCCTGATCAAGCAGTTTGGCGAGGGAATCCCAGGGGAAATGATGGAGGCAGCCAAGATCGACGGTGCTAACGAGTGGAAAACATTCACCGCCATCGCTTACCCTATGATCAAGCCAGGGGTTGGAGCACTTGCGATTTTCACATTCATTAATTCATGGAACGACTATTTTATGCAGCTGATCATGCTGAGCAGTACCAGCAACCTTACTATTTCTCTTGGTATTGCCAAGCTTCAGGCTGAGAATGCGACAGACTTTGGTCTTATTATGGCTGGTGCAGCTCTTGCAGCAGTTCCGATCATCGTCGTATTCCTTATTTTCCAGAAATACTTTACCAAAGGAATTACAATGGGCGCTGTAAAAGGCTGATAAGCAGCAGAAGGGAGAATCACTTATGACAAAACAGGAACTTTTTGACAGCATCAAAGGCAAAGTAATCGTATCCTGCCAGGCTGTGCCGGGAGAACCTCTTTATGTGGAAGAGAAATCCATTATGTATCTCATGGCAAGAGCAGCCAAACAGGCGGGAACCCCTGCAATCCGCACAAGCAGCATCCGGGATGTGATCGCCATCAAGGAAGAGACCGGGCTTCCGGTAATCGGACTGATCAAGATCAAATATCCGGGATTTGAAAGCTATATCACCCCTACCATGAAGGAGGTAGATGAGCTGGTGGAGGCTGGTTCCGATGTGATTGCGCTGGACTGCACAGACATGAAGCGCGGTGACGGCAAGACAGTGGATCAGTTTATCACAGAAGTAAGAACCAAATATCCGGATGCTATTTTGATGGCAGATATTTCCACATACGAGGAAGGCGTGCGTGCATGGAAGCTGGGCATGGACATTGTGGGCACTACCATGAGCGGCTACACCAGCCATTCCCCGAAGTTAGACGGACCGGATTATGAGCTTGTAACAAAGCTTTCCCAGACTGTGGACATTCCGGTGATTGGGGAAGGCCGTGTGCACTCTCCGGAAGAAGCAGTGAAGATGCTGGAAGCAGGCGCATTTGCAGTGGTAGTAGGCGGCGCGATCACAAGACCCCTTGAGATCGCCGCACGCTTTATCAAGGCAGTAGAAAACAGGGGATAAGAGAAAGAGAGGATGGATTATGTCAAAGTATGATGTGAGCAAATTCAGAAACGTAACAGTTGCATTAAACACACCTTTTAAAAAAGACGGCAGCGTGGACATAGATGCCATAAAAGCAGTGTGCAGATATTTCCGTGACAAGGGAATCAAGCAGATGTATGTGTGCGGCAGCACAGGAGAGGGCTTCCTTCTGGACACTGAGGAGAGAATGCTGGTCGCAGAGACCGTAGTCAATGAAGTGGGAAAAGACATGAACATTATTGTTCACGTAGGCTGCCCGGATACCAGACACTCCTGCATTCTGGCTGCCCATGCCGAGAAAATCGGCGCAGCTGCCACCTCAGCAGTTCCATGTGTATACTACCGTCCAAGCGAGGAGAGCGTTTACCAGCACTGGACCAAGATCACAGAAGCAGCAGACCTTCCGTTCTTTATTTATAACATTCCTCAACTCACCGGATTTAATCTTTCTATGAATCTGTTTAACAGAATGCTGGAAAATGAAAGAGTTGCAGGTGTGAAGTGCTCTTCAGATCCGGCTCAGGATATTTTAAGATTCAAGCACGCTGGCGGAAAGGATTTCATCGTATTTAACGGTCCGGACGAGCAGTTCGTAGCAGGACGCCTTCTTGGCGCAGATGCCGGAATCGGCGGAACCTACGGCGCAATGCCGGAGCTTTACCTGAAAATGGATGAGCTGATCCATCGCCACGAATGGGAAAAGGCAGCGCAGCTTCAGGAAATCGTAACGCCTCTGATCTACCGTCTGTGCAGTTTCCCGTCTATGCATGGTGCTGTGAAGGGAATCATTACATTGGACGGCTGCCCGATGGGTGACCCAAGACTTCCGTTCCTTCCGGTTGCAACAGATGATCCGAAGCTTGTGGAGCTTTATCATGATATCCGAAAGGCAGTAGAGGATACAAAGGAGTGGTAACAGCATGAAGAAACATATTGTATGCTTTGGAGATTCCAATACCCATGGCTACTGTGCCATGAATGACGGCAGATTTGACGAAAACGAGAGATGGACCTGCTTTCTTCAGAAAAATCTGGGAGAGGATTATCTGGTGCTTGAGGAAGGCTTAAGCGGCAGAACGACCTGTTTTAACGATCCCTTATTTGAAGGGCTTTCAGGACTGGATTATATTTACCCCTGTCTGATGAGCCATGAGCCTGTAGATCTTCTGGTGATCATGCTGGGAACCAACGATACCAAGGAGCGCTTTGGCGCGTCTGCAGCCTGCATCGGCCTTGGGCTGAAAAGACTGGTACAGAAGGCTGTTTCCGTGACCGACTGCTGGCGTGACAAAAAGCCCCGGATCCTGGTGGTAACTCCTCAGAATATCGGGGATGAGTATGAGCATTCGGCAGTGCGCACAACCATGGGAGCAGGCTGTGCCGAGAAGTCAAGAGGCCTTGGAGAGCAGTACAAGGCAGTTGCAGAGCTTACAGGGTGCCATTACCTGGATGCCAATGAGGTGATCAGCGCATCCCCGAATCACATTGATTTCATGCACCTGACCGCAGAAGGCCACAGACAGCTTGCAGATGCCCTCACTGCGAAAATCAAAGAAATCATCTGAAAAACAGTATAGAAAAAATAAAATAACATATTCTAAAAGGGAGATCCCGGCACCTAAAATTGTGCCGGGATTTCCCATAATTATGACGTTATTTACTGTAAGAAAAAGACTATTTCCAAAAACATACAGGAGTGCTATAATAGCACTGTTTATATGAAGTATTTTATACATTTGGAGGAACTATGCAAATTATAATTGTTGGGTGCGGAAAAGTAGGACGTACCCTTGCAGAGCAATTACAGGAAGAAGATACAGACATAACCCTGATTGATATCAATGCAGATACCATTAATGAGATTACAGATGAAGTAGATGCCATGGGTGTTGTAGGAAACGGCGCCAGCATCAATACCCTGATGGAAGCCGGAATCGAGACTGCGGATATTCTTATCGCAGTTACGGTGTCAGATGAGATGAATCTTCTGTGCTGCCTGATTGCTCAGAAAACAGGGCACTGCCATACCATTGCCCGTGTGCGCAATCCGATTTACAGCAAGGAGATCGGCTTTATCAAGGAGCGCCTTGGCGTGACCATGATCATCAATCCGGAGCTGGCTGCAGCACAGGAGATTTCCAGACTGCTGCGTTTTCCCTCTGCGATCAAGATCGATACTTTTGCAAGAGGCAAGGTAGAGCTTCTGAAATTCAAGGTAATGCCGGAGTTCAATCTGGATGGAAAGAGTATCCAGGAGATCACAGAGCACTTCCGCTGTGACGTTCTTTTCTGCGCCATTGAGGGAAAAGATTTTACCACCATTCCAGGCGGTACCAATACCATCCGCAACGGAGATATGGTGTCCATTCTTGCCACACCGCAGAATGCAGCGGCATTTTTCAAGAAGATCGGGCTTAAGACCCATCAGGTAAAGAATGCCATTATCGTAGGCGGTGGAACCATTTCCTATTATCTTACCAAGGCATTGCTTGCCATGAAGATCAAGGTGAAGGTAATTGAGAAGGATAAGAACCGCTGTGAGTTCTTAAGCGAGGAGCTGGTGGATGCCACCATTATCAACGGAGATGGTACAGACAGATCCCTTCTTCTGGAAGAGGGCCTTGGAAGTGCAGAGTCCTTTGTTACCTTGACCAATATGGACGAGGAGAACGTTTTCCTGTCCCTTTTTGCAAAAACCATTTCAAATGCCAAGCTGGTAGCGAAGGTAAATCGTCTGGCCTATGACGACATCATTGACAGCCTGGATATTGGAAGCGTCATTTATCCGAAGTATATTACGGCAGATTACATTCTGCAGTATGTGAGAGCAACCCAGAACTCCATCGGAAGCAATGTGGAGACCCTGTACCACATTCTGGATGGCAAGGCAGAAGCCCTGGAGTTTAAGATCAGCGATCATTCTCCTATTGTGGGCAAGACTCTGCAGGAACTGAACCTGAAGAAGAATCTTCTGGTTGGCTGCCTTTACAGAGATGGCACTGTCCGTATTCCACGAGGCCACGATACCCTGGAAATCGGTGACAGCGTAGTAATTGTTACCACCAACAGAGGTCTTCGTGACATCAATGACATTCTTGCGAAGTAAAGGAGTCTGGACATGAATTATTCCATGATATCTTACATTCTTGGCTGGATCTTTAATTTCGAGGCAGCTTTTATGCTCCTGCCTGGAATTACCGCGATTATTTACCGGGAGAGGGACGGGCTGGCATTTCTGGTCACCATGATCGTCTGCCTGGCAATCGGAATTCCCCTTACCAGGACAAAGCGTAAGAATAGAGTTTTCCATGCTAAGGAAGGTGCGGTTACCGTTGCTCTTAGCTGGCTGGTACTTAGTATCGCAGGGGCGCTTCCTTTTGTGATTTCAGGAAGCATTCCTCATCCGGTGGACGCTCTGTTTGAGACCGTTTCCGGTTTTACTACAACAGGAGCCAGCATTCTTTCCGACGTGGAGTCACTTTCCCACTGTATCCTGCTGTGGAGAAGCTTTACCCACTGGATCGGGGGTATGGGAGTGCTGGTGTTTATCCTTTGCCTTCTGCCTCTGACCGGAGGCTACCACATGAACCTGATGAAAGCAGAGAGCCCGGGACCTTCTGTAAGCAAGCTGGTTCCCAAGGTTCAGTCCACAGCCAAGATTCTTTATACCATTTATATTTTGATGACAGTTGTGGAGATGGTCTTCCTGCTTCTTGGAGGCATGCCGCTGTTCGATACACTGTGCCTGAGCTTTGGTACAGCAGGTACCGGAGGCTTTGGTATTAAGAACGACAGTATTGCCAGCTACAGTACCTACAATCAGATTGTCATTACCGTGTTTATGATCCTTTTTGGAGTGAATTTTAATGCCTATTACCTTCTTCTTTCCAAGAAAGTAATGCAGGCAGCCAAGAATGAGGAGGTTCGCTATTACCTTGGGATTATTGGCCTGGCCATTGTGGCCATTGCCGTTAACACAAGAGGCATGTTTACCAGCTTCGGCAGGGCGTTCCAGCAGGCAGCCTTCCAGGTTGGTTCCATTATTACCACAACCGGATATGCCACTACGGATTTTAACGTGTGGCCGGTATTTTCCAAGACCATACTTGTGATCCTAATGTTTGTGGGAGCCTGCGCAGGAAGTACAGGCGGCGGTATTAAGGTTTCCCGTCTTCTGATCCTCTGCAAATCCGCACGCAAGGAGCTGCAGCTTTACCTGCATCCCAATGCAGTGAAGAAGATCAAGATGGACGAGAAGGCCATTCCTCACGAAGTGGTAAGAGCTACCAATATGTTCCTGTTTGTGTATATTATGATTTTTGTGACATCCCTTTTGGTGATCAGTCTGGATAATCTGGACATGATTTCCAACTTTACGGCGATCACAGCTACCTTGAATAATATTGGACCGGGACTTGGGGCGGTAGGACCTACCGGAAACTTTGGATGCTATTCTTATATTTCCAAGCTGGTGATGATCTTTGATATGCTGGCTGGAAGACTTGAGGTGTTCCCGCTGCTGCTTTTATTTAAGAGGGATACCTGGAGAAAGTTTTAAATGAAAAGCTGCTGCTATTCATAATATGATAGCGCTGCTGATTGAAAACATGTTTTGTGTAGTAAAAATGCCGCAGGCTGTGCAGATAATTTCAGTACAGCCTGCGGTTTGCTTTTTATTTGTCCATAGTATACGGTTCGTCTGCCGGGTAACCGCCTGCTGCTTTCTGCATGCCGCGGGGGAGAGCATCCTTGGAGGTACGCCAGTCGGCGTCCTTGTTGCGGTAGTCGAATTTGTCACAGAACCAGTCCAGATCGTCGGAAAGTCTCTGCATGTTCTGCTCCATCATAGGGAACAGAATGTCGTAGAAGGCTTTCTTTTCTTTGTCAGACAAAGCGGTTTCCGCAGTCTCCACAAGATCCCCGAAATGAGGAATGCAAAAGCCCTTGCAGTTTTTGAAAAGAGGCAGAAATTCCGGATTTTTCTTAAAAAGGTCGAAGAAGGTGTCCAGATAACGGGCGTATGTATCTTTGTAAAAATTACAGATATAACAGCTTTCTTCCTGTGCCTTTGCCCAGGCACCAAGGGAAGTCTTTGCAGAGCCTGTGTCTGCATTTCCTTTTTTGAAACGGGAAAAAACAGAAGCCTTGGATGGGGCAAACATTTTGATCTGCTCATGGAGTTCCTTGGTTTTGTACTGGAAATGGGTCTTCAGGATCAGACCGGTGCCAAGACGGTTGCCATAGTCGTACATCTTTTTGTAGTGGGTGCGGCAAAATCCCATTTTATCTGTTTCCGCACGCACATCATCTTCCATATAAGAGGCTCCGGCCCCGAGAACAAAGTCCATAGTGTGCTGCTCCAGCTGCCGCTCCACAAAGCAGAAGGGGCATTCGTCATCCGCCTTGAAGGCGTCCATTAAGGGAATGGTGTATAATTTTTCTTTCATGTGAGGGTTCTCCTTAAGTTTATGATAATCCGAAAATTTTGTGCCGCCAGAGCAGCAGGAAAGACTTCAGCTCTGGCAGTCTGTTATAACCATAGTATGGTAAATCCAGCTGTTTGTAAAGCAAGAATTTAAATATAAAACCGAACGTATGGTTGCATATGATGCTATGGAATGGTATACTAAAAGAACATTTACAGTTTAAGGACGCAATCTCACATCATGGAGGAACGAAAATGGATATTCTGGACAGATTAAATCGATCACAGACAGAGGCAGTAACCGCTACAGAAGGATATATACGTGTCATCGCCGGTGCGGGTTCCGGTAAAACCAGGGCACTTTCCCACAGGTTTGCCTTTCTGGTAAATGAGATCGGAATTCTGCCTGGAAACATTCTGTGCGTCACCTTTACCAACAAATCTGCCAATGAGATGCGCCAGAGAATCCACAATCTTACCGGAGACAATGACACCGGATATATCAATACCTTCCACGGCGTCTGCGTATCCGTCCTGCAGGAGGAGAGCTACGCAGTCCAGTATCCCAAGAGCTTTCTGGTACTTGACAACTCCGACATTGATTCCATGCTGAAGATCATCTATGAGGAGCGTGGCCTGACCCTTCGGAATATGACTTTTTCCAGTGCCAGAGACATGATCGAGATTCGCAAGCTTTATAAGGAGCCAGAGTATTATCAGGATATGATCACCATGTCCATTGATCAGATTTATGAGAAATATATGCAGGCCACAGAGACATCGGAAATTATTTTTTACGGCTATCTGTACCAGGAGAAGAAATGCTTCGGCCTGGATTATAACGATCTTATCAAATTTACCTTATATATTTTTGAAAATAACGAAGAAATCAAACAAAAATGGCAGAAACGCTTGGAATACATTATGATCGATGAGTTTCAGGACATTGATGACCTGCAGTACCGCCTGATGTGTGTTCTGTGCGGCTATCACAAAAACCTGTTTATTGTGGGAGACCCGGACCAGACCATTTACACCTGGCGCGGCGCCAATGTGAAGTATCTTCTGGATTTTCACCGGAATTTTCCAGATGTACAGACCATTATGATGATGGAAAATTACCGTTCCACACCTGAGATTCTGCGGGCAGCTAACTCCCTGATCAGCAAGAATCTTCTCCGCATGAAAAAGGATCTGATTCCCACACTGCCCTCAGGCGGCTCCGTGCTCTGCTGTCACGGGGAGAACCAGGAAAAAGAGGCTCTGTGGATGGCAGAACAGATTAAAATACTAAAGGAAAAAGGAGTTCCTTACAAAGATATTACCATATTATACCGGGCTCATTACCTGACCAGAAGCATCGAGCAGGTATTTCTCAAGGAAGAAATTCCCTATACCATTTACAGCGGAGTACAGTTTTTCGGACGCATGGAGATCAAAGATGCTCTTAGCTATCTGAGGATGATTGCCTACAGGGATGATCTGTCGTTTCTGAGGATTGCTAATGTTCCAAAGAGAAATTTGGGAGAACGGCGTATGAAGTTTATTCAGGAGTATGCCGGAGAGAATTCCTGCAGCCTGTATGAAGCGCTTTGCCGGAATCTGGACCAGGATATTTTCAAGGGAACCAAAGCTGGGGAATTTGTCCAGCTGATTGAAAGCTTTGCAGCTAATTATCAGGATCGCCCGGTATCAGAGATCCTTTCTGCTGTTCTGGATCTGTCCGGGTATGAGAGAATGCTGCGCACAGAGGGGAACCAGGAGAGACTGGACAATCTGGCAGAACTGAAGCAGTCTGTTTACGAGTACGAGACCACCTGTGGGGAGGAAGCCATGCTGGAACACTATCTGGCCCATGTTGCCCTTTTCTCCAACAGCGACGCACAGCCGGAGCATGACAAGGTGAAGCTGATGACCGTGCACACCTCCAAGGGACTGGAATTTCCCTATGTATTTCTATGCGGTATGAATGAGGGTATTTTCCCATCCAGAAAGACTAAGACAAGAGAAGGAATGGAAGAAGAGCGCAGGCTGGCATTTGTAGCCATGACCAGAGCGAAGAAGCGCCTGTATCTTTCAGAAGCCAAAGGACGAAATCTGGATGGCTCCCCAAGATATCCTTCCAGATTCATCCTGGACATTGACCAGAATCTTCTGGAATACGACCGGAAACCAGAAGAAGGACTGATCAAAGAGGCACGGGAATACATTGAACTGAGCAGTCGCTGCCTTCTCACCGACGAAGCCCCATCCCATTACCCTATAGGCCAGAAAATCCTGCATAAGATTTTCGGCCCGGGAACTATCGTAGATGTAGATACAGAAAAAAGTGCCTACGCCATTCTTTTCGACGGAATGGAAACACCCCGGACTATCTCATTTCGGGTGAAGCTGGAAAAAATGTAAAAGAAAGTATACCTAAATAAAAAAGACATCCTGGGCAAGTGTGAAGCAAAATGCTTTGCGTTTGTTCAGGATGTCTTTTTTAATTCTGGTCGAAATGTTTATCGGAAATTACATTCATATTCGCTGCGGAAAGCCCTGACTCGTCAGTGTGGGCAAAGGCCTGCAGAATACAGTCGATGGTCTTATGAAGATAGGGCCTGTACTCAGCGAGACAGACGGGCTGGGAGTGCAGAATACAGCTGTAGCTTGTGGAGCTTACCAGTTCGATAATGGTAAAAAGAAGCAGCTCCGGGGAGTCATACTGTACATCGGACTGATCCAGAAGATTCAGATACTCCTGGAAAAAAGGAAAATCATCCTCGTCCGCCTGCTCCTGGAAGGCATCCTTAAAAACACCCCAGGACAGATTCTTGGAAATGAAACCAAGAAGATCGCTTTCTGTCTCCAGCCTGTCCAGAATATTGTCAACCAGAAAGTGCAGCTGTGCGGTGAAGCCGGTAACATGTGCCTGCTCCAGTGCATCCCGTGCCTGGGAGAAAAGCTCCCCTGCTTTATGTGAGATCAGCTTGTTTCGAATGTCATATTTATCTTTAAAATAAAGGTAGAAGGTTCCCTTTGCCACGCCTGCATTTTCCACGATATCAGAGATAGTGGTCTTCGCAAGGCCCTTAGTGGTAAAGAGTTCGAAGGCTGTGTTGTACAGAGCACTTTTCTTTCTCATTTTGTTTAACTCCAGTTTTCCCATGCCTGTTCCTCCTCATTGTGTACGGTTATACGGTGGATTCATTTTTATTTTAAACAAAAATGACCAAAAGTCAATATCAAAACCGGAAAAGATTTGGATAAAAAGCAGATATTGACTACTGGTCAGTTTTGTTGTATAACTTCTATAGGCTAAGAGATGACTAACCGATGATTTTAATAAGGAGTTGTATTGTGATGAATAGAAATAAAAAAATTCTGAACGCTACCATGGCTGCTGGAATGGTTGCCGTACTTGGAACTACCCCGATCCTTGCAGCCACACAGGATACAGAGAATGCAGTTTCCAAGGAAGAAACCGTATACGTAAATGCCACAGCAGAAGGTGAAGTGAAAGATATTACCGTATCTGACTGGCTGAAGAATTCCGGATCAGCAGACGGAGATGTATCCGATGTATCTGACCTGGAAGGAATTAAGAATGTAAAGGGTGATGAGACCTTTACCCAGGACGGCGAGAACGTGACCTGGAATACAGACAGCAGTGATATTTATTATCAGGGAACTTCCAATAAAGAACTTCCTGTTGATATGAAGATCAAATATTACCTGGACGATCAGGAAATCACACCGGATGAGCTCGCAGGCAAGAGCGGACATCTTCGTATGGAGGTTTCCTACACCAACAAATCCAAGAAGACCGTAAAGGTAGATAACAAGAACGTAGAAGTTTATTCTCCATTTGTTATGGTAACAGGAATGATCCTTTCTTCCGACAACTTCTCCAATGTCACCATTGATAATGGTAAAGTCATTTCTGACGGCGACAAGGAAATGGTTGTTGGAGTTGCAGTTCCTGGCCTGAAGGACAGCCTGGATCTGAGCGATGATCTTTCTGATAAGATTGATATTCCGGAAGGTTTCACAATGGAAGCTGACGTAACAGACTGCACCATGGAAAATACCTTCACCATGGCAGTGACAGACCTTCTCAGCAGCCTGGATCTTGAGAACTCCGAGGATCTGGATGATCTTCAGGATTCCCTGGATGAGCTGGATGATGCAGCAGTGAAGCTGGTAGACGGTTCTAAAGATCTTTTCGATGGAACCAAGGATCTCTATGATGGAACCAAGGATCTCTACGATGGAACTAAGACTCTTTATGATGGAACCAAGGATCTCTATGACGGAACCAAAGATCTGAAAGACGGAACCAAAGAGCTTTACGATGGAAGTAAGGAACTGGACGACGGAGCCAGAGATCTGGCAAACGGAACCAAGACCCTTTATGATGGAAGCAAGGATCTGGATGATGGAGCCGCTGAGTTGGCAGACGGAGCCAAGACCTTAAATACAGGTGCTGGACAGCTTTATTCCGGAACCAATTCCCTGTACAGCGGAACCAAGAATCTTTATGATGGAACCAGAACCCTGTACGGCGGAACAAGCACACTGGCATCCAGCTACAATGAGTTTGACGCAGGTGTTGCAAGTGCCAAGAGCGGTGCTTCCCAGTTAAACAGCGGTGCGAAATCCCTGCAGAGCGGTGTGCAGCAGTACACAAGCGGTGTTGCTTCCCTGGCAGATGGTGTTCAGAGCTATACAGCAGGTGTAGATACTGTAAACTCCAATCTTACAGAGTATAACAAAGGAATGCAGCAGCTTACCGATGGTGTGAATCAGTACGTAGCTGGTGGAAATCAGCTGGCAGATGGTGTTACCTCTTATGTAAACGGTGCAACTCAGCTTACCGATGGCGTAAGTACTTATGTAACAGGCGCAAGCACACTGGCTGAGGGAACCAAGGCTTATGTGGAAGGAACCACAGCTCTTGTAGAGGGCGTTGGACAGCTGGCACCTGGAATCGATGAGGCAGCAGCCGGAATCAGCAAGGCAGCAACTCAGCTGGCAGAGGTAGCCGTAAATGTAGAGAAGGCTCAGCCGGATCAGATGGTAGCAAGCCTGAATACTTATGTAGACGGAGCAGATAAGCTTGCAGATGGAGCTACACAGTATGTGGCAAAGGTTGGCGAGGCAGCAGACGGAGCACAGAGCGTGGCAGACGGAGCTAAGAGTCTTGCAGATGGAACCGCAGCAGTTGCAACTGGTGCAGCTCAGGTAAGAGACGGACTTGGAAGCCTGAAAACAGGAACCTCTGACGCAATCAAGCAGATTAGCAGCACTGCATCTGAAGCAATGAATAGTTATGCAGACCAAATTAGTGCTGCAGCAGCAAACATCCAGACAAGTGTTGAAGCACAGTCAGCCGGTGTATCCACAAGTACTGCATCCGGTGAAATCAGTGCAGTTTCTAGTTCTGTAGGCAGTGCAATTGCAAGTTTGGAAAGCATTGATACTTCTGCCCTGGATGAGAATACAGCGGCACTGATCAATAGTGCATTAGGACAATTATACAGCAGTGCAGACAATGCATCCGCAGCACAGGGCGAACTGAGCAATATCGAAGCACAGTCACAGGTATCTGTAACAGCTGAAACAAATGGAGATGATATTAAGGCCACATTAAATGCGCTTGCAAGCGGTTTGTATGATACAGCTGGAAAAGTTACTTCTGCAGGCGAGTATTCCGTAAGCACTCTGGAAGGTGAGACAGACAAATTAATTTCCGGTGCATCCTCCGTAGCAGACGGCGCAAGCAGCGCAGCTTCTGGTGCATCTACCTTAAGCACTGGCGCATCTAACTTAAACAGCGGTCTTGCACAGCTGAAAGAAGCAGGCAACAGCCAGCTTGTAACAGGTGCAGCACAGCTGAAAAAAGGCGGTACACAGGTTAGAGAGAGCCTGACAGCAGTAAGCAGCCTTGTAGCAGGACTTGGAGATATCTCCACCATGACAGATGATGTAAACAAGCTGGTAGAAGGTTCCAAACAGATTTCCGCAGGAAACGAGCAGCTTCAGGCTGGCTACAAGCAGCTGACAGAAACTGGTGCAGCAGAGCAGTTGACAGCAGGTGCTGATGAACTTCTTAAGAATAAAGACACTATTACAAACGGAATCACCGCACTTCAGGGTAAGGACAATGCAAACGCAAATGCCCTTCTCGACGGAGCAACCACTCTTAAGAGTGCAAAGAGCAGCCTTGACAGCGGACTTTCTTCTATCAGCCAGGCAACCGGCCAGCTGGTAACAGGCGTTGGCACAATTGCAGCAAACAGCGTAGCGCTTAGAAGCGGAGCAAATCAGCTGACTTCCAACAGCGCTTCTTTGAACAGCGGGGCAGCACAGCTTACAGCAGGAACTAGTGATCTGGTAAGCGGAGCTGGTACTCTGGTAGCAGCAAGCGGTCAGGTGAAAGCTGGTATTGCACAGCTGAAGAGCGGAGCTGCTGATCTTAGAGATGGAGCATCTCAGTTAAGAAGCGGAGCAAACAGCGTAAACAACGGAATGCGTGATCTGAAGAACGGAACCAGTGATCTTGCAAGCGGAGCAAACACTCTGAAAGACGGAACAAGCTCCTTAAAGAGCGGTGCGAAGGAACTGAATGACGGTGCCAAGACTCTGAAGAGTGGAACAAGCTCCTTAAAGAGCGGAGCTAAGACTCTGGACAGCGGAGCAAGTGATCTGAAGAGCGGAGCTAAGGATCTGAAAGACGGAGCCAAGGATCTGAAAGATGGAGCTAAGGAACTGAATGACGGAGCTAAGGATCTGAAAGACGGAGCAGAAGAACTGAAAGACGGCGAGAAGGAATTCTACGATGAAGGTATCAAGAAACTGAAAGATACCATGGAAGATGATTTCCAGAGCGTACTGGATCGTCTGGAAGCACTTCAGTCTGACGACGCAGCTTACACATCCTTCACAGGTCTTGATGATTCCATGAGCGGAAACGTGAAGTTCATTATCGAGACAGAAGGCTTTGATGACGGCAGCGAAGACTGATCCTGAATTGACAGAACTGTTTTCGAAAATATAACAGAAGCAAGATGGGGCAGGAGATGATCCTGCCCCTTTCTTTATGGGTTCATGAGGCGGAACCCTTATACTCCCTTGCGTCCCCAAAAGGAGTCTGCTATAATGAAACAAATTGGGAAGAGGACTAGAAACTGACATAGAAAGAAACAGGAACAGGTGATTCAATGGATGCTGCGAAAAACAAAAAGGCAGGTGCCAGGTCAGCAAAGAAGAAAAAAGGCCTTGCCTATGAAATCCGAAAAGCACTGAAAATCGGGAAATCGGACTACTATGACTTCAATCTGGTAGCGGTCATTATCCTGATCATGTGCTTCGGTCTTATTATGCTTTACAGTACAAGCTCCTACATGGCACAGATCAATGAAGGGGACGATATGTTTTATTTCAAGAAGCAGGCTCTTTACAGCATAGGCTGTCTTGTGATGGCAATTATAGAGTCTTATTTTGACTATCATCTTCTGCAGAAAATCCCTATGCTGATCTATTTTGCAGCTGTGGTGCTGATGGTACTTGTTAAAACGCCTCTTGGAGTAACCTCCCACGGTGCCAGAAGATGGCTGAAGTTAGGAGTTCAGTTCCAGCCTGCAGAGGTCGCCAAGATCGCGGTGATCATCTGTCTGTCCTATCTGATCGTGAAAATGGGCAAGCGTGTGAAAACCTTAAAGGCATCTATGGTACTTCTCGGGGTCGGAGGCTTCCAGGCATTTCTTGCATACTGGCTGACACAGAACTTAAGTACTGCTATTATTATTTTCGGAATTACAGTTGGTCTGGTATTTATTGCACATCCAAAGACCAAGCCTTTTATTCTCGTGGCAGCAGTGGGAGTCGTTCTGGCAGCAATCCTGGTGTATGTTGTTTCCCGCATGGATGTAGTAGAGGGAAGCTTCCGTCTGCGCCGTATCCAGGTATGGCTTCACCCGGAGGCAGATGCAAGCGGAGACGGCTATCAGACTCTGCAGGCCCTTTATGCCATTGGTTCCGGCGGCTTTTTTGGAAGAGGGCTTGGAAACAGTATCCAGAAGTTAGGAAGCGTGCCTGAGGCACAGAACGATATGATCTTTTCCATTATCTGCGAGGAACTGGGAATCTTTGGGGCACTTATGGTGCTGGCCCTGTTTGCCTATCTTTTGTACAGACTGTTTTTTATTGCCCAGAATGCACCGGATCTGTTCGGTTCCATGCTGGTAAGCGGTGTGTTTATACATATTGCCCTTCAGGTCATTATGAACGTGGCGGTTGTGCTGAATCTGATGCCGAACACAGGTGTTACCCTGCCCTTTATCAGCTATGGAGGAACCTCGGTTTTGTTCCTGATGGCAGAGATGGGACTGGCCCTCAGCGTGGCGAGACAGATTAAATTCCAGGAACCGGAATTTATACTATAATTCTCTTGACAAATGCGCCACCAGATTATATACTTTCCGCAGTGTATGAAATACGGCGCAAGAGAAGCCGAGAACCTGGCTGCGAAATCATGTGAAGAATGATTTTGATGCATCGCGAAGGGCGTAACTGTGAGGGTGATGAACGGTTACGATATTTATTTAAAGGAGAATGAACAATGTTAGAAAAGATGAGTGAAATGATCGCAGAGCAGCTTAACTGCGACGCAGAGACAATTACCGCAGATACTTCTTTTAAGGATGACTTAGGAGCAGATTCCCTTGACCTCTTCGAGCTTGTTATGGCTCTGGAAGATGAGTACAACATTGAGATCCCGGCAGAGGAGCTTACAGAGCTGAATACAGTTGGCGACGTAATCGACTACCTGAGAGATAAAGGAATCGACGCATAATTTTTACGCGCGCTGATCTCCCTGAGGCGGACCTGCTTCGGGGAGATTTTTTTCGGCATTTCCCAGAAATTTTGTCCGGGAAAGCCTATAGACATTTTTTAACCTTTAGGTATATAATAATGTTAGGGTCAAAAAGTCTTTTGCCCCTGATATCATATAATGGGAAAAGACAGAAAAGATGCGGCGCGACACCCATTTTGAGAAATCTGCCAGAGCCTTTTTCAAACGTGCTCCAGGGCAGGTATCGATAGCGGGAAACAGCCGCAAATAAAGAAACAGGAGAAACAATTATCATGACGAAGATCAGAACCAGATTTGCACCAAGCCCTACAGGCAGAATGCATGTTGGAAATTTACGAACCGCGTTATACGCATATCTTATTACCAAGCATGAAGGCGGAGATTTCATCCTCCGTATTGAAGATACAGACCAGGAGCGCTATGTAGAGGGCGCTGTTGACATTATTTACCGCACCATGGAGAAGACAGGCCTTCTTCATGACGAGGGACCGGATAAGGACGGCGGATACGGACCGTACGTACAGAGCGAGCGCCAGGCACAGGGCATTTACCTGAAATATGCCAAGCAGCTTGTAGACCAGGGAGACGCTTACTACTGCTTCTGCCAGAAGGAAGAACTGGAGAGCATGAAGCGCGTAGTTGCAGGCAAGGAGATCTCTATCTATGACAAACGCTGCCTGAAGCTTTCCAAGGAAGAAGTACAGCGCCGTCTGGATGCAGGCGAGCCCCATGTAATCCGTTTCAACATGCCTACAGAAGGAACAACCACCTTCCATGATGTAATCTACGGAGACATCACAGTAAACAACGAGGAGTTGGAGGATCTGATCCTGATCAAATCCGACGGATACCCAACCTATAACTTTGCCAACGTTGTAGACGACCATCTGATGGGAATCACCCACGTAGTAAGAGGAAACGAGTACCTTTCTTCCTCTCCAAAATACAACCGTATTTACGAAGCCTTCGGATGGGAAATCCCTACCTACGTACACTGCCCGCTGATCACAGACGAGACACATGCCAAGCTGTCCAAGCGTTCTGGACATTCTTCCTACGAGGATCTTCTGGACCAGGGATTCGTTTCCGAGGCAATTGTAAACTACGTTGCACTTCTTGGATGGAGCCCGGCAGACAATAACGAGATCTTCAGCCTCCAGGAACTGGTTGAGAAATTTGATTACCACCACATCAACAAGTCCCCGGCTGTATTTGATATCAACAAGCTTCGCTGGATGAACGGCGAGTATATCAAGAAAATGGATCCGGACGTATTCTATGAGAAAGCACTTCCATACATGAAGCAGGTTCTCACAAAGGACTTCAACTTTAAGAAGATCGCAGGTATGGTTCAGACCAGAATCGAGACCTTCCCGGATATCCCGGCGCTCATCGATTTCTTTGAGGCTGTTCCGGAGTACGACGCATCCATGTACTGCCACAAGAAAATGAAAACAAACGAAGAGACTTCCCTTACCGTACTCAAGGAAGCTCTTCCGGTTCTGGAGGCACAGGAGGATTACACTAACGATCCGCTTTTCGCTTCCTTAAGTGAATTTGTCAAGGAGAAAGGCTACAAGAACGGTTATGTAATGTGGCCGCTTCGTACAGCTGTTTCCGGCAAGCAGATGACTCCTGCAGGCGCTACTGAGATCATGGAGATCATCGGCAAGGAGGAGACCCTCCGCCGTGTAAACGCAGCTATTGAAAAGCTTGAAAATCTGTAATGAAAAGAAATCCATCTCAATTAAGAGCAATCGCTCACCTGTCAGGACCTATGATGGTTCTGGCAGGCCCCGGTTCGGGGAAAACCTCAGTGATCGTTGAAAGAACTGCATATATGACTGGTGAGGGCAAAATACCCGGATCCTCTGTTCTTGTTGTGACCTTTTCCAGGTCTGCTGCCAGAGAAATGAAGGAGCGCTTCCTGAAATTTACAAGACAGGTCTCTACGGATGTGACCTTCGGAACCTTCCACGGCGTGTTTTACGGCATTTTAAAGCATGCCTACGGGCTTGGCGCGGGAAATATTCTCTCCGAGGAGGAAAAGTACGCCATTTTGAAGGAAATGACCCTGGAATACGGACAGGAGCTGGCCCAGGAAGGGGATTTCCAGGAGGATGTGGCAAAGGAGATCAGCGTGGTAAAAGGAAACCGGATCGCCCTGGATCACTATTATTCCTCCTGCTGCCCGGATGATGTGTTCCGGCAGATTTACACAGGCTATCAGAAAACCCTGCGTGAAAGGCGGAAACTGGATTTTGATGACATGCTTCTTTGCTGTTACCAGTTGTTTGACAGGAGAAAGGATATTCTGGCAGCGTGGCAGAATAAGTTCCAGTACATTATGGTGGATGAATTCCAGGACATTAATCACCTCCAGTACGACATTGTGCGTATGCTGGCAAAGCCAAGGGACAATCTTTTCATTGTGGGGGATGACGACCAGTCCATCTACCATTTCCGCGGCGCCAAGCCGGAAATCATGCTGAACTTTACCAAAGATTATCCAAAGGCAGAGACTGTGCTTCTGAACATCAATTACCGCTGTACCAAAAACGTGCTTCAGGCTGCCATGAACGTGGTGGACTGCAACAAAAAACGTTTCCAGAAGCAGCTGTCTACTCCAAATGAACAGGGAAAGCCTGTGCGCATGATGGAGTTTGACAATCCAAGGGAAGAGTATATGAGAGTTTCCGCTTTTCTGAAAAAGCGCCTGGATGCAGGGGAAGACCTGGAGGATACGGCAGTTCTTTTCCGCACCAACCAGGAGGCAGAGGGGCTTGTAGGCGCCCTGATGGAGTATCAGATTCCTTTTACCATGAAAGAACAGCTGCCCAATCTGTTCCGCCACTGGATCAGCCGGAATCTGATGGCGTACCTTGAGATGGCAGCAGGAGACCGAAACAGAAAGACGTTTCTGGAAATCATGAACCGCCCGAACCGCTACATTGCAAGGGATGCCCTTACATCTGCTACTGTTTCTTTTGATGCCCTGCAGGAATTTTACAAGGACAAGGACTGGATGTGCGACCGGATCACCACCCTGGAAACCCATCTTCGGATCCTTTCCACCCTGGCACCTTATGCGGCTGTGAATTTCATACGAAAGGGAATGGGCTACGAGCAGTACTTAATGGAGTATGCCCAGTACCGGAAAATCCGCCCGGAGGAGCTTCTTGAGGTCCTTGACCGGATCCAGGAGAGCACCAAGGGGATGAAAACCCTGGAAGAGTGGCAGGCCTACATTGAGGATTACACAAAAAAGCTTGCCGAGCAGGCGAAAAAGCAGGAAAAGAAACGGGAGGGAATTGTGGTGTCCACCCTTCATGCAGTAAAGGGCCTTGAGTACGACAAGGTTTACATTATGAATGTAAATGAGGGCAGCATCCCCTACAAAAAGGCGGTTCTGGAGGAAGCCCTGGAAGAGGAGCGCAGGCTTTTCTATGTGGGAATGACCCGTGCGAAAAAAGAACTGACCCTGTGCTATGTGAGACGGCAGTATGAGAAGGAAAGAGACCCATCCAGATTTCTGGAGGAAACCGGTCTGTAATATTTCCCCTTGTAAACACCAGGAATATAAAGTATAATGTGGAATGTTGTGCGAAACAGTACAGCATTGCAGCAAATGAGAAACAGAACCATTTGTCTGCCGTGAAAAGGCAGGCAGTGACCAGTTGCAAAAAGCAGTGGAGATAAATGACGAAAAAACTGAAATGGAGAAACCGCTTATTCTGGATCCGGATCCTGATCATGATCCTGGTCCTTGCGGGTTCTTACTGCGCTTATGCGTTTATATACAGAGGAAGAAATGAGCCGCCTGCCAAGCGGAAGGTTACCAACCAGGAGGCGGCCTATTACACCTTAAGAGGGCAGATCCAGATGCTTTCCCAGAAGGAAGAGCTGATGGCATTTGCCTTTGATGATCGGAAAAAAGAGCGGGAATACGGAACCTATATTATTCCCGGATTGAAATCAACCAGAACCCTTCTTACCAGCGAGGGTGATATGCCGGCCATGTGCACCACTATGACGCCTCAGGGGCTGGCTGTAACGGAAGACTATGTTTTTGTAAGTGCCTACTGTCATGCGAAGAAGCATAACTCTGTGATCTACATGATCGATAAGGAGTCACACAGATTTATTAAAGAAATTGTTTTGCCCGGACAGCCTCATGTGGGCGGTCTGGCCTATGACAGCGAGCACCAGATTCTGTGGTATTCCTCCAATACCCAGGAGCTTGCCCAGGCGGTAAGCCTTACCATGGAATCCATCAAGAATTATGACTATGATAAGAGCCAGCGTCCCATTGCGACCAACCAGATCGCCAGCCTTTACGGAATCGTAAGGGATTCCTTTATGACCTTTTATGAGGGTTGCCTGTACGTTGGCTGTTTTACTAAATATACGGAAAGCGCCATTGCAAGATACGCAGTGGACGATGAGGGAAATCTGATCAATACCATGGATGAGGGACTTGGAATGAACTTCGAGATGGCAGTGCCTCTTGATTATTCCACCATCTCCGAGCAGGCACAGGGAATGACCTTCTATAATGACAAGCTGCTGTTGTCCCATTCCTTTGGAATTCTGCCTTCCCGCGTGGTATTTTACGAGAAATCCGACAAGCGTCTTTACGTAGATGAAAATTCAGCCATCAGCTATCGTTTCCCGGAGCGGATCGAGCAGATCTTTGTGGACGGGGACGATCTGTATGTGCTGTTTGAATCCGCTGCCTATGCATACAGCGCAGCATCCGTGAATATAGTGGACAGGGTATTAAAGCTGAGCCTTCCAAGAATGGAAGAATACCAGAAAAGTACCCAGAACTCTGTAAGCCAGTACTAGAGCTTTTTTCAAACACGTTCTAATGTGCATGAATCCGGGATTGTCCACATATATTAAAATTGAGAGGTGATACAAGATAGAAGCAGAGCAGATCCAGAACCTGTTTGCAGGCAATATCCGCAGACTGTTGATAAATGCAGACCTTGATTATGACAAAATATACGAGATCCGCCTGAGAGTGGGGCGCCCCCTGTTTTACACCTATGACGGCGGTGAGGGGTTTCTCACTGACGAGGACGGCAAATATGTGGTGACCCGGGAAGATTTAAAGGAAACCATGGAGTACGTAAGCGGCTACTCCTTGTATTCTTATGAGGATGAGGTCCGCCAGGGCTTTCTCACTGTTCAGGGCGGCCACAGGGTAGGCGTTACCGGAAAGGTAATCCTGGATGGAAATGAGATCCGGGGAATGAAATATATTTCCTGCATCAATGTGCGCCTTGCCCATGAGGTGGTAGGCTGTGCAGACCCGGTGATGCCTTACATCCGAAAAAGAGACTGGGTGGCCCACACTCTGATCGTTTCCCCGCCAAGGGGAGGCAAAACCACTCTGCTTCGTGACATTATCCGCCAGCTCAGCAACGGGAAAGAAAAATTCCCGGGAATGACAGTGGGAGTTGTGGACGAGAGAAGTGAGCTTGCAGGGTCCTATCAGGGCGTTCCCCAGAATGACCTTGGCATGCGCACCGATGTGCTGGACGGCTGTCCCAAAGCGGAAGGCATGGAGATGCTGATCCGTTCCATGTCCCCGGCAGTTGTAGCTGTAGATGAGCTGGGACGGGAAGAAGATTTCAAGGCCGTGGAATCGGTGATCCACAGCGGCTGCAAGGTGATTGCAACAGCTCACGGCAATTCCATTGAGGATGTGATCCAGCAGCCCTTATTTGAAAATCTGGTGCGAAGACGGGTGTTTGAGCGCTACATTTTCCTGGATAGGGGAGATCATGCAGGAACCATACAGGGAATCTATGACAGAAACGGGAGGCGTTGTTGAAAACAACAGGGATCATTCTGATCATTTTTTCAGGAACCGGTCTTGGGCTTTGCAAAAGCATGGAGTTGTCTGGAAGACTGAAAATACTGGAGAGGCTGGCTCAGCTTCTTCTGCTGTTAAAGGGAGAAATCCGCTGCACGGGAGCTTCTCTTGAGGATGCCTTTTTAGATGTGGCGAAAAAGATGCCGGGAGAGTACAGGCTGTTTCTGGAAGAGACGGCCGGAAGGATCGGGGAGAGATCCGGCATTGCCTTTGAAGTTATTTTCCGGGAATGTGCCTTTAAGTGCCTGCCTATGGAGAAAATTTCGCCGGAAGAGCAGGAGTGCTTTCTTTCTCTTGGTGAAAAGCTGGGATATCTGGACAAAGAGATGCAGGTGGCGCAGCTGACCCTTCTGGAAGAGGAATTAAGGGAACGGATCCGGGAACTGAAAAGCGGGATGCCGAAGCGGCAGAAAATGTACCAGAGCATGGGAATTCTGGGCGGGATTCTGCTTGCTGTGCTGATGTGGTGATGCCAGAAAGGAGGAGCCCTTGGAAGTCAGTATTATTTTTAAAATTGCTGCTGTAGGGATCCTGGTCTCTGTACTTTCCCAGGTGCTCAAGCACAGCGGCAGGGAGGAACAGGCATTTCTGGTCAGTCTTGCGGGACTTCTGGTGGTGCTTTTCTGGATCGTACCTTACATTTATGAGCTTTTTGACAGTATTAAAAAATTGTTTGAGCTATAGGTGGAATATGGACATTATAAAAATTTCTTTATTAGGCGTATGCGGTGTGATGCTCGGCTTTCTCATGAAAGGAACCAAACCGGAATACGCCTGTTTTATTACTGTGGGGATCGGGCTTGTGATCATGGGACTTGCTGTGGGAAAAATCCGGTATCTGTTTGAATCCCTGGGGAAAATCCAGGAAGCCCTGCCTGTGGATACGGAATATATTTCCACTCTGGTAAAAATGGTAGGAATCACCTACATCGGGCAGTTTGCTTCCGGAATCTGCAAGGACGCCGGGTACAGCACCACAGCGGTCCAGATCGAACTGTTCTGCAAGCTGTCTGTGATGGTTCTGAGTATGCCTGTGCTTATGGCGCTTCTTCGGACCATTCAGGAGTTTATGGTATGAGACCTAGCGGTGGGAGAAGGAAAACGGATTGGCGCAGAATCGTTTTGGGCTTGCTGCTGGCGCTGTTTTGCGGGCAGTTCTGCTCCAGGCAGGTAAGTGCCATGGAAGAGAGAAAGCAAAGTAATTCCTATGGGCTGCAAACGGAAAAGGATGCAGATGAGACCAATGCTGGAACGGTTTCGGGAACTTCAGATCCGGTTTCCCAGGAACTGGTTTCGGACATGTCCTTTGAGCAGGTTCAGAAGCTGATGGACGAGATGCTTGGGGAAGAGAGTTTTTCCATGGAAACAGCTCTGAAAAATATGATAAGCGGGGAAACTGTATTTTCAAAAGAGGCGGTGCAAAGCTTTTTGCGCAGCCTCTTTTTTGATCGATTGGAGCAGGAACGGGCCAACTTTATGCGCATTCTTCTGCTGGTGCTGGCGGCCGCCTTGTTTTCCAATTTTGCGGCAGTGTTTGAAAATGGGCAGATCGGGGATGTGAGCTTTTATATGATCTATCTTCTTTTGTTCACGATCCTGATGAACAGCTACCAAAGTCTTGGGATTTCCCTGGGAAAACAGCTGGACTGGCTGACCCAGTTTATGAAGGGACTTGCCCCTGCCTATTTTGTGGCGGTTTCCGCGGCAAGCGGGGCATTGACTGCCACTGCTTTTTATCAGGGAGTGCTGCTTCTTGTCTGGCTTGTGGAATGGCTGCTGCTCACCCTGATCCTGCCGGGAGCCAATTTGTACGTGCTTCTTTGCCTGGTAAATCATCTGTCAAAGGAGGACATGCTCAGCAAAATGGCAGAGCTTCTGGAAACCTTGATCAGCTGGAGTCTGAAAACCATGCTGGGGGCTGTGCTTGGGCTTCAGGCTGTGCGGGGGCTTGTGGCGCCTGCCATGGATGCCATCAAGCGGACTGCCATCGGCAAAACAGCGGGAGCCATTCCGGCAGTGGGAAATGCGGTGAACGTGGTGACAGAGCTGATTCTCACTGGTGCCCTTCTTGTGAAAAACTGCCTGGGCGCGGTGGCTGTGGTGGCTCTTCTTCTGGCTGGTGCAGGACCGGTGATCCATTACGGCGTACTTTCCCTTAGCTACCGTTTCCTTGCCGCCGCGGCCCAGCCGGTGTCAGATAAGCGGATTGTGGGCTGCCTTGGAACCATGGGAGAAGGGTGCGCCATGCTCCTTCGGATCATGATCACGGCGGAGGTGATGTGCATCCTTACCTTTGTGATTCTGATGGCGTCTGTTGGTGGGTAAATATGGAGTTATTGCCGATAGGCGGTCTGTTTGGGGAATGCAGCAGAAGCCAGTCAGGAAGGAGGTGTGCTATGAAGGAAGCCATCTATAGCTGGATCAAATGTCTTGCCATCTTTTACATTCTTCTGACCATGCTTCTCCACTTAGTCCCAACAGAGAAATACCAGCGCTATGTGCGTTTTTTCATGGGCCTGGTTCTCATGGTCATGCTGGTCACGCCCGTGCTTTCCCTTTTGGAAAAAAGCCGTCAGCTGCCAGACAGTTTTTCGGGACTTTACCAGCAGGAAGAGCAGAAGCGCCTGGAACTGGAAATGGAGAATCTCCAGAAAAACCTGCTGGAAACAGGAATGGAGGAGCAGCTTGGAGAAAATATTCTGGAAAGTTTGCAAAAGAATGGCATAGAAGTCCTGTATTGCGAAGTACATATAGAAGGGGAGCTTTTAAAAGCCTCTGTATGGACCAAAGAGGTGCCGGATGAGGATCTTGAGGGGAGGATAAAGGATGAACTTGGAAAAGAATGGGGAATCCGGGCTGAAAACTGTGAGATCCTTTCTGGGGAAGATGGGAACCAGACAGTGGGTGATCCTTCTTCTTCTGGGACTGCTTCTGACAGTGATCGCACTTCCGGTGTCCGATAAAAAAGGGGAAAAAAGTTCGGGGAAAGGCCAAAGCACCGGGATTTTTACAGATACTGCTTCTGACGATGCAGAGGTACAAAGAACTGCACTGGAAGAAAAGCTGGAGGACCTTTTGTCAAAGGTTGAGGGTGTGGGGGAAGTGCGCGTAGTACTGATGACAGGGGAGAATCCGGACAGCCAGAGCTTTTACAGCTCGGGAAAGGAAACTGTCACAGGGGTGCTGATCGCAGCCCAGGGAGCCGACAATTCTGTTGTTTCCCGGAATATTGTAGAGGCAGTTATGGCATTATTTCAAGTAGATGCCCATAAGATTAGAGTAATGAAAATGAAATGAGGAGAGGTAAAGTGAAAAAGATTCTGAAAAAAAACCAGGTAATCATTACTTCGCTGGCGGTTCTGATCGCAGTTGCCGGATACCTGAATTTCGCGGATGTGGATCTGGGATTTAAGGATCAGGCGGCAAGCACGGACGGCAGCAGTATCCTGGAAGATGTGGATTATGACCTTACCGATGAAACAGCCCTTCTGGATGAGAACGGGGCAGATGGCTCTCTTTCGGATGTGTCGGATCAGGCAACCAGCACACCTGGGGAAGCTGTACTTACGGCTGCGTCGGATTTTGCAGCCCAGGCCAAATTGTCCAGGGAGCAGATCCGTTCCCAGAACAAGGCAGACCTGCAGGCGATCATCAACAACCAGGAGCTTGGAGATGACCAGAAGCAGGAGGCAGTCAGCACCATGGTATCCATGGCGGACCTGACGGAAAAGGAATCTGCTGCAGAGCTTCTTCTGGAGGCAAAGGGCTTCGAGAACGTGATCGTCAACCTCACCGGGGAAACGGCAGACATCGTAGTGCCGGAAGCAGACCTAAGCGATGCCAAAAGGGCACAGATCGAGGACATTGTAAAGCGCAAAACCGGAATCGCCCCGGAGAACATTGTGATCACGCCGCTGAACGAGAGCATGGAAGACTCTGCAGATGAGACTGCATCCATGTCAACATCTGTAGATATCGATGACGATACCCCTTGATGATACCATTCACTGGTAATATTCCGCGAGGTGTTTTTTGTGAACAAAGTTCACAGAAAACCCGAGAACTTCGGCGCGAAATCATGCAAAGCATGATTTCTGTGCATCGCGAAGCGTGTTACTGTGCACGAAGTGAACAGTAACCCCTTGACAGTGCGGTATTCCGTATAATAGAATAGGAATGCTGTAAAAAATTAGGAACGCATTCATGAAGCGTGCCGCCGCAAGCGGCATATATAGATCAATAGGAGGCTAAACGTGTCGAAGTATACGAAAGAGATAGAAAAAAGAAGAACCTTTGCCATTATTTCCCACCCGGATGCAGGTAAGACCACTCTTACAGAGAAATTCCTGCTGTATGGCGGAGCCATTAATCTGGCCGGAAGCGTAAAAGGAAAGGCAACGGCCCGCCATGCAGTATCAGACTGGATGGAAATTGAGAAGGAGAGAGGTATTTCCGTTACTTCTTCCGTACTGCAGTTTCATTACGACGGATATTGCATCAATATCCTGGACACCCCCGGACATCAGGACTTCTCAGAGGATACCTACCGTACCCTGATGGCTGCGGACTCCGCAGTTATGGTAATTGACGGTTCCAAAGGTGTTGAGGCCCAGACCAGAAAGCTGTTCAAGGTCTGTGTAATGAGACATATTCCTATTTTTACCTTTATTAACAAAATGGATCGTGATGCCAACGACACCTTCGATCTTCTGGATGAGATCGAGAAGGAGCTTGGAATCGCAACCTGTCCTATTAACTGGCCAATTGGTTCCGGTAAGAAATTCCGCGGTGTTTACGACCGCAACACTAACAAGATCCTGACCTTCTCCGATACCCAGAAGGGTACCAAGGAGGGAAGCTTCGAGGAGATTTCCCTGGATGATCCTCACGTGCTTGAGGTGATGGACCCGGAGCAGAAGGACCAGCTTCTTGAGGAAATCGAGCTTCTGGACGGCGCAAGCGCAGAGTTTGATCAGGAGATGGTAAGTAAAGGAGAACTGACTCCTGTATTCTTTGGATCAGCTCTTACCAACTTTGGTGTGGAGACTTTCCTGGAGCATTTCCTGAAAATGACCACATCCCCTCTTCCAAGAATGGCAGACTGCGGCCTTGTAGATCCTATGAGCGATGATTTCTCCGCTTTTGTATTTAAGATTCAGGCCAATATGAACAAGGCACACCGTGACCGAATTGCCTTTATGCGTATCTGCTCCGGCAAATTTGACGCTTCCCAGGAGGTTTACCATGTGCAAGGCGAGAAGAAGATGAGACTTCTCCAGCCCCAGCAGATGATGGCAGAATCCCGCCATGTGGTAGATGAAGCTTATGCAGGAGATATTATCGGTGTCTTTGACCCGGGTATTTTTTCCATTGGTGATACCATCTGTGCACCGGGAAATAAATTTGCTTTCGAGGGAATCCCGACTTTCGCACCGGAGCATTTTGCAAGGGTAAGACTTCTGGATACCATGAAGAGAAAGCAGTTTGTAAAGGGCATCAACCAGATTGCGCAGGAAGGTGCCATCCAGATTTTCCAGGAGCTTTACGGAAATATGGAAGAGATCATTGTGGGCGTTGTAGGTGTGCTTCAGTTTGATGTTTTGAAATATCGTCTGGAAAATGAGTATAACGTGGAGATCCGCCTGGAGAACCTGCCTTATGAGCATATCAGATGGATCGCAAACAAAGAGGAAGTCAATGTGGACAAGATCGCGGGAACCTCTGATATGAAGAAGGTTACCGACCTGAAGGGCAATCCGCTGCTTTTGTTTGTCAATGCATGGAGCGTGGGCATGACAGAGGATCGAAATCCAGACTTAATATTAACAGAATTCAGTAAATAACTCTTTTCATTTTTGCGGCATTTTGCTATAATAGGAATACTTAGATGGTTCGCAGCTGTGGATGTGTGAAGCAGCTGCGATGGATTAAACCTAGGAGGTTTTGAAATATGGCAGAGAAGAGAACAACATATAAGATACAGGATCTTGAGGGAATCGGCGAGGTTCAGATCGCAGATGAGGTGGTTACTATTATTGCCGGACTTGCAGCTACAGAGGTAGACGGCGTTGCTTCCATGGCAGGCAACATTACCAATGAGCTGGTAAGCAAGCTTGGAATGAAGAATCTTTCCAAGGGCGTGAAGGTAGAAGTTCTGGACGGCGTTGTAACCGTTGATCTGACACTGAACATTGAGTACGGCATGAACATCCTCGAGACCAGCAAGAAGGTCCAGGAGAAAGTCAAGGCAGCCATTGAGAACATGACCGGCCTTGAAGTGGCAGACGTCAATATTCATATTGCAAGCGTAGATATGGAGAACGAAAAAGGAAAGTAAACCTTTCCTTTTTTTACTATGACTTTCATAGTAAAAAAAATAAAAATGTCTGCGTCAGCAGACATTACCCTGTAATTATCCGGGAGTCATAAATAGGAGGAACCATGAGAAGAAGGGAACAGAGAGAACACATTTTCAAGCTGCTTTTTATGAGCGAATTCAATTCACAGAAAGAGATGGAAGAGCAGCTTGCTTTATACTTTGCTGATATTGAGAATCTGGAAGAGAAGGATAAGGAATACATCAGCAAAAAATATATGAACATTATGAACCATACCGATGAGCTGGATGCCAAGTTAAACGGCATCAGCATGGGATGGAAGACCAGCCGTATGAACCGCGTAGACCTTACCGTGCTTCGTCTGGCTGTCTATGAGCTGGAATATGAGAAAGAAGAAGTGCCTGTAGGAGTTGCCATCAATGAGGCAGTAGAGCTGGCCAAATGCTTCGGCTCCGAGGAGTCCGGCGCATTCGTAAACGGTATCCTTGGCAAGATCGCCAATCCGGATAAGAAGGTTGCTGCAAAGAAATCTCCTGCCAAATCCCAGGAGAAATCCCCTGCAAAACCGAAGTCCGGCTTCAAGGTGAAGGATTCGTCCAAGACCATCGTTGTCGTGAACTCCAATGTGAGATCCAAGGCACCGGAAAATAAGAATGAATAATGTATATTCTGTAGCGCAGGTAAACCGTTATGTAAAGAACATGTTTACCCAGGACTATTTTTTACAGAATATTTATGTAAAAGGCGAGGTATCCAACTGCAAATACCACACAAGCGGCCACATTTATTTTTCCCTGAAGGACGAAAGCGGTACCTTAAGCTGCATTATGTTCGCTGGCTCCCGCAAGGGACTGGCTTTCCGCATGAAGGACGGGGACAAGGTTGTGGCAGGCGGCAGGGTGGACGTGTATGAGAGGGACGGACGCTACCAGTTTTATGCCAGGGAGATCACCCTGGAAGGGGCAGGTGCCCTTTATGAGCGCTTTCTTGCCCTGAAGCAGGAGCTAGAAGACATGGGCATGTTTGCACAGGAATACAAGCAGCCTATTCCGGAATTTGCCCGCAGGGTGGGAGTGGTTACTTCCCCTACAGGTGCAGCCATCCGGGACATTGCCAACGTTTCCACCCGGCGCAATCCATTTGTCCAGACCATTCTTTATCCTGCACTTGTGCAGGGGGAGGGGGCGGCTGCCAGTATTGTAAAGGGAATCCAGATGCTGGATGAAGCCGGCGTGGATGTGATCATTGTAGGCCGGGGCGGCGGTTCCATTGAGGACTTGTGGGCTTTTAATGAGGAAGAGGTGGCAAGGGCAATCTTTGAATGCCGTACGCCAGTGATCTCCGCAGTGGGTCACGAGACCGATTTTACCATTTCGGATTTTGTGGCGGATCTTCGTGCACCCACTCCGTCAGCAGCGGCTGAACTTGCTTATTTTGACTGCAGAAGCTTTCTGTATGCCATGCAGGGCTACCAGGAGCGAATCGAACGTGCTATATGGAACCGGATCGATGTGAATCGGGCGAAGGTGGAGCGTTACCAGACACGCCTTCAGTACCTGAATCCGGAGAGCAGGTTAAGAGACCAACAGCAGTATGCGGCGGACATGCAGGAGCGGATTTCCTCTGCTATGGAACAGAAGATAAAGGATAAAAGACACAGACTGTCTCTGTATCTGGAACGGTTTTACGGACTTTCCCCACTTCGCAAGCTGAATCAGGGCTACTCCTATGTTTCAGATGAGAAGGGAAAGACCGTCACATCTGTTTCCCAGGTAAAACAAGGGGATAGTCTGCTGGTTTATGTGACAGACGGCACCATCCGTGCCGCTGTTCAGGATACAAGAAAGGAGGAGCGGGACGATGGCTGAGAACCAAAAAGAAGAGAAAACTCTGGAGGAGGCATTTTCAGAGCTGGATGTTCTGGCTGACAAGCTGGAAGACCGTGAGACCTCTCTGGAGGATTCCTTCCGGCTTTACAAGCAGGGAATGGGGCTTCTGAAATTTTGCAATGACAAACTTGACACTGTGGAAAAGAAAATGCTTCAGATGAATGAGGATGGTAGCCTTGGTGAATTTTCAAGATGAATTAAAGAAAAGAACAGAAGAGATCGAAGCTGTGTTAAAGTCCTATCTTCCTAGGGAGGAGGGCTTTGCCAAAACTATGGCACAGGCCATGAATTACAGTGTACTGGCAGGAGGCAAGCGTCTTCGCCCTATGCTGATCCTGGAGACCTGCAGAATGTTTGGCGGTGAGGACAAGCTGGCTTATCCTTTTATGGCGGCTATGGAGATGATCCACACCCATTCCCTGGTCCATGATGACCTGCCTGCTCTTGACAATGACGATTACCGCAGGGGGCGTCTGACCACCCACAAGGTTTATGGGGAAGCAATGGGCGTTTTAAGCGGCGTGGCACTTCTGAACTATGCCTATGAGGTGATGCTGACCGCTTTTGATCTGGCTGAGGACGAGAAGGCCAGAGCGCGTGTGATCAAGGCGCTGAAGGTAATGTCCCACAAGACCGGACTTTACGGAATGCTGGGCGGCCAGAGCGTGGACGTGGAAAATGACGGCAAGCCTATGAGCCGTGAAATGATCAACTATATTTACGAGAACAAAACTTCTGCCCTGATCGAAGGCTCCATGATGGCAGGCGCCATTCTTGGCGGCGCTTCAGCAGAAGAAGTGGCTGTGGTGGAAAAGGCAGCTTCCGGAATTGGACTTGCATTTCAGATCCAGGACGATATCCTGGATGTGACAAGCACTGCCGAGGAGCTTGGAAAGCCTATCCACAGCGATGAGAAGAACCATAAGACCACTTACGTGACCCTGATGGGAATCGAGAAGGCGTCACAGCAGGTGGCAGAGCTGTCAGAGGAAGCGGTGAAGCTTCTGGAAGGGCTGAATAAGAAAAATGAATTCCTGTTTACCCTGGTGAAGGAGCTGGTGGGACGCAGGAAGTGAAAGAAGGATACAAATGATTCTGGAGAAAATAAAAAAGCCCAACGATATTCACAAGATTCCTCTGGCGGAATTTCCGCAGCTGGCTGATGAAATACGAAGCTTTTTGATTGAATCCGTCAGCAGGACAGGAGGACATCTGGCATCCAATCTTGGCGTGGTAGAGCTTACACTGGCACTGCATAATGTACTGGATTTTCCAGATGACAAGCTGATCTGGGATGTGGGGCACCAGGCTTACACTCACAAGATCCTCACTGGCCGCAAGGACGAATTTGAGACTCTGCGCAAGGAAGGCGGCTTAAGCGGTTTTCCAAAGCGTGGAGAGAGCAGCTGTGATTCCTTTGATGCAGGGCACAGCTCAGATTCCATTTCCGCAGGCCTCGGCTATGTGAGAGCCAGGGATATTCTGGGTGAGAAATACCATGTGGTTTCTGTGATCGGAGACGGAGCCCTTACCGGCGGAATGGCATATGAAGCCCTTAATAACGCAGCGGAGCTGGAGACGAACTTTATCATTATCCTGAATGATAACAATATGTCCATTTCCCCCAATGTAGGCGGAATGTCCCACTATCTTAGCGCCATCCGTACCGCAGAGGCGTACACCGGAATGAAAATGAGCGTTAACAAGGCTGTGAAGAAGATTCCACATGTGGGAACTGCCATGGTGGATGCCGTGCGAAGAACCAAAAGCAGCATCAAGCAGTTGTTTATCCCGGGAATGCTTTTTGAGAATATGGGCCTTACCTATTTAGGACCTGTAGACGGGCACAATATGCGCCAGATGATGCGTCTTTTCAATGAAGCCAAGCGTGTGAAAGGACCAGTTGTGGTTCATGTGCTTACAGAAAAAGGCCGGGGCTATGAGCCGGCCAGACGCAATCCGGATATGTTCCACGGAATCGGGCCTTTTGATGTGAAGACAGGCAGACCTACGGAGCAGAAGTCCTGTCCGGGATATACAGATGTGTTTTCTGAGGCGCTTTGCCAGGAGGCAGAGGAAGAGAAGAAACTGGCTGCCATCACAGCAGCCATGCCGGGAGGAACCGGGCTTAAGAAGTTTTCCCAGAGGTATCCGGACCGTTTCTTTGATGTGGGAATTGCGGAGGAGCATGCGGTTTCCTTTGCCGCAGGACTTGCCCTTGGGGGCGTGGTTCCGGTTGTGGCAATTTATTCCTCCTTTTTGCAGCGCGCTGTAGATCAGATGCTTCATGATGTGTGCATGCAGAAGCTCCATGTGATTTTCGCAGTGGACAGAGCGGGACTGGTAGGGGCTGATGGAGAGACCCATCAGGGGAATTTTGATATTTCCTATCTTGGCATGATGCCGGGAATGACGGTCATGGCGCCAAAGAACGACTGGGAGTTAAGGGAAATGCTGCATTTTGCAGTGAAGGCCGAAGGCCCGGTGGCAATCCGCTATCCAAGAGGAAATGCGTACCAGGGAATGAAGGAGCATCAGGCTCCCATCTGCCTTGGCAAAAGCGAGGTTTTAAGAAATGGAAGCCAGATCGCGGTTCTGGCCATTGGAAGCATGGTGGAGGTCTGTCAGAAGGTCTGCGAGAATCTCAGAAACGCAGGCAGTGATCCGACCTTTGTGAACGTGCGGTTTGTGAAGCCTATGGACACAGAGCTTTTGGATCAGCTGGCGAAGAACCATGATCTGATCGTAACCGTAGAGGAGAATGTGCAAAACGGCGGATTCGGGGAGCATGTATGCAGCTATATGGAAGAACACCATCCAGACTGCCATGTGCTGCCAGTGGCAATCCCGGATCGTTTTGTTGCCCACGGCGGCGTTGACAGCCTGAGAAAGCAGCTTGGGCTTTGTCCGTTTGCCATTACCGAAAGAATTAAGAATTACCGGAAGGAATAAGAGAATGAAGAAAAGATTGGATATGATGCTTGTGGAACGCGCTCTTGCACCTTCCAGAGAAAAAGCAAAAGCATACATTATGGCCGGACAGGTTTATGTGGACGGCCAGAAAGAAGATAAAGCAGGCTCCATGTTTGCAGATACCGTAAAGGTAGAGGTCAGGGGCAATACCCTTCCCTATGTCAGCCGCGGCGGTCTGAAGCTTGAGAAGGCCATGAACGAATTTGATGTGAGCCTGTCCGGCAAGGTCTGTATGGACGTTGGTGCATCCACCGGCGGCTTTACAGACTGCATGCTCCAGAACGGCGGCGTCAAGGTGTATTCTATTGATGTGGGATACGGACAGTTAGACTGGAAGCTTCGCAATGACCCAAGAGTGATCTGCATGGAGAAAACAAACATCCGTTACGTAGTGCCGGAGGACATTCAGGAAAGACCTGCTTTTTCCTCCATCGACGTTTCCTTTATCTCCCTGACCAAGGTACTGCTCCCTGTGAGAAATCTGCTTACCGAGGACGGCGAGATCGTCTGCCTGATCAAGCCCCAGTTTGAGGCTGGCAGGGAAAAGGTTGGCAAAAAAGGGGTTGTCCGCGACCCTGCCGTTCATGAGGAAGTCATCGAGAAGGTAAGGGATTACGCCATGAGTATTGCCCTTGAGCCATGTCACCTTTCTTTTTCCCCGATCAAGGGACCGGAGGGAAATATTGAATACCTTCTTCATCTGAAGAAAAGACCGGAAGGAACCCAGGTTCCGGACAGCCTGACTGTGAAGGTGGAGGATGTGGTCGCACAGGCTCACGGAGCACTGGACAAACCGGGAGCAGCGAACTAAAACCAGTTATGAATAACTTTTATATTATAACCAACAGTGAAAAAGATAATAATCTGGAATTTACCAATCATGTGGTAGATTACCTTGGAAAACGGGGCGAACACTGTGAAGTGCAGCTTGCCGGACGGCAGGAGGAAGGTCCGTTCCACTATACAGACCCCAGGAAAATCCCGGAGGAAACACAGTGTATTATTGTGCTTGGCGGTGACGGAACTCTTCTGCAGGCCGCCAGGGATATTCAGGCAGCCCATGATGAGAAGCGCAGCCAGATTCCTCTTCTGGGTGTGAACCTGGGCCATCTTGGCTTTCTGGCAGAGGTGGACCGGCAGTCTGTATACCAGGCACTGGATAAACTGATCGCAGATATTTATGAGGTGGAGGAGCGGATGATGCTGTCTGGTACGGTATACCGGAATGGGGAAGCCATCGGGGAAGACATTGCCTTAAATGACATTGTTATTTCCAGGGAAGGCTCTCTTCGTGTGGTAAGGTTCAAGAACTTCGTCAATGATGAGTATCTGAATTCCTACAACGCAGACGGCATTATTATTTCCACACCTACAGGCTCCACAGGATACAGCCTTTCTGTAGGCGGTCCCATTGTTTCCCCAAGCGGGGAGATGACCATTATGACGCCCATTGCACCCCACACCCTGAACACCAGAAGCATTGTTTTTCCGGCGGAGGATGTGATCACAGTGGAGATGGGCGAGGGACGCCACAATGACTGCGAGAAAGGACTGGCATCTTTTGATGGGGATTCCGAGATTCCCATGATCACAGGAGACAGGATCGTGATCCGCAAGGCTGAGGTGAAGACCAGGATTCTGAAGCTGAATCACCTGAGTTTTGTTGAGGTGCTGCGCCAGAAGATGAGGGACAGCTGATCAGAGTGTGCCCCAAAATCATTCCCGCAATCTGCACGCCCCACTTTGCGGTATATGGCAGAACGGATATCATTTTGAGACAATTGCAGATCATCTGAGAATTGGACGGATATCTGCAGGGAGGTTGAGACGTGAAATTAGCAAGACATGAAAAGATTATCGAACTGATTCAGGAATATGACATAGATACACAGGAAGAGCTTGCAGCCAGATTAAATGAAGCCGGTTTTAAGGTGACACAGGCAACGGTTTCACGGGATATCCGTGCCCTGAAAATGACCAAGGTTGCAGGAAAGGACGGGAAATCCCGTTATGCGATCCTGCAGGACACACAGCCAGGACTGGGAGACCAGTACACAAGGGTGCTTAACGATGCCATTGTCTCCATTGATGTGGGACAGAATCTTGTGGTGATCAAGACCGTTACCGGAATGGCAATGGGAGTTGCCACTGCCCTGGATGCCCTGAAGTGGCCGGAAATCCTGGGCTGCATCGCAGGAGATGACACCATCATGTGCGCCTGCAAAAGCACCGAGCTGGCCGAAGGCGTTATGGAGAAGCTTGGCGGTATTTTGAACAGAAGATAAAAAGGGACGATTTGGCCAAAAGAGTTTGGAACGTTTCCGCAAAAAATAAATCGGGCAGGAATTTCCTGCTCGATTGTTGTCTGAAAAAAGCATTATCTGAAACAGCTGCCGCCGATTGTTTTTGAGGGTTTGGCTTTGGCAGCATAATATGAGCGAATCGTAAGGAGGTCAGCTTTGTTAGTACATTTACACGTAAAAAACCTTGCACTCATAGATGAAATTGAAGTGGAATTCGGGCCTGGACTTAATATCCTCACTGGTGAGACCGGTGCTGGTAAGTCCATTCTTCTTGGTTCCATGCAGCTGATCCTGGGAGGAAAGACATCCAGAAGCATGATCAGGGAAAATGCTCCCTATGCGCTGGTGGAGCTTTTGTTCCAGGTGGAGAATACGAAAGCAAAGGAGGCGCTTGCCGCACTGGATATTTACCCGGAGGACGGACAGGTATTGATGTCCCGGAAGATCATGGACGGCAGGAGCATCAATAAGATAAATGGGGAGACAAGTACGGTAAGCCAGATGAAGGCTGCAGCGGCATGTCTTCTTGACATTCACGGACAGCATGAGCACCAGTCCCTTCTTTACGAGGAGAAGCAGCTGGAGATTCTGGATGCCTACGGCCGTGAGAGGATTTTCCCGGAAAAAGAAAAGGTGAAGGCAGCCTATCAGGAATACCGGAAGTGCCAGGCAGAGTTGAAATCCCTTGATATGGACGAGGAGCAGAAGAACCGGGAGATGGCTTTTCTGGAATTTGAGATTAATGAGATCGAGAAAGCAGCCCTGGTTCCGGGGGAAGATGAGGAACTGGAGAAGCAGTACCGGAAGCTTTCCAATGGACGGAGAATTATCGATTCCCTCCAGAGTGCCCACGCCCTTACCGGGTATGACGGTCAGGGAGCGGGAGAAGCTGTGGGAGAGGCTCTTCGTGAGCTTTCCAGAGTGACGGAGTATGATGATCAGCTGGAATCCCTTTCCCAGACTTTAAGCGAGGTGGACGGGCTTCTCAACGACTTTAACAGGGAACTGTCCTCTTATATGGATGATATGACTTTTGACGAATCTGTTTTTTATGAGACAGAGCGCCGTCTGGATCTGATCAATGGCCTAAAAGCAAAATACGGACAGCGGATCGAGGAAATCCAGGAATACCAGAAAAAGCAGCAGGAGAAGCTGACGAAGCTTCAGAAATATGAGGAAATTTTTGAGGCAGCCAAGGCGGAATTAGTTAAGGCCGAGAAGAAGCTGGAAGCAGCCTGCGGCCGTCTTTCTGAAGTGCGAAGGGAATACAGCCATCAGTTGGAGGAAAAGGTGATCCAGGGCCTGAAAGATTTGAATTTCCTGGATGTGCAGTTTGCCATCACCTTTGCCAGAAGAAGCAGCTTCACAGACAACGGTTTCGATGAGATTCAGTATGAGATTTCTACCAACCCAGGGGAGACCTTGAAGCCTCTTGGCAAGATCGTATCCGGCGGTGAGCTTTCCAGAATCATGCTGGCGTTGAAGGCAATCCTTGCCGACCGTGACCAGATTGAGACTCTGATCTTCGATGAGATCGACACCGGAATCAGCGGCCGCACCGCCCAGAAGGTATCCGAGAAAATGGCAGTGATTGGCCACCACCATCAGGTACTCTGCATCACCCACCTGCCCCAGATCGCAGCCATGGCAGATTCCCATTTCGAAATCGAGAAGCAGGTAGAAGGCACCAAGACCACCACCCAGATACATACCCTGGACCAGGAGTCCTCCATCCGCGAACTGGCCCGCCTGTTAGGCGGCGCCCAGATCACCGACGCCGTCCTCGAGAACGCAAGAGAGATGAAAAAGCTGGCAGGAGAGTGCAAGGCAGGTCTGTAGAAATACAGAACTCTTTTCATATTGGAACAGATAGAGATACTTGCAAAATGCAGGTATCTCTATTTTTTTACTTATTTTTCAGAAGAATTTTTGCAGCGGTCGGTTTCTCTTTTTATGGCATAAAAGGTTACATGTGCTTCTTCGTCTGTCAGCGGGATGTTAACCCGGTCTGGGTAGCCATCCTGGACGGCGGCGAGAGCCTGTTCTTCTCCCATTACGATCCGAAGACCGTGGAGTGGTTTATGTCCATTCTGTAAAAAGATAATGGAATAAGGTTCCTATGAAATTAGGCCCGCCAGCCTGGAGTGTGCGAAACAAACTTCGGGCTGGCGGGCTTTTACTGTTTTTTTGAGCATTTATGTGTCCAGCATATTTTCAATAAAAATCCCATATCCGCTTGCCGCATCCTGAACGAAAACGTGTGTGATGGCGCCCACTACCTTGCCGTTTTGCAGCACCGGGCTGCCGGACATTCCCTGGACGATGCCGCCGGTGGTGTCGATAAGCTCAGGGTCTGTTACCTGGATTACGAAGCTTTTGTTGGAGTCCTCGTGGTTCATATCGATTCGGGTGATTTTGGCGTCATATTCCTTCACGCCGTCACCTACGTTGCACAGGATAGAGGCAGGACCGACTTGAAGTTCCTGCTTGTATCCGATTTTCATTTTTCTCAAAGCGATTGACTGCTGGGAATCACTGCCGAAATTCCCCGTAAAATTTCCATAAATTCCATTCTCACTATTAGAGTTAATTGTCCCGATCACATTATCATTCCGATACCGTATCAGCCCAGAAAGCTCTCCGGGCTTTCCCTTGGCACCTTTTTGCACTCCGAGAATCTGCGCGCAGTAAAGCTTTCCGCCCTTAATAGAAAGAAGATTCCCGGTATCCACATCACTGATCCCATGTCCCAGTGCACCGAATTTTCCATTCTCTGTAACAAAAGTCAAAGTTCCGATTCCCTGGGTATCATCCCGTACCCAGATGCCGAGCTTGTATTTGCCCGAAGAATCCTGCACAGGCGTGAGAGACACCGGAACCAGGCTGTTTTCCCTTCGGATACTCACCGTAACCGCGCTGCCGTCCAGATCCTTCAGATCGTCAATCAGGTCCTGCTTGCAGGATATTTTCTGCTGGTTCAGGGCAACAATATAGTCACCAGGCTTCAGAAGATTTTTCGCAGGATCCTGAATCTGTCCGTCGCTGGAAAGAATTTCCCCGGTGTCGATCACCAGCACGCCCGAGGTTTCCATGTAAATTCCCACGCTGCTCCCGCTGACCAGAATGCTGTCCGCCTCCGTGGGTGTCACTTTGATATCCTTAAAATGTATTTTCCCCAAAAGCGTGCAGGGCAGCTGATAGCTTCCTTCTCCCGACACCGTAATGGTATCCCCGAAAGAAACAAAAGGGATCCCGGAAAGACTGGAAAAATCCAGTCCCGAATTTCTGTCAATGTGGATTTCATCCGGAATTTTCCGGTCCAGATAACGATAGCCGAGAAATACCACTGCAAGAAGATCCAGGACCAGACAAAACAGGATAAAATGTCTGTATTTTCGTTTCTGGTTCATGTCTGTCACATCCTTTTCTTTTGTTTGTCAGATCAAATGAAGTTAGGGTCAAAAGGTTTTTTGTCCTTAACTTGATATCTGCTTCTTCGATTCTTTTTTAGTATGTGGGAAAATCATAATTTCAGTCTTGTATTTTTATGAACGGATTCCATTTCTTTCAATCATAAAATGCGAAAAATGACAAACAAAGGTTAAAATGAGACACTGTGGGGAATGCTGTCACATTATAAAATTTAATTGGGAAAATGCCTTTTTTCTGTCTGGAAAATGAGCAAAAAACCTCGAAACAAATCGAACGAAAATCCAGTAAAATCGGCAGTTTCGGCTTGATTTCCCCATGGCTGTTCCACTATAATAGACGTTGTTACAGCAAAGGAAAATTTTTCTGAAAAATGTGCAAGAGCAAACAGGGCCCAGATGTTTTGTACAAGCAATCATAGGATGCCGGACTGGTAGAAAGTGACTTTTTACCCCGGCATCAATATATCTCCGACAGAAGCCTGTTGGAGGATTTTCGAAATAGGAGGAGAATAGCCTCATGGAAAAATTGAATGTGGCAATCGCAGACGACAATGAGAAAATGGTGGAAGTACTAAGCAGGATCATTGATCAGGACGAGGATCTGAAGCTGGTTGGAAAAGCACATAACGGAGAAGAAATCTGTAATATTATAAAAGAAAAGCAGCCGGACGTGGTTGTTCTGGATATTATCATGCCCAAGCTGGACGGGCTTTCTGTAATGGAACGGTTAAGTCATGACGACAATCTGAAAAAGGTTCCCTCTTTTATCGTAGTTTCTGCTGTGGGACAGGAACGGATCACAGAGGATGCTTTTGATCTTGGGGCGGACTATTTTATGCTGAAGCCCTTTGACAACAAAATGCTTCTGAACCGGATCAAGCACATCCGCCGGGCTGGAGAACGCCGGATGAAGGAAGTGAACCGCCCCAGAAAAAGAGAAGAGGAAGGTACATACAATCCCGGAAATCTGGAAACGGACGTGACGGACATTATACATGAGATCGGAGTTCCCGCCCATATCAAAGGCTATCAGTATCTGCGGGATGCCATTATTTTATCCGTAAATGATATGGAAATGCTGAACTCCATTACCAAAATTCTCTATCCCACCATAGCCAAGCGTCACCAGACCACCCCAAGCCGTGTGGAGCGTGCCATCCGCCACGCCATCGAGGTAGCCTGGAGCCGGGGAAAAATGGACACCATTGACCAGTTATTTGGCTACACAGTAAGTAATGGGAAGGGAAAACCTACTAATTCTGAATTTATTGCCCTGATTGCGGATAAAATCCGGCTGGAATATAAAAATCGTTCTTTCCAATAGGAGGAAAATAGGGTATAATGTAATCTATCAGAAGCTATTTGCTATTACTAAGGAGGGTTTTTTGAATGAAAAGAATTCTTTTTGCAACATCAGAAGCAGTGCCTTTTATTAAAACCGGGGGATTAGCTGACGTTGCTGGCTCACTGCCGAAATGCTTTGATAAACGCTATTTTGACATTCGCGTAATTTTACCGAAATATGCCTGCATGAAACAGGAGTGGAAGGACAAAATGGAATATGTCACACACTTCTACATGGATCTGGGCTACAAGAACTGCTATGTAGGTGTTCTACAGATGGAATATGACGGTATCCAGTTCTACTTTATAGATAATGAATATTATTTCAGCGGCCCGAAGCCGTATGACAGCGCTCCGTGGGATCTGGAGAAATTCGCATTCTTCTCCAAGGCAGTGCTCTCCGTACTTCCGGTGATCGGCTTCCGTCCTGATATTATCCACTGCCATGACTGGCAGACAGGCCTTGTTCCTGTTTACCTCCATGACAGCTTCCAGCAGAATCAGTTCTTCTGGGGAATCAAGACCATTATGACCATCCACAATCTGAAATTCCAGGGCGTGTATGATGTGAAGACCATCAAGGAGATTACCGGACTTTCCGATTATTACTTTACACCGGATAAGCTTGAGGCATACAAGGACGGCAATTTCCTCAAAGGCGGTATCGTATTTGCGGATGCGGTTACCACTGTAAGCAATACCTACGCAGATGAGATCAAGACACCGTTCTACGGCGAGGGACTGGACGGACTGCTCCGCGCACGTTCCAACAGCCTTAGAGGTATTGTAAACGGTATTGACTACACAGATTTTAACCCGGAGACAGACCGCAATCTGACTGCATGCTACAATGCAGCTACCTTCCGCAAGGAGAAAGTGAAGAACAAGATCCAGCTTCAGAGGGATTTAGGCCTTGAGGAAGATCCGAAGGCCATGATGATCGGTATCGTTTCCCGTCTGACAGACCAGAAGGGATTTGACCTGATCGCCTATATTATGGATGAGCTTTGCCAGGATTCCGTACAGATCGTGGCACTTGGTACAGGTGATGAGCGTTATGAGAATATGTTCCGTCACTTTGACTGGAAGTATCATGGCAAGGTATCTGCACAGATTTATTATGATGAGAGCATGTCCCACAGAATCTATGCAGCTTCCGATGCGTTCCTGATGCCGTCTCTGTTTGAGCCATGCGGCTTAAGCCAGCTGATGAGCCTTCGTTACGGAACACTTCCAATCGTCAGAGAGACAGGCGGTCTGAAGGATACTGTAGAGCCGTATAATGAGTTTGAGGGAACCGGAACCGGCTTTTCCTTCAGCAATTATAATGCACATGAGATGCTTACTACAATCCGCTATGCAGAGCGTATTTTCTATGATAAGAAGCGCGAATGGAATAAGATGGTGGATCGTGCAATGGCAAAAGACTTCTCATGGGGTAATTCCGCACGTCAGTACGAAGAGATGTACAACTGGCTCATCGGAGAATAAAATCTGTACCAATGAAATTTCTGGAAGCAGATTCGGTACATAATAAGATGAAAAATCGGACATATTACCTTTTGTAAGGTGTCCGGCTCAGGATACAGGAGAATGGATTTTCTCCTGTATTTTGTTTATACGGGTTTTGGACAAGGTCATGAAGGAACTGTACTTATATGGGCAATTTATGGCTTTGGTTTTACCTTGCCTGCCGGGCATTGAGAAAATCATGAACAGGAGGCGGAGTATATGAACGAGATTTCAGAACTGGATCTGCAGAATTTAAGACACCTGATCGGTGGTTTTGACACCACCCACTGTAAAATGGATGAGTATGCCAGACAGGCGACAGACGCTCAGGTAAAGCAGTTTTTCCAGAAGTCTGCCCAGTCCGCGGCAGATTGCAAAAACCAGCTGATGCAGTATTTACAGTAGGAGGTGGCACACATGAATGAGAAAGTAATGGTAGCAGATACCCTTGCGGGAATCAACGGCGAGCTGACCCGCTACGGGGAAATGATCCCGCAGACCGAGAATCCCCAGCTGAAACAGACTCTGAAGCAGATGAGAAACCAGTGTGAGATGTCCCAGGAGGAGATTTACCAGATCGCTCGCGCAAGAGGCTATTACGTGCCTGCGGCGCAGGCTACAAGGGAAGAAGTAGATCATGTGAGAAGTGTTCTGGAGCGTGGTTGAAAAAGGGAACTGTTGTGATGTGAATCACAGATGACGCATCCGTTTATGAGGAAAGCTCACCAAACGGTTATGTATCCGGGATTACGGAGGAAAAAACTCTTGTAATTCCGGATACTTTGCTATATAGTAGAGTTACTGACAGGCAAGGCGGCAATCAGGCCGCGCAGAATCATTTCAGAAATACAGGAAGTCTGGTACATGATTTGGGAAAATGTGTACAGATTCCGGCATACATAAGAAGTTCACACCCGAATTCCGGGAAGATTCCAACAGGGGAAGAGATTTACAATTGAATCACGTAAGCATTTGGCAGGCGGTAAGGTCCGTGTTTTAGCAGTGCATGATTTAGGCACATGGCGAAGTGGGGTCAAGTGCCTGAAGCTGGCAGGCGAAAGGGGGGCTACTGTTCATAGGTAATATTCCGCGAGGTGTTTTTTGTGAACAAAGTTCACAGAAAACCCGAGGATTGCGGCGCGAAATCATGCAAAGCATGATTTCTGTGCATCGCGAAGCGTGTTACTGGGCACGGAGTGAACAGTAACCAAGGGGGAAAATAGCGGACAGAAATTTACGGAAACGCTTGACAAGAGAATGGATTTAAGATACTATGTACTACAGAAAGAAACGAACATAGGTTCGTATTTTTGAAAAAGAGATATTTATACAGTCCGTTTAATGGTTACAGCATCTGGGACTGTACTGATTATTAAGAACAGGAGAATTGAGATCATGATAAATGAAGAGAAGAGAAAAGCCCTGGAAGCAGCGCTGGGACAGATTGAGAAGCAGTATGGCAAGGGCTCTGTCATGAAGCTGGGAGAATCCAGTGCCAACATGCAGGTAGAGACCGTTCCCACAGGTTCCTTAAGCCTTGACATTGCTCTTGGCGTAGGCGGTGTGCCCAAGGGACGTATTGTAGAGATTTATGGACCAGAGTCCAGCGGTAAGACCACAGTTGCCCTTCACATGGTAGCTGAGGTGCAGAAGCGCGGCGGAATCGCAGGCTTCATTGATGCGGAGCATGCCCTGGATCCTGTATATGCCAAGAATATCGGCGTAGACATTGACAACCTTTATATTTCCCAGCCGGATAATGGCGAGCAGGCACTTGAGATCGCAGAGACCATGGTGCGTTCCGGTGCTGTTGACATTATCATCGTGGACTCTGTTGCAGCCCTGGTTCCAAAGGCTGAGATCGACGGAGACATGGGAGACAGCCACGTAGGCCTGCAGGCACGTCTGATGTCCCAGGCACTTCGTAAGCTGACTGCCATCATCAGCAAGTCCAACTGCGTTGTGATCTTTATCAACCAGCTTCGTGAGAAGGTGGGCGTTATGTTCGGTAACCCGGAGACCACCACCGGCGGACGTGCCCTGAAGTTCTACTCCTCCGTGCGTCTTGATGTGCGCCGGGTAGAGACCCTGAAGCAGGGCGGTGAGATGGTTGGTAACCACACCAGAATCAAGGTAGTGAAGAATAAAGTAGCTCCGCCATTTAAGCAGGCAGAATTTGACATTATGTTCGGTACTGGAATCTCTAAGGAAGGCGATATCCTTGACCTTGCCGCTGAGAATTCCATTGTGAACAAGAGCGGTGCATGGTACGCTTACGAGGGCAATAAGATCGGCCAGGGCCGTGAGAATGCCAAGCTGTTCCTGAAGGAGCACCCGGAGATCTGCGATGAGATCGAGCGCAAGGTGCGCATTCATTATAACCTGCTTCCAGGTGAGGAAGAGGAACAGCAGGAGACGAAGACTGCTGAAGCAGCATTGACAGCTGATGCTCCTGGGGAAGAAGAGGAATAAATGATGGCGTCTGTATCTGAAGAGCAGAAGAATGCCAGAAGGAAGGCAATGCTTCTCTTAGAACATATGGACCGCACAGAGAAAGGCCTGTCTGACCGGCTGCGTCAGGCAGGCTTTTCAGCAGAAGCTACAGAGGATGCCATGGAATATGTGCGCTCCTACGGCTATCTCAATGACCTGCGGTATGCTGAGAACTACATTTCCTTTCGGATGGGCACCAAGAGCCGCCAGAAGATCCTCCAGGAGCTCTCTGGTAAAGGAGTTGACCGTGCCACAGCCCTTGCAGCCTGGGAGGCAGCTGCCGAAGTGGAACAGCCCGACGAGCTGGCCGTCCTTCGCGCCACTGTCCAGAAGAAATGCCAGCCAGACTCCGCATTGGATGAGAAAGCCATGCGAAGGCTTCAAGGCTTTTTGCTCCGCAGAGGCTTTTCCTACGGAGACATCTCCCACGTACTGGATGAGATGCACATTACTTGTGAGAGAAATTCCTTTTTGTCAGAATGAGAGTTTTAAATCTTTTATTTTTATGGGCTCTTGGGAATGTGATGAAACTTGACGAAATTTAAATTCTCTTTTTCTGTAGAAAAGTGTTATATTTCTATGGAAAGGACTGGAAAGCCTTGATTTTACAGCGTTTCCAGACATGAAAGAAACCAAATAAATATAGTTTTATGACATTTTTATGACAAACAGCGGAAATTTTCTTGGATTTCAAGCAAGTTGGTATATTGATTTCAAGATTTGCATATGCTATAATGCCATTAGGCAAAAGAAATGATGAGTCCATGTGGACAAAAAGAGTGAAGCCCTCAGTACCGCGAATACTGGGGGCTTCTTCTTGTTTATTTATAGTAGACAAGAAACTACTAGGTTAGTGTTGCCCTTACTCGTCGCCATCTAGCCATTTGATGATGTAGTGGCAAACTACACCAGCCGTACAGGAGACAAGAAAAGAAATGATGATTTCCATATGGACTACACCTCCTCCCGTTGTCGGGTATCGGGTGGACAACATAGTTAGTATAGCATGGGTTAGAACAAAATGAAATAAAAAGATAAAAATAATATAATTGATATTTAAATAATTAATTTTTAGTATTTAGCCATTTTACAAAACATTTCATGAAATTATAAGATAGTGAGTAATTATATTTTTCTGCAATTTTAGGAATCTGTAAAATCATATCATCTGGCGTTCCCCATCCCAATATATATTCATTTCTTGAAAAATGTTTTATTTCGTCTAGTTTGTATTGCACAATCTTTATTAATCTTTGATATTATCCTGTCATTGTATTTGCACTATCCACAGGACTGCGTATTGGAGAAATTTGTGGGCTGCGTTGGGAAGATGTTGACTTAAAGGGGAGTGTGATACATGTAAGGCAGCAGTTAATATATAAGAATCTGGGCGAAGGTCAAAAGTATTATATCCATCCACTGAAAACAGAGACAAGCAAACGTGATATTCCACTGACAGAAACGGCGCGAAAAAGCCTGATAAAGCAAAGGGAGCTTGATTTTATTCTTGGCAGACGTTCAAAGGAAAAGTCCCTGGAGGGGAAAAGAAATTTTGTTTTTATTAATTCTGTGGGAAAGCAGTTTACGCCGCAGAGTTTGGATCATCCACTTATCAATATAGTGAATACCTATAATAAACGAGAGTGTGTGATAGCAGAAGGAGAATGTAGGGAGCCTATTTTATTGCCGCACATAACAGCTCATATATTGAGACACACAGCCTGTACACGTCTTGCCGAAGCTGGGATTGATCCAAAAGCGTTACAGGTTATTATGGGACATTCTGACATTGCAACGACAATGGATATTTACAATCATGCGGACTATGAGCGTATTCAGAATGAAATGAAAAAAGCAGAAAATATTATCTGAAAATCAAGGCCACTTTCCTTTTATTGGGCGGTGGCTTTTTTATGACAAAAATTATGACAAATTTTATGACATTTGAAAGAAAAAAGACGAAAATAGACGACAGATTAATTTTTATCCAAACCGCGAAAACCCTTGATTTATAGGCTTTTTGAGCTGTGATGAAACTTGACGAAATATAAATTTCATTTTTCTGTAGAAAAACTTGACATAATTCTAAAAAAAAGATAAACTTGTATTGTTGTGATTGCACAATGAAAACTAAATATTGAGGAGGTGCTCCTGTGACAACAATTATTGTTGCAGTTGTCGCTGTAGTAGCCACTCTACTGATTGCGGTTCCTATTACTAGTAAAGTTTCTGTGGATAATAAGGTTAAGAAAGACGCAGAAACGATTGGGTCAGCTGAAGAAAAGGCCAGAGGCATCATTGATGAAGCTTTAAAGGCGGCCGAAACAAAGAAACGTGAAACTTTATTGGAAGTAAAGGAAGAATCTCTCCGCACTAAAAATGAACTGGAGAAGGAAACCAAGGAACGTAGAAACGAACTGCAGAAATATGAGAAGCGTGTCTTAGCGAAGGAAGAAACCGTCGATAAGAAGGCTGAGGCAGTTGAGAAGCGCGAAGCAGAGTGTACAGCGAGATTTGCTGAATTGCAAAAGAAAGAAAGAAGAGTAGACGAGCTTGAGCTGAAAGGAGTACAGGAACTGGAACGTGTTTCCGGTTTAACCTCCGAACAGGCAAAAGAAGAATTGCTCAGATCTGTAGAAGACGATGTAAAGGTTGATGTTGCCAAGCTTTACAAAGAACTTGAGAATCAGGCGAAGGAAGAAGCAGGAAAAAAAGCCAAAGAGTATGTGGTAAATGCCATTCAGAAATGTGCGGTAGACCACGTTGCCGAAACTACTATTTCCGTAGTACAGCTTCCAAGCGATGAGATGAAGGGACGTATTATCGGCCGTGAGGGACGTAATATTCGTACCATGGAGACTTTGACAGGTGTAGATCTTATTATTGACGATACTCCTGAAGCAGTTGTCCTCTCATCCTTTGATCCTATCAGACGTGAGGTGGCACGAGTAGCTCTTGAGAAGCTGATCGTAGATGGACGTATCCATCCTGCCAGAATCGAAGAAATGGTTGAGAAAGCGCAGAAGGAAGTTGAAAACCAGATCCGTGAGGATGGTGAGAATGCAGCTATGGATGTTGGTGTTCACGGTATTCATCCAGAACTTCTGAAACTCCTTGGCCGTATGAAATTCCGTTCAAGCTATGGACAGAATGCATTGAAGCACTCCATCGAGGTTGCGCAGCTTTCCGGCTTGCTTGCAGGAGAGATTGGCGTAGACGTACGTATGGCGAAACGTGCAGGCTTGCTTCATGATATTGGTAAGTCTATTGATCATGAGGTTGAAGGATCTCACATTGAAATTGGTGTAAACCTTTGCAAGAAGTATAAGGAAACCCCGCTTGTTATTAATGCAGTAGCAGCACATCATGGTGATGTGGAGCCGGAGAGCCTTATCGCCTGCATCGTACAGGCTGCAGATGCGATTTCCGCAGCGCGTCCAGGTGCCAGAAGAGAGACACTGGAGACTTATACCAACAGACTGAAACAGCTTGAGGACATTACAAACCAGTTCAAGGGTGTAGAGAAATCCTTTGCGATCCAGGCTGGTAGAGAAATCCGTGTGATGGTAGTTCCTGAGCATGTGAACGATTCTGAGATGGTACTTCTCGCAAGAGACATAGCGAAGCAGATTGAGGCTGAGCTTGAGTATCCGGGCCAGATCAAGGTCAATGTGATCCGCGAGAGCAGAGCCGTTGATTATGCCAAATAATCGGAGTTAATTTACATTAAAAAGCAAAGAGACCGCTTCCGCATTTTTCATGAAATATGAGAAATGCGGAGGCGGTTTTTTATTATGAAAATTCTGTACGGCAGCTGTGGAAACAGCATAGGCGTGGAACAGCTGACTTTTTTCATAATTAAAACAAAGTCGGCGTAGAATGGTACAGGGTGAAGCTATGGAAAAATTACTTTGCATCAAAACGAAAACCACTTTTCCGGGAATGGCCCTGCTGCTCTTTGGATTTCTGGCAGGAATGATAATTCCCAATCTTGTTTACCGGTTTACCTGGAAGCAGCAGGCTTTTTCCGCGGTTTATCTGCTTGGCACCTATGGACGGACTGCCGCATATGGAAAAGAATATCTGTACCAGATCATTGGGATGCGGGGCGGGATGTTTCTCCTTACACTGCTGTGCGGATTTACAGTGTTTGGGGTGCCCCTTGCAGTGCTGTCCATGATTTTTACGGGGCTTGGCCTTGGAATGGTATTTGTCATGTCTATCCTGCAGTTTGGATTGGCAGGTGGAGCCGTGGCAGCGGGGCTTTTGCTTCCCCAGTATCTCATCTATATTCCCGTGTGGATGAAAGTCTACGGGATGGTTTACAAAGAATCCAGGGCAATCTGGCGCAATCATGGGATTTTTCCGGGAAAAGTAAGCAGCTATTTTTTGAATTCCCTTCTGTGGACAGCCATATTCGGGCTTGGAATCCTTCTGGAATGGTGCATAAATCCCTGGATTTTGCGGCAAATCCTTGGATTTATAAATTTTTTTTAGACAAAATTCGAGAAAAAACAACAAGATATAGTGCTGGTTACCATAAGATTAACATTATTTTGTAAAATAACTGAAAAAAGCCCAATTTTAAGCGGTTTCGGCGCGAAAAAAAGGTTTGATTTTATGTCAATTACAAAGTATAATACAGGTACATTTTAAATTATTGTGGGTGACTAGCCCATATCTTAGAGCGTGAAAAAAGAATACGCATAAAATGCGATGAATAATGATGGAGCGGGCAGTCGGAGAACTGAGGCTGTATTTATCATTTATTTGGATTTATGAAGCGAAATTCAGAACAGAAGAGACAGGAAGTAAACAGTATGGAACAGGAAATACGCGAATTTATTGATTATTTACATAATACGAAGAAGACATCCCAGAATACGGAGGTTTCCTATCAGCGTGACCTGACTAAGATGGCAGCGTACCTGCAGAAGAAGGGCATTGCTGCTGTGGAAGAGGTGCGGGAATTTGACCTTATGGGATATATGGATTATATGGAGAAAGAAAATTTCGCGTCCTCCACTATTTCCAGAAGCGTTGCTTCCATGCGTGCGTTTTTCCAGCATATGTTCGCCCTGCGAAGAATCGATGAGAACCCTGCAGACAATCTGAAATCTCCCAAGGTGGAGAAGAAGCTTCCTGAGATTCTCAGCATCCAGGAGGTAGACAATCTCCTGAAGCAGCCAGACCTGACTACGCCAAAAGGCATTCGTGACAAGGCAATGCTGGAGCTTCTTTATGCCACAGGCATGCGCGTCAGCGAACTGATCCATCTGGAAGTGAGCGATGTGAATCTTCAGATGGGCTATGTAGTATGTCAGGAAAATAAAGAGCGCATTATCCCCGTCGGCAATGTGAGCAAGGAAGCCCTTGATCTGTACCTGGACAAGGGACGGGATGTATTTGTGAAGGATGACAACGAGAATGCTTTATTTACCAACTGCTCCGGCAAGGCCATGAGCCGCCAGGGTTTCTGGAAAATGCTTAAGGGCTATGCAGAAGAAGCTGGAATCCACAGAGACATTACACCCCACACCCTGCGGCATTCCTTCGCCGTACATATGCTCCAGAACGGTGCGGACATCAGAAGCGTCCAGGAAATGCTTGGCCACTCCGATATTTCCACCACACAGGTTTACCTCAGCATGAACATTAACAGGATGAGAGATGTGTACATGAAAGCACATCCGAGACACTAGAGCATGTTTGAAAAAGGCTTTCTGCAAGATGTACGCCCCACTTTGCGGGAATGATTTTTCAAACACGCTCTAGGATATAGAATAAGAGCGAAAAGACTGTCCGGGAAAGTATTCTGGGCAGTTTTAAGGAAGTCACGCCCAAAAATGAAACCCCATAAAAAAATCTCCTGGATTCTCAAAATCAGAATCCAGGAGATTTTTCTCTAATCAGATAGAACAAACAGAAATCACTCTGCCAGATACACCTTTATCAGCACATCTCAGCAATAGTATACAGCAGCTTCTCAGACTCATCCCATCCAAGGCATGCATCTGTAATAGATTTGCCATATACATGGTTCGGGCCGATCTTCTGGTTGCCTGGCTCGATGTAGCTCTCGATCATAAGCCCCTTAACCAGACCATGTACATCAGAATCAACCTGACGGCTGTGAAGCACTTCCTTGGCAATACGGATCTGCTGCTCATACTGCTTGTTGGAGTTGGAGTGGTTGGTATCTACGATAGTAGCCATGTTCTTGAGATTCTTAGCAGAATATTTCTCAAAAAGAAGGCGAAGGTCTTCGTAATGATAGTTCGGAATGGCCTCTCCGTGCTTATTTACCGCACCGCGAAGAATGGTATGTGTAAGCTCATTACCTGTAGTTTCAACTTCCCATCCTCTGTAGATGAAAGTATGGCTTCCCTGAGCTGCCACAACAGAGTTCAGCATAACGCTGTAATCTCCACTGGTAGGGTTCTTCATTCCTGCCGGAACGTCCATACCGCTGACAGTCAGACGGTGCTGCTGGTCCTCAACAGAACGTGCACCAACTGCTACGTAGGAAAGAAGGTCGGAAAGGTAGCGCCAGTTCTCCGGATAAAGCATCTCATCTGCGCAGGTAAACTCGCTCTCCTCAATAGCGCGGATGTGCATCTTACGGATGGCAACAAGTCCGGCAAGCATATTCGGCTTTTTCTCCGGGTCTGGCTGATGAACCATACCCTTATAGCCCTCTCCGGTAGTACGCGGTTTATTCGTATAAACTCGTGGAATGATTAAAACTTTATCCGCGATCTTGTCCTGAACTTTGCGAAGTCTCAGCAGATAATCGCATACAGCATCTTCATTATCTGCAGAGCAGGGACCGATGATTGCAAGAAATTTATCGGATTTTCCAGTGAATACGTCACGAATCTCCTGATCACGTTTCTCTTTCAGTGCCTTGATCTTTGCATCAATGGGATATTGGTTGCGGATCTCGTCGGGTGTCGGAAGCTTTTTGATGAATTCAAATCCCATGGTATTTTCTCCTTTTATCGGCAAAATTTGCTTTCGTTTCAATATTATAGACTATGAACCGAAAAATGTCGATAGGCAAATTTCGTGAAAATCAGTCCGATAACTTCATTCTGTTTAGATAAATAAAATGAAGCAGGGTAAGAATTAGCTGGGAAATCAGCATTCCATAAAAATATCCACGGATCCCCATGCTGGGAACGGAAAGGATCACAAAGCCAATGCGGATGCACACTCCCGCAACATTGTGGAAAAGACAGGCATCTGGTCTGCCAAGCCCGTTCATAATGCTTTCCAGGGTGGTGTTGGTATAAAGAAACGGGCAGATAAACGCCAGCGTTTTTATGTACACTCCCGCAGTCTCACTGTGAAACAGAAAAATTCCAAGCGGCTTTCCAAAAAGAAAGAAAAACAAAGTGCAGAAAGCCCCGAAGAAAAAACAGGTTCCAAGTGTGCGCCAGATCACATAGCGAATCCTTTTTTCATAGCCAAGTGCCTGAAGTCCTGCCACAGAAGGCATCAGCATTACAGAAGCGGAATTGGTGATAGTAGCGGGAAACAGAATCAAAGGCAGAGCCATTCCCGTGAAAATCCCGTACACAGCCAGCGCATTTGTCTGCGTCATTCCCGCCAGAAGCAGCTGTTGGGGAATGAGAACCATTTCAATGCCGGAAAGCACCGTAAGCAGCAGCCTGTTTGCAGAATGAGGCACCGCAATCTCTCCAATTTCCTTTAAAGAAGAAAGAACAGAGCCAGGATTTCTGGGCTGCCTCCATAATCCCGAAAGAGGATGATAATTTTCCCGGGAAAAATCCACGCCCAGTGCTAAAAAGCAGGCAGCAGTTGCCGCAATCTCGCTAAAAAGCGCACCGCCAGCTGCAATCATGGGAGTGATTTCTTTTCCACCAGACAGAAGTACCAGGTAGATCATATAGGTGCTGCCAATCCGGGAAGTCTGCTCCAAAAGCTGGATAAAGGCTGGAAGTCCGGTTTTTTTTCTGGCATAATAAAAGCTGTTGACGCATGAATGCAGGGCACTCAGGGGAAAACTAAAAGAGAGAATGCGAAGCAAAGAAGCAGTTCTTGCTTCCTTCAAAAGCTCCCCCGCAATAAAATCCGCATTCAGGTACACCCCTGCCGACAAAAGAAGGGAAACAGCCCCGGAAAGAAACATTCCAAGAAGCAGTGTATTTCGCGATTCTTTTTCTTTTTCAAGGGCAGTAAAGGAGGCGCACAGCCTGGAAATGGCAGCCTGGATTCCCATTCCCGCTGCAGCCAGGATGATCCCGTGAACGGGAAGGGTAAGCTGGTAAATTCCAACTCCCTGTGCACCAATAGTATGAGAAAGGAATATTCTATAGAAGAAACCCATGATCCGGCTGGCAAGGCCAGTAAAGGTAAGGATCAGGGTTCCCCTGAAAAAAAGCTTATCAGACATGATGATCAGACCACTATCTTTTTAGATAATCTATGCCCAAATGTGCCTTGACAGAACTGTTATTATCTGGTAAAGTGGACTAGAAATCCAAGCGAATTACTAGGAAATAAAAAAGTACCTAAGGAGATAGATGAAAAAAGCCCTTTTCCGGGGTTCTTTCATATCGAATTGATACCAATAAACCAGGAGGAAGAAAAATGGGAAAAATGATTTATCTGGATAATGCGGCTACCACCAAGACCGCTCCGGAAGTTGTAGAAGCAATGCTTCCTTATTTTACTGAAATGTATGGAAATCCATCCAGCATTTATGATTTCGCATCCAAGAGCAAGGAAGGCGTTACCAAGGCAAGAGGCCAGATCGCAGACGCACTTGGAGCTAAGAGAGAAGAAATTTATTTCACAGCTGGCGGTTCAGAGGCTGACAACTGGGCACTGAAAGCCACTTTTGAAGCATATAAATCCAAAGGAAATCACATCATCACCACCAAGATCGAGCATCATGCAATCCTTCATACCTGCGAGTATCTGGAGAAAGAGCGCGGAGCCAAGATCACATACGTGGATGTAGATGAGAACGGTATTGTGAAGCTGGATGAGCTTGAGAAAGCCATCACACCTGAGACCATCCTGATCTCCGTTATGTTTGCAAACAACGAGATCGGTTCCATCCAGCCGATCAAGGAAATCGGAGCCATCGCCAAAGAGCACGGAATCCTTTTCCACACAGATGCCGTGCAGGCTTTTGGACAGGTGCCGATCAATGTAGATGAGTTAGGCATCGACATGCTCAGCTCCAGCGGACATAAGCTGAACGGACCGAAAGGAATCGGCTTCCTTTACATTCGCAAGGGCGTTAAGATCCGTTCCTTCGTACACGGCGGAGCACAGGAGAGAAAGCGCCGCGCAGGTACAGAGAACGTTCCGGGAATCGTAGGCTACGGTGCAGCTGCAGAGCGTGCCATCCGCACTATGGAAGAGCGTACCGCTAAAGAGATCCAGGTAAGAGATCATTTCATCGACAGAATCATGAAAGAGATTCCATATGTGAAATTAAACGGTCATCCTACCAAACGTCTTCCAAACAACGTAAACGTAAGCTTCCAGTTCATCGAAGGAGAGTCCATGCTGCTTATGCTTGACAACTATGGCGTCTGTGCATCCAGCGGTTCCGCCTGTACATCAGGTTCCCTGGATCCGTCCCATGTACTTCTGGCAATCGGACTGCCTCACGAGATCGCACATGGTTCCCTGCGTATGACATTAAGCGAAGAGACCACCATGGAAGACGCTGATTTCGTAGTAGATAAGCTGAAAGAAATCGTAAGCGGCTTAAGAGCAATGTCTCCATTATATGAAGATTTTATTAAAAAACAGAAAAATTGATTAAAACACTTGCCAGGAGGAAAAAAAGATGTATAGTGAGAAAGTAATGGATCATTTCCAGCATCCACGTAATGTTGGAGAAATAGAGAATGCAAGCGGTGTCGGTACAGTAGGAAATGCCAAATGCGGCGATATTATGAGAATTTTCCTTGATATCGATGATGAGACACATATTATCAGAGACTGCAAATTCAAAACCTTCGGCTGCGGTGCTGCAGTAGCAACCAGCAGCATGGCTACTGAGATGGTCAAAGGCAAAACCATCGAGGAAGCTATGAAGCTTACCAACAAGGCAGTTATGGAAGCTCTTGACGGACTTCCGCCAGTAAAGGTACACTGCTCCCTTCTTGCAGAAGAGGCTGTACATGCTGCACTGTGGGACTATGCACAGAAGCACCACATTGAGATCGAGGGTCTGAAGAAACCGAAGTCTGACATTCACGAAGGTGAAGAGGACGAGGCAGAAGAGTATTAATTGCGGTTGGAAACAGCGCGAATAGCAGCTGTTGCTTGTCGTCATCGATAAAAAGAATATTTTTACAGGAAACCGAATCCATAAGCAGATTTATTTCGTTACAGATAAATGAGTGGTAAAGATGAGGCAGACCCGTAAAGAGAATTCATCAGGGCGGATGTTATCATCTGCCCTGATTTTGTATACCGGGAAGGCATCCGGCATACAGGAAATTCCATATGGAATTTCCTGGAAATCCTTGAAGAAAATACAAGAATGAAGGAAGTAACGATGACAGGACTTACAAACGAACAGGTACAACAAAGAATCGAAGAAGGAAAAGTCAATGCCAACGAGAATCCCAATACCAGAAGCTACAAGCAGATCGTAAGGGAGAATGTACTTACATTTTTCAACTTTCTGAATCTTGCACTTATGGTAATGGTTCTGCTGGTAGGATCCTATAAGAATTCCATGTTCATGGGCATTATTGTGATCAATACCGTGATCGGAATCATCCAGGAGGTCCGTGCCAAGAAGACCCTGGACAAGCTTGCGATTCTCACAGAGAGCAAGGCTGTGGTACTGCGTGAAGGGAAGAAGTGGACCATCTCCACAGAAAAGCTGGTATTGGATGACATCCTGTTTCTGAAGACAGGTGACCAGGTGCCGGCGGATGCCAAGGTGCTGGAAGGAAGCATTGAGGTCAACGAATCCCTTCTGACAGGAGAATCCGACAATCTTCAGAAGATTGAAGGAGACGAGCTTTTTTCCGGAAGCTTTGTCACATCCGGAGAGGCATGCTGCCAGGTAATCCATGTTGGCAAGGACAATTACGCCTCCCAGATCACCAGCGAAGCCAAGGAATTCAAGCGTCACAATTCGGAACTGCGTAATTCCTTGAATGCTATTCTGAAGACCATCAGTGTGATCATTGTTCCTATGGGACTTCTGCTGTTTTACAAGCAGTATTATGTTGCCGGGAATGGAATCCGGGACGCTGTTGTAAATATGGTGGCAGCGGTTTTGGGAATGATCCCGGAGGGACTGGTGCTGCTTACCAGTGTGGCTTTGACCCTGGGAGCTCTTGCCCTGACCCGGAAGAACACCCTGGTGCAGGAATTATATTGTATTGAAACTCTGGCAAGAGTGGATACCCTTTGCCTGGATAAGACGGGTACGATCACCGCAGGAACCATGTGTGTGGAGCAAGTGCAGCCTTATGTGGAAGGGATGGAGAGGAAAGCTGCGGCACAGAGAAATGCGGATGCAGCCGGGGCGTTTAATGAGGCAAATATATCGGATGCAGAGGGGAAGCCTGATGCTGGATGTCAGCCAGAACTGGCAGCTGCGGAAGCAGGAATTACATCGGAAGAGGCTCCTCAGTCTGGAACCGCTTTGCAGGCAGTGGAGACTCCCCAGCCAGAGATGACCATGAACGAGATCGAGCGCGTCATGGCGAACATGATGTCTGTGCTGAAGGACAAGAATGCCACCGCAGATGCCCTCCACAAGCGTTTCTCCAGAAGAACGGACATGACCGTAGACCACTGCATCCCGTTCTCATCTGACCGTAAATACAGCGGTGTAGCTTTCAAAGAAAAGGGAACTTACCTGATGGGCGCTGCCCAGTTCCTTTTCCCGGAAGGAAACGAAGACCTGATCCGCCAGTGCGCTGCATATGGAAAAGAAGGCCTGCGTGTTCTGGTACTGGCCCACAGCCCGAACCTGAATCAGGAGAATGAGCTGCCTGCTGGCCTGAAGCCGGTAGCGCTGTTTATGATCACCGATATTATCCGAGACAATGCTCCTGAGACGCTTGCATTTTTCAAAGACCAGGGCGTGGACTTGAAAGTAATTTCCGGTGATGATCCTGTGACCGTTTCCGCCATTGCGAAAAAAGCCGGTCTGGAAAATGCAGACCGCTATATTGATGCCACAACCATTACCACACCGGAGGATATGGAGCGTGCCGTTGCAGAGTGTTCTGTATTCGGTCGTGTGACTCCGCAGCAGAAGAAGGAAATGGTGCTCGCCCTTCAGAAACAGAAGCATACCGTTGCCATGACAGGCGATGGCGTCAACGATGTTCTGGCACTGAAAGAAGCGGACTGCAGTGTGGTTATGGCAGAGGGAAGCGACGCTGCCAAGAACATTGCCAACGTGGTGCTGATGGATTCCAACTTTGCGGCTATGCCGGAGATCGTGAACCAGGGCCGCCGCGTTGTCAACAACATCCGTACTGCGGCATCCATGTTCCTGATCAAGACTATTTTTTCCGCACTGCTTTGCCTGATCACTATTTTCTGGGGCGAGAGCTATCCCTTCGAGCCTATCCAGATGTCCCTGATCAGTGCCTGTGCAGTGGGAATTCCCACCTTCCTTCTGGCTCAGGAAAACAACTTCAACAAGATTGAAAGCGGCTTCCTGCGCTACGTATTTATGAATGCATTCCCTGCAGCAGTGACCATCACAGGCTGTGTATTCACCATCATGCTGGTCTGCCAGAATGTGTACCACAGCAACGTCATGCTTAGCACCGCATGTTTCCTGGTAACCGGCTGGAACTACATGGCAGCCCTTAAGACCGTGTATGCGCCCCTTAGCCGATACCGCAAGATTATTATCTACGGCATGCAGTTTATTTTCTTCTTTGCAGCCGTATGCGTGCAGAACCTGCTGGCACTTGGCTCCCTGGAATTCGGAATGATCATCCTGGTATTCATACTGATGACTTTCTCCCCGGTCGTGATCGAAGTTATCACCGAATGGTGCCGCTCTCTGTATGACAAGGCACATGAGCGGGAAAAGAAAGGGTTTATTGCACTGTTTCTGGAAAAAGTGCAGAAATAATTACTATAAAAGTCCCGGATGACAGCTAAGAATAAGTTCTGGGCAATAGCCTGGATTACGAATATGTAAAAAAAGAAGTCGCGGGGTGCGGCTTCTTTTTTCATACGCATTCTGTGGCAAACATCAAACATTTTGCAGAAAGCATTCACAGCCTGATAAATTCCGGTTTCCTCTCTTTAAAAACCGTATAATATTCAAACCCGCATTCTTTCAGCACCTGCGCAGCCCTGTCAAAGTCATACCCGATTTTCTCCGGTGCATGGGCGTCAGCACCGATGGTGATGATTTCACCACCCAGCTCTTTATATCGGCGGATAATGGCAGTGCAGGGATTCGGTTCTCCAAGGCCATAGTGGTAGCCTCCGGTATTCACCTCAAGTCCCACATGTTTCTCAATCAGCTTTTTCAGGATCGCTTCCAAAATATCCTGGTATTTCTCATAAGAATAGAAACGGTTCTGGTTCGGACCGTAACGGACAATGTAATCCAGATGCCCGTAAGTATCCACCTCATCAAAAGCAGAAAGATTTTCCGGAATGGATTCGAAATATTCCCTGTAAGCCTGTTCTTCCTCCCTGCCCTGGAAAAATTCCGGGTAATAGGGATCTGCGCCGTGAACCAGATGGGAGGAACCGATCACGAAATCAAAAGGATATTTCCTCAAAAGATTGTGAAAATATTCGCCAAGATGAAGCTGCAGGCCGATCTCAATTCCAAAACGGATGCTGATCTGATCCTTATAAGCTTCCTTTAGCTCCATAAGCCGCTTATAGTAAGCCGGAAGATCAAGGGAGAATTCCAGGTCATCGGGAGTGGGGGGATAGTCCGGGTCCAGATGCTCGGTAAAACAGATCCCTTCAAGACCAAGTGCGATGGATCTGCGTATCATATCCTCAGTGGGAGTGTCAGAATCAGCGGAAAATGATGAGTGCATGTGGCAGTCCCACAAAATCGACGGAGATTTTTGCTGTATGTTCATGATGTCCTCCTTGAATTTGTAAAAAATAGGCTCCCTTTCTGTATGAAAAAAGGAAAAAAAGTGCGGATAAAAGCGGCCCCAGTGTCATAAAAGGGACACTGCCGGACCATTTAAAAGGAGTATACCATATTAGAGGATATTTGTGGCAATTTGCCTGTTATTTTTTTGAAAATGGACTTGAATTTTTGTTCAGAATTAGGTACAATACGCTATAGGTTGATGTTTCTTTCACAAAGATTGAAGCATTCACATAATTTTTACCATTTAATTCATAGGAGGAATTTATCATGGCAGTAAAAGTTGCAATTAATGGTTTTGGACGTATTGGACGTCTTGCATTCCGTCAGATGTTTGGTGCAGAAGGATTTGAGATCGTTGCTATCAACGACTTAACATCTCCTAAAATGCTCGCTCATTTATTAAAATATGACTCAACTCAGGGAAGATACGCTCTTGCAGATACAGTTGTAGCTGGCGAGGATTCCATCACAGTTGACGGAAAAGAAATCAAAATTTATGCAAAAGCTAACGCTGCTGAGCTTCCATGGGGAGAGATCGGTGTAGACGTAGTTCTTGAGTGTACTGGATTCTATACATCCAAAGACAAAGCTCAGGCTCATATCGATGCAGGTGCTAAACACGTTATCATTTCCGCTCCGGCTGGAAACGACCTTAAGACAATCGTTTACAATGTAAACCATGAGACTCTTACAAAAGAGGATCACATCATTTCCGCAGCTTCCTGTACAACAAACTGCTTAGCTCCAATGGCTAAAGCTCTTAATGACCTTGCTGCAATCAAATCCGGTATCATGTGCACAATCCACGCTTACACAGGCGATCAGATGACACTTGACGGACCGCAGAGAAAAGGCGATCTGAGAAGATCCCGTGCAGCTGCAGTTAACATCGTTCCGAACAGCACAGGTGCTGCTAAAGCAATCGGTCTTGTTATCCCAGAACTGAACGGAAAACTTATCGGTTCCGCACAGCGTGTTCCAACCCCAACAGGTTCTACAACAATCCTTACAGCAGTTGTTGAAGGAAATGTTACAAAAGAGCAGATCAACGCAGCTATGAAAGCAGCTTCCAACGAGTCCTTCGGATACAACGAGGACGAGATCGTTTCCAGCGATATCGTTGGTATGAGATTTGGTTCCCTGTTCGATGCTACTCAGACAATGGTTCTTCCACTTGAGAATGGCACAACAGAGGTTCAGGTTGTTTCCTGGTATGACAATGAGAACTCCTACACAAGCCAGATGGTTCGTACAATCAAACACTTTGGCAAACTTCTGAACGCTTAATCAGAAGACGAGTAGGGTTCGGATGCTGACAGGCTGCCTACGCGGTTCTGCAGTATATGAATAAGACTCAGAGAAGGGTCCGGTCTGAATAGGACCGGACCCTTTTGTCTGTATAAAGTTAATTTATAATAAGGAGGCATAACAAGATGCTGAATAAAAAATCTGTTGATGACATCAACGTAAAAGGCAAAAAAGTCCTCGTAAGATGCGACTTTAATGTACCTCTGCAGGACGGCAAAATTACAGATGAGAACCGTCTGGTAGCAGCTCTTCCTACAATCAAGAAGCTGATCGCAGATGGTGGAAAGATTATCCTTTGCTCACACCTTGGAAAACCGAAGGGAGAGCCGAAGCCTGAGTTATCTCTTGCACCTGTTGCAAAACGTCTCAGTGAGCTTCTCGGACAGGAAGTTAAATTTGCTGCTGATCCGGAAGTTGTAGGACCAAACGCAAAAGCTGCAGTAGCAGAGATGAAAGACGGAGATGTTATTCTTCTTGAGAATACACGTTACCGTGCAGAAGAGACTAAGAACGGTGATGAGTTCAGCAAGGAACTTGCTTCTCTTTGCGACGTATTTGTAAACGACGCATTCGGTACCGCTCACAGAGCACACTGCTCTAACGTTGGCGTTACCAAATATGTAGATACAGCTGTTGTTGGATATCTGATGCAGAAAGAAATCGATTTCCTCGGAAATGCTGTAAACAACCCTGAGAGACCATTCGTTGCTATCCTTGGCGGAGCTAAGGTTTCCAGCAAGATCTCTGTTATCAACAATCTTCTTGACAAGGTTGACACTCTGATCATCGGCGGCGGAATGTCCTATACATTCTCCAAAGCACTTGGCGGACATATCGGAAAATCCCTCTGCGAGGATGATTATCTTCAGTATGCATTAGACATGATGAAGAAAGCAGAAGATAAAGGCGTTAAGCTTCTTCTTCCTGTAGATAACAGAATCGGTGATGACTTCTCCAACGACTGCAACATCCAGGTTGTAAAACGTGGTGAGATTCCGGACGGATGGGAAGGAATGGACATCGGACCAGAGACAGAGAAGATTTTCTCTGACGCTGTAAAAGATGCGAAGACTGTTGTTTGGAACGGACCGATGGGCTGCTTCGAGATGCCGAACTTTGCTCATGGTACAGAGGCTGTTGCTAAGGCACTTGCTGATACAGACGCTACAACCATCATCGGCGGCGGTGATTCTGCAGCAGCAGTTAACATCCTTGGCTATGGCGACAAGATGACCCACATCTCCACAGGTGGCGGTGCATCCCTTGAGTTCCTGGAAGGAAAAGAGCTTCCGGGTGTAGCAGCAGCTAATGATAAATAGGCATTGAATACTTAATGAGGGCAAGCCACAGGCGCAGACCGAATTTAGTATGAAAGCCCACCTGACCACTTAATGAAAGCGAACCGAAGGTGAAGCTTGAATTTAGTGGACATGGTGATTCCGAAAAATAAAGGAGATTATATAATAATGTCTAGAAAGAAAATTATTGCCGGAAACTGGAAAATGAACATGACTCCAAGTGAGGCAGTTAAATTAGTAGAAACCTTAAAACCATTAGTAGCAAACGAAGACGTTGACGTAGTATTCTGCGTACCGGCTATCGATATCCTTCCAGTTGTTGAGGCTGCAAAAGGATCCAACATCCAGGTTGGTGCTGAGAACATGTACTTCGAGGAGAAAGGTGCTTTCACAGGCGAGATTTCCCCGAACATGCTCACAGATGCTGGTGTTAAATATGTAGTTCTCGGACATTCCGAGAGAAGAGAGTACTTCGCTGAGACAAGTGAGACCGTAAACAAGAAAATGCTTAAAGCATTCGAGCACGGCATCACTCCGATCATGTGCTGTGGTGAGACTCTTGCTCAGAGAGAGCAGGGCGTAACTATGGACTTCATCCGTCAGCAGGTTAAAGTTGGTTTCCAGAATGTTACAGCTGATCAGGCTAAAACAGCCGTTATCGCTTACGAGCCAATCTGGGCTATCGGAACCGGTAAAACAGCTACAACTGAGCAGGCTCAGGAAGTTTGCGCAGGAATCCGAGCTTGCATCGCTGAAATCTACGATGAGGCTACAGCAGCTGCAATCCGCATCCAGTACGGCGGATCTGTAAACGCTAAAACTGCTCCGGAATTATTTGCTCAGGCAGATATCGACGGCGGTCTTGTTGGCGGTGCTTCCCTCAAAGCTGAGTTCGGCGACATCGTAAACTACAACAAATAACCTAGATTCGTATCTCTTTAAATAATAGTAAGATATCTATATCTTACAAGTGTCCAAGCGTTGAAGACGCCATAATTCGCTATTCCGGTTCTGCCGGGAGCGTTTTATGGCGTTTTTGTTTTGATGCAGTAAGGAACTTTTAGCTAATTTTACCCAAAATACAGTTTTTCCAGGCATAAAAAATTACGCTTTAAGATCAATCCAATATTGTAATCAGCTTATGATTATGGCATAATAGTTAAGGATACGTAAAAATTGAGAAAAATCCACGTTAATAGAAAACAAAATACTTGAGAAGAAAGGTCGCACTCATGCGAAGGAGCAGAGAGGGAAGCGACAACAGAGGAGTAAAACATGGCAATTTTTTCAATGGTTTTATCTTTGCTATGCGGAGTATCGTTTTTCTTATTTGGAATGTCATTGATGGGAGACGGACTGAAATCCGTTGCCGGCAATAAGCTGGAAGCTTTTCTTTACAAGATGACAAATACCCCGCTGAAGGGTGTTGCACTTGGAACCGGTGTTACAAGTGTGATCCAGTCTTCATCTGCCACAACGGTTATGGTTATCGGTTTTGTAAACTCCGGTATGATGAAGCTGAAACAGGCAATTGGTATTATCATGGGCGCAAATATCGGAACCAGTATCACAGGATGGATTTTGTGTCTGTCCTACATCCAGGGCTCCGGTGGAATTGCAAGCATCCTTTCCACAGCTACTATCTCAGCAGTCGTAGCTGTGATCGGTATTATTCTTCGTACATTCTGTAAGAGATCCGTACACAGAAATATCGGAAATATTATGCTGGGCTTTGCCATTTTGATGAATGGAATGCAGATGATGAGTGGAGCTGTTGCGCCGCTGCGTGAGAGTCCTGTATTTATCGATATGCTGACAATGTTTTCCAACCCCATTGCAGGTATCCTGGTAGGTATTGCGTTTACCGCAGTGCTCCAGAGTGCATCCGCTACCGTCGGTGTGCTCCAGGCACTTTCCGTAACCGGAATCCTTACCTTTGCAAGTGCATTTCCGATCGTTCTTGGTATCGGCGTTGGAGCTGCCTGTCCAGTACTGATCTCCGCAGTTGGAGCCAACAAGAATGGTAAAAGAACTGCCCTTGTATATCTGCTGAACGACCTGTTTGGCCTGATCCTGTGGTCCATTATTTTCTACACAGCGAATGCCATCGTTCACTTTGGATTTATGGATATGATCATGTCGCCTGTATCCATTGCCCTTCTGAATACGGTATTCCGTGTGGCAACTGTCGTTGTACTGTTCCCATTCATACCGAAGATCGAGCAGCTTGTATGCTACCTGGTAAAGGACAGTGCAGAGGAGCTGGAAGACGAGGCAGACTTCGATCTTCTGGAAGAGCGTCTGCTTAACTATCCTGCACTTGCTATTGGCCAGTGCCATCGTGCAATGAACGGCATGGCGAAGAAGCTTCGGAAGAATGTGAACAGAGCCATGAACCTTCTGAACGATTACCAGCAGGATAAATACGATAAGGTACAGCGGAAAGAAGACCTGATCGACAAATATGAGAGCCGTCTTGGGGAATACCTGATTCAGCTTACCAAGCGTGAGATGAACACAGCCCAGACTCGTCAGACCTCCCTTTATCTGCATACCATCAATGACTTTGAGCGAATCGGAGACCATGCTTCCTATATCGCGCATATGTCTAATGAAATGCATGATAACCACACTACCTTCTCTCAGACTGCATGGGATGAGCTGAATGTAGTTATGGACGCAGTCCGTGAGGAAATCAATATCACCTGCACTGCTTTCATGAATGATGACAAGGAAGCCGCACAGCGCGTTGCGCCCCTTGGCGTGGTAATCACCAGACTTTGCGATGAGCTGAAAATGCGCCATGCAGAGCGTCTCAGCCAGGGCAAATGCGGTCTGGAAGAGGGAACTGTATTCAGTGATATCCTGAACAGCTTCGGCCGTATTGCGTCCCATTGTGCAAGTGCCATGACCGCGCTTATGAAGAGTGATGATGAAACGACAGATATTCACATCCATAACTCCAAGATTTATCCCACTGACAGCCTTGAATACTACAGCTATTTCAAGGAATACAGACAGAAATACGACATTGGACCGGAAGTTGAGCACAAGCTCAGCATGGAACCGGAAGAAGTAGAATAAGCATACGAAATACAAAACACCGTCAGAGAAATGACCGGATAGAACCGGGAAATTTCTGGCGGTGTTTTTATATAACAACGTAAAAAGAAAAGTACAAACTGTTCTACAAAAGAATACAATAACAAATATCTGTGTATATAAAAATCATACACATTTTTGGATGATCGGCGTTATGTTCTCGAATATTTTATTTTTCGGAAGGCGTCTCCCCGTACTCTTTTTGCCTAGAAGCCCGGCTGTGATCGGCAGCCGCCGCTTTCCTCTGCATTTTTACATATTGCGTGTACTGCTCATCCGGCACATGCTCCACAATATCCTCAATGTTGCATTCCAGAATGGTGCAGATACGGTCAAGGGTAAAAATCTCAATGTTCTCATTCTTGCGGAACTTATGCAGCAGACTTTTACTCACCTCGTAATACGTATAAAGGTCATACTGGGAAATATGACGTTCTTCCATGGTTTTCCACAACCTGTCATATTTTATCATGATCAAACCCCATAACTGCGATTGTTCAAAGCAGCAGTCAGGCAGCGAACAAGCCCGAATCTGCAGCCAGGATCTACTCCTATTTATGAACAATTTGTACTTGATATATGTCTATTATCGGGGTAAAATTAAAAATATCATAGGGTCGTTATAAAGACCCTAAAAGGGAGGGAGAAGCATTGAAGAAAGTATTGGAGACGGGAATTGAAGTGGTGTTTGCAGGACTTCTGGCAGGATGCCTGTTTTACTGTATGGTAGCCGGAGCTGGAACAACTGCGTATGTGATCCTGGCAGCCATTTTGTCCATAGCCATTTCCGTAACCCTATGTGCCGGATTTCACTATATCAGGAAGCTGAAGAGGCAGCTGGAGGAGCTGGAAGAGAAGCAATAACCGGAAAACACATCGTTACTTCTGTTTTTTCTCCGAATCCCCATCTTGACAAATTCCACATTCTGCCATAGTATAGGAATCACACAGTGAAATGTTAATGTACGAAAGACAACTGTCTTTTTCACGCTGACGTTTAATGATTACAGAATCCTATATAAAGAAGGGAGTTCCCCATGGAAGAAAAAGTGATAAACGCGGCCCTTTTGGGGCTTGGAACAGTTGGAACCGGAGTTTACAAGGTTCTGAAAGGCCAGGAAGAGGAGATGACAACCAAGATCGGCTGCAAGGTCAAGATCCGTAAGATCCTGGTTCGAAATCTGGAAAAGGCAGCTGCGAAGGTAGACGATCCTGCAATGCTTACAAACAGCTGGGAAGAGATCAAGCAGGATCCTTCTATTGATATTGTGATTGAGTTGATCGGCGGAATTGAGCCCGCACGTACTTATATCCTGGACGCTCTTCATGCAGGCAAGCATGTGGTAACGGCCAACAAGGATCTGATCGCAGTCCATGGAAAAGAGCTTCTGGACGCAGCTAAAGCTTCCCATGTGGATCTGCTTTTTGAGGCAGCTGTGGCAGGCGGAATCCCCATTATCCGTCCTCTGAAGCAGTGTCTTGCAGGCAATCATATGAGTGAGGTTATGGGAATTGTAAACGGAACCACCAACTTCATTCTCACCAAAATGTCCCAGGACAACATGGAATTTAAGGATGCCCTGGCACTTGCCACCAAGCTTGGATATGCAGAGGCAGATCCGACAGCAGATATTGACGGATTGGATGCAGGTCGTAAGGTGGCCATTCTTGCCAGCGTAGCTTTTAATTCCAGAGTGGTATTTGATGACGTTTATATTGAAGGAATCACCAAGATTTCCGCCAAGGATATCCGCTATGCCAAAGAAATGGGCTGTGCTATCAAGCTTCTTGGCGTTGCACGCAACACAGACACCGGGGTAGAGGCTTACGTTTGCCCGATGCTGATTCCAAACGACCATCCGCTTGCAACGGTAAATGATTCCTATAATGCAGTTTTTGTTCACGGTGACGCAGTAGAGGACGCTATGTTCTTCGGCAGAGGTGCTGGTGAGCTTCCCACAGCCAGTGCTGTAGTGGGCGATATTTTCGACATTGTAAGAAATATAGTGGCAAATTGCTGCGGACGCATTGGATGTACCTGCTATAAACAGCTTCCTGTAAAAAGAATGGAAGATACTTACAACCGTTATTTCCTTCGCCTCCATGTGGAGGACCGCTGCGGTGTGCTTGCTGAGATGACAGAGGTTTTTGCCAAATATCACGTAAGCATTGCCCAGATCATCCAGCGCGACAGCCAGAGCCAGGACGACCATCTTGCAGAGGTTGTTGTGATCACAGCCAAGGTGCGGGAAGGCGATTTCAAGACCGCAGTCCAGGAACTTTCCAATAAATCCTCTGTAAAGCGTATTTCCAAGACAATCCGCGTTTACGGAAAATAAAATTTTGAAAAATTGTGATTGAAAAATTCCAGATTTTTGATACTATATATAAGGAGTAACAAACAAAAGAAAAGCTGCTGTTTCCCAGGGGATCAGCAGCCGGGAAATTTTTAATCGCATAAAGGAGAACATTATGAGCAAGAAACCAACGGTTTTAATGATTCTTGATGGATACGGCCTGAATGACAGACATGACGCTAACGCTGTTTATGAAGCAAATACCCCTGTCATGGACAAGCTGATGGCTGAGTATCCTTTTGTAAAAGGTAACGCAAGCGGACTGGCTGTAGGTCTTCCAGAGGGCCAGATGGGTAACTCTGAGGTAGGACATATGAACATGGGCGCAGGCCGTATCGTATACCAGGAGCTTACCAGAATCACCAAAGAGATCCAGGACGGTGATTTCTTTAAGAATGAGGCACTTCTTACAGCAATGAAGAATGCCAAAGAAAATGATTCTGCAATTCATTTTATGGGACTTCTTTCTGATGGAGGTGTTCACAGCCACATCACCCATCTTTTCGGACTTCTTCAGATGGCGAAGAATGAAGGACTTAAGAAAGTTTACGTACACTGCTTCCTTGACGGCCGCGACACACCTCCGGCATCCGGAAAAGGATATATCCAGCAGCTTCAGGCAAAGATGGATGAGCTTGGCGTAGGTGAGATTGGTGTTGTTTCCGGACGTTACTATGCAATGGACCGTGACAACCGCTGGGATCGTGTTGAGCTTGCTTACAACGCACTTACCAAGGGCGAGGGCGTTAAGGGAACAGATGCAGCTGAGGCTGTACAGGCTTCCTATGATGACGGCAAGACAGACGAGTTCGTTCTTCCGACTGTAATCGAGAAGGACGGCAAGCCGGTAGCTGTTGTTTCTGATAAGGACTCTGTTGTATTCTTCAACTTCCGTCCTGACCGTGCACGTGAGATCACCAGAGCTTTCTGCGACGATGCTTTCACAGGCTTTGCAAGAGAGAAGAGACTGGACCTCACATATGTATGCTTCACAGATTATGACGATACCATCGGCAATAAGCTGGTAGCATTCCACAAGGTTCAGCTTCACAACACATTCGGCGAGTACCTTGCAGCTCACAACATGACTCAGGCACGTATCGCTGAGACTGAGAAATATGCGCACGTAACCTTCTTCTTCAACGGCGGCGTTGAGGAGCCGAACAAGGGAGAGGACAGAATCCTTGTGAAGTCCCCGAAGGTTCCGACCTATGACCTTCAGCCTGAGATGAGCGCTCCAGAGGTTTGTGAGAAGCTTGTAGCAGCAATTAAATCTGAGAAATACGACGTGATCATCATCAACTTCGCGAACCCGGATATGGTTGGACATACTGGTGTTGAGGCAGCAGCAATCAAGGCTGTTGAGGCTGTTGATGAGTGCGTAGGCAAGTCTGTTGAGGCTCTCAAAGAGGTTGACGGACAGATGTTCATCTGTGCTGACCACGGTAATGCAGAGCAGCTGGTTGACTATGAGACAGGCGAGCCATACACTGCTCATACCACCAACCCGGTTCCATTCATTCTTGTAAACGCAGATCCGAAATACACACTTCGTGAGAACGGATGCCTTGCAGACATCATCCCGACCCTGATCCAGCTTATGGGCATGGAGCAGCCGACAGAGATGACAGGCAAGTCTCTTCTTGTTGAGAAATAAATAAAATTGCAGTAGCTGTCCAGATGCTGGACAGTTATGGAATATTGTGTGAAAACAGGGTGCAGCTTCCTATAGGGGCTGCACCTTTTTGTCCTCAAAAAGCATCCTGGAAAAATTTTTAAATTTCTTAAAATAGGGGCTTGAAAGTAAGTGGGATTTCGCCTATAATCGCTCTCAAACGATATTTTTTCTTATGGAGGAAAACTTAAAATGCAGACAGATATGACTGTGGGAAAGCCCATGAAAATGCTGCTGAATTTCACCATTCCTGTTTTTATCGGTAATGTATTTCAGCAGCTTTACAGTATGGCTGATGCGGTTATAGTAGGAAAGTTTGTAGGTACCAAGGGATTGGCGGCGGTAGGAGCCACAGGTACCATCACCTTTCTGATCATTGGTTTTCTGATGGGACTGACCACAGGATTTACCGTACTTACCTCCCAGAAATTTGGGGCAGGAAGAATGGATGAGATGCGGAAGACAGTTGGCAATGCAGCCATTCTTTCCGCCGTGATCGCGGTGATCATGACGGCGATCAGCATGCTGGGAATGCACAGACTGCTGGTTTTCATGCATACACCGGAGGATATTTTTGACGGGGCATATGGCTACATTATGATCATCTGTGCCGGAATTTTTACCCAGGTGCTCTACAACCTGGTGTCCAGTGTCCTCAGGGCTCTTGGCAACAGCAAGACACCGCTGTATTTCCTGATTTTGGCAGCAGGCCTTAATATTGTATTGGACCTTGTGTTCATTATCTTTTTCCACTGGGGTGCGCCGGGAGCTGCATGGGCAACGGTTATTTCCCAGGGAGTGTCCGGACTTCTCTGCCTGGTCTACATCTGGAAAGCTGTTCCGGAGCTTCGCATGAAAAGAGAAGACTGGCATTTTAACAAAGACATTGCCGCGAAGCAGATCAGCGTGGGAATCCCAATGGGCCTTCAGTATTCCATTACAGCCATTGGAACCATGATGGTACAGAGCTCCCTGAATATTCTTGGTTCTTACGCGGTTGCAGCCTTTACCGCAGGAAATAAGATCGAGAATATTTTCACCCAGGCTTTTGTCGCTATTGGAACTACTATTTCTACATACAATGCCCAGAACATCGGAGCCAGAAAGCTGGACCGTGTGCGCCAGGGCTTCCGTGCAACAGATGTGATCGGATGCGCGTATGCGGTAATTGCAGGCTTCATTCTTTTCTTCGCAGGCAAATACTTCTCTTATCTGTTTATTTCAGATAATGCAGATGTGGTCATTCCTATGGTGGATACCTACCTCCGGTGCGTGGGAATGTTCCTGGTTCCGCTGTATGTGGTAAACTGCTACCGCAACGGCTTCCAGGGAATGGGCTACGGCCTTCTGCCTATGCTTTCCGGTGTGGCTGAGCTTGTAGGAAGAGGCGTGATGGCTGTTATTGCAGCGAATAAAAAGAGCTACACCATGGCGTGCATGGCAAGTCCGTTTGCATGGGTGGTTGCCACCGTGCTTCTGATTGTTCTTTACTTCTATGTGATGAAGGATATGAAGAAAAAACTGTGCCTGTAAGGTTAGACGTTTCATTACAGTGTGCTGCCGGGTACAGAGCGCGAATCGTGCCTGTAAATCTGGAAACACAGGAAAAATAAGGATTACAGGCATACATACAGAATATAATAAGATAGATGTGTCAGATGGAATTTTGTAACATTTTTCCATCTGGCACATTTTTTCTGTCTTTGGGGAAGAATATTTCTTTTACGTTGCAAAAGTTTGTGTAAAAGACAGAGGAAATATACATTTTAAGATGCAATTTGGAAAATATATGTTATAATAGAATAAGGTTTCGCTGTGAAGCGGCGGGACTTTGTTACAACGGTGTTTTTTTAGAGGAGAAATTTATACATGAGTAAGGACGAAAAGCGTACTCAGAGAGGCCCGGGAGGTTTCGAAGATAAAATAGATGCCGCCATGGCAGACCTGGAAGTGGATCTGGATGATGAGTTCCATGGGGCAGATTTTTTTGATGAAGAGGATACGCAGTCATCTGAGGATGGGGATTTCGATTCCTGGGATGACACAGATGAGGCCGATGATCAGGAGGACTCCGCAGAAGAGGATTACGAGGAAGAATATCCGGAGGAAGAGGAATACGATTCGGAGTATTCAGATGAATTTGAGGAGGAGTCTGAAGCGGACGATGACGAGGAGGAGTCTGAAGAGTTTGATGAGGAAGATGATTCCTATGATGATGAATCAGATGTCCCACAGGAGCGTGAGCTTCAGGTAGAAGAATTTTCCACAAGGTCCGGTCGGAAGAGAAGCCGCAGGGAGAAGAAAGAAAGTACTCAGAAACAGAGCGCCCGCCCCGCATCTCGTTCCGCTAGACCCACCAAGATTGCCTATGTTCCTATTTCTGAAGAAGAGCTGGACGAGAAAATCGTTCCCATCCAGAAAAAGAAGCATAAAGGCCTGAAGGTGACCGGAATTATTGCGGCCATTCTTGCAGTGACAGCAGGCTGTGCATATGGTGCAGTGACCTATTATTATGCGGACCGCTTTTTCGAAGGAACCTATATCAATGGGATCGACTGTTCCAACAAGACTGCCTATGAGGTGGAGCAGGCAATTGCCAGCACAGTGGAGGCTTATTCCATTGAGGTAACTTCCAGAAATCAGGATCCTCAGACTATCAGCGGAAGCCAAATTGGCTACCAGTACATGTCTGACGGTGAGGTACTGAACCTTCTGAAGCAGCAGAAGCCTTATGAGTGGGTGCGCGGCTTTATGGAGACAAGAAGCTACAACACACAGGAGAATGTAACCTTTGATAAGACTCTTCTCCAGAATGAGGTGAAAGCCCTGAACTGTGCCCAGCCGGAGAATCAGGTGGAGCCGGAGAATGCCTATGTGGCAATGAATGGGGATGAATTTACCATTGTTCCGGAGACTGAGGGAAGCAAGCTGAAGGTGAAGGAAGCCTATAAGGCATTAGATGCAGCCATTTCCGGCAGCCAGACCAGCATTGATCTTGGCAGCACGCCGGATGTGTATGCAGTGGCAGCCGTGACCAGTGAGGATTCCACGCTTCAGGCAACAAGAGATGCTTATAACAACTACACCAAGGCGAGCATCACCTACACTTTTGGTGATCAGACGGTGACCCTTGACGGAAGCACACTGAAGAACTGGCTGCAGTTTGACGAGAAGGGACAGCTGGTACAGGATGACGCATCCTTTACCCAGCATGTGAAGGACTTCGTGGCACAGCTGGCAAGCGAGCACAATACGGTAGGAACTACCCGTTCTTTCAATACCACAAGCGGCAGAACCGTTTCTGTATATGGTTCTGCATACGGCTGGAAGATTGACCAGGACGCAGAGGCTGCACAGCTGACGGAAGAAATCCGTACTGGAACACAGACTACCCGTGAGCCTGTTTATTCCATGAGAGCCAATGCCTACGGCTACAATGATATTGGAAGCACTTATATTGAGGTGGATCTGAGCAGCCAGCACATGTATTATTACCAGGGTGGCAGCATCATTTTTGATTCTGACATTGTTTCCGGTGATATCCGTTACGATGACAGAGCAACCCCTCCGGGAATTTTCACCCTGTATTACAAGAAGAGCCCGGATGTGCTCCGCGGTGCGAAGAAGCCGGACGGCACTTATGAATATGAGACTTCGGTTACCTACTGGATGCCGTTCAATGGAGGAATCGGCTTCCACGATGCTACCTGGCAGGCTTACTTCGGAGGAGACCGCTACACCTATGCAGGCTCCCACGGATGTATCAACATGCCGCTGGATGCAGCAGCAACCTTATACAGCATTATTGATACCAATGTGCCGATTGTTTGCTTTTACTAATTGATAACAAAAGAAGTGGAGAATAAGTTACTATGAATATGGATTCCTTTGATTTGATCCTGACTGTAGCAGCTCTTGTAATGGGAGTAATGCTTCTTACCGGTCATGGAGATATTCTGATGAAAGGCGGAAATGCCGCCGAGCGTAAGAGACTTTACGACGAGAAAAAGATTCAGCTGATTTCCGGTGTGACATTACTCATTTTCGGAGTTCTCACCGGACTGGATATGCTGATCAAGAGTTATGTGTATGATATTATTTACCTGGTACTGGTAATTGTCATCTTCATCGCTATGGTAGTTCTGATTCGTAAGAAATGTAAGAAATAAAACGTAAAAGCGCCTGCATCTCGGGAAAAGTTGGATGCAGGCGCTTGTTCTTTTGTAGAAAGTACAGTTGTCCATAGTCATGATAGATAGTGGAAAGCAACGAAAGAGTACTTCAGCCAGAAATACTTTTTTCAAAAAGTAGTGATGAAAATGGAAACTTTGTTAGAAGTATCCTTTGGCAAAAAAATTGCAAGCTGACATTATTCTGGAAAAATCAGAATAATGTCAGCAGATCCATCGGCTTCTCAATCACATAATCCGGTGTATCCACCTGCCCAAAGCCATAAGAGGCAAATACAAATGGCACTTCCGCCTCCTGACAGGCCTGGTAATCCCCGAAGGTATCACCCACATAGACAGGTGCCTTCAGCTCATATTTTTTCGCAATTGTCTGGATATTGGCAGCCTTAGCCTCGCCTGTATCCCCCGGGCAGAGATGTCCTGTGAAATACTTTCCAAGCCCTGTTTTTTCAAATACAAGCTCAATATATCCAGCCTGGCAGTTGCTGACCACAAAAAGTGGATAGCGCTTACTCAGTTCCCTCAGGGTATCTTCAAGCCCTTCATAAACCGGCGCCCCTTTTTCTCTCAAAAGTTCATGCTCTGCATGGCAGCAAAGGTCAATGATTCGAAGCTGCTCAGCCTCTGTCTGATCGGGAAGAATCGCTTTCGCAATATCCGGAAGCAGTCTTCCGAAAAGCCCCTTCAGCTGATCCGCCGTCACCCGGATGTCAATCTTTTCTTTCTCCAAAACTTCATTCCAGGCCTGCGCCACAACATCTGTGGAATTCCATATAGTACCGTCAACGTCAAAAATAATACTGTCCATTAGAGGTCTTTAGTCCTTTCTGGTGTTTTTACACTGATTTCATTTTATATAGGAAGTTTAAAAAATGCAATGTTTTTATTTAGATAATTTTTAGCTGGCTTTTTGCGGATTTTATGTTATGATAAGAAAGTCAGTTACTGTTTTTGACCTGTTGGTCAGTTTTTGGCAGGATCAGATTACATGTCAGACAGTAACGCGAGGTGAATCATGAAATACGAAAATATTACAGAAGGCCGTTTTCTTGACCGTCCCAATCGGTTTATTGCCCATGTGGAGATTGGCGGGCAGATCGAGACGGTTCATGTAAAGAACACAGGCAGATGTAAAGAGCTTCTGGTCCCAGGGGCGCAGGTCTTTTTGGAAAAGAGCGGCAACCCGGCGAGAAAGACAGCTTACGATCTGGTCTGCGTCAATAAAAGCGGACGCCTGATCAACATGGATTCCCAGATTCCCAATAAAGCAGCGCTGGAATGGGTAAAGGCAGGTCATCTTTTCACGGAAGAGGTTCAGGTGACGCCTGAGAAAACCTACGGCAATTCCAGGTTTGACCTTTACGCCTGCTCGGACAGAAGAAAGGCTTTCATCGAAGTGAAGGGAGTAACTCTGGAAGCTGATAACGTAGCGCGTTTCCCAGATGCGCCTACCGCAAGAGGCGTGAAGCATGTAGAAGAGCTGATTCGCTGCATGGAAGACGGCTACGAGGCATATCTTCTTCTGGTAATCCAGATGAAAGGAGTCACAAGGTTCGAGCCTAACTGGGATACCCACCGTGAATTCGGGGAAACCTTACAAAAGGCGCAGAAAGCAGGCGTGCACATTCTTGCTTACGACTGTCTGGTAGAACCGGACCGCATGGAGATCCAGGACCCTGTGCCTGTCCGTTTGGAAAGAGATTAGTGCCATTCTATGGCAGTAATTTGGAGGAAATAAAATGACAGATGAGTTTATACAGCCTCTTCTTGGGTGGTACGATGAGAACAAGCGGATTCTGCCCTGGCGTGATCAGCATAACGCTTATTACACCTGGGTGTCCGAGATCATGCTCCAGCAGACCCGTGTGGAAGCTGTAAAGCCCTATTTTGAACGATTTATCCGGGAGCTTCCTGACATACCAGCCCTGGCAGCCTGTCCCCAGGAGAAGCTTCTCAAGCTGTGGGAAGGCCTTGGCTATTACAGCCGCGTCCGCAACATGCAGCTGGCAGCCCAGGAGATGGTAGAAAAATATAATGGCAAACTTCCTGAAGACTTTTCCCTTCTTATCTCGTTAAAGGGTATAGGGAGTTATACAGCGGGGGCCATTGCCTCCATTGCTTACGGCATTCCCGTGCCGGCTGTAGATGGAAATGTTTTCCGCGTGGTAACCAGAATGACAGAGGATTCCGAGGACATTACGAAGCCAGCCTTTCGTAAGAAAACAGAAAAAGCGCTCCAGGAAATTATTCCTGTGGATCGTCCAGGAGATTTCAATCAGGCTATGATGGAACTTGGGGCAGTGGTGTGCGTCCCCAACGGACAGCCCAAATGTCTGATTTGTCCAGTGCGGGATTACTGCCTTGCAGGACTTCACGGAACCATGGAAAAATATCCGGTAAAGGCCCCGAAGAAGCCCCGAGTCATAGAAGAGCGCACAGTCCTTGTGATTCAGGATGGAAACTGTACCGCAATCCGCAAACGCCCTTCCAAAGGCCTTCTTGCCGGATTATACGAGCTTCCCAACACAGAAGGCTACTTAAGCCGTGAGGAAGCCCTGGACTATGTAAAAGACCTTGGCACAGAGCCCTTATATATAGAAGAATTGCCAGATGCCAAGCACATTTTTTCCCACATTGAGTGGCGAATGAAGGCATACCTGATCCGTGTGTCATCCTTAGAACAGACACACGCCCCAGGCATTCTTTTTGCAGATAAAAAAGAATCAGAGAGAAACTACGCCATCCCTTCCGCGTTTGGCGCATATGCGAAGTACATGAAGGAGGAAATTCAATGAAATTACTTAGTATAGCAATTCCATGCTACAATTCCGAAGCTTATATGGAGAAATGTATCCAGTCTCTTCTTCCGGGAGGAGACGAAGTAGAGATTCTTGTAATCGATGACGGTTCCAAGGACAGAACTGCAGAGATCGCAGATCAGTATCAGGAGAAATATCCGAACATCGTCCGCTCCATCCATCAGCCAAACCTTGGCCACGGCGGCGCCGTAAACACCGGTATCCACAATGCCCAGGGTCTCTATTTCAAGGTAGTAGACAGCGATGACTGGGTAAACGAGGAATCCTACAAAGAAATCCTGAAAACTCTGGAGGACCTAGTAAAGGGCTCAAAGACCGTAGACCTTCTCATCAGCAACTTTGTATATGAGAAGCAGGGCGCAGCCCGCAAGAAGGTCATGCAGTACCGCCACTGCCTGCCAGTGAACCAGATCTTCACCTGGAACGAAGTAGGACGTATGCCTAAAGGAAAATATCTTCTCATGCATTCCATGATCTACCGTACCCAGTTGCTCCTTGAGTGCAATCTGACTTTGCCAGAGCACACTTTCTATGTAGACAATATTTTTGCATTTGATCCACTTCCATATGTACAGAACATGTACTACCTGGACACCAATTTCTACCGCTACTTCATCGGACGTGACGATCAGTCTGTCAATGAGGCTGTTATGATCCGCAGAATCGACCAGCAGCTGCGCGTAAACAAGCTGATGGTCAATTCCTACACAAGCTGCGGCAGCATGAACAAGCGGGCAAGAGCCTACATGATCAGCTACCTGGACATCATCACCACCATTTCCTCCATCATGCTGATCCGCTCCGGCACCAAAGAAGCCCTCGATAAGAAAAAAGAGCTTCTCGAGTACATCCGCTCCACCAACCGTGTCCTTTACGGAAAACTTCGCCACAGCCTTATGGGCAACTTCATGAATCTCCCAGGCCGAGGCGGCCGCCGTGTCTCCGTAGCCGCCTACAAGATCTGTCAGAAGTTCTACGGCTTTAATTAACAATCCCCAGGGCGCTCGCTTCAGCGAAGCGCCCGTTTTTAGTTAATAGGACAAAAAAGACGCGCCCTCCAATTCCTGGAGGTTCGCGTCTTTCTCATCTTTAGTAGCGTTTCCCGCGTTTATTCCGTCCAAATCTCTCTACAGCCACATCCCGTGCTTCTTCCCCCGCCTTCTGCGGATAAAAAAACAAATACCCAAACAGCGCCAATGTAGCCCCACAGCAAACATCAATCACAGAATGCTGCTTCAAAAACATAGTAGACATGATGATCAGCAAGGTCAGAACCAAAGAACCATACCGAATGGCCTTCTTATCCCGAAGCGCCTCACAATTAGTCAGTGACATATGAATCGCCAGAGAGTTAAACACATGGATACTAGGAAGCACATTGGTCGGCGTATCCGTGCGATACAGCCACCGAACCGCGTCCGTAAACACATTCTCCCTAGGAAACTCCAACGGTCTTAAATGCAGCACATTGGGATACACATAAGACACGATCAGGAAAATGGTCATACCCATCATCATGTTGAAAACCAACTGATAATATTCTTTCTTATTCTTGTTCTTGAAGATGAAGTATAAAACTGTGACAACCTGATATGGAAACCATAACAGATAAGGGACAATAAAATACTCGCAAAATGGTATGTAATCATCAAAAACAGTGTCAATTGCATGGAATCCACGTACCGGTCTGTGCTCCAGATACCCGAAAAACATCAGGTAAACAATTGCATATACAAGTATGATCAGACCATGCTTATATTTCTTAATAAATTGTGCCAAGTCTTTCACTCCTTTTTCAAATCGTGGAGATTATACCACAGGTAAAATGATTTTTAAAGGCTTTTTTTCAATAGAAACTGTTAAATCCTGGCGGATTCCGCCGGATTCCCCATCAATATGGACGGGAAGAGCATTCTCGCTGTGAATATGAATGTCCCTGCAGGTCATAATATGTATCCCTTTAATTCCCGTATGCTTTCCGAAAAAAGCAGTAGGCAGGCAGAAAAGAAGCTTCAGCTTCCCAACGCCCTCCACCAGGATCATATCCAGCTGTCCGTCATCCGGCCGTGCATCCGGGCAGAACTTAAACCCGCCGCCCTCATATCTCTGATTCATAACTGCCGTAAAATATACGTGATCATAGGAAAAAGTATTCTCCCCATCCAATGTAACCGTCATTTTCCCCGGAGAAATAAAAATCAGCTGCTTTAAGGCAATAAAAAGATAGATCAGCTTTCCCAGTCCAAGACGATTGAACACCTTCTTAAGGGGAGTAGCAAGCACCTCCTGGCAGACTCCCGCGTCATATCCGATTCCTGTGCTGATGCCGAAATGGGACTTCTTTTCCCCGCGGATCAGATAAGGAACATCTATAGGAGCAATGCGCTCTGCCTTTAAAATATACTCAAGAGATTCCATAGGATCAAAAGGCAGTTCCATGCTTCTGCAAAAATCATTGCCCGAGCCTGTGGGAATGTAGCCGAAAACCACCCGGTCAAAATCTGTGATCCCGGTAAGCACCTCCTGAATGGTGCCGTCCCCTCCAATTGCGATCATATAGACGGGCTCAGAATCGATCCCAAGTAAAGATGCCTCAGAAGCAATCTTTGTAGCATGTCCGGAATATCTTGTAAGGCAGTACTGGAAAGAAATTCCCCGAAGCAATAACTGCTGGTGGAGCTGGTCCCAGATGATACGTCCCCTGCCGGAGTGGGAATTTGGATTAACGATAAAATAATACATAATGTCTCCCTGTGTCGCTTTCTGGTTTCATAATAACATTGGACAGGCCGTATTACAAATTAATTTTGAAAAAATATCGTTAAAATTTTCTAAAGTATGCTATACTGTTTCTTATGACTTTCTTATGAAGGACTTAAGATTTTCCCTGATAGAATTTGATTTAGGAGTAAGGAATATGAAATCACTGGTAATCGCAGAGAAGCCGTCTGTTGCAAGAGACATTGCCCGCGTCCTTGGGGCAAATCAGAAAAACGGCGGCGTTCTGGAAGGAAAGAAATATGTAGTCACCTGGGCACTTGGCCATCTTATCACCCTGGCGGACCCGGAAGAATACGATAAGAAATACGAGAAATGGGAAATGTCCACCCTTCCCATGATGCCAAAAGACATGAAGCTGGTAGTGATCCGCCAGACCGGAAAGCAGTTTTCCGTGGTGAAAACCCAGCTTTTCCGAAAAGATATTGAAGAAATCATCATTGCCACAGATGCCGGCCGTGAGGGCGAGCTGGTTGCCCGCTGGATCCTGGAAAAAGCTGGCTGTCACAAGCCTATTAAGAGACTGTGGATCTCTTCTGTCACAGACAAGGCCATCAAGGAAGGCTTTGCCAATTTAAAAGACGGACGCGCCTACGACAACCTTTACCGCGCCGCTGTTGCAAGAGCAGAGGCTGACTGGCTGGTGGGCATGAACGGCACAAGAGCGCTGACCTGCAAATACAACGCCCAGCTTTCCTGCGGCCGTGTGCAGACTCCCACCCTTGCCATGATCGCCAGAAGAGAAGAGGAAATCCGCCAGTTTACCCCAAAGGAATACTACGGCGTTTCCGTGGAAACCCAGGATGTGAAATGGACCTGGCGGGATGAAAAAACAAAAAGCTTCCGCACTTTTTCCAGGGAAAAGGCAGAAGAAATCCGCAGGAAAACCGAGACTGCCAGTCTGGAAGTGACCAGAATCGAGGAAAAAACCAAAAAGTCCATGGCTCCCGGTCTGTACGACCTGACCACTCTTCAGAGAGAAGCCAACCAGAAATATGGTTTTTCCGCAAAAGAAACATTGAACATTATGCAGCGTCTTTACGAGAATCACAAGGTGCTCACCTATCCGAGAACCGACTCCAGATACATTGGAAAAGACATTGTCCCCACCATCAGGGAAAGACTGAAAGCCTGCGGAATCGGTCCTTACCGGAAGCTTGCAGGGGCGCTGATGAACAAACCCGTACAGGCGAATTCCAGCTTTGTGGATGACAAGAAGGTCAGCGACCATCATGCGATCATCCCAACAGAGCAGTTTGTGCAGCTGGATCACATGACAAACGAGGAGCGGAAGATTTACGACATGGTTGTGCGCCGCTTCCTTGCTGTTTTGTATCCGCCATTTGAGTACCAGCAGGTAACAATGGAAGCAAAAGCAGCCGGGGAAACCTTTGCAGCCAGCGGCAAAGTGGTAAAAAGCCAGGGCTGGAAAGAGGTTTACGAGGGCGGTGATCAGGAGGAAAGCGAGGAAGACGAGGAGAAATTAAAGGACCAGCGCCTTCCCAAAATGCAGACAGGCCAGAAGCTGAAGGTTCTGCGTGCTGCGCTGAACACCGGCAAAACCAAGCCGCCTGCACGCTTTACAGAAGCAACTCTTCTTGCAGCCATGGAAAATCCGGTGAAATTTATGGAGACCCGTGACAAAGAAGCGGTGAAAACCATCGGCGAGACAGGCGGCCTTGGCACGGTTGCCACAAGAGCGGATATTATAGAGAAGCTTTTCCACTCCTTTATGATGGAGAAAAAAGGCAATGAGATCCACATTACATCAAAGGCCAAACAGCTTCTGGAATTGGTTCCCGAAGATCTGAAGAAGCCGGAACTGACTGCAGACTGGGAAATGAAGCTGTCCCAGATTGCAAAAGGCAAGATCCGTCAGGGCGATTTCCTGCACGAGATCCGGGACTACACCTGCGAAATCGTGGACGAGATCAAGTCAGGAGAGGACACTTTCCGCCACGACAATCTCACCAACAAGGTCTGCCCACGCTGCGGCAAAAAGCTTCTGGCTGTGAACGGCAAAAACAGCAAAATGCTGGTCTGCCAGGATCGTGAGTGCGGCTACCGTGAGACCATTTCCCGTACCACCAATGCCCGCTGCCCCAAATGCCACAAGCGCATGGAAATGTACGTAAAAGGCAAGGAAGAGACCTTCATCTGCGCCTGCGGCTACAAGGAAAAACTGTCTGCCTTCCAGGCAAGACGCAAGAAGGAGGGCGCAGGAGTTGGCAAACGGGATGTGCAGAACTATCTGCGCAGGCAGCAAAAAGAGGCCAATGAGCCTGTAAACAACGCATTTGCCCAGGCCCTGTCCGGGATTAAACTGTAAGCTTTAGAAGGATATGAGTGTCAAAAGGTCTTTTGCCACTCATTTGATACCCCGGATTGCGACCCAGCTACGCTGCTCCCGCAATCCTCCAAATATTCGAAATCCGCTGATTTACTGCGTAAATCGCTACTTTCTCATATTTGGCGTGTCCCAAGTTCAAAAGCCTTATCGTGCAAGCACGAACGGCTTTTTGACCTTTTGACACTGGTATCATTAGAATTATATAAAGAAAGAGGAATTTGCATATGCGCCGAGAAGTATCTTTGGAGGAGATTTCCGACGGAAGACTTTATGAATTAAATGATATGGTAAAGGCAGACTGCCAGGACTGCGCTGGCTGCCACGACTGCTGCGAGGGAATGGGAGACTCCGTAGTGTTAGACCCTATGGATGTGTACCGTTTAAGCCAGGGCCTTGGAAAAAGCCCTACAGAGCTGGTAAGCGCCGGATGGATCCAGTTTGACGCCATGGACGGAAACATCCTTCCCCACCTTTGCATGACCGGGAAAAACGAAAGCTGCGTGTTTCTAAACGACCAGGGAAGATGCCGGATTCACAGTGTCCGTCCTGGATTTTGCAGGCTTTTCCCGTTGGGACGCTACTATGAAAACGGAAGCTTCAAGTATTTTCTGCAGATCCATGAATGCAAGAAGACCAACCGGAGCAAAATCAAGGTAAAAAAATGGATCGACACCCCGGAGCTTCGCAAATACGAGAAGTTCGTAGCAGACTGGCATTACTTCCTGCTTGATGTGCAGGAGGTGCTTTACGGTGCCACAGATGCCCAGCTGATCAAGAATCTGAACCTTTATGTGGTGAACCGTTTCTACCTGAAGCCTTATGAAAAAAATCAGGATTTCTATGAGCAGTTTGAAGAGCGGCTGAAAGAGGGCAGGCAGCTCCTAAGCCTTGCCTGAAGGCAGGGGACTGCCCCTGACACCAGAAAAAGAAAAGAGTATAGAAAAACTCCCGGAACTCTCACGAGAACCGGGGGTCTTTTATTTTTAGTTTGCAGTATTCCATTAGAAGCTTTGGGAGGGACTATGGTATCTGCGCACTAAAAATTCAATCTATAACAAATTATAAGATATAAGCAACATAATAGAAAGCTGTTCGAATACTAGAATACACGAAAAATTCCGTTTTGGCAAGTGTTTTTTGTAAAATTTGATACAAAATTTAATGTAAATTTTACAGAATCTGCAAATAAAATTATACAGCCTATTATAACACAGCAAAAAGGCGTTTTGTAAAAATCCTTTTTCAAACATGTTCTGGACATTGGAGGAAAATGTTGCTATAGTTAGGAGAGAAATCAGGGAAAAACATTATTATACCTGATCTTATTTAAAAACGAAAGAGGACACAGCCATGCCAGTATTTGATTTCAGCGGCGCTTCTGCAAGCAAAGCAGAGGCCAAATGCACCTATACCACTTTTCAAAGCAATAATACCACACCATCTGCAGACCAGCCCATTATGGTGCTTGATAATAAAGAAAGACACTGGAAGCATCATTCCTGCGGCGTTTTCACCAATCCGGTGAACCGCACTGCCTTTGAATTTAAGGAAGAGGACGGCACCTTCACAGCCGATGTGCTGAAAATCGATTCCAGATTTACCAGCCTTCTGAAATGGCTTGGAGACAGCCGCATCAATGTGCGCCTGTCAGGAGCGAATACAGAGGACGGCTATGCTGTGTACCGCATCAGAGAGACTGCCTTTGGGGGCGGCACCAAGCTTTCCGCAGAGGACGGCTTTCTGCAGTTTATGATCGAGCGTCTCCTTGAGAGCAATGCACCTGCAGAAGCAGAGGAGGACGAGACTCAGGAGGAAACAGGGGATGAGATGAAGCTTACCAGCCTTCAGAGCATCACCGATTTTATGACCTGCGCAGGCAAAACCCTGCCGGATAACATCCGCCTGTGGACCAGAAGAAACCTGGCAGTGGCAAGATCCAGCGAGGTTTCCCAGGAAGAGCGCCATCACGCACAGAGAGCTCTTTCCATTATGCTGAACATCCAGTGGAAAAACAATTACTTCGAAGCCATCGACCCGGTGGAAGCAAGAAGAATCCTGGACGAAGAGCTTTACGGAATGGAGCGTGTGAAACAGCGTATCATCGAGACCATTATCCAGATCAACCGTACCCATACCCTGCCTGCTTACGGACTTCTTCTCATCGGACCTGCAGGTACCGGTAAATCCCAGATCGCCTATGCGGTAGCAAGAATCCTGAAGCTTCCGTGGACGACTCTGGACATGAGTTCCATCAACGATTCCAAGCAGCTGACAGGTAGCCCTCGTATTTATGCAAACGCTAAACCTGGAATTATCATGGATGCATTTTCCATGGCAGGAGCCTCCAACCTGGTATTTATCATCAACGAGCTTGACAAGGCAAACTCCGGACATGGCAACGGAAACCCGGCAGACGTGCTTCTTACCCTTCTGGACAACCTTGGATTTACAGACAACTATATGGAATGTATGATTCCAACCGGCGGTGTTTACCCTATTGCCACAGCCAATGATCGTGACCAGATCAGTGCGCCGCTGATGTCCAGATTTGCCGTGATCGACATTCCGGACTACACAGCAGAAGAGAAGAAAGTAATCTTCTCCAGATTCTCCCTGCCCAAGGTTCTGAAAAGAATGCATATGGAAGAGGGCGAGTGCATTATCACAGATGACGCTCTGGATGCCATTGTTGCCCGCTATTCCAATACCACCGGTATCCGTGACCTGGAGCAGGCAGCCGAGCACATTGCCGCCAACGCCCTGTACCAGATCGAGGTCAACCATGTGGATAAGGTGGAATATACAAGAGAGATGGTTGAGGAACTGCTGAAGTAAAAAACATAACAGGAGTAACAAAAATGGAATTCTGGGATATTTATGACATTAATAAAAGACCTACAGGCCGCACCATGAAGCGCAACGACTGGTGCTTAAAGGACGGAGAGTACCATCTCACCGTCCTCGGAGTAGTTGCAAGACCGGACGGCACCTTCCTGATCACCAAGCGCGTCATGACCAAAGCATGGGCGCCAGGCTGGTGGGAAGTATCCGGCGGCGCAGCCCAGGCAGGAGAATCCTCCTATGACGCAGTTCTCCGCGAGGTGAAAGAAGAGACAGGCCTTGACGTAAGCAGTGCACAGGGCGGCTATCTTTTCACATACAAAAGAGAAAACCCGGGTGAGGGAGACAATTACTTTGTAGACGTATACCGCTTTGTCATGGACGTACAGGAAGAAGACCTGCACCTTCAGGAAGAGGAAACAGACGGCCACATGTTCGCCACATTGGAGCAGATCAAAGCCTTTGCCGCAGAAGGAAAATTCCTTCACTACGACAGCATCCAGGCCGCTTTTCAAGGGTTATAAGCAATGGCCGTGCGCCCTACGGCTGCAAATTTTGGAAATAAATAATGTTAAAATTATGTAAGAAAACAGCCGGAAATGAAATAGCCGCTTGTAATTTCAAGAAAGATATATTATAATTAGCACCGAAATCTGAATAAAAACCAGGGGAGTTTCGATTGAGAAGCTGAGAGTAAGGTAGCCCTTAGACCCTTTTAACCTGTTGGATCATGCCAGTGTAGGAAGTGTTGAAGATGTATTTTAGAGCATTTGCGTGATTGCAGATGCTCTTTTTTCTTTTGCAGATTCATAAAAAGATGGTTCTTATTCGATTGATAAAAAATCCCAGGCCCGGAACCCTTTCAAATCAGCTTCGGAGATCTGGCACATATTAAAGGAGGAAACAAAAATGAACGCAAGTGTAGCAATTCAGGTACTGCCAAATGTACAGGATGACGAAGAAGTAATCCGCATTGTAGACGAGGTAATCGCCTACATCAAATCCACAGGACTTAACTGTTATGTAGGACCTTTCGAGACAACCATCGAGGGTGACTACGATCAGCTTATGGACATTGTAAAAGAGTGCCAGCACGTAGCAGAGCGCGCAGGCTGCAAGGCTATGAACGTCTATGTAAAGATCTCTTACAAACCAGAAGGGGATGTGCTTACCATTGAAAAGAAAGTTACCAAACATCACCAGTAAGATTCCCCCTGTCGTTGCAATGGCGGCAATCCTGCTTCTCTGGGAGCTGGTAAGCATCTCCGGATTAGTTCCGTCCTACATGCTTCCCTCCCCGGTTGCAGTGTGCAAGGCGCTGATCGGCGACCTTCCCACTATTTTATTCCATGCGAAATTTACCCTTTTGGAATCCTTCTACGGACTTCTCATTGGAATCGCTCTGGCATTTATTTTCGCAACTGTGATGGACCGTTTCCGGGTAATGGATCAGGCTTTTTATCCGATTATGATCATTACCCAGACCATTCCCACCATCGCCATCGCGCCGATCCTGGTGTTGTGGATGGGCTTTGGAATGGCACCAAAGATCACCTTAGTCGTGATCACCACCTTTTTCCCCATCACCATCGGGCTTCTGGACGGCTACAAGAGTGTAGACCCGGATGCCATCCGCCTGATGAAAGCAATGGGCGCCGGCAGAATGCAGATTTTCCGCCATGTGAAATTCCCCTCTGCCCTGCCCCAGTTCTTTTCCGGGCTGAAGATCTCCGCATCCTACGCCGTAGTAGGTGCCGTAGTATCTGAGTGGCTGGGAGGCTTTAACGGTCTTGGTGTTTACATGACAAGGGTAAAAAAGGCATACGCGTTTGACAAAATGTTTGCAGTTATTATTTTCATTGTGATCATCAGTTTGCTGCTGCTTTTCATAGTAAATGTGGCAAGCCGCATCGCAATGCCCTGGCTGCAGGTTGAAAAGGAGAAAAATCATGAATAAGAATCTGAAAAAAGCCGTTGCATCCGCTGCAGCGCTGACAATGGTATTTGCAGTTCCTACAGGTGTTTACGCAGCAGATGGCGAGAATGAGAAAATCACATTCTGCCTGGACTGGACACCGAACACCAACCACACAGGACTTTATGTAGCACTTGCAAAAGGCTATTATGAAGACGCAGGACTTGACGTAGAGATCGTACAGCCGCCGGAAAACGGTGCAGCACTGATGTGCGCAGCCGGACAGGCCCAGTTCGCAATCGAGGCACAGGATACTATGGCAGCTTCCCTGGCACTTGATGAGCCTCTTGGAATTACAGCAGTGGCAGCCGTGATCCAGCATAACACCTCCGGAATCCTTTCAAGAGCAGGAGACGGAATCGACACACCAGCCGGACTGACTGGCAAAACTTATTCCACATGGGACTCTCCAATCGAGCTTGCCATGCTGGAAAATGTAGTAAACAGCGACGGCGGGGATTTTGACCAGGTTACCCTGATCCCCAACGACATCACAGATGAGCCGGCAGCACTTGCAGCCCATCAGACAGACGCCATCTGGGTATTCCAAGGCTGGGGCGGCGTGAACGGAGAGGTAGAAGGCGTAGACTGCGATTACTTCGCATTCTCTGATATCAACCCTGTATTTGACTACTACACACCGGTTATTATCGCCAACAACGATTATCTCAGCGAAAATCCGGATCAGGCGAAAGCATTTATGGAAGCAACTGCAAAGGGCTATGAGTTTGCAGCAGAAAATCCTGACGAGGCAGCACAGATCCTCATCGACGGCGACAACACAGGTTCCCTCAAGGACGCAGAGGAGCTGGTAAAGAAGAGCCAGGAATTCCTTTCCGCAAAATACATTGACGATGCAGACAGCTGGGGCGTGATCGATCCTGAGAGATGGAACGCATTCTACAAATGGCTGTATGAGAATCAGCTTTGCGACAAAGACCTGACAGACGTAGGATTTTCCAACGACTATCTGCCGCAGTAAATGAGGAGAACAGTGCCATGGCTTATGCGAAAGCTGTGGAGACTGTGCAGATGAAATAGAAAGTTATACAGTAGGGAATACAGAATGTCATCAGAAAACAGTAAATCATTACTAAGAGCAGAACATATTTCAAAAGCATACGGTGAAAAACAGGTCCTGAAGGACATTTCCATTCATCTGGAACAGGGCGAGCTGGTATCCCTTCTGGGAGTCAGCGGCTCCGGAAAGACTACTTTATTTCACATTCTTTCCGGCCTTGTCACTCCAGATGAGGGAAAAGTCTACCTGCGTGACCAGGATGTGACCTCCACTCCCGGAAGCATCAGCTACATGCTGCAAAAAGACCTCCTTTTCCCCCATAAGAAGGTAATTGACAATGTGGCACTTCCCCTTCTTCTGAAGGGAATGAAGAAGCAGGAAGCCAGGGAAAAAGCCAATCCCTTATTTGCGGAATTTGGCCTTGAGGGCACCCAGCTTCAGTATCCAAGCCAGCTCTCTGGCGGAATGCGCCAGCGTGCAGCCCTGCTTCGGACCTATTTAAGCTCCAGCGGAGTTGCCCTTCTGGACGAGCCATTCAGCGCACTGGACACTCTGACTAAGGCCAGCGTGCACAAATGGTATCTGGATATTATGCAGCACATTGATCTTTCCACCCTGTTTATCACCCACGATATTGATGAGGCAATTTTGCTGTCCGACAGAATCTACATTCTGAACGGAACTCCCGGAACCATCAAGGAAGAAATCGTGATCCGGGAGAAAAAGCCAAGGGCAGAGGACTTCTCGCTGTCAGAAGAATTTTTGGAATATAAGAGACAAATTATCAGTAAGCTTTGACAGAAGATGTGTGCAGAGGTTTTTGCAGCATCTGTGAAAAAAATTCAAAAGGCCGCTATGCATATTCAGTATAATCCGAAATGCACAGCGGTCTTTTTCTGATTGGGAAAAATTTTCCACAAATTGTAATATGCATCTTGTAGAAAGCCCTTTTCAAACAAGCTCTGGCGGATACATGCTGAGCATTTTATTATCTGCTGGATGATCATAGTACATCAGTTTAGAAAATACACTCCCAGATTCAAATACCCTGCAAACGTCACCCATGCCAGATAAGGAAGCATCAGATTCGCCGCCACGGGGGACACCGCACCGAAAGATTTTATAGTGGCAAAAATCAGCAGCCACAACGCCGCCAGCCAGAAAAAGGCAAACAGATACCACTCACAGTTAAAGAACCAGATCGACCACAGAAAGTTAAAAAACAGCTGCAAAATGTAAAAAAACAAAGCATTGTTGGTGCATTTCCCAGAATTTGCCACCAGGTAAGCGGCGAATCCCATCAGCAGATAAAGAATGGTCCACACCACCGGAAACACCCATCCCGGCGGGGAAAGGGGCGGCTGGCAAAGGTCCGCGTAGGCCTCCATAGACCCGGTAGTCAGAAGCGCTGCAAATGCTCCCACTGCCAGTGGAAATAAAAGAAAAGGAAGAATATTTTTTATCTGGGTATTCATTGAAAAACTCCGTTTGCCGGTAAAATTAATTCATTATATGCTTCTGGCCATGGACGAAATACCGATTGCTTTTATTGGATATCAAAATATGATGATGTTAGGGTCAAAAGGTCTTTTGCCCCTAACTTGATATCCACGAATTGCTCCGCTGCAAAGCAGCTCCCGCAATTCTCGAACATTCGGAATCCGCTGATTTACTATGTAAATCGCTACTTCCTCATGTTCGGCGGGTCCCAAGTTCAAAAGCCTTATCATGCAGGCATGAACGGCTTTTTGACCTTTTGACCCTGATATCAAAATATACAATAAGTACGAAAGTGTAATTGCATAGCGGAATATATTGTGCAATAATTATAAAAATGAGCGCAAGGAGGAACAAAATGAAGAAATTAACAACAGGAAAAATCTGGCAGTTTGCAGCTGGACAATTTGGCTGGGCAATGCTGTCGGGAATCATTTCCAACTGGCTGGTGTATTTTTATCAGCCAGATGAGACTGCCATCAGTCAGGGACAAACTGTATTTATTCCTCAGGGGCTGGTGGTACTTGGCATTTTTACCATAATTGGAGGAATCACAGCTTTCGGAAGGATTTTTGACGCATTTACAGACCCTATGATCGCGTCTTTATCAGACCGGTGTACATCAAAAAATGGGCGAAGAATCCCATTCCTGAAATGGGCATCTCTTCCGCTGGCACTTTCCACCGTATTGGTATTCTGGTCTCCGCTAAATCAGAACAGCTGGATCAATGCTGCCTTTTTGCTGGCAATGATTCTGGCATATTATCTTTCCATTACTGCATATTGTACGCCATATAATGCGCTGATTCCGGAACTGGGACATACTCAGCAGGAACGACTTAATATTTCTACCGTTATTTCTTTTACTTTCATTGCAGGAACAGCAGTAGCATATCTGGCGCCCACCATCTGGGGTGTATTTATCCCGGTTTTTGGAAGAGTAGGCGCAATTCGGGTGACATTTACAATAATGGCAGCTGTGGCATTTATATGCATGCTGGTACCGGTGTTCACCATCCGGGAAAAAGACTATGTGGATACAGTTCCATCTAAGGAATCTGCTTTTGGCTCACTTACTGCTACCTTCAAAAATGGAGAATTTAGAAAATTTGTAGCATCTGATATTTTTTATTGGATCGCGCTTACCATGTTTCAGACAGGACTTCCCTTTTTTGTTACCAGCCTTCTGAAGCTTCCGGAGACTATGACAACCCTGTACTTTGTTGGAATGACAGCTTTGTCTCTGGTCTTTTACATTCCGGTAAATAAATTGACACCAAAGCTTGGAAAGAAAAAGATGATTTTGTTTGCATTTGCGGTATTTTCCGCTGCTTATTTCTATACTGGATTTATGGGAAAAATGCCTTTTATTCCAGCTTCCGTGCAGGGACTGATCCTGACTGTCTGTGCGGCACTTCCTATGGCAATTTTTGGAATTCTTCCACAGGCTGTTGTAGCAGACATTGCTCAAAGTGATTCTATTACAACGGGAAGCAATCGCGAAGGAATGTTTTATGCAGCAAGAACATTTGCGTTTAAGCTTGGACAAAGCATTTCCATGTTGATTTTTACGGCAGTTTCCACAATTGGAACAGGAAACGGAACCGGTTATCGGATTGCTGCCTTTGGTGCTGCAGCTTTTTGCTGTGCAGGAGGAATTATACTGGTGTTCTACAACGAAAAGAAGATTAACAAAATTATAAGAATCCAAAACCAAAAATAACAGCAGGAGCAGCCAATATGGAAATAATACATGAAAATGAATATTTATACAGGATGAACAAAGAGGCAGAGCCGTATCTTGAACTGCACCGTCAGGAAAAATATGTCTCAAATGCCGAAAATTTCATTCGAGGTAAAAATAAGGATTTTTCAGGAAAAATACACATACAGTATTATCTGGCAAAAAATCCCAGGGGTGTCATTGTGATCAGTCACGGTTTTACAGAAGGTTCGCCGAAATATGATGAGATGATTTATTACTTTCTGAAGGCTGGGTATCATGTGTATATGCCAGAACATATGGGGCATGGGTTGAGCTATCGGCTGACGGCAGATCCGTCTCTTGTGCATGTGGATATCTGGAAAAGGTATGTGCGGGATTTTTTGAAAGTATGCCGTGAAATAAAAGGAACACATTCGGATTTACCCCTGATTCTTTTTGCCCATTCTATGGGAGGGGCAATTGGTGGGATTTCGGCATCCTGGGAGCCTGGACTGTTTCAGAAAATCATATTAAGTTCGCCTATGATCCGTCCTCTTACAGGAAAGGTGCCCTGGCCGCTTGTAGTTTTGATTGCACATTTTGAATGCTTTTTCGGAAAGGCTCAAAAGTATGTGGCAGGGCAAAAACTCTATGATGGAGGGGAAAGCTTTGAAACCTGTGCCGGAACCTCGGAATCAAGATTTGAAAGATATGATAAAATTCGCAGGGCGCACAAGGAACTGCAGACCTGTGCGGCATCCTATGGCTGGCTTTTGGCAGCTATAAAAATGAGTTGGTATCTGCGGATTTGGGGGTGGAAAAAAATAAAGGTACCTGTACTTTTCTTTCAGGCAGAAAATGACGATTTTGTATCTGTGCGCGCACTGAAAAGATTTGCAGGAAAAGTGAAGCAGCAAGGCAGCAGCTCCTGTAAATATATTTATATGCCTGGAACAAAACATGAAATCTACTGCAGCGATGACTCCTCTATGGAGAAATATCTGAAACAGATCTTCCGCTTTTTAGAAATAGATGCACAGGAAATTTATTGACAGGCCTTTTTAAACGGGAAGACAATACTGAGAGCATAAAGAAATATACAATCTCTTTTCAGTATGCTAAGATTAGAGCGTGTTTGAAAAATCATTCCCGCAATCTGCACGCCCCACTTTGCGGTATATTTTGCCCGAATTCAGTTGCCGTAGCCCGCTACGGCGCCCTCATCCGGACAAAATCTCCCACAAATTGTGACGCACATCTTGCAGAAAGCCTTTTTCAAACACGCTCTAGAGAAAATGTAGAAGTATTGTTGTCAATATAAGGGGCTTTTTGGTACTTTGGGTATTGGTATAATCTCAGTATTTACTACGAGCTATTAGTTTCGCTTAGTAATGAAAAATTGAGAAGAATGGAATTCTCCCAATGTTAAGAAAAAACCGAAATACGAGCAGAATGAGGTAAAAAATGAGCTATAGAAATGTGAAAATAGAGAAAAGCGCGAGAATCGCCAAGCAGTCCATCATCCTTGGAGACGTAACCATCGGCCGCGACAGCTGCGTCCTGTATTACGCCGTCATCCGCGGCGACGACGCCCCCGTCACCATCGGCGCAGAAACCAACATCCAGGAAAACTGCACCATCCACGTAAGCCACAACATGCCCGTCCACATCGGAAACAACGTCACCATCGGCCACAACGCCGTCATCCACGGCTGCACCATCGGCGACCGCACCCTAATCGGAATGGGCACCATCATCCTAGACGGCGCCAAAATCGGCACCGACTGCATCATCGGCGCCGGCAGCCTCGTCACCAAGAATACTGTAATTCCAGACGGTTCCCTGGTAATGGGAAGCCCCGCGAAGATTAAGCGGAATCTTACGTGGGAGGAGAAACTGGGGATTGTGGAGAATAGTAAGGAGTATGTGGCGGTAAGTGCGGAGATGCGGGAGCAGGGAGTGCTGTGAAAATAGTGCGCGGCACAAATAGCTAAAACTTATGGAGAGGAATAAATGGGGAGAAGATTTTTGTACGGTTGATTGTGAAAACAGACTTTTTTGTTATATTTATAATATTAGAAAAGGTTGAAGCTTTGTGGAGGAGCATATGGATTTTAAGAAAATTATTGAAGATACGATAGTTCCGATAAATTTTCCCGTGGAAGAAAAAAAGGCTTGCTATGATGCTGTTGATAAATATGTTAATAGTATCTTGCCAAATAAATTATATCGTTTTAGAGCTTGCTCTGAAAGAAATCTAAGTGCATTTTATAATGATGAATTATGGTTTTCTAATGGAAGCACAATGAATGATGACTTTGATGCAAGGATTTATTACGATAAGAAAAGAATAGAAGGACGGCTTGGTTCATTGTTATCTGAAGAGGGAGAGCTAAAAGCGGTAGAAAAATTAATAACTATGGAACAACCGCCGCAAAAATTATTAGAACTTATTCCAAATGCAGAATATATCTTTAAGTGCTTGAAAGAAGCACCAAAAGGACAGAGAGTGGATATTTCAAACAATTTAATTCAACATTTGTTGGAAAATCTTGACGTAGCATTAAAAGATACGACAGAGCAAGTACAACGTATAACAAAGTTTGCGTGTTTTACACAGAAAATTTGCTCAGATATGATGTGGGGGCAGTATAGCAATAACGCTACAGGATTTGCGTTAGAGTATGAATTTGGTAATGAGAATAAGACTACTTATGTTGATAATAATATGCAGACTCATGTTTGGGGAAAGTTGTTTCCTGTAATATATGACGATAAGAGATTGGATACTACAGATTATGCCGCATACTTATTTCAAATACAAATTCTTAAAGGAATGGCTCAAAGCATAGGTTTTCCATATAATGCATCATGGCTGAACGCAGTTGTTCCATGTCCGGATGAGTTTATGGCAACTAAGTTAGCTATAAAAAAATCTACAGATTGGAAAGCTGAAAAAGAATGGAGAATGTTTTATTTAACAGATAATACTTTATTGGCCAACGAAGAACATTCTTGCGTTATTCAAAAACCAAGTGGGGTATACTTAGGGCGTAAAATTAGTAAGATAAATCAGAAAATTATTGTAGATATGGCAAAAGAAAAAGGAATTCCTGTGTATAAAATGGATTTCAATGAGGACTCAAGAAATTACAAATTGAAAAAATATAGGCTAATATAAAAAAGCTAAGCAACTGTACCCTATAAAATGGGAGAAGTTAAGAGTAACTGCCATAAAAATACATCTTTTTGACGAGAAATGCTATATCTAATGACAGATAATAATAGCGTAGAAAATAGGAAAAGAAAAGCTTACAAGATAAAAATAACTTGACATTTTATAATCCAAAAACTATATTATAAAAAGGAAATATTGAATACTAGAAAATAAGTGTTTAATGCTTATACATTCTGCGATAAAGTTACATCTAAGAAAGATGTAAAAATATCTTTAAAATCCTATTTTATAAGGAAGAAGTATAAATCTTTAGGATCCTTATATCTTGGTTTATCTCCAAATCCAATTATTTCCATATTAAATCTAATATATTGTAAATTTGCGGATAAGGGTGTTTTATATATAAAATGGAAAGGAGACGAACGATGAAAATTTTTTCATTTTTTGCGGGCTGTGGATTTCTCGATCTAGGATTTGAACAGAATGGCTTTGATATTGTATTTGTTAATGAATATAATCCAGAATTTATGAGAGCGTACAGATATGCAAGAGAGTACATGCATGTTAATATTCAAGAACCTCAGTGTGGGTATTATCAAGGTGATGTTAATGATTTCTTGAATGATATTAATATGCAGAATAATATGAGGCAGGACATGCAAGAATATAGAAATCATGGGGAATGGGTAGGCTTTATCGGCGGGCCCCCATGTCCGGATTTCTCGGTAGCAGGACGTCAAAGAGGAAGAGATGGAGATAATGGACGACTTTCACAATCATATGTAGATTTGATTATAAGAATGCATCCGGATTTCTTTTTATTTGAAAATGTAAAAGGACTCTGGCAGACGAAAAGGCATAGAGCATTTTATGAAGAATTAAAAACATCTTTACAAAATGCCGGATATAAAACAACTGAACGCTTAACAAATGCATTAGAATTTGGAGCTCCACAAGATAGAGATAGAATACTATTATTTGGTGTAAGTCAGAATATTTTACATCCAATTAATTATCAAGGAAATGATCTGAATAATTTTAATTGGGGACAATATCAGCAATATGACCTTTGGAATATAAAAAAAGAGATTCCATGGCCAGGAACAGAAACATTCCAAGAAGGAAAGGTTACGCAGCCACCAGAGGGGATTCCAGTGCAGCTGACAGTTCAACATTGGTTTGATCAAAATAATGTGACAGAGCATCCAAATGCAAATGATTATTTCAAGCCGAGAGCAGGCTTAGCTAAAATGCAGACGATTGACGAAGGGGATGTTGGAAGAAAATCGTATAAAAGAATTCACAGGTGGAGATATTCCCCAACAGCAGCTTATGGCAATAATGAAGTGCATTTACATCCGTACCATGCAAGGAGGATGTCAGCAGCGGAAACTTTGGCAATTCAAACGTTACCAGCAGACTTTATACTGCCACCAGATATGAGTCTGTCGAATATGTTTAAGACCATAGGTAATGGTGTACCGTATGTTTTAGCAAGTGGAATAGCACAGACTATTAGAGATTATTTAAATGCAAATGCTATACAAAATGTAAATGGAAATCAGATCTATCAATTGATAGATTTGTCAAATGTTTAAAAATAAGGTGCCACATAACATCCACTTTGATGGTTGTGTGACACCTTATTTAGATTATGAATTTAAGTCTTCACAAAATGTTTCAATAAATGCGGCCTGGACGCCTTTTAGTTTTCTTTCTTGGCAAAGTCCTAACAATTCACTGACAGAAGAATAGGAAAGATATAGTGCATGCAATTCTTTAAATTCTGGTCTATTAACTTCTCTGAATACTTTATCTCTGAGGTCATCAGGTGCAACAATAATAAAACGCATATCGCTAAGTGATGGCATATGTTTTTTGAAAGAAAGCATTCGATTTAAACCGCTGGTTACACCTGTTGAATTTTCAACTTCAAATATAGCAGGGATGCTTTTGTTTCCAATCCACATTGCGTCAATTAAACTACCTGCTCTTGCAGCACCGTCCATAATATTTATAAGAGGTACATCATTTAAAGATGTGACCATATTACTTTGAGCAGAAAGAAATTTGCCTTTATATTTGGCTCCCTGGTCATTTTTTGCAATGTAAGTATTTAGGAAAAGTGCGCGACCAATTTCATATATGGCCATTTGCATACGAAGGTGAATTCTGCCTTCTTCAGAATCGATTTTTCCGGATTTTATTAGGGCTTGAGGGAGCTCGAGAGCATCATAAATTACACTTTTAGATGGAAGTTCACTTATTTCGAGTCCAGTGACCTTTTTTTCCATAAGTATTCCAAGAGCATGTGGTTCGTCTGGAATCCAGATAACATGCTTATGGCCGCGTTTGGTTTTGGGCTTTCCGTTAATATTTTCAATTCTGCCAGGAAAACAATAATAAAATTGCGGGGTATGGCATAATAGTGTTTCTAACGCTGAACGAGTATTATATGAAGCTCCAAGCAATCTGTCTATATTAATTGGCATTTGGGGAGTAATGGCATTTGCAACTCGTGATAACATTTGAGTGGAAATGGACTCAATTTTTGCTTGCTTCTGGATTTCGCCTTTTGAGGGATCCCATCTCTGAATAGAAATTGGACCACATGCTCCTTCAATATCGGTTATGGAAACTAAAGTCTTAGTTGCCTTGTGGATATAGCCAAATCCCTGATTTTTCGGTAAAGATTTAAGGACATTAACAAGTATTTCAATAGACATATTTGTAGTTGTAGTCATAACGTTTTATCCTTTGTGTAATTCGTGAGATTTATAAGCTGATGTTATTATAATTTTAGGAGTTACGCAAGAAAAATTATTGAAAATATACAAAAATAATTATAAATTTAATGAAAATATACCTAGAATATGAATTGATTTTTGTCGGTTTTACTTGCTTGCAATATTAATTAATGTTGTTTTGCTGGTTAAATTGAGTATAATATAAACAAGTATAGTAATTGATAATAATGTGATATTTACAGGATGAGATTATGGATAAGTTGACACCTGAACAGCGTAGAAAAAATATGCAGAGTATAAAGGGAAAAAATACGAGCATTGAACGGATATTAAGAAAGGCTTTATGGAATAAAACATCGGTGTACAAGGGGTACAAACAAGATAAAATAGAAATGAGGGGTGATAGAGCGGAAATGTCAGATTTTCCACTCTATCTGAACACGGTCGCTGGTGGCCTTGATCGTAGAGATCAAACCATCGGCGGCTTTTCTTTTGTCGTCAAAATCTATGCTGTCCCAGTTGTCGAGATAATAGGATAACTTCTTTATCTGCTGGGGAGATATGGTTTCAACGCTCAATTCAGCGATTGCCTTTGAAATGGTCTGGCGTCGGGTGTCCAGTTCTTCAATTTTTTTGTTAGCGTAGGCAAGCAAGGTCGCATTGGCTCCGGTTAGCGTATCCAGCAGCTTTTCAATTTCTGCCTCCACCTGTGCCAGCTCCACTTGATAGGCGGTCAGTTTCGGATTGACTTTTTCCTCTCTGCCGTGGAGTATCTGAAAGTCTTTGAACTTTTCCTGCATGGCCGAGAAAATGAATTGCTCAAATTCTTCTTTGCGGATTTTCCCACAGCCCGGACAGCCTTTGTTTTCCGTCCGTTTGGTACAGCGGAAATATCCGGTGCTATTTGGTACATGGGTGGCTTTCAGAGCATACCCACAATGCCCGCATTTGATTTTTCCAGCCAGCCAAGTGTTCTTCGGTTTCCGTCCCTGCTGGAATGTGGTGTTTGCCATAAGTTTTTTCCGGCATTTAAGCCATGTGTCAGAGGAAATGAGTGCTTCGTGGGGAGCGATAACAAGTATCTGGTCTTTTAAGCACCTGTCCTTGTCCTCCTTCACATCCCGCCCCTGATAGAGATAGCAGCCGTTTGTTCCAGCAAAGTCAGAAGCGTCATTCACAATCGCTGCACCCTGGCTCTTGAAAAATTCGTACAGCTCCAAATCGGCCTGTGCGTAAACGGGGTTTCTTAAAAGCTGGGAAAGAAATGTACGGAACATGGATTTGCCATAAATTTTTATGTCATGTTCCTCGAAGTATCGGGTAATATCTCCGAAGGAGGTTTCCGGTTCAGCGTACATTTCAAACATCAGCCGAACATGGTCGGCGGCTACGGGGTCGGCAACCATTTTCTTTGTGCGGATACCCTCTACCACAGTAGGCTCTAACTGATAACCGTATGGCGCCTGTCCGCTCATGTGAAAGCCTTTCAGGCACCGGGAATAGTAGGCGTCTGTGACACGCTTCTGAATTGTCTCACGTTCAAGCTGGGCGAATACAATGCAGATATTCAGCATGGCCCGGCCCATCGGGGTCGAAGTATCAAACTTTTCCGTGGAGGATACAAACTCCACATCGTACTCTTGAAACAGCTCCATCATCGTTGCAAAGTCCAGAATAGAGCGGCTTATACGGTCCAGCTTGTACACGATGACCCGCCGAACCTTTCCCTTGCGAATCTCGCCCAGCAGCTTTTGAAACTCCGGCCTGTCCGTGTTCTTGCCGGAATAGCCCTTGTCCTTGAATACCCGGCAGCTCCCGCCTTTCAATTCATACTTGCAAAAGTCGATCTGACTTTCAATGCTGATACTGTCCTTGCGGTCTACTGACTGTCTTGCGTAAATACAATCTTCTCTGATAAATTCCATATTGGGCTCCTTTCCTTGTTGGAATGGAGCTACCAACCTTACAACTATATTATACCATCAGCAGCCCCGGACAACAATGTTGCGAATGATTAGGGAAACCTGTCCCCATATTTGCTGAACACCTCAAAAAGGCAGCGCTCAATTTCTTTTTTGCGCTGTTCTTTCTCCTTCGGTGGAAGCACCGGCGTGAGGCTTTCCAGCACAATGATCTTCCCTTGAAATGCGACAGACTTTGTTTCTCGTTCATAAGTGACAGCTTGCGTCATTGAAAACCTCCTTTGCGAAAGTGCGTGTATATGCCAGCCTTTCCCACTTGTCCCGTGGGGAAACGTCAAAAGACGGCACCCAGCAGGTGCCGCCCTTTGAGCTTTCTCCACTTCGGGTCAATGTGGCCCGAGGTCAGTAAGGACTGGAAAGGTACTTTTCTTTGGCGTCCTCCACGCTGTTGAGGTCGAATACTTCATAAAGCTGCCCCACAACACGCCGTATATCCTTCTTTGAAAATCCGCAGTCCTCCATTGCCATAATGACATAACCACGGCAGGCGTCATTGCTCCATTCGTCCGGTTCCAAGCCGGGGATCATTCCAAACGCATTTCCCATAAAGTGCTCCTTTTTTGAAAAGATGGGGAGCCACGCC
>NZ_QTVN01000050.1 GCF_003460605.1 Ruminococcus sp. AF31-8BH
TTTTTTCGAATGAGATCTTTCCTTCCTGATTACAAAGTATCAAAAGTGCTTTTAGATTCTGCACATGATGCCATGCCTTACTATCAATACTTTAAGCGCCAAAACATCACTCCATTTATTGATCTGAACAGCAAAGCTGGAAGACCACCTGTCTATAAAAATGATTTTACCATTGATAAAGACGGGGTTCCTGTCTGCCCAGCCGGACACCGGATGCGGCGCGATGGTATCGAAGCTGCGAAAGGACGCATGAAATTCAAATGTCCGAAGATCAGTCATGCAGGCGGCTGTATTTCCTGTACCTGTGACAATCCATGCTCAAACGCGAAATATGGACGCACCGTCCATTTGGTCTTAAATGACAACCCAAGACTCTTTAACAATCCGCCAAGAAGCAGCAAAGAATGGAAACAGGAATACAATGCAAGAACATCTGTAGAACGTTCAAACAAACGTGAGAAATTAGACTTCAGATTAGAAGACGGCAGACACCGCTCTACAAAGATGTGGTACTGCCGCCTCTATCACATCCTGATGTTACAGCATCTGGATGCATGGGATCTGCCATCTGAATCTCCCCTGAGAAAGTTGATTTTGGATGTAGCATAATCCTATTGACTATCATACCACGCTTAGAGCCATAATGAAAGCTATGTTTATTTCTCATGCCGTTTTTTTGTTCCAGAAACAATATCTACTTTTCAAAGTTCACTGCCAGAGTTTCGCTGGCATGATCAATCAGAATTCCGAGAGATCAT
>NZ_QTVN01000051.1 GCF_003460605.1 Ruminococcus sp. AF31-8BH
GCGGTAAACGCCCTCCGGTCCCAGCTCGGTATGCTTGACCGCCGCATGGTAAAACTGCTGATAGTCGTCCACCCGGCGGTCAAAGTCCCGCTGCGCCCACGCCTGACTGGTTCCATAGCGGCCCCAGTAGTAATCCCGATGGCCGTTTTCCCCCTCGGTAAACTGCCAGGTCACAAAGGGGCTCGGCGCTCCCGGATTATGCCCCAGCGCAAAGCCGTGTCCGGTTTCAAAGGTGGCAGCTTTCAAAATCACATATCCTTGTACTGTCTCCAAGAGATCCCTCCTTTCTGTGCCTCGGGCCAACATGACCCGAAGTGCTGGATGTTACGAAATAAGAGGGCAGACCGGGGAGGAATGTAATAAGATATTCCCACCCCGGAAACACCCTCCAAAAAGCCCGGAATGTCAAGCCTTTGGAAGCGGCAAATCGTAACAGCCGCCCGGCCTTTTCTCCCGCATTTTCCTCATGCGTTCCCGGCTTTTCCGTCGGTTCTCTTCGGCCTTGCAGGCGTCGGAGCAGTAGGCTTGACGCCCCTCGGGCAAAAATGCCTTTCCGCAGACCGCACAGGCCCGCAACTCCGGGGAGATGCCTTCCGTTGTCAGCGCCGCTTGAAGCTCCGGGTTAAGGGGCAGGACAGCCTCACGGAAGTAACGGCAGTACGCCCCTGTCCAGCACTTGTGCAGCATATAGCAGGCACAGTC
>NZ_QTVN01000052.1 GCF_003460605.1 Ruminococcus sp. AF31-8BH
GGTGAGAGATACGAGCAAGAAAATCAAAGCAGTAAAACGCTCAAAAGGCATGAATGGCAAGCCCATCACAAGCAAGCCTGTGTATGGCTACCTCATGGACGAGGATGAAAATTTCATTATTGACGAGGAAGCTGCACCCGTAGTCAAGCAGATATACAACCTCTGTCTTGCCGGGAATGGTCCGACCAAGATAGCCCGTATGCTCACAGAGCAGCAAATCCCCACGCCGGGAACGCTTGAATACCGCAGGACGGGCAGCACCCGCCGCTACCACCCCGGCTATGAGTGCAAGTGGGCGACCAATACCGTAGTGCATATCCTTGAAAACCGGGAATACACAGGCTGTCTGGTAAATTTCAAGACAGAAAAACTTTCTTACAAAGTCAAGCACAGTGTAGAAAATCCCCCGGAAAAGCAAGTGATTTTCGAGAACCACCACGAGCCTATCATAGACACCCAAACATGGGAACGGGTGCAGGAGCTTCGCAAACAGCGCAAACGCCCAAACCGCTATGATGAAGTGGGTTTGTTCTCCGGCATACTGTTCTGTGCGGACTGCGGCAGCGTGATGTATCAGCAGCGATACCAGACGGACAAGCGCAAGCAGGACTGTTATATCTGCGGCAACTACAAGAAACGCACCCATGACTG
>NZ_QTVN01000006.1:0-178940 GCF_003460605.1 Ruminococcus sp. AF31-8BH
TCCCGTCCGGGGTAAAGGGGTTCTGGGTTTCCGGCTCTGCTTCGGTTTCTGCCGGGGAGGGAGCTGTCTCCGGCTGCGGCTCGCTGCTCTGTGCATAAGCCGGGACTGTAAAGATCAGGCAACACAAAAGGCTGGCAGCCATCGCCGCCAGCCTGCGAAATTTAGTTTTCTTCATGGGCCGTGTCCTCCTTTTCGGGTGCCTCCGGCTTCGGGTCAGTATGGCCCGAAGCGGTAAGGCTGTTTTTGGGGTCATTCAGAAAAGCCATAAGCTGGGCGGGCGTCAGTTTGAGGGAGCGCACCGCCTGCACGATCTGGCTGTTTTCTTCCTCCTGTTTCTGCTTTTCCAGCTCCCGGATTTTGGCCTGCCATTCGGCGGCCTTCTCCCGGGCTTTTTCCAGTTCCTTATCGAGCTTGTCGATTTTGTTCATGCAAGGACTCCTTTCCTCTGGCTCACAAACGCCCGAAGGCATGGCCCGAAGTGCGTTATGCCCGGTTCATTTCCTGTTTTTTGTCCTCCGGGCGGGTGGTCATAATGGCGTACAGCTCGGTATTCTGCGGGAAGCGGTCAACAAACGGGATGGTGGTATTCCCGAAGAACAGCAGCCCTTGGTATGCCGCCGTCCTCCCGGTCTGGCTGGTGTACGGCGAAGTCAACCACCATGCCACGGCTCACAAAGTTCTCCAATAAAAATCGCCTTGCAAGAGCGATGTTTTCCTCAAGGGAAAATTCATTCTGCAAGGCAATGTCAAAGCTGTATGCAAGCTGGGCGTTCTTTCCACGCTCGGCTTTTTCCACGGCGTTCCATAGGGTCTGGCGGTCTGCGTATTTTGGCGGTGCATGGGACGGCAAGAGAATGTCAGAGCAGATCACGCCGCCCTTGCGGGTATAGTCGCTGTATTCGCCGTAATACTCGCTATACAATCGCTCCCCGGCACGGTAGGCGGCAGAAGCAATAGCGGACTGTCCTGCGCTTCGCTTAGTCTGCGTGACGCTCAGATGAAATAGTGCCATCGGCTTTCAACTCCTTTTTTCTGTTCGCTTGGTTGGTGTGAGTAATCGCCATGTGACGGACGGCTCGCTGGACTTCGGACAGAGAAAAGATGTACTCCATCAGCTCTGTCATTTCGGTGCGTGTGAGATCTTTGACCTCCGGGGCAAGGCTCTCAATCGTGCCGCCCAGATTGCAAAGACGATGGGTGCGTTTCTGCCTTTCGCCTTTCTCCAGATATTTCTTTCTGTTCTCAAGACGGTTGAGCTTGTGCTTCTCCTGTGCAAGCTGAGTCTCGGCTCGTTCCTTTTCGGCTCGGAGCTGTTCAAGGGTTTTCGGTTTTGTCATTGTGATTGACCTCCTTTTTTGATTTTTGGGATAAAAAAAGACCGTCAACTTTTCGCAGATTGCGACCAGTCAACGGTCTGATTTTCGGTATTCGGTTTTTTCAAACTTGCTGGCGGCGAACAGCATTTCATGCTGTTTGCGGACGGCAAGTCCACAGGGGATAGCCGCTTTAGCGGCGCAAGGGGGTGTAGCCACCTTGACGGAACGAAGTGACGCAACATTCTCGGTCGGGCAGTTTTCTTCTGCTGACCGGGAATGAAGCTCCGCAGGACGCACTACTCTCGATAGAGAGTATAGAAGTGCGCCCTTAGAGTTCTAAGGGTATTTTTAGATAATTGGGAATGTTTCTTTGCCAAACTGCGTAACATTGAACACGATACGCCACTCGACATCATCACCAACCGGTTCAAAGTGCAGAGCAGAACAAGCAGCATGAAGTTTTTCTTGTGAATTTGTTCCATATATAACTGCTGTCGGACCATCTGCACCACCAATAACACCAACAACAAAACAGGAACTACTGCCAACTGGACGGAACGAATGATCGTCTGGTGTAACTTCTATCGGTCTATCGCCTTCATCACAGTCAAAAACCGAAATGTTCTCCATCGGTTCAGGGGTAAGTGTATAACTCATGGCAATATAATGTGTCGGATAAATCCAGCGATCAGAACCAAAACTATTTTGAGGAACTGTCTGCTGTTCTATTTCCTGCACGGTCAGTGTATGGGTTATTCCGCTAACAGGATGGGAAAACATAAATGAATCTCCGGGTGCGTGAACTTTGAAATGTGAGCCTGGAACTTGTCCTGGTTGCTGCTCCATTGTAAGAAAAAGTTTATTGATTTCAGGGTGATGCTTGGTTCCCCAAGGAAATACGTCTCTGCATATGACCCAGCCATAAGTACTATCCAGCCCATAATGGTCGATTGCCCATTTTGCTTCCAACTCATTGATAACGCCATCTGGCAGACAAGGATTAAAGCTCACAGCGCAGCCATGGGTTGTCTGTAATATTTTCTCGTTTAACTTCAAGCAAGGTTTGAAGTTAAAACAAAGTGGGTTTTCCCATTCCATCTGCATCTGTTGCTCACGGGTAAAATTTTCACATGAGTCATTTTCCCAGTCCAGATTCCATTTTTTCATGAAGTCACGGATGCTTTCTGAATCAACTCGCATACAAAAATCAACGACAAGTCCTTTGCTACATGAATAAGCTGCCGGAATTACCCAATGATATCCAGCCCAATCGAATTGTTTATCCAGCTTGATCTCTTTTCCGGCACGGTCTTTACCTCGATGTCCCCAGAAATCTCCATCAAAGTAGACCTTCCATTCAGGGGCAACCAATTCTGCCTCTGAAGTCATATCATTATCGTAATAATCTTCTGTGTATTTAATCTGACTGTAATCAAAGGAAGATTGCAGGTTTTTGATATATGTCCACGGTTGTTCCATAGGCAACAAATTCATCTTCTCTGAAATTTCCGATAAAGTTTGCTGTTGTTCCTGGGTTGTAGGGTTTTCATTGAGAAAGGCTTCAAACTGTGCTTCGTTCCACATCCACGCTTGTTCCACTGCCGCCACATCACCACAAGCCAGTATAAGCCGCAGAAAGTCGGTAAAATTTTCAGCTACTGGATGAACATAATCAGGAGAAGTATTCATGGGGCTGACAGAGAAAACCATCTCTCCAAATCCACGAATGAAACAGAAGTGGATACCATCTATCCCTGCCCATCCAAAAACCGATGCCCCTTTTGGGGTACAAAAATAATTTGTATTATCCTCACGGAGTTCAACTCCCACAGGACTTAAATCGACACCCCGCTGTAAAAATTTTTTCAAAATTCTATTCATTAAGCATCCCCCCATAAAATTAGTGCTATCACGCTCTTTATTGTAGTAAATTTTATCACAAGAGTGTGAATAAATCTACTGGCGAATGCTGAAACCGCCCGAACAGTTTCTTTCTGCTCAGGCGGCTTTCTTCATCTATTTTTCTTTCTTCTGCTGCACTTGTTCATGGGCTTCCTGCTGAACATCAGCCCAGCGGAAAAGCCATACTTGAAGTGACTTTCACTTTCTTCACATTGGGCGATTGCTGTCTGCGCCCGGAGTTCCTGCACCAGCTCATAGTCCTCTTTGCTGAGCCGCTGGGACAACTGCTCCATGAGCTTTTCACAGGCTATGACTGCCTTTCGGTATTCCGGTGATGTAGGTACAACTGTCTCGCAGGGATAAAACTCCCCATTATACATGGCTTCCAAAATCATAGCTTTACCTCTCTCAACAGTAGATTAGTTCCGTCTTGATGATTTCCTCTGCCCGGCAGCGGATGGAGTTCATTGACTGCACCCATAACATCTGATTTTCCGCTTTCATGGCTTCGGTCACGCCCTCGGCTTTCATCATCTGCCGGATAATCAAGTCCAGCCTGTCTGCCGCCTGCTCGTTCAGATCGGCAACGACGGTGTGGAGCCTGCCGGACAAAATTAGCTCGTTGTAAAGCATGGGACGGTGCAATTTCAGATAGGACTGGCGCAAGCATCCCCAATGCCCAATAGGTCGGCGTTCCTCCGGCAGCTTCAAGTCCGGCACATAGTAGTCGCCCACCAACACATAGTCCATACCGTTCTCATGGATTCTCGGTTTCAACTCTTTCATAAAATCACGCTCCCTTTCTCGGTCCCAGCTGCGGCAAACTGCTCACCGGGATAAATACCCCTCTGGCAATATCCTCGGTGCGGATTGCCTGTTTTCTGGCTTCAATCTCCGCTTTTTTCTTGGCTTTCGTGCGCTCCTCATACTCTTTCTGTTTACCATTGGCTTTCCGCTTCAAGTAGTTCTGGTGGAGCCTGTCCTTGCGTTCCTCACGCTTGCGGATTTCCTCTAATTCCTCCGGGGTAAGCTCCACTTCGCCAAACGCAGGGGGAACGAAACGACCCACGAAATTGAAGTAAATCTCGACCTCCTGTGTGGTCTGAATACTGCCCTTGCGGTCACGCTCATGCACAAGGATTTTCTCAATAAACTCATTGAGCATGGCAATCGTCAGCTTGTCGAAGTTCTCATACTTGTCAATCAGAGCGATAAAACGGTCAGCGTCCTTTTCGTGCTTCTCGTAGCTCTTGATAGCCTTTTCCAGATCGGAGATTTCAACGGTAAGCTCGGACTGTTCCTTTTCGTATTGAGCGTCCAGAGTGGCGTATCTGCTGTCGGACAGCTTTCCTAAAATGTTGTCCTCATAGATTTTGCAGAGCAGGACTTCCAGCTCGGAAACTCTCTGCTTTGCGGTGGCAAGGCGTGTCCGCTGTTTCTTGACCTCTGCCGTCTGCTGGCTGGACTGCGCTTCCTGCACCACACGGACAAACTCGGCTCGGTCATGCTTCGCATACTCGGCAATGGCTTTCAGCATTTCAGAGACAAGGGACAGTACCACATCTTCATTGATACGGTGCTGTGTCGTGCAGAGCTTTCCAACTGGGACTTTGCTGTATTGGGAACAGGTATATTGAGAAATATGCTTGCCGTTGCCCGGCCCGCTATCCGTTACCGGCTGTTCCGGCGTTTTTGTGGTTTTATCATCTGCCATAAGCATTTACCTCCTGTTTTTGGGCATGAAAAAAGGGGCTCAACTTTTCAGTCAAGCCCCCGTGGGAAGTTCCTCCTTTCTCCGCCATGATACAAAAATACCGCCCGTAGTCTCGTTTGGGCGGTACTTTGTGTAAGATTGGCAGTCCATTATTAAGTTTTTTATTATGTTCCCTTTGTACACCGTTGCAACTGTTCCTTCATAACGGACTATGCTCGACCAGTATAAAGTTCCTTCGACATAAAACATATATGTACCATCTGCAACTATATTTCCGTCATCATTTGTTCCATCCCAGATATAAGAGTGTGTCCCGGTAGAAGGAGTTGCTCCTGTTATGGCATCAATTCGTGTTTTGTCCATATCAGAGGGCTTAGCATGAGCAACCCATGTAGGAATGCTGTCTTCACGCTCTGCATATCCTCCATTGGAAGTAAAATTGGTTACAAAAAGAGTTTTTACCACATTTCCATCCATATCTTCAATCCACACGGCATACTGATTAGAAGCCGGTGTACTTGAACGATTAAAATCTATACTGATTTTCAGCTTTCCATTTACCTGACTATCTTTAGACTGTGCTGTCTCAAGTGGACTTATATCTGGCACATTATCATCTGATGTTACAGTTTTTTCTATAACATCATCTGTTTCTTCTGTTATGGTTTGTTGCTTATTGCTTTCAGTTGTACAAGTAACATTATTGATGTTCTTTGAAGCTCCGATTTTTACAATTATTGTAAGTACAAATAGTATGATTACTAATATGGAAACTATCTTTTTCCTCATAACAATGGTTCTCCTATTCTGCCAATATTATAAAACATCATTCTCAATATCTCTTATCTTCTTAGCCGGAACCCCGCCTATCACGCAGTTATCCGGCACATCTTTTGTTACCACAGCTCCGGCTGCAATGACCACATTGTTGCCAATTGTCACTCCCGGAAGAATGGTCACATTTCCGCCAATCCATACATCATTTCCAATCGTAACAGGATTGCCAATGCCAAGGTGTTCTCTGCGTCCTTTTGGGGTGATTGGGTGATTTACAGTCGTAATCAAAGTATTTGGTCCGATCATCACATAATCGCCAATATGCACCGGCATGATATCAAGAATTGTGACATTGTAATTTGCAAGAAACTGATCCCCAACATGAATATTTTTGCCGCTGTCACACATAAAGCCTGGACACAGACACACATCACTGCCTACCGAACCAAAATATTTTTTTATCAATACAGCCTGTTCATCCTCTGTCGCATCTGCATCCTGCATTCTGCGAAGTTCCCGGCAGAATTTGATTGCATTCAGTTTTCTGCCATTTACTCCGACATCCCAGAAATCATAATAAAGTCCTGCGTCTAATTTTTCTTCTTCTGTCATAATAAGCCTCCTGATATTTTTAATACTTTTCTTATTATATTTTTGAAATTTGTTTGATTTTTTGCACAAATCCTGCTAATACAATCGGTACACATACAATCCATGTAATCGGCTCTGTCAGACAGATTCCCAGATATCCGATCATTCGTGAAAGCAGGAAAGCTCCTGCAAACTTTCCTATTAGTTCTACTATGCTGGCAATTACAGGAAGTTTCTTATTTCCCAATGCCTGAAGGCAGTTTCTCATAATAAGTAAAATATTCAACACCGCATAAAACGGAACATTCCAATATAAATATTTCATAGATATTCCGATAACAATTGCATCTGTAGATCCGGTAAGTGCATAGATCAGTTGCCGACCGGCAATCAGCACAATCATCAGTACAAGAACACTCCAGATAGTTCCGAGAAAAATGCTGGCTGAAACACCTTGTTTTATACGTTCCTTTTTTCTGGCACCATAATTCTGACTGACAAATGTTGCTGAAGATGTACATATCGTGCCAAGCGGAAGTATACACAGATCATGAAATTTTCTTGCGGCTGTATGGCCTGTAATAGTGGATGTGCCAAAGGAATTAATGCTTCCCTGTAATATAACCGTACCGATATTAGTCAGAACAAGCATCATCGCCATTGAAAATCCAGTAGTTAAAAGTTCAAGTAATATTGTCCAGTTGATGGTAAATTTACGAATATTTATATGCAGCAATGGACAGTATTTTGCTATATATATCAACAGGAAAAGTGCGGAAAATCCCTGTGCTATTACTGTTGCGAAGGCTGCTCCCCTTACTCCCATATTAAGTGTTTTCACAAAAAAGATATCAAGTATTACATTTAAAACAGATGCGATAATCAGTGCATACAGTGGAATATAACTATTTCCAATTGCCCGGAGTATTGAAGACAAAAGATTGTATGCAAAAGTAACACAGCAAAACAGCATGATAACTGAAATATAGCTCTGAGATAAATCTAAAATATCAACAGGTGTGTTTAGCAAACGAAGTAATGGTTTTAAAAATAGTATTGAGGCAATCGTCAGAATAACGGTTGTTATAATGGACAGGATAATTGAAAATTGCACAGATTTTTGGAAATTATCCTGTTCATTTCCACCAAAATATCTTGCAATTATTATGCAGAAACCATTTGACATTCCATTGATAAATCCGATTACCAGACTGTAAATAGATGATGTTGCTCCAACTGCTGCCAGCGCATTATCTCCTAAAATATGTCCGATCACAGCCACGTCTACAACATTATAAAACTGTTGAAACAGATTGCTGATAAAAATGGGAATTGTAAACACAAGAAGTACCCGTATTACTTTACCTTCCGTCATGTCCAAAGTAGCAGCTTTGTTCATACCTGTTTTCCTCCAAATTTCAAATGGTATTTTAATCTCAACTTATGATTTTATTTTAAATATAGGTGGTCAGCCAGTCACTATCATTTCTTAATAATTGAGGTGGCGTTTTCTAATATCATGATATATAATTGGGACAGATTATAAAAAAGGAGTCCTTCTTATGCGTAATAAATATATTGAACTCGCCATTAACAAACTGGGAATTGCTTTTAATTCTCTTGACCTGACCTTTCATCAGATGAATACCGGTGTGCCCGGAGATGTCACCTCTTACTGGCCTGGTCCGGATGATGAGGATGTGCTGATATGCGTTTTCAAAGGGAAACAGATACATGAACCCTTTCACAGGCAGGATTTTTTCTTTATCAACTATGCATATAAGAACAGCTATCAGGCTTTATCCGAAAAATATAATAATCTGATCACAATAAACGAGGATGAATGCTATATCGGACAGCCTTACAGTGGGTATGCCCTACGTGCTGACAACAATGAAAATGTGGTGATTATTGGTGTTCTTATCCGTAAAGATTCCTTTTTTCGGGAATATTTACCCACAGTATATACGGATTCTGCCCTTTTCCGTTTCTTTATCGAGCCACAGACCAATAAATTCTCAGACGAATATATCCATCTGCCTGTTACGAAAGACCATGCCATCCGCACAATCCTTGAACTTATGGTAGTAGAATATGCTGACAAACAGGAAGATACCCAGCGTATATTAAAATCAATGCTCCAGACATTGTTACTTGAAATTGCTCGAAGATACCGAATAGAAAAGCACGGAGCAGATACAAAGTCACTTACAGAACAGATTATAAACTATATGGGGGATCATTCTGATGTTGTCACCTTAAAGGATATTGCTGCACATTTTTCCTACCATCCAAACTATATTTCTACGCTTCTTCACAAAGAAACCGGCAGAAAATTCACAGAAATCCTGCTTGAAAAAAGAATGGAACGTGCAGTTCTTCTGATGAAAAATACATCCCTTTCACTTGAGGAAATCTCTGTACTTCTCGGTTACAGCAATCACAGTAACTTTTACAAAGCATTCAAAGAATATTACGGAATGCCCCCGAGAGAGTATCTGAAATCTATATCATAATGTTCTGTCTCCAAAATATATATTAGAAATTACCACCATATTTATTAACATATAATAGTGTCCTCCCTGACAACATAATTATATAATTACTTCAGATTCAGAGAGATTCTGGAAAATTCACTAAAACAGGAGGTACTGAATATGTATAATTTTAATTTCTACATGCCTACGAAAGTGCTTTTCGGTCCCGGAAAACTGAGTGAACTTCATAGTGAACAGCTTCCGGGCAAAAAGGCACTCATTGCAATTGGTGGTCAGTCCGTAAAAAAGTATGGATATCTTGAAACACTGGAAAAAGAATTAGATACTGCCGGTATCGAACATGTATTGTTTGAAGGCATCCGTCCTAATCCAACAGATATCAATGTCATGGATGGTGCAAAGGCTGTCCGTGAAAATGGCTGTGACTTTGTCATTGCTCTGGGTGGCGGTTCTATCATGGACTGTACAAAATGTATCGCACTGATGGCAGCAAATGACGGAAACATCTGGGATTATTCTTTATCTGCAAGTGGCGGAAAGAAAACTCCGGCACATCCTGCCTTACCTATCGTATGTATTACAACTTCTGCCGGAACTGCAAGCGAGGTTGATATTGCTTCTGTTATTACCAATGATGAAACACAGGAAAAAACAGGCATTTTCTTCCCATCTATGTTCCCGACACTTTCTGTTGTTGACAGTAACTTGATGATGAGTGTTCCAGCAAAGCTTACTGCTTATCAGGGAATGGATGCCTTTTTCCACGCATCAGAAACGGTTGTAAATATCAACCACCATCCTATGGCAGAAATGTTTGCTTTAAAAACCATAGAATATGTTGCAAAATATCTTCCAAGAGCAGTAAAAGACGGAAATGATAAAGAAGCCCGTGCATACATGGCTCTTGCAAATACTTTTGCAGGTTACTATATGATGTGTACTTCTGCCCACACTATGGAACATGTAATGGGCAGCTTCCATGACAACCTCATTCATGGTGCCGGTCTGATTGAAATTGCACACGCTTATTATGATTTCTTCGCCGAAAAGAAAGCTTCCGAAGAAAATATGATAAAAATGGCGGCTGCAATGGGTGTTGCCAATCCTACAAGTGGAAAAGATTTTATTGCAGCTCTTGATAAACTTATTTCTGAGGTCGGATGCAGCGATCTTAAGATGAGCGATGATGGAATTACAAAGGAAGAATTACAGTTGTATCCTGCCAAGGTTCACGAAGTTTTAGGCGGTGATATTACTGCTGATCCGCTTCCTTTATCTGATGATGATTATCTTACAATTTTTGAAAACGCATGGAGGTAAAAATCAATGAAAAAATTAGCATCTAATACTGTACTTTGTGTCCAGCCGCTCCCTCAGACAATCGTTTCCTGCAGGGACAAAGATGGCAAAAACAATGCCTTGGTAGTTGGCTTCGTTGCCAATGTAAGCCTTGATCCGGTTATGGTAATGGTCGGCATCACACCTACAAGATATTCCCACCATATAGTAAAGGAATCCGGCTGCTTTGTAATCAATTTCCCGAAAAAGAGCTATAAAAAAGAATATGGCTATCTTGGCTCAGCTTCTGGAAGAGATGAAGATAAATTTGCAAAAGCCGACATCAAATGGGAAGATGCAACTTATGTAGATGCCCCTATCCTTACAGATTGTCCGGTAAGCATTGAGTGCAGTGTTGTAGACAGTACTATGCCGGGTACACATGAATTGTTCATCGGAAAGGTTGAAGCTATTCATGTAGATGAAGAATATCTGGATGCCAATGGCAATATTCTTTGGGATAAGATGGATTTGATGTAAAACATATTATTTTCTTATAAAACGGACAGCGTCATCTTTAGCTGTCCGTTTATCTTTAATAATGTCCTCGTTTTTCCCACCAGTCTTTCACATAGCATCTTATTCCGATATAAACCACATGCACCAGAAAAAGCAGTGCAATGAGATTTATCAGAAGGATAGATTTTATCCATTCTCCGAAGTAAATTAACTTGTTGTGCTAGATAAAATAAATATAAAGAAACTTCAACAAAATGTGCTATCCTATTTGTAGGGAATACAACGAAAGGAGCACAGGTTTTCACATAATTTATTTGAAGTAGCACAATAGGTTAACTTAATGACATTGGATGAAATCCACTGCTTACGAAGGCTTAATCGTGAAGGCTCTCCTGAACGATTTAGCCGTAGTTAGCAGTTAGTTCACCGCTGTGCGTTCCAATATTCGGATGTGCAGATCGCGGGAATAGTTTTCAATAGCCAGCGGTCCCCAGGTGTGCCGGGACAGACGGTTGGCGAATTTCGGGAATTTGGCGAGTAAGCGACAGGTGGGGATGCACTGTCTGAGCCCGATAGGGTGAGTTTGCTTCCCCACCTGTCAATAGGCGACGGAGCCAAATTCCCGAAATTCGTCATTGGCTGCCCCGGCACACCTGGGGGAACGCGTCCGCCTTGATTCACTAAACTCCGCTTTAAGGAACATTTTCTACAAGTATACGTAATTTATTTTTTTGACGCAACCGAATATAATATCCTACTTTTCTACCAGCCAAACGCATCCCGAATCAGTGCCCCGGTTTCTCCGTCTATGTAAAACAGTTCCTGTTCATCCGGGGAGTCTTTCCACTGGTAAGGGCAGCGAAAGCTCCAGACAGGCCTGTAAGTGATTCCCTCTGCGGTTTCATCAATATAATATTCCAGACAGATTTTTGTAACGGGAATCGTGGTGGATTCCGCTTCCTCCGCAGTGTCCTGTTCCGTGAAGAGACCAATTTTGCCCTCTTTTACATATTGTTCCACTGACTTCATAATTTCTTCCATAGAAAGCAAAGTAACTGCTTCTTCCTCTTTCACCTGAAGCGGAGACGGTATGTTGAAATAACAGTCTCCAGGCTCAGGGCCAAAGCCTGCTTTTCCCAGATAACCATGCTGGGAAAGTCCGCCCGCCGGTATTCCATTCAGCAGAATTTCTGTGTCGTAATAATCATATCCTTCCGTCATATTGCTGATTGACTTCTTTACAGAAGTTCCTGTTAAATTGGCTCTGGAAAGCAGCTGATTTATAATGTTTAATTCCTCCTCTTCCGTATTGTTTCCTAAATCTCCCAGGTTTTTTTCACTTAAGCCATCACACTGTATCCTTCCGTCTGAAATGAATATCTGCAGTCCCTTTTCTTTATTTTCCCAGACCATTTTATCAGTCTTGGATTTTTCCCAGCCGTCTTCTCCGCCAAACCAGGCGCAGATTTCTTCCTCTGATACATTGCATTTTTCCAGAATTCCTTTCGAAACATCGGTGGTACTTCCGGTAATATCAGCCTCTATTGTAAGAGTTCCGGATTTTCCAGGCAGAGAAGCTGTTACATGGCTTTCCTTTACCTGTAATACTGCTGTTTCCGGATCATATTTCTCATTTGCTTCCGCAGCATCTGAAGGATCTTCTGAATCTGTTGTTTCCTGTGTATTCTCATCCAGGGAATCCGAAATGGGTTCTACTCCAGTATCTTCCGCCTGCAGCTTTCCTTCTTTTCTGTATTTTTCTATGATATCCCGTACTTCATCATTTAATGGAAGGGTTACGGTAAGGGTTTGCGGCGTATATCCTCTGTAAGCATCCTCCGCAGGCAGTGCATAAGCCAGCATTCCTTCTGAATCTGTAAAAGAACCAGTTTTAAAAATCTTTCTGTAAGCTTCATCATCTTTCCAGGTGTAATAGATTTTGCCGTTATAATCCGGATATGCCTGAATGGTCATGGAAAGCTCTACCTGGGAATCTTCTTTTAATATTTTCTCTGTCAATGCATCATCATACAGAGTAATGTGTCCATAATAGAGATCTTCCCCGTCTATCTTGTTCAAAGCTGCAAGCGCATCTTCTCCATTCACTGTCGCATGGTCACGGCAGCTGATCGTATAGTTCTTCGCCTCCCTGGAAGGCTCTCCCAGAAAGCTTAAACCACTGCCATCAAAATACGCTTCTGTAACAGACAGCATAGACTGGTTCCAATCCTTCTCCTTTGGAGTTATATGATAAGAAGTCACATCTTCCACATTTTCTGCATTTGAATCTGGTTCTGTGACAACCATTTGAACAGCTTCCTGTTCTGTAACGCCCTGCTGTTCCAGTTCTTTGTGAAGCCATCCAAGTTTTGTTGCAAGTACGCCGGTGCTAACACCTAATATGGCAGCTACCGGAAGAAGAATACGGATTATTTTTTTCTTATTTCCTGAATTTTTGGATCTTCCTTTATCTGATTTTACAATTAGCTTCTTCGTGCTGCTCATTCTCTCATCTGGAGAATCCAAAATTCCCTTCAGAACATCTTCCATAGCTCTATCAATATTGTCCGGTATCACAGTTTCTTCTTTTAAAATTTTTCTGATTTCTTTTTCATCCATAGTCCTCACCTCCTGATCACCTTTTTTAATTTTGCTCTCGCCCTGGAAAGTTTGGTTGATACCGTATTGCTATTCATTTCAAGAAGAGCACTAATTTCCTTTACGGAAAATTCATCAAAATAATAGAGTTCCACGATTTTCCGGCTTTCTTCATCCAGACATAAAAGCAATTGTTTCCATTCGCATAGATCCAGTTCTTCACAGTGTACCCCTTCTGCGAAATTATCCAGTTCCGTGTCATGGTTCTTTTGACGGAAAATGTCTTTACATTCATTTATCAGAATCCGCATCAGCCAGGTTTTAAAATATTTCACTTCTCTTAGCCCCTGTATATTCTCATAGCAGGACAGGATCGTATTTTGCAGGGCATCTGCAATGTCCTGTTCGTTCCGAAGATAAACCCAGGCAGCTTTATACAAGCTCTGCTTATTCATCCGAATCAATTGAACGAACGCCTCTTTATCTCCATTTTTAGCTGCTGTTACCAAAGCATCCATTTTATTCCCCCTTTTCGTTTTTATAACTATTAGACTTGAAATATGGGAATTTGCTTTCAAAAATTTTTTATTTTTTACAAAACAAAACACAGGCAATCGAAGCTTAACTGTCTGTGTCCTTTTTATATCTTTTCTGATGCTATAATTGTATCGTAATTATGAGTCAGTGTAAATTCATATTTATAAATGTAACTTACATTATTTGCCAAAAGAACCCCTGGAATCTATCCGAATGAACAGATACCAGAGGTTCCTCATCTCTTTTATTTCAATTTCACAAATCAGCCTTTTACAGCACCTACCATAATTCCTTTTGAGAAATACTTCTGCATGAATGGATACAGTGCGAAGATTGGAAGGGATGCCATAGCCTGCGTCATGTCTGCTCCACTGGATGCATTCTTCAGCTGTTCGGCAAGTCTCTGTGCCTCATTTAAGTAGTTGTACAGTAAATACTGTAAGGTTGTCAAGTTCTCGTTTGCACGGGTATAAATATGATTGTCAAACCAGGAGTTCCACTGGCCAACCGCTACGAATACCACAACAGTTGCAATGATCGGCTTGCAGAGCGGAAGGACGATCTTGCAGAAACAGGTAAGATAGCCTGCTCCGTCCAGGCTGGCAGACTCTTCCAGTGCCGGAGGAAGCTGCTCAATGTAAGTCTTGATCAGAATCATATTATACGCGGAAATAGCCGTCCCTTATTCTGATTCAGGTAATTCTCCACCCGCTTCCACTGCTGCCCGGAAAATCCTCTGCTGTTTCCAATAATATCTACCATATCCGCAAGAATGATGTTAGGGGCAAAAATTCTTTTGCCCCTAACTTGATATCCACGAATTGCCCCGCAGCAAAGCATTTTTATTATAAGCAATATTCCCCAATACTTCAATAGCCTGGGAAAAAGCTGTGCAGTGTTTTTCCAGTGCCTCATTAAGAATTAAGAGGAAAGCTGTTTTTGTCTGCCTGCGACTGTAAAGCCGTATTCGGACCAGCCGTTTTCCCATTGGCCGCGGATGAGGTAAATCATTCCTTCCCGGGCATTTTTCAGGACAAAATTGCCGTCCTCGTCTGTTTCTATGGAAGCAGTCTCTCCTTCTTCCCCGGAAGCCTCTGTGCCCAGAAAATCTGCCGGATAGGCTATAGCAGTCACTTCCACTGGCTGTTCGTCAAAATACAGTTCCATGTCTGTGGCTTTCTCTATATTCATTATCGGAAGGTCTGACCACATTGTGACCTTGGAACTGTCTGCCGTTATGGTCTGGCTCACGCCCTCTTCGTCTGTGTAAGTCCAACTGTATCCTCCCTGCATGGTCACTGCGCTAATAACGCCGTAGGACTGGGTGTAGCCTACATTCAGACAGGGAAGCTGGGAAGAATCCCTTGGGGACCAGATCTCGTCGATAATATCCTGATACTGGTCAGCGTCTGCAGGATCTCCCTGGCTGACAACTTTTATTCTGGTTACGCCGGGGTACTGGCCAGGATAGGATTCCAGCATAATGCCGTCGCCGTAAATATCCAGGAGGTTTCCCCTCTTCAGCTCCTGCCAGGTGATCTGCTTTCCGTTTTCATCCAGGATCGTGTCCGGCATGGTTATGGAAAAAACGTCGCCGTTGTTCTGGCCGATCATAAGGTGGTCATCGTCGCCAAGGGGAATATACATGGCACGAATGGGCGGCTCTTCCTTTTTCTCCAAATACTTCTGATAAAACCATGCGCCAGAGCCAATGGCAATAAGAACGACTAAGAGGACCGGGATCCAAAATTTTTTCGTTTTCATATGTGGGCTTCGCCTCCTTGTGGATTTACATTTTGCATTGTCTATTATATGATTGATACTCTGGTATCATATTATGAATGTTATTCTAACATACTATGTATGCTTCTATGTAATTTCAAGATTGCGTGCACGCTAGAGCTTGTTTGAAAAATCATTCCTGCAATCTGCACGCCCCACTTTGCGGTATATTTCACCCGAATTCGGTTGTCGCAGCCCGCTACGGCTCATCTTTATATTTTCGGCAGATCCTCATATTCCGTAAGTGCAGGACTTTGGTCGCCTACATACCAGTAATCGCAGCAATCGCCGCCAAGGGCCTCAGCTTTGGTGCGGATCAGCCGGGCGTGCATGACTTCTGCCAGGAAATGATCGGTCCGGCAAAGGTAGGGAAGCTTTCCAGAAGAACAGGGCCATCCAGCTGATGTGCACTTGCCTCGTAAAAAGAAAGGATGGTAAAAATGCTCCCGGCAGTACTGCTCGTAACATTTTCCATATTGGGATACCATGTATGCTCTTTTTTTCATTGTGGTCTTCCTTAGCCTTGCTGGCCGTTGGCCTGGCGGATCATGTCTTCCACTACAATATCAAAAATATCGCCGATGGAATTGCAGTATTCCAGAATCTTCCAGGGCTCATTGGTGTGGAAATGGATTTTTACCAGATCCTGGTCTCTTCTCTCGATCAAAAGCTGTGTGTCGTAGCGGTATGCGAACTGATCGTCTTCCGCATCAATTGAATGTACTCCCATGTGTTTTTCCTTCCTGAAATTATTTCTTGACCCCTTTGCTACGTCCGAAACATGCCGTAAGCCCCTCCCAAAGCTTCTGTTCCTCCACGGGCTCCATAAAAAAATATTCCACACGCAGTTTAAAGGCATGAAGGGAAAAATCCAGATCACTGCACCAGATTATTTTGCATTTGGGGTGCAGGGAACGAAGATGCTCGGCAGCATTCAGCCCTGCTACCCCCGGAAGCGCCAGAAGCACAATAGCTGGTACCGTCTTTTGTATCTCTCCAAAAAACTTTTCCTGATCCTGATAAATCTGAACCAGGGGAAATATCTTTCTGTCGGCACAGTAATTCAAAATATATTCTGCATAATCCTGCCCCTTTTGTTCTTCATCAATCAATACAGCAATGCAATACACGAATCTCCTCCTTTTCCGCTTGATTTTTTCCTTCACTTGTTGAGACTAATTATATGAAAATCCAAATGTTTTTCAATTGGTTTGGCACGAAACAGGAAAAAATGGCACGAATTGCCAGCAAGGGGAATGGTTTGGTCTGGTGTTTTGTGTTATACTGTTTTTATAAAAATTGTGATGATGGAGAAATTTTCACACGCAGGATTGTTTGAGAAATCAACCAGTCAGTGCGCAAACCGGGAGGACAATACATATGAGAATTGCAATTGTAGATGACATTGCCAGCGAGCGTACCCTGCTGCGTGACCGCCTGGAACAGCAGCTTGGCAGGCGCGGGGTTCATGCTGACCTGACAGAATTTGAAAACGGAGAGACTTTTCTGAAAGCCGCAAAGGAACGACCTTTTACCGTTTTGTTCCTGGATATTTATATGGACGGGGCAAATGGGATCGAGATTGCCAGAGAGCTTCGGGGATTTGATCCGGACTGTCTGTTAATCTTTACCACCACCTCCACAGATCATGCGCTGGATGGATTTAAGGTCCGCGCCCTGCACTATCTGGTAAAGCCTTATAACGAGAAGGAAATCTCGGAACTGATGGATGAGGTTCTTTCCCGGATTCCCGATTCCGGGAAGTACATAGATGTGAAAGTGAACGGCAGCAACATACAGGTTCCCTTCCGGAGCATTGTGTTTGCGGAGCATTTTTCCCATATGATCCACATTCATACTACAAAGACAAAAGAACTGGTTACCCGCCAGTCCTTTGAGGCCTTCCTTGCCCTGTTAAAAATAGAGCCTCGTTTTTATCAGTGCAACAGAGGTATTGTGATCAATCTGGAACACGCGGTTGATTTCGACGGAGAGGTATTCGTGATGGATGACGGGAACCAGATCCCGGTGAGCCAGAAACTTGTGAAACATGCCAGACAGACTTTCATGGAGTTTCTGTTTCAGAGAGGACACTAAAAAAGAACATTAGAGCGTGTTTGAAAAAGATCTCTGAGAAAGGACATTTCCAATGGACAAAATGCTAAGACCGATTCTTGAACTTACAGTGATCATTCCAGGCTTACTGCTTGCCTATCTGCCTGTAAGGACTTACCTGCGGCAGCCATTGCACAAACTGGCAGTGTGGCTGCTTCCTTTGCTTGCAGGTTTTTGTGTATCAGGTGGTGTATTATGTTATACTTTGCAGATTACCACCTTGCCTGTGCTGATTTTTCTGCTGCCGGCAGTTATGGCTGTCTACCACAGGACTCTTCGGGTCACCATCTGGAAATCCGGCAGTATTTTCCTGGCTGTGTGCGCGGTGTTCGCCTGCGTCAACAGTCTGTCCAGGGCATTCAACGCCATTCTCACTGCAGGGCTTAACCTTGCGGAAAATGAACTGTGGTTCCGAACAGGCACAGGACTTTTCTATAATGGAATCTGCCTGCTCTTTCTTGCAGCTGCATGGTATCCTGCTTCCCATGCAGCAAGGACTATGGTGGACGATGAAAATTTCGCACAGACCTGGTATATCTTCTGGATCCTGCCTCTGATCTTCATTGCGCTGAATCTGTTCATGGTGCCAAAGTACCGGAACACCTTGTACACCGGACGGATCCTTCAGGGATATATTGTGATCAGCCTGGTTCTTCTGGTGATCCTGGTATTCTTCTACGCCATGTTTCTGCTGATAGCAAACAGCCTGAACAAAAACGCAAGGCTTGTGCAGGAGAATCATTTCCTTTCCCTGCAGCAGGCAAGATATGAGAATCTTCGCTCTGCCATTGAGGAAGCCAGACAGGCCAGGCATGATCTTCGCCATCACTTTGTCCAGCTGTCTGCCCTTGCGGAAAACGGCGATCTGGACAAAATAAAAGAGTATCTTTCCTGTGCTTCCAGCAAAATTCCAAGCCAGGATCTGCATTTTTGTGAAAATCAGGCGGCGGATGGCGTGCTTGGCTATTACTCTGCCCTTGCCAAACGGGAAAGCATTCCCTTCCATGCAAAAACGGATCTGCCTTCCCATATTGCTGTGGATGAGATTGACATGTGCCTGGTGCTCTCTAACCTTCTGGAAAACGCCATCCAGGCAAGCCAGAAAACAGAGGTTTCCCGCAGGAAAATTAACGTGGAGATTTATCTTCACTACAATCATCTGCTTCTGATCCAGGTGGAGAATACCTTCGACGGCAAAATCCGAAAGAAAAATGATATCTTCCAGTCATCCAAACGCACAGGCAATGGAATCGGAATCCAGTCCGTCCGCCACATCGCCGAAAAAACCGGCGGTGCCAGCAGCTTCACCTGTGATAACGGCGTCTTCACGGCGAAGATCATGCTGCGCCTGAGTAAAAATAACGCTAATACATAGTCGTAAAACCCTTCGGCAAAGTAGTACGTGCAGATTACAGGAATGATTTTTGGAACACGCTTTACAGCAGGTCGCTGTCTATGATCTGGTAATTGGCACGGTGTATGTAGAGAGCCTTTCCATCGATCATCAGCTTGGTCATCTTGGGGAGGTCTTCCGGGATTTCCCAATATACATTGTCGCCGGAAAATGCGGTGATAGGCTGGCCAAGCTGGGATTTGATCACCACGATCCGGGACTTGCCGAAGTAGTTCTTGTACTTGTTTATGTAGCGGGCAACTGCCGCGTTGTCTGTAAGGCCAGCGCTGCTGCTCTGGATGGCTTCCTCTGTGAAATCCACCTCCGGGTTCAGGCCGTCCTGCATGAAAATACAGGTGTCGCCGCAGCTTTCGATCTCCTTGCCGTCTATGGTAATGGTGATTACTGATGACAGGTCGTAGCCCTTGATGGCTTTGCCGGTATCATCATAGCTGACAGTCTCAATTTTATTTCCGGTGATGCTGATCTTCTTGCCAGTAGTCTCCAGAGTCTTGTTGCCGTAATTGTCATAGGTGTCTATGGTATAGCTGTTTCCTACCAGGGAACCATGCAGCTCATTGATCACTGAGTTCAGCCCGCCTATGGAACAGCCGGATGTAAGCAGGGTAAAGCTTAACAGGACTGCGGTTATGAATTTTTTCTTTTTCATATTATGAATTTCCTCCTTTGTAAAAATGCGGTGATGGCTTCATTGCTGTTCCATCACCAGAGCGTTCTTGCCGGCAAATGCAATTCCAAGCTTATAGATCTTTTCCCTGGGAATTCCAGCAGCCAGAAGATCTGTCTCATAAGCTTTTTCCTCTATCTGAAGCAGCGCGTTCCTTGCAGTATCCTCGATTTCCTTCTCTTTTTTCTCGTTCATCACCTTGAATTCCAGAATAAACGCGTCCAAATCCTTCTGGAGAGGATACATGGCAATGTCATATCTTCCCATTCCGCTTTCCCGGTTGGAGACAATGCGGTACTGATCCCGCAGAGATACAATAAGCCCAAGCACCAGTCCGTGATAGAAGTTCTCCGGTGTCCGTTCAGCGGGGCCTTTGCCAGTATCAAAATAGCTCATGGAGGTATACGCCACCTCTGTGAGAATTTCACTTAACAGCTCCGTCTTATGGTTCATCAGTGCATAAACAAAATCCCTGTATACAGAATCTCCGTTCTTGACCATCTCCCTGATCTGGGAGCGGAACATTCCCATCACTTCCTGATTGGTAACGGATACGTCGCATTCGGTGATCTCGCCCTTCTTTTTGACATTGTCCGCCTTGATATAGCCTACAGCCAGCAGCAGGGACCAAAGGCTGTTCTCATCTCCGTCTAAATACTGGAACGTAATATTCTCGTTGATCTCCTTGTGCACTACTTCGCCAGCCATAAGCTGCTCAATTTCATGCTTGCTGCGCATAGGATGCTTCCGGATAATATCCCCGACCAGCTTATTGCTGCTGGTATTGGTCCAGTAGGAAAGAAGTTCTCCATCTATAAGATAGTTGCAGATGGACCACGGATTATAAATATCTTTGTGACTGCCAAAGATAAAACCGTCATACATCTTCTTCACTTCCTGCATCTGGTCTACGCTCTGGCACATCAGGGCATCCTTTACCTCCTGCTCTGTGAAGCCAAAACAGTCACTGTATTCATCACAGGTTACTGTAGCTACTTTTATATTATTCAGGTCTGAAAACAGAGAATTCTTAGAGACTCTCGTTACGCCTGTAATAATCGCCCTGCTGTAATAATTATTTTCTTTAAATGCACTGTGAAACATCTGACGGCAGGTTCCGATCATCTCATCACAGTATCCGTCTGTATAAGCTTCCAAGAGCGGCGTATCATATTCATCCAGAAGAATGACTGGCTTGGTTCCATAATGCTTGTACAGCAGTCTGCACAGTTCGGGAATTGCCATTTCTATGTTATTATTCTCACGATGCCAGAGCTTCTCCCGCATAGAGCGATATGCTTCTTTATCCTCAGCATCCAGTATCTCGCTTTTCAAAAGTTCATTGTGAATCTCATACATGTTAAACAGGCCACTGATCATTCCCCGAACTGCCTGCGCATAATTCATCCCCTTACAGCTTCCAAAGCTTACGGAAACTGTGGGAATGGTGCCATAACACTTCCGGCTCTGCTCGCTCTTCCACACCTTCAGCTTCTCAAAATATTCCGGATGCCCGGCACATGCAGGATCCAGAAAATTCTCTACCGTACTGAGAAGAGTGGTCTTGCCAAAACGTCTCGGCCGGGTGATCAGAGTGACCTTTTCTCGGCTTCGCAGCCACTGAGTAATAAAATGGGTCTTGTCCACATAAAACTGCTGGCCGCAGGCAAAATCGCGAAAATCCTGGTAGCCGCAGCCTACCTGGGCATCCAGATAAGGATTCTCCTTCAGGATATCCTTCAGCGTCTCATAATATTTCAGAAGCCGCTTCTTCTCCTCTTCCAGACTCTTCCGCTCTTGAAATTCCAGCAGGATCTTCTCTCTGCCTTCCAGCTTCACATACACACTCTGGGACTTGCCCTGTATGGTACGCTGGATGTAAGGCTGCTTCTTCCCATTGATGGTCTTGTAGGTCAGGGTTCCCTTGGGCAGTTCTTTCAGTCGGCTGTCAATCTCCTCAAGCCGCATTTTCGGATTATTCAGCATGGTCTTGATCCTCCTTCTTATCATTATTTCCGGTCAAAAAAATGGTTATATAAAGTTATCCCTGTTATATAACTTCATATAACCATTGTAAATACTATATTAAAAATATTTTTTAATTCTAAATAATCACTCGCCCATTTTCTTAATTTCCATATTCTCTGGAAGCACCAGACTCAGAATGATGGAAATTACAAAAATAACTGCCACTACGTTCTCCGCAAATACAGACTGCACCAGAGATGGGAAAATTTCCCAGATTCCGCTCTCCCATTTTCTCAAATCCAATTTACAATTTCGGAAATCCTTACAATCAGTAAACCACAACCGCCATCACCACATACACCAGAATGGACACCAGACAGTACAGGGAGTTGGTGGTGGAAACGTAGGCGCTTCCGTCCTCGCTCTTTAAGAAAGTCTGCATGCTGAAGGTAGCTGGTGAAGACATGTAGCTGATCACCGCAAGGTCCAGAAGCAGATGGTCTCCCACTATGTAATGGATTGCCAGCAGCACTCCCGCGATCATCACCGCCTGCAGGATCACGCGAAGCACAATCGTACGGATGCACGGGGAAAGCAGCCTTTTGTCAAGCTCAATGCTGTAGCCTACAATCACCAGAATGATGGAAGTCACAGAAGTTGTAAGAATATTCTCCACACTTGTGTAGGTTCCCGCAAAAGGACCCTCCAGAATCTTCAGCACCACACCGGATAATCCCGCAAGAATGCCAAGCACGCTTGCAATAAAAGCCGGGGTGCGGATGGCGCTGGCGAACAGCTTTTTCACATCGATCTTATCACCGTTCTCCACCTGTCCCAGCATTCCCATGTAAACACTGAACCCGAACAGAAGCCCTGCAATATCCAGCACTGCGATCTGGGAAAGATTCTCCGCTCCGCAAAGGCTGGTGTAAAGAGGGTAGGCCATAGAACCTCCCTCATACACACTGACCATAAAAGGCAGATATTTGCGGTAGCGCTGCTCCGGCATAAGAGGCCGCATTGCAAAACCAAGACTAAAGGAAATTACCAGCATTACAAACATAATGCCAACCAGAATCCCCGTTTCCTTATTGTAGTCGGAGGTGGCTAGGGCATGAAAAATAGCAACCGGAAGCATGATCTGGGTCACCAGAACCTTCATATTATCAATTCCGTTCTGATTCAGAAGCTTCCATTTCCGGCAGGCCATTCCCAGAAGGATCATCACCAGTACGGGAAGAACAATCTCTAAAACTTTCATCTTTATGCACTCTTTCTGAATATAAACTTTCTTATTACAATGTACTTCTTAATTGCCGTTCTGTATGATTATTCATCAAAATCTGTCTCAAATACACCCTCCGGTGTCCTCATGGTAAGCACACCCAGGTTAAAATCATCATCCATCACGGTAATGTGATACTCAAAAACCACGTCATCATCAAACTTGGATAACAAAATGTAGGTTCCGTTCTCCTTGCCCTCGATCTGATCGCAGATGTCATTGTACACATCCTCCCCGGAAATCAGGCGCGGATAGCCGGCGTCCTTAATTTTTTTCTCAATTGCTGCATATAATTCTTCCATTTTTTATTTTCGCAGGATTCCCGGCCTTCGTGCCGTGAAATGCACTGCGTGCTCCTTTCTTCAAAATCTCCATCCTGTCAAAGCAAAAGCTCCCACAGCTTTTTGGTTCTGCTCTTTTTTCATTGTATAATATCCGCCCCCGGAATGTCAAACCCGTTTTATCAGTATTTTCGCAGGTTTCACAAACGCCCCTGCCTGCCATTGTGCATTTCATTTCAATTTTCGTCTTTTTTTGTCGCTTTTGTTGACTTTTTTCATAATTTTTGTTGACATTATGACCGATTCATTGTATGCTATTAATACAAAGAGGCAATCCATGATACGAGGATGTATCTGTGGGTTGCCCCAATTCGTATCTATAGGGAGGTAACACTTATGAAAATGAAACAGGTTTTAGCAACAGGTGCAGCTTTATCCATGGCTCTTTCTATGACCCCTGTCACAGCATCAGCCGCAGACAAAGTAGATATTAACGTGATCGCTGCACAGTATGGCCAGCAGACAGCTGATTGGTGGGCAAACTTCGTTACAGAATTTAACGAGGCAAATCCAGACATCAATCTGAACGTAGAAGTTGTTTCCTGGAACGATATTTACACTGTAGTGAATACCCGTATTGCCAATGGCGAAGCACCGGATGTTCTGAATATCGACGTATTCGCTGACTATCAGGCAGACGACCTTCTCCTTCCGATCCAGGACGTTGTTTCTGAGGAGACCTACAGCAAGATGTATGACGCATTCCTTGCACAGTCCGAAGTAGACGGAACCGTATGGGCAATCCCGGATCTTGCATCTGCACGTGCTATGTACTACAACAAGGACATCCTTGATGCAGCAGGCGTTGAAGTTCCTACCACATGGGACGAGTTAAAGGATGCCTGCGAGAAGATCAAAGCTTATGACGATAGCCTTTATCCATGGGGAATCGATATGACCACTGACGAAGGTCAGGCAGCATTCGCATACTACACCTGGAACAACGGCGGCGGATTTGTTGACGACGACGGCAACTGGACACTGAACAGCGAGCAGAACGTAGAAGCAATCCAGTACGCAATCGATCTTGTAAACTCCGGCTACACCAACACCGATCCTGCTAACGATACCCGTTATGACCTGCAGGATATGTTCGGCGCAGGCAAGGTTGCTATGCTCATCGCTCCGAACAGCTTACCTACATATATCGCTACAGGCGGAAATGAAGTAAACTACGGCGTAGCTTCTATCCCGTCCAATACTGGCGAGTCTGTTTCCGCAGGTGTTATGGACCGTTTCATGTGCTTCGATAACGATTACTCTGATGAAGAGAAAGCAGCTATCACAACATTCTTCGATTATTTCTATGATGATGCACGCTACACAGAGTGGGTTGACATGGAAGGCTTCCTTCCGGCTACCAAGACTGGCGGCGAGGCTCTCGCAGCAGCTAACGAAGACATGGCAAGCTGGATTGATATCTTAGACAGCTGTAAATTCTATCCAACAGCAAAAGCTGAGTGGGCAGATGTAAAACAGGGCGTTATCAATGTAGAGCAGAACGCACTTCTTGGCGGTGATGTTCAGGAATTACTGGACGACCTTCAGTCAGAGATCGCTGGCTGATCCAGGACTGTAACATTCCCATTACGAGGATGATAATGGGCCGGACTGATTGGTCCGGTCCATTTTTTTGAAACATGGTAACTGTAACGGTACAGGCAGTTACGAAACATACGAAAAGAGAGGTATCCCCTGTGAAGAAAAAATTCAAAAAAGTGGAGCCCTACATTTGGATCCTGCCAAGCGTCCTTCTGATGGCAGTTTTCATTCTGGTTCCCATTGTATTTGTATTTCGCATGGCATTAAGTGATGTCAGCAAGGCCGGACTGATCAAAGGCTTCGCAGGCCTTGAGAACTTCCGCAAGGTAACCAGCAGCTCTGTTTTTGCCATGGTACTGAAAAACACCCTTGTGTGGACCGTTGCCGTTGTCGGTATCTCCACGCTTCTTGGCTTTATCCTTGCCATCTTACTCAACAACGAATTTAAGGGCCGTAAGCTTGCCCGTGCAGTTGTGGTTTTCCCATGGGCGACTACACTGATCGTTCAGGCAAGTATCTGGAAATTCATCATTGACACTGATTACGGTACCTTAAATACGCTGTTGATGAGGCTTGGCATTATCGACCATGCCATCAACTGGACGCCTACTGCCGGTGCATACTTTGCCTGGGAAATTGCCTGCGGTATTTTCGTTACCATTCCATTTGTAACCTTTACCGTGCTTTCCGGTCTGCAGAGCATTGATGCCAGCTACTATGAAGCTGCGGCTGTAGACGGTGCTTCCTACTGGCAGAAAATGTTCCAGATCACCATTCCCCTGGTACGTCCGAACCTGACCATCAGCACCATCCTGAATATTATTTACGTATTCAACTCCTTCCCGATCATCTGGACCATCACCAAGGGTGACCCGGCCAACCGTACCGACACCCTGGTTACTTATCTGTACAAACTGGCCTTCTACAACGGCAAGCAGGGACAGGCTGCGGCAGTATCTGTCATCGGCTTCCTGATTCTGCTTCTCTGCGCCAGCCTGTACATGGTTTCCGTACTGAAGAAAGGAGATGAATGATATGGCAGGCACCAATGCTTCAGCTAAGAAAAAAAACACCAAAAATACCGTGCTCCGGGTACTGCTTTATGTGGTAGTCATTCTGATCTGCCTTTTTACCCTGTATCCGTACTTTGTCACCGTATGTACCGCCCTTAAGAGCCGTGCGGAGATTTTCTCCATAAACGGTACCATTTTCCCTATTAAGGCCATCTGGTCCAACTTTACAGATGTGTGGAAATTAGCACCTATGAGCAGCTACATGCTGAATTCCATCGTCATTGCCGGCGGTTCTACTCTTCTGGCTATGCTCTGCGGCATTCCTGCTGCTTACGCCCTGTCCAGAATGAAATTCAAAGGCCAGACCGCATTCCTGGGATTTGTCATCGTTTCCCAGATGTTTGCCCCGGTCGTGCTTCTGATCGGTATTTACAAGGTTATGATGGCGTTCCATCTGACCAACAGCATTATCGGCCTGATCTTTATCAATGCCGCATTTAACCAGGCATTTGCCATCTGGCTCCTTCGCGGTACTTTCCTGAGCATCTCCCCGGAGATGGAGCAGGCCGCTACCATTGACGGCTGCAACCGTGTACATGCTCTTCTTCGGATCCTTCTTCCGGTTGCCGCACCTGGTATTGTAACTGCGCTTATTTTCGTATTTATCAACGCATGGAACGAATATACCGTAGCGCTGACCCTGATTTCTACCGATACCTTCAAGCCTCTGACAGTTGGTATCAATATTTTCAACGGATACAATATGATCGAATGGCAGTATCTGTTTGCTGCTTCTCTCTATGCAATTGTTCCGGTTGTTATCCTCTTCGTCGGAATCGAAAAAAATCTGGTTGGAGGACTCACTTCCGGCGGTGTCAAGGGTTGATTTTTATTTTTTTCCAAGTATAATAGAAAAAGATGCGAACACAACGAAGGGTTGCTCACGGCAGCCCTTTGTTTATGCAAGCCACCATAAATCCTGCATATATGCGGGATTCTTTGCTGTATATCCCATATTTTTTCCATGGGAAAAACAGTGCACTTTACTATTCGAATACATAAAATTCGGCACATTTCACAGATTTTTAGAATCGTCCGTTTTCACCTTGACTTTTCTGTAAAATCCTGTAATATTGTTAGTGCACAACATTTAGTGGTTTAAATACTTTTCAGACACAATATATGGAGGGATTTGATAAATATGAGCACAGAAGTCAATGCAAATGTCATTAAGCGAAATGGCGTGGAGGTCATCTTTGATAAGGCGAAGATCATCAACGCAGTACAGAAAGCCAATGAGGAGGTTCCCAAGCTCCATCAGCTGAGCCAGTACCAGATTACGGCGCTTGCAGATACGATTGCCACCCGTGCTCTGGAGTCCTCACACGCAGTGAATGTAGAAGACATTCAGGATATGGTTGAGACCGGCATTATGGAGATGCGAGGCTATGAGGTTGCCCAGAAGTACGTGCGTTACCGCTACAAGAGAGAGCTGACCCGCAAGTCCAATACCACAGACGATAATATCCTCTCTCTTCTTGACCAGATCAATGAGAATGCCAAGCAGGAGAACTCCAATAAGAATCCTACCATCAACTCCACACAGCGTGATTATATGGCAGGCGAGGTCAGCAAGGACCTGACCATGCGTGTGCTTCTTCCGGAGGAGATCGTGAAGGCTCACGACGAGGGAATCATCCATTTCCACGATTCCGATTACTATGCGCAGCGTGAGCACAACTGTGACCTGATCAATCTTCAGGACATGCTCCAGAACGGCACCGTCATCAGCCAGACACTGATCGAGAAGCCCCACAGCTTCTTTACCGCCTGCAACGTTACCACACAGATCGTAGCCCAGGTAGCCAGTAACCAGTACGGCGGACAGTCCTTCTCCCTGGCACACTTAGCTCCGTTCGTTGATATCAGCCGTCAGAAGATCCGCAATAAAGTGATCGAGGAGCGTAAGGAATGCGGTGAGCCTATGGACGAGGAGATCATCCGCAAGGTTTCCGAGCGCAGACTGAAGGACGAGATCCAGAGCGGTATCCAGACCATCCAGTATCAGCTGATCACTCTTATGACCTGTAACGGACAGGCTCCGTTTGTGACTATTTTCATGTATCTGGACGAGGTTCCGGAAGGACGTACCCGTGATGACCTGGCTCTGATCATTGAAGAGGTAATGAAGCAGCGTATGCAGGGCGTTAAGAACGAGCGCGGCGCATGGATCACTCCTGCTTTCCCGAAGTTGATCTACGTTCTGGATGAGGACAACATCCACGAGGATTCCAAATACTGGTACCTCACTGAGATTGCTGCCAAATGTACCGCCAAGCGTATGGTTCCGGACTACATTTCCGCTAAGATCATGCGCCAGCTGAAGAACGGCAATGTATACACCTGCATGGGATGCCGCTCCTTCCTTACCGTTGAGGAGAAACAGAAGAACCCGGACGGTTCCTACAAATTCTACGGCCGTTTCAATCAGGGCGTTGTGACCATCAACCTTGTTGATGTGGCATGCTCCTCTGAGGGTGATTTCGATAAATTCTGGGAGATCCTGGAGGATCGCCTTGAGCTTTGCCACAGAGCACTTCGCTGCAGACATGAGCGTCTTCTTGGAACGGTTTCCGATGTTGCCCCGATCCTGTGGCAGTACGGTGCGCTTGCCCGTCTTAAGAAGGGTGAGACCATTGACAAGCTCCTTTACGATGGATATTCCACTATTTCCCTTGGATATGCTGGTATCCACGAAATGTGCATGAGAATGTACGGCAAGTCTCATACAGATCCTGAGGTTCGTCCATTTGCCATGAAGGTCATGCAGCGTCTCAATGACAAATGCGCAGAATGGAAAGCAGCTGAGAACATCAGCTACTCTGTATACGGAACTCCGATGGAGTCCACCACCTACCGTTTTGCCAAATGTCTCCAGAAGCGTTTTGGTATTATTCCAGGCGTTACAGACAAGAATTATATTACAAACAGCTATCACGTTCACGTTACCGAGGAGATTGACGCATTCTCCAAGCTGAAATTCGAATCCGAATTCCAGAAGCTTTCCCCGGGAGGTGCCATCAGCTACGTGGAAGTTCCGAACATGAAGCAGAACATTCCGGCAGTTCTCTCTGTTATGAAGTTTATCTATGACAACATCATGTACGCAGAGCTGAATACCAAGAGCGATTTCTGTGATGTTTGCGGATATGACGGAGAGATCCAGATTAAAGAGGACGAGAACGGCAAGCTGATCTGGGAGTGCCCGAACTGCGGCAACCGCAACCAGGATAAGATGAGCGTTGCCAGAAGAACCTGCGGTTATATTGGAACACAGTTCTGGAACCAGGGACGTACACAGGAGATTAAGGATCGCGTGCTGCATCTGTAAAATAATCTAAGCAATGCAGTTAGCGCAGATACTATGAATTATAAACAAATCCGGACAGTTTTCTAAATTGAATGATTTTGATTTCTGTCCGGGTTTGTTTTATATAGACACCGGGATCAGGCGTCACAAGGCAATATATATTGTACATACTTCTTTCTTCTTTTTATTTTAAAGAAATAAACACTTCTTCCAGAGGTAGTTAAAGAGGTATAAAGGAAATCTAATTTTGAAATCATTCGCGGCATTTTAGAGCGTGTTTGAAAAAGGCTTTCTGCAAGATGTGCGTCACAATTTGTGGGAGATTTGGTCCGGATGAAAGCGCCGTAGCGGGCTACGGCAACTGAATTCGGGCAAAATCTCCCGCAAAGTGGGGCGTGCAGATTGCGGGAATGATTTTTCAAACACGCTCTAGGCCACACAAATGAGGGAATTACGTTATGAACTATGGAAATATTAAATCTTACGACATTGCAGACGGTACCGGGGTGCGGGTAAGCCTGTTTGTATCCGGATGCCGGCATCACTGCAAGGGCTGCTTTAACGCCCCTACCTGGGATTTTAATTATGGGGAGCCATACACAAGGGAAACACAGGACAAGATTCTGGAACTGCTGGCACCGTCTTATATAGAGGGCTTCTCTTTACTTGGCGGTGAACCCTTTGAGCCGGAGAACCAGCCGGTCCTGGCAGAGCTTCTGGAAGAGATCAAGAGCACTTACCCGGAGAAATCCATCTGGTGCTACAGCGGATATCTTTTCGATAAGGACCTGGCTCCTGGAGGCAAGGTCTATACGCCTTACACAGATCGTATGCTTTCTTGCATTGATATTCTGGTGGACGGGGAATTTATTCAGGAACTGAAGGATATTTCCCTGCAGTTTCGGGGAAGCAGCAATCAGAGGATTCTGCATTTGAAGGATGGGAAATTGGTAAAGGAAGGGTTATAAACCCGCTCAATTCCACGCAATACACCATGTATAATTCAAAACCGTAATGAGAAATCAGCAATTATTATTGGCCCATCATAGTAGTTATCCCTGATAATATGCCAGGCACCAGATAACCTGCCTATGAGCTGTCCGATTTCTCATTACGGTTTTGTATTTATTATTTCTCTGGATTCAATTTTTCAACTTCTGCAAGAATGCTGTTCATCTCATATAATTTCAGCTGCTTTTTCAGTTCTTTCATATTGATGTTCAGACGCATGTCTTCCAGGCTTTCTTCTATTACAATGTCACGCTTCATGGTTGCCAGCTGCTCGCTTAAATAAACCATTTCTTTGTTGGTTTTTAAAGCTTTTAGCGGACTTCTGCCGATGCCAAGGCTTTCCTTCCAGAAGGTATTCAGCTCTTTCTCTTTCTTCGCTACGCCCTCGCAATCTTCGATTGCCTCGTAGATAGCATCTAAACTGCGGTACTCTTCCACTAACGGTGCTGCTGCAGAGGAAACACCTTTACAGCCTGGAATGCCGTCTCCCGGGTCTCCTGTGATGGCAAGAAGCACCGGGATCTGCTCCGGGTAAACGCCCTCTTCGGAATGGACGATTTCCGGGGTGTATTCAAATACATTAGGAGGAAGCGCCTCATAGGCATCTTTTCCATAAAGGCCGTAGGCATCCTTCAGAGCCTCCAGCTTGTCTCTTGTAACCACGCGCCACATGCGGGTGTATTCGCTTACCAGCTGGAAATAATCGTGGTCCTTGGTAAGCACATAGGTCTGAAGCTCCGGCCCCTGGAATTTCTCCACCAGGGAGGCGGCGTAGTCATCTGCCTCGTAATCCGGACTCATAAATACTGGACAGCCAATGGCTTTGAGGAACTCTTCCATCTGTACAAACTGATTCTTCAGAGGCTGAGCTGTCTCCTTTCGGTTGGCTTTGTAAAAGTCCGCTCCAAGCTGGGTGCGGCGGAAGGTGTCTCTTGTCATATCAAAAGTGAAGGCAACATATTCCAGCTTCACCTTCTTATAAACTGCCAAAAGGGTGCGCAACATGGTGAACATGGCATTGGTGTATTTTCCATCGGAGGTGTGTAAGATCTCCGAATAATGCCGCTCCTTCTCTTCGTCTGTCTTGGCGAAAAGAATGGACTTGGGAAGGTTTCCGTAATAGGAAGTAGACAGCATAGAGGAACCGTCGATAATCAGAAATTTGGGCATAGTAAACTTCTCCTCATAATTTTTATTGGTACCTGTGGCCTTATCTATCCCTCAGAATGTGTTTGAAAAAGGCTTTCTGCAAAATATACTGCAAAGTGGGGCGTGCAGATTGCGGGAATGATTTTTCAAATACGCTCAAACTCTCTCTGTTGAATACTTTCAGGGGACGCCACAGTTTATCTTATATCGAATTCAATCACATAAGCACTTGCATCCATATGCTTCTTAAATGATGTCAACTAAGAGTATACCATAATTTTAGCTAATTCGAAAATATTTTCAAAAAAATTACAGATTCCGTGTTATTTTCCCCTCTGAATTTCGTATATATAGTAAAGGGAGCAGGAAATAAAAATATTTCATGAATCCCGTTTCTACGTAGTAATGAGGAGGTCCTTAATGAAAAAAATTATTTTAGTGTTATTCGGTATCCTTTTTGTAATCTTTACCGGATTGTCACTGCTGGTCTGCATGATTAGTGGAATCCCCACCATGGACCAGCCCGCCGCAACCTTTTATCTGGTGAAAGCCATTGTCCTTTCCTTTGGTTTTCCTATGGTCGCGTTTGGTTTCTTTGCACATAATCTTCATCTGCGCCACAAGCTTGAAAAAAGAGACCAGCTGATCCGGGATTTCCAGGAAAAGATTCTGGAGCACCAGAAATCCAGCTGCAGGGACTCCCAGGAAGAATATTCCCAGGAGTTCAAGGATTCACTTGCCTGTCTGTTCTGTGCCTTTGCTGACGAGGGAAAACTCAGCAAAAAGGATCAGAAGGAATTACTCGATTTTATCGATAAATTATAAGTGAGGGTGACTTGCATGCTTTGGATCTGCGTGAGCATCGCAGGAACGATGCCGCTTTTGGTCTGTCTCCTGCTGATGCTCCTGAAACGGAAAAACTTTTCTTACCGGCTTGGCCGGAAACTGGTGTTATTGAGTCTGGTGGAATATTTCATACCTTTTCAGATGCTGAAATATTATCTGCCGCAGGATATGCTGGAAGAGACCAATTCTCTTAACGCAATTTCCTATTTTGTAAACTTTGACGACAAGGAAGCGGTTTCTTATCACGGAATTTCTGTGTGGATGCCTGATTGGATTCTTATGATCGTTTTGTGCTGACTGTTTGTGATCGCAGGATTCAGCATTTATGAGACGATCAAATACCATCAGCTCACGCGAAAGCTGAAACGAATTACGGAGATAAGAACATATCCTTTGCCTGGAATCGGGAATGTGGAGTACCGCATTTCTCCGGAAATGAACACGCCGTATACCGTTGGGTTTGTGAAACCTTTCATTGTGGCTCCGGCTGAGTTTCCAAATTCCAAGCTGTCGGAAATGATTCTCAGGCATGAATATTCACATCTGCGCCGCCGTGACTCGATTGTAAAATTAATCTGTTTGTTAGCAATTTGCCTTCATTGTTTTAACCCGTTAACGATCCTGACATTTTTACTTTACACCCGTTTTTCTGAAAACATTGCAGATGAAGCTGCTACGGAAGGCTGTTCCGCTGAGGAACGAAGAGCCTACGCCAAAGCTCTCGTGAAACTTTCTGCAAGAACCAGACAGGTTCCTGTAGTCTGGAGAAACAACTTATTGGGAGACAAGAAAGAATCAATGAAAAGGAGAGTGGAACTCATTATGAATAGAAACAAAAAGGCATCTAAGATTGGTACTGTGGCAGCTGTGCTGGCTTCGGTGATTCTGAGCGGGACTACGGTGTTTGCGTATACGCCGATGCAGACGGTAAAAGATGCTTCTGATACCAATGAAGATTATATTTCTTTCGACTTTGATAATGAAGCTGAAACTTTATTTGCTGAATATGATACTTACTTTGAGGCTCTAGATGGCACCATTATTCCTTTAAATACAGACACAGCTAATGCAAGAGCTATTTTTTGTAGCCACAATTTTAAATCTGGTTACGTAAATAAACATTATTCTCAAAGCAACGGAGGATGTATTGTAAAAAGGTATACTGGAAAAATTTGTATGAAATGCAATCATATAGAGGTAGGTGACTTGTTAAGCACACATACATATGTAACTTGTCCACATAAATAAACTATTTTATCTCTTTATAGATTTACAAATAAATTTATCTTTCGGAAGCTCAGGGGGACGAAAGTTTTAGAAGAAGGATAGGAAAAAGCATCTGCTTTTCCTGTTCTTCTTCTGTTTTCACTTTCTACAAGTATCCTTATACTACAACCTCAAAGCCGCTTTTCCTTTTTCCTACTTCGGTTCAAATCTGTTATTCCCATTTTTCTGTCCCCATCAACTCAATTCAAACATCCCATGATACAACTGATAATATTTCCCTTTCTGCTGCAGCAGATCCTCGTGATCCCCACGTTCCACGATTTTCCCCTGCTCCAGCACCATAATGGCATTGGAATTGCGTACCGTACTCAATCTGTGAGCGATAACGAATACCGTCCTGCCCTCCATCAGCTGATCCATTCCTTTCTCGATCAGCGCCTCCGTACGGGTATCTACTGACGAGGTCGCCTCATCCAGAATCAGCACAGGCGGATCTGCCACAGCCGCCCTGGCAATGGCAAGAAGCTGTCTCTGTCCCTGGGAGAGATGGGCACCGTCAGAGGTTACCATTGTGTCATATCCCTGTGGCAAACGGCGGATAAAAGAATCTGCGTTGGCAATCTTCGCCGCCCGTTCAATTTCCTCCTGGGTAGCATCCAGTTTTCCAAACCGGATATTGTCCGCCACCGTTCCTGTAAACAGATGGGTGTCCTGCAATACAATTCCAAGAGAATGGCGCAGGGATGTCTTGCTGATGTCCCGCACGTCAATTCCGTCATAAACAACCGATCCACCCTGCACATCATAGAAACGGTTGATCAGATTGGTAATGGTGGTTTTTCCTGCTCCCGTGGAGCCTACAAAGGCAATCTTCTGTCCTGGCTTCGCATACAGGCTGATATCCTTCAGAATCATCCGATTCTCATCATAACCGAAGTCCACATGCTCAAACCGTACATCCCCTCGAAGAGGCACCAACTCCCCACCTGGCTTCTTCCACGCCCAGGCATTTCCTGACACATTTCGCAGAGGATTTTTCCCCCTTTCTGCGTCATTCTCTCCAGTTTTTTCCTTCCCGAATGTACCATTTTCCCATGCTGGAACTGTACTTCCAATTTCTTTTTCCATGGCTTTTTTCTCATATTTGGAGTCCAAACAGCCACTTTCGATTTTATTCGGAACTTCCATCTGCACCAGCTCTACCTTGCCCTCATCTACTTCCGGCTCCAGATCCATCACCTTAAACACACGCTCCGCGCCTGCCAGCGCAGCCAGAAGGAAATTGCTCTGCTGAGTAAACTGGTTGATCGGAAGGGCTGCCTGGCGGACAAACACCAGATAGCTGGCAAGGCTTCCTAAGTCTGCTTTTCCCTGCAGGGCCAGAATACCGCCAAGCACTGCCACAATGGCACAGTTGATATAAGAAATACTTACCACCACCGGAACCATAGTCGCCGCATAACCTTGGGCACCTGTTCCTGCCTGGCGGAGAGCTTCGTTTTTCTCACAGAATTCCTGGAAGCTGGCTTCCTCGTGGTTAAACACCTTTACCACCTTCTGCCCGCTGATCATCTCCTCAATATAGCTGTTTAACGCACCAAGGCTATTCTGCTGCTTGGCGTAATAAACCTTGCTCCTGCCTCCGCTGAACCGAATATACCACAGCATAATGCCGTAACACGCAGTCACAATAATAGATAGCCGCCAGTTCAGCACATAAAGAATGGTCAGGGTTCCCACCATCTGGATAAAGCTCTGGATCACCATTGCGAAGCTGTTGTTCAGTGCATCGGAGATGGTATCAATATCGTTGGTGAAAAGGCTCATAATGTCGCCATGTCCGTTTGTATCAAAGAACTTCAGCGGCAGTATCTGAATATGGGAGAATAAATCTCTTCGAATATCAAACAAAATCCGCTGGGAGGCTTTCACCATGGTCTGGGAATATCCCCATGCCGCCAGCGCACCTGTAGCAAAAATCCCAGCAGCAGTCAGAACGCCTTTCAAAAGAGTGCTGACATTTCCATCTGCCAGACCATTGACTACCGGACGGATCATATAAGTACCAAGCAGATTGCACAATGCGCTTACGGATACCAGCACTGCTACTACAAACAGCATCCGCTTGTGCCGCCCCATATAGGAGAGAAAATAACCCACCGTCTTTTTCATGTTTTCCGGTTTCTTACCGCTGTAAGTTTTCGCTGCCATCTGTTATCCCTCCTTTCACCTGTACGCTGCCACGCTCTGCCTTTGCAGTACTCTGCTCCATCTCGTTCTCCTGCGCCCCGCTCATCTGGGATCTGTAAATTTCCTGATAAATCGGGTCGTGAGCCAACAGTTCCTTATGAGTTCCTGTGCAGTGCACCTTGCCATCCTCCAGGATCACAATCTGGTCTGTGTTTATCACAGAGGTAATCCTCTGGGCAATAATAATCTTGGTCACATCCTTCCGCTTCGCCAGCGCCTCCCGGATTTTTTTCTCCGTTGCCGTATCTACCGCGCTTGTGGAATCATCAAAAATCAAAATCTTCGCCTTTCCCACCAGCGCTCTCGCGATACAAAGTCTCTGCTTCTGGCCACCGGAAAGGTTGCCTGCGCCCTGCTCCAGCATGGTATCCAGCCCATCCGACATCCGGTTTAGAAACTCATCTGCGCACGCAGCCCTGCAGGCCTCCCAGATTTCCTCATCTGTCGCCTCTGGATTTCCCCATTTCAGGTTGTCACGCACCGTTCCAAAGAACAGCACATTTTTCTGCAGGATAATGCTCACCGCATCCCTTAAGGAATGGATCTCATAATGCCGCACATCACGTCCGCCTACATACACCGCACCCTCAGACACGTCGTAAAGCCTTGGAATCAGCTGTACCAGCGTGGTTTTGGAGGCACCGGTACCACCCAGGATTCCTACGGTCTGACCAGATGGAATGTGAAGATTCACCCCGGACAGGGCAAACTCCCGGGCATCCTTGTGATATTTAAAAGAAACATCCTGAAAGTCAATACTTCCGTCTGCTACCTGCTCCAGCCCGTTTTCCGGGGAAGCCAGTTCCACCTGTTCGTCCAGAACTTCCGCAATACGGTGGGCGCTGGCAAGGGAACGGGTAAGCAGAAGGAACACGTTGGCAATCATCATAAGGGAATTCATAACCTGCATCACATAGCTCAAAAATCCAGTCAGGTCACCTACCGCCAGATTAGATTTCAGGATCATATTTCCTCCAAACCACATGATCAGCACAATAGCGCTGTACATCACCGCCTGAAAAGCAGGCAGGTTCAGCACCGCATAGTGGAAGGTAGTCTCGCTGGAGCTGGTCAGATCTGTGTTGACCTCCGCGAATTTCTCTTCCTCATATTCGTCCCTGACAAAGGCTTTCACCGCACGGATGGCAGTGAGGCCTTCCTGAACCACCCGGTTCAGTCTGTCCATAATGCTCTGAAGCCTTGTGTACATGGGTGCTACTTTTGACACGATCCAGAAAAGCACGCTGCCCAGAACCGGGAGGCACACAAGAAATACAACTGCCAGCTTTGGATTCATCCAGAAGGAAAGCACAATTCCCATTACCAGAAGGGACGGGCCCCTTGTCACCGGACGGAAGCCTGCATTTACCATATTCTGAAGCACCGTTACATCCGTAGTCATTCTTGTGATCAAAGAGGACACTGCGAAATGATCCAGGTTGGAAAATGCATACTGCTGCACCTTCTCATACTCCGCCTTCCGAATCTCTGCGCCCCATCCATAAGCCGCCTTCGCAGCAAAGTGCGCATACAAAAGCCCGGTAATCAGCGCCATCAACGCACACAGAATCATCTGAACTCCTTTTTGGTAAACATAAGAAAGGTCATGATTTGCCACTCCCACATCGATCAGGTCCGCGATCATAATGGGAATAAACAATTCAAAGCAAGTCTCAATCAGAACCAGCACCGCCCCCAGCACCATATCCCTCCGATACGGCCCCGCATACCTCAAAAGCCTCTTCATATCATTCATCCCACACCACGCTCCTTATGTCGTATTTTATCTTGTCTTCTATCATGGATACAATTTTTCCTCTCTCTTCCATGCGCCGGATATTTCTCAGGTTATTATAGTCACATTCAAATATTCCGTCAATTCCCTTTCCAACGCAAAATAAAAGAAGGACCCCAGCGCTCCACCTCTCAATCTCAGATGAAGCCAACTGCAATCCTTCTGTAAAATCATATATCCTATCGCCGCCACCCGGCAGCATTCCCGTAATCTCTTTACGCCACATTCCTTTTCAGCTGTCCATGTACCGTCCGCCTTACGAAGATGAAGCAGATCACCTGCATCACAATGGTGATGGCCCAGGAGGCTGGGTAGGAGATGAAAAGGGTGTAGAGGGAACGGTTCTGTGGGAAGATCCAGAAGATCCACACAATTCGGGTACCCACCGTACCGATAATGGAAAGAATCATGGGCACGCCGGAATGTCCCATTCCGCGGAGGGCTCCCGGGAAAAGATCCATGATACCGCAGAGGAAATAAGGCACTGTGGTAATGGAAAGGATCTCCACGCCGCAGCGGATTACCTCCGGATCCTCTGTATAAATCTTCAGAATCTCACCGCCGAATATGTAAGAGCCGCAACCCAGCACAAACGCGATCACAAAGGACAAAATCCCGCAGTCCAGAAGCACCCTGTCCATACGCTTATATTTCCCCACACCGTAATTCTGGCTGGTAAAGCTCATACAGGCCTGGGTCACAGCGTTTACAGAGGCATAAAGGAAGCCCAGCACATTGTTGGCTGCCGTATATCCTGCCATAGCTGTGGAGCCAAAGGAATTTACAGAGGACTGAAGCAGAGCATTGGAAAAGTTAATAACCGTGCTCTGGATTCCCGCCGGAATTCCCACCTGAAAAATCTGCACCAGATAAAATTTCTTCATACACAGCCTGGAAAAACGCAGCTGATAGCTGCTATCTGTCTTATACAGGCATCTTAGCACCAAAAGGCAGGAAATCATCTGTGAGATCACTGTGGCAATGGCAACACCTGCCACACCCATGTGAAAGGCGATGACAAGAAACATATTCAGAACCGCATTAATCACCCCGGCTACTATCAGAAACATCAGCGGCCGCTTGGTATCTCCCACTGCACGAAGAATAGCAGCTCCATAGTTATACACCATAAAAAAGGGCATACCAAGAAAATAAATCCTCATATATAAGGAGGACTGGTCAATAACATCTGCAGGCGTCCCCATTATCTCCAGGGCCCATCTGGAAAAAACAAGCCCAATCACTGCCATCACAACACCGCTGACCAGTGCCAGCGTAATAGCTGTATGGACCGTCTCTGACATCTCCTTATCCTTTCCGGCTGCATAAAACCTTGCCGCCAGAACATTGGCACCCAGAGAAACACCAATGAAAAGATTGGTAAACACATTGATCAGGGCTGTAGTGGAGCCCACTGCTGCCAGTGCCTGACTGCCGGAAAACCGCCCCACCACAATAATGTCCACCGCATTAAACATCAGCTGCAAAATACCGGAAACCATCAAAGAAAGGGCAAAAGAAATCAGCTTATCCATAATGGTTCCGTTGCACATATCAATTTCATATTTGTTTTTCTTCAACTCTATCGCTCCCTATCTGCGCCAGCCGCGCATCAGCTATTATAAATCCCTGGCAGCCATTTTTCAAGCACGGAATAAATAATCTCCATATCAACGGGCTTGGTTACATACCCGTTCATACCACATTCAGCTGCCTTACGCTCATCCTCCTGAAATACATTGGCAGTCATGGCAATTATGGGAAGCTTTTTCCAGTAAGAGCTTTCCCCTGCCCGGATGCTTCTGGTTGCCTCATAGCCGTTCATTACCGGCATCTGGATATCCATAAAGATCAGCTCATAGAAGTTTTCCGGCTGCTGCTTAAGAAGCTCCAGTGCTTCCCTTCCGTTCTCCACAGCATCCACGATCAGTCCCTGCTCAGACAGCAGCTCGTAGGCGATTTCCCGGTTCAGCTCATTGTCTTCAACCAGCATGATTCTATGCCCCTTAAGGAAGCTTTTGTCCTTTGCCCTGCTGCGCTTTTCCTTATGGGCAGCTGCCTGCTCCTCTTTACGCTTCTCCTTATCTGCCAGCTCCAGATCCAGCTGTACAACAAAGGTGGTACCCTTTCCCTGGCAGCTTGTAACCTCAATGGTTCCGCCCATCTGGTTGATAATGGATTTGGCAATGGAAAGCCCAAGTCCGGTTCCCTGGGTGGCATCGGTCATGCTGTTATCCTCCCTGGAAAATGGCTCAAACAGCTTTTCCAGGAACTTTTCAGACATACCGATCCCATTATCCTCTACCACAAAGGTATATCTGGCTTCTCCCTTCACAAGATGGCTTTCCTGGGATACCTTCACCAGAACCTGTCCGTTTTCAGGGGTATACTTCACAGCATTTGAGATCAGGTTGATCAGGATCTGACGAAGCCTTACCGGGTCTGCTATTACGTAATCATCGCAGATACCCTCTATATCCATCACAAAGCTCTGATGCTTTTCCATAGAGGACGGCCTGCAGACTCCGTCTACAATCTCCATAGTCTTTGTCAGGCACAGGGGTTCTTTCCGAAGAACTGTACTGCCGCTTTCGATTTTGGACATGTCAAGCACCTCATTGATAAGCCCCAGAAGATGCCTGGAGGAATCATCAATCTTGCGCAGACAGTCCAGAACCCGCTTTGGATCCTCCAGATGATTCATGGCAATCTGGGTCATACCCAGGATTCCGTTCATAGGTGTACGGATGTCGTGAGACATACTGTTCAGGAACACACTCTTGGCCTTATTCGCTTCCTCTGCGGACTGGTATGCTGCCTTTAAGCTGGCCATCAGCTGCTCATTTCTGCTGTGGCTCTCCTGAACGTCCGTTGCGATTATGGTCATCATCCTTGGCATAACATTTCCTTCATCCAGACGGATAAACTGAAAGCGCACCCACCTGTACCTTTCTCTGACCTTTACCCTGGCCTCACACTCATAGCTTCCTTCCTGCTCCAGAAACGTATGGGAAAGCTCCGACAGCTTGATTTTCAGACGGATCCTGTCCCAGTCTTTGGGATCAAGATTAGGGGACAGATAGTCCTTTAGGAAATCCACATAATGGCCATCCGGGATTTTTTCATCCAGAAGCCTCTGGCTTCCTCTGTAGGAAACCTTATACTCCCCGGACATCATATCCACATACAGGATAATCAGGGAATTTCTGGCAAGTGCGCGAAGAAGCTGGCGGTTTTCACTTCCGCTTTTGTGAAGGAAATCCAGAATGTTATCGTCCTCGTCCTCCTGCTCCTCAAGCATTTCCCACTTCTCAATATTAATGGCAGAGCGGATTTTCTCTGCCTTTCCATCCTCCACTGCACTTCCATAAACAGAGCAGCTGGTACGAAGTCTGCCGGTTCCCACCAGATAAGCAAGATCCGCCTGCAGTTCCTTGTCATTTTGGATCAGCTCCACAAGCTCCGGACAATACCAGGTACCCTTGCCGTAGGCCAGCTCCTCTATCACCTGTGCTATCTTTTTATTGCTCTTGTAGCTTCTCCCTATAAAATCTGTAGCTGCATCCATTCCATCGCTCACGTGAAAGATTTCAATGAGAAAGCGCTCCTTGGAAGCACAGTTGTCAAAGTCCTTTGGATATCCCATTTTGCCATCCCAGGACTTGTGATGTCCGAGAATGATATCATTATACTTCTGAAGAGCCGGAATTTCCGCAAGAAGCTTCACTCCGTTTGCAGGATGACAGTAAATCCGCTCCATCTCCCGCGCAGTCAGCTGGCGAGTCTGCTTATTTATAATAGAAGCCAGCTGGATTTTACCCACATCAAAAATCTGGGCAGCCTGGGATACAAAATCCAGGATTTTATCCTGATTTTCCAGCACCTCTACCACATTGGCACAGCCACAGCTTCCCACCAGAAGCTCTGGCTGTCTGCGGATCACTGAGCTTAAGATCCTTCTTGCGATCTGCTCCACCATGGCACAGTGGATAACCGTAAGCTCATCTCTGCTGACCATAACCTTCATAAGAAGCATGGAGCTTACCTCATCCCTGGAAAGATACTTCAGAAATTCTCTCAGGGAGCGCCACACCACGTCATTGATAAACTGGTCATTCTCTGTCCTTGGCAGGCTGCGGATCATACGCACATATTCGTCTACGCAGTAATCCTTAATATCATCTGGTCCGTGGTATTCATCCTTGTACATATCCAGGGTTTCCATAATATTATAAAGGTGGTTGACTACGACCTGAAAATAACGGCTGTCCGAAAAGTCCACATCCTCCTGGCTGTCCAGAGTGTCATGCTCTATACAATACCTGCAATAGCCTATGTAATCCTCTATAAAGCTTGTGCAGTCAAGCTTTCCCTGGAAAAACAGACACCTTTTATAATTGCAGTAGATCTCATCCGGCATTTCGTAGGGATTGGGGTTCTCTTCAAGCTGCCTGGAATAATATTCTCCAAGCACCTTAGAAGCCCTTTCAAGAAGCTGGGGATCAATGTTTTCCCTGGAATATCCAAGCACAGAATTCCCAAGAAGATCGTAATTCAGCTCCTTGATCAGCTCATCAAAATCAAATTTATCTTCATCTAATGCCCGGACTTCTTCGTTATTGTAAAAGGCCAGTGCCTCATCGATAAGCTGCATAAGCTCCCTGGCATTTACAAGGTTAAAATTCATCAACGTGATGGGATAATTGTAATAAGAAAATATAATCCGTTTTCTCACATCAAAGTCTTCGATCTCAAAGTAATGGCAGGAAAGCTCCCGCAGCCGTTTAAAATAAAGGGCACCCTTTTTTCCGTCCTCAACACTGAAGGGTCTGTTATAAAAATTGCCAAGAAGATTCAAGGTCCAAATGTAGGCATTCAGATTTTTATTTTTCTGAAAATATCCATCCAGCAGCTCTGCCACCTCCACAAGTGCCAGATCGTCCTCATACCCTTCATTATTGGCTTCCCGGATCTGATTTAAAAGCTCTTCTGCAAGGGCATCGTCCAGCTTCACCTCTCCGCTTAAAAACGGACGGATGTACAGATTGAGAAGCGTTTCATTCTCAATGTAAAGCCGCCGCATAGCCTTGGATTTCTGCCGCAGCTTTCCCAGCCAGGCCTCCTGATCCTGGGCTTTCAGGATCCCCTCAAGCACCTGTGCCTCTGTTCCCAAATTTTCCTTATATTTGTTATAAAAATGTATGATATTTCCCTGCGTAATCATTTCGTTTTTGCCTCTTTTAAAATACTCTCATGATTTCGTTTTTTGCATAGGTACATTCTGCGGTCTGCTTCCTTCACCAGCTCTGCAACATTTCCATTTTTCTCCTCAAACGCCACAATACCATAAGAAAAACCGATATTACGTTCATCTCCGTTAATATGAAATTTGATCGGGTTCTCTTCCACAATGAAATGTAGCCGCCTCTTAATTTCCTCTTCCCTGGCGGAAGCAAGAATCAAAAACTCATCTCCTGCATAACGGTACAGGGCACCATCCAGTCTGAGAGCCTGTTTCATATTTTCGGCAAAGCATACAAGATAACTGTCTCCGCCTTCATGCCCATAGCTGTCATTGATTTCCTTAAGATAATCAAGGTCAAGAAAAGCAAGACATCCTTTTTTATGTTCACTGACAAACCGTCTGCTGCTTTTTTCAAAGGCAGCCCTATTCAGGCATCCGGTAAGAGGATCCTTTTTCATGGTATCCTTCAGGTTTACAAGGCGAAGCTCCTCCTTCGCCAGAAGCCGCAAAAGCTCATCATAGTTTTCCTTCTCTTTTTCCAGAGCCTCCAGATACATTCTCTCATATTTATGCACCTGGCTTCGGATCTCTTCCTTCTCGCTTCTGCGGGCAGCCTGACACATAATCTTATAAACCGGGCAAATGCTTCCGCTGAAATTGGGGGCATCCTTTATAAAGTTGCCAATGCGGATAATATCCTCCCAGCGCTCCACCTTCGCCATAACCTGAAGCAGCTCGCCAAAATTATAAATACAAAAATTCAGGCAGTCCACCTTAAGCTCTCCGGACTCCATTTTCCTCATATATTCATTAAATTCTTCTGCAATCGCAGCGATATCCTTCGTCTTGTGCATTCTCAGATACAGATCCGTGCATTCCCTCTGAAGGCGGAAAAAGTTTTTTCCTTCTTCGGAAATATCATCGCACGCAAGAAGTCTTCCGATCCCCTCCAGGGCCTGCTCAGCGCCTTTGACATCTCCCATTCCAAGCTTCACATATACTTTACTGTCATAATACACGAACTCATTCATGTAATCAGAATTCCAGAAATCCACTTCCGGCCCGCAGGGATCCAGCCTGGAAATATCCAGCATTTTCTCCAGATAAATATCTGCCTCTTTATAAAGTCCACAGTCTGTAAAGGTTGCTGCAATGGTATTATATACAGATTTCAGGCAATCACGCAAAGTGTAGCCGGATTCTGCATATTTCAGACCGTATTCCACTACCTTCGGCAGAAAGCCCAGGCAGAAATAAAGACGCATCAGTGCCAGATAAATCAGAGCTTTTTCCATGGAGGGACCAAGCAGAAGCTTCGCCTCCTGGCAGATTTCCAGCATAGGATACACACGGTCACGAAAGCTGTATGCAAAGACACCATAGCTGGAATAATAAATCTCCCCCACATGGGAAGTAAGCTTTGAGGAAGCCTTCAAATCTGCGATAATCGTATCTACATCCGCCCTTGTCCATTGACCGCTTCCGATTTTTTCTTTAATTTCTTCTACTGTATACATATAAACTGTCACCTCATAAAACGATACTACCTGTAGTTTAAAAGATTCCTCTTATAAATGCAACCTTTCTCCTGTATAAAAAGACAAAAAAGTGCCCGGGCAGATACATCTGTCTGCATTCTGCCCGGGCAATGCTTATTTGGATCAGATCTGATACCACTTAATTTCGTTTGCTTCTACATGAAGTTCAAAGCTGCTGCCATCGCCTCTGTAAATCACCGTATCCTGTGGCTCATAGGTATTATTTACCACACAGTATTTGCCGTTTTTCACGTATGCATGAACTTCCACGTTATAGTTTGTGGAATACCAGCAGTTCAGCTCCTCCTCTGCAGAGGCAGACCAGAGAACTGCACGGTAAAGCACACGGCTGTTCTTAAAGCTATACGGCAGTCCGCTGATGTAAACGCCGCGGCCTTTTCCGAAGGTTTTCACCGCCATCTGTACCTCCTGGTCTTTCTGGATCAGAATGGTGGTTTCCGGAAGCGCAAAAATGTTTTTCTTGCCTTCCCCGAAATCCACGGTTCCGTCTGTGTCTGCAAGAATAAAGTGATCCTTATGCTCTTCCCAGTTGTATTTATCTGTATTTAAGTTGAAGCCTCGTTCCTCTTCCACTCCCAGCACGTCGTCCAGCTGGAAGTATTTGCCCTGCCACTGATGGGCTGCTGGCTCCCCAACGCCGATGAATCCGCCGCCGTTATAGACAAATTCCTTCACGGCTGTAATTACAGTCTCATTGGCCCAGTACTCGCCGCCGCTCTGGGCTGTGTCTGCGTCTCCCACATTGATCACAACGTCGAAGTTTTTCAGAAGATCCTTATCTGCCAGAATGTCATCAAAGCTGATAAAGGAAACGTCAAATGGCGCACCGCTTAAAGCCTCGATGATACCGAAATAAGAGTAATTCTGTTTGTGGTAAATAGCGTGATGAACCATATGGTTGCCCCAGGAACGCATTTTGCCCCAGCAGTTTAAGACTGCAACCCGCTTCACGCAGTAAGGGGTAACGCCCTGAATGTTGTCGTACAGGGTGCGGAATTCCTGGCACACTTCCTTGATATACTGGACAAAATCCGGGAACTCCAGGGCCAGCTTTAAGTATCCGCCGTATCCGATTCTCTGGATGGGACTTCGCAGGATGGCACGCCTTGCAGTTACCCAGTTCACCTTCGCTTCTTTCACAGGATCCCCGCCCTCATGGAAGGTGTCCGGGAAAAAGTAAGGAAGGAAACGGCCTTCTGTGTATTTTACATTTTTGATGTCGCTAAACAGACGTAAGGTGGCGCCGTTTCCAACGCTTCCCACTACGGCATCAAGCCCGATGGATGCAAACTCCTCCATGAAAGGTTCCATACCGATCCAGTGATCGCCCATAAACATCATGGCCTCTTTGCCGTATTCATGGACAATGTCTACCATCTCTTTGGCAAGCTTGGCAACTTCTCTTCTCTGGAATGCCTGGAAATCCTTGAATTCTTTGGATGGAATGCGGTAGGTGTTGTTCATGTAGCCCTGATCGATAATGTATTCCGGGCGGAAAGGATAGCCCACTTCTTTTTCAAACTGCTCCAGCACATAAGGGCTGACTGATGCAGAATAACCGAACCAGTCCACATATTTTTCCCGTGCCAGCTCATCGAAGATCAGGGTGAACTGATGGAAAAAGGTGGTGAAGCGAACCACATTGACATAAGGATGGCTGTCCAGGAAACGGCGGAGACGCTCCAGGGAATGGGCTCTTGTCTTTGGCTGGCGCACATCAAAGGTGATCTGGGGCTCTACGTCCTTCCAGTCGTTTACCACTGCGTTGTACATATGTACCGGGTCCCACATAATATATGCCAGGAAGCTTACGGTGTACTCATGGAAAAGCTTCGCCGGGGTGATTACCACATTTCCGGTCTCTTCGTTGTAGGACCAGTCGGTTACCGGCACTGCTTCGCCTGTGGTGCGGTCTATAACTTCCCACCATCTTGTAATGTCGTCACGGGTGTTGACCTTCAGCATATCCGGGTAAAGGTGATCCATCAGGTGAATTTCCAGTGTCTCAGAAACTGCGGTGTGGAAGGAGCTCATAATGTACATCTGCTGGATCTCGTCCGGGTTGGCTTTTGCCCAGGCGTTGTCTTTTCTTGTGGTGTAGTAAGTGGCGTAGATCTTCGCTCCGGTGTCCTTCAGTTCCTGGGGAAATTCCGTTCCGTCGCAGTCACGGATGGCGTCTGCGCCCCACTCGTCCATAATATCCAGTGTCTCTTTTACCACATCCAGGTTTGTTGGTATGGTAACACGTCCTTTTTTTGCTTCCATTTTCGGTACCTCCGTTGTTGTAAAATCTTATCCTCATTCAGCGCTTTCGCAGCTGCGCAATTGCCTATAATCTCTATTCTTAGAATAAGAGTTTCGCAGGCAGATTTCAACGGAGGTCTTGCTTTGCTTTTTAGAAATCTTGCGGTCTTTTTTGTTCTGTGATATGATAAGGTTATTCATAACATTATTGCCTATATGAATGAATGCATGTATGTTTACAATAACTGCTCACAGATAATATTCACGGAACACTGCGATCCCTTCATTCCCAGTATCCTTCGTGATACTTTTACCAAAATAGTTCAGGAGGCGCTGCTATGAGTACACGCTCTTTTTCCTTCGATTTTGAAAATCCCCTTGCCCAGGAAGCGGTTCTTGTGAACGCTTCCCTTTCCCGGTATGAAAATGACTGGCCCAGCATTCCCCACACCCACGCCTTTACAGAATTGTTCTATGTGCTGGAAGGAAGCGGGGAATTTGTGATCGAGGACGAAACCTTCACCATCTCCAAAGATGACCTGATCATTGTGAATCCCCACATCCAGCACACGGAAACTTCCAGAAACGCAGCGCCCCTTTCCTATTTCACAGTAGGCGTGGACGGGATCAGTTTCTCTTTTCACGATCAGAAAGAGTTCCAGATTTTTAACTGCCGGAAGAAAAAGACGGACCTGCAGTTTTATTTCCACTCCCTTTTCACAGAGCTGGACCAGAAAAATCCAGGCTATGAGGAAATCTGCCGCCATACCCTGGCTATTCTCATTATGCAGCTGCGGCGGATTACCGTATCCGGATTCCAGCTGGTTCCCTCCCTTCATCCAAGCAGGGAGTGCGCCCAGGTCAAGCGCTATCTGGACGCCAGCTACAGTCAGGAGATTACCCTGGACACCCTGGCAAAACTGACCCATCTGAACAAATACTATCTCAGCCACGAATTCACCAGGTATTACGGCATCTCGCCTATTAACTACCTGAACCACAGGCGCATTGAAGTGTGCAAGGATCTTCTGGAAAATACGGACTACGATATTTCCACCATCGCCCACCTGGCCGGATTTTCCTCCCAGAGCTACCTGGCACAGAGCTTTCGAAAGCACTGCCAGATGACCGCGGTCGAATACAGAAAGAGTGTCAGAAAATAAGAGAGACCGTTTCATATAAGTCTCTCTAGAGCGTGTTTGAAAAAGGCTTTCTGCAAGATGTGCGTCACAATTTGTGGGAGATTTTGTCCGGATGAGGGCGCCGTAGCGGGCTACGGCAACTGAATTCGGGCAAAATATACCGCAAAGTGGGGCGTGCAGATTGCAGGAATGCTTTTTCAAACACGCTCTAACATCAGCCAGCATGCCCCTCACACGAAAAAGGCCAGGCAGTCTTTAATAGATCACCCGGTCTCGTCCTTGTTTCTTTCCCATATAAAGCTTGTCATCCACGTTCTTCAGAAGCGTATCAATGCTGGAGGAAAAATCATTCTCCTCAACTCCAAAGGTCATGGTCACCTTCAGCCACTCTCCCTTCCAGTCAAAAGGATCGTTGTCCAGCCGCATACGCAGCACATTCAAGATCTCGCATACCTGGTCCCCGTTCATGTCCGGGAAAAAGAAAATAAACTCCTCTCCGCCCCAACGGCAAAGCCTGGCATGCTCCCCCAGCACCTCGCTCATATGCCTGGTGATCCACACCAGCACTGCATCCCCGCAGTCATGACCCCAGTTGTCATTAATTTTCTTAAAGAAATCAATGTCACCCATTCCCAGGGTAAAGGCCATATTGGAGTCCTTCTGATGCTTCTCTGTGATGTACCGCATCATCTGGCGACGGTTCCAGAGCCCGGTCAGCGGGTCGGTGCCAGCCTGCTTCTTCAGCTGCTCATTGTAGAGCACCAGCTTCTTCTCTGCAGACTCCACATTGGAGCTGAACATGGCACACACAACTCCCATAAGCACAAAGGAGAGGATCATGTTCATAATCTGCAGTACAACCGTTGCGTTCTCAGTAAGCCCATAATAAGGCTGGTTCCTCCTGCAGTAAACAAACAGCACAAACCGCACAGCAAACAGAAACGCCGTGTATCCGATCTTATATCCCACCCCATTGTAAATGGCAAAATACACCAGCACCAGCATCTCAAACATCAGGTGCTGAATACCGCAGTCCCAGCCATACATCAGGATAAAGATCACAACCCACGCCAGCTGCAGTGTCACGCACATCACTACGCCGGTACGTACCCGAAGCCTGTAGGTTCCGAAAAAGATCAACGCTGCCAGCACTGCAAACACATATCCGATCCACCCTCTTGTCCGTGGACTTACCAGGCACATTACCAGTGGAAAGATAAGAAAATACAGTCCAAGAAGCAGCATGATATTCCGAAGGAGAAACAGGATACGCTGGGGTTCATTCTCATGAGCTGCTTCTTTCTTGAGTAGTGAATAAAACCTTCCGCACAGTTCTTTCAACATATACGGTGCCGCCTTTCCCATGAGTGTTTGTTATTTTCTATTTTGCACTATTTTATACAAAATTGCAACCATTTCCAGGAAATTTATGTGATTTTTTGCTATGAAGTAATCAACTTACACCTGAGTTCCCATATAGTAGAAGCCCTTGCAGGTATCCAGTCTTACATTGATATATTTGCCAAGAAGATCCGGGGTTCCCGGGAAGTGTACCAGAAGATTGTACTGGGTTCTTCCTGTGAAAATGCCCTTCTCCTTGCTCTCGGTCTCTACCAGAACTTCCTGCACTTCGCCCTCAAATCTGGAGGAAGCCTCTCTTCCTTTCTCCTGAACTAGTTTCAGAAGACGATCGAAACGGTCTTTTACCACATCCTCCGGCACCTGATCCTCCATCTTGGCTGCAGGGGTGCCGCTTCTCTTGGAATAGATAAAGGTAAATGCAGTGTCAAAGCAGGATTTCTCCACCACATCCAGAGTCTCCTGAAAATCCTCCTCGGTCTCGCCTGGGAAGCCTACGATAATATCCGTAGTTAGGGAAATATCCGGCACTGCCTTACGGATCTTCTCAACCAGACCAAGGTATTTCTCCTTGTCATAGTGACGGTTCATCACCTTCAGAATACGGCTGCTGCCGGACTGCATGGGAAGGTGAAGGTGATGGCAGACCTTCTTGCTTTTTCCCATGTACTCGATGAGCTCGTCAGAAAGATCCTTCGGGTGGGAGGTCATGAAGCGGATTCTCTTCAGGCCTTCGATTGCCTCAACCTTCTCAAGAAGCTGGGCAAAAGTGACCGGATTCTTCAGAGTCTTGCCGTAGGAGTTTACGTTCTGTCCAAGAAGCATGACCTCAGTCACGCCATCTGCCACCAGTGCCTCGATTTCTTTCACAATGGCCTCCGGCTCACGGCTTCTCTCCCGGCCTCTTACGTAAGGTACGATACAGTAACTGCAGAAATTGTTGCAGCCGAACATAATGTTGACGCCGGATTTGAAAGAGTAATTGCGTTCTGTAGGAAGCTCTTCCACAATCTTGTCGGTGCCTTCCCAGATGTCGATCAGCTGGCTGTCACGGTTCTCCATCTCATAGAACAGCTCGGCGAACTTGAAAATATTGTGGGTTCCGAATACCAGATTGACAAATGGATAGTCCTTCTGGATCTTGTCCACCACCTGTTTCTCCTGCATCATGCAGCCGAAAAGGGCGATCTTCATATCCGGGTTGGATTTCTTCAGGCTGTGAAGCTTGCCAAGACGTCCGTATACCTTCAGATTGGCGTTCTCACGGACGGTACAGGTGTTGTAGATAACAACGTCGGCGTTCTCTGTGTCCTGTCTCTTAAAGCCGATCTCGTCCATGATTCCGGCTACTACCTCGGACTGCTTCTCGTTCATCTGACAGCCAAAGGTCTGGAGACAATAGGTGATAGGGCGTCCAAGTTCCTGCTCCTTGAGGGTAACCATAGTGGCAAGCTTGGCCATGTAATAATACTGGCGGCCGGCATCATCTGTAGGCGGCGCGCCAGCGGTATCTATTTTGCTGAAGTCAATTTCGTTAAACATAGTTTTTCCTTTCTGAATAAGTAATATCATAAAAACAACCCCTGGATCACAGGGGTTGTGGGATTGCCTGCAATGTAAAGAAAAAATTTCGTTACATTTTAATATTTTATCGTATTTACACCTGTTTGTCCAGAGCATGTTTGAAAAATCATCCGCTCTGTTTCAGGCATAAAAAAAGCCCCGGAGCGTCTGTCTTCACAGATTCCCCGAAGCTTCCAGTTTAAGGAAAAATTACAGTTCGATGTAATGTCCCTCTGCTTCACCGTTTACTACATAGTATGCCTTGTTCTCTTCTGGTTTTACGTAAACTTTAATATCCTGGATGTCTTCTTCTTTCTTTCCGGTCATCTCTATCCAAGCTTTCTTAACATCAGACACCAGATCTTTGGAAGCAAATTCCTTGCCTAAGTACTGGAAATAAACTTCTGCTGTTGCTGCTGCAGCGGCTTTCTTTGTTCTTCTTACAGGCTTCTTAGCCTCAGCTTTCGGAGCAGCTTCCTTTGCAGGTGCAGCTTTTGCTGTCTCTTTCACAGCTTCCTTAGCGGTCTCTTTAACTGTCTCTGTTGCAGCTTTAACAGTCTCTGTAGCTGCCTTTACAGTTTCTACAACAGCGGTCTTAACAGCCTCTGCCTTGGATTGCTCAGCCTTTACCTCTGCTGCAGGTGCTGCAGCAGTCTTCGCTGCTTTCTTGGCTGCCATTGTTTCTGCCTTTTTTGTAGTTCTCTTTGTAGCCATTATAATAGCCTCCTTGACGGTGAAAATATTCTTCGTTCTTGCTTCTTCGTTAGGATACTACGATTTTGAAAATTTGGCAAGTTTCTGAAAATCACCCCTTGACAAGCCTTTTTCTTCGGTTCATAGGTAAAATTATACAAATCTGCTCTCATTATTTCCCGAAATCCCCGGGTTGAAATTCCAAATTCCTGAGAATTTTTGTTTCTTTGCACAGTTATTACCAAAAAAATTTCGTTTTTTGCCGTTTTTTTCGTCGCATATTTCCTCGTGACTGCCTACAATCCAAGGTTTTCAAGGTCATATTTCATATAAGAATTCAATCTTTCCCGCAGCATTTCGTTCTGTGGCAGCGTCAGTTCCCGGTCAAGCTCCAGGATTCCGCCAGCCGCATCACTGGCAGCTTTCAGCACATCTGCGTCCTGGTAAATATCCCCGATGCGAAATTCCAGCTGGCCGCTCTGGCGGATTCCAAACAGGTCGCCGGGGCCGCGAAGCTTCAGGTCTTCCCCTGCAATAAAAAATCCGTCGTTGGATTTGTTCAGGATCTCCAGTCGCTTGGAGGTTTCTTCCTGCTCATTTCCCTGCATAAAAATACAGTAGGACTGATACTCCCCGCGGCCTACACGGCCTCTTAACTGGTGCAGCTGGGCAAGGCCGAAGCGCTCTGCGTTCTCTACCATCATCACCGTGGCATTGGGCACGTTGACGCCAACCTCCACAACGGTGGTGGACACCAGCACCTGGATTTCCCCGCTGGCAAACTGTTCCATGATCTGATTTTTTTCCTTGGGCTTCATCTTGCCGTGGAGCATGCCGATGGTGATATCTGAGGGGAAAATTTCCCGGATCCGCTGGGTGTAGTCCGTTACATTTTCCCCGTCTGCGCCCTCGCTTTCCTCTACCATAGGGCAGATGATGTAGGCCTGGCGGCCCTGGCGGATCTGTTTCTCAATAAAAGAATAGGCCTTGGGGCGGTAGGAGGTTCCCACCACGCAGTTTTTAATAGGAAGACGCATGGCAGGGAGCTCGTCAATGATGGAAATATCCAGGTCACCGTATACAATAATGGCCAGAGTCCTGGGAATAGGGGTGGCGCTCATAACCAGAACGTGAGGCGCATTGCCTCTTGTGGTCAGCGCTTCCCTTTGCTTCACGCCGAAGCGGTGCTGCTCGTCTGTGATGACAAGGCCAAGGTTTTCGTAAACCACTTTCTCCTGGATCAGGGCGTGGGTGCCAATGATCACGTTGGCCTCGCCGGATGCAATCTCTCCGTAGATTCGCCGCTTCTCTTTCAGAGTGGTGGAGCCGGTCAGAAGCACTGGATGGCAGGAGGTGATTCCCTGTTCCTCCATAAGTTTGGTAAAGGCCTCGAAGTGCTGGTTTGCCAGAACCTCTGTGGGCACCATCAGCGCTGCCTGGTAGCCGTTTTCCACGGTCAGGACCATGGCAAGGAAGGACAGGATGGTTTTGCCGCTTCCAACATCTCCCTGAACCAGTCTGGACATAAGAGTGTGGCTGCAAAGATCCCGCTCGATCTCATGCCAGGCGTTTAGCTGGGCCCTGGTCAGCTTGTAGGGCAGGTTTTCCATGATCTGCTCCGTGGTCCACACTGGCTTCATGGGAAAGGCATTGGGGGCTTCTTCCGTCTTGCCCTTCAGAATCTGCACAGCCAGGATAAACAGCAGGAATTCGTCAAATACAAGCCGTTTTCTCGCTACCAGCAGTTCCTGCATATTAGCGGGAAAATGGATGGCAGAAAGGGCATAATTGTCATCTGCCAGGTGATAATATTCCTTGATCTCATCCGGGAGAAATTCTGTCTGCAGGTTCTGCTCTTCCAGAATCTGGTGCATCAGCTTGATGATCAGCTTGTTGGTTAATCCTGCCGTAAGGCCGTAGATGGGCTGCATGCTGTGCAGAACTTCCTCGTAAGCAGCCGGGGTGAAAATTTCCGGATGCTCCATTTCCAGGCGGCCTTTTTTCCGGGAAACTTTGCCGCGGAGAATGAAGCAGCTGCCTTTTTTCAGAGTGTTCTTCAGATAAGGGGCATTGAACCATGCCACGGCAAGGCGGCCGGTGGTATCTGCAACGGTGATGGAGATTACCTGGAGATTGCGGATTTTGTTCACATACACGCCTGTGGTGATGGTGGCGCGGATGGCTGCAACCGTGTTCTCCTTCAGAGAGCCGATTTCTTCCGGTTCCTCATATGCATCGTAATTTCTGGGATAGTAATGGAGCAGGTCGTCTGTTGTGGTGATCCCGATCTTCTGAAATAATTTTTCTGTTTTCTCCCCTACTCCCTTTAATTCACGAAGCTGCTTCGCCACGGTTTTTACCTCCTAATCATAAGTAACTGCCCATACTGACTTGTCTGAATTCACACAAAACAAACCGCAAAATGGGGCGGAAAAATTCCCGCCCCAAAATCAGGCTGCATCCAGCAGTCTTCTTTGTCTTTCTTGTATCGCGAATATGAAGCAACTGCCCTCTGGCATTCCTTTATTCTACAGAAATAATGTAATAGTAAATCGGCTGTCCGCCCATGTTTACCTCTACTTCGCAGTCCGGATATGTCTCTTCCAGTTCTTCTGCAAGCTTATTGGCAGCCTCCTCGGAAGTCTCGGCACCATAGTAAATGCTGATTACCTCAGAATCCTCGTCTACCATAGCCGCTACCATCTCCTTGGCAACTGCTTCCCGGCCTTTGCCTACTGCAAGGATTCCGTGATCACCGATTCCCATAATATCGCCCTCATGGATGTCTTTCTCATCCAGTCTGGTGTCGCGGACCGCATAAGTAACCTGTCCGGTTTTCACCATGGAGACAGCTTCCATCATGCCCTCTAAGTTCTCCTCTCCGGTCATATCCGGCTGGAAGCTGATAAGAGCTGTGATTCCCTGAGGAATGGTCTTGGTAGGAACAACTACGATCTCCTTGTCCTCGGTCAGGTCTCTTGCCTGATTTGCAGCAAGGACAATATTCTTATTGTTCGGGAAAATGTAAATGGTGTCTGCGTTTACTTCTGCGATGGCGTTCAGCATGTCCTCAGTACTTGGGTTCATGGTCTGGCCGCCCTCGATAATCCAGTCTACATTCAGCTCTTTGAACAGGGCAGAAAGTCCCTCTCCAACGGAAACGCTGATGAAGCCGTATTTCTTGCGCTCTTTGGCAGCCTTCGCAGCGGCATCCTTCTTCTCCTGCTCTTCCTGCTCCCTGGCAAGCTTCTGGGCATCCTTGATCAGCTTCTCCTGATGCTCCTCGCGCATATTATCGATCTTCATGCGGGAAAGTGCACCGTAGGTAAGGGCTTTCTCAAATGCCTGTCCCGGATGATTGGTGTGTACGTGTACTTTCACGATCTCGTCATCTGCTACCAGAACGACAGAATCGCCGATGGACATCAAAAATTCCTTGAAACTGTGTACTTCCTCATCTGGAAGTGGCTTATCCAGAAGAATAATAAACTCTGTACAGTAGCCAAACTTGATCTCTGCTTCTGCCTGCGGGGAAATCTTCGTTACAGAAGATGCAGGGGCAGCTTTCTCAAATGCAGTGTAGTCGATTTCTTTGCCAAGGTAGCCGTCAAATGCGCCGCGGAATACCTCAAGAAGTCCCTGTCCGCCGGAATCTACGACTCCAGCTTCCTTCAGGACCGGAAGCATCTCCGGTGTACGTGCAAGAGTCTTCTCTGCGTGCTCAAAAATGGCGCGGAAGAAAAGCTCCAGGTTCGCGGATTCCTCTGCGATCTCAGTTGCCTTTACAGCAGCCTCACGGGCTACGGTAAGAATAGTTCCTTCCTTCGGCTTCATAACTGCTTTGTATGCAGTCTCCACAGCCTTCTCCATAGCTGCAGCGATCACCACTGCATCCATCTCTTTATGTCCCTTGGTTCCCTTGGTAAAGCCTCGAAGAAGCTGGGAAAGGATAACGCCTGAGTTACCTCTGGCACCGCGCAGGGAACCGGAAGAAATTGCCTTGGCAAGGGTCTCCATGTCCGGGTCTGCAAGAGCGCTTACTTCCGATGCAGCTGACATGATGGTCAGGGTCATATTCGTACCGGTATCTCCATCTGGAACCGGAAATACATTCAGCTCGTTGATCCATTCTTTCTTCGCTTCCAGGTTCTTGGCTCCTGCCAGGAACATTCTGGAAAGTATCTTGGCATCTATGGTCTGTCTATCCACCACAAGTTTCCTCCTCTAATCCTAATCTATTGCACGAACACCTTCTACATAAATGTTGATCTTCTCGATCTCCATTCCTGTAAAAGCCTCGACTTTATATTTTACATTATTTACAAGATTATCTGCAATAGTGCTGATATTTACGCCATACGCCACGATCACGTGAAAATCCAGACGGATCTTGTTGTCCTCTGTGATCTTAACATTAATACCGTGCTGCAGAGAATCTCTCCTGAGCAGTTTCACAAGGCCGTCCTTCATGCTGACAGCGGCCATACCGATAATACCGAAACATTCTACTGCAACGCTTCCTGCATAAGTAGCGATTACATCCGTATCAATAATGATCTGGCCAAGGCCGGAATCTATACGTCCCTTCATATGGTTTACCTCCATTAATTTGATTTTCAAAATGTATATACTCTATTATACCCTTTTTCTTTCCATAACACAACGTCCAATTTTAGCACGCATTTTACCAAATAGCAAATTTATTTTAAAATTGTTTTAAAATTTTCCTTTTTTTGCTTGCAAAATGTAATTTCATCTGTTAGAATATGAACTGTTGAAAAAAAGCGTCAAGGAGGTGCTATCATGGCTAAATGCGCAATTTGTGAAAAAGGTGCTCATTTCGGAAATAATGTGAGTCATTCCCATAGAAGATCCAATAAGATGTGGAAATCAAACGTAAAATCCGTTAAGGTTAAAACTGAGAACGGAGCTAAGAAAATGTACGTATGTACTTCCTGCTTAAGATCCGGAAACGTTGAAAGAGCCTAAGTAACACCCGCCCTCACAGAAATGTGAGGGCTGTTTTTTTATAAAAATAAGAGCAAAAAAACAGGCGCAGAAAGGATTTCATTTCCTTCTACGCCTGTTTTATTTACAGAATAGATGATATCCGCACATCAGACACAGAGCTGCGGCGATCAGAAGCGCTACGGTCTCAGACACCAGAAGTCCGATCACCATCCCCAGTCCGATAAAAAACAGCATAAACCCAAGAACTTTTCCCATATCTTATACAGTCCTGTCTCTTTGGTTTAGTATATTTTATGCAGGGAGACCGCTTCTGAACACTTTTGCAGATTTTCTCTGTCTTCTGACCTGCAAAAACACATTCCAAAATCCTGTTTCACTTTCACTGGATTGAATCTGCAAATTGCAATGCACATCTTGCAGGTGTATTTTTGCTTACTCTTCTTCAGAGTCTGCAGTCTCAGCGCTGTCACTTCCGCCAGGTGCGAAGCGGTTTACAAAATCCGGAACCATATCCAGAACTTTGGTCAGTCCATCCTGATTCTTTACGTTGACAAGCTTGGTGGTTCCATTCTGGATCACCAGCACGGCACATGGAGTCATTTTTCCGGCGAGACCGCCGCCTCCGTTGTTCTTCTTCTCTCCTGCGAAAGCTCCGGCACCTACGCCAAAGGATACGTCCACCAGCGGAAGTATAATCGTATCGCCTACGTGAATGGCGTCTCCCACTACCGTCTTGGCAGCTACAAAGCCATCCATTCCTTTAAACAGGGAGCTTACTGTTTCTTTGAAGTTGTTTTCGTTTTCCATTGTTTAGTCCTCCTTATGCTTCCATCGGTTGATGACGTATTTTACATTTTTATTGATATAGATCTCAAGTGCCGCCTTTACAAACATAATCCCATAAATCCGGCCTTTCAGAGATATATTTCCTGTGAGCTGGTTCTCCCCGTCAAAAAGGGGAGTGACCTGAATTCGGTTCTGATGGAATGGGAATGTCATTCCAAGAACCGCCAGAACTGTTCCTGTAATGGATGGATCATCACAGCCAAAAGTAACCTGGCCTTCCACTTTAGTTGGAAGTACGTGGTGGATCAGGCCTTTGGCATCTTTCCATACCAGGGCGATTGCGGCTTTGGTTTTCTCATTTCCAAGAAATTCCTTCCACCAGTCCAGCTTGCTTCGGATTCCGGCAATAGTATTTCGGATGTGCCGGATCTTCCCAAGGATGCCTTTTATAAAAGAAGTGATTTTCCTCCACAATGCCCCTGGAAGCCCTATGATCCTGGTTAGTATATCCCGGATACGGGTAAATAAAACCGGAAGTTGGCTCTTGCCGGACTCTGTGTTGACCGATTCCGAGGTTTCTCCCTCAATTACTTCTGGCACTTCATCTGCAACATCTTCTGTATTCGCAGCTTCCGGTGATTTCTTCTCGCTGACCGTTATTCTTACAATATCCGGTGATTTTTTCTCCGGCATTTCCCTTGACGGCTCCTGGCGAATTGGTTCCTGCTGTTCTTCTTTTTTCCTGGATTCTGCTTCGGAGCCTTCTTCTGTTCTTTCAGCTTCTGGTTCCGTTGTTTTCTCATGCGGCAGTTCTGATTCCTTTGCCTGGATTTCCTTTACTTCCGCTTTCTTTTCCGATGACTTCTCTGGCTCAGAGCGTGTTCGTTCTTTTTGTTTGCTGGACTTTTTCTGGTCATCTGCGGCAGCCTTTCCACTATCGGCAACCGGCTTCCCACTCTTTGCGCCAGTCTTCCCGCGGCTTCCCTGCCCCCGGCTTTGGCTTCTGCGCCTTCCACGCGCCTTGCGCCGCTTTCCAAGTCCATCCAGCCACCCTCGGATCTGATCCAGTGAAATCCCAAACAGGGTAATCACAAGCTTCTGCTCTCCGTTCTTGAAAAAGAACCGGACGCCGATCGCACGAAACAGCCAGCTTACCCTGGCTTCGATTTCGGCTTCCTTAAAGCTGTCGCCTTCCTTCGCGGCGGCCGCACTGTACCGCACCGGGCAGAACAGAACCAGCAAAACCGCCAGCAGCACAAGTCCCAGCAGGATTCCCAGAAGAATCAATATAAACTTTATGAGGATCCACAGTATATGTAACATGCGCTCACCTGTTCTTAAAATATTCTTTTACCTGAAATGCCCCTGTCTCACCGTAAATATTCTTCACGATATCCACAGCCAGATCAGTTGCTTCATCTTTGCCCTTCGCCATGCCGATAATCTCCGGACACTTGGCATAATAACTCTTCTGGATCAGCATATAGGATGGAATGATCTCCAGAAGATTTCCCGGATTCTCAGACAATGTGACAAGATACACGCCAAGTGCAACCTTGCCTGCATCAATGCGTTTCTTCGTCTTCTCTGCGTCCTTGATTCCTTCCCCAACATAATAGTCTTCCTGCCATTTCAGCATATCTGGTACAACACTCCTTTGTTATAGAATGATTTCCCTTTCTTCCCAAATTTAAACCAGTAAACAAAAAATGAATCTTATGTTTGCAAAAAGGCTGCGTAACAAGACTACGCAGCCTTTATGATTGCATCTTCGCATTCCTCAGAAATACTTCTGCTGCCGATCCCATAATCCGGCACTTCTAAGCTCCAGATATTCCTGATATGCCTTCTCAACAATCTGCTTCTCATTTGCAAAGCGGAGCAGATGGTAGATTTCGTGGAATTTATAGTATCCTGAATCCACGAAAAATTCCTCTCTTTGAGGCTTGCTATGATAATTATCCGCCGTCATAAGATACCAATGTACCTCTTTGTTGACCATGTCCTCCGGCACTGTGAAATTATACTGGCTCTTTCCCACATATTTCACAATGGAGGCTCTCACATCAGCTTCTTCCTTGACTTCCCGCAATGCGGTCTGTTCATGGGTCTCTCCGGGCTCTACGGTTCCTTTGGGTAAAACCCAGCCCTCGTAACGGTTTTTGTAAGACTTATATAACGCTAGAATCTTACCTCGATGAATTACCACACCGCCACAGCTCTTTGCTTCTATCATGCTGCAATCCTCCTGTAATGCGTGTGTTTTCTAAACTGTTTATAGTATACCTCTTTTTCAGAAAACTGGCAACAGGGAATCTTCGTTTACAAAAAATATATTATAATAATTACAGCATCTGTTATTTGTTTGCATAATATGCATCAAAAATCTGGCCTGCGATGGGCACAGCGGCCTCACTTCCGGAACCGCCGTTCTCTACGATCACAGCTACCACAAGATCCGGGTCGTCCACATTGGAATAACCGATGAACCAGGAATGGCTGTGGCCTTCCTCATCAAATTCTGCGGAACCGGTCTTTCCTGCCACTGTATAGCTTCTGCCGGAAAGGGATGAGGCTGTACCGGAATCTACAACCTGTTTCATCAGCTTACCCAGAAGATTGGCTTCGTTGGAGCTCATCAGTCTCTTATAAGGAACAGGCTCTGTCTTTTTTACCGTGTCATTGCTGTCATTGACAACCTCATCAATCAGATATGGCTTCATAAGCACACCATCATTTGCAATTGCACAGGTGATCAGAGCCATATGCATAGGCGATACAAGCGTATTTCCCTGTCCGATAGCCGTCTGCATAATAAGAGGTGTCACGGATTTCTTGTCCAGTGAAAAGCTGCTGGTCCGATAAGCGTTCAAGGGCAGGCTTTTGTTAAACAGAAGATCCTCTGCAGTCCGGCGAAGGGAAGCACCGCCCAGATCAACTCCGATACTGGCAAATGCACAGTTACAGGAATTGGCAAAGGCACTGTAGAAATCCTCCTGTCCGTGAACTGTATTGTGATAACAATGAATGGTATGATCCTCCAAGGTAATACTTCCCTCGCAGAGATAATTGTATCCCTCAAAGGTTCCCTTGGTTCTGAAATAGTCAAGGGCTGTAACCACCTTAAAGGTGGAGCCGGGAGGATATGCACCATTGGTAGCACGATTCAAAAGGCTGCTGTCATTCTCATCATTTACAAGCGTCTGCCAGTTCTGTGCTATGGTATTGGGATCAAAGTCAGGCTTGCTCACCTCCACAAGACGCTTGCCTGTGGATGGTTCAATCACCACCACAGCGCCTCTTCGATCTCCAAGGGCATTATATGCCACATTCTGAAGATTGGCATTCAAGGTGGAAATAACCGTATCTCCTGTGTTCTTGGTATTCAAAAACTCATTCTTCAGCTGGGTAAGGAAAAAGGAGTGAGAGGTCAGCAGCGTAAAATTCGCCTCTGACTCCAGTCCGCTTTTCCCATTGGAATCATAGCCCACAACATGAGAAAACACGTTGGAATAAGGATAATTACGTGTCTCAGTCCCGTCCTCGCTCACATTGGTCTGCGCCAGCACCTGACCGTCTGCAGACATAATCTTGCCCCGGACTACCCGGTCAGAAAAAGAATCCTGCCTGGTGTTGTAGGGGCTGTTAATAAAGTCATCGCTTTTGATGCCGTCGAAATATATCAGATACCCGATCATACTGATAAAGATGATCCCAAAGAAAATGGAAACAAAGGTATACTCTTTATTTCTGGCTTTGCGCTTTTTAGTAATCTCTTTCTGCCGCTGCTTCAGCAGCTCTCTGTCTCGCTCTCTTCGCCGCTTCTCGTCGATGTCTCTCAATTTCTTCGTCCTCGTCCTCTCTATAAATATACAGGCCCTGGATAATGGCAATCATCAGGATCATACACATAATGGAGCTTCCTCCGTAGCTTACCAGCGGAAGGGTCACACCTGTCATCGGAATGAATTTGGTAGCTCCGCCGATGGTGAGAAATACCTGGAATGCATATTCCGTGCCAAGTCCAATGGCGATCAGTTTATAAAACGGATTCTTAATCTGCAGGGCAATCTCCACAATGGTAAGGAAAAAGCTCATGCACACAAGGATCAGGCAGATTGCAAAAATACCGCCCAGCTCCTCGCAGATCGCACTGAAAATAAAGTCATTCTTTACAACCGGAATTTTCTCCGGGGATCCCTGGCAAAGTCCCATGCCAAACCATCCGCCGGTCCCGATTGCAAACAGAGACTGCACGATCTGGTATCCCTCATTCTGATATACCGCCATAGGATCCTTCCAGGCGCTGACTCGCTCCCGCACATGTCCGAACAGGTGATAGGCGATCACAGATCCCACAGCGCCTCCTGCCAGTCCGATTCCCAGATAGACCGGCTTCCTGGTAGACACATAGATCATCACCATGTAGGCAACAAAGAAGATCACCGCACTTCCCAGGTCTCTGGAAAGCACCAGGATTCCCACGTGAAGACCAGCCACCACCGTTGCCAGAACTACTTTCTTAAAGGTAACTTCCCTTGCAAGAAGGGATGCCATAAAGAACACAAAAGTAAGCTTGATCACCTCAGAGGGCTGAATGCCCATAAGGGAAAGCTTCGCACCATAGCTGGTCTGGGCCAGCACAAGAACGGCTGCCAGAAGGACAACGCCCACGCCTGCATAGATCCAGGTAAGGTCCTTCAGAAATTTCATCTTCCGGATCATAACCGGAATCACCAGTGCTACCGCACTTCCGCAGGCAACGATCAGAAGCTGCTTATTGGCAGAAGCGATGTCCAGCCTGCACAGCATAATAAAGCCTACGCTGAGCAGCATGCACATATTATTCAGAAGAAGCATGGATGCATTCTTATAAATCCTGCGGTATAAAATCAGGATCGCCGCGAAATACACCATCATCTCCGCATAAAATACTGCCACCTTAAAATCAAAGGTTTTCAGAAATACTACCAGAAACGCGGTGAAATCCAGAAAAAAGGTAAGGGAAATCTGGGTCTGCAAAAGCCCTTTCCTGTCGGATGCGTGTTTCCCCACCACCAGATAGTAGCACAAAATTGTATATATGATCATCAGTGTAAGGATCACATATTTGGATAACTCAACAACAATATTAATCATACGCCTTTACTCGGCTCCTCTTTTAAAATGACCTTTTGTAAACTCATATTCCCGGGATACCCTGCCTTCCCGATAGGCAGCTACAAAATCTTCCAGGATCTGCTGTGTCTGTCCGGCACTCTCTATGGTAAAGGACAGCCGCACGGCAGATACCCCAAGCGCCTTCACCTTGTCCGCCTCTTTTAACAGGCCGTAGGGAAGACTGTTGTAGATGATATTATAACAGGGGCCTTCCGGCTTTGTATTTCCGGTTTTCCAGGGGTGACAGTAACAGACTACAGGAAATTCCTTGTCATAGCGGTCCTTCAGAACCAGCCTGTCCTCCTGGCGATTGCAGCCTGTAGTGTTCTTGCGGACACACTGGGCGCTGTGCATCAGGGGAAGCCTGCCGTATACAATCACCTCGCTGCCAGCATTTTCCCTGTGGCGAAGCTCCTTCTCATTTAATTCCAGGGGAACGGTATTTCGAAGTATCTTCTGATTTTTCCAGAAATGAATGGCCTCATCATTCCATGTATAAAGGGAATGATCCAGCACGCATTTCTCAGAAAATCCAAGCTCTGCCAGACGGCTGTAGGATTCCAGGTTCCGCACCAGAAGACCTGTCATGCCTTCTTTCAGCCATTTCTGGATCTGGTCCAGATAGCCCTTGGGCGGATTTCCTCTTGTAATGTGAGGAAGGGAAAGGTACATCTCTTTGCCCTGGGAAAGGCCTGCCTGAAGGTATTTCTCCATCAGCAGGTAAGGCAGGTAAATGCCCTGGATTCCTTTTTCCCGGCAGAGAATCTCTGCTGCCTCATCGGTTTCGCAGGAAGCGTAGACTGGGATTGCTCCTTCTACACCATAGGAAACGTAATTTGAAGCCGATCTTTCTGTACTGCTGGCAGATTCTTCTGGCTTCATCTCCGCTTCTATCATTTTTTCCGCTTTATCTCTTCTGTATTTCTCAAGCAGCTTCTCCTGCAATTCTTCCAGCGCCTGGTGACGGGCCTCATTCAGAGTCTTCATCGGGACAAAAATGCTCTCTCCCATCTGGATATCCAAGCCTTCCCAGACAAAAGGCGTATTTCCAAGCTTGTCCATCTGCTGGCGGATGCGTTCCTCGGTTACAGGCTGGCTCTTGGCATACTGGACTTCTCCAAGAAATGCGGCAGCACTCTCGCCCCGGCATGATACCGTAAGAAACACAGGGGATTCCGGGAAAAGACTGAGCTCGCCTTTTATGGGCTCCTTAAGAGTCTTCGGCTGCAGGGATACTTCTCCGGTCTTTTTCTCATTGGTAAATGCCATCATCTGGGGACCGTTTCCCATCTGGTAATATCCTGTGCAGGAACCGCCGCGATTAAACAGGTCCAGAAGATATTTTCTGTCTTTTTCGCTTACCTGGTAGTTCTCCTGGCCTTTTTCAAAAAGAAGGTCCAGATATTTCCGGTACATGCCTGTAACGCCAGCTGTGTAGGAAGGCTGCTTCATTCTTCCCTCAATCTTAAGGGAAGTCACGCCAGCTTCGATAATCTGGGGCAAAATCTCAATGGTACAGATGTCCTTCAGGCTTAAGGGGCAAAATTCCCCTTTGCCGTAGTCCCGGGTCTTAAAGTTCTTCACCTGGTAAGGAAGCCTGCAGGGCTGTGCGCAGCGTCCGCGGTTTCCGCTTCTGCCGCCCAGAAGGCTGCTCATCAGGCACTGGCCGGAGTAGCTGTAGCAAAGGGCGCCGTGCACAAAGGCCTCGATCTCAATAGGGCTTGCCTGATGCATCCGGGAAAGCTCCTCCAGGGAAAGCTCTCTTGCGGCAACCACGCGGGTGGCTCCCTGCGCTGCCAGAAACTTCATGCCTTCCGGACCTGTGACCGTCATCTGGGTGCTGGCGTGAAGGTGAAGTCCCGGAAATTCCTGCTTCAAAACCGCAAACACGCCCATATCCTGCACGATCACCGCATCCAGTCCAGCCTCATAGTATGGCGTCAGATAGGCAATCAATTCTCCTTTTAGTTCTCTGTTCTTCAATAATGTATTGACTGTAAGGTAAAGCTTCCTTCCATGAATGTGGGCCGTGTCAATGGCCTTCAGAAGCTCTTCCTGGGTAAAATTCTGTGCGTATGCTCTGGCCCCGAACATGGAACCGCCTACGTAGACGGCGTCTGCGCCTGCCCCAAGTGCCGCCTCAAAGCCCTCGTAGGAGCCTGCTGGCGCCAGCAACTCTATATTTCGTTTCAAAGTATTTCCTCCAATTCCAGATTGTGGTTATAAAAGAGAAAAGAGGAATCACCTAGGCAATCCCTCCTGCTTTTTACTTCAGCATTTCATCCAGTTCTTTTTCCAGTTCCTTAACCTTGCCTTCCAGAAGATTCTTCTCGTCCAGAGCTTCCTGCTCGTTCTTCTGTGCTTCCTCGATCTGCATGCGAAGGGAGATCAGCTCATGCTTCAGGTCATACATCTCCTGATCCTTCTGCTGCAAGTCCAGTTCATAGGTCTCTACCTGCTTCTTCGCCTTGAAATAGTCGTCTGTAATGTTCAGGCTGAGAAGCATATGCTTGGTCTCCATAGGCTGTCTGCCGTATCCTGGCACAGTCTCCAGCTCTCCTATCTTCTTATTCATATATGATGCAACCTGCTGGAAATATTCCTCTGATTCATATCCTCCCAGGGTAATGATCTTACCCCCGATGATCACCTGTGCTGTATTCTTGACCGCCATTCGTTCAAGCCTCCTGTATCTTTTATCAAATTCCGAATCCAATTTCCGGTTATCGGACTTCGTTTTCTCATTTTCAATTATGTAAGCATCCCTATTATAATCGAAAAATGTAGAAAAGTATAGGGAATTTTTACAAAAGTTTGTTTTTTATGTTTCAGGAACAGGAAATCCCAGGTGTTCGTAGGCGAGGGCGGAGGCCATTCGGCCGCGGGGGGTGCGGTTTAAAAAGCCGTTTTTCAGCAGGTAGGGCTCGTAGACATCTTCCAGGGTGCCGGAATCTTCTCCGATGGCGGCGGCCAGGGTGTCAAGGCCTACAGGGCCGCCTTTGAAGTTCACAATCAGGGTGTTGAGGATCTGGCGGTCCAGCTTATCCAGTCCGTACTGGTCTACTTCCAGCAGATTCAGGGCAAAACAGGCCACATCGTAGGTGATCCTGCCATCGTATTTTACCTGGGCAAAATCACGGACGCGCTTTAGAAGACGGTTGGCAAGTCTTGGGGTTCCGCGGGAACGCATGGCGATCTCACCGGCGCCTTTCACGTCAATTTCCACGCCAAGAACCTGAGCGGAACGCATAATAATGGTAGTAAGTTCTTTTTTGCTGTAAAATTCCAAATGGTGGATGACACCGAAGCGGTCACGGAGAGGCGCGGACAAAAGTCCGGCTCTTGTGGTGGCTCCTACAAGGGTAAATTTGGGCAGATCCAGACGGATGGAGCGGGCGGAGGCACCTTTTCCAATCATAATGTCGATGGCGAAGTCCTCCATTGCCGGGTAGAGAACCTCCTCTACCTGACGGTTCAGGCGGTGGATCTCGTCCACAAAAAGGATATCTCCCTCCTGAAGATTGTTCAGGATTGCTGCCATTTCACCTGGTTTCTCAATAGCAGGACCGGAAGTAACCTTCATGTGTACGCCCATCTCATTGGCAATAATCCCGGAAAGCGTGGTCTTTCCAAGCCCGGGAGGGCCGTAGAAAAGGACGTGATCCAGGGAATCGTGGCGCTGCTTGGCAGCTTCTATATAGATCTTCAGGGTGTTTTTGGTCTTTTCCTGACCAATGTATTCGTCCAGGGTCTGAGGACGGAGATTTCCCTCCAGGGAAAAATCCTCTTCCATGACGTCTGTTGTTATAATGCGATTGTCCATTATTTACCTCTTATATTCATATAAACGAATTGTAACCGCTTATGTCTTCACAGTTACATACAAAATTCTGCTTAGAGCCTGTTTGAAAAAGGCTTTCTGCAAAATATACCGCAAAGTGGGGCTTGCAGATTGCGGGAATGATTTTGGGGCACGCTAGAAATTTTTCAGAGCAGCCTTCAAAATAGATTCTACGTCTGCCGCCTCGGCGTCCGTCACCTTGCGCACTGCGCGAAGGGCATCGGTGCTGCTGTAGCCAAGGGCAACCAGCGCTTCCACTGCTTCCTGCTTGGCATCCGTCATTCCGGCTCCTGTGGCAGCCGCAGCTGCTCCCGCCTGTTCGTTGGCAAGCTTCTGCTCAAAGGCTTCTTCCAGGCTTAATTTATCTTTCAGTTCCAGGATCAGCTTCTGGGCTGTTTTCTTGCCAATGCCGGGAGCCTTGGAAAGGGTCTTCACATCATCGGAGAGCACTGCGAAACGAAGCTCATCGGCGGTAATTCCAGCAAGTACGCCAAGCGCAGCCTTAGGTCCCACACCGTTTACCCCCAGCAGAAGCTTGAACACCTGCAAATCATCTTTATTGAAAAATCCGTAGAGCACCATAGCGTCCTCTCTCACCTGGAAATAGGTGTGAAGCTTCACTTCCTGGCCAATGTGAAGCTGGGCAAGGGCGTTTCCTGTCATATTTATTTCAAAACCGATGTAACCGGATTCCACGATTACAGAGGTTTCCGTGAGATCAGCTACGGTTCCGCGGATGAATGAGATCATAAGTGCCTCCTGAAAATATGTTTTGCAAAATTACTTCCTCTAAAAAAGAAGAGATTAAAATTCTTTGTCATCATACCATATCCCTGAGCAAAAAGCAAACATTCATTCGATTAAAAAAGGAAAATAATAAAGAGAATTAAAAAGGGCGCATTTTACAGTAAAGCATCAACTGTAAAAGCGCCGGGTATTATAATAAAGCTTTATTCTGCCTTACGCAAAACTTTCCCATGATACAGGAACGTACAGATCAAAACCGTAAGCGGCACAGACAGCACAATTCCAAAGCTTCCTGCAAGTCCTTGCATAATAGCGATTCCGATATTATTGGAGTTGATAATCTGCTGGTAAGGAAGATCATAAGCATAATCCAGAAGCAGCATGCTCACACTGCTTCCTGCAAAAGCCAAAATCAACGTATTGCTGTCCGTTCCCATCATATCCCTCGCCACGTGCATTCCTGCTTTAAACAGTGCCCCACGGCTCATACTCAGATTCTGGGCGTAAATCTCATACATGGAACTGCACACGGACATTGCCACATCCATCACTGCACCAAGGCAGGAAATCAAAAGCCCGGAGAAAAGAAGCCCTCCCACCTGAATGCCGTTTGTATTCCACAGCGTCATCAAAGTTTCAATATCCGAAACATTGTAGCCTGTGATTCCCGATGCCATGCTGAAAAGCTGGGCGGAAATTCCGGCAATCACAACGCCTGCCACAGTTCCCAGAGTCGCTGCTATGGTTTTTCTTGTTGCGCCGCCAATCATATACATGGTCACCAGCGTAGTGATGAAGCACACAAATACCGCAGCTCCAAAAGGAGAAATATTCCGGTAGATCATAGGCAGATACACGAAGATCACGCAGAAAAATGTGAACACCAGCCCAATGCATCCTTTTATACCCTGACGTCCGCCTATGACGCACAACGCCAGCAGATAAAGCGCCGCAAAAATGTAGATGACCCACTCTCTGTCCTGGGTGTAGACACTGGCGATGGTGGTCTCTCCTGCTACACTTTGCATAACGATTACTTTCATTCCAACTTTACATGCAGCACCGAACAGATAACCGGAGCTGCTGGTTATTTCAAGATCTTCCCCTTTGCGGACACCTGTGAGCATGTGCACCCGCACTCTCTGCTCTCCCACTCTGGTACCGTTTTCTTCCAGATTGTCCTGGAGAATTTCCGTTACTTCTGCTTTTTCGAAGGTCTGTCCCGTGCGGACAACCAGCTCTGTTTTGTCTACCTGATTCAAAAAGTAAACAAAAATTCCAAATATAACAATGATCAATCCTAAGATACAGCGCCAGACTGCTTTTTGGGAAAAGCGAAGTCCGGCGTTGTTTTTGTTTTGCATCTGATTCATTTTATTACTCATTTCTATTGCATATTTTTGATTTCTGTCAACTTTTCAGAGGCAAACTTTGTTCACAAAACATTTCGTAAAACATTGCCTTTGAAAAGTTACATCCAGACTGTAATTTATTTCGCAGTCTTCTCGATGGTAAAGGTATCGTCAATTGCCTCAACGCTGCCGTCATCTGTGATCTGATAAGTGTCAATGGAGAATTTCGCTGCATCCATTGTGATGATAGAATAACTTGGAAGCCAGTTCTGGCTGCGGGCTGCGATGTAATCCTGCTGTGTGGAAACCAGCTCATAGAACTTGGAACCGGAAGCGGAGTTTGCGGTCATGTAAAGGGTTCCCTGGGGATCGGTTACTGTATTTCCGTCCACCTCCTCGATGGTGTAACACTGGTTGTCTTCGTGGAATGCATCAAGTGCTGCCTGTGCTTCTGTATCTCCATCTTCCGGATTTAAAGTAATCTGCTCGCCTGTCTCTACATTTGCAGCATGATCCCAGTCATAATCTGTTCCATCTGCATTCAGACTGAACTCATAGCTCTGATGGGTCTGTCCGTCACCGTAAAGAAGTTTGGAACGGCTGTAGGTGTGGTCATGTCCCTGAAGCACTACGTCAATATCGTTTGCGTCAAAGATTGGAGTGAGCTGTGTACGAAGGATCATTCCGTCTGTATCAGAGTGGTCAAGACCGGAACCGTAAATATCCTGATGGATGGTAACCACACGCCAGGTTGCATCCGGGTAAGCTTTTACTGCTTCCTCGATGGTATTCTGATGCTCTGCTACGTTGTAGTTGTTGGTGTTCAGAACAATGAAAAGTCCGTCGCCATAGCTGTAGTAATAGTCACCGCCAGCTGCTGTTTTTCCATTTTCTGTGTTGTTCGGGTTGTTGAAATGGTATGCATAGTCCGGATTCAGGGAATCGTGGTTTCCGATGGTAGTTGCTACCGGAAGACTTGTAAGAGCGTCTGCGCTTAAATAGGAAGCGTACTCTTCTTCCTTTGCTGCACCTGTTTTGTTTACCTGATCACCTGCGGAAATTACAAAGTTTACGTCTGGATTTTCAGCAAGTGCAGTGTTTAAAGTACGGTTCCAGGAAAATCCGTCGTTTCTTGCGGCTGTGTTTGCAGCACCGTCATCTGGAACCAGCTCTGCGCCGTCCTGGGTCTGGCCTTTGGAAGCACCTACCTGCGGGTCACCTACGTAGATCATTTTTACGGTATCAGTGCTCTTGGTTGTATATTCAACAGGCTCGGTCTGCTCACCGTTTTTCTCAACCGTATAATAATATGTGGTGTTCGGCTCAAGTCCTGTAACGGTTACGTGGTTGTATTCGTAAGCTTTATCGCCTGTGAGATCCTGGTCTACTTCTCCTGAAGTTCCTTCGAACGTATCCAGAGCATCCTTGTCTGTTCCGAAATGAACAACAGGTGTTGCAGCTGCATCTGTCTTTTCACTGTACCATGCGAAATTCAGTTCGGTGTCGTCTTTTCCTGGGGTAAGGGAAACCTTGGTAAAATCAGAAGCGGTCTCATCCCAGTTTGCTACCCATTCATCCCAGCCTGTCTCAGCACCAACAATACTGCTGTCTGTGTAATGCTCGGTGGATGCAAATGCTGTGGAACAAACGGTGGTCATGGCAAAAACAGTTAAAACTGCGGCGATATATTTTCTTTTCATAATAATCAAATACTCCTTTCAGATGTGGGGGAAGGAAACTTGCGGGCCCTTATTTCCCTGTCCGAAAGGAGTATAGCATTCTAATTTTCAGAAAACAATAGGGTTTTCTGTCATTTGACGCACATTTAACAGGATAATCACATGTGTATCCGGTTCTTTTTTTAATTCTTTACACTGCTTACATTGTTTTAACAATTCGTACCAGATTTTATCCCACCTGCTTTGCCTTTGGATAAATTTTCGCCATCCGTGCATCGTCAAAGTGTTCATCTACCCAGCTTTCAAAACTATTGGAAGCCTCTATTCCATTGCTTCTGGTATTATAACGGGCAAGAGCAGCACTGGAAACCACCCCATCAGCAAGCATGAAGATCAGAAGAAGCCAGGTGATGATCTTGCCTGGTTTTACCGGGATTTTCTCGATCAGGCGGGAAACTCTGGGGTAAAGGATCTTGAACCATGCCACTGCGGCAAAGCCCCAGAAAAAGCAATACAGAAGGTTGATCCTTCCTGCAAGGTTAAAAGGAATGTCGCTGTAATCCCAGAACACGGTTCCAAATACAGCTTCCGTAAACACGCTGCAGATATATTCGTAAGCGCCGCCAAGGAAGGTTCCCATCCAGAAAAGGAACTGCTCGGAGCGGTTTCGATAGCGGTAAAGCAGCGCAGTAACTGCCGCAATGGCAAGTCCCCACACAATGCTGAAATCTCCCCACACCACACTGCTTCGGCTCATCCAATATCCAGCTGTGATCCGGCAGAAAATGGTCTCTGTGATATCCCCCAGAAAGGCACCGATAAAAAACAAAAGCACAACCTTATAAAAACTGCATCCATAAGCAAAAATTTCCGGATGTGCCTCTTCTTTCTCTGTATGCTGCTTCTGCGGATAAGCCTTGGTAATTCGTCGGTTTACAAAATCATCAATTTTTGTTCCAAGCTTCCAGGTCACAGAATCCAGGTTTTTCTCTGTGGCGATCCATCTCTCCGGATTTTTGCTGTGTCCAAAAAGAATCGTCAGGGTAGCTCCCGCATCCACTGCCAGAACGCCCAGAACCACCAAAATCAGGATTCTGCCCAGCAGCTGAGGAAGCAGATCATACACGCTTATGCAAAGCTCGTTTCCAATCTTGATGACAAATACGCCCAGAAGACCCCAGACACAGGAAGTAGGAACACTGATATAACCATCCAGGTTCCATTTCATTTTGCGGTAATCCCACCATCTCTCGTGGTACCACATCTCGATCAAATGCCCTGCAATCCACTCCACCAGGGATGCCACAATGGCAGAGCCGATAAACAGCCAGATGCCTGTCAGTTCCCTTGTAAACGCGGTAATAAAGAATCCGCCGAAGCCATAGACCAGACAGAAAGGTCCGTTAATAATGCCTCGGTTTGCAAATTTCTTCTGTTTCAGGGATGCCAGAACTGTCTCAAGGGCCCATCCTGCAAAGGAATAGACCAGAAACAGCCAAAGTAATTTCCAGATCATATGCGTGTCTCCTCTTTTGTGTATTTTATTGAAAATCTGATTCAAACATCATATCACACCTATATCAAGAAAGAAAGCCTGACTCCTGTCCGTTCACAAAAAATATCTCTTACAATACGATCTGACAAGTGTTCACCATTCCGTTCTGCCAAAACAAAAACCTGCATTTCGGGCAATACACATAAAATTTGTTTTATGCGTCATTCACCCAAAATGCAGGTCTACTCTTATAAATTCACTTTATTATTACTCAAAATACCAGGAAATCACACTTCCCGGATAACTCCTCTCGGGCAAGCTTCCTTACAAGCTCCGCATCCTGTACACTTCTCATAGTCAATATGTGCACAGAAATTCTCAACGGTAACCGCACCGTTCGGGCAGGTCTTCTCGCACTTCTTACAGCCGATACAGCCAACCTCGCAGGCTGCTGTCACCTGTTTGCCCTTGTCGTGGGAGCTGCAGTCTACCGCCACCTTCTGGGAGTATGGAATCAGCTCGATCAGGTGTCTTGGACATTTTGCCACGCACTTGCCGCAGGCTTTACATGCTTCCTTATCCACCACTGCAATGCCGTCCACAATATGGATTGCCCCAAACGGACAGACCTTCACGCAGCTTCCGAAGCCGCAGCATCCATACGTACAGGCCTTCGCACCGCCGTTTGGCACGAAGGGAAGCATTTCGCAGTCTTCCACACCTGTGTAAATATACTCTTCCTTTGCCTTCTCACAGGTTCCGGAACATTTCACATGGGCAACCTGACGGGCAGTCTCCACTGCCTCCTGGCCCATAATTCCTGCAATGATTTTTCCAACCGGCTCGCCGCCTACCGGACAGCGGTTTACAGGCGCTTCGCCTTTGGCAATGGCTGCTGCCAGACCGTCACAGCCCGGATATCCGCATCCGCCGCAGTTATTTCCAGGAAGCGCTTCTCTGATGGCAACTTCCTTCTCATCCACCTCAACAGCAAACTTTTTTCCGGCAACTCCAAGGAACACACCGATGAAAAGTCCTACTGCCGCAACCAGAATGGTCGCTCCTATAATCGCACTTATATTCATCCTTACGCCTCCTTAGATCAAACCTGAAAATCCGAAGAATGCAATTGCCATCAGTCCTGCTGTCAGAAGTACAGTTGGGAATCCCTGGAATGCCTCCGGGATATCGTTGTACGCAATTTTCTCACGGATTCCTGCCATCAGCACAATGGAGATGGAGAAACCGAAAGCAGTTGCAAAACCGTTTACAGTACCCTCCAGGATATTATAGTCCTTCTGCACGTTTGTAAGGGCCACGCCAAGAACTGCACAGTTGGTGGTGATCAGAGGCAGATACACGCCAAGTGCCTTGTAAAGAGAAGGCATGCTTTTCTTCAGGAACATTTCCACAAACTGTACCAGCGCTGCAATGATCAGAATGAACACGATGGTCTGCAGATAAGTCAGATCCAGAGGCTGCAGGATCAGCTTGTAGATCACACTGGTTACAAAGGAGGACAGGGTGATTACGAAAATAACCGCACCGCCCATACCAGCTGCTGTATCCGTAGTTTTGGAAACACCAAGGAACGGACAAAGCCCCATAAACTGGCTGAGGACTACGTTATTGACAAGCGCAGAGCTTACAATGATCAGTAATAATTCTTTCATCTTCTCCTACCCCCTTTTTCCTGAGCACATGGAATTTCCGCAGGAAGCACAGCCGCCCTTGCAGTCCGGATTGCTTGGATCAATGCCCCGTTTGGCAGCGCCAAGCTTAAATTTGTTCTGGATTGCAGATAAAAACGCAAGGACAAAGAATGCGCCAGGTGCAAGAATGAAAATGGTTACAGGCTCATAGCCCATTTTGCCAGCTGCAGCATCTGCAAGCGGAAGGATCTGTTTGCCAAAAATAGTTCCGGCACCGATCAGCTCACGTACTGCACCGATGCAGGTGATGCTTAAGGTAAAGCCAAGTCCCATTCCAATGCCGTCAAACAGGGACGGGATTGGTTTGTTCTTGGAAGCATAGGCCTCTGCTCTTCCCAGGATGATACAGTTTACAACGATCAGCGGAATATAGATTCCAAGGGAAGAATACAGGAAAGGAATAAAGCCCTGCAGAAGCATCTGTACAATTGTTACAAAGGACGCAACTACCACAATGTAGGCTGGCATACGCACGCTGTCCGGAATAAAATTGCGGAGCAGAGAGATCATCAGGTTGGATGCAGCCAGAATTACCGTTGTAGTAAGTCCCATTCCAATACCGTTGATGGCAGATGTGGTAATAGCCAGTGTAGGACACATACCAAGCATCAGCACAAAGGTAGGATTTTCTTTGATGATACCGTTAATCAGTCGTTCAGATGGTGTATTCTTTTTCATTGCTGACTGCCCCCTTTCTCATAACGAAATGCGGCAAGTCCGGCATTCACGCCATTTGTCATGGCATTTGTGGTAATCGTCGCACCGCTTAAAGCGTCAATCTCATCATCAGATGTGGCGCCAGTCTTTGTGTATGTAAATTTCTCTACGTTTTTGTCCTTGAACTGGTTCTTGAAATCGTCTGTGGTGGCACGCATGCCAAGGCCGGCAGTCTCACTGATGGACAAAATAGAAATTCCATTTAAGGTTCCGTCATCCTGGATTCCCATAGCAAACTGGATATCTCCGCCGTAACCCTCGGAAGTGGTAACCGTAAAGGCATAGCCAAGCTCATTTCCAGCGTCATCCTTTGCAAGCATCACCTCATCAATGCTCTGGGCTTTGTAGCCGTTCTCATCCAGATAGCTCTCAAGGTCTGCATCTTCCCCGCTTGTAACTACTTCAAAGGAAGCTGCCTCTGCAAATACCGCCTTGTAGGCTTCTTCTTTTTCTTTTGCCTGCTGACTGGCAATGGGACCTGCGGTAATATCATTGACAACACCAAGAAGCAGGCCGGAAATCAGTGTGATCACAGTCAGCGCAAGGGTATCTTTCACGATCTTGTTTTTCATTTCTTTGCGCCTCCTTTTCCAAAAGCAACCGGACGTGTGAAACGTTCAATCTGAGGTACCAGAAGGTTGCAGAAAATAATCGCATAGGAAACGCCTTCTGCGGAAGCTCCGAAAATACGGAAGATTCCGGTGAGAACACCCAGACAGACACCGTATACATATTGTCCCTTCACCGTGATGGGGCTTGTCACGTAGTCAGTGGCCATAAACCATGCGCCCAGCATCAGTCCGCCGCCGAAAAGGTGGGTAAACAGATAGTTTACGTCAAAGCCTTTGCCGGAAGCCAGCATGTAAATGATCACAAATACGGCAAAGCTGCCGATGTAGGTAAGAGGAATCCTTGCGCTGATCACCTTATAGCAAAGCAGGATGGCTGCTCCGATCAGGATGGCGATTACGGAAGTCTCTCCGATGGTACCCTGGATATTTCCAATGAGCAGGTTCTTAATGGGAACAGAGGAGCCTGCCACAAAACCATGGTCGCGAAGAGCTGCCAAAGGAGTTGCCCCTGTCACACCGTCAACTGCGCCCTTGAAGCTGTCAGATACGGAAAAGTCCGTCATTTTTCCCGCAAAGGAAATCATAAGGAAACAGCGGGCAGCAAGGGCCGGGTTCATAAAGTTTTGGCCAAGACCGCCGAACAGCTGTTTTACCACAATAATTGCAAAAATACTGCCAAGTGCCGGAATCCATAAAGGAATTCCTGCAGGCATGTTCATGCCGATCAGAAGACCTGTGACAACTGCACTGAAGTCTCCGATGGTGTTTGGTTTGTGCATGAAATGATCATATAACCACTCTGCAAGCACTGCACTGCCGGTGGATACCACCAGAATAGCCAGTGCCTTGAATCCGAAATTATAAATTCCCACTATGGCTGCAGGCAAAAGCGCGATGGCAACCAGCTGCATGATCTTCGCAGTGGTCATCCTTGCCCGGACATGGGGATTGGATGATACATTAAGCATTTGTTCCATGAGTTTCTTCCCCCTTATTATTTCTTTTTCCTGCTTGCCAGCACCATTTTACGCATGGATTTGATGCTCTGGGTCAGCGGACGCTTGGCCGGGCAGATGTAGCTGCAGCAGCCGCACTCGCAGCATTCCATTCCATCAAATTTCTGGAAGCTTTCCATATCGCCTCTCTGAGCAAAGGTTGCCAGCCTTGCGGGAATTACGTGTCCCGGGCAGACACTGACGCAGCGTCCGCAGTTGATGCAGGCTGTCTGCTGTGCATTTGCGTCTGATACAGGGTCGCTTTGCATACACAGAAGTGAGGAAGAGGTTTTCACACAAGGTACATGAAGATCATACATGGCAAAGCCCATCATAGGACCGCCGGAGATTACCTTTCCTGCGTGGTCCTTCAGACCGCCTGCCGCGTCGATCAGCTCGGCCATATCCGTTCCTGTACAGACTTCAAAATGAGCCGGGCGGTTGATGCCTTTTCCGGTTACCGTAAAAATACGCTTCATGATAGGTCTGCCAAGGGCTACCGCATCATATATGCTGCAGATGGTCTCCACGTTGTCTACAATACAGCCTGCATCTGCAGGAAGCATGGAGGAGTTGATCTCTCTTCCAGTCACTGCGTAGATCAGGGTTCGCTCACCGCCCTGGGGGTACTTGGTCATCAGTTCCTTGACTTCGATATTGGGGATGCCCGTTACCAGCTCTTTCATTTTCGCAATACAGTCTGGCTTGTTGTCCTCAATGCAGATACAGCCCTTTGCGTTTTTGAAAAGACCTACTACGATCTTCAGGCCTTCTACCACCTTCTCGGGCTGGTCCATCATGCGCCTGTAGTCGCTTGTCAGGTAAGGCTCACATTCTGCACCGTTTACCAGTATGTACTCAATCTTGTCCGGTTCCTTGGGGGAAAGCTTCACATGTGTGGGGAAACCTGCACCTCCAAGTCCTACGACACCGCCGTCGCGGATTCTTCCGATAATTTCCTCACGGGTCAACCCCGCCGGATCTGCGGGAGTAAACTCTGTTTCCTCATATAATCCGTCATTTTCCACAATAATGGAATCCACCATGCTTCCGGTAGCTGTGAGCCGTTTCTCGATGCCTTTCACAGTTCCGGATACAGAAGCATGAATAGGGGAAGATACGAATCCGCCTGCTTCTGCGATCATCTGTCCTGCCAGCACATGGTCACCTTTTGCAACCACAGGCTTGGCCGGAGCACCAATGTGCTGGGACAATGGATACGCCAGATCAGCCTTGGGGAGATATTTCTCCACCGGGCAGTCCTTTGACATTTCTTTTCCCTCGAAGGGATGTACGCCGCCTTTAAAAGTTAACCGCACTAATATTCACCGCCTTTATAGTATTGATCACTGACTCTTTTGTCCGCAGCAACCTGATTTATTTGTCTGATTTATAACTCTTTGTTTCCCTTTTGTCTGATTCGGACAGCTCTCCGCCTTTCCCGACGGCAGAAAGCTGTTATGGTTATCTGTATGATCCATAAGACTTCCGCATTGAAAAAACTTATTATAATCTTTCATTCCTTCTAATGCGCTTCTGTTATTTCTGATCCGCATCTTTTTTTCTTTTGCCGAAACCGTATTTTTTGTGGATCTTATAGCCACGGTTCAGGTTCGGGTATGCCTTTACGAAACGCTGCATATTGTGGCTGACTTTTCCTGCCATTGCCTCTTTGCGCTTCTGCAGTTCCTCGGAGATATCGGTCATCATAACAGAGCGCTTCTCTTCCAGCTCCTTGATCAGGGCGATATCGTCCAGACGGCCAAGCTTGTCACCAAGCTGCTGCTTGATCTTCTCACGGGAAAGGCCGCTGCTCTCTTCCAGATTCTCCATCTTCTCACGGGCCTGCACAAGCAGCTCCACTCGCATCTGATCCAGCGCCTGCTCCCATGCAGGAATGCGCTCGTGGATGTGGAATGCTGCTGCTGCGGAAAAAGCGAAGTCCACAATGTAGACCACCGTAATCACACAGACCGCGATTTCTCCGGTTCTCCTGGAATACAACTCCACAAAATCCGATACAACCGGATGCAGCACCCGGAAAAGTCCTACCGTAAACAATCCCCATCCAAGGGAACAGCCAAGGCAGATACGTCCCTGGAAATTAAATTTCTTATCGCTGTAATCCCACCAGGATGTATGGAAAATGTTCTCCATCAATACCGCTGTCACATATTCCAGTGCAGTGGCGACTACAATTCCTCCTACAAATAAAAGAAGCAGATTTTCGCTTACCGGAAGAAGGATCAGATAAACGGCAAGTGCTCCGCAGCCATAGATGGTACACAACGGGCCGTTAATAAAGCCTCTGTTGATCAGCTTGCCTTTCCTTACAGATACGTAGCAGGTTTCCCACAGCCAGCCAAGAAAACTGTATATGTAAAACCAGTTGGCTATGTGATAGAAATCTACTCCATTAATTGCTAAATCCCACATGTGTTTCTCCTTTTCTTTTTATTAATGCCAGGTCTTGCTCCTTACAGCTTTTTGAACTTTTGGCCCTGGTATTTTATATATTCTGACTATTCTCTATATTCTACTATACCTCATTTTGTAAAAAAATTCACTACCTAAAAAGAAAAAAATTGTGTATAATTGAATACAATCCATGAAAGGAGTATAAGCAGGATGATTGTTAAAAAAATGCCGATTTTACAAGGGTTTCCAGACTTTGAGACTGTTAAAAATTTATCTGGGAACGGGGAAAATCAGGTAGATTTTGCCCCTTTATTTTACGATATTGAAACCACCGGATTAGGACGAAATTCCTCTTTTTTATACATGATCGGAGCTGTGTGCTATGAAGGAAATGAGGGCTGGCAGCTGTATCAGTGGCTGGCACCGGATTTTCGGGAAGAAAAGCAGCTTCTGGAGGTTTTTTCCGAATTTTTGAAAAAATTCACCTGCACCGTTCAATACAATGGCGATGCGTTCGACCAGCCTTATCTTCAGGCACGGCTTGCGTTTCATGAACTGCCGGATCCATTTGAAGGGCTTCCTTCTATTGACCTTTATAAGATTCTCCGCCCCTTAAAAGGATTTCTGAAGCTTCCAGGACTGAAACAGGAGCAAATGGAAGCCTTTCTTGGAGAACACAAGCGTGTCTACTGCAACGGCGGTGACTGCATCCGCATTTACAAAAAATATATGTCACGCAGGGAACAGACAGATCTGGATATTGTGATGGGACATAATATGGAGGACCTTCTGGGTCTTGGAGATGTGTTTAAGATGATGGGATATCTTTCCCTGAAAAGCGGAGATTTCCAGGCAAACGGAGCGGATTTCGACGAGGAAAACCTGATTCTGCAGCTGAAGCTTCCCTATACTCTTCCTGCCGCCTTTTCCAACCGCACTGAGGAGTTCTACATTACCGGACAGGAAAATCTGGTGAGCGTACTTACCTGCCCTGTAAACGGACGGATTCGCCAGTATTACAGTGATTACAAGCATTACGACTATCTCCCCGGCGAAGACATGGCCGTCCCAAAATCCATCAGCAAATTTATGGAAAAAGGGTTGAAGCAGTCCGCCACAAGAGACACCTGCTATACCTGGTTCCCCTGCTCGGAAGAGTTTCTGCAGAATTCAGAAAAGCAGAGACAATATCTGGTACATACCATGGAATATTTGTTCTGGAAGCTGAAATAACATAATTTAAAAGGAGACATCTTCCATCGTGGAAAATGCCTCCTTAAATTTCTGATAAGCCAAACTTACCAGTTCTCATTCTAATACGAAAAGCAACCGCCATTCACAATAACCTGTGAATGGCGGTAATTCTTTACATTATTCCTCTACAGGTGCGTCCTCTGCCGGAGCCTCAAGAGCCTTCATGCTCAGGCTGATCTTCTTGTCTTCACCATTGAAGTCAACAACCTTAGCCTGGATCTCCTGTCCGATGGAAAGTACATCAGATGGTTTTGCAACGTGCTCTCTGGAAATCTGAGATACATGAAGAAGTGCATCTACTCCAGGAGCAAGCTCTACGAATGCACCGAAGTCTGTCATACGAGCAACTTTACCTGTTACTACATTTCCAACTGCGAAATCCTCGGCTGCTGTAAGCCATGGATTCTCCTCCGGGAATTTCATTGTAAGAGCAATCTTCTCACCCTTGATGTCTTTGATCATAACCTTAACAGTCTCACCAACTGTGAAAACCTTCTTCGGGTTCTCTACTCTGCCCCAGGACATCTCAGAGATGTGAAGCAGTCCGTCAGCGCCGCCCAGATCAATGAATGCACCGAAATCTGTAACATTCTTAACAACACCGTCTACAGTATCGCCAACATGGATGCGCTCCATAAGCTCCTGCTGTTTCTTAGCCTTCTCAGCAACAAGAAGCTGTTTGCGGTTACCAATGATGCGGCGTCTTCTTGGATTGAACTCTGTGATAACGAATTCGATCTCCTGATCAGCGTATTTGCTGAGGTCTTTCTCATAAGTATCGGAAACAAGGCTTGCAGGGATGAATACACGAGTCTCCTCAACATTTACACATAATCCGCCGTCAAGTACCTGAGTTACAGGAGCAGTTAATACTTCCTGGTTCTCGAATGCTTCCTCAAGACGTTTGTTGCCTTTCTCTGCAGCAAGTCTCTTGTAGGTTAAGATAACCTGGCCTTCGCCATCGTTTACCTTAAGCACTTTGGCTTCCATGGAGTCACCTACATGTACAGCGTCGGTAAGTACTATGGAAGGATCATTGCTATATTCACTCTTGGTGATAATACCATCAGCCTTATAGCCAATGTTCAGGATAATTTCATCTTCTTTTACATCGATGACCTTTCCCTGTACGATTTCTCCATTTCTGATTGTTTTTACGGAATCTTCCAGCATCTGTTCAAAACTTAATTCTGACATGTTCTTGAACCTCCTCAATAATTTTCTTTGGGGTTGAAGCCCCTGCTGTAATACCTACATAACTACTGCATTGGAACATATCTGAATCCAAGTCTACAGGTGTTTGTATATAGTAAGTATTTTCACATTCCTTTTTACATATTTCAAACAGCTTTTGAGTATTGGAACTATGTCTGCCGCCTACGACCAACATAGTGTCTACCTCTCCGGCTATGCTCTTTGCTTCTCTCTGCCGTTCTTCGGTAGCATTACAAATAGTGTTTAAAATATTAAGAATATTTAAAACAGTATTATCATACCTCTTTTTGCGGAGAATTTCAACTAAATCTTTAAATTTATTGTAATTAAATGTTGTCTGCGACACAATACATATGTTTTTACCCGGCGGAGGCACAAAATCCAGCGCATCCTGTTCCGTTTTTATGACGGTGCAGGGACCCATGCACCAGCCGCAGATTCCTACAACCTCCGGGTGATCCGGATCGCCGATGATCACCACATGGGAACCTGCCCTGCTCTCTTTCTCCACGATCCTGTGGATCTTCAGCACAAAGGGACAGGTCACATCCACATAGGAAAGTCCGTATTCTTCCAGACGGTCGTACACTTCCTTTCCAACGCCGTGGGAACGGATCACTATGGTGCTGCCTTCCGGGAGCGTCTTCAGATCCTCCTCAGAGGCAACCCGGACGCCTTTTTTCTCCAGGTCGTTCACCACTTCCTCATTGTGAATAATGGGGCCAAGAGTAAACAGCTTGTCCGGATGGCTGCCGATCAGCTCGTAGACCTTGTCTACCGCGCGCTGCACACCAAAGCAAAAGCCTGCTGTTTTCGCAACCTTTACTTCCATGATTTATTCCACCTTATCTCTGTAAATTCCAAGAATTGCGGCTACCACTTCCTCAATGTTCATATTGGAGGAATCCACAAGCACTGCATCCTCAGCCTGGCGAAGAGGGGAAATCTCTCTTGTCATGTCCTGATGGTCGCGGATCTCGATATCCTTCTTAATATCTTCCAGATCTGCTTTCTCACCCTTGGCAAGGTATTCCTCATAGCGTCTGTTCGCTCTGGTCTCTACGCTTGCAGTGAGGAAAATCTTCACCTGGGCATCGGGCAGAACAATGGTTCCGATATCGCGGCCGTCCATTACCACATTGTTCTTCTCTGCAAGATTTCTCTGCAGGTTGAGAAGATGTGCGCGGACTGCCGGGTTGGCAGAGGTCTTGGACGCCATATTTCCCACTTCTTCCGTGCGGATACAGGCATTAACATTCTCCCCGTTCAGGATCACCAGCTGTTCTCCATCTTCATAGCGGATAGAAACCTCTGCTTCCTGACAGTGATCTGCAACTGCCTGGGAATCCGTTCCGTCGATTCCTTTCTTCTGCAGATAAAGTGCAACTGCACGGTACATGGCACCTGTATCTACATAGATAAATGAAAGCTCCTTTGCCACTCTTTTGGCAATGGTGCTCTTGCCGGCTCCTGCCGGTCCGTCAATGGCGATATTGCATCCCATTATTGTGTTACCTCCTGGTACATTTTGTATCTGATATCAGGGGCAAAAGGTCAAAAAGCTGTTCGTGCTTGCACGATAAAGCTTTTGAACTTGGGCCCCGCAGAATTGCGGGAGCTGCCTCGCAGCAGAGCAATTCGCAGATATCAGGTTAGGGTCAATTTTGACCCTAACATTCCTTATTTGATAATACCACATTTTCAGGCATTTTTCAACGCCATGGCAGCCAGATATGCGGTGGACCATGCAATCTGAAGGTTATAGCCGCCTGTTACCGCGTCCAGATCCAGCACCTCTCCAATGAAGTAAAGGTTCTTCACTTTCCTGGACTCCATGGTGCCCGGCTGTACCTCCTTCACGGAAACACCTCCTCTAGTGATAACCGCTTCCTTGTACTCTCCCATTCCATTGATGGTAAATGGGAACGCCTTCACCAGTTCTTCAAAGTGGATCCTCTCTTCCCTGGAAATGTCATGGATCTTCTTTTCCGGCGAAATTCCTCCAAGCTCCAGCATAACCGGCGTCAGAGAAGATGGGAAAAGTACCCCAATCACATTCTTAAACTGCTTATTCTGTCCTGCCTCAAACTCCCTTAAGATCCTGGCGTCCAGCTGCTCCATGGTAAGGGCCGGCTTTAAGTCCAGATAAGCATTAAGCTCGCCGGATTTCTGCAGCTGTTTGCCAATGTGGGCACTTGCAGATAAGATCATGGGACCAGTCACGCCAAAGTGAGTGAACATCATCTCGCCGAAATCCTGGAAAAGAACTTTCTTCCCGGATTTGATGGTCAGCTCTGTGTTCTTCAGGGAAAGACCCTGGAGTCTGGGAATGTAGTCTTCTTTTGTTTTAAGGGGAACCAGGGACGGGGAAAGCTCTGTCACCTTATGGCCTGTCTCCTGGGCAAAGCGGTAGCCGTCTCCTGTGGAACCGGTCGCCTGATAGGAAAGCCCTCCGGTAGCAACCAGAACGCAGTCCCCCTCCAGGAAGTTTCCGTCAGATAACTGCACGCCTGTGACTCTGCTGTGGTGTGCCTTTTTCTCATCCACATCGGGTTCCTCATAAGGGTCAGCACTTACAGTTTTCACTTCTGTGCGAAGGTGAATGTGCACGCCTGCCTTCTTCAGTTCCCGCTCCAGGCCGCGGATAATATCAGAAGAACGGTCGGATACAGGGAATACACGATTGCCTCTTTCTGTTTTCAGAGGTACGCCTGCTTCCTCAAAAAACTCCATGACGTCCTGGGGTGTAAAGGAATAGAAGGCGCTGTACAGAAATTTGGGGTTGGACATCACTGCCTTGAACAATTCTTCCGTGTCACAGTTATTTGTAACATTACAGCGTCCCTTTCCTGTAATATACACTTTCTTTCCAAGCTTCTCATTTTTTTCCAGGATGTGGACTTCATGGTCTGCTCTTGCCAGGAAAACGCCTGCCATCATTCCGGCAGCCCCGCCGCCTACGATCAGTATTTTACTCATATAAAACCTTTCACATTTCTTTTTTAAAAAGACACGTGCAAATATTTTCTGCACGTGTCTTTCGTCATTGTTACCGCAGGTACAGCCATAACGGCTGCCCCTTCGGTAAATTATTCATCACTGATTAAACCGGATATGCTCCGTTCTTAGTATCAGCAGCAGTCTCATCAACCTTTGTCTGCTGAGCCTGACGATACTTGAAGAAATCAGTAGCAACCTGCGGGAACAGTGCATAGGACAGAACGTCCTCATCCTGCTCCTTGTACTGTGCCATCTCACCCTCAAGCTTATCCAGCTCGTTGTCCAGAAGGTCTGCTGGACGGCATGTAATCGGTTTTACATCGCCGATGCACTTTTTCTGTACTTCCGGATTGAATGGTTTTGCTGTTGCGCCGTATTTTCCGCTGAGAACATCCTTTGTCTCTTTGGTAACCATTTTGTATCTCTCGCCCATAAGAACATTGAATACAGCCTGTGTACCAACGATCTGGGAAGACGGAGTAACAAGCGGCGGCTCGCCAAGGTCTTTACGAACACGCGGAACTTCTTCAAGAACATCATAGAATTTGTCTTCTGCATGCTGCTCCTTCAGCTGAGAGGTAAGGTTGGATAACATACCGCCCGGTACCTGATACAGAAGAGTCTTGATGTTTACACCAAGGTTCTTCGGATTAAGAAGACCGCTCTCAAGAGCCTCGTCACGCATTGGACGGAAGTAATCTGCGATCTCAGCAAGAAGCTGCTGATCAAAGCCTGTATCATATGGTGTTCCCTTGAAGGTCTCAACCATAACCTCTGTTGCAGGCTGGGAAGTACCAAGTGCAAATGGAGACATTGCGGTATCGATAATATCAACGCCAGCTTCAACAGCCTTTAAGTAAGTCATGGAAGCTACACCTGAGGTGTAATGTGTATGAAGATCGATCGGGATCTTAACAGTCTCCTTCAGTGCAGTAACAAGCTCTGTTGCTTTATATGGAAGAAGAAGTCCGGCCATATCCTTGATACAGATGGAATCTGCTCCCATTTCCTCGATACGTTTTGCAATGCTTGTCCAGTATTCCAGAGTGTAAGCATCACCAAGTGTATAGGAAAGCGCAACCTGTGCATGACCATGCTCCTTGTTTGCGGCATGTACAGCAGTCTGAAGGTTACGAAGGTCATTCATACAGTCAAAGATACGGATGATATCAATACCATTTGCCAGAGATTTCTGTACAAAGTACTCAACAACGTCATCTGCATATGGACGATATCCAAGAATGTTCTGACCACGGAAAAGCATCTGCAGCTTGGTGTTCTTGAATCCGTCACGTAATTTACGAAGTCTTTCCCACGGATCCTCATGAAGGAAACGAAGGCTCGCATCGAAAGTAGCACCGCCCCAGCACTCTACTGCATGGTAGCCTACTTTATCAAGTTTATCAACGATTGGAAGCATCTGCTCTGTTGTCATACGGGTTGCAATCAGGGACTGATGTGCATCACGCAGAATGGTTTCCACAATTTTAACAGGTTTTTTTTCAATTTCTGCCATAATTGTTCTCCTTATATTTTTATAATGAAGTTCGTGTCAAAAATTCTTTTGACACGAACCAATGCCTGCGGATCGTTCCGCCGCTTTTCGGCTTTGAAAACCTGGCATTGTCAGATTCCGTAAATTGCCATGAATGCTCCGGCCGCAACAGCAGTACCGATAACACCGGCAACATTTGGTCCCATTGCATGCATCAGAAGGAAGTTGGTAGGATCAGCCTCAGCACCAACCTTCTGGGAAACACGGGCTGCCATAGGTACTGCAGATACACCAGCAGAACCGATAAGCGGGTTGATCTTGCCGCCTGTAAGCTTGCACATAAGCTTTCCAAGCATAACGCCTCCGAAGGTACCGCATGCAAATGCCACAAGACCTAATACAACGATTTTCAGAGTAGCAACATTAAGGAATGCCTCAGCACTTGTGGATGCACCGACAGATGTTCCAAGAAGGATAACTACGATGTACATAAGTGCATTGGAAGCTGTCTCTGTAAGCTGTTTAACAACGCCGCACTCTCTGAACAGGTTACCAAGCATAAGCATACCAACCAGAGGAGCAGTTGTAGGAAGAATCATGCAGACAACGATTGTGATTACAATTGGGAAAAGGATCTTCTCAAGCTTGGATACAGGACGAAGCTGCTCCATTTTGATCTTACGCTCTTTCTCAGTTGTAAACAGTTTCATGATCGGAGGCTGAATGATCGGAACCAGTGACATATAGGAATATGCCGCTACAGCGATCGGTCCCATAAGAGCTGTCTGTCCAAGCTTACCTGCAAGGAAAATGGAGGTCGGGCCGTCAGCACCACCGATGATGGAGATTGCTGCTGCTGCCTTACCATTGAATCCAAGGAAGATTGCAAGGAAGTAAGCCATGTAGATACCAAGCTGTGCTGCAGCACCCATCAGGAAGCTCTTCGGGTTCGCGATCAGAGGACCGAAGTCTGTCATCGCACCTACACCCATGAAGATAAGGGATGGAAGAATACTCCACTCATCAAGGATATAGAAATAATGAAGAAGACCACCAACACCGTTGGACATGTCTTCCGGATTAGCCATAATGTCCGGATAAATATTAACAAGGAGCATACCAAATGCAATAGGAACAAGAAGAAGCGGCTCAAATCCCTTTGCAATGGCAAGATATAAAAATACACAAGCAACCACGATCATCAGATAGTTACCCCATGTCAGGTTAAAGAACGCAGTCTGATGGATCAGGTTGGACAGAGTGTCTGCTACATAAGACATCTTATTACCTCCCGACTTAGTTCATTGTTGCCAGGGTATCTCCATTTTCTACAGAGGCACCTTCTGCAACATCAATGCTTGCAACGGTTCCGTCCTGAGGAGCTACTACCGGAATCTCCATCTTCATGGATTCCAGGATTACAATGTTGTCTCCGGCTTTTACAGCCTGTCCAACAGTTGCTGCGATTTTCAGAACTTTTCCAGGTACAGAAGCTGCAACTTTAACAGAGCCTGCTCCGGCTGCTGCTTTCGGAGCTGCCTTTGGTGCCGGTGCTGCCTTAGGAGCTGCTGCCGGTGCTGCAGCTGCTGGTGCGGATACGCTTCCTGTCTCTTCAACAGTTACTTCATATGCTGTTCCGTTAACGGTAATTGTATAACTTTTCATTTTAGGATCCTCCTGTACTTATCTTTTTTTACGATTGATTTTGCGGATGGAACGAACTACGAATCCATCAGTGGTGGTTCCCTCAGCTGCTGCAATAGCTGCTGCGATAACCGCGATCAGTTCTGTATCATCTGCCGGCTCCTCTACTACTGGTGCTGCCACCGGAGCAGGTGCAGGTGCTGCTGCAGCCTGAGCCTTTTTCTTTGCCTCCGGATTCGGAATGAATCGGAACAGGTAGATAAGGAAGCTCAGGAAAATAAGAACGATGAATACAATTGCAATACCCATGATGGTATTCATAACAGCTCTTCTTAAGGTCTCAGCCATGGAATACTGAACATCTACAGTAAGAGAGGTAGGTGCTCCTGTAGAGCCATCAAATACATAAACAAAGTTTGCATCTGCCTTTTCAAAGGAAGCCGGAACAGTAACGGTATATCCGTCATCAGAAGCCTTTACTTCCACTTCACCGCTTCTTTCCTTCAGGGCGCCAAGCTCTGCCTTGGAGCCAGCCCATGCAGACATTGCAGATGTTGTAAATGCATCGGAAGACTTGGAATAGTTCTCAATGTCCTCATCGCCAAGAGTAACGATGGTATCCGTAAGTCCCTCAGCAGTAGTGATCAGTGTCTGCTTTACAGTGTCGTCCACCTCTTCTGCCCATACTGCTGATGCGCCTGTAAGAGTGAGAACTGCCATCATAAGGAGTACTGTGCAAAGGGAGGATACTTTCTTAAAAATCTGTTTCATATGCTCCACCTCGCTTAGACCGTGCCGTGTTTCTTGGACGGACGTTCTTCCCTTTTTGTGAACAGCATTTCAAATGCTCCGATCACATATTTTCTTGTATCAGCCGGGCTGATAATGGTGTCAACATATCCTCTTGCTGCTGCGGAGGAAACGGAGTTCTGAAGCTCTCTGTACTCTCCTGCCTTCTCATTAAGAGCGGCTGCGTCATCGCCTGCATACATGATCTTCGCTGCAAGGTCTGCATCCATCATACCGATCTCTGCGTTCTCCCATGCGTATACCATGTCTGCGCCGATTGCCTTGCTGTTCATAGCTGTGTAAGCAGTTCCGAATGCTTTGCCGATGATCACGTTTACCTTCGGAACAGTCGCGTCTGCAAATGCATGAACCAGCTGTCCTACAGATTTCGCCATCATCTTCTCGCTGCATACAGTAGCCTCGAAGCCTTCTACATTGGTAAGAGTAAGTACCGGGATCTCGAAAGCGTCACAGAATTTCACGAATTCTGCTGCTTTTCTTGCGCCGCGTGCAGAAAGTCTTCCGTCAGACTCCCATGCCTTGTTGCCCTCAGCGTCATAGCTCTCGCTTCTGTTTGCAACAGCACCAACGGTAGCTCCGTTCAGTCTGATGAATCCAACCGCAACGTTCTTGCCATAGTCTGCTTTTACTTCGAAGAACTGTCCGTTGTCTGCGATTCTGGAAAGTGCAATGGCTGTGTCGCCTGTGCAGTTCTCAATGTCCTCGCATACGCGGTTTAAGTCGTCTGTGCACTCCATGTAGGAATCAGTGTCTTCGCAGTTAGATGGCAGATATGTTACGAGTTCACGGATCTTTCCAAGGATTTCATCCTCTGTGCCGATTCCGTCTACAAGACCTGTCTCTTCGCTCTGGAATTTGGCAGCAGATGTATCACATTTGGAGATATTGTTGCCGGCAAGGGCATTCGGGGTATTTACGAACAGTTTACCTTTCTTCTCTTCAACAAAGGTAAAGTCTGTCAGTGCCGGTACAAGTGCCATACCACCACCGCAGGTGCCGAAGATACCTGTGATCTGTGGGATCAGTCCGGAAGCCAGAGTCTGTTTCATATAGATCTCACCGAATGCTTCCAGCGCATCAGTTGCCTCCTGGAGACGCAGACCTGCACAGTCGATCAGGCCGATCACCGGAGCACCGGTCTTCATAGCCATATCATAAAGTCTGGTAATCTTCTTGGCATGCATTTCGCCTACTGTTCCGTTCAGTACGGAAACATCCTGGCTGTACACATACACCAGATTTCCATCAATCACACCATATCCGGTAATAACACCGTCTGAAGGTGCTTTTTTTTCAGTCATGTTGAAATCTGTATTTCTGGCTGTTACACTTTGGCCGATTTCAACAAAACTGTTCGCGTCCAGCAAAGAAGTGATTCTTGTGCCCGCTAAGCTTTGTGTTGTGTTACTCATTCTTTCTTGCCCTCCATTTTATAAAAATTTAAAAGTATAACCAAAAAATCTGCCGATTCTAATTGTACATTTTTTCACATAATTTTTCAATAGTTTTCCGTGTTTTTATGCAAAAAAATCCCTCGAAATTCGGGGGATTTTTTGATATATCATACATATTTCATCAGGCTTTTTAGTGGAAAAAGTCATGAAATACTTTATTTACGCACCACAAATAGGTAATTTTGACGATATTGCGGTCTGCGGTTACAAAATAGTCATCCAGCACCAGTTCTCCGATGGAAAAGGTGACCTGGCCAATCTTCTGCCCTTTTTTCACAGGGGCAGCAAGTGACTTCTGGAGACGGACATTGCAGGTGACTTTTTCACTGTCCTTTAAAAGGACCTCTTTCTTTTTGTCGGAGTCTTCTGCCTGGATGACGCCTTTTATAAATGCAGCTTTCCCTAAGCCGGCTGACAGGTTTTGCTCGGACTGTGCCGGGCTCTCATCGGAAACGGTACTGTTTTCCGAAACGCCGTCCTTCACCTGGATTTCGGGAATGGCAGGCTCCTGCCAGTACACTTCTTTATGGAAGTTTTCCTTTCCATATTCCAGAAGCTTCATGGTGTCCTTCCATTTGTAGCTTTTGTTGTTGGGCCATCCGCAGCCAAGAAGAGCGATAATAAAGGTTCTGCCCTCATTTTTGCAGGCGCCCACATAACAGTAGCCTGCATTTCCTGTGAATCCGGTTTTCCCGGAAATGGCGTCCGGGGTCATGTCCAGAAAGGCGTTTGCATTGTGCACGGAAAACTGCCGGTTCCCGGAAAGGTCGTAAAAAGAATAATCTCTTGTCTGGGTAATGTGAAGAAAGGTTTTGTTTTTGATGGCGTAACTCATGATCAGGGCAAGGTCCCGGGCTGTGGTCTCATGAACACCTCCTGCATCTGCACCGTCCAGGCCGTTTGAAGTGACAAAATGGGTGCTGGTGCAGCCGATTTCCTTTGCTTTTTCGTTCATCATGTGGGCAAAGCCTTCCACAGAGCCGCCGATGTGCTCGGCAATGGCCACGGCAGTGTCGTTGTGGCTTTTCAGCATCAGGGAATAGAGAAGGTCTTCCAGGTAATACTGCTCCCCTTCTTTTAAGCCAAGCTTTACCTCGGGTTGGGCGGCGGCATTTTTGGAAACCATTACGTAGTCGTCGCCTTTTCCGTTTTCCAGGGCCAGGATGCAGGTCATCACCTTTGTGGTGCTGGCGTTCGGCCTGGCTGTGTAACCCTCTTTTTCGTAAAGCACTCTGCCGGAATCTCCGTCCATGAGAACAGCCGAAAGGGCATACAGGCTTCCGGGGCTATCTGTTTCGTTCATGTCCACCGCTGCCGGGATCATCTGTACCACGGTGCTCACTCCCTGAAGGTCTGACGCTCCGGCGCTTGCGGATGCCTGCCCTACAGATACCGTCCCGGTGATCAGGATAAGAAGTCTGCAAAGAAATCTTTTTCCTTTTTTCTTCATATTCCACATCCCCTCATATTCAAACACGCTCTAATCTTCCATATATTCATTTTACGCAGACATGTCCGGGATATGACTCAGGGGCGGAGATTTCGAAGAATGTCCGCCCCCTGAAAAGATATTATCACCCGTTATAAGTTAAATTCCACCGATCTGATAACGGATGATCCTCCTTGGAAAGCTGATATAGCTCAAGCAGTTCCCCAGGCGCCTTTTTCACTTTCTCTTCAAACAGCCGGTTCAGTTCCTCTACAAGCTCCTTGCTGCCCCCTGCCGGATGGACCATCATGTAGTGGTCGATCAGGGCTGACTGGGCTTTATGGCCCCCCAGACTGGAAATTCTGGCCAGACGGGCACGTCTTGCGCCGCCGTCATCGCATACCAGCTGGTTGGTAATCCATTTCATAAGCTTCAGGCTCAGAAGAATATCCCCTGTTTTTACAAGGGGAAAGACCTTGTGGATTTCTTTTGCATTTCGCTCCTTTGCCGCGATGCATACGGAAGGATAATAGGTATAAGGGTCTTTCCCTGTTTCTTCCATAAGCAAGCGGTCAAACTCGATTTCCAGAAGACTGTGGGAAATCCGCCCCTTGTCGTGCATCTCGTTTACAAAAGGATGGCAGGCGGAATCCAGAAGATAATGGCAGCCAAAACCAAGAAGATAGGCAAGCAGGGCCTGATCCTTGGTCTCACGCACCTGACTCATTCCCTGGATGAAAAAGGCTCTGGCTTTTTCCTTATGCATCCGGTATCCAACGCCGCTGACATGATTTTTGAAAATAAAATAATAAAAGAAGATGTCCGGGCCGTGCAGTCCGATGCGGTACAGCTCCCCATTTTCCCTGATGACTTTTTTTACTTCTTCCGGCATCTGCCTGTATACTTTCTGTCCAAACAGATCATGTGCGTATGTTGTTGGCATTTTTATCCTCTCCTGTCTTATGCCGCAAAAGCTGCGGCTCATATGTTCCATCCTGCATCACTTAGCTTATACCGCTGGCAGCCTTTTATACGTCCAGCTTCAGCTGTATCTCTTCTTCTGCCTCCGCCTTGAAGTCTGCCATTTTCACCGGGTCCACAGAAGGAAGCTCTTCCAGGCCCTGCACGCCGAAGGTTCGAAGAAATTCCTCGGTGGTTCCAAAAAGGATGGGGCGTCCCGGTGCATCCAGTCTTCCAAGCTCTTTGACCAAATTATATTCCACCAGCTTGTTCACTGCGTGGTCGCTTTTTACCCCTCGGATCTTCTCGATCTCTGCCTTGGTCACCGGCTGCTTGTAGGCAATGATGGACAAAGTCTCCAGCATAACGTCGGTAAGTGCCGGCTTCTGGGGCTGCATGGCGATGCGGATCAGGCAGCCGTAATAGTCCCGCTTGGTGCAAAGCTGATAGGAATTTTCCAGCTCGATAATGTGGATTCCCCTGCCCTCATCCTGGTATTTGTCCATGAGATTGTGGATCAGCTTCTCTGTGGTGGCCTTGTCCTGCTGGATGGCTTTCGCGATCTGGCAAAGCTCCACCGCCTCTCCCATTGTAAACAGAATGGCCTCAATGGCTCCTTCTAATTGTCTGATTTCCATATATTATCCTTCCTCTGCAAATTCCGTGAGATTTTTCCAGGTTTCAGGATCAGTCACAACATCGATCTGGATGTCGTCAAAAATCTCCTCCTGCACCACATGGATGTGTCCCATTTTGATCAGCTCCAGCACGGAAAGGAAGGTGACGATCACCTGCACCTTGGAGCACTGCTTTTTCAAAAGGTCCTTAAAGCTGAACTTTCTGTGGGTCTTTGCAAATTCTTTCATCTCAAGCATTTTATCTGAAAGACTGACTTCTTCTTTTTCAATCCTGCCGAAACGGCTTCGGATGGGGTCCACCTTGTCTTCCTGCCTGCGGATGATGGACTGGTAAATGGCGTGGAGCTTTTCCAGGGTCAGCCCAGCCAGCAGTTCAGATGGATCCACAGGCTCCCGGTACTGAAGCACTTCCTCCGGCACGTCGGGAGCACGGTAATAGACTCCGCTGGCATCGTCCATTTTGTCCTTCAGCTCGTAAGACATGTATTTGTACATCTTATATTCCAGAAGCTTCTGGACAAGCTCGGCTCTTGGGTCTTCCTCCTCCCCTTCCTCGTTTACTTCTTTTGGAAGAAGCATCCGGCATTTGATGTCAAGAAGAGTGGCCGCCATAACCATAAACTCGCTCATCACGCCTAAGTCTTCTTTTTCCATGGCGTGAATGTATTCCATGTACTGGTCTGTGATCTCCACAATGGGGATGTCGTAAATGTCAATTTTATTTTTATCGATCAGGTGAAGGAGCAGGTCAAGCGGTCCTTCAAAAACATTTAGTTTTACGGAGATTGCCATGAGCTTTCCTTTCTTCCCTTAAGATTTCATTTCTATAAAAATCAGTTCTCTGGGGTTGTGGATCCGAAGGGGCATGGTGTGTTCCCCAAGCCCGGCGCTTACGATCATGCACTGCCCGTCCTGGTAAAAATCCCCGCAGCAGTACCTGGGAAAAGGCATGAGCTGGGGACTGATGGTGCCTATGTGCCTGGAAAAACGCAGCACGCCGCCGTGGTAGTGGCCGGACAGGATCAGGTCTGCGCCCCAGTTAAAATAGGTTCTGCCGTATTTGGGACTGTGGGCGAGGAGAATGTTTACCGCGTCCGGCTCCGGTTTTCCCATAAGCTGTTCCATTGCCTGGTCTGTAAGCTTTGGGGAGGTTGGCTTGTGATAATATTCTAAAGGAAGTTCCAGGCCGTTTATAACAAGGGAGGTGCCTTTTGCCTGGAATTCGTATTTCTCATTTGTCAGGATATGGACGCCAGCTTTCCTCAGGGACTGTTCGTATTCCAGATATTCGCTCTGGCAGGGATAGCCCTCTATTTTCATTTTGGATTCGTGATTTCCCAGACCATAGAAAACAGGAAAATCCTTTGCCAGGGAAATAAGAAGCTTCCGGGCGTTTTCCAGGGTGGATACATCTTTTCGCACAACCATGTCTCCAGCTACAAGAATGGCATCCGGCAGGTTTTCCCGGATTTTTGCCTGCAGGTCGCAGTTGTCTGTTCCAAATTCGCTGCCGTGAACATCCGCAAGGACGGCGAAACGCACGCTCTGGTTTTGTTTTATTTTGGGGTTGTGAACTTCGTAGGTTACAGTTCGGAATTCGCCCATAGGTCTCCTTTTGTGTTTTCTTTATTTTCCAAATCCGCAGTTGGGGAAGGTACAGACTTTACAGTTCAGGCAAAGGCCGCCTTCGCCATAGGCTGCCACTTCTTCGGCGAAAATTTCATCGTCTGCCATGATTCTTGGCAGAACAAGATCAAATACGGTTCGTTTCGCATACATGACGCATCCTGGCAGGCCAAGGATGGGAATGCGTTTGCCGTCTTTTTCGTAGTAAGCAATCAGAAGCATGGCGCCTGGAAGCACCGGGGCACCGTAGGTTACCACTCTGGCTCCGGTGTCGCGGATTCCTCCTGGGGTGCGGTCGTCCGGGTCAACGCTCATGCCGCCGCTGCAGATTACCATGTCTGCGCCCTGGTCTATAAAGGCCAGAATGTCGGCTGTAATCTGGGCTTTGTCATCTCCCGGGGTGGTCTGGCCGATAACTTCGGTCGGATATTCTGCCAGCTTGTCTTTCAGCACAGGGGTAAAGGTGTCCTGGATCAAGCCTTTTTTGACTTCGCTTCCGGTGGTGACGATTCCTACCTTTTTAAACTGATAGGGAAGAATGGAAAAAATGGGGTCCGGGCCTGCGGCTTCTACGGCTTTGTCCATTTTTTCTTTTTCGATCACAAGGGGGATGATGCGGGTTCCGGCCAGCTTGTCGCCTTTTTTTACAGGGAAATCACCGTGGCGGGAAGCGATCATCATCTCGCCGAGGGAGTTGACTGCCAGAAGGGCGTCACGGCGGATTTTCAGAACGCCGTCGGTGTCGGCTACCAGCTCGATTTTGCCTTCTTTTACATCAGTTCCGTGCATGGAGGGGCCGGCACAGATTTTGTAGAGGATGTCAGCGCCTTCGTTTTCATGAAGAATGCCTTCTTTCTTTTCCCAGACAAAGAGGTGCTCTTTGCCGACGGAGAGGAGGAGGGGGATGTCTTCTTCTTTTACAATGTGGCCTTTGGAGAAGAGGACGCCTTTTTTCTTATCTTTGATAATCTGGGTAATGTCGTGGCAGAGGATGTGGCCTACTGCGTCTTCGGTTCGGATTTCTTTCATTGTACGGTCTTCCTTTCGTAACTTTTACAATCCAGCTTTACAAAGCTTGGCGTATACGCCGTCTTTTTCCATCAGTTCCTGGTGGGTGCCTTCTTCTGCGATTCCGTCTTCGGTGAGGACCAGGATTCGTCTTGCGTTGCGGATGGTGGAAAGGCGGTGGGCGATGACGAAGGTGGTTCGGTTTTTGGCAAGACGTTCTAGGGACTCCTGGACTACCTTCTCGCTTTCGTTGTCAAGGGCAGAGGTTGCCTCATCGAAGATCAGGATGGGCGGATTTTTCAGGAATGCTCTTGCAATGGAAAGGCGCTGCTTCTGTCCGCCAGAAAGCTTCACGCCCCGCTGGCCGATATCCGTTGCGTAGTTATCCGGCATTTCCATAATAAAATCGTGGGCATTGGCAAGCTTGGCTGCGCGGATGACTTCCTCGTCTGTGGCATCCGGGCGGCCGTAGCGGATATTTTCCATAATGTTTCCTGCGAACAGATATACATCCTGCTGAACAATTCCAATCTGCTGGCGAAGGTCCTTCAGCTTGATCTTGCGGATGTCTTTTCCATCCAGATAAATGGCGCCCTCGGTTACATCATAAAATCTGGGGATCAGGCTGCACAGGGTGGTTTTGCCTGCGCCAGAGGTGCCCACAAGAGCAACATAATCTCCCGGCTTCACTTCCAGATTGACATTGGAAAGAACTTTGTCATCATGGTCCTCATAATGGAAGGAAACATTTTCAAAGCGAATGTCCCCGTCCACATGGTCTAACGGCACTGCATCCGGCGCGTCCTCAATATCCGGCGCAATGGACATCATTTCCAGGAAACGGTCGTAACCGCTGTAGCCGTTCTGGAACTGCTCAGTGAAGTTTACCAGTTTGGTAACAGGCTCGGTGAAGTTGTTGATATACAAAAGAAAGGTCACAAGGTCTGTGGCACTAATGCTTCCGGACGCAAGGAACATAGCACCGGAAACCAAGGCCGCAACTGTAATCAGGGTGGTAAAGGCATCCATGCCTGCGTGGTAGCCTGCCATGTAGCGGTAAGTCACTCTCTTGGCATCCACGAAGCGCTCATTTCCCTTGCGGAATTTCTCGATCTCACGCTTCTCATTTCCAAAGGATTTCACCACGCGGATTCCGGAAAGACTGTCCTCGATCTGGCTGTTGATCTCGCCCATGCGCACGCGGTTTTCCTTAAATGCGCTTTTCATTTTCTTATTGTAAACCAGCGCATAGATCAGCATAATGATTACAATGGCAAAGCAAAGCAGTGCCATCTGGGGCTTCACGTTCATCAGAATGATCAGCGCTCCGAACAGCTTGATCACGGAGATCAGAATATCTTCCGGTCCGTGATGCAGAAGCTCGGTGATGTCAAACAGGTCGCTTGTGATCCTGGAAAGCAGGTGCCCTACTTTCTGGTTGTCATAGAATGCGAAAGAAAGCTTCTGGTAGTGGCTGAAGATTTCATTTCGCATGTCATGCTCAATGTAAGCACCCATCATGTGTCCGTAATAGGTGATGAAATAACGGCTTCCAAGCTTGACCAGAATCAGTGCCAGCATTCCTACGCCGATTTTTAGAATAATTGTCTTGGCTTCCTGGGCTGGCATTTCCCCTACTGTGTTCATAATGTAGCGCACCAGCAGCGGAATGACCAGAGTTACGGCTGCTCCCAGAAATGCAAAGAACAGATCTGCGAAAAACAGTCCCTGATATGGTTTATAATAGCGGGCCAGAAGCTTTAGCTTACCTGGCTCTTTCTTTGGTTGTTTCATGTGTTTCCCCTCCGTCTTTGCTATTTTTTACTATGAAAGTCCCAGACGGCAGCCAAGAATGAGCCATGCTTGCATGAGCGAATTCTTGGATATCGGATGGGCTAGACCGTATGAGTAAGTAGGGCGATAGCCCGGATTACGAATGCGGGCGGCAGCTGTGGGAGCGCCCATAGGCGCGGAACAGCTGACTTTCATATATGGTGATGTCGCCGGTAGGCGACATGTCTGTTTTGTAAGATAGCAGCAAAAATTTTCATACAGAATTTATTATAAACCGACAGGGACTGTTTTGTCAAAATGCTTCTGCAATTATTTTTTCCAGGCAGTTTTTGTAGGTGGCTTTTTCTATGGTTTCTGTAAAAAGAATGTTGATCTCGCCTAATTTTCTGCCGTTTTCGTAGTATTCTAGGGTTCCGGCTGTGTCGCCTGCTTTTACTGGGGCCTGGACCTGTGGATTCAGATTCAGTTTCGTCTGGACATCACCTATGGTTTTACCGTCGCAGCTTAGATACTGGAAGGTTTTTTCATATTTTACTTCGGTTGTGGGTTTGGTTCCTTTTCGGACTTCGATGGAAGGGAGTTTTTCGGGGTTTTCATCGGTGTAGAGACTGCTTTTGGAAAAACCGTAGTTCAGCATGGCAGCCGCATCCTTGAAGCGAACCTTGTAGTCGGGCGCTGCCATGACTACGGAAATAAGAGTGATGCCGTTTCGGGCGGCAACTGCGGATACACAGTATTTGGCAAGGCTGGTGCTTCCGGTTTTGAGGCCAACACAACCCTCGTAGCTTCGAAGAAGCTTGTTGGTGTTGGTCAGGCCGAATTCCTTGGAGCCCTGTCTGGTGACGTGAGTGATATTTTCCATCCAGATGGAGGAATATTCCAGTATTTTGGGATATTTAGTGATCAGCTCCCGGCTCATCAGGGCGATGTCCCGGGCAGTGGTGTAATGGTCGGTAGAGTCTGTCAAGCCGCAGCAGTCCACGAAATGGGTGTTTTCCATGCCAAGACCTGCTGCCCGCTCGTTCATCTGACGGACAAATTCCTGCTCGCTGCCGCCGATGTGCTCCGCCATTGCCACACTGGCGTCGTTGCCGGATGCGATCACAATGCACTTAATCATGGTTTCCACATCCTGGGTTTCCCCTTCTTCTAAGAAAACCTGGGAGCCGCCCATGGATTTGGCGTAGGCACTGGTGGTAACGGTGTCGGTCATTTTCAGGGTGCCATTTTCCAGAGCATCAAAAATCAGGATCAGGGTCATGATTTTTGTGATGCTGGCAGGACTGCGGCGGGTGTCCGGGTCTTTTTCGTAGATTACGGTGCCGGTGGTGGCTTCCATGAGAAGAGCGGAAGGGGCCTGGATGAGGGTGTCGTCGGTGGCTGGAGTATTGGGTGAGACATTTTCCTGCTGCGTATCCGTATCCGAGGTATTGTCCCCGGTATTTTTTTCTTCCTGGCTATTGGTATCCGCGGTACTGCCGCTGGCAGCTTCCTGCTGCGTATCTGTATTGGAAGTATTTATGCCAGAGGACTCTTCCTGGAAAATAACAGCCGCATCCCAGCTATTTTCCCCCGCATACCCATATGTAATCCGGCAACCTGAACCAGTTAGCAGGCTGCCGATCAAAACAGGAAGAACTGCTTTTTTTATTGCCTTAAGAAACATAGATTGTCTCCTTGAAAAACAGATTCTATTCTATTTTAAATCTTGCCAGGGGATTTTATGCATGGAATGTACATAAAATAGAAGACGGTTTCCCTTAATGCTAAACAATCGGGGGGCTTAGTGAATTTGGGGTGGTTTCCCGGACGTAATTTTGCGGTGTATATTCATCGCCGTGCGTCGCAACGTTCCAGTGAGCTAGCTGGTAACTGCGACTAAGACGCTCGGGAGAGCCCTCTCGCCTAAGTCTCCGTAACCATCGGATCTCACTTCCACTAAAACCGCTCCTGAAATGCACGGCTACATGAATATACACCGCAAAATCACTGGTTATTGGGAAGGGAAAATATGCCACCCCAACACTACTTCACTGGCGCTTAAAAGAAGTTCCTGCCGATGCACAGTCTGTGAACCCTGTATATTGGTCAGGAAATGCGGACTCCGGCAACTGAATTCGGGCAAAATATACCGCAAAGCGGGACATACAGATTGCACTTTTCTAAAAATATACCCGAAATACTACGCCCGAAAGTGACCGAAGTTCAGATACTGTGTATCGACTGGAGCTTCCCGTTAAGCGCCAGTGAAGAAGTATTGGTTTGACATTTCCCTTACCAATAACCAGTGAGACTGCAAGGTATATTCGTGAGCAGGTCATTTCAGGAGCGGTTTTAACGGAGACGAGATCCACTGCCTACGGAGACTTAGCATCGAAGGCTCTCCTGAGATGCTTAGTCGCAGTTGGCAGTTAGCTCGGCGGAGTGTTGCGACGACCTGCGATGAATATACCTTGCAGTCTCACGTCCGGAAAACGAATACTAATTCACTAAGCCACCCTTTTAATGTGTTCATTGATTGTACGAATATCTACATCGTTCAGTGTACCCATCATCTTCTCTGTCAGCCATATATTCTATATTCTCATCCACATAGCGCATATTGCTATAATAATGACACTGTGTTGACAAGTGGTGAGCATTTGAGCATACTATACTTGAATGGAGGTGTTCTGCATGGCAACAACTAATTTAAATATTCGTATAGACAAAACAATCAAAGATCAGGCAGAGGAAATTTTTAATGAGCTTGGTCTGAATATGACAACTGCTGTAAATATGTTCCTGAAAACCGCGATCCGTGAGCATGGTATTCCTTTTGAATTAAAACTGGAAGTACCCAATGATACTACAACCGCTGCTATTGAAGAAGGCAGAAAACTAATGAATGCCCCTTCTGCACCCAGATATTCCAGTATGGATGCTCTTAAGGCGACACTTGACGTATGAAATTCTATCAGGAGCAGTTATTCGAAAAATTCGAATAACTGCTCCTGAAACTTACCTATTGTCCTTACGTGCATCCATACTGCATTCCATCATTTCTTTTCTCCATATGGAACCGACGCCTCTGCTACTTTACTCAGCTCTATTTCAGAAATATATTTATAGATTTTTTCCACTTTTGGTGGTTCCACATTATCTGTCCATAGCTCACACTGGCTGATTACCGTATTGATGGCAAACTCATAATCCTCTGGTGGATACTTGTATTTTTTAAGAAGCCGCTTCACCATCTTACGCATCTGTGCTCTGGCAGTCTCTTTCTTCTGCCAATCGATAGTACGGTTCTTACGAAGCATTTCTGTAAGCTCTCTTGTTAAAGCAATCAATTCATCATTTTTATAAAAATCCTTGATATGCTCCGGTTTCGTCAATGCGTCATAAAAAGCTAGTTCTTCCTGGGACAATCCAAGCTTTTCACCATTCTTATAAAGCTCCGCAATCTCCTGGGCTGTTTTCAGCAGTTCCTTAATCACTTCTTCATTGGTGATAAGTCCGTTATAATAAGAATTCATCAACTGAGCTATTTTTTCAGAGAATTTTTGTGACTGTACCACATTCGTTCTCTTATAAAGCGATACCTGCTCTGCCATCAACTTTTTCAAAATTTCGACTGCTATGTTCTTTTCTTTCATTCTGGAGATTTCATCCAGAACCGCCGGATCAAACAAGTTAAAGTTTTCACCGCCGCTCTTACTGCTGTCAAAGAGATTGATGACACCTTCACTCTGTACTGCTGCCTTCAGAAGTTCATTAATCTGATCATTGATTTCCGTAAGTGACAGGCTCTTTCCACCTGTACCACCATAAGTAATCTTAATCACAGTAGAACGCAACGCTTCCATATATGCTGCCTCATGACGCTCCTGCTCCGTTGTCATACTAGAGCAAAGCGAATGTGACTGCTTCAAAAGCATTGCTTCCTTTAAAAACAGATCTTTCCTTTTAGGGACACTTGCATCCAGAATAAAGTTCACACCACCTGTAATAAGTTTTGCCATAGTAAGCGGAGAACCGCCAACAAATCCGCTAAAATCAAATCCATGCAGTAAATCTTTGCAAACCTGCAGCTTTTCCTGGAATTTCGGGTATGCCATCTTGGCAATATTCATATCACCATATTTTGACTGATCGCGTTTCGTATATTCCTTCATTGCCACCTTCAAAGCTGATGCAATTCCAACATAGTCTACAATCAATCCGCCTTCTTTATCCTTGAATACACGATTAACACGAGCAATTGCCTGCATCAGGTTATACCCATGCATTGGCTTGTACACATACATAGTAGCCAAAGAAGGGACATCAAAACCGGTAAGCCACATATCAACCACAATGGCAATCTTCATCGGATCCTTGTTATCCTTAAACTTTCTAGCCAGCTCTTCCTTGTGTGCTTTTGTTCCGATAACCTCTTTCCAGTCCTCCGGATCGTTATTTCCGCTTGTCATAACAACACCGATTTTTTCTTTCCAGTTCGGGCGAATTTCCAGAATGCGCCGATAAATCTTCATAGCAATTGGACGAGAATAAGCTACAATCATTGCCTTTCCAGTCAGCAAATTAGCTCTATATTTTTCATAATGATTCACAATATCATCACAAAGTGACTGAATCGTAGAATCTGCTCCAAGTACACTTTCCATCTGTCCAAGCATTTTCTTACTCTTTTCGATTGTCTGTGCGTCTGACTGCTGCTCTAAAATATCGTATGTGGAATCAATCAGTGCCAATGTGTTCTCATCAAGCTTGAGATGAACAACGCGACTCTCGTAATAAACAGGTCTTGTAGCGCCATCTTCCACAGCCTGTGTCATATCATATACATCAATGTAATCACCAAAAACTTCTCTGGTATTTCTATCCTTAGCAGAAATCGGCGTACCGGTAAATCCGATAAATGTAGCATTTGGTAATGCATCATGGATGATTCGTGCATTCCCAATTACAGTATGCGCCTCTTTTTCACCGTTTTCATTTTCTGACATGACAATTTTCTCATCAAAGCCATACTGACCACGATGTGCTTCGTCTGCCATAACAACAATGTTTCTGCGTTCCGACAGTGCTTTCTCTCCACGTTCAAACTTAAACATTGTAGTAAATATAATTCCATTCGCGCTTCTGCCATCAAGAAGCGACTTCAAATGCTCTTTACTCTCTGCCTGTATGGGTGTCTGGCGCAGGAAGTCCGCACATTGTGAAAACTGTGCATAGAGCTGATCATCCAAATCAATACGATCTGTCATGACTACAATCGTTGGACTGTCTAATGCATCCTGCAGCAAATGCGCATAGAACACCATAGATAAAGATTTACCAGACCCCTGTGTATGCCAGAATACACCACCTTTACCGTCTGTCTTCGTAGCAATTTTCGCTTTCTCAATTGCTTTATGAACTGCAAAATACTGATGATATGCCGCCAGCACCTTGAAGCGGCTATTACTTGCACCAGAGAAGAGAATAAAGTTCTTCATGATATCTAAGAGACGCGCCTTTTGGAACATCCCCTCATAGAACGTTTCAAAGGATGCGTAAGCAGTATCCTCACAATTACCATCTTTGGTTTTCCATTCCATGAAACGATCAAATCCGGATGTTATAGTTCCAGCCTTATTCGTGGACAAATCGCTAATTACACAAATCGCATTGTAATAGAACATAGATGGGATATCCTGCATATAGTTACGAATCTGATGGAATGCATTCTCTGCTCCTACTTCATCCTTAGCCGGGCTTTTTAATTCCATCAAAACAAGAGGCAAGCCATTGATAAACAGAATAATATCTGGGCGGCGGTTGTTCCCGTTTTCAAGGAACGTAAACTGATTTACCACGTAGAAAGAATCGTTCTTTACATTTTGGTAATCAAGCAAACGCACGATAGATGACTGCTCCTCGCCCTTCACGAAAAACTTCACCGTGATGCCATTTTGCAGATAATCCATAAAGATAATATTCTTCTGCAGCAGGCTGCCGGTATCAAAATTCTTTAGTTTGGAAAGCGCTTCATCGATGGCTTCTACAGGCAGACCACGATTAATACGTACCAGGCTGTTTCTGAGTTCAGCATCCAGCAAAGGACTGCTGTAATCACGATCCAGGTCCGGAGCGTAGAGGTGATCATAGCCCATATTTTCGAACAGTTCTATGATGGCATGTTCATATGTATCTTCTGTAAATAAACTTGGCATGTTCAACCTCCTGTATTTTTTATTGTATTTCTATGCTAAATGAGAATTTAGAGCAGCAAGCTCAGGCCTATTTTGACGAGCTTTTCATCGTCAATGCGAAGCCAAATTGGCCATATTGCGCTCTATCCGATATCGGTTCTATCGTTGCAGGCGGGACTCCTTCAAAATCGAAGTCAGAATACTATGCGGAGCAAGGTATTGCATGGATAACGCCTAAGGATTTATCAATTGATAAGTCAAAATTTATATCTCATGGTGAGAATGATATCTCTGAGTTAGGTTTTTCCAAGAGCAGCGCTACGAAAATGCCCGCAGGAACTGTACTTTTCAGTTCAAGAGCGCCGATTGGCTATATTGCCATAGCTCAAAATGAGATCACGACTAACCAGGGATTCAAATCAGTCATTCCTCATGAAAATATTGGAACTACTTACGTGTATTTTTTACTAAAGAAACTTCTGCCGACTATTGAAGGAATGGCTTCTGGATCAACATTTAAAGAAATATCAGGAGCTGGAATGAAATCTGTACCTACTGTTATGCCTGATGCAGATACCATTCAGTGCTTCAATACTTTTTGCCAACCAATATTCAACGAACAAGAAATTCTCGAAGCTGAAAATCGCCGACTTTCAGCATTAAGGGACTCTTTATTGCCTAAATTGATGTCTGGCGAAATAGATGTATCCACCATTGACCTCTAAGCCATTAAATTCTCATTTATTTTATTATTTTGACTAATCTTTTCTTCTATAGAATCTAATATTAAAACTATTTTATCCTGTATATTCAAAGATGGTAATGCTACCTCCATCGACTCAATATCTTTTGTAGATATATTAGCTTGACTGGCACTTCCCTTTGCAATAGATGCCAATGCATAAAAATTATTGAATGCACGGAAATAATAGTAAATGTATTTGGCATTAAGTTCTTCCTTTGGAATTAATTTGCATACACGTTGATTAAGTAATGCCAATTGATTATCTTCATATACAGAAACTCTCCCAACCCAGCTTAAAGGATTTTTTTTATTAACAGGATCCCCTGTAAGAGCAAACAAAACATCTCCATTTTTTACTATATATTTTTCAATAATCTGCTTATCATCAACATCTACAGATGCACTATCATTAAAGAATCTTACCTTACCATCTTTTAGTTCTTTAATCTTGATAATTTTGTACTTTCCATTTTTCACAAAGTCCTTTGACTTAAATGCATACCCATTTTAGAAGTACGCCACTTGTCCAATTTGCATATAATCACCTTTCTTTATTTAACCTATATATTTCCTATGAGCCTGCTTTACATTGCTTTGTTTGACCATTGCATACTGCAAGGTCGTATCTATTCGTTTATGCCCCAGGAGCTGCTGCAGCTGCTCGATCGGCATTCCTTTATCGATTGCCATCGTTGCAAGTGTTCTTCTGAACTTGTGTGGATGGACTTTTTCTATTTCTAAGTTTTTTCCCATTTCTCTTAAACGAGATTCTATTCCACCAATCGTGATTCTTGTATATGGTGCTCTCAACGTTACAAAAAGGGCTGGATCATCATCTACTCTGCTGTCAATATAGTTCTGCAGATGAATCTTTGTCCTAGCGTCAAAGTAAACTACTCGTTCCTTATCACCCTTACCAAATACAACACATTCACGCTCATTGAAATTGATATCCACCTTATTCAACAACACCATTTCTCCAATACGCATTCCAGTGGAAGCTAGCATATCAACAATCGCCAGATCTCGAAGCTCCGTACAATTGTCTCGCATCTTCTCAAGTTCCTCATCGGTGTAAGTTTCCTTGATATTGGTAGCTGTTTTTACCTTGTGTATTCTACGTACCGGACTTTTCAGGATGTGATCTTCGTCCTCCAACCAAGAGAAAAAACTGGATAAAATTCTACGGATATTATCTATTGTAACTCGGCTTGAACCATGTTTCTTTTGATATTCAGTCAGATACGCTCTGAGATCATCTGTCTGCATATGACGCACGCCCTTATCTACGACTTCCACCATTGCTTCTATCGTTGTCCTATAATACTTCAGCGTTTTCTCCGAACAGCCCTCGATCCTCTTTGCATACACAAAAGAATCAATCAATTTCTGGCTATCATCCTCTGTCTCAGAGGCTTTACCAGAGATTTCGTAGTTATAAAGCGAGTATTCCAAAACCTCCTGTAATTTCTGCAGCTGTGCATTATCAAGATGCGGTAGCATCTGCTGCACGATTTCTTCCATTATTTTCTGTTTCATAATTCGTTCTCCTTATCTTTTTTTCCAGAGAACGAATCAACGGCAGTTCCGTTGGTACTTACTCCTGCCGTTGGTAGGAGATATTAGGTTAAATGAGAATTTAGCGGCTTAAAGGTCAATGGCGGATACATCAAGTGCACCAGACATTAGCTGAGGCAATAATATATCTCTTAATTCAGAAAGTTTTTCGTTTTCTTGATCATGGTGTAACATTTGTTGTAACATAGGATTTAATAGTTCCGATAAAACCTGAGCTTCTTCACTTTCAGGTAAAACTGCTTCAAAATTACGCAAATTTGCCTGGTTGATTTTGGGCTGAGCAGCACCTGTAACAATGCTTTGCATATTTAGCGTTCCAAGCATAGCATATACCAAGGCTTCGGAATAACCGTTAGATCCCTTTACAATATGAGCGTGATTATTAACCCAAAACTTCCCATAAGTATATTGCGTTAATGGGTGTCCAAATGAATCAATTACATTAGCGCCATCCTCGCTGATAAGAATATATGTTCCATCAAATAGATAATCTTCAACGTAATCCACAATAGATGCTGCCCCATAATACGGATAAATGTGTGCCATTTTCTCCCGTTGTATGGAAGAAAGTGGTTTCCGGAGATTATCAAAGAATATCAGCACATCACCAAGCTTATGTTTGTTCCATGCTGAAGTCCGTCTTGCATTATTAAAAATAGAAAGCATTTGTTCGTATAAATTCTCATTTACCTTGTTATTTAATTCAATTTTATCATCCAGTATTCTACCAAACTCTGCTATTTTTGTTTGGATCTCAAGCGGTGGCAATACAACTGGTAACTTTCGCTGTGCTGTTATTCCCAAATACGCTCTTGTACTTCCTGAGCCTGCCCAGTTAGCTAAAGTTTGTTGAAATTCATTTGAATCGAAATAATACTTCAGATACAAATTTGATATACCACGTTTTACACGATAATAAGTAACTTGTGGTGTAAGTATTATCGTGTCATATTCAGTTCCAACAAGTGCTGTTCTTCCGATTGTAGCTTTATGAGTGAGCAGAACATCTCCAGGATGAGCAAAACCTTTTTTCAAAGTACTTGCTTGTTTATTAGTGATAAACGCACAATTGCTATAATCTACCTTTCCATTTATAAGATTATTCGCCATTATAAAAGGAACACCACTTTTAACATAATCCGTCGTTTTAGGATGAATTTCTCCATGATTTCCATCCATTGGCGGTTCCAGCATTTCTTTGTCTATCAATTCCTGCACGGTATATGTTGTCCATTCAGATTTCATACCCAATCGCCCCCAGCTTCTTTCTTATTTCAGCTTCCAGCTCATGACTCTTGGCGAACATTTCCGAAAGTTCAGATGTCAGTCTATCCATCTTTTCTTCAAAGGGTTCTCCGTCATCTTCCTGTTCTTCGATACCTACATAGCGTCCTGGTGTAAGGATATAATCCTGCTTCTCTATTTCCGCTGTATCAGCTACAGCACAGAACCCCTTCACATCCTCAAGTGATCCATCCGCAAATGCTTCATAGGTATCCGAAATCTTCTTGATGTCATCATCAGTAAGTTCACGGAGCTTGCGGCTAACCATTGTTCCCATCTTGCGGGCATCAATAAATAATGTCTTGCTTGATTGCTTTTTCTGCTTATTAATAAACCAGAGTGAAACCGGAATCTGTGTTGTATAGAAAAGCTGTGTCGGCATTGCTACAATGCACTCAACCAAGTCAGCATTGATAATATTCTTACGGATTTCACCCTCACCACCTGACTGAGAGGAAAGGGAACCGTTAGCAAGCACCATGCCGATTCTTCCGCCAGGTGCAAGATGATAAATCATGTGCTGCAGCCATGCAAAGTTGGCGTTTCCTGCTGGTGGCAGACCATACTGCCAGCGAACGTCCTCTTTCAGTTTATCAGCACCCCAATCTGAAAGATTAAATGGAGGATTGGCCATAATATAATCTGCACGTAATGTTGGGTGACGATCATCCAGGAAAGTATCTGCTGCATATGTTCCAAGATCTGGCTCAATACCACGGATTGCAAGATTCATCTGTGCCATCTTCCATGTGGTCGGATTTGAATCCTGACCATAGATGGAAATATTGCTGATATTACCGCTGTGATTCTCTACAAACTTTGCGGACTGAACAAACATACCGCCAGATCCACAGCAAGGATCGTACACTCGTCCCCTAAATGGTTTTAATACTTCTACCAAAGTACGAACTACACAGGACGGCGTAAAGAATTCACCGCCGCGCTTACCTTCCTGTTCTGCAAACATAGAAAGGCAATACTCATAAGTACGGCCCAGAATATCTTTCTCACTGCCATGTTCGATCATCTGAATGTTGGTGAATAAATCCACCACATCTCCAAGTCTGCGCTTATCCAGCTCTGGACGTGCAAAATTTTTAGGAAGAATATCTTTCAGACGTTTATTCTCTTTTTCAATAGCACGCATAGCATCATCGATAACTGTACCAATTTCCGGTGTATGTGCTTTTGCTGCTATTGCGCTCCAACGTGCATCCGCTGGCACAAAAAAGATACCTTCCGAAGTATATTCATCAATATCTTCCTCAAATCCATCTCCCTCTTCAACAAGCTCCTTGTACTTATCATCAAATCGATCTGAGATGTATTTCAGGAAAATTAATCCCAAAACTACATTTTTATATTCTGACGCATCCATGTTGCCACGAAGTACGCATGCCGCATCCCATATTTGTTTTTCAAAACCAATATCAGCTGTGTTTTTACCTGCCATTACAACCACACTCCAATCAATTCTTTTACTTTCGTTTGCACACGTAAAACTTTTGCATATTCCATAAGATTCGGTATATTCTTTTTCGGGTCTTTTACATAGCCCTGTACTGCTTTATTAAAAATCTCCCTATCCATCTTGTTCCTATTTCGCAGCACATCGCAAATAGTACGGTCACGGTCATAAATACGAACTTTGTGGAAATCAATTTCACCCTCGGTTTCGCCCAGCGTAACCAATTCTGACTCTACACGATATGCCTTGATAAACGGATAATCGATTTTTGTTCGCCGCTTAGAGACATTTTTGTCTATTGCAAAGTTCCACTCAGCAGGATTTCTGTCGATGTATCTATAATAGAATAGAGCAGTCTCCATACAGAGCACTGCATCTGGAAACAATCGATTGATAATGACAACTTCGCTTTCTCCATAATCTTGGGTCCAGTGATAGTAACCTCGCCGGACTCTTTCAATCAATCCTTCGTCTAAAAGTTGTTTTATATCTGCATAGTATAACCTGGAAGCTGTAAGTTCAGCAGTAGTCATAACATAATTATGGCTGCTAAACAGCATTCTCAATGTATTGCTGTCTTTACTTCGAAGCATATTTTCACCTCTACTTAATCGCCCTTAATTATTTCAACGATTGGGTACTTTGCTATATTATATTCGATTTTTCTCTTTCCGTCAATAATAGCAAAGTGAACATTTTTAAATGTATTAATTGGGCAGTTTAGTATAAAAACCGTCCTCCACTTTTATAACTAAATAAAATATTGGTCAACTCAAAGACAAATATATAAAAAATAAGCGTACCACTGTATGATACGCTTACCACTATTAAACCTCAAAATGCTCCATCGCATCCTTTATGGCTTCCACTTTCTCTGCGGCTGTTTCAATTATATTATCACTCCGCCAAGGACGTCCCATAAGCTTTCTGCAGCTCATCTTTCGTCATCTCCTGGACTTTAAATGTGGCGGTTCCATCGCTGCTTTCCCAGGTAATATGAAGGCAGTTTTTGCCTTCTGCTTTTACGTCTCCGTAAATGGTCAGTCCTGTATTTGCAAACCAGATCGCATAAACTGGTTTTCCTTTCCACATCCAGGCTTTCTGTTCTTCATTGTATTCCAGACCTAATGCCTTATATAGATAGCTATCAACTTCGGCCCAACATTCAATCTGGCCTACAGCCGAATTTTCTGCTGCCTCTGTATCCGCCTTTCCTTCGGGATTTTGTCCATCCTGTACAGTCGTGATTGTAAAATCCTCTGCTGCTGATTCTGTGGCACTTCCCTGCTCGTCTGTTTTCACTTCATCTGACTCATCCGTCACAGTATCCGTGTCCCCATTTTGAAAAATTTTAGTCACTATTTTTCCATCTGCATCCGTATAACTCTCCGCATATGCCCAGGCTGCCTGAGACGCTCCTGTCACATCGGCAGTTCCCAGAATTGCTGCACAGATTCCAAGTACCAGCCCTTTTCTTCTGCCTCTTTTTCCTGATTTGCCAGCGGTTAAGCCGTAAGCGTTCTTTCCTGTAAATACTGTTTTCTTCATAAAAAATGCTCCTTTCTTCTTTTGGGAATCTGTTCCCTTGATTACAATAAGAAGAATAGAGCATTTCCTTGTGTTCCATATGTAAGTTTTATGTGGTTTGTGTGGAGCCGCAAAACGGACATGTCGCCTATTGGCGACATCACCATATATGAAATTCAGCTACTTGGCTCCTATGGGCGCTCCCACAGCTGCCGACCGCATTCGTAATCCGGGCTATCGCCCTACTTACTCATACGCTCCAGCCATAATGGACTTCGTTGCTTTCTTAATACAGAAAACGCAGGTTGGCGCAATGTAAAGGCAGGCGGTGATCCATGCAGTCTGGTCTGCGAAGCAGATGGCGGTAAATCCGAAGGTTCCCACAAATCCCAGACTGACAATGGTTCTTGCCAGCATTTCCGTAACACCGGAAAAAACAGCTCTTGTGGAATAGCCAAGTCCCTGTGTCACCATACGGGTAATATTGAGAATGCCAAGGCTCCAGTAAAAATATCCCATACAGCGCAGATATTTAGCAGATGCATCCAGCACATCTGCAGAGCTTTTGCTGACAAAAATCATGGAAAGAGGTCTTCCTGCAAAAATAAGCACAAGGCCGGCCAAAAGTCCATATCCTACTGCAACTGCCATGCCCTGCCTCAGTCCCTTGCGGATACGGTCCGGCTGCTTTGCCCCAAGATTCTGGCTGCAGAATACGGAGACAGCTGTTCCAATAGCATCGAAAGGACACATAGTAAACTGCTTGATCTTCATTCCCGCTGTAAATCCGGATACATACACGCTTCCAAGACCATTGTTTGCAGACTGCATCACCATACTGCCGATAGCGGTAATGGAGAACTGAAGTCCTGTGGGAATTCCCATCATAAGAAGCTCGCTTACCGCATCCTTATTTGCCGCACGGTGAGCCTTAGACAGCCAGAGAAGGTTCATTTTCTTCGCAATAAAAACAAGACACAAAATTCCGCTGATTGCCTGCGCTGTGATCGTCGCAATGGCAGCGCCTGCACAGCCCCACTTCAATACCACAATACAGAACAAATCCAGGAAAATATTCAAAATTGCGGACAAGGCCAGAAACATAAAAGGCGTCCGGCTGTCTCCAACGGACCTCAAAATGCTGGACAGGTAATTGTACAGCAGCGTAAACGGCATGCCCAGAAAAATAATCAGCAGATATGCATAGGCATTGTCATAAATGTCTTCCGGTACAGAAAGCATATGCAGGATCTGCGGGCAAAAAACAGAGCACAGCGCAGTAAGGATCACCGCAATTCCGGCAGTGAGAAGCGCTCCGTTAAAAACATAGTTCCTCATCTGATCCAGCTTGCCTGCGCCAAAATACTTTGCAATGGGCACACCGAATCCGGTACAGCTTCCCATGCAAAAGCCCAGCACCAGAAACTGGATACTGCTGCTGGCACCAACGCTTGCCAGGGCTTTCGCCCCCAGGATCTGACCTACAATAGCTGCATCAATAATGTTGTAAGTCTGCTGAAGAAGATTTCCGATCAGCAGCGGAAAAGCGAACTGGAGCATCAGCTTCAGAGGATTTCCCTTGGTCATGGATGTTGACATTTTCTTTCACCTTCTGCTAAAAATTAACGTATGAGACAAAACCCTGATCCGCATGCAGATTCCTGTCTCCACTACAAAATTCTCAGCAATTATATCACCACTTTTCAAACTTTTCCATATAAATTCATGAAAAATCCAAAGAAATGCTATTTTAAATATCACCCTGTAAAGGTCATATTTTCCAGGGGCAGTTTCATTCGAAACAAAACCCCATTATCCGTATTTCGCAGTTCATATCCAGCGCCGTGCTGCTCCAAAATCTGCCGCACAATATAAAGTCCCAGGCCGCTGCCGCCGCTTTTCCGGTTTCTGGAGGAATCCGCCCGGTAAAAGGCATCAAACACTCTTGAAAGCTCCGTTTCCTCGATGTGTACCCCTGTATTCTCTATTTCCATTATCACAAGTGCAGTATCTTTTGGCCCACTTGCAGCCGCAGAACTTCCTAAAATAGCCTGGCAATCTTCACAGGAGATTTTCTGTAATTCTTTATAAAGCTTCACACAGATTCGCTCATTTTCCGGTGAATACCGCACCGCATTTACAAGAACATTCCGAAGTACCGTCTCCATCAGCACCGGATCCGCCCTGCACAGACATTGATCCGGCAGCGTGATTTCCAGCTTCATATTTTTCTGCTCAAAAAGCTCCGTCAGGTCAGCCAGCTGAAGTCTTACCAGTTCCGCCAGATCCAGTTCTTTTTTCTTCAGGGAAAATCCGCAGGACTCCATTTTGGAAATCATCAGAATCTCCTGGACCATATTCTGCAGGGTCACCGTCACTTCCCTTGCCCTGGCAAGATATTTGTCCCGGTCTTTGTACACGCCAACATTCTGCTCCATGCCCTCGATCTGCCCTTTCAGGATCGTAACCGGGGTTTTCAGTTCGTGGGAAGCCGCGGCGAAAAACTCCATCCGTCTTCGCTCCAGTTCCCGTTCCTGTTCCATCTCATCCTTTAATTTCGCATTGGCACTTCTAAGGCTTTTCAACGCCTGATCCAGATTCTGTGCCATTGTATCCAGACTCCGGGAAAGTGTCCCAAGCTCATCTGTCCGTTTCATTTCCGTTCGCACAGAAAAATCCAGGCCCGCCATTTTATCAGACGCAGCTCCAAGCTTTCGGATAGGCTTTGACAAATATCTGGAATAAAAAAGGGAGATCACCAGAGAGATCCCAAACACGGTAAAAAGCATCCAGGGCAGAATCTGTCCAAGCGCTTCCACTGCCTGGTTCACAAGCTGAGTGGAACCAAACACAAACAGTGTATACCTGTTTTCACTGCCTTTAAAGGCAACCTCATAATGCCCCATTGCCTGCTGTTCCATCTCCTCCACCACGGACCCCTCACCTTCCACTACGGTTCCAATAGTATCCCCATAGCTCACTTCCTGATCTGTCTGACTTTCCCAGTCACCCGACTCCGCCGCAGTGCTTTCTTCAGCAAATCCTTCTGTTACCGGTTGTTCTTCTTCTGATACAGAAGATGAAATTGTAACCTCACTGACAAGGCTTCCGTTCCCAAGCCACTCCCGGACAATCTCTCCTTTTTCATTTAAAAGGACAATCCGCGACTGGTTGGCATCACTGAATTCTCCTATAATAGGAACTGCATTTTCAAGGGAATAGCCAGACAGGGATTCCGCCAGATCCTTTGCCTTTGCCGCCAGGGTCCGGTTCAGGGAATCAGAATAGCTCTGCGGCATAAATGCAGCTACAAAGCCATAGGAAATTCCGGAAACCGCCATCAGGATCAACATGGTGAGAAGAAATATTTTTATGCTAATTCTGCTTTTTATGTATTTTATCAATGCGGTATCCCACCCCTCTGATGGTATCAATATAATCAGCTTCCAGTTTCTTTCGAAGATTCTTAATATGTGTATCCACAATCCGGTCCTCCCCGAAATAATCTGCACCCCACACAGCATCCAGAAGCTGGTTTCTTGTAAGCACGCGTCCCTGGTTTTCCAGAAATTCCCGCAAAAGTTCAAATTCCTTCTGGGTAAGCTCCAGCTTCTTTTGCCCTTCCCATGCCTGGTAGCCTGCCAGATCCAGGCGCAGATTGCCATAGCACAGAAGATCTTCTGTATTTTCTTCTTTTGAAATTTTCCCGCTTCTTCGCAGCACTGCCCCGATTTTCCGCAAAAGGATCTGCATGGAAAAAGGCTTGGTCACATATTCGTCTGCCTGAAGGTCATAGCCTTTGAGCTGATAGGCCTCATCGTCAAGTGCGGTAAGCATGATCACCGGAACCAGGGAAGACTGGCGTATCACCTCCAGCACGCCAAAGCCGTCAATCTTCGGCAGCATCACGTCCAGAAGCACAAGGTCGATCCGATCCTTTTCCTTTTCAAACAGGTTGATGGCTTCCACTCCATCGGAAGCTGCTAGCACCTGATAGCTTGCCTCTGCAAGATAATTCCCCAGAAGCTCCTGTATATCAAATTCATCCTCTACCACAAAAATACAGTTCATTTTCTCTCCTTCACGCCCATTCTTATAATCGGTATTATACTACACTAATATGGAGTTTGTGTGGAGATTTCGTTTTCAGAACGGTTGCCTTTGCAGCAGAGCGTATTTGAAAAAAGGCTTTCTGCAGGATATACGTCACAATTACTGATTTTCTTCCGTATCCTCCAGAATCCGAAGCCCCGCCGTGTCCGTTACGGGAAGGGAAAATACAATGGTTCCGGCCTTGGATGTGATTCCGGCTTTTTCCATGATTGCCTGCATGATCGCATTTTTCTGCTCAGATCTGGCAACGATCAGAACCAGTTCTTTCTCGGAGACAAGGGAAACGCCCAGAAACTGCTCTGCCCGCTTCATTCCCACTCCTTTTCCGTGAAGCACGGTACCTCCTGTGGCGCCGCCCTCTTCTGCTGCCTTCATCACTTGTGTGTTGTATCCGTAATTGGCAATTGCCACGATCAGTTCATGTCTGGTTTCCTTCAATGTGCTCTCCTCCTCTCTTACAAACTCCTGTCCCTGAACAAGAAATCCCAGTTCCCGCTTGCCGCCAATGCTGCTCATGGGAATCACAAATACAATTCCAGTTCCCGGCACATCAATGCGCAGCTGATTCTGAAGGCTTTTTTTCACCTTTTTCCAGGTCGCTGCTGTTACAAAATGGAAACAGATGCTTTTCTCATCATCTTCCAGTCCCATATAATCCAGGATGGAACTGGATGCGGTTCCCATTCCAAGGGAAACGGTTCCAACCTCCACCTGGTTTTCCCGGTAAATTTTTTTAAACGCAGGCATATGCTTCCTGCTGGTGATGGTCACCATCATATATAATCCGCTCATGTCTCATTCCTCTCTGAATGCTTTCTTGGCTGTCGCCTCGGGCTTCCTAAAAAATGCTAAAGCGTGTTTGAAAAAGGCTTTCTGCAAGATGTGCGTCACAATTTGTGGAAAATTTTACCCGGATGAGAGCGTCGTAGCGGGCTACGTAGGCCGAATTCGGGTGAAATATACCGCAAAGTGGGGCGTGCAGATTGCGGGAATGATTTTTCAAACAGGCTCTAGAGCTCGATAATCTCCTCATCCCCAAGCTCGCCATACAGTTCCGCCACAGACTTCGGTACAGCCATGCCATCCGGCAGTGCCACTCTTTTCTCTTCTTTGCGCTTTTCCCCAAGCTCGCCGCCACGGATTCGGTAAACCAGCCCAAGCATCTGCAGCGTGATCAGCGGAGTCATGGCTACCATAGCCACCACGCCAAACGCGTCTGTCACAATATTTCCGCCTACTGCCTGGCAGGCTCCCTGAGCCAGGGGAAGCAAAAAGGTAGCGGTCATAGGACCGGAAGCAACTCCACCGGAGTCAAAGGCAATAGCTGTAAAAATTTTCGGAACAAACAGACTGAGAATTAAGGCCACTGCATATCCCGGCACCAGAAAATAAAACACGGAAATCCCGGTAAGTACGCGGAGTATGGAGATTCCCACAGAAACCGCTACGCCCACAGACAGGCTGATCTGAATGGATTTGCCGGAAATAGCCCCGTCTGTCAGCTCTTCCACCTGCTTCATCAGCACATAAACCGCAGGCTCCGCTTTTACAATGAAATATCCGATCACCATTCCAAGCGGCACTAGAATCCAGTTCCATGGCAGATTTCCAAGCACAGTTCCAAGATAATTTCCTGCAGGAATGAAGCCTACATTTGCTCCTGTGAGAAACAGCACAAGCCCTATATATGTATAGAACAAACCAAAAATAATCTTAAACAGCACATCCTTATTCAGTTTCAGGGACACCACCTGGAAAATCCCGAAAAATACAGTAATCGGGAAAAGAGACGCTGCAATCTCCTTAAAATATTTCGGAAGAGCTGACGCAAACAGTCGTCCCAGTTCCACAGAATTCTCCACCTCAGTGACCGCCTCTGAGGTAAAAATCCCCTCAGTATGATACACAAGCCCCAGGATCAAAACTGCCAGAATGGGACCTATGGAACACAGCGCTACAAGTCCGAAGCTGTCATCCCCGGCATGCTTATCGTTACGGATGGCTGCGATACCAACACCCAGCGCCATAATAAAGGGAACGGTCATAGGTCCAGTGGTCACCCCGCCGGAATCAAAGGCCACTGCCAGAAAATTTTCCGGAACGAACATTGCAATGACAAAAACCAGAATATAAAAACAGAATAACAACGGCGGCAGCGCGATTCCAAACAGAATACGAAGCAATGCCACAACAAGAAATGCGCCAACTCCTAATGCCACTGATAAGATCAGCACCATATTCGGCACAGAGGAAACCTGTTCTGCAAGAACCTGCAGATCGGGTTCAGAAATCGTAATAATAAAACCAAGAACAAAACCAAGAATTACAATAAAGCCTAATTTCTTCGTGCGAAGCATACTGCCTCCCACATGCTCTCCCATAGGGGTCATGGACATTTCCGCGCCCATGGAGAAAAAGATCATGCCGATGATCACCAGCACCGATCCAATGAGAAATTCCACCAGAATACTGGGCGAGAGGGCCGCTATGGTAAACCCAAGCGCCAGAACGATCAGTACAATGGGCAGTACTGCGCTGATGGATTCCTTTGCCTTTTCTTTTGCATTTTCCTTTAGTACGGACGGATGCGTCCCGAACCTTCCAATTAATTTTCTTTTTTCCACATATACCTCCAATTCTTTATGCTCTGCTGCGGCTGATATGGATTATAGTACCATTTTTCCATAGGGTTCGTCATCTATAAATTAAAGATATATTCTTAACTTTTTATAAACAAAAACAGCCAGGGAAAAAATATAGTTTTATTCTATACTTCCCTGACTGTTATAATATTTCAATTCAGAACTGTTCCGTACTTTCACAGTTACTTTCGTTCTATTTTTCAGCCCACAATCACACCGCCGCCGATGACAACGTCTCCATCATACAAAACGGCAGCCTGTCCTTTGGTGATGGCTCTCTGGGATTCGTCAAAAATGATGTGCACTGTTTTTTCTCCGGTGACTTTTACGGTTGCCCACTGCTCCTTCTGACGGTAGCGCACCTTGGCTTTGGCACGGAACTCTGCCGGGGGATTGTCAAAAGCGATGAAATTAAAGTCCTCCACATCCAGTTCCCGATGGAACAGATCCTCATTGTCACCAAGAATTACCCGGTTCTCTGCCGGGCAGATCTTTGTCACATAAACCGGCTTGCCAGCTGCAATGCCAAGACCTTTCCGCTGTCCCACGGTGTAGCCGATGATTCCTTTATGTTTGCCAAGAACGTTGCCGTCCTTGTCTGTAAAATCTCCTGCTGGATAGTCCTTACCTGTAAATCTGCGGATAAATCCTGCATAATCCCCATCTGGAACAAAGCAGATATCCTGGCTGTCCGGCTTATCTGCATTGAAGAAATTCTGCTCATCTGCAATCATACGGGTCTGGTGCTTGTTCATATCCCCAAGCGGGAACATGGTATGTGCCAGCTGCTCCTGGGTCAGAGAGTAGAGCACATAGCTCTGGTCCTTGGCCGGGTCTGCGGCTTTTTTCAGAAGGTATCTGCCATCCTCACGCTGCTCGATTCTTGCATAATGGCCAGTCACAACATAGTGGCAGCCAAGCTCCTCTGCACGGTGATACAGGCTGTCGAATTTCAGATAGCGGTTGCAGTCAATACAGGGGTTTGGAGTTGCACCATTTTCATAAGCAGCTACAAACCGGTCCATGACCTGTTTCTTGAAATCTGCAGTAAAGTTAAAAACATAATAAGGGATTCCCAGATTGTGGGCTACGCTTCTTGCATCCTCCACATCATCTAAGGAACAGCAGCTTTTTTTGCGGCTGACGCCTGCATCCTCATTCTGGAAAAGCTTCATGGTCACGCCAATGCAGTCGTATCCATGCTCTTTCATCAGGTAAGCGGCTACGGAAGAATCCACGCCGCCGCTCATAGCGATCAGTGCCTTTTTCATGTTGTCTGACTCCATATATTTATACCTCGCGAATATTATTCTAAACGGGCGATTGCCCTGCTTGCTCCTACGTTTTAGTCTGAACCATATCCATGAATTCGCCTATACAAGCATAGTTCGTCTCCAGTTGCTGGCCAGGACTTTTACAGTTTACGTTTTGTATCATACACGTTTTTACAGCTCAAATTCCCGACTGCCTTTTACTTTCTCCTGCCAGTCAGCAGACATTCTCCGCAGATGCTCTACCACCTGTGGAATCACCTCCAGCATGTAATCCACTTCTTCTTCTGTATTAGATGCATCCAGGCTCAGCCTTAAGGATCCCTGGGCAATTTCCGGGGATCTTCCCAGTGCCAGCAGCACATGGCTCGGGTCCAACGCCCCCGAAGCGCACGCAGAGCCCGAGGAAGCACAAATACCCTTACTATCCAGAAGAAGGAGAAGACTTTCTCCGGAAACTCCCTCAAAACAGAAATTCACATTCCCCGGAAGCCGGTTTCCTGCCGGACCGTTTAAAATACAGTGCGGAATCTTGGAAAGCCCCTGGATCAGCCGATCCCGCATAGCAGAAATCTTCCGCGCATTTTCCTCCATCAGAACGCATTCTTCTTTCAGCGCAGCTGCCATTCCCATGATTGCCGGAACGTTCTCCGTACCCGGACGTTTTCCCCGTTCCTGACCGCCGCCCTCCATAAGACTGCAAAGCTCCATTCCTCTTCTGGCATACAATACGCCAATTCCCCTGGGGCCATGAAACTTATGTGCCGAAAGAGACAAAAGATCAATATTTTGTTTTTTCACATTCACAGGTATATGTCCAACAGCCTGCACAGCATCTGTATGAAAAAGTACTCCATGGGCACGGCACACTTCACCGATTTTAGCAATAGGAAGAATAGATCCAATCTCATTATTGGCAAACATTGTAGTAACAAGGCATGTATCCGGACGAATTGCCGCCTGTACCTGTTCTGCCGTAATATTTCCTTCCTCACCTGCATCCAGAAGCTCAACCTCAAATCCCTGCTCTTTCAGCTTTCTTAATGTGTAAAGCACTGCATGATGCTCAAACGCAGTAGAAATAATATGCTTCTTATTCTGCTTCTCACCAAGCATAGCCGCAGATATAATTGCCTGATTGTCAGATTCCGTTCCGCCTGATGTAAAATAAATCTCTTTTGGCGTACATCCAAGACAGCGTGCAATCTGCTCTCTTGCAGTCTGCAGTGCATCATTTGCTTCCATACCGATCTGGTGAAGACTGGATGGATTCCCGTAAGTATTTTCCATTGAGGAAACCATAGCCTCCATAGCCTTATGGCTTATTTTAGTTGTTGCCGCATTGTCTGCATATATTCTGTCCATATCTCAAAATCCTCTATTAATTAGAAACCCATTTTTTCTTATAAAACGGACATGTTGGCTGCCATCTGGGACTTTCACAGTAATCATTTACAACATAGGCGCAAACAATCTCAGTATGCTCTGCATTGCCCGCACTGCAATATTTCTGCCTCTGCAGAATTCCAGTGTCACTGGATTGCAGTAATCCAGGGTATCTGTAAAGTCTTTTTTAATGTCCCCGATCACCTTGTTGCAGTAAATCCACACTCCATCCTCAAAGTGAAGATAAAGGCTGCGGTAATCCAGGTTAATCGTTCCCACCACGCCAATCTCATCATCGCACACAAAGGACTTTGCATGAAGAAATCCCGGCTGATACTCATAAATCTTTACCCCAGCCTCAAGCAGCTGCTCATAGTAAGACTGGGTAAGAAGAAATACCAGCTTCTTGTCCGGAATTCCCGGTGTCATCAGACGCACATCCACACCGCTCTTCGCCGCAAGGCAAAGGGCAGTCATCATCTCATTGTCGATAACCAGATAGGGCGTACAGATGTACACATAATCTCTGGCACGATTGATGATGTTCAGATAAACATTCTCACCCACTGTCTCATTGTCCAAAGGGGAATCGCAGAAAGGCTGGATAAATCCATCCCCCTCAAAAGCCTCCGGGTGCCATACATGGGGCAGATATTCCTCCAAGCTGCTGTCCTGGCGATTATTGGTTACCACATTCCACATGTGAAGGAACATGGCGGTCATATTCCAGACTGCCTCGCCTTTCAGCATGACAGCTGTATCTTTCCAGTGGCCGAAGCGCTCCTTCTGGTTAATGTACTCATCTGCCAGGTTCACCCCGCCTGTAAATCCCACGTAACCGTCAATGATACAGAATTTCCTGTGGTCACGGTTGTTCTGGATAATGTTCAGAATCGGACGGAAAGGATTGAACACCTGACACTTGATGCCCTTCGCCCGCATGGTTTCATAATATTTATGAGGAAGTGTGGTAAGACAGCCCATGTCATCATAGATCAGACGGACGTCCAGCCCTTCCTTAACTTTCTTCTCCAGAATATCCAGAATGGTTCTCCACATGACCCCATCATGGATAATAAAATATTCAATAAAAATGTAATGCTGCGCCTGCTCCAGTTCCTTCACAAGAACCGGGAACATATCGTCTCCCACCTGGAAATATTCCGCTGTGGTGTTTCCATGGGCAGGATAGCCGGAATTCCGATATATATAGTCCGACTGATTGCAGGCAGAGGCATCTTCCATTCTTAGCTGTTCATGAAGGTCAGGTTCTGTCTGCAAAAGATTGCTGGATTTCGCCAGCATATCATTAAACCGCTCCTGCATATAAGCCGCAATTCTGGAACGTCCAAATACCAGATAAAGAACAAGGCCAAATACAGGCAGGCACAAAATCAGCATGGTCCAGGCCAGTTTATACGAGGGATTGATCTTTCGGTTTACAATCACCAGAACCACAAGAATACTGATTGCATCCAACGCGATAGACATATATCTGGAATAGCCTGCAAGGCGGAGAAAGATGGTCAGCAGCCAGCCAAGCTGTACTGCCATCGCAAATACCACATAAAAAATCCGGTTAAACAGAAGCTTGGCAATTTTCTTCAGAATCATCATAAGTCTTTCTTTCCCTCATTTAAAAATCCCTGACTGAATGCAGCCAGGGATTTTTGCGCACAATTAATTATATTTACGTTTTCTTGCGGCTTCAGATTTTTTCTTACGACGAACGCTTGGTTTCTCGTAATGCTCTCTTTTGCGGATTTCCTGCTGGATACCTGCTTTTGCGCAGCTTCTCTTGAATCTGCGAAGAGCGCTATCTAAAGTCTCGTTTTCTTTTACGATAACGTTTGACATAGACTCACACCTAACCTCCCTCCAGTTGTAGATTGTGCTAAAATACAACTGTCTGGGTATTTTTCTTGCACGAACATTATTATATATCATACAGTCGGGGTTCGTCAACAACTTTTGGTTTAATTTTACAAAAAATTTTGACGAATTTCCCGCAGGCCAGGGTGCAGTTATGAACAGATCTTCTAGTGAAGCTGTCCTTCCAGGATTCCGGCAACTGCTGCAATGGCTTCATCTGCTTTTTCCGGATTCTTTCCGCCGGCCTGAGCCATGTTCGGACGGCCGCCGCCGCCACCGCCAACGATAGCTGCCACTGCCTTGATCAGGTTGCCCGCATGTGCTCCTGCTTTCTGTGCGGAATCCGTAGCCATTGCAAGAAGGCTTACCTTGCCCTCGTTCACTGCTGCAAGAACTACAACGCCCTCACCAAGCTTCTCTTTAAGCTGGTCACCAAGATCACGAAGTCCGTTCATGTCAACGCCCTCTACCTTGGCAGCAAGAAGCTTCACGCCTTTTACTTCCACAACCTGGTTCATAACATCCCCAAGAGATCCCTGAGCCAGCTTGCTCTTCAGAGACTCGTTCTCGCTTGCAAGAGCTTTCATCTCACCCTGAAGGTGTGCAATCTTCTCAACCATCTCAGAAGGAGTGGTCTTCAGAGCCTTAGCAGCCTCGTGAAGAAGTGCTTCCTGTTTCTTATAGTATTCCAGAACGCCGTTGCCAGTCAGTGCCTCAATACGGCGCACGCCTGCAGCGATACCGGACTCAGATACGATCTTGAACAGCATAATGGAGCTTGTGTTTGCAACGTGGGTACCGCCGCAAAGTTCTTTGGAGAAATCGCCCATGGATACCACACGTACCTTCTGGGAATACTTCTCGCCGAACAGTGCCATAGCGCCGGATTTCTTTGCTTCCTCAACGCCCATGATGTCTGTGTGGACCTCAAGGCCAGCCTGGATCTGCTCATTTACGATTTTCTCTGTTTTCTCAATCTCCTCAGGTGTCATAGCTGTAAAGTGAGCGAAGTCAAAACGAAGTCTGTCCGCAGTTACCAGGGAACCTTTCTGCTCTACATGGGAACCAAGAACCTCTTTCAGGGCTTTCTGAAGAAGGTGTGTTGCACTGTGGTTCTTCTCGATGTCTTTTCTTGCGGCAACGTTTACTTTCAGGGAAACAGTCTCACCCTTGGAGATCATGCCGGATTCCATATGTCCTACATGGCCGAATTTGCCGCCGCGAAGCTTGATGGTATCTTCCACAACAAATTTGCCGTTTGCAGTCTCGATCACACCGGTATCTCCAACCTGTCCGCCCATGGTAGCGTAGAAAGGTGTTTTCTCTACGAAAATGGTGCCTTTCTGGCCTTCCATCAGGGAATCCACGATCTCATCCTCTGTTGTGAGAACAGTAACCGGGGACTCAAAGGAAAGGTGGTCATATCCAACAAACTCTGTGGTTACAGAGGTGTCGATCTGGTCATATACAGTTGCGTCAGCACCCATATAGTTGGTTACCTCACGGGAGGAACGTGCTTTCTCTCTCTGCTCATCCATAGCAGCCTTGAAGCCTTCCTCGTCGATCTCATAGCCTTTTTCCTCAAGGATCTCCTTGGTCAGGTCAAGAGGGAATCCGTAGGTGTCATATAATTTGAATGCGTTCTCGCCGGAAAGAGTCTTCTCTCCTGCTGCATTCATAGCTTCTTCCATATCTGCCAGGATGCGAAGTCCCTGGTCGATGGTCTTGCCAAACTGATTCTCCTCGTTGGTGAGAACGTTGAAGATGAACTCTTTCTTCTCTTCCAGTTCCGGATATCCGTCCTTAGAACCGCTGATCACTTCTGCACTTAAGGTTGCAAGGAAGTTGCCCTCGATTCCAAGAAGTCTTCCGTGTCTTGCTGCACGGCGGATCAGACGGCGAAGTACGTATCCTCTTCCCTCATTGGTCGGCATGATTCCATCGGAAATCATGAATGTAGCGGAACGGATATGGTCTGTGATCAGACGGATGGAAACGTCATCCTCATGGTGTACGCCGTATTCCTTGCCGGAAATCTTGCTTACCAGGTTACGAAGGGAACAGATGGTGTCTACATCGAAAATAGAATCTACGTCCTGGACAACAACTGCCAGACGCTCAAGTCCCATACCGGTATCAATGTTCTTCTGCTTCAGGGTTGTGTAGTTACCGTTTCCGTCATTCTCAAACTGGGTAAATACGTTGTTCCATACTTCCATGTAACGGTCGCAGTCGCATCCTACTGTACATCCTGGCTTGCCGCAGCCGTATTTCTCTCCGCGGTCATAGTAGATCTCTGAACATGGACCGCATGGACCTGCGCCATGCTCCCAGAAGTTGTCCTCTTTGCCGAATTTGAAAATACGCTCTGCCGGAATTCCGATTTCTTTGTTCCAGATATCGAAAGCCTCGTCATCCTCAAGGTATACAGACGGGTAAAGACGGTTCGGATCCAGTCCAACTACCTCTGTTAAAAATTCCCAGGACCAGTGGATAGCTTCTCTCTTAAAGTAATCTCCAAAAGAGAAGTTTCCAAGCATCTCGAAGAAGGTACCGTGACGTGCTGTCTTACCTACATTCTCGATATCGCCTGTACGGATACATTTCTGACAGGTACTTACTCTTGTACGCGGTGGTTTCTCTGCTCCTGTGAAATATGGTTTCAGTGGTGTCATTCCTGCGTTGATCAGCAGGATGCTTTTATCGCCCTGTGGAACCAATGGAAAGCTTTTCAGTACAAGATGTCCCTTGCTCTCCATGAAATCCAGAAACATTTTTCGAAGTTCGTTTACTCCGTATTTCTTCATTTCAAATCTCCTCCTACGCAATAAAGAAGTGCATTTCCTCTTTGGGTGCAGAAGCCGCAGCTGCTGCACCGGAAATGCTTGCATAGTCTATATGATATCATAGATCTTTATTACGGTCAAAATTATTTTGTAAATACTTTATTGAATTTCTTCTTTCCTCTCTTGAGGACAACGCCGTCACCTGTAAGGGCATCCTTGGAAAGTACATGCTTGATGTCCATTACTTTCTCGCCGTCTACAGAAACGCCGCCCTGCTCGATGGCTCTTCTTCCCTCGGAACGGGTGGTTACCAGTGCGGATTTTACAAGAAGGCTGATCAGGTCGATGTTTCCTTCCTCATCAAAATCCTCTGCTGCAAGCTCAGTAGTTGGCATATGCTCTGTGTCTGCTCCGCCTGCGAAAAGGGCCTTTGCCCCTGCTTCTGCTTTCTTTGCTTCCTCAGTTCCGTGAACAAGCTCGGTCAGCTGGAATGCAAGGATCTCTTTTGCCTTATTCAGCTGGCTGCCTTCCCATTTCTCCATCTCCTGGATTTCTTCTAACGGAAGGAAAGTAAGAAGCTTCATGCATTTGATCACGTCTGCGTCATCTACATTTCTCCAGTACTGATAGAAATCAAATGGAGAGGTCTTATTCGGATCAAGCCATACAGCGCCGGACTGTGTTTTGCCCATCTTCTTGCCCTCAGAGTTCAGAAGAAGGGTGATGGTCATAGCGTATGCATCTTTGCCAAGCTTACGGCGGATCAGCTCTGTACCGCCGAGCATGTTGCTCCACTGGTCATCGCCTCCAAACTGCATGTTGCAGCCGTATTTCTGGTACAGCATGTAGAAATCGTAGCTCTGCATGATCATGTAATTGAATTCCAGGAAGCTTAAGCCTCTTTCCATACGCTGCTTGTAGCACTCAGCAGTCAGCATACGGTTGACGGAAAAGTGGGCGCCAACCTCGCGAAGAAGCTCTACATAGTTCAAATTCATCAGCCACTCTGCATTGTTTACCATGAGTGCCTTGCCATCGGAAAAATCAATAAAACGCTCCATCTGTTTCTTGAAGCAGTCGATATTGTGCTGGATGGTTTCCTTGGTCAGCATCTGACGCATATCGGTTCTTCCGGATGGGTCACCGATCATACCGGTTCCGCCTCCAAGAAGGGCGATTGGTCTGTTTCCTGCCATCTGAAGACGCTTCATCAGGCAAAGTGCCATAAAGTGTCCTACATGAAGGCTGTCTGCGGTAGGGTCAAATCCGATGTAGAAGGTAGCCTTACCGTTGTTTACCATTTCCTTAATCTCATCTTCGTCAGTTACCTGGGCGATCAGCCCTCTGGCTTTCAGTTCTTCCCAAACTGTCATGTTATTTTCCTCCTGAATAAAAAAATACCCGGTTCCTTTTGTCCCTTTAGGACGAGAACCGGGTCCCGCGTTACCACCTAAATTCACAGAAAGCTCGCACTTCCTGCCTCGATAAGTGACTGTATCAATCACCCCGGCATGATAACGTATGCCACTCCGTTGCAGCCTACTTGGTACGTTCCTGCATTCCTTTATCACAGGAAAACCGTTCGGTGCAAAGCTCCGGGATGTATTCGCCTGTATTCTTCTCTGGGGTTCTGCATGCGCCTCTCACCATCCGGCAGCTCTCTGTAAGCTCTTCCCAGGGCTACTTGTTCCCTTCAAAGCCTTTGTCTTTTAATACTTGCAAGTATACAAAGGCTGTCTGTTTTTGTCAAGGAATTTACCAGGATGCTTTCACAACTTAACGTATTACAGCAATTATAAAGATACTTTTTCAAACAGGCTTCAAGGACTCCCACACGCCTTTTTCTTCGAAATCTCTGGCTGCTTTCGCCGCACCTTCCACGATTCCCAGATCATACTCCAGCATATCCAGAAGCCGGATGGCATTTCTCGAGGTCGCCCGTCCTTTTTTCAGGATATAGGAAAATACCACTTCTTTTTCCTTTACTTCTTCCTCGAAATGATAGTTGTCATACAAGTCCTCTAAAATGTACGACAGCTCAATATCATGAGTTGCCGCAAAAGGAAGCACCCAGTTCTGATGAAGAGATGCCAGAATCTGGGAGGACGCCGCAATGCGCTCGATGGTATTGGTTCCCCGAAGTACCTCGTCAACGATGCAAAGAAGCGGCTCTGGCTTTTTGCTCTCATCCAAGATTCTTTTCAGGGATTTGATCTCCACAATGAAATAGCTCTCTCCGCTTTCCATATCATCCCGAAGAGCCATGGATGTCATCACCTTCAAAAAAGGTGCCCGGTAAGAAGAGCAGGTGCAGGTTCCAAGAGTCTGGGCCAGAATGCTGTTCATTGCCACATTTTTCAGGAAGGTGGACTTGCCGGATGCGTTGGAGCCAGTCACAAGGGTTCCGCCGGATACCTGGAAGCTGTTGGCAACCGCCTCTGTAAGTAAAGGATGGTAAAGGTCCTCCACCTGCATCTGGATCCGGGAAGCAGTCCAGGTATGTTCACCCGCCCTATTCTCCGAAATCCCGGTAGCTTTCCAGGTATCATGTGCTTTCTCTTGGAGCCTGGAACTTTCCTTTTTCTGATGTCCATCCACAAACTCCGGCCGGCACCACAGAGAAAGCATTTCCCGGAAAGAGGCAATGGAAATACAGGCGTCCAGTTCCCCAATATTGTCAATCAGCTTCATAATCGCTTCCGTTTTTCCCTGTACTTCTTTCAGCAGACTGTTGTACACCAGAATATCCACATGCGTCAGAAGCCGGACATACTCCATCACGATCTGGGAGGGATCCCCTCCGTCCGTATTTTTGCTAGTCAGGAAAAAGGACTTGCGGCTAAGTCCTGCAAAGGCCGCCTTCGCCTCCGCGATGGCTTCCATCTGCTCTTTTACCTCTGGCCATTTTACATTCTTCATCTCTTCCGCCACGGAAAGCATGCGAAGCAGATGGGTAAAACAGTCCAGATAGGCTTCAATCAGGCTTCTGTCATTTCCCGTATAATAAATGGTAATGTTCGCCACCATAAGCACCAGAAATATGAAAAATCCCACCAGCGGATTCAAAGGGAGAAGCACAGCCAGATCCAGCAGGATCAATGTCAGCATGAATACATGGATCCCTGTTTTCACCTTAGGAGAACTGTTTAAGGCCAGCACCGTATCGGACAGGGAACCCAGCCTTGTTTTTCCCACCTTGGAAAGATGCAGCTGCATTTCCTCCCGTTCCTTTGTATGAGAGGAAAAAAACTCCACCAGCTTTTCCCGTTCCTCCAGTTCTTCCCTGGAAAATACAGGACGCCGCATCATATCATAAAGCACATCTTCTCCCGGTGAGGAAACAGTCTGGTTCACCATTTTATACAGGCGGTCCATATCCAGATCATTCCAGGTAATGTCGTCTATAACAAAACCCTCTTTTTCTTTTCTGCGAAAATAATGGGAAATCTGCTCCAGGTCTCCTGCTTCATACTGTCTTTTGGAGGGCTTTCCCCAGTTTCTGCGGATCCGCTCCAGGGTGTTGTTTTTGATCTTCCGATTCTCATAAAAGATCCATAAAACAAATAGCAGGACTAAGCCTGCTATTGTCAGGATCGCGGATAAATAGGGATTCATCCTTTCTCCTCTCTTATACCCAGTCTACAAAGAATGTGTGATCCTTGTAAACTTCATATACAACCTTATCGAAATTTAAGGGCTGTTTCGCGAAAGCGGAATTCATCATGAAATACTTGTAGTTGAAATCCTTGGCCTTCATGCCGCTTACCTTGCGGGCGGTTCCTTTGAGCACGTAAGCATTGAAGCTGTCAAGAGCCTCTTGTGCTGCCTTGTAGGCACTTGCGCGGTCCTCAAACTGTCCGTTGAGACGTTTCTGAAGGGAACCGTTTGTGACTACGGAGTACTGTCCTTTCTGATAAACCACATAGCGAACGTCAGACGGGAAACCTGCATCCAGGGTTCTGTTCAGAACGGTAAGGGCAACTGCCTTCATGCCTGCAAGTCCCTGATCTCCTGCTTCTGTCTCGCACACAGCTGCCAGAATGTCAAGATTGGATTTTGCTCCATTTGCAATTCCGGTATGTGTATTAAACTGACTCAGAATGGTATAATTGCGTTTGTGCTTCTGGTCATACCATGTGAAAGTGCTGCCTGTGGTCGTACTGCTCTGTTTCTCTGTTGCCACTCCATTACTGTCAAAGACATAGGTCTTGCCGCTGATGGCAGCAGTGGTATTCATGTACATAACAGCGGAAGAAGTATTGAAATAATATTTCTTTCCGTTCAGGGTCAGCCAGCCGGTCTGAGCCTTACCGTTGCTTGGGTTAAAGTAATAATGTCTGGAACCTACATGTCCAAAGCCCTTCTCATAGCGCACGCCGCTTTTCTTGGAAAAATAATAGTAGCTTCCGCTTATTTTCTTCAGTCCGGTGTAGGCAATTCCGTTGCTTGTATTAAAATAATAGCTGTATTTGGTTTTGGAATCTTTATACCAGCCTGTTTTCATGGTACCATTGCTGTTAAAATAACGTTTCTGGCCTTTGGAATCTGTAAGCCAGCGACCTTTTATCATTGCGCCAGAACCACTGGTGAAATAATACTTCTTTTTGTTCAGGGTCAGCCAGCCGCGAACCATTCTTCCGTTGGAAGGATTAAAATACCTGGTAACGGTGGAACTTTTCAAAAATCCAGTGACCATTGCACCGGAGCCTCTGGTAAAATAGCGGACGTTTCTTCCTTTCGTATCTTTCTGCCAGCCCTTTAGCTGAACGCCCGTCTTGGCATCAAAATAATATTTCCTTCCTTTCAGGGTCAGCCAACCCTTGTGCTTGGCACCGCTTGATGTTATGTAATAGGTCTTGCCGTTTATGGTCTTAAATCCAGCTGTAGCAGCCTGTACATCCTTTGATGTCATTGGCATGGCAAGAAGAACCAGCAGAACCAAAAGCGCCAGTACAGAAAACCAGTTTCCTTTTTTACTCTCTCTTTTCATAACAGATGTCCTCTCCATTTCAATCACTCCCCATGAGCGTGCCTCCAATTTTCCCCCCGGAGCCGCACACTCTACCCCCAATGTGTGATTGGTAACTGTTCAATACCTTCACATTCACTGTGATTGTTACTTTCTGACAAATGAATGTGTCAATTTTGTTGCAAAGATTACAAAAATATTAAATTCATAATTATTATAGCTAATTTTTGTTTTTCTGTCAACTGCTTTGTCACACAGGAGCTGTCCCTTCCATATGATGAACTGTAAACATTTTCTGGAGGTTTCAGGCATGAGTGATTTAGCTGCAACAAACTGTGGCTGTGGTGAGGAAAGATCCGGATGCGGATGCAACAACGGATGTGGATGCGGCAATGACAATGGCTGCGGCTGCGGACTTTCCAACTGGGGAAATGGCTCCTGCGGATGCAACATTCTGTGGATCATTATTCTTCTTTGCGCATGCGGCGGAAACGGTTTCGGATGCAACAACGGATGCGGCAACGGAAATGGTGACTGCTGCTGGATCATCATTATCCTTCTGCTCCTTTGCGGCGGCTTAGGAAACGGATGCGGATGCTGATGTGACATTGCAAATCGGGACAGAGGCGCGGGGCCTCTGTCCCTTTTTCATAAGCGCTTCGGATTTTTTCCTGTTCTCCGCCGAAGCAATTTCAGCAATCGTTTTCTCTTTTATTTCATTTTTTCATTTTTCCTTCCAGGTTTTTACTGGTGCCGACCTGACATCCGGCCATTTTTCTTTCTCTGGTTTTCTTCATTCTCTTTGTCTTTCTGCTGGTTCTTTCTGCGGACGCATTCCAGATCCAGTTCGTAAATCGCGTTTCCATCTATGATCAGCTTTTCATTTTCTCTTCTCATGATCATCCCTCCTGGTATGCCACGAATGATTTTCAAACACGCGGGCTACGACAACCGAATTCGGGTGAAATATACCGCAAAGTGGGGCGTGCAGATTGCGGGAATGATTTTTCAAACACGCTCTAATATAACATATGTCAAAAGGCAGTTTCCCGACATATTTTAATAATAAAAACATAGATTAGAAAAGGGATTTTTATGGAGTCAGAATTTATTGCCCAGACTGCATTGGATCAGATGGTCGGAACAGACCAGGGTCAGCTTTTAAAAGCACTGATTCCTTATCTTCCGCCCAGGGAGCAGCAGCTTTTTTCCCTGTACGCCAAGGCAAAGGAATTTTCCAATGCTGTAAATCTTTTCGGAAGCCAGGCGCAGCCTATGCGCATGCAGGCGGTTTCCGCCTCACAGCCTGTAGACATTCTCAACGACCTGCGCAGATACTGCTTCGGAAATACCAGAAGAACTCTGGATCAGATTACAAATATGATGGCTATGGTAGAAATGATCAAGGTGATGAACAGTACTGTGCCAGAGGACAGCTGTGAAGAGGAGCGGCAGTAATTGCTGTCATTATAGGTCATATCCATGAATTCGCCTGCCCAAATATGTTTCATGGCTGCCGTCAGGAGAAATTGGATTAAGCAGGCCTAATCAACTGCCGTCCAGGATTTTTATCTCAGACAGAAAGGTGTGATTTTTTTGGAAGAAAACTGGCAGGACAATCCAAAGCTTGCGGGAATGGACAGAAGCAAGCTTGACATGCTTCAGCAGATGGCACAGCAGGGCGCAGGAAAATCCCCCTCCGACCTGCTTCCCTTCATTATGAACGCTGCTGCCAAAGGAAAAAGCGCAGGACTTCGCTTCAACCCCAACGAGATCAATACCATCATCGAAGTGCTGAAAATGGGAAAAAGCCCCCAGGAGCGGGCAAAATTGGATCAGGTGGTAAATCTGATGAAAATGATGCGATAAGGAAAAAGAGGGCCCTGGATTCTTTGTGAACCCCTGGTCCTCCTTTTTCATAAGCCATGTTTCCACAGCCCATTATTCCTCTGTGAAACTGCCGCCTATCGTCAGCCAGGCTCTATCCTTTGCGGTCTCTTCTGACTGTGTTGTTCCTCTACGAAGCTTCCGTTTATCGTCGGCATATCCCTTTAGTCATTTTTCTCGATGCCTTCCATGATGCATTCCCGAAGAAGCACCAGCGCACTTGCCACTGCCTGTTGGCGGATCTTGGTCCGGTTTCCGGTGAAATGGTATTCTCTGGTAATGGTCTGTCCATTGTAGCAGCAGCCCATAAACACAGTGCCAACCGGAGTCTCCTTGGTTCCGCCGTCAGGGCCTGCAAGCCCTGTAATGGAAAGGCAGATATCTGCATCTGAGTTTGCGCAGCCGCCTTTTGCCATCTCCTTGGCACACTTCGCGGAAACTGCACCTTCTGTCTTCAAAGTGGACTTCTTCACGCCCAGACATTTTCTCTTGGCACGGTTGCTGTAAGTAACAAAACCGTGAGTAAATACCTGAGACGCTCCTGGAACATTGACAATACGCGCCGCAATGGCACCGCCTGTGCAGGACTCCGCAAGAGACAGGGTCAGTCCCTGATCCCGCAGCATATCTACAACAGATTCCTCCAGGGTCTTCTCAGCTTCAAGGGCAAAAATATTTTTGCCAAAACGTCTTTTCAGTTCTCTTACCACCGGCTTGATCAGCTTTTTACATTCCTTCTCATCCTCACCCTTGGCTGTGATCCGAAGATGAACCTCTCCGGTTTTGGCATATGGAGCAAGGGTAGGATTGGTCTGTGCCTCGATCATATCCTGAATATCCGCAGCGACCTGACTCTCGCCGATTCCGCAGATCTTCACAACCTGGGAGCAGATGATCTCCGGCTGTTTCTTGCGAAGATAAGGGAAAACAGACTCCTCAAACATAGGGATCAGCTCATTGGGCGGTCCAGGAAGAAGGATAGCGGTTTTGCCATCTTTTTCAAGGATCAGTCCCGGTGCTGTACCGTTGTGGTTATCAATTACAAGAGCCCCCTTTGGTACCTGTGCCTGCTTGTAATTGTTGGTTGTGATCCGTCTGTCCGGGTGATTTTTCTCATATTCTTTCATGTAGCGCTCAATACGCTTGCGGGAATGCGGATCCTCCTCAAGGGGCAAACCCATCACCTCTGCGCAGACCTCTTTGGTCAGGTCATCCTCGGTAGGTCCAAGGCCGCCGGAAAGAATTACCACATCTGAGCGATCCAGAGCGGATGCAATCACGGCTTTCATTCTGTCATGATTGTCTCCCACCACTGTCTCATAATAAACAGACAGCCCAAGCTGCGCCATCTGCTCGGACAGATAGGCACTGTTGGTATTTACAATGTTGCCAAGCAATATTTCGGTTCCTACTGCTACAAGTTCTGCAATCATCTGTATCCCTCTTTTCTGATTGTGATTATTTCAAAAGCCGCTGATTTACTGGGTAAACTGCGGCTTTTTCATATCATCTTATGAATCTTGGGTTTCAAAGTTCTGTCATATAGATTAAAACAACAATATATTAGGCTTACAGCCTGTTTGAGAAAGGCTCTAGAGCCTGTTTGAAACACGCTCTAAGCTTTCCTGCACAGGATTACTCCTGCATGGAAATCACATTTTTATTCTGCACAATATAGGTGATCAGGGAAATCACAGTCAGTGCCAGTGACAGCCAGATAAAAATATTGGTCAGAATCTCAAAAATTCCGCCAAAATTCAGAATCAGCAGAATGATCATCACCATCTGGGAAGCAGTCTTAAATTTGCCCCAGTAGTTTGCGGCAATTACCACTCCGTTCTCAGCTGCGATCAGTCTGAATCCGCTGATAATAAATTCTCTTGCGATCACAACAATCACCATCCATGCAGGCAGGCGGTCCAGCTCGATCATGCAGATCAAAGCCGAACAAACAAGCAGCTTGTCCGCAAGGGGATCCATAAATTTACCAAAGTTGGTGACCAGATTATACTTACGTGCCAGTTTGCCGTCAAACCAGTCTGTAATGCTTGCCGCAGCAAAAATAACAAGACAGATATAACGGTTGGCTTCCCCGCCCCATCCAGTCAGAATAAATAATACAAAAAACGGTACCATAATCATTCTGGCAACAGTCAGCTTATTCGGTGTATTCATTCTCCAGCTCTCCTATCAAATCATACTCCAGAGCACCTGTAACCCGTACTCTTGCAAAATCTCCGGTCATAAGAAGTTCGCCTGTCTGTACAAAAATATAGCCGTCAACCTTAGGCGCATCTCCGTAAGTACGTCCAATATACGCACTTTCACCGGATACCTTGCCCTCGATCATAACAGTCAGTACCTGACCTACGCGATTCTCACCCTTCTCCAGAGAAATCTCCTGCTGAAGTTCCATGATCTCATCTCGTCTGGCTTCCTTGACTTCTTCGGGAATCTGATCCTCCATAGTCGCTGCCGGGGTATCCTCCTCTGCGGAATATGGGAAAACACCAAGGCGGTCGAACTCGATTTCGTCCACAAACTCCATCAGTTCTTCGTGGTCTTCCTGGGTCTCTCCAGGGAAACCGCTGATCAGACTGGTACGAAGGAAAATATCCGGAATCTCACGGCGCAGCTTGCCAATAATGTCCACAAGCTCCTGCTTGGTGGTGCGGCGTCCCATACGTTTCAGCACGCGGTCGCTGGCATGCTGAATAGGAAGATCCAGATAATGGCAGATCTTCTTCTCTTCCTTCATGGTCTGAATCAGTTCATCATAAATCTCCTCCGGATAACAGTATAAAATACGGATCCAGCGGATTCCTTTAATCTTGCAAAGCTCTTTCAAAAGCACATGCAGGGATTTCTTTCCGTAAAGATCCTTGCCGTAAAGAGTAGTCTCCTGTGCAACCAGGATCAGCTCCTTTACGCCCTGTTCGGCAAGTGACTGTGCTTCCTTCACCAGCTGTTCCATAGGAACGCTTCGGTAGCTTCCCCTGAGCTTGGGGATAATACAGTACGTACAGTGCTTGTCACAGCCCTCTGCAATCTTCAGATATGCAAAATGGCCGCCAGTTGTCAGCATACGCTTGCCGGAAATATTGGGAAGGAAATCAATGCTCTTGTATTCTTCGAAGTGCCTGCCCGCCTCAGCTTCCTTAACAGCTTTGATAATATCGCCGTAGGAAGTAGTTCCAAGGATTGCATCCACCTCCGGTATTTCCTCTGAAATCTCTTTCTTGTAGCGCTGTGCCATGCATCCGGTGACGATCAGAACTTTGCAGGTGCCTGCCTTTTTCTTCTCTGCCATCTCAAGAATGGTATTGACACTCTCTTCCTTGGCATCTCCAATGAAGCAGCAGGTATTTACGATAATCACCTCTGCCTCATCTTCATCGTCCACAATCTGATGTCCGTCTGCTGCCAGCATTCCAAGCATTTCCTCAGAATCTACCAGGTTCTTATCACATCCAAGGGAAATGAACAATAATTTCATATTATTCTGCACTCTCCTGGGAAACAGTCTCTGCTGTTGCTTCTTCTGCAGCTGCTTCCTCTGCCGGCTGCTCCGGTGCAAGACCTGCGATCTCTCTTAAATCCTCTTCCTCGTGCTGTCCCGGAAGGATCTTAACCTTTCCGTGATATAACTCGTCGATTGCGATGGAAAGCGGTTTCTTGCCTTTTACATTATCTGCAAGAGGCTTCGCTCCGCCGATGAGCTGGCGTGCACGCTTGCTGGTTGCAAGAATCAGGGAATAACGGCTGTTGAGCACCATGCTCTCGTCATCGTCCTCGTTGTTTGTATTGATTGCTTCGATTAATTCTGAATAAGATGGATGGATCATATATATACTCCTTTCAAATTTGAGGGCCTTTGCAGCGTGCAGGAACCAGTTTCTGTAAATACCAGAAAACCTTTCCTGACATGCTTCGGCCGTAATTTCTCGTTACTTGATAGTAACATTTTATCATAAAGGCCGGGAACCGGTTTCTATTTAAAACATGTTCCTAACCTAAATTAACAAATTGATATCTGCTGGCAGCACTGCTGCCAAAACCAGACAAGCTGCCAGTTATTCTTCTGTAAATCTGGCTGCCTGCGCCTGGATCTCATGGATGAAATCCAGATTTCTCTTCATGGAAAAATGCTCGCTCTGGATGATGCCGTGAAGTCTGTCCACTGCCTCATCAAGCTGGTCATTTACCAGAACGTAATCATACTCGTCCACGCCCTCCGCTTCCTGTGCTGCTCTGGCAAGACGCTGGTGGATCACTTCTGCAGTCTCCGTGCCTCTTCCCACAAGACGCTCTCTTAACACTTCCATGGAAGGTGCAGTCACAAATACCAGCACTGCCTCCGGGAATTTCTTCTTGATCTTGCGCGCGCCCTGGATCTCAATCTCAAGGATCACATCGCGTCCCTGTGAAAGCTGCTCTTCCACATAGGCCTTAGGTGTGCCGTAATAATTCTCAACATACTGGGCATATTCAATCAGCTGATCCTGACGGATCATCTCTTCAAACTCTTCTCTGGTGCGGAAAAAATACTCTCTTCCGTCCTCTTCCCCTGGCCTGGGGTTTCTTGTGGTGGCAGACACAGACAACGCATAATTGTCATATTTCGCCATCAGGCTTTTCATAATGGTGCCTTTCCCTGCTCCGGAAAAACCGGAAACAACTACCAGAACTCCTCTACTCATGGCCCTCTCCCTTACTTTCAAAATCGTGTACCTCTGCAAATCTGCGGGCAATGGTGTCCGGCTGGATTGCAGATAAAATCAGAATGTCGTCAGATGTCACGATCACGGACTTGGTCTTCCTGCCCTGGGTGGCATCTACAAGGGAATTGGTTCCCTTCACACTCTGAACCATTCGTTTCACCGGTGCGGCATCCGGGTTCACCACAGCTACAATTTTCTGGGAATTCACCACATTGCCGAATCCGATATTGATTAATTTTGCCATGTTTTCCCCCTTCTGTCAATATACCTTCTAGTTATAAAGAAAATGATTCTTCAAAAAGTTGACGCGGCGCTAGAACCGGCCCCCAAAATCATTCCTGCAATCTGCACGCCCCACTTTGTGGGAGCTTCTGCCCGAATTCAGTTGCCGTAGCCCGCTCTAACAATCGTCTTAAGCCCGTCAACAATTCGGAATCCGCTGATTTACTTCGTAAATCGCTGCTTCCTCATACCCCAGCAGGATTCAAGGTCATCGGCCTTTTCGTGCAAGCACGAGCGTCCGCCGACTTTGAATCCCCCTGGTTACTCTATATTCTGGATCTGCTCACGGATTTTCTCAATCTCGGTTTTCAGATCAATGGCAATGTTGGAAATCACCAGGTCACTGGATTTCGACAGGATCGTATTTGCCTCACGGTTCATCTCCTGAGCCATGAAATCAAGCTTGCGGCCAATCCCCTCTTTCTCCTCCAGCATTCTCTTCATGCCCTGAATATGGCTGTGAAGACGCACAGTCTCCTCATCATTACAGATTTTGTCAGAGAACAGGATCACTTCTGCTGCAATGCGGGAATCCTCTATCTGGGAATCCTCAAGAAGCTCATGCACCTTCGCTTCCAGCTTCTCTCTGTAAGAATCCACAACCAGCGGAGAACGCTCCTCCACCTGGTTCACCTTCTCATCCAGTGCCTCCAGCTTGGTGATCAGGTCATTCTTAAGATGCTCGCCTTCTCTTTCACGGGCCTGGGCAAATTTCTCACAGGCTTCGCGAAGGGGGCCTTCCAGTACTGCCCAAAGCTCTTCCTCGTCTACAGACTGCTCCTCCATAGTCAGAACATCCGGATAACGGGAAAGAGCCCCTGCCTTCACGTCATTCTCAATGCCAAACTCCTCTGCCATCTGGCGGATATAGGCCATGTACTCAGATGCAAGCTCTTTATTATATTTCAATGCGCCACAGCTTAAGGTATAATCTTCATAGGTAATAAATACATCTACCTTGCCTCGCTGCATATATGTCTTCATAAGATTCCGGATAGCACCCTCCAGAAAACCAAGCTTCCTTGGCATCTTAATGCTCAGATCCAGATATCTGTGATTGACGGATTTTAATTCAACGGTGATTTTCCGATCTTTTGTAATCACCTCGGCTCTTCCAAAGCCGGTCATGCTTTTTATCATAGTAATCTCTTTCTGTATTTTGATTTTTGTTCCGAATGATGTCAGCCCCAAACAGCTTACATCACTTCTACGCATACAGATTTATTATAGTTCATTCCAAAACCCTAGTCAAATCATTTTTTTGCTGTTATAATATATTCTGATATCAGGGGCAAAAGGTCAAAAAGCCGTTCATGCTTGCATGATAAGGCTTTTGAACTTGGGACCCGCCGAACATAAGGAAGTAGCGATTTACGTAGTAAATCAGCGGATTCCGAATGTTCGAGAATTGCGGGAGCTGCTTCGCAGCGGAGCAATTCGTGGATATCAAGTTCGGGGCAAAAGACTTTTTGACCCGAACATCATAGTATAGAAAGGAGTTATTCCTATGGCCTTTGACGGAATTACCATTGCAGCAATGGTTTCTGAATTAAATAAAAATCTCTCCGGCGGACGCATCAACAAGATTGCCCAGCCAGAGAGCGATGAGCTTCTCATCACCGGGAAAGGGGCAAACGGCCAGAAGCGTCTGCTGCTCTCAGCCAGTGCTTCCCTTCCCCTGATCTATTTCACAGGCAAGAACCGGATCAGTCCCCTCACTGCCCCCAACTTCTGCATGCTTCTTCGCAAGCACATCGGCAGTGCAAGGATCACAGCCATCCGCCAGCCGGAACTGGAACGTGTAGTGGAATTTGAGCTGGAGCATCTCAACGAGCTGGGCGACGTGTGCCACAAGGTTCTGATCATGGAGCTGATGGGCAAGCACAGCAACATTATTTTCTGCGATGACCAGAATATGATCCTGGACAGCATCAAGCACGTATCCTGCAACGTAAGCTCCGTCCGCGAAGTTCTTCCCGGACGCCCCTACTTTATTCCACACACTCAGGACAAGCTGGACCCGCTCACCATTTCCAAAGAAGACTTTATGGAAAAAGTCTGCGGAAAATCTACCGCCATTTCCAAGGCTCTTTACCAGACTCTTACCGGTCTTAGCCCGGTGATGGCACAGGAGCTTTGCTACCGCGCTTCCATTGACGGAAATGATGAGGCCACAGCCCTTGAGGAAAATGCCCGTGAAAAATTATATCAGGAATTTTCCGGTATGATGGAGCAGATCCGCAGGGAAGAATTTACCCCTGTTATTGTATACAAAGGAGATGAACCTGTAGAATACGGCGTTTTTCCTTTTGCTCAGTATGGAGAAGGCTTCTCCAGCCAGACGTATGAATCCGTTTCCGAGATGCTGGAAACCTACTACGCTTCCCGTGACGTGATCACCCGCATCCGCCAGAAATCCGCGGACCTTCGCAAGATCGTCCAGACCGCCCTTGACCGCAACCGCAAGAAGTTAAGTATTCAGCAGAAGCAGATGAAGGACACAGAGAAAAAGGACAAGTACAAGATCTACGGCGAGCTGATCAACGCCTACGGCTACGGCCTGGAAGAAGGATGCAAATCCTTTAAAGCTGTAAACTATTATAATGGAGAGGAAATCACCATTCCCCTTGACCCTACCCTCACTCCCCAGGAGAATTCCAAAAAATACTTCGACCGCTACGGCAAGCTGAAGCGTACCCAGGAAGCCCTGGAGGTTCAGATTGCAGACACAGCCAGCGAGATCGAGCATCTGGAATCCATTTCCAATGCCCTTGATATTGCCACTGAGGAAAGCGACCTTTCCCAGATCAAGGAAGAGCTGATGGAGTACGGCTACGTGAAACGCCATTACGGAAACAAAAAAGGCGCCAAAATGCAGGTGAAGTCCAAGCCCTTCCACTATGTTTCCAGCGATGGCTACGATATTTATGTAGGCAAAAACAACTACCAGAACGACGAGCTTACCTTCAAGTTCGCCATAGGAAACGACTGGTGGTTCCACGCCAAAAAAATGCCCGGTTCCCACGTCGTAGTAAAAACCAAAGACGGCACCCTGCCGGACCGCACCTTCGAGGAAGCAGGCAATCTTGCCGCCTACTATTCCAAGGGACGCACTGCCCCCAAGGTGGAAATTGACTATCTTCAGAAAAAAAATGTGAAAAAGCCAGCCGGAGCCAAGCCTGGATTTGTGGTTTATTACACCAACTATTCTTTGATGGCTTCCCCGGATATTACAGGAATCGAGCAATTATCCTAACCGCGGCAAATGCAGATTTTTTTTGCGGCAAACCGGAATGTTTGCTGCACAACATACATTATTCTAAGAACAGGAGCAACCTATGAGTATTTTAAACGTTGAACACCTTACCCACGGCTTTGGTGACAGAGCTATTTTTCAGGATGTGTCCTTCCGCCTTCTCAAAGGAGAGCACATCGGCCTGGTAGGCGCCAACGGAGAAGGCAAATCCACCTTCTTCAACATTGTAACTGACAAATTAATGCCGGATGAGGGCAAAATCCAATGGGCAAAGAATGTCCGGGTAGGCTATCTGGATCAGCACTCTGTCCTTTCCCAGGGCATGACCATCCGCGATGTACTGAAATCCGCTTTTTCCTGGCTTTTTGAGCTGGAAGAGCGAATGAATACCATCTGCGATTCTCTTGGAGAAGCTTCCCCTGAGGAAATGGAAGCTCTTATGGAGGAGCTTGGAACCATTCAGGATACTATGACCATGCACGATTTTTACATAATCGACTCTAAGGTTGAGGAGGTTGCCCGCGCACTTGGGCTTCTGGATCTGGGGCTTGACCGTGATGTTACAGATTTAAGCGGTGGTCAGCGTACCAAGGTTCTTCTTGCCAAGCTTCTTCTGGAGAAACCGGACATCCTTCTTCTGGACGAGCCCACCAACTATCTGGACGAAGAGCACATTGCCTGGCTGAAGCGTTATCTTCAGGAATATGAGAATGCTTTTATTCTCATCTCCCATGATATTCCGTTTTTGAACGATGTTATCAACATTGTTTACCATATGGAAAACCAGGAGCTGAACCGCTACGTAGGCGACTATGACCACTTCCAGGAGGTTTACGAGGTAAAAAAATCCCAGCTGGAGGCAGCTTATCGCCGTCAGCAGCAGGAAATCAATGAGCTGAAGGATTTTGTTGCCAGAAACAAGGCTCGTGTTGCCACCCGAAATATGGCAATGTCCAGACAGAAAAAGCTGGACAAAATGGATGTGATCGAGCTTGCAGCCGAGAAGCCGAAGCCGGAATTTCATTTTAAACAGGGACGTACCCCTGGCAAATATATTTTTGAGACCAAGGATCTGGTAATCGGATACGATGAGCCCCTTTCCCGTCCTCTTACGCTTTCCATGGAAAGAGGTCAGAAAATTGCTCTGGTAGGTGCTAATGGAATCGGAAAAACCACTCTTCTGAAAAGTATCCTCGGACTGATCCCTGCACTGAAGGGAACCAGAGAATTAGGAGACAATCTTCAGATCGGTTATTTCGAGCAGGAAGTAAAGGGCGATAATAAAACCACCTGTATTGATGAGATCTGGGCAGAATTTCCATCCTACACCCAGTACGAAGTGCGCTCCGCACTTGCAAAATGCGGACTTACCACCAAGCACATTGAAAGTCAGGTCCGGGTACTCAGCGGCGGTGAGCAGGCCAAGGTGCGCCTGTGCAAGCTGGTAAACAAAGAGACCAACGTACTTCTTCTGGATGAGCCTACCAACCATCTGGATGTGGACGCAAAGGATGCGTTGAAGGAAGCGCTGAAAGAATACAGAGGAAGCGTTCTTCTTATCTGCCACGAACCGGAGTTTTACCAGGATGTGGTTTCCCAGGTGTGGGACTGCAGTAAGTGGACCACGAAAGTACTTTAATTTAAAACGGACATGTCACCTAACAGCGACATCACCATATATGAAAGTCAGCTGCTTGGCGCCTATGGGCGCTCCCACAGCTGCCAACCACATTCGTAATCCAGACTATCGCCCTACTTACTCATACGGTCTAGAGCCTGTTTGAAAAAGGCTCTAGAATATCCGATATCCAAAAATTCGCTCATGCAAGCATGGCTCATTCTTGGCTGCCGTCTGGGACTTTCATAATAAAAAAACGCCAGAGAGTTTGATTTCTAGGGTTCACCCAAACTCTCCGGCGTTTTTTAAATACCAGGGTTAAAAACTCAAAAAGCCGTTTATACTTGCACAATAAGGTTTTGAATTAGGGGCAAAAATTTTGCCCCTAACCTCCATTTTTATTCAGCATCAGCAGCAACCTTGCTTGCTCTTGCCTCGATTTCCTTCTGCTGGATATCTCCAGGTGCCTGCTCATAGCGTGCAAACTCATAGGAGAAGTCTCCGCTTCCGCCTGTCATGGAACGAAGATCTGTGGAATATCCGTAAATCTCAAGAAGCGGCACATCAGCTTCAATGATAGTATTTCCATTGTGATCCGGATTCATGCCAAGGACACGACCACGGCGCTTATTCAGATCACCCATAACGTCACCGGTATATTTGTCCGGAACAGTAACCTTCATGGAAACGATTGGCTCAAGGAGTACAGGAGATGCATCCATAAAGCCTTTCTTAAATGCCAGAATAGTTGCCATCTTAAATGCCATCTCAGAGGAATCTACCGGATGATAGGATCCGTCATAAAGAGTAGCCTTCACACCTACTACCGGATATGCAGCCAGAGGTCCCTTCTGAACGCATTCCTGAAGTCCCTTCTCAACTGCCGGGAAGTAGTTCTTCGGAACTGCACCGCCAACTACAACCTGCTCAAATACATATGGAGTCTCCATATCACCGGACGGCTCAAAGCGCATCTTAACATGACCATACTGTCCGTGTCCGCCGGACTGTTTCTTATGCTTTCCTTCTACATCAGAATTCTTGCGAATAGTCTCACGGAACGGAACCTTCGGTTTGGAAAGCTCTACGTCTACTTTATAGCGATCCTTCAGCATGCTGACAACAACGTCAAGATGCTGGTCGCCCATGCCATAAATAAGGCTCTGGCGGTTCGCACCGTCATTCTCAACGCGGACAGTCTTATCCTCGCTCATGATCTTGGACAGAGCCTGGGAAATCTTATCCTCATCACCTTTATTTACAGCCTTAAATCTCTTATAGGTATAAGGTGTGGAAAGGATTGCCTTCGGATAAAGTACCGGATTGGCTTTGCCAGCAAGGCTGTCGCCAGTCTGAACGCTTACCAGCTTGGCAATGGCGCCGATATCACCTGCATGAAGCTCCGGAACCTCGATTGGCTTAGAGCCCTGAAGAACATATAATTTGTTCAGGCGCTCCTCTGTACCTTTCTCCACATTGAGAAGGGTATCATCGGATTTGATAACACCGGAGCAAACCTTGATCAGGGAATATTTGCCAAGGAATGGATCCACGATGGATTTCCATACATATGCAGATTTCGCTTTGGCGAAGTCGTAATTTGCTTCAAAAATTTCATTGGTTTTCTGGGAAATACCGTTGCAGGAACGTTTGTCCGGGCTTGGGAAATATCCGCAGATATCATCCAGCAAGTTGGATACGCCGCGAAGATTGATCGGGGATCCCATGCATACCGGAACAATGCTTGCTTCCTGAATATTGGCTGCAAGTGCTGCGGAAACCTCTGTTACAGAGAATTCATCTCCCTCAAAGTAACGATCCATGAATTCCTCGCTGGTCTCTGCTACAGATTCCATCAGGATATCATGATATTTCTCAAGGTACTCATCCAGGTAAGAAGGAATCGCACATTCTTCCTTCTGTCCCTTGTCAATATATTTTCTTCCGGCCTGCTTCACAACGTTTACATATCCCACAAACTTGCCGTCCTCACGAATTGGGAAATGAAGCGGAGCAATCTTCTTGCCGTAAAGCTCAGTAAGCTGATCTACTACCTTACGATAGCTGACATCGTCCACGTCCATATCGGTAACGAAAATCATACGCGGAAGTTTGTACTTCTCGCACAGATTCCATGCCTTCTGGGTACCAACCTGTACGCCGGCCTTTCCAGATACTACGATGATTGCTGCGTCTGCAGCGCTGACAGCTTCCTCGACCTCTCCTACGAAATCAAAATATCCGGGAGTGTCCAGAATGTTTACCTTGTTCTTCTGCCACGGGACCGGAATCACAGATGTAGTAATGGAAAAGTGTCGTTTGATCTCTTCTTTATCATAATCACTGACAGTGTTGCCATCTTCCACTTTGCCTAAACGGTTGGTCAATCCTGCCAGATATGCCATTGCTTCTGCCAGAGTTGTCTTGCCAGCCCCACCGTGACCTAATAGGACTACATTTCTGATTCGGTCAGTTCTAAAAACGTCCATATGTAATACCTCCCTGTTTGTCTGATATGTTCATATTTTACTAAATATTCAGAAGAATTTCAAGTATTTTCTGGGATTTTGACGGTCTTTTTTCAAAAAAGTTTAGATTATTTTGTCATTTTCGTGGGAATTGACAATTTGCGAGGAATCTCGTACAATGACAGAAGGTAATTTCTTATTTAAAACGCGGGTAATATTCCGCGAGGTATTTTTTGTGAACAAAGTTCACGAAAAATCCGAGACTAGCAGCGCGAAATCATGCCTGCATGATTTCTGTGCATCGCGAAGCGCGTTACTGTAAACAAAGTGAACTGTAACGTTTCTCACTTTAACGAAGGAAAGGAAACGATATTATAATGAAGACAATCGGTTTTATCGGTCTTGGTCTGATCGGCGGTTCCATCGCCAAAGCCATCCGGAAGTACCATCCGGACTACCACATTCTGGCCTATAACCGCAGCAAGGAAGCACTTGCCTCTGCACTTAGCAGCGGCATTATAGATGGTGTCTGCGAGGAAATGAAGGATCCAAGGTTTGGAACCTGTGACTATGTATTTCTTTGCGCACCAGTAGAAATCAATCTGGAATGCCTGGCATACTTAAAGGAGATCCGTCAGGACGGATGCATCATTACAGATGTGGGAAGCGTAAAGGGAATCATCCACCAGAAGGTTGAGGAACTTGGAATGACAGACTGCTTCATCGGCGGTCATCCAATGGCTGGTTCTGAGAAAACCGGATTCGACCATTCCAATGAGCGCATTCTGGAGAACGCTTACTATATTCTTACTCCAGGCGGCGAAGTTGGGCTGGAATATATTGGAGATTTCACAGAGCTGATCCGCTCCCTTGGGGCCATTCCTATGGTGCTCACTGCAGAGGAGCACGATTTCATCACTGCAGGTGTGAGCCATCTGCCCCACATTATCGCATCTGCGCTTGTCAATCTTGTGAAAACACTGGACAATGACGCGGAATATATGAAAACCATCGCAGCCGGCGGCTTCCGGGACATTACAAGGATCGCTTCCTCTTCTCCTGTAATGTGGCAGCAGATCTGCATGGAAAATCACGAGAACATTTCCAATGTTCTGGATGACTACATCCGCATGCTGATCCAGATCCGCTGTTCCATTGACAACTGCGCTTCTGACGGCAGGGAAGCAGACGCCATTTACCAGATGTTTGCAAGCTCCAGGGATTACCGTGACTCCATCGATGTGGTAGATAATGGACCCATCCGCAAGGCTTATGTGCTTTATCTGGATATTGCAGATGAGGCCGGTGGAATTGCTACCATCGCAACCATTCTTGCTATGGACAAGATCAGTATCAAGAATATCGGCATCATCCACAACCGTGAATTTGAACAGGGCGTTCTGAAAATCGAATTTTATGAGGAAGACGCCATGGAACGGGCAATTGCACTTTTGAAGAAGCGCAATTATATCGTTTATGAACGATAATCTGTGCCCCAGCGGTTGTTTATAAGGGATACACTACAATCAATTTTTCAAACAAACACTGTATCAGTACAGTAAATATGAAGTAACCGCCATATTGACTCGTCTAATTCTTCTATGGCAGATACTCCATTTTGTTGTATTAGACTTTTCATTTAAGGAACGATTATTATGGAAATAAAAAAATTAACCAATCTCCACGGCGAGATTACAGTCCCCGGCGACAAATCCATCTCCCACCGTGCTGTCATGTTCGGTTCCCTTGCCAAAGGGACCACCCGCATTACCCATTTTCTGGAAGGAGCGGACTGCCTTTCCACCATCTCCTGTTTCCGCAAAATGGGCATCGACATCGAGAACAACAACGGCGAAATCCTGGTCCACGGAAAAGGACTTCGCGGACTTTCTTCCCCAACTGACATCTTAGATGTGGGAAACAGCGGCACCACTACCCGCCTGATTTCCGGTATCCTTGCAGGACAGAATTTTGTGTCCGAGCTGACCGGAGACGACTCCATCCAGAGCCGCCCTATGAAACGGATTATGACTCCCCTTCTTTCCATGGGAGCTGACATCACCAGCATAAAAGGAAACAACTGCGTTCCCCTTCGGATTGCAGGACATCCGCTGAAAGCCATTCACTACGATTCTCCGGTTGCTTCTGCCCAGGTGAAATCCTGTGTGCTTCTGGCAGGCATGTACAGTGACGGCGTTACCAGCGTCACAGAGCCCGTCCTTTCCAGAAACCACACGGAGATCATGCTGAATTATTTCGGCGCACAGGTAACCTCTGAGGGAACCACCGCTTCCATTGTTCCGGAACCTTCTCTTCATGCAAGGGAAATCACTGTACCAGGCGATATTTCTTCTGCCGCTTACTTTATCGCCGCAGGACTTCTGGTTCCAGGAAGCGAAATTCTTCTGAAAAACGTGGGAATCAATCCTACCAGAGACGGACTTCTTCGCGTCTGCAAAGACATGGGTGCTGACATTACCATGCTGAATGTGAATATGGACGGCGAGCCAACTGCGGACCTTCTGGTACGCACCAGTTCGCTTCACGGTACCACTGTAGGAGGCGAAATTATCCCTACTTTGATCGACGAGATCCCGATGATCGCGGTTATGGCTGCTTTCGCAGAGGGAACCACCATCATCAAGGATGCCAAGGAGCTTAAGGTAAAAGAATCCGACCGTATTCTGGTTATGGCAGAGAATCTCTCCCGCATGGGTGCTGACATCACCCCGACAGATGACGGCATGATCATTCATGGCGGCAAGCCGCTGCACGGCGCCGTGATTGATTCTTATCTGGATCACCGTGTCGCCATGTCATTTGCCATCGCCGGACTCCTCTGCGACGGTCCGCTTTCCATTAAAGGTGGCGACTGTGTGAAGATTTCCTATCCGGAATTTTATGAAGATCTGTATCGTTTAGGCGAATAACCCTTCCCTCCTCTTAGGTTACCATAGCGATCTGAGGCAAGTGAATTAAGCAAAAATAATAAAAGCCGGAATTTTCCAGAAAAGCATCTGTATGGAGTTTCGGCTTTCTTTTATGCAATATCTTTTTTCTTCAAATCTCCTTTCTCAAAATGGGTAAAATCTGGCTGTTTGTTCGGTTAATGACCTTTCTTTTTTCAAATATTTTCTCTTTGAGATGGTTGTTTTTCCTCCTCATTCTGTTAAATAATAATCAATGTTAGTTTGATGCAATCGTCTCTTTCACTATATAATTCTTCTGTTTTCCTAATTTCATTATGTATTTTCCACATTTTGTCATGTATTTATTTGTGCACAATTTTAAAATTCGTTTTATTCTGATTTTTATATTGATATTTTTTTAACACATTCGACGAAGTTGAAAAACTTCCTGTTTTCCCCTTTTTTTCCTGGAAAAAATAACGTATAATCTCACTGTAAGTTGAGGAACACTAAAAGACAAACAAAGCGAACCGAGATCAGCCCAGACAAAAGAGCGGCTGGTACAAAGAAAGGAGCCAGAAATAATGAAAATTTTATTTTACGGAACCAAAAATTACGACGAGCAGTTTTTTGACAAACTTCTGCCTGAATTCCCAGGTATTGAAATTAAATTTATCGAAGCGAATATCCACGAAGAGACCGCTTCTCTTGCAAAGGGCTATGAAGCCATCTGTGCATTTGTAAATGCGGATCTGAGTACGAAAGTTATAGAAGAGTTACATCAGCAGGGCGTGAAACTAATCCTTATGCGCTGCGCAGGTTACAACAACGTAGACCTGAAAACAGCACAGAAATACGGCATCAAGGTTCTGCGTGTACCAGGCTACTCTCCTGAGGCAGTTGCAGAGCATGCAATGGCACTTGCCCTTACCGCAAACCGCCACACTCACAAGGCGTACATCAAATGCCGTGAGAATAACTTTACTTTAAATGGTCTTATGGGCGTGAACCTTTATAAGAAAACAGCTGGAATCATCGGTACCGGAAAGATCGGACAGGCTATGGCAAGAATCTGCAAGGGATTTGGAATGCGCGTCATCGCTTATGATCTTTTCCCGAATAAGAACCTTGATTTCCTGGAGTATGTTTCCCTGGACGAGCTGCTTGCTACCAGTGATCTGATCAGCCTCCACTGCCCGCTTACCGATGAGACCAAGCATATCATCAATGAGAAAACAATTGCGCAGATGAAGGATGGCGTGATTCTTGTGAATACTTCCCGCGGCGGCCTGATCAAGACAGAGGATCTGATTTCCGGCATCCGCGATCACAAGTTCTTCGCAGTTGGACTGGACGTTTACGAGGAGGAATCTGATTATGTATTCGAGGATCTGTCCGAGAGCATTATGCAGACTTCCCTGATCCAGCGTCTCCTCTCTTTCCCGAACGTCACCATGACCTCCCACCAGGGATTCTTCACCGAAGAAGCCCTCACCAACATCGCCGAGACCACCATGGAAAATGCGCGTGCTTACATGAACGGAGAAGAACTGAAGAACGAAGTACTTTCATAAGCAGCGTCTCTGTTATTTCAATAAAATAAATGAAAGGTATTTCAAGGCAGAAAGCGTTTGAAATACCTTTTTTGTTTCTTTATAGTAAAAAGCACCACCAGTTGAAGCAACGATTTTTACATCAGCCATACATTTTATCGAATAAGCCAGCTATAATCCTTACGGCAATCAAGAATATAATCCACATACACCGCATGATCTTTGATTTGATAAAGAACTAGATACCACTTTTCCACGAACATCTTATGATATTTATTCGGTGGTATATAAGATTCTTCAAAGAACGGAAAGCGCTGAGACATACGCTCTAAGGAGCGCATCGCTGTGATCAGTTCTTTCTTTTTGGCAGCAGCAGCTTCTTTATTGACCTGTGTCATAAAACGGAAGTGCGCTCCCAGCATCTGCTTTGCTCTGTCGGAAACAATTACCTTATATCTCTTATCTGCCATACACTATACCTCATCAATCACATCATCAAGGTATGCATCCAGTTCATCAAGAGTACATCCGCTTCTTCCTGCTATTCTGTCTTCCTCAACAGCAAGCAGTTCCTCCCTTAGTTTTAGCATCTTTTCCCAACGGTTGTAAGTTTCAATATCCATAACCACCAAGTCACCTTCACCATTCTTGGTCAGAAATATGGGTTCTTCTGTTTTGCGGCACATATCAGCAATCTCGTTGTAATTTTGGCGAATCGCTGCAGACGGACGAATATTCATATTGACACCTCCTTGGAATCATTGAGATAGTAATATTCTATCTATATTATACTTATCTCATACAACGAAGTCAATGTTTTCAAAAAATTTGCAATTACAAGTTTTCAGCATTATTCCGCATATTTCGCCCGTAATAATGCAATCTCCCTCGTCCATCCTTCATCGTCATTGGGTGTTTCCAGAATAAATGGTCTGCCTTCCAAGGCGGGGTGGCGGATGACACGGACCAGGGCGTCGAGACCGATCTGGCCTTCGCCGATTTTGGCGTGGCGGTCTTTGTGGCTGCCAAGGCCGTTCATACTATCGTTCAGATGAATTGCTTTCAGACGTTCGAGGCCGATGATACGGTCGAACTCATTCAGCACACCATCCAGATCATTCACAATATCATAGCCGCCATCCCATACATGACAGGTATCCAAACAGACACCCAGCTTGTCTTTCTTCTCCACCAGATCCATAATGGCCCGAAGCTCCTCAAAACGGCTTCCCACCTCAGATCCTTTCCCGGACATGGTTTCAAGAAGAACGGTTGTGGTCTGCTCCTTTGTAAGAACTGCATTCAGTACCTCCGCAATCTTCTGGATTCCAACCTCGATTCCCTGTCCCACATGGCTTCCCGGGTGGAAATTATAGTAATTTCCAGGGGTAAATTCCATGCGCTTCAGATCATCCGCAAAAGTCTCCTTTGCAAACTCTCTCAGATTCTCCTTCACTGCACAGGCATTCAGAGTATAAGGGGCATGAGCCACTATTTTCCCAAATTCATGCTCCCTGGCAAGCTCCAGAAACTTTGCCACATCCGCCGGATCAATAGCCTTGGCATTTCCCCCTCTTGGATTTCTTGTAAAAAACGCGAATGTATTCCCGCCGTTTTTCACCATCTGCCGCCCCATGGCAGCGTATCCTTTAGAAGAAGATGTATGATTTCCTATATATAACATATGCTTTTTCCCTTTCTGCAAATATCCTCCATTGTTCCTGTACACTTTGCGCCAAAAATCCCGCGGAACATTACCAATGAACAGTCACCTTATTGGTTACTGTTCACTCCGTGCCCAGTAACACGCTTCGCGATGCACAAAAATCATGCAAAGCATGATTTCGCGCCGCAGTTCTCGGGTTTTCTGTGAACTTTGTTCACAAAAAACACCTCGCGGAACATTACCAGTGAACAGTCACCTTATTGTACCATTTCTCCCTTCTTTTTCAAGAAATTTATTGACGAAATCCCTTTTTCTTCTTATACTATTGAAAGGTGTGTTCATCTGTAAAAACACGTTCGTCCCACATTTTTACAGAGTTCATTCATACAAAAAGAGGAAGGAAATCGATATGAAAGAACGTGAAAAATTCTCATCCCGGCTGGGATTTATCCTGATCTCAGCCGGCTGCGCCATCGGCATCGGTAATGTATGGCGCTTCCCTTACATCACAGGCCAGTACGGCGGTGCTGCCTTCGTACTGATCTATCTTCTGTTCCTGGTAATCCTGGGACTGCCCATCATGGTTATGGAATTTGCAGTCGGCCGCGCAAGCCGCAAATCCGCTGCCAGAAGCTTCCATCTCCTTGAGCCCAAAGGCACCAAATGGCACCTTTACAGCTACGGTGCCATGCTCGGCAACTACATGCTGATGATGTTCTACACCACAGTAGGCGGCTGGATGCTTGCATACTTTTTCAAAATAGCAAGCGGAACCTTCACAGGTCTTGACACAGACGGTGTCGGAAATGTCTTTAACACCCTGCTTTCCAATCCAGGGGAAATGACCTTCTGGATGGTAGTCGTAACCGCTTTTGGCTTTGGCACCTGCTGCATGGGACTGCAGAAAGGCGTTGAGCGTATTACCAAAGTTATGATGGTTTGTCTTCTTACCATTATGGTAGTCCTCTGTATCAAGAGCTGTACCCTTCCAGGGGCAATCGAAGGCATTAAGTTCTACCTGCTTCCGGACTTTGGCCGTCTGAAAGAAAACGGACTGCTCTCCGGTATCTACGCTGCTATGGGACAGGCATTCTTCACCCTGAGCCTTGGAATCGGTGCTATGGCGATCTTCGGAAGCTACATCGACAAAGAACGCAGCCTTATGGGCGAATCCATCCAGATCGGAATTCTGGATACCTTCGTAGCGCTGATGGCCGGCCTTATTATTTTCCCGGCATGCTTCGCTTACAACGTAAGTCCTACACAGGGTGTTGGACTTGTGTTCGTAACACTGCCCAACATGTTTAACCAGATGATGGGAGGACGCTTCTGGGGCGCATTGTTCTTTATTTTCATGACATTTGCGGCTCTTTCCACCATCATTGCCGTATTTGAAAATATCTTAAGCTTTGCCATGGATCTGTGGGGATGGAGCCGTAAAAAAGCCGTTGCTGTAAACGGTATCGCCATTTTCATTCTGTCCATGCCATGCGTGCTTGGATTCAATGTATGGAGCGGTTTTCAGCCGCTTGGCGCAGGAAGCACCATTCAGGACCTGGAGGACTTCATTATCTCCAACAACCTGCTTCCCCTTGGAAGCCTTGTTTACCTGCTGTTCTGCGTTACCCGCTATGGATGGGGATGGGACAACTTCATCAAAGAGGCGGATCTTGGAAACGGTGTTAAATTTCCAAAATGGGCACGTCCATATCTCACCTATGTACTGCCGCTTATCGTTCTGTTGATTTTCGTAATGGGTTATTACGATAAGTTCTTCAGATAAAATACCCGCAAAATACCATACCCAACAGGGCAAAAATTCACCGGACTATTTTACAGAAACCTTTGGATTTTTGCCCTTCTGACTATCCAGCGACCTTTTTACACAGTTTCCGGTTCACACCAAATACCAGATAAGGATAAACGTATGCAAAAGAAAAAGAATTTATACAGAAAATCCAGATATTATCGTCGGCGTCAGCAGCTGCTGCGGAGAATTTATGCAGCCATTGGCGGCGTTTTGCTGCTGGTCGTAATCGTTCTGATCGTACGCGGCTGCATGTCCAGACAGGCTAAGACCGCTGATTCTTCCAATGTCAAAAACGAATCCGCTGCAAACGCTGACACCACTTCCGATACCCAAGCTGCCGCTTCGAGTACTGCTGATAGTGAAGCTTCCGCGAACGGAGAAAGCGAGAATTCAGATTCCGCAGCTGGAACGGCCAAAGCCTCCCACGACACCCCTGTTACCCTCACCGTCAGCGTGGTTGGTGACTGCACCCTTGGCACAGATGAAAATTTCGATTACGATACCAGCCTGAACGCATATTTCGAAAGCTATGGAAAGGAATATTTTTTCCAGAATGTAAAAAGCATTTTCGAGGCCGATGACCTGACTATCGCCAACAACGAGGGAACCTTCACCGAAAGCTATGACCGCGAGGACAAAACCTTCGCCTTCAAGGCCCCTGCTTCCTTTTCCGGAATTTACTCCTGCAGCTCTGTGGAAGCGGTAAATACAGCCAACAACCACAGCCATGATTACGGCGAGCAGAGCTTCCAGGACACTATGGACGCACTGGACGCCGAAGGAATCGTTCACTTTGGCTATGATGAAACTGCTGTTATGGACGTAAAAGGGGTGAAAGTCGGTCTTATAGGAATTTATGAGCTAAACGACCACCTGGAGCGTAAACAGCAGCTGGAGGACAATATTAATAAGGTAAAAGATGAGGGCGCCGAACTGGTTATCGTCATTTTCCACTGGGGAAATGAAAAAGAAACCGTTCCGGATTCCAACCAGACCACCCTGGGCAGACTTGCCATCGACCTTGGAGCCGACCTGGTATGCGGTCATCATCCTCATGTGCTTCAAGGCGTTGAGGAGTACAAGGGCAAAAATATTGTGTACAGCCTTGGAAACTTCTGCTTCGGCGGCAATTCCTCCCCAAGCGACATGGACACCATGATCTTCCAGCAGACCTTCACTATCACAAATGATGGCGTGCAGGATGATAACGTAACCAACATCATCCCCTGCTCCATCTCCTCTGCCTCTGACTACAACAACTATCAGCCCACTCCCGCAGAAGGCGACGAGAAAACCCGAATCATGGAAAAAATCCAGGAAAGAAGCTCCTGGATTGATACAGAAAATACATATTGAAAATATAAACTACGTATGCTATAATATAGCTAAACAACAAAGACCAAAAGCCATATGTAACAGCAAAAGACCCCAGAGTTGCAGCTCTGGGGTCTTATTCCGTTAAAAAATTATTTTTTAAAGTATCAACATCGCATCTCCAAAGGAGAAGAACCGATACCTCTCCTGCACTGCCACTTCATAGGCATGCATAATATTCTCTTTCCCAGCCAGAGCGGACACCAGCATAACCAGGGTAGATTCCGGCAGGTGGAAATTGGTGATCAGGCCATCGATCATCTTGAATTTGTAGCCTGGATAGATGAAAATCTCGGTCCAGCCACTTCCAGCCTTCAGGATTCCATCCTCTCCTGTGGCAGATTCCAGTGTACGGCAGCTGGTAGTTCCAACTGCGATCACCCGGCCGCCGTTTTTCTTGGTGTCGTTGATCAGCTTCGCCTGGTCCTCTTCCACTATATAAAACTCAGAATGCATGTGATGCTGCTCCACATCATCCACCTTCACCGGGCGGAAGGTTCCAAGTCCTACGTGAAGAGTAACATGGGCAATGTTTACCCCTTTTGCCTTCACCTGTTCCAGCAGTTCTTTGGTGAAATGCAGTCCTGCTGTAGGCGCTGCTGCAGAGCCCTCATGCTTAGCATAAACGGTCTGGTAACGGTTCTTATCCTTTAATTTATGAGTAATATAAGGAGGCAGCGGCATCTCGCCAAGCTGATCCAGAATCTCCTCAAAAATCCCTTCATAATGAAACTGGATCAGGCGGTTGCCCTCGTCAACCACATCAATGATCTCGCCCTTCAAAATGCCGTCACCAAATGTGATCTTCGCACCTGGACGAGCCTTTTTGCCAGGCTTCACCAGGCACTCCCAGATATCATTTTCCCTTCTTTTCAGAAGCAGGATCTCAATCACAGCGCCAGTCTCTTCCTTGTGTCCGTAAAGTCTTGCCGGAATGACCTTAGTGTCGTTGATCACCAAAGTATCCCCTTTGTTCAGATAGTCCAGTATATCCCTGAAATGGCGATGTTCAATGCTTCCATCTGCCATAGAAAGATGCATAAGTCTGGAAGAACTTCTATCCTCCAGCGGATCCTGGGCAATCAGCTCCTGGGGGAGCTCATAGTAAAAATCAGATGTTCTCATCTTTGGATTCCTCCTCTTTCCACTGCTTTTTCAACTGCCGCACAAAATTCCATTCTTTGTTGGTAAGGTCTGCCTTTTTCAGCAGATCCGGGCGTCTTTTCGCAGTACGGATAATGGACTGCTCTCTGCGCCACTTCTCTATATTTGCATGATGACCGGACATGAGAACCTCCGGAACCTTTTTCCCATGCCACTCTTCCGGACGGCTGTACTGGGGATATTCCAGAAGATTTCCTGCGAAAGACTCTGTCTCGCCAGATTCCTGGTTGCTGAGCACCCCCGGAACCATACGGGAAATGGAATCCATCATAACCATGGCCGGAAGCTCGCCGCCTGTGAGCACATAATCTCCGATGGACACATAATCCGTCACAATCTCTTCCAGAACTCTCTCATCGATTCCCTCATAATGACCGCAGAGGAAAACAAGGTCCTCCTCTTTTGCCATATCCCGGGCCATCTGCTGGTTAAACACCTGTCCCTGGGGCGTGAGATAAACCACTCTGGGGCGTTTCCCTGCCTTTTGGGCAATGGCCTCATAGGCCAGGTAAACCGGCTCTGCCTGCATCAGCATTCCAGCTCCGCCGCCATATGTGTAGTCATCCACCTTCTGATGCTTGTTAAAAGCATAGTCCCGGATGTTCACCGCTTCTACAGAGAGAATCCCTGCGTTAATGGCACGGCCTGTAATGCTGGTGTTCATTCCATTCTGGATCATTTCCGGAAAAAGGGTCAAAACATGGAAATTCATTTACAAAAGTCCTTTCATCAAATGTACTGTCATCACATTTTTCTCCAGATCCACGTCAAGGATACACTCCTTGATCGCCGGAAGAAGTACTTCCTGATGGTCCGGAAGCTCTACTACGTAAACATCATTGGCGCCAGTCTCCATAACATCCTTCAGGGTTCCGAAATGTGTATTGTCCTCCAGAACCACTTCCATGCCGATCAGATCGCCAATGTAATATTCGTCCTCATCCAATTCCTGCGCTTCCTCACGGGGAACCCACAGGTCTCTGCCTTTGTACATTTCAATATCATTTATGTTATCGATCCCGTTAAATTTCAGGATCACAAGATTCTTAAAAAACTTCACATTCCGGATTTCCAGCTTCTTCATCTCTCTGCCGGCATCCAGAAGCACATATTCAAGATCCAGGAAGCGCTCCGGATCAGTGGTAGGAAATACCTTCACTTCCCCTCTTACGCCATGAGTGGTTGTAATTACTCCAACCTTTAATAAATCTTCCATTCAAAACTCCTCTGCATAACTGAATAATGGAAAGCCAGTTCTTCTTAATTGCTGTAACAGACTTCCAATGTAAAAACAGGAGCCATGTTTCCACAGCTCCTGCACCATTATATCTTGCTTATCATTGCAGAATATCTACAATCACTTTTTTGCTGCTTTTGGAAGAAGCCGCTTTTACTACGGTACGGATTGCCTTGGCGATTCTGCCCTGACGTCCGATCACCTTACCCATATCAGATGGTCCTACCTTCAGCTCAATGACAACTGCGTCATCCTTTTCTGTTTCGGTAACGACTACTTCGTCCGGATTTTCAACAAGAGATTTTGCAATTACTTCTACTAATTCCTTCATTACACACCTCCCTGATCTGTCCTAGAGCATATCAAAAGGCTCTAATCTGGACGTTACAGAAATACCCCCTGAGAGATACTTCTTATTTCTCGATTCCGGCCTGTTTGAGGATCTTAGCAACAACTTCTGTAGGCTGAGCACCGTTTGCAAGCCATTTCTTAGCTGCTTCTTCGTCAACCTTGCATACGCTTGGCTCCTGGTTTGGATCGTATGTTCCGATCTCCTCGATACATCTTCCGTCACGTTTGCTGCGGGAATCTGCAACAACGATTCTATAGTAAGGTGCTTTCTTCTGTCCCATTCTTCTTAATCTGATCTTTACTGCCATTTTAATTTTCCTCCAGTTGATTTCTCTTTATTAGTTTAATTTAGTTTGTTTATCTAAAAGGGAAGCTTAAAGCCGCCTCTTTTACCACCCATTTTGCCGTTCATCATGCCCGGCATCTGCTTCATCATCTTCTTGCTCTGCTCGAACTGCTTCACAAGGCGATTGACTTCTGCAACATCCACACCAGCGCCTCTTGCAATGCGGTTCTTGCGGGAAACATTGAGGATTCCCGGATTGGAGCGCTCCTGCGGAGTCATGGAAAGGATAATGGACTTGGTTCTGTCCATTGCTTTCTCATCGATCATACTCTCCACATCCTTCATCTTGCTTCCCATACCAGGGAGCATGTTCAGGATACTGGAAATGCCGCCCATCTTATTCATCTGCTCAAGGCTGGTAAGATAGTCATTGAAATCAAAGTCCATCTTCTTCAGCTTCTTGGACATTTCCTGGGCTGCTTCCTGATCAACAGCTGCCTCCGCCTTCTCGATCAGGCTCATTACATCTCCCATACCAAGGATACGGGATGCCATTCGTTCCGGATAAAACTGCTCCAGATCGGAAAGCTTCTCTCCCATACCTACATACAGGATCGGCTTGCCGGTTACGGCTTTGATGGAAAGGGCTGCACCGCCTCGGGTGTCACCATCCATCTTGGTCAGGATCACGCCGTCGATTCCAACCTTCTCTGTGAAAGTCTGGGCTACATTGACTGCGTCCTGTCCGGTCATGGCATCAACTACAAGGATTGTAGCATCCACCTCAATATTAGACTTAATATCAGCAAGTTCCTGCATCATATCCTCATCAATATGAAGACGGCCCGCTGTATCAATGATCACTACATTCTGCTGATTGGCCTTGGCATGTGCAATGGCTGCCTTGGCAATGTCCACCGGGCTCTGCTTATCACCCATGGTAAAGACTTCTACGCCCTGCTTCTCACCATTCACCTGCAGCTGTGTGATCGCTGCGGGTCTGTATACATCACAGGCTACCAGAAGAGGTCTCTTACCCTTGGACTTGATCTTACCTGCAAGCTTGGCTGCGGTGGTGGTCTTACCAGCACCCTGGAGACCTGCCATCATAAGCACGGTAAGGTCATTGCCAGGCTTGATCGGAAGTTCTGTAGTCTCGCTTCCCATAAGATTAACCAGCTCTTCATTTACAATCTTGATGACCATCTGGCCTGGATTCAGTCCGTTCATAACGTCCTGTCCAACCGCACGTTCCTGTACAGATTTGGTGAACTGCTTCACCACTCTGAAGTTAACGTCCGCTTCAAGGAGTGCCATCTTAACTTCCTTAAGAGCAATCTTAACATCCTCTTCTGTCAGACGGCCTTTGCTTCTAAGCTTCTTGAATACATTCTGAAGTTTATCTGTCAAGCTTTCAAATGCCATGAATTATAACTCCTCTAAAATCACATTGGATATTGCCACGATATCATCCGCGTGATACCCGGATGCAAGCTCATGGATCTTCTGTACCTGTCCCCGGATATTCACAAACTTCTCAACCAGATGCAGCTTCTCTTCATATCCCTCCAGCGCCCTGTCGCAGCGTCTGACCATATCATGTACGCCCTGACGGCTGATATTCAGTTCTTCTGCAACCTCACTTAAGGAATAATCCTCCAGAACTACACTCTCGTAGATCTGCTGCTGTCTCTTCGTAAGAAGCTCTCCGTAAAAATCATAGAGCAAAGTACGTTCTACAAACTTTTCCATTCGTTATCACCTTGGGTATCATACCTTATTTCGCGGTGTGTGTCAAGTGTTTTTTCTTTACAAGTTGAATTATTTTACTTTCCATGCAAAAATAATTTTTCTGCAGCATGTAAAAAGCCGGGAATTGTAACTGTTTCATACCTTACAGTTGTGAACCAAAATGCATTCCAGATTTCTTCAGGAATAGCATCCCGGCACAATTCCCAGCCAAATAGTAATCGAATGATCAGTGAATCAGATTGTCGTCATCAAAGTAATTGATTCTCATGGACGCCTTTACATCCTTCAGAGTCTCAGCGGCTTTCGCCTCTGCTACCTTGCTGCCCTCTCTTAAGATGTCGTAAATATCCGGGATTCGCTGCTCCCACATTTTACGGCGCTCGCGGATCGGTCCAAGCTCTGCCTGGAGAACATTGTTCAGGAACTTCTTAACCTTCACATCTCCAAGTCCGCCTCTCTTGTAATGATCCTTCAGCTCATCCAGGTTCTGATAATCTGGAAGGAATTCCGGGAAATACTCTGGCTTGCAGAACGCATCCAGATAAATGAATACCGGGTTGCCGTCTACATTTCCAGGATCCTGAACACGAAGATGGTTCGGGTCTGTGAACATGGACATAACTTTTTTCTTCACCTCATCTGCCTCGTCAGAAAGGTAGATGCAGTTTCCAAGGGATTTGCTCATTTTGGCTTTGCCGTCAATACCTGGCAGACGCAGGCATGCCTTGTTGGAAGGAAGCACGATCTCAGGCTCTGTAAGAGTCTCACCGTATACGGTGTTGAATTTGTGCACGATTTCCTTGCACTGCTCCAGCATTGGAAGCTGATCCTCCCCAACCGGAACTGCCGTTGCGCGGAAAGCGGTAATATCTGCTGCCTGGCTGATCGGATAGCAGAAAAATCCTACCGGAATGCTGGCTTCAAAATTACGCTGCTGGATCTCAGATTTTACAGTTGGGTTACGCTGAACACGGGCTACTGTAACCAGATTCATATAATAGAAGGTAAGCTCTGTAAGTTCCGGAACCATGGACTGGATAAAAATAGTGGATTTGTCCGGGTCAATGCCGCAAGCCAGGTAATCCAGTGCAACCTGGATAATGTTCTGGCGTACTTTCTCCGGATGCTCTGCATTGTCTGTAAGAGCCTGGGCATCTGCGATCATAATATAAATCTCATCATAATTGCCGGAATTCTGCAGTTTTACACGCTCAGATAATGAGCCTACATAATGTCCGACATGAAGACGTCCTGTTGGACGGTCACCTGTCAAAATTACTTTTTTCATAGTGGGTATACTCCTTATTTTTATAAGCTTGCGCGGATCACCTTCGGTCTGCAGCCTGCAGTCTCAAGTGCCTTCACGATCTGATTCTTATGGTCTGTACCAAATGCCTCCAGAGTGATCTTCAGCTCCACAGCCGCATTACGGTTGGTGCTTACAAACTGGTTGTGATCCAGCTTGATAACATTTCCCTGATTCTCTGCGATAATGGAAGCCACACGTACCAGCTCACCTGGCTTATCCGGGATCAGAACAGATACGGTAAAGATTCTGTCACGCTGGATCAGACCATGCTGTACAACGGAAGACATGGTGATCACATCCATATTTCCGCCGCTTAAGATGGAAACGACTTTCTTGTTCTTGAAATCAAGATGACGAAGAGCTGCAACTGTCAGAAGACCGGAGTTCTCCACGATCATCTTGTGATTCTCAACCATATCAAGGAAAGCAACGATCAGCTCATCATCCTCGATGGTAATGATTCCATCCAGGTTCTCCTGGATATATGGGAAAATATGGGATCCCGGAGTCTGAACTGCAGTACCGTCTGCAATGGTATTTACGTGAGGAAGGGTTACAACCTCGCCCTTTTCCAGGGAAGCTTTCATGCAGGCTGCTCCGGCTGGCTCAACACCGATAACTTTAATGTGAGGATTGAGCAGCTTGGCAAGTGTGGAAACACCTGTTGCAAGTCCGCCTCCACCGATTGGTACCAGGATATAGTCTACAAGAGGAAGCTCCTGAATGATCTCCATTGCGATGGTTCCCTGACCGGTTGCAACAGCCGGATCATCAAAAGGATGGATGAAGGTATAGCCTTTTTCCTCTGCCAGGTCCAGTGCATAAGCACAGGCTTCATCGTAAACATCACCGTGAAGGATTACCTCTGCGCCGTATCCTTTGGTGCGCTCTACTTTAATAAGCGGTGTGGTGGTCGGCATTACGATCACTGCTTTCACACCATATTTATGTGCGGCATAGGCAACACCCTGTGCATGGTTTCCTGCGGAAGCTGTAATCAGCCCTTTGCTTCTCTCCTCATCGGAAAGAGTACTGATCTTGTAATAAGCTCCGCGCACCTTGTATGCGCCTGTTCTCTGCATGTTCTCCGGTTTAAAAAATACCTTGTTTCCGGTCAGTTCAGAGAAATAGCTGCTTTTCACCAGCTTGGTCTCCTGGGTTACCTGCTTAACAATTTCTGCCGCTTCTTCAAAACTCTCTAATGTAAGCATTTTTTATTTTCCTCTCAATGATTTCTTAATTTTCCTCCGGGTGGATATCAAACAGCGCGTCCACAAAAGAATTCGCATCAAACTTCTGCAGATCGTCAATGCTCTCGCCCACTCCGATATACTTCACCGGAATATCCAGCTCAGACTGGATTGCAACTGCAATACCGCCCTTGGCTGTACCGTCCAGCTTGGTAAGAATGATTCCGGTTACATTTGCCACTTCCGCAAACTGTCTTGCCTGCACAAGCGCATTCTGTCCGGTAGTTCCATCCAGAACAACCAGAGTTTCCAGATAAGCCTCCGGGTACTCTTTTTCCAGAATACGGTAAATCTTGCGAAGCTCTTCCATCAGGTTCTTCTTATTATGAAGTCTTCCTGCAGTATCACAGATCAGAATATCCGCATTTCGTGCCTTGGCTGCTGCCACTGCATCATAAACAACAGATGCCGGATCTGCGCCGTCCTGGCCGCCGATGATTTCCACGCCTGCACGGTTTGCCCACTGAGTCAGCTGCTCCCCTGCTGCCGCACGGAAGGTATCCGCTGCGCCAAGAATGACTTTCTTGCCCTGATCCTTCAGCATGCCTGCAAGTTTTCCAACGGAAGTTGTTTTACCAACGCCGTTTACTCCAATCACAAGGATCACGGATTTGCGGTTCTCAAATTCATACTCGGTGCTGTCCACCGTCATTTGGTCCTTGATGGTATCAATGAGAAGCTCCTTGCACTCTCTTGGATCCTTGATATTGCGGATTTTCACCTGTTCCTTCAACCGCTCCAGAATCGCTGTGGTGGCATTGATTCCAATGTCTCCCATGATCAGGATCTCTTCCAGTTCCTCATAAAAATCATCGTCTATGGTAGAATAGCCTGTGAAAAGAGAATCAAATCCTGCCACAATGTTGTCCCTTGTTTTTGTCAAGCCGCTGACAAGTCTTTTAAAAAAGCCTTTCTTTTCCTCTGCCATTTGCTCTCCTCCTTTTACTGCGTAAGCTGGTTCTCTACTAAATCTACGGAAACCAGTGCAGATACGCCTTTCTCCTGCATGGTAATACCATAAAGCCGGTCTGCGGCATTCATAGTACCACGCCTATGTGTTATTATAATAAATTGGGTGTTCTTCGTCAACTTCTGAAGATAACCCGCAAAACGACCTACGTTGGAATCATCAAGAGCTGCCTCGATCTCGTCCAGAAGACAGAAGGGAGATGGCTTCAGGTTCTGGATGGCAAAAAGAAGGGCAATGGCAGTCAGCGCCTTCTCTCCACCGGAAAGCTGCATCATATTCTGGAGCTTTTTGCCCGGAGGCTGGGAAATAATACGGATTCCAGCTTCCAGAATGTCCACATCCTCCTCAAGCTCCAGAGTACCCTTTCCTCCGCCAAACAGCTCCTTAAATGCCTTGTCAAATTCCTTCTGGATATCCTGGAATTTCTCGGTAAACTGCCTGCGCATTCCCTCATCCAGCTCCTGGATAATGTTTTCCAGCTGGGCTTCTGCTGTTTTCAGATCCTCATACTGTCCGGAAAGGAACGCGTGACGCTCGGAAATTTCCTTATATTCTTCAATGGCATTTACATTTACATTTCCAAGCTTCCGGATCTCGTCCTTTACCTGGGCAATGTCCCGCTTCATGGCGTTCAGGTCTGTAAGCTCTTCCTTTTTGTACTGAAGGGCATTGTTTGGCGTGATTTCATATTCGTTCCACATATAGGAAATCTGGGCTTCCCTGTGCTCTTCCAGCTTCTCCATCTGGCTTTTCAGACGGTAGCACTCCTTATCTAGAAGGGAAATCTTGCCGGAAAGTTCATCACGCTTTTCGAAAAAGGCTTTGTGACTGGTGTTCTTCTCATCCTTTACAGCCTGCCAGCTCTCCAGCTGGGCTCTCGCCTTCGTCTCCTCTTCCCCTAAAGTTTTGATCACAGCTTCCAGGTCTTCCACAGACTGGCGCTTCTTCTGGTTCTCCTCGCTGCCAAGGGTAAGAGTCTCATGAATATCCCCTTCCTCCTGACGAAGAGCCTCCATCTCATGATTCAGACGATCCAGAGTCTCAGATGCAAAGCTTTCTTTCTGCTGTGCGGTGCTGGCTTCCAGACGAAGGGATTCCAGTTTCTTTGAAACCTCCTGCTCCTCTGTTTTCCACTCTTCCAATTCTTTCTGCCTGGTCTGGATAAAAGCTTCCAGCTCTTTTTCATCCTGCTCGGAAGCCTTCAATTCTTCTGCAATTTTATTGTGGTCTGCCTTGGCCTCCTCGATCTGGCGGCGGATCTCCATCTGTTCTCTCTGGATCTCGCCATAGCCAGCCTGGATTTCCTTTGTCTTGGCTTCCACCTGGTTCATATTCATTTTCGCAGTGTTCTGAGCAACGTACTGCTGGCGCAGCTTTTCCTGCAGATCTGCGATGGTATCACGGATTACATTGCGCTTGCTTCTGTTGTCATTGATGGATTTCTGCATGTCATCCATGTCTTTTTTCAATGCTTTGACGCTGGATTCCAGTTCCTCAATCTCACGGCGGCGTCCCAGAAGGTTGCTGTTGTTCTTAAAAGAACCACCAGACATGGAACCGCCTGGATTGAAGGATTCTCCCTCTACCGTTACCATGCGCAGGCTGTGCCTGTATTTTCTTGCAATGGCAATGGCGTGGTCAATATGATCCACCACCAGAACTCTTCCTAGAAGATAGGTTGCAAGACCAGTGTATTCCGGCCCTGTTGACACCAGTTCACTGGCAAGGCCAATCACTCCCGGCTCTCTCAGCGCTTCTCTCTGGGTAAAACTGCTCTTGGTATTAATACTATTTAAAGGAAGGAACGTAGCGCGTCCGAAACGGTTCTTTTTCAGAAACTCGATCATCTGCTTGGCAGTCTGCTCGTTGTCTGTGACAATGTTCTGGATGCTTCCTCCAAGAGCTGTCTCAATCGCAATCTCGTATTCCTTATTTACCTGAATCAGATCCGCCACAACACCTTTGATTCCAGGTGCACGGTCCTTCTGCTCCATGACGCGGCGGATACTGTTTCCGTATCCATCATACCGCTCTGTAATATTCTTCAAAGATTCCAGTCTGGATGCTTCCCGGTGATAGGCACTCTGGCCGATCTCCATCTGGCTGTTCTGCTGCTTTAATTCACTGGTCAGCTTATGTACTTCATCATCCAGGCGCTGGCACTCTGCATTCATTTCTTCAATAAGAGAGGTGATTCCCTGGAATTTCTCCCGGGCCTTCTCCATCTCGGTGTGCTGCTCTGCCTCTTCAGTTTTCAAATGAAGCTGTCTCTGGCTGATTCCGGCTCTTCGGATATCGATCTGCTCCATCATGGTATCGAAACGCTGGGCTTTTCCTTTTGTGGTGGCACGGGAATTGAGAAGTTCAATGATCTCATTCTTGCCGTTCTCCACTGCCTGGGTGCACTCTTCAATCTGCGCCTGAATATTGGAAAGGCGCTCCTCCTCATCTCCCTGGCGCTTCTTTGCCTGAAGAAGGGCTGCATGGAGCTGGGATTTCTCCTGCTCCTGGCTCTCTAAAGAAGTCTGGCGCTCCTTTAAATCTGCTTCAATGGTCTGCAGACGATTCTTGTAGTGCTCTTCATTTTGCACGCCTGCAAGGATCTGCTCTCTTAAAACCTTAATCTCGCCATCCAGCTGCTGCCTGCGGATTGCCTTATTCTGGGTATCCTCCCGAAGCTGGTCCATCTGGCTGGTAAGCTTCTCCAGTTCCTCTTCCAGACGGTCGTACTCCACCTTGGTCTGGTCGTAGGCTTTCTGGTTCTCTTCCAGTTCTTCTGCCGCCCGGGTGTTCTTTCCGTCCAGTTCCTTCAGTTCCTGGCTGGTTTTCTCGTTTTCCACAAGGAAACAGTTTACATCCAGTTCCCGGAGGGTATCTCGTTTGGCAAGATAAATTCTGGCAGTCTCAGACTGGCGCTCCAATGGACCTAACTGTCTGGTCAGCTCGCTTAAAATATCGGTTACACGCACCAGGTTGGCCTGCTCGTCCTGCAGCTTCTTGATGGTGGTATTCTTGCGGCGCTTAAACTTTACGATTCCGGCAGCCTCATCAAACAGCTCCCGGCGCTCCTCCGGCTTGCCGCTTAGGATCTTGTCGATCTGCCCCTGACCGATAATGGAATAGCCTTCTTTTCCAATACCGGTGTCATAAAACATCTCATTGATGTCCTTCAGACGACAGGCACTTCCGTTGATCAGGTACTCGCTTTCCCCGGAACGGTAAAGCCGCCTGGTAACTGTGACTTCGTTAAAATCAACCGGAAGCTTGTGATCGCTGTTGTCAAGGGTGATGGCCACAGAGGCAAAGCTTAAGGGCTTTCTGGTCTCTGTTCCGGAAAAAATAACGTCCTGCATGTTCCCGCCTCGCAGCTGCTTGGCACTCTGCTCGCCAAGAACCCAGCGGACCGCATCGCCTACGTTGCTTTTTCCGCTTCCGTTAGGTCCTACGATTCCGGTAATTCCGTTATGAAATTCGAAATTGATTTTCTGTGCAAAGGACTTAAACCCCTGCACTTCAATGTTTTTTAAATACATGTATTCGAATCCTTGTCATTATTGTTATAGGAAATCCGCTTTTATGCTTTCATTTTGCGGATTGCCTGATAAGCAGCTTCCTGCTCGGCAGCTTTCTTGGTATGGCCAACGCCTGTCCCCATCACCTGGCCGCTGACCAGAACATCCACAGTAAAGCTCTTGTTGTGATCCGGTCCTTCCTCTTTCATAAGGCGGTACTCCACAAGATGGGTTCCCTTCTCCTGTACGATTTCCTGCAGGATGGTCTTGCTATCATAAAAGAGCTGCTTGTTCTCAAGATCGTTCAGGATAAATTTCAGAACGAACTCCTTTGCGCTAGCAAAACCACCGTCCAGATAAATAGCTCCAAGCAGAGCCTCTGTTGCATCGGAAACGATAGAGTCACGGTTTCTTCCGCCAGTCATATCCTCACCTTTGCCAAGAAGCAGGTACTGGGGCAGTCCAAAATCCCTTGCACAGTAAGCAAGACTTGGCTCACATACCAGGCTGGCTCTCTTCTTGGTCAGCTCTCCTTCCGGGATCTGAATGTATTTCTTATAAAGGAAATCACTGCTGATCAGTTCAAGAACTGCATCTCCAAGAAACTCCAGACGCTCGTTGCAGCCTACCTTGCCAAGCTTCTTCTCATTTGCATAGGAGCTGTGTGTCAGCGCCAGAATCAGAAGATTCCTGTTCTTAAACTCATAACCGATCCGTGCTTCCAATGCTTTTAACTTTTTTTCCATAATTAACTTCCTTCCCTCTGGCAATCCGAATATGTTCTGATGCAGTGCTGTCTGGAAAACTCAAAAAAGTTTCCAGCAGCCACTTCCTTACTATCTCACAGCAGGTCTTTGCTGTGAAATTGATGTCAGAAAAAAATCATGTATCATATTCAGGCTGCCAGTATCTCTTTACTTTCTGCCTTATGCACTGCGCACTGGCAGCATATAAAGCTTTTATGCCTCTTCTTTTGGTGTCTCTGCTTTTTGTGTTTCTTCTACCATGTGCGCTGCGATCTTCTCGTTGATCTTCTGCTGTCTGAACTGTACGCACTGGAAAATGGCGTGGCGGATTTCTACAGCCTTGGCACTGCCGTGTGTCTTCACAACCAGTCCCTTTAGTCCCAGAAGCGGAGCTCCGCCGTACTCGCTTGCGTCAAATGCCTTCATGGTCTCCTTGATGGCCGGCTTCACCAGAAGTGCACCTACTTTGCTGCGGGTATCCTTCATAAGACCGCTCTTGATCATCTTCATGAAAGTACTTCCAAGTCCCTCATACAACTTCAGGATCACATTTCCCACAAAGGCCTCGCAGACAATTACATCTGCATAACCAGCTGGAATATCCCTTGCCTCAATGCTTCCGATGAAATTGATTCCCGGACACTCTTTCAGAAGAGGGAATGTCTCCTTTACAAGGGCGTTGCCTTTCTCTTCCTCTGCGCCGTTATTTACAATGGCTACCCGGGGATTCTTGATTCCCACAACGTCTTCCATGTAGATAGATCCCATCTTGGCAAACTGCACCAGATGGTCTGGTCTTGCATCTACATTGGCGCCGCAGTCGATCAGAAGAGAAACGCCTTTCTCTGTGGGAATCAGCGGTGCCAAAGGCGGACGCTGCACGCCCTTGCTTCTGCCTACGATCACCTGGCCGCCTACCAGAATCGCTCCTGAGCTTCCGGAGGAAACAAAAGCATCTGCTTCCTGCTTCTTCACAAGGTTCAGGCCTACCACAATGGAAGAATCCTTCTTCTTACGGATTGCAACCACCGGAGGTTCTGCAGTCTCGATCACCTCTGTGGCATTTACCACCTGAATTCTTTCTTTGGGGTAATTCTGAAATTTACTCAGCTCACTCTCAATTACTTCCTGCTTACCAGTGAGGATCACTACAATATCATCTCTCTCTGTAACAGCTTCTACAGCTGCCTTCACAGGCTCTGCCGGGGCGTTATCCCCGCCCATGGCATCTACTACTACTCTAACTGTCTCTGCCATATTCTTCTCCTCTTGGATTTCAGTTACTGCATCTTTTCCAGGCAGCAACATCTCTTCAGCACTGTACTTCGTTAATGTGAAAATATCCATTATAATCGGGACACGCAAAATCACAGAATCTTACACTATCCCGAATAATACTATTCTACTGTACTGCCCCCGGTAAGTCAATGCCAAACTTTGGATTACTCTTCACTTCGTGACTTGACTGAGCGGGCTAACTTGGTTATACTCACTTCGGGAGCAGATAGGTGCCGGTGTGCCTCCTGGTCTTCAAAACCAGTGTGGGGCGCTAATCCCGTCCCGGATGGGTTCGATTCCCATATGTTCCCGCCAAATAAAAATGCAAAAAAGCATTCACAAAGATCTTCTGTATGTCGCACAACACATTTTTGTTATTATAACTGCGCTGTCTTTTCACAATATAAAATTAAATATATTCCAAACTAACGACAACAGCTGAAAATTATATACGAGTAATTAATATTCGTTCCCCATTTGTCATCCTGGTAATTCTGTCCCTGTCAAAGCCTTCCAGCAGCGTGATTGCACATTTTCTGGATATCCCCAGCTGATCACGAAATTCTCCGGTTTTGATCACGCCCTTTTCCTTATATAATGTAACCGCCATATCCAATGCTTTCTTTCGAATATCCCGATGCATATAATGTTTCTCATCATATCGCACCAGCACACCGCTTCGCACCATTTTGAAAAAAACTGCTGAAAATTCTTTCTCCCTGGAAAAATCGGACTTCACCTCATCTGTCAAAGGCGGGATAAAACCCGAATTTAAATATAGATTCTGAATTTTGATAAATATGGGCGTACTTTCCAATTCATTCTCTTTGTTTTTGTTAATATTGTTATCATTTAGATCGTAATTTTTCCCTGCAGTTTCTATACTGTTTGTTTTATTGATTTGTGCCGGAACAAGCTTTGCTCCATTCCCGGACATCTCTTTACTCAAATCGGTGTCAGAACTTGTTTGAAAACGACGTTCTGCTCCCAGCTTTCGCCTTCTCTTCCGTTTCAACGCATTTGGATTTTCCACCACGCCTCCGCCGATAGTTTCCACCGGCGAATAAAACCGAATCACAAAATGATCACCAGCTTTCATCGCAGTCTGCTGTTCCATGCGAAGCTGCACCACAGCTTCTTCCCCTGGTTTCATCACTTCTCTGTCAAGCAAAATCACCTTGCAGATCAATTCTGCCGCTCCGTGGTACAAATGTACCCTCGCGCCGCTTTTTAAAGACCGATGTCCGCTTTTCAACAATCTCAGTTTGACATCCGCCATCATCGTACTCTCCATGCTATCTGCGGCCGCCAGGATTTCTCCTCTGGAAATCTCCTCTTTCCCAATTCCTGCCAAATTCACCGCCACACGCTGTCCCGGAAAAGCACGGCTTACATTCTGCCCATGAACCTGGATTCCTCGAACTTTCACCAGCTGGGCCTTTGGATACAACATGGCGCTTGAATCCATATCCAGTGCCCCATCCAATAACGTCCCCGTCCCAATCGTGCCAAAACCCTTTAAGGAGAACACACGGTCAATTGGAAGCCGAAAACTGTTCACAGAAGCATTTCTCTGCGCATAATCTCCTCCTTGCGTCTCTTCCAGACACATCTGCCACAGAATTCGCTGAAGGTCCTCAATCCCTCTTCCGTCCACTGCACTGGTCACTACCACTGCCGCTTTCTCCAGAAAAGTTCCCGCCACGAACATCTGAATTTCTTCTCTCAGTCCCGGCTTCCATTCCAGATCTCCCTTGGTAATCACCACTACGCCTCTTCGAATTCCCAGCAATGAAAGAATATCCAGATGTTCCCGTGTCTGAGGCATCACCCCTTCATCCGCCGCAATCACCATCATGGCAATGTGGATTCCGCCAGCTCCTGCCAGCATATTTTTTATAAATTTCTCATGTCCCGGCACATCAATGATCCCGGCCTCTTCCCCATTCGGAAGCTTCAAAAAGGCAAATCCATTCTCAATGGTAATCCCCCGCTTTTTCTCCTCCGCAAGCCGATCCGTATCTGTCCCTGTCAAGGCCTTCACCAGCCAAGTTTTCCCATGATCAATATGCCCCGCCGTGCCGATTATAATATGTCTTTTCATACTGCTCAACTTCCATAATAAAAATGGTCCCATGGTATCAACTATCTCAAATAATGATACCATGAAACCAAATTTCGCTCAAATATTATATTATGATATCAGGGGCAAAAGATTAAAAAGCCGTTCATGCTTGCATGATAAGGCGTTTGAACTTGGCCCCCTAACATCATATTATTCTACCGTCACCGACTTCGCCAGGTTTCTCGGCTTATCCACATCCAGACCTTTGGCAACGCTGACATAGTATCCCATCAGCTGCAGCGGCACAATCGCAAGGCTGGTTGTAAAGTATTTCTCTGTTTTCGGAACATAGACTGAGAAATCAGCAGTATCCTCAATGCTGTAGTTGCCGTAGCTGGTCAGTCCCATCAGATAAGCTCCACGGCTCTTAACCTCAACCATGTTGCTCAGAGTTTTCTCAAACAGATCCTTCTGGGTCATCACGCCGATTACCAGAGTACCATCCTCCACAAGGCTGATGGTTCCATGCTTCAGCTCGCCAGCTGCATACGCCTCAGAATGAATGTAGCTGATCTCCTTCATTTTCAGGCTTCCCTCCATGCTGATGGCATAGTCGATGCCTCTTCCAATAAAGAAAATATCATGAGCATTTGCATATTTACTTGCAAACCACTGAATACGCTCTTTGTCATCCAGCACCTTGCTGATCTTATCCGGCAGTGTCTCCATCTCAGCAAGAAGCTCAGACACACAGCTCTCCTCCAGTTTTCCCTGGACAAAAGCACTCTGGATAGACAGCAGATACATAGCGATCAGCTGTGTGCTATATGCCTTGGTAGTCGCAACGGAAATCTCCGGTCCTGCATAAGTATACAGCGTATAATCGCTCTCTCTTGCAATGCTGGAGCCAACCACATTGACAACGCTAAGTACCGGCACATTTCTCTCCTTGGCAAGGCGAAGAGCAGCCAGACTGTCTGCAGTCTCACCGGACTGGGAAATGATCACAACCATGGAATCCTCTGCCAGGATTGGATTGCGGTAACGGAACTCAGAAGCCACATCCACCTCAACCGGAATTCCTGCCATGGACTCGATCACATATTTGCCAACCATTCCAACGTGATAAGCGGAACCGCAGGCAACAATGTAAATTCTCTTAAGAGAAGCCAGCTTCTCATCGGTAAGGCCTGTCTCAGACAGATCCACATGTCCGTCTTTCACATAAGCACCAATAGTATCCTGAACTGCCTTCGGCTGCTCATGGATCTCTTTGAGCATAAAGTGCTCATATCCGCCTTTTTCTGCTGCTGCCGCATCCCACTGGATCTCCACAACATCCTTCTGGATCTCCTCGCGGTCGATATTATAGAAATGGATCTCATCACGGGAAAGCTCTGCAATCTCAAGATTGCCAATATAATAAACTCTTCTTGTCTGATCCAGAATAGCCGGAACATCCGATGCGATCAGGCATCCGGAATCCTTCTGGCCAATGATCAGCGGACTATCCTTACGGGCAGCAAACAGTTTGCCCGGATAATCCTTAAACATCACGCCAAAAGCATAGGAACCGCGGATACGCAGCATGGCTCTGGAAATTGCCTCCAGAGGCGTTCCTGTTTTCTTATAGTAATAATCTACCAGCTTCACAGCCACTTCTGTATCGGTCTGTGAATAAAATGTATAGCCGGAACGAAGGAGCTTCGCCTTCAGTTCCTGATAGTTCTCAATAATTCCATTATGAACAAGAACCACAGATCTGTCATCTGTGCAGTGAGGATGGGCATTGGTCTCAGAAGGCTCCCCGTGAGTTGCCCAGCGGGTATGTCCAATACCGCAGGTACCCGGCACAGCGGAACCGCCGTCCGTCTTTTCCACCAGAGTTTTCAGGCGTCCTTTGGCCTTCACAATGGCGATCTTGTCTGTCACTTCATTGCGCACCGCAATACCTGCTGAGTCATAGCCTCTGTACTCCAGCTTGGAAAGTCCCATCAGCAAAATCGGTGCCGCCTGCTCATCTCCTACATAACCTACAATTCCACACATAAATTTTTTCCCTCCAGTAAAATCTCCTCTAAAAACTTATAATCGGGGTAAGTATAACACAAAATGGAGAAATTAGGAAATATTTTTTTCCTTACTTCCTGTCTTCCTCTTCTTTCTCCTGTCCCGCAGTCTTCTGCCATGCTTCAACCCCTTCTGTATTTTCCTTCTGGAAAAGGATTTTAAAGGTCAGCATAAGAAGCTTCACATCCAGTTTCAGAGAATAGGTTTCGATATAAGTAAGATCCAGTTTCAATTTATCATATGGCGTTGTATTATATTTGCCATAAACCTGGGCATAGCCGGTAAGTCCGGCTTTTACCTTCAGACGATAGTCAAACTCCGGAATTTTCTCACAGTAAACAGCCGCGATCTCCGGCCGCTCCGGTCTTGGGCCAACCAGAGACATATCCCCTTTGAGAATATTAAAGATCTGCGGCAGTTCATCAAAATGAATGCGCCGAATGATTTTGCCCACAGGGGTAATTCTGTCATCCTCTTTTTTCGCCAGCTGTGCCCCTTTGACCTCAGAATCCATCTTCATGCTGCGGAATTTCAGAATCATAAAAATCTGTTTATCCCTGGTAAGACGAGGCTGCTTATAAAGCACAGGGCCACCATCATAAAGCTTAATCGCAAGCGCGATCACCAGCATAAATGGAGATGCGATCACCAGCATCAGCAAAGAAAATACAATATCCACAAGACGCTTGCAAAACAGCTGCTCTGCCGTCAGTCTCAAATTACGGGAAAGAAGAAGTGTTGTGTCAAATAAGTGGATATCATCTGCATTTCTAAGCATAATATCGGAAAGCTTGGGAATAGAATAACACCGGATATCCTTCTCAAAGCAATATTTCAAAAGCACATTTCGCTCATGGGACGGGATATCCCCTATTACTACAGCCTTATATCCGCAAATCTTCTCCTTAATCGCATCAAGTCCCAGGGAAATGGGAACCATTTCCTTAATTGCATATTTGTCCTCTCTGGTTTCCAGTTTGCTTCGCAGGTCACCTGGATTATGCTCGCCGTAAACCATCAGCATTTGTCTGGGCGGATACAGCCGGGTGTACACAAACCGCATGCCAACAACCCAGATCACCACGATTATAAGGTCAATCCCCGTCATAGCCAGCATTGGAGTGAGATGCTCCCCCAGTCTCCAGCGTCCGATCAGGCACAGCTGCAAATACGTAATAAAATTCACGCATACTACAGACAGGATCTGGGAATAAATCACCTCAAATACTCTCAGATATCCAACCTTAAAGCCGCCATAGATTTTATAGAAGAAATACAGCATCAGCACATACAAACCGATCACCACCTGATTTCCTCTGACAAAAAGCCTGCCGATCACCTCTTTGGACAAATAAAAATTATACCAAATATAAGCAAACAACGCTGTCTCGATAGCAACAATCACTACCGATGACAAAAACATAATAATTCTCTTGTATCGTTCGCGATTTTCCATTTTTTCCTCCGGTAAGTATTAGAGCCTGTCTGAAAAAACATGCTCCAGTCAAATCATCTGACTTTTAATTCTTTCACAGCCTCATAGCTGGCTCTGTCGCCAATATCATAGCGTTTTCCCGGCATATTCCACGCATACACATCGGTGTTCCTGCTAAGCCAGGCAGCAAAGCTTCCCGGCGCATCAGGCTTGCAGCCCGCATCAAGAGCTTCCGAAAGTCTTGCCGCGTCCTTTGCAAGATAGCAGTAAAATGGCGGCACTGCAAGATTTCCCTTTGGCACCTGCGGCTTCTCTTCATAAGAAAGAATTTTGTCATTTTCATCTTTCACAATGATGGCAGTCCTCTGCTGCTTCTTCAGGTCGTTTTCCTCATGGCACATGACACAGGACGCCTGTTTTTCCCGCATGAAAGACAGGAAACCGGAAAAAGAAAAATTCACCAGATTGTCTCCTGCCACCACCAGAATATCATCCTGAATCTGCAAAGTCTCTACTGCAAACAAAATATCCTTCACAGCCCCAAGGCGGTTCTCATTGTCTGTGGAGCCATCATCCAGCACTCTGATCGGCCTGGTAAATTTCTGCTCTGCTGCCCAGCTTTCAAAATGGTTGATAAATTTGTGATTGCTGATCACCACAAACTCCGTCACCTCCGGAATCTGGTCAATGTCCTCCAGAAGCCAGTTCAAAAGGGGCTTCTCTCCAACCGATAGCAATGGCTTCGGAAAATTTTCAGTAAGAGGATACAGCCTTGTGGCATATCCTGCTGCTAATACAATACAAATCATTTTTCTTCTCACTTTCTTCCTATTTACTATGGGCATATTTGAAAAATCATTTCTGCAATGTCCCACAAATTGTGACACACATCTTGCAAAAAATCTTTTTCAACCATACTCTAAATTTTCATATCTATTTCATGACAACTCCATCTGCACTTTCACAGATATAAGCGGAATATTTTCCCTCCATCTTGGGGAACGCAGATAAGTATTCTCTTGTCACCTGATGAAGGACTTCTTCCTCATAATCCGGGTCGATCAGCGCCATACAGCAGCCTTTAAATCCAGCACCGCTGAATCTGCCGCCATAGATTCCCTTCGTCCGATTCATAATCTCATACATTGTGCGCAGCTCATCGGAACCGCTCTCATATAGATGGATGGAAGAATGACCGCTCTGGGATATCAGCTGGCCAAAGGTCTCAATATCGCCTTCTCTCCACGCTTTTACCCCGGCCTCCACACGGGCGGATTCCCCATAAAAATGCTCCGCACGCTTTCTGAAATTCTCCGGCAGACGGTCCTTATACTGCTCAAATACCTCTGCCGGCACCTGTCTCAGCACAGCATCCGCATACTTTCCATACTCCATGCCCGAAAAAGCCATAAGATCATAAGCCGCAGACTTACACTCATCCACACGCAAATTGTATCCGGATCCAGCCAGTGTCCGCTCTACACCTGAAAAGAAAATGGCAATTTTGTAGGGCTTCATAGCACCGCTGGCGGAAATCCGCTCATAGCTGTCATCTGCTGTATCTAAATAAAGAAGGTGATCTTTCCTGCAGTACACCTCACAGGACTGATCCAGTTTTCCGGAGGAGACGCCCACATATTCATTTTCCGCACGCTTGGCAATGGAAATGACATCCAGATCAGACAACTGAATCTGGTTCACTCTGCAAAGCACACTGAGAAAGGAGAGAAACCATGCAGAAAATTGATTTAAAAAATAAGACCGTTTTTGTAACAGGATCCGCCGGCTTCATCGGCAGCAACCTGGTACTGGAGCTTTTGAGAACCCAGTCCCCTATCAACATTGTGGGACTGGACAACATGAACCACTATTACGATGTTTCCATCAAAGAGTGGAGACTTTCTGAAATTGAGAAATGCGCAGCAGAACATCCGGAGTCTACTTACCAGTTTTACAAAGGCGACCTTGCTGACAAAGCAATGATCGATCAGATTTTCGCAAAGCACAAGCCTGCAGTTGTAGTAAACCTTGGTGCTCAAGCTGGCGTCCGCTATTCCATCACAAACCCGGACGCCTATATCCAATCCAACATGATCGGTTTCTACAATATCCTGGAAGCCTGCCGTCATTCTTATGACAACGGCGAAACCGGTGTGGAGCATCTGGTATATGCCTCCTCCTCTTCCGTATACGGAACCAACAAAAAAGTTCCTTATTCCACAGATGATAAGGTAGACAACCCGGTATCTCTGTATGCCGCAACCAAAAAATCCAACGAGCTGATGGCCCACGCCTACTCCAAGCTCTATAACATTCCGTCTACAGGACTTCGTTTCTTTACTGTTTACGGGCCTGCCGGAAGACCGGACATGGCATACTTCGGCTTCACCAACAAGCTTCTGAAAGGCCAGACCATCCAGATCTTCAACTATGGAAACTGCAAGCGCGACTTCACTTATGTAGACGATATCGTAGAAGGCGTCAAGAGAGTTATGCAGGGCGCACCAGAAAAGAAAAACGGCGAGGACGGCCTTCCCATCCCACCATACGCCGTATACAACATCGGCAACAACAGCCCGGAAAACCTTCTGGACTTCGTGGACATCCTTCAGCAGGAACTGATCCGCGCAGAAGTCCTCCCCGCTGACTACGACTTCGAGTCCCACAAAGAATTAGTCCCCATGCAGCCCGGCGATGTCCCCATCACCTACGCAGATACCACCGCTCTGGAGCGAGACTTCGGTTTCAAACCAAGCACCAGCTTAAGAGATGGATTGAGGAAGTTTGCGGAGTGGTATAAGGTATTTTATAAAATTTAATGCAGAAGATGACGAACGCCCCGGCAGGGTTTCCTGCCGGGGCGACATTATGTATTATGGTTCAAGCCATAACATTGATACAGCACATTTAGCATTTTCTTTTTAACTCGATTTATTTCATTTTAACTTTGCAATGTTAAAAGGTAAGTTTTTGAGTTATTTCTCTTCCTACCTTTCGATCACTATATTTTGGCACCAACCACTTTCTCCACCCGTTCTGCACATAGTTCCCAAACATCCTCTATTCTAATATCTGTAGATTCATCCAATTCACATCCCATAAAATCTTCAGAATACCATTCATAATCTTTCTTTATATTGTATTTGTCTTCCAGCAATTCAGAAATTTCAGATTCTGTTACTATCCCATTCTCGACCAGCCTTAACATCAATCCGTAAGAAATCGTCTCCGAAAAAACAGATGAGATAAGCAAATCACACCAGACTCTGGTTACGTTTATTTCTTTTTCGTCCATTTTATAAAGCTCAGATTTTTGCTTTGCTTTTTGCAATAATAACAGATTCCTAATCTGATTCTCTGTTTTGTCATCTTTACTTATATCAATTTTATTCTCTTCAATCAAAGACTTTACAAGTGAAATTCTTTTCTCTTTCTTCAATTGCAATTCCTGTATACGCAAATACGCTTCATTTGTACGAGCCACACACCGATCCAGCATTTCTGTGTCATTTCAGAAAACCCAAATATCTGATATACCGTGTTTCCTAAACAGTATCATCAACTGGTAGTATATCACTTTTTCAAGCAGATGAAAATCTGCTTATTTGTCGTTGTCAAAATGAACAAGAATTTAACCATTTTCATATTTCATAAATTTTTCAAGGCATTTCTTTTTAAATGCCAAGTAATCTCCGGAATATGCTTTATTTATCTAAATACCATTGTTCCATGAACCATAACGTTCAGGAAGATCGCGCCAAGGTGCCCCACTACGGGCAAGCCATACAATTCCATTCATAATAATACGATTGTCTTTCCTTGGACGCCCTTGTTTTCCAGTATTTTCAGGAGGCAATAAAGGCTCAATGCGAAGCCATTCTTCATCAGTTAACTCATATCGTCTTAACATAGTGAACCCCCCTTTTTCTTTATTTTATCATGAAAAAGGGAAATAAAACATGCGTTTTGTGCAATTTTTATTTTTCAGACACGCTCTAGAATGTAAGGCAACGATGGGAAAAAGATGTGAAAGTATGTCTTGAGAACCTGTCGTATTACTGGAATAATATGACAATTATGAAGCTGCATAGATATGCAAAACCGCCTATACTCAGCTAGTTTGGAACTGAGTATAGGCGGTTTTTATACCGTTTTCAATATTCAGATTTTACCTTGTACTAAAGCAATAATACGCCCAATAAAACAGCAATCAATACTACCATAATAACTCCATAAAAAACTATCATTTTTTTACTGCAAGTCTTATGGTTAATAAAAAACATAATTAATCCCAGGAATAAGCAAATAACAATACCTAGCGACAAATTCATAACTGCTACATACTTTGTATTTGCAAATGATTTCCCCAGATTACTAAAATTAACCGTAATCAGAGAAAAAACGGATACGAATATTCCCATAAGAGTCAATATATTCGCATATATATGATTTATCTTTTCATCCAAATCATTATTCGCATCCTTTATCTTCTCCATACGTTTCTCATATTCATCCTTATATTCCGCCATACCTCTATACTGGTCTTCATCATTAAAAGATGCGTTCTGCTGCTGATCATATGTATGTTCAGGTACATCACTTAATTGCTCAAAAAATATCTGGGCGATTTTATCACCTTTCTTCACTTTGATCGTATCAGAAGTAATATTCTGAACACGCAGATAAATATAAGTTTCATGTCCTGGGAAATAGTGTGGTCCGGACACCCATAATCCCTGCCTTATTCTGGAATTCTTCTCTCCAATTCTTCCCATTAAATCCTTAGGCATGTGGATTTTCTCTTCCATTTTGACAAAAATCACTTCATTCGGATGCAAAACATAAGAATCAGCTAGTTCATCCTGCGCAACAATCCCTAATATATGTAAATCGTATGACACTGCATTTACACAGGATTCATCATAGCATCCATCACAGAATATCTCAGACTGACGATTTTTAATGTCTTTATCAACTAATATCATAATTCTTCGCCTCTCTTCTAGATGGATATTATTATAGCACAGAATGTGCAAAATTCAATTCAGATTTTTTTACAATCTGCTATTTTTTGAGTGTTACTTTTTCAGGAAGTTAAGGTTATTATTTTGCGTATATCGCTCCAACGATTTTTCCACGAAGACCGCAGGGCAGCAGTTTGCACAGCAGACTGAGGAACTTGTACTGCGCTCCCGCCACACATATCGGCTTGCACTTCTTCTCTGCGATTTTTGCAATGTATGCACCAATTACTTCTGGGCTGGCACCGTTCTGCTCATCCTTTTCCATCTGGCTGACGCTTCGGGAAATACGACCGCAGTACTCTTTATCGCCAACGATCACCTTCTGCCGTGCCTGCGTGAAACCAGTGTGGATATCTCCCAGTTCAACCGTCGTCACCTGAATGCCGTAAGGCTTCACTTCGTTATCCAAGGCGCATGAATAGGAAGAAATCGCCGACTTACTGGCGGAGTAGAATGCCTGGAACGGAATGTGTGCAGCTGCCGCTACAGAGCTAATATTGATAATATGCCCTTTTCTGGCTTCCCGCATGAACGGCAAGACCGCCTTGTTCACATTGACTGTTCCGAAGAAGTTCACATCAAACTGTGCCTTTGCCTGGTCAAGTGGCGTAAACTCCACTGCACCGGAGATTCCGAATCCTGCGCAGTTGACCACGACATCAATTCCACCTGCTTCTGATATAATTTTCTCGACCGCTTTCTGGACAGCATCTTCATCTGTCACATCCACGCTGATGTGTTTTATTCCGTCCTGCGGCGCATCTCGGCGGCTGAACTCATAGACTGCAAACCCGGCATTCCTTAATGCAGCCGCCGTACAGCGTCCGATGCCGGAGCTGCCTCCTGTTACAAGGGCTGTCTTCATTTTCTGTCCTCCGTATTTTCTTCTTTTTTGTATCTTTTCTTCTATTATACCTATGGCTTGAACACATCGCAATCATATAACAGAAAAAAGCCCGCCAGCGTACCATGTAAGAGTTACATAGTGCGCTGGCGGGCGAGGGTGTTTGCTTATAGTTTTTCAGCTATGACTTTACAACGCTTTTTGCAGAACGCAATTCCATACGCAAGAATATTATTTCGTCCGTCCTCACGCAGTTCTGTATCGTATCTGCGATCCTTGATTTGTTCCATTGCTCTTTCACAGGCCTTATCAAGATCATTCATGGAATATGCATATTTTAATTCTATCACGATTCCCACATCAGGATTCTTGGGCTTAAGCAGAATATCCGCAAATCCATCACCGGACTCTTTGTTTGATTTAACTGCCCATCCGGAATAGTTTTTCAGAATACCGATTAAAATGCCATGGTAGAAGTTTTCCTTATCTTCGTTTCTGGCTTTCGTATCCAAAACGCTGATCGTCTCGCCAAGAAACATTGTCAGTTCCCGCTGAATATCATCGGTCTTTCCGTGGATCTCACACGACTAAAGTCACGTGCTCCTCAGTCGCTTTAAGCGACAAGGCTAAATATCGGCGGATACGCCTGTAACTTAGGATATGCGCAGTCATGCGCTTTTCCATGCCAGATATGGCAGGTTCCAACATCACAGGTAGTCCGCTGTATATCTGCCTGTGTTTATGCTGCTCTTAAAAGTTCCATTTCTAAAAATAATTCTCCTAAGTCCGCATATACACATGAGATCCTACGCTTTACTGAAGGGACTTTTGCCTCCAGTAAAGACCTTTCCGTTGCCGGAAGGGGTTTTAAAAGTTCTCTGATAAAATATCTTGCACCGATATTATACGATGCTGACAGATCACAGTTATATCTTTTTCCTGTCTGGAATATACAGAGGCTGTGGTTTTCCGGGTCACGGGATACTCTTCCGGAGCCATCGTATGCAAGCCTGCTTGTATTCCATGCGCAGACTCTGGATACCCGCATCCCTTTTCTATGTGCCTGATGTTCACAGCGTTTCTGGATATCCCGTTTTCTCCACAGATGCAGTTTCTGTTTTTTCTCTCCGGATATCTTCCCCTGCATTTCCAGATATTCGAATACGATCACATCTGCATGGTTTTCCTCTGCATATCTTATGATTGCACCTGCGATCTTCTTTCCCAGCTCTATATTCAGGCGTTTCGTATATGCCCATCTTCCCCGTGACTGCACAGAGCCGTGTTCCCTCTGGAACCTCCGGATCTGTCCCAGAGTGCGATACATCCGGTCTTTTTCACTGGGATGATCGATAAATCTTCTTCCCAGGACAGTTCCGTCTGCCCGCATAATGGTACAGACTGCATCGGTATTGATCCCCAGATCCACACTGCAGATGACCTGCTCTTTTACCGGTGTTTTTGTAAGTGTTATTTCTTCCGTATAGGAAAAACGCAGGAAATATTTATGGTGTCTTTTCTCCAGTATCGGGGCAGATGCCTTTTTCCCCGACCAGTTCTTACGAAGATATTCCATATCTGTATGGTTTAAACGCACACAAAACCATTTCCAGTCATGGCCATCATACAATTTCAGATATGCTTCCTCTTTTCCTTCTGCTCCCTCTCTGTACATGACACCACGGTAAAAAACAGGCATGGCATGATTCTCATACACCAGTTTGGGCATCCCTGTTTTTTCCCCTGACTTTGTCCACAGATCCATCCGTGTTTTGTAAGAAGATACACTTCCCAATGCATGCTGGACTGCAGCTCTTCTAAGGTAGGATGGCATCTTCGGGAAGCGGAGGTCAAAATCAAAACATGCGGGATTCTTTTTCGTGGTATGCACCAGATGCTCTGCGGCATTAAAACGCCTTTTAGCATCCGGGATCTCTTCCAGTTCTTCCCACACCTGTTCATATATTTCTGTCAGATAGCTGACCGCAGACCGATAGAGTCCCAGTGTCTGGCGAATCGGGATATTCTGTTTTCGTACTTCTACGCCATAGCTGGATACTGTCTGCATCTCTTTTCCTCCAACAAATCATTTCTTCTGTCAGGCTTTTTTCTTTTTCCTTTTGTCCTTCGATGTAAACAAGCAGATGGATATGGTCCGGTATCGCCTCCATTGCCAGGATCTGAAATTTATATTCTTCTGC
>NZ_QTVN01000006.1:178950-254509 GCF_003460605.1 Ruminococcus sp. AF31-8BH
AATCGGGATATTCTGTTTTCGTACTTCTACGCCATAGCTGGATACTGTCTGCATCTCTTTTCCTCCAACAAATCATTTCTTCTGTCAGGCTTTTTTCTTTTTCCTTTTGTCCTTCGATGTAAACAAGCAGATGGATATGGTCCGGTATCGCCTCCATTGCCAGGATCTGAAATTTATATTCTTCTGCAAGACCCTGTAACAATTCTTTACATTCTGTATCGATTCCATTTTTTAAAACCTTTTTTCTGTATTTTGTACACCAGACAAGATGATACTGCAAAGAACAGCTATATCCCCTACCATATGAAAGTTTGTTTTTATCTATATCAAATATATCTTTTCCATATAAACATTATATCATATGTATCTGTTTGTGTAAACGTTTGTTCTGTTTTTTGTAAAAAAATTTGCGCGTCTAACTCATCACTGGAAGTAACGAGAATGCGACGCGCAGTTATTCAAGAAATCCAGAAACGATTTTCTTTATGGAAGAGCTATCGTTTTTCACAACTCCATTGAACCATTCATTGATTTGAGAAACGAAAACCTCTCGAACTTCTTTATTAGGGATGACTAGACTGTACATACCGTTTTCGTTCTTTCCAAGCCGTGTAAGATAACCAGTTGTAAAAAGAACGCTCCATACATTATCAATGTTGTTATCAATTTCATCATAAGTCAAATCCAGCCGAATTTTCTTTTCAACCGCATTCCCAGCGATCAACTGCTCGATTTCATCTTTGGTGGTTGTATCTGCCTTGTCAACAAAGCGTTTAACCAAGTCATTTCCGCTACTGTTAATCCAGTAGGATTTTGGGTGTGCGTCCGGGTCCGTCAGCCGATCTAAAACATAGTTTATTACATCCCATGGGCAGTAAATGTCCACATTCCCAAAATGATAACCGTCATACCACTCTTTAACTTCTGAAGAATGTTCTTGCATATTGTAGTCAGCCAAGAGGTTCGCTACTTCTTCTTTTGTGAAACCGAATTCTTCCTCATACTGAACATCATCAGCAGCATAAACCTTGAAATTATTCAAACCCGTAAAGATGCTCTCCTTGGAAACCCGAAGGCATCCTGTCAACACAGCAAACTGCAGATAATCATTTGTCTTTAATGCCTCACCAAACACGCCTCGGATTAGTGATACCATCTCTCTATAATAGCCGTGCTGAAATGCTTTGTCGAGCGGCACATCATACTCGTCAATCAGAACAATTACTTTCTGATTATAATGTTTATATAATAGCTCTGATATTTTCTTTAGCGAAAATTTAAGCTTTACTGCAAGTACAGTTTCTCGTCCCTCTTGAAGCGAAATCAAATCACGATACAGTTTCTTTTCGTCGTCATCCAATCTGTCACTATTCAGCAAATACTTGAAACGCCTAGCTTCACTGGCAATCAGCTCACACAATGAGTACTGTGCCTCCTCAAATGTGAGCCCGTCCACGCTTTTTAGGGACAAGCACACAACCGGTTACTTTCCCATATATTCCCTGCAAAGTTCTTTATTCTGTGAGATATAAAGACCATCAAACAATGTTGCATCTGTTCCAATTTCAAAAAAGCTCTTAAGCATACTCATGTTTAAGGTTTTTCCGAATCGGCGAGGTCTTGTAAACAGGTTCACTTTACTCCAATTCTCAAGAAGCCGCTCTATCAGTTTCGTTTTGTCCACATAATAGCAGCCCAACTTTCGAATTTCTTGAAAACTTTCAAACCCAACTGGCAGCTTTTTCAATCCAAGCACACTTTACACGCTCCTTTCCGAAGCTGTACTCCTGGAGTAATGTGCAAAAAGAACAAATTCTTCACAGCCTACCCCAATGTATTTTGATTTTACCATTTAGCAGGTCAAATAACAAGTCAATAAGTCAGCGTACCGCCACTATTTTTCGCCCCATCGCAAGCTCCGGCCTCACGCACCAGTTTCCTTCTAAATTATCTATTTTTCCGTTCTTTATAAAGAGAAGTGAGCCATGAAATCATAAGCGAACCACTGGCAGTAATAAAAAATGTTTTGAAGTTGTGGTAATCACTTTCTGCAACAACAAAATGCAGGTTTTTCCTTATTTTTTCAGTATTTTCAGGGCATTCGCAATCCGTATGATTCACTTGAGTTGCACTTTATTATGGAAGTTCACATTTATCGCAAAACCCGTTCCACATCCCCCACCACTTTCCTCTCAACCTCCTGTGCCTCTGCCTTTGTCTTAGCAGATACAGAAATATAAACCTTCAGCTTTGGTTCTGTTCCAGAGGGACGGATAACGGCGGAGCAGTTGTCTTCCAGTAAGTATTTCAGCACATCGGACTTTGGAAGTCCATCCAGGCCCTGGTTGTAATCCAGGACTTTTAGGATTTTCTTTCCTCCAAGGCTGGCAAGTGTCTTTCCCGGGCCAGCTTCTTCGTGAAAACGCCTCATAATGTTTTTCATTTTCTCGAAACCTGCAGGACCGTCGAATTCATAGGAGTGAAGGGTATTCAGGCAATAGCCATACCGGGAAAACAGCTCCTGAAGCTTCTCCCAGATACTGCTTCCATGGGCTGCATAGTAACTGAACATTTCGCAGATCAGGAATGCTCCTGCTACCGCATCCTTATCCCGCACATAGCTTCCTGAAAGGTATCCATAAGATTCTTCAAAACCAAAGACAAAGGAATCCGTCTTTTTGGCCTGTTCCAGGAAGCCGATCTGTTCCCCTATATATTTAAATCCGGTTAGAACATTAACGGTACGTACTCCATAATCGGCTGCGATTCTTTCTGCCAGATCCATGGTTACGATGGTTTTGACCATAACCGGGTTGTTCGGCATCTTATGGTGTTTTGCCCGCTGGGAACAGATATAGTCCAGAAGCAGCAGGCCTGTTTCATTTCCGCTTAACAAAACATATTCTCCACGGTCATCCTTAACTGCAATGCCAACACGGTCACAATCCGGATCCGTGGCAAGAAGCAGATCCGCATTACACCTTCTGGCGTATTCCAGTCCCAGTGCCATTGCTTCCCTGATCTCCGGGTTTGGATAGGGGCAGGTTGGGAACGCTCCGTCTGGCAGCCGTTGTTCTTCCACTAAGGTAATGTTGGTATACCCCATTTCTTTCAGTGTTCTTGTCACAGGGATAAGACCGGTTCCATTCAAAGGGCTATACACGATTGAAGCATCCCGGTTCACTTTTTCTCCGAATAAAACGGACTGATTTTTTACATTTTCAATAAATGCAGTCAGCACATCCTCTGAAATATATGTAATCTTTCCCTCTGAAACTGCCGCGTCAAAATCCAGCCTTTTCACATCTATAAAAATATCCAGCTTTTCAATCTCACCTAAAATTTCTGCCGCTGCTTTTGTGGTAATCTGACAGCCATCTTCCCCATAGACCTTATATCCGTTATATTTGGAGGGGTTATGGGAAGCTGTGATCATAATGCCTGCGGAAGCACTCAGATATCTGACTGCAAAGGACACAGTGGGAACCGGATTCAAATGCGGCCACAAATGGGTCAGCACACCGTTAGCTGCAAATACAGAAGCCGCAGTTCTGGCAAATACATCGGATTTGATCCGGCTGTCAAAGCCGATCACCACAGACGGTCTGGAAAATTTTTTCACCAGATAATCTGCCAGTCCCTGGGATGCTTTTGCAACTGTGTAAACATTCATCCTATTTGTCCCGGCACCGATCGTTCCCCGAAGTCCTCCGGTTCCAAATGCCAGATTTTTATAAAACGCATCTTCTATCTCTTCCTGGCTCATCTTTCTTAATAGAGAATGCAGATCATCCTCAACTGCATTTTCAAGCCAGCATTGATACTCATCCTTATACAACAACATATCATTCCAATCCCTTCAGCTTATTATTGATGTATAACATTATTCTCAGCATACCACCTTCAGCATTTTCCCTTTTCCATGTATCCGGATCCCGTCCATTCCAGCCGGGACAAAAATGCAGTCACCTTTAAAAAACTGCAGCTCCCCTGCTCCGTCCTTCAGCATAATCCCGCATCCGTCTATGCACAGCAGTACCTGGAAAGAAGTGCTGTCTGTATGATATTCCAGAAGCTGGCGGCACTGTTCCGTATTAAACAGCATACGCTCCACCTGAAAATAACGGCAGCGGCACAGCAGCTCTGTTGCACACCCTCTGTGGTAATTTAACACCCGCTGGGGCTGTCCTGGAGGTGTGCTCTTGTCTAATTTTACAACTTCCAGGGCTCTCTCTATATGCAGGGGTCTCTTTTTCCCGTATTTATCCTGACGGTCATAATCATACATTCTGTATGTCAGATTGGAATTTTCCTGGATTTCTGCCATCAGACAGCCAGCACCAATGGCATGTACCGTTCCGGCTTCTATATAAAAAGTATCATTTTTATGTACCGGGATCTTCTGGAGATACTCCCCGATGGTGCCATCCTCTATGCTTTTCTTCAGCTGCTCCCTTTCCATATCCTGGGAAAATCCATATACTAAAGAAGAATCCTTCGCCGCATCCAGCACATACCACATTTCTGTTTTTCCCCTGGAGCCATTTTCATGGGTTCTGGCATATTCATCATCAGGGTGTACCTGCACGGACAGATCTTTCTTTGCATCGATAAATTTGATCAGGACCGGCAGTTCCCCCGCAGCCAGCTGTTCCTTTGTATAATTGCAAAGGGGATGGGTCCCCAGATATTCCGGGTGCTCTTTGAGAACTTCCTTCAGGGGCATCCCGGCAAAAGCGCCGGACTCCACCAGGCTTGGCCCATCCGGATGGGTAGAGCACTCCCAGGTCTCTGCCAGGGGATTGAGCACACTTTCTTTTCCAAAGTCAGCCCGCAGGCGCTGTCCTCCCCACAGGTAATCCTTTCCCGCCGGTTTTAAAAGAAAAGGCATTTCCTCCTGAAATGCCCTGTTTTTTGTATTATAATTCAAGCTCGTATTTCTGTTTATCATATACACTGATCTCCCTGCCAAGCTGCACCTCTATCACCTGAAGCTTTGTATCCGCAATGATCGTATGGCGGCATCCCGCTGCCATGGTCACAACGTCTCCCGGTTTTACCTTCTGCTCCATTCCATCCACAATGGTCCTTCCCTCACCGGAAAGCACGGACCAGATCTCATCCCGGTTGGAATGGCTGTGATAATTCATGCCATGTCCCGGATTCAAGGTAACCTTTATGGTCATCCCCTCCTCATCCACATCCAGCACGCGAAAGCTTCCCCAGGATTTTTCCGCAAACATGATCTGCTTATCAATATCGTCCACATAAGGCTTTATATAGCTGGACTGCTCCTTATCAGACACCAGGATCCCATCCGGTCCTGCAGACACCACCACATTTTTTAAGCCCATGCAAAGAACCGGAACCTTCAGTTCATTCACAACATTTACATTTTCACAGGTATCGCTCAGGATCGCTTCTCCAACGGTGGGATCATCCATGGCCTCCGTAAGCGTGTTCCATGTACCAAGATCCTTCCACTCCCCGTGATACCGGAGCACTTCGATCTGCTTTTCATGCTCAACCACCGCATAGTCGAAGCTGATCTTTTCCAGAGTCTCATATTTCTCATAAAGGTCTTCATAGTCTGTAAAAGAAATCAGCTCATGTGCGCGCGCCAGCACATATCCAAGGCGGAAAGCGAACACGCCGCCATTCCACAACGCACCCTGTAAAATATATTCCTGTGCTGTTTTCTTATCCGGTTTTTCCTTGAAAACATCCACCTGGCTTATTTCTTCCTGGGTTTTCGGAATGATATATCCGTATTTCTCGCTGGGATAGGAAGGCTCAATCCCCATCAGCACCAGGTTTGCCTGACTGCTCCCTGCCAGGTCTCCCAGCTTTTTCAGGCTCTGGAAATAGGAATCCTCCACATAAGGATCGACCGGACACACAACCACAGCTTCGGATTCCGGGATCTTTTTCACATCATGAAGGTAAGATGCTGCCAGGGCAATCGCGGGAAACGTATCTCTCCTGCACGGTTCTACCGAAATCCCCACATTTTCCCCCAGCTGGTTATGGATCGCAGAGACCTGGGATTTGGAGGTTGCAATGGTTACGGCAGCTTCCGGGTCTGCTTTTTTGATCTGACTGAAAACACGCTGCACCATAGAATGGTACTCTCCGTTTTCATCCTGGAAGATCCGGATAAACTGCTTGGACCTCACATCATTGGAAAGGGGCCACAATCTTTTCCCGGAACCACCTGATAATAAAACTATATTCATGCCAAACTCTCCCCTTATCTTTCTGCCCGCATAGGATTATGGAGGAAATCCTCATAGGCAAGACGGGTGCCATCCTCCAGTTCTGTCTGGTAGGTCCAGCCAAGCGCGGCACTTTTGGAAACGTCCAGAAGCTTTCTGGGTGTTCCATTAGGCTTGGTGGTATCCCAGCGGATCTCCCCGTTATAGCCGGTCACCTTGGCAACCAGCTCTGTAAGCTCCCTGATTGTAAGCTCTTTTCCGGTTCCTGCATTTACCGTCTCATTTCCGCTGTAATGGTTCATCAGAAAAACGCACAGGTTTGCCAGGTCATCCACATAAAGGAACTCCCGCAGCGGACTGCCATCACCCCAGCAGGTCACATAGGGAAGCCCCTGTTCCTTTGCCTCGTGAAAACGGCGGATCAGTGCCGGAAGGACATGGCTGTGTGTGGGATGGTAATTGTCATTCGGTCCGTAAAGGTTGGTGGGCATGACTGAAATATAGTCTGTGCCATACTGGCGGTTCAGGAACTCGCAGTACTTAAGGCCGGAGATCTTGGCAAGGGCATAGGCTTCATTTGTCTTTTCCAGCTCTGATGTGAGCAGGCAGCTCTCCTTCATAGGCTGCGGTGCCATTCTCGGGTAAATGCAGGAAGATCCAAGAAATTCCAGCTTCCTGCAGCCGTTTTTCCATGCAGAATGGATCACGTTCATCTCCAGGATCATATTGTCATACATAAAATCTGCCAGGGAAGTCTGATTTGCCACAATACCGCCAACCTTTGCAGCTGCCAGGAAAACATACTCCGGCTTTTCCTGGGCAAAAAATCCCTCCACTGCATCCTGACGGCAAAGATCCAGCTCTGCATGTGTCCGGGTTATGATATTGGTATAGCCCTGCTTTTTTAGTTCCCTTACAATCGCAGATCCAACCATTCCCCGGTGTCCTGCCACATATATTTTTGCATTTTTTTCCATCATGATTTTCTTTCCAGCTTTCTGACTTTCATTGATTACCTTTTATTTGTTCTGTGCGCATTTCACTCTGGCTTCCTGCTTTGCCAGCTCACGGTCATGCTCTGCCATGATTTTTACAAGCTCCTCATAGCTTGTTTTCTGGGGATTCCAGCCAAGCACTGTCCGTGCCTTTGTGGGGTCGCCCCAGAGGTTATCTACGTCTGTTGGGCGGAACCACTGGGGATTTACGCATACCAGCATTTTTCCGGTTTGTGCATCATAGCCCTTTTCTTCCAGGCCGGCACCCTCCCAGCGGATCCGGATCCCATTTGCCAGAAATGCCTTCTCTGTAAAATCGCGGACCGTATGCTGCTCCCCGGTTGCAATGACAAAATCGTCCGGCTTCTCCTGCTGCAGGATCAGCCACATGCATTCCACATAGTCCTTTGCATATCCCCAGTCACGTAAGGAATCCATATTTCCAAGCTCCAGATGGTCCTGAAGCCCTTCTGCGATTCTTCCTGCTGCCAGGGTGATCTTTCTGGTAACAAAGTTTTCGCCTCTGCGCTCAGACTCATGATTAAAAAGAATGCCGTTCACAGCAAACATTCCATATGCTTCCCTGTATTCCTTTGTGATCCAGAAGCCATACTGCTTGGCAACTGCATAAGGGCTGTAAGGATGGAAAGGTGTGGTCTCTCTTTGCGGAACCTCCTCCACTTTTCCATACAGCTCGGAGGTAGACGCCTGATAAATCCTGGTTTTCTTTTCCAGCCCTAAGATCCTCACGGCTTCCAGAATACGGAGCACGCCAAGCGCATCCACATCCCCGGAATATTCCGGGACATCAAAGGATACCTGCACATGGGACTGTGCTGCCAGATTATAGATCTCATCCGGCTGGATAATATTGATGATCCGGATCAGGGAAGAGGAATCCGATAAATCCCCATCATGCAAAGTTACCTTATGTTCTGCAAGAAGATGATCAATCCTGCCAGTGTTTGAAATGGAAGCTCTTCTCACGATCCCATGAACCTCATAGCCCTTATCAATCAGCAATTCCGCCAGGAAAGACCCGTCCTGTCCGGTGATACCTGTAATCAATGCTTTCTTCATAATCTCCTCCAAACGTTCTTTTATTTATTAACTTTCCATATCATACTGGAAAAATCAGAGAGATTTAAGTGTATATCTTGCCATGTTGTAGCATTATATTGACTTTTCTGGTTTGGTGATGTACAGTTAAACTAATACTAAGAACGTGTGTTAAGATAGCTGTCAGCGAAGAAAGGAATTCAAGACTATGGATAATTCACTATTTCACGGAGATCTGGTAACTTCACAGCGTGTGATCTATACCCCCTCCAAATTTGCAAAGTCCCAGCTGATTCATCTCCAGGAGATCGGCGAGCTTCAGGCCAGGAAGCCCCACACCAGCCAGCGTGAAAACCTTGCTTCCTTTCTCTTCTTCCTGGTAACCTCCGGTTCCGGAAAGCTGGTATACCAAAAAACTGTGTATAACCTGCATGCCGGGGACTGTGTTTTCATAGACTGCCATAAATCCTATTCCCACCTTACTTCGGAAGATGATCTCTGGTCACTGAAATGGATCCACTTCTACGGTCCCAACATGACCGCGATCTATGAAAAATATGCTTCCCGTGGCGGACGCCCCTGCTTCCACACCGCTGACCAGCAGGCGTACACCCAGATTTACCATACCATTTTTGATCTTACTGATTCCAATTCCACCAGCCGGGATATGAAAATATACGAAAAACTGGTAAGCCTGCTGTCCCTTCTCATGGAAGAGTCACACAGTCTTACCAGTCATAGTTCAGACAAAAGCCGTAAGCGCAACCTGCAGTCTGTCAAGGAATACATCGACACCCACTATGCAGAAAAAATCACCTTAGATCAGCTCTCATCCCAATATTTTATTAACAAATTTTATTTAACCCGCAGCTTCAAGGACCAGTTCGGCACCCCGGTCAACAGCTACCTGATCCAGGTCCGCGTCACCCACGCCAAACAGCTCCTCCGCTTCACCGACCTCCCCATAGAAAAAATTGGGCAGGAATGCGGGATGAGTGATGCTAATTACTTCTCGCGGGTGTTTAAGAAGACGGAAGGGGTGGCACCGGGGGAGTATCGGAAGGCGTGGAGGATGTAGGGGAAAAAATTTATATATTAATTATTTTGATTGTGCTCCACATTATTCCAGCTGTAAACTATCCATTCTATTTTTGCAATAAACGATTTTCTGCAAGCTCCATTTCAGTTTTGAAATCACGTAACATTTCCAAATAACTATACTGAGGCTTATACCCAAGTTCTTCTACTGCAGGTGTAATGTCCATAATATATTGCGGCGCATTAGGCTTGTCTGGTCTCATAACTATTTTAGACTTTCTTCCCTCCTCACTAAAAACATCTACCATTCCTTTAATCTGATCTAAAAGAGATGTGCCAACTCCAGTTCCAACATTATAATATCCACACTCTCTATCGACAAAAACAGCTTTAAAAAGCATCTGGCAAAAATCCTTAACATAGACCATATCTTTTACGCGGCTAGAATCGCCCCAAACCTCTATTGTTTCACCAGCTCTTGCCTTGTCAATCAATAAACGATAACCAATTTTTCTAACCTTACCATCTACATAAAATGTATCTACAGGAGAATACAGATAAATAGTCGGTAACCGGAATATAAATCTCTTTAGACCATACATTTGATGATAGTTTTCTATCATATCAACCGCAAAATTTTTGGACATAACATAAATTGTATGATCACTTGTAAAACTAAACTTGCGAGGTAAGTCCACTGTTAACAGAGGATCCTCCTCTCCATAATCCTTTATATCACCAAAGCTCTGTGCAAAAAGGATACGATCTACTCCATTTTCCCTGCAATATTCAAGAATATTTAAATTCCCTGTAATATTAACATTAATATATTTATAGGGATCGTATCCCTGCATTCTAGCCGGCATTGCCCCCGCAAGATCAACTACAGCATAAACATCTTTCGGCAGCTTTGAAAATTCATCTTTTTTTGTAATATCAACCTGATAATAAGAGACCTTGAATTGATTAAAATAATTAGTTTCACGAGTACCTGTTGCGATAATTTCATATTCATCGCCCGTATAATGTTCCAAAAAATACTTAACAAAATACTGTCCTGTATCTCCGCTTGCTCCAAAAACAACTATTTTTTTCATATAAACCCCTTTCTCTTTATCACATTAATTGTACTTTTACATATTTACTTTGATTTCCAAGAACTTCTTCTATTCTCTCCTGATTTTCGAATTTAAGTATTAAAGTACCAATTGCCTCGTTTGCAGCTTCAAAGCCTCCAACCGATGTACCTTCTTCAATCCAAAGGTCGCGCTCCACAACGTTATCTACAATTTCATCTGAAATCCAAAGTTCCTTAAATACACCAGGTTCATCACTGTGAAGAATAATTTCTGCCCAACAACCATCATATGGTTGTTGCGAAATTTCTTCAATTGGCAATCCAACAGAATATTTAACCATATTGGTAATCATATCAACACCAGTTGCATACCGAAGGCACTCTGCCAACCGATTACCGCCTCCTCGTGGAGACAATTCCATGATATATGCTTTTCCATCTGTTCCTTCGCGAGTTTCAATATTATAAACTGCAGTTCTCATTTTCAGCAATTTTAAAAGTCTTTGAATCTCATTTGTCAATTCTTCCTGATGCTCTACTGACATTGAAGATGGCCAACTATATGCCGCTGGTGTATAGGGATTTTTAGCTTCAGGATCAAACCGCTGACAATCGAAAGAAACAAATTTCAATTCACCATCAATAGAAAAACTATCTGTATCAGAGGAGTAACCATGCTGTGTAATAAAATCTTCAATGATAAACTCATCTGAATGAGAATACGAAAGTGCATACTGAATACTCTTTTCCAAATCTTTTGGTTCATCTACACGTGTAACACCCTTACTGCCAGCAGAATCTGTCGGCTTTACAATAACTGGCCAATGGAACATCTCAATATCCGCAAGCGCATCAACAACATTTTTATATCCCTTTGCAGTCGGAACTGCAAAACCATTCTTTGTCAAAAAATCACGGAATTTACTTTTATTTTGCAAAATGCAGACCGACTCATATGGACCAACATTAGGGAGTCCCATTTTTTCCGCTACATAAGCAGCAGTAATAACACCTGGATCACAGGCAAAAGACATAATACCATCAATATTACATTCTTCTGCTGCCCGAAGGGTTTTTTCTTTATCAATAATGCTTACATTAACATATTCATCAGAAAACTTATGCGCGACATTGTCTGGAAGATAATCAGCTGTAATTGTATAAATTCCAAGTTTTTTTGCTGCTTTAATTACAGGGAGAGCATATCGTGAGCCTCCTAAAATCATTAATTTTTTCATTCTGTCCATTCTCCTCAATACTTGCAACCCAATATAATATCACAAATCCTATCCACATCTTCTAATGCCAAATCAGCATACAATGGTAACGTTAAAACCCGTTTGCTAATATGTAATGCAACTGGCGTCTCTGTTACATCATATTTTCCGTGAAAACATTCAAATGTATTAGTCAGTGGATAAAAATATTTTCTTGCTCCAATTCCATTTTCCGCCAACTTATCAAAAACTTCTGCACGACTTGCACCATACAGCCTTTCTTCAAAAACAACTGGAAAATATGCATAGTTGCTTTTAACATCATTTTGAATGCAATTAAGTTGGATGCCTTCCACATCTTCTAAACGTTCACGATACCTTTCAACCACAGCCTTACGTTTTGCAATTTCTTCATCTACGTGACGTAAATTACAAAGTCCCATTGCTGCGCAAAACTCGTTCATTTTTGCATTCGCTCCAACCGCAGGAACCTCTTCTGGACCATGAATACCAAAATTCTTTAATTCATAAAGTTTAGCCCCAAGTTGTTTATCCTTGAAGCATACAGCGCCACCCTCAATACTATTAAAAACTTTTGTCGCATGAAAACTAAAGCAAGAAACATCTCCAAAAGATCCGATTCCTTTTCCTTTGTAAGATTCACCAAACGTATGTGCAGCATCATAGATAACTTTCAACTCATATTTATGAGCAATACGTTCGATTTCTTCGATGTTACAAACATTACCATATACATGGACTGGCATAATCGCACATGTACGGTCTGTAATCAACTTTTCAATTTTACTTGCATCCATACAATATGTTTCAGGATCAATATCACAAAATACAGGTGTCAAACCATTACGAACAATTGCATGGGTTGTAGATGCGAATGTAAATGGTGTCGTGATTACCTCTCCCTGTAAATTCATTGCCTGAAGAGTAAGTTCCAATGCCATATGGCCATTCGTCAACAAGTCAATATTCTCAACTCCAAGGTATTCACACAAATTATCCTGAAGTTTTTTGTGCTTTGGCCCCATGTTCGTCAACCAATGACTATCCCACATTGGGGTGATTTCGTTCATGTATTCGTCAAGTTCTGGCATTGATGAACGTGTCACAAGAATTTTATTTTCCATACAATAACCTCCCTATTCTGTCAAGCCTAAATTTATTGATTTTATAGACTTTGACGATTTTTATTTACCTCAAAAACAGAGCCGGGAGTGATGGATATCGTAGTATCATGTACCGAATAGCTGATAAATGGATATAGTTTTAAAAGCATCCCTTTTGTTTGCTTTATAAAGGCTATTTTCCCTCTGATCAACTATGATGATGAACCTTCCGTGTCCAAAGGGATCATGTCCCAACTTCCTTCATCCCATCTACCATACACTGAGTGCCAGCCAAGCTCCTAAACAGGGTCCAGGCCCTATGGTAAACACCGATGCCGGCTACAGCTCTTGTTTTTTCTGTTTGATTGTTACTGACCTGCATTCATCTATTATGGTACTGATTTACTCAGTGGACACTATACCATTACAGATTCCTGTTAGTCTTTTGGCTGATGTGGTCCGTTTCAGACCTCATCGTTTACGGGTTTCTGTTCCAGAACCCTGTCCAGTCTCCAATTCGGATCATCACAGACTCGACAGAGTTCTGGAAGTATTCACTGTTTTTGCTCTTTATGCTGCTTTTGCGGCTAATGCAGCTTTTGGCCGTTTGATGTCCTTTAACATTTTTTGCGGATCATAGTCTTTTCCTGTCTTCAGGATGGTGTATATTACTCTTAATATCTTGCAGGCTATCACTATCAGGGACTGCATCTTTTTCAGCGGGTTGTCAGCGCGTGTTGTGTAATATACATGCAGTTCTTTAAATTCTTCGGCATGGGAAACTGCTGATCTTGCCGCCTGGAACAGCCAGTACCGGAGCCGTTTGCGTCCCCTGTGACTGATCTTTGTCTGCCCTTTGTGCTTACCTGAACTGTATGCTACAAGACTCATCCCGCTTAATTTCTGGATTTCTTTTACATCATCAAATCTGCTGATGTCTCCCATTTCTGCCACAATTCCGGCTAAAATATTTTCACCCACGCCTTTGATTTCCAGGATATTTTCTGCATAAGGTATTTCCATGCATTTTTTATGCAGGGTATTCTCTATCCAGGCAAGCTGTTCATCCAGTTTCATGATTTCTTTTGCAAACCACTTCACTGTCTCACGACCGACACTGGATCCATCTTTCAGTCCTACGCTTTTTTCTGCATACTCCACGATTTCACTGGCTCTGCTATAGCCGCGTCCTCTTAGCTTCGCTTCATGCCAGATGTTCCTCAGACCTTCTGTCCCCAGTTCTGTAATCTCTGATGGAATACACGACACTTTCAATACTTCCAACGCAAATGTACCATCGATTTTTCCAAATGCGTCCATGTATTCCAGGAAATAGATCTTAAGCTCCCTGTGAAGACGGTTAATATTTCTAATACGGTCTTCTGTAAGCTGATCCCTGAACATCGAAAGTTTTCTCATGTCTGCATAGGTTTCTTCCGGAAGATAAGGCATTCCGAAATTCCCATCTTTTACAAGATTCGCAATCAGTTTAGGATCCTTTCTGTCATCCTTGAGCTGGCTGTTGTCTTCGATTTCCTTGCTCTGTTTTACAGCATATGGATTCACCTGGACAACGCTGATTCCAGCTGTGATCAGCCATGCAGCCAGTGTAAACCAGTAGTGGCCAGTCGGTTCAAGCCCCAGGACAATCTGGCTTTTTCTATTCTGTACCGCAAGCTCCAGCATCCATGCTTTAGCTGCTTCAAAGCCTTCTGCTGTGTTGCCGAATTCAAATGCTTTTCTGCTTAATTCCCTTCCTCGGATGTCGATTGCTCTTATATAATGAGTTTCACTGCCTATATCGCATCCAACTATAAGCATGTCATCCGTGATAAAGGAAAGTTTATCATTTTTTGCAAATTTACCGTTTGTTTTCAGTTCTCTCCAGGTATACGATTTTAATTCTTTTTCAACACCTTCAATCCGTTTGCAGAGTTCTTCTTTTGATAAAAGATTAACTGCCTGATTTTCTACATTTGCTTGCTTTTTTGTCTTATTTGTTTTAACATTCATTTCAGATACCTCTTGTACTTTAGATTTTTACTAACTGGCCGGTCAGTAATAATCTAAATTTACTTGAGGTATTCTTTTTGGTCAATTCCTTTTACTCTTTAAAGTATACAGGAAGCTCCTTATCTTTTAAGAAATGATTTAATCATTCCAAATAAATACTCAAATTCCTCCAGCTTCAATGCCGCAGATACACCAATATAAATGACAGCACCAATAACAATTTGAATTAACAGTGTAACAATTGTTGGCATTGGAATAAAACTTATAAAGTAAACACAGATTCCCATACCAACTGCAATAATAATTGACGGCAATATATCCCTTAATTGTTCAAAATAATTGTAATTCAATAATTTCCAATTGGGCCATGAATTAATAATCTGACTCAATATTCCTGATACAATTAAGCTATACGCCATCGCCATAACACTAATTCGCATTGTAAACAATAACAAAGCCAAACCCATTACCTTTTTTATGATTTCCAGTTTTAGAAAAAAATCACTTCTTCCCATAGCTTTAATTGCATTCAAATTTGCTGTATGAATTGGCCAAAACATATATGTGAAGCAAAAAATTCTCAAATACGGAACACACGGAAGCCATTTCTCAGTTAAAAGTAACTTGACAATAGGTTCAGCGCAAAATAATAATCCCATCATTAAAGGCGCCATAATATATGTACTTGTTTTTATTGCGCGTCGTGTCATACTTTTCACGCGTTCACAATTTTCTTGTTCTCCTGACATAGATGGAAGAAGAACACTATCTATAGAAGCATTTATATTTGTAATAACAACTTTTGGGAACTTATCGCCTTGATTATAGTAAGCTAAATCAGCCGATGTATAAATTTTGCCAATCACTAAATTTCGTAGATTGTTATAAACCGTATCCAAGAGCGAAGACGCTAGTAGCTTCCAACCGTAGGAAAGTAAACTTTTAAGGCGACTCCATGAAAACATCTTTTTTGGGCGCCATTTAACAGTAATCCAAAGAATTAATGTATCAATCGCCGTATTAGAAAGTTGCTGTGCAACAATAGACCACACCCCACAACCTGCATACGCCATGCCAATTCCCAAAAATGCTGAAAAAATCGTCCCTCCTAATGTTGCAAAAAAGAACCTTTTAAATAGCATATTACGCGATACATATGATTGCTGTATTCCCTTTACTCCTGATATAACTATCGTTAAGCTTATTACTCGAATAATTGGCGTTAATGAAACATCATTATAAAATCCAGCAATATATGGTGCGGCTATAAACATTCCAGCATATAGGATAAGACATACCGCAAAATTGAAATAAAATACTGATGAAAAATCAAGATCATCAGCATTCTTTTTTTGAATAAGTGCAGTTCCAAGTCCACTATCTACAAAAACTTGCATAATTGTAGTAAAAACCATAACCAACGAAACTGTTCCAAAATCACTCGGAGTCAAAATACGTGCAAGAATAATTGATACAATTAAAGTTACTAACTGGGCGGCACATCTCTCAGCAAATCGCCATAAAAAATTTGAAATCACATTTCCTTTTCTTTGCATACGCTAAATTATACCTATTCCTTTTTAAATATATCACAAATTGTGTTGGGCAAAACTATTTTCCCTAATATTTTCATCTTTTCTAAAATAGTGCAATTCTTATACACTATTTTATTCTCTCTTTCCAGCAAATCATGAAAAGATTTTGTATTTAAAAGTAATGCCTTCCTATGTGGTATTTCGTATTCTCTTATAGCATCCGAATATTCAAAATTGGTATATACATTAACTCTTTCTAACATATCTACAATAGACTTAAAATTTTTATAGGCTTGATCCGTATTTAATTTTTTCCAACTAGCCATTACCGATCCTGGCGTATTTTCTCGGTATACAACCATTTTATCCTTAAAATAATATGCTTTCTTTTGTCCTATTAGATAAAGACGAGTTCTTAAATCACCTGTCGGGCAATAAATTTTAAATCCATTTGGTAATCGATCTAATGTTTCTTTTCTAAATATAAAAGAAGCTGTAGGTATAAAACTAAATTTCAAATTTTCACTTAAATTCATAAAATGACTATATGAAGCTATCTGTCTTTCTTTTTCTATTCTTGGCAAAAAAGAGGTCATTTTATTATTTTTTTCATCATAAGAATAGCCATTTGAAAAAATAAAAGTACATTCTGGATTTGATTCAAAAATTGCCACTTGCTTTTCTAACTTATAATCATCGCACCAATAATCATCCCCTTCACAAAGCGCTATGTACTTTCCTCTTGCTCTTGGATAACAAAAAGTGATACTATTTTCCACGCCTTTAGAATATTGATTCTGTTTTTGAAACACTGGAATTATCTTATGCGGATATTTTTCTGCGTATTCTCTAATAATGTCCTGCGTTCCATCCGAAGAAGCATCATCATGAATTATTATTTCATACTCAAATGATGTCTTTTGAGTTAAAAAACTCTCAATTGTTTTTCCAATATATTTTTTTTGATTATATGCCAAGCAACATATACTTACCATTGGATTCATATTAATTTTCCTTCTTATTTTTTTATTCTAAATCTCCTTGGAAATTTAGATTTTATTTCTACATTCCTTGAATCTATTACTCCAAACATCATTATTAGTAGAATAAATTTTGCATCATATGGAATCTCTATTACTGAAACTACAATAAATGTTAACAAAGCTGCGTTTAATGGGATTAATTCTACCTTACGTTGTCTTAATCTATTAAATACAATTGCCAAAAGTGATATTGCGCCCCACCAACCATACGTTAAAATTATTTCAGCTAAGCCATTCTGTGCATTTGCCCATCCATGATATTCAAGAGAAGTAGTAACATAGCTTCCAAAACCATTTCCGAAAATTCCTGCTTTTACAAGAAGCGAATATAGTAATGTGTACAAACGCATTCTTCCTGTTAAGCCTAAATCTTCATGCAAAATTTTAACAATTAATGTTTGAACAATTGGTAATGCCAAAATAGCATTAAGTACAAAAATTGCTCCCATTGATATACTCATTGCTATGATAGCTACAACCGGATTACCTATAAGCTTTATAATTTTGTCAAAAAATAACACTGAAATGGAGAATAAAACTATTGCCACTATACCCGTAGATACTTCCAGTATATAAGATAAGATAATACACAAAATAGATAAAATTATAAATACATATTTTTTAGCCTTATAATGAAAAACCTTATCCCCAGACCAGTGTAAACAAAAAAACATCAAAAAGAAGATCAAGCAATATACTGTTGGAAATTTTCCTCCCAAAAACAATTGCTCATTCTGTATTGCAAACTCCAATCTTTTATTTACAGCTAATACTATAATCCAAGTAATACTAATAATAAAGTAAAGCAAACTCATCTTATAAAATATAGCAATCAGCCTATCTGAACCACGTTTTTTTACAAATTTATTTAAGAATAAAAATGCATCTAAAATAATCAATGCATATATAAAGCCTCGCATCATTTGTGTATATAATATATTATTTTTATTTAAAATACAGGAAATAACTATTCCACATGGATATAACAATATAACACCATTTTTTATTGCTCCTTTTATTTCACTAAAAGCAGCTATGAAAATTATTATTGCTACAGTAGCTTGATAAACATAATATATTGCTTGATACGGCGTATAGAATCCCATTATCATAATCCAAAATAGGACTGCTAAAATATCCATTTTATTTACTGTATAATTTTTCATTTTCCCATCCCGATTTTTTCAGATAAATTTTTCAAATTAAGCAAAACAATAATTATGCAATACAAATGCTTTTCTAGCAAAATCAAAAAAACAAAATGTGATTTTTGTATCTGTTTTTTAATTACATTTACATTTACAATATATTCATTCAAAATATCATCTCTTCTAATTTTCTGTAAATATTTTTTATGATCGTTGTAATTTTTCCACCTTTTCAATCTTGTCTGCGTAATGGCACGTCCTACCGTTGACAACACTTTTATTGATAATAAATATTCAAAATCTGGTAGATTCCACTTTTCCTTTCTTTTTATTATTTCTTTAAATACAACTTTAAATGAACCATAGTAATTCGCATCAAATTTTGTGGTCATTCCGGACCCCATTCGATAGTTATAAAGAGCTTTATTTAAATAAACAAATGTCTCTGCATAATCAAACAATTCAATCTTTTGAAGACTGTCTTCACCATTACTAACATGTGCATACATTAAATAATTTTTATCGATATCAATGCAAGTTCTTTTATATACAGCCCCACATATGCTAACCAAACTATTTCCCATTAAAAATTGGCGTAACACATCTTCCTTTGAAACAACACTTACATTTTTTTTCGATAAAATATTGTCAAAAGCAACTTTTTTATCCTGTCCATCGTATAAATACTGATTAAACATAATCATGTCTGGTCTTGAATATTCTTTAATTGTTTCCACTAAAGATTTAAAAAAGTCCGATTCCAGTACATCATCTGAATCACAATTAACTATGTACTCTCCTTTCGCCTTTTTATATCCAAACCTTCTAGTCATAAGTAAACCATGATTTGAATTGTGAAATACTTTAACTATATTAGGATACATAGCATTATATCGGTTACAAATTTCTCCACTAGAATCCGTTGATCCATCGTTAACTAATATAATTTCACAAGATTCTGATATCTGCAGTATTTGTTTAATTATAGAATTCAAACATTCTTCTAGATATTTTTCTACGTTATAAACTGGAACAACTATACTAAATAACATTATTATTTATATCCCCCATTTAATAATTTCCTAATTCAAATATATCTATCTTTGTTTTTTCATCTGCAAGCGCACAGGCTGCCCAAGATCCACACGTCTTTCCTCCTACAATACATGAACATTGAGAAAGCAGCATTATTTTCACTAAATAGTTCATTCCTCTGGTATGAGCATCTTTTGCTAACTGTTCTATACAAGAATCTTTTGCAAGAAAATTTTTGGCCGAATAATTCTTTATATATCTATCAAAACTTACTGTTACTACTTTATTCCCTAAATTTGATATTACTTTTTTATACACTTCTTCATCTTCTGTAACCAAAAAGACTTTTTTATCATTATTTTTTATATACTGTTTTACTCGTTCAATAGCCTCTTCTACCGTAGGTTGGACAGCTTCTCCTGCTGGCTTTAATTTGGTATAATCAGTTCCTCTTAAATAAAGACCAATCATTTCTTTTGGATTAATATTACTTAATTCGTCTTTATATTTAGCAAGTGCAGCATCTGAAAATTTGATATATTTCTTTATTAAATTATGTACTTCTTGCAAATCTTCTTTATCAAAAGATTTTTCACGAAGATAAGGATATGTTTCATAAGATGCATTAAGTCCAGATAAAATAACATTCTTACTTTTATATACCTCATTAAGTGTATACTTTGAAATCTGCTTAAAAAAAACTTCCCAAGTATCTTCTCCCTTTTGGATTGTATATTGTACCTTATAATTTTTAAAATCTACAACGGGAACATAATTGTTTTTTTCCGCATACCCTATGTGTTGTATTACATAAAACAGTAATGCCATTAAACCTTCTACAGAATTTGTTCTTGGTCTAATAATGTAAAATGTCTTATCTTCATTACTACTTCCAAAAGTCATCTTTTTTTCAGTTAACTCAGAATAAAAAATACGATTATATATCAAATAAAATTTATCTATATATCGAGAAGGACATAAATATAAAATTTTCTTTAAAATTTTTTTTAAATTCATCCTATACTCCTTATATTATGTATTTACCCACTTACTTTAATTTTTAAGGCTACCATTTGCACTATATTTTATGTTCATAGTTTCACATTCATAAATTTTAGCATCTACTAAATATCTATACCAATACGCTTGCAAAAAAGCATATATTTTACCCGGTTTTCCATCAAGAAAGCCGCCTAAAATATAATATCTATAAATATAATATATATGAGCTCTCATTCCTAATGGCAGTTTATAATACACTCGCATTTTTAGCCAAGTTTTGAAATCAAGTTCATTCTTGGATCTTTTTTTCTCTAAATTTTCAAAATAATCTACTGTTTCACGAGACGAATACCAATTATGTTTATTAATAAAATACTCCAAATTTTTAAAATCAAAATGTAAACAATCTTGTTTCATTTCAATGACTTTTCCGGAGCTTAAAATTATATGTTCATCCATATTTCTATTTTCAATTGTACCTAATTTTGTCTTATAACAATTCATTTTTTTCCATGGATACACGCCCCCATGGTATAAATCTCTTCCTAAAAAATTCTTTTTAAATCGCAGAACAATTCCAGCAACATCCGTTTCCATATTACAATCACATAGCTGAACTAACTCGCGTGCGGATTCAAAAGTTAAACGCTCATCTGCATCAATTCTTAATGTCCACACCGTTTCCGCTTTTGCGACTTCAACACCATACATATACTGTTTTGCATAATTTTCAAACGGATGCTGATGCACTTCCGCTCCCATTCTTTTTGCTATTTCAACTGTTCTATCAGTACTATAACTATCTATCACAATAATTCTTTTTACTGCCGTAGCAATTGATTTAATGCATTCTTCTATATTAACTTCCTCATTCTTTGTCAATATTATTGCTGTAATATCTGCAGGCATTTTGATTCCTTTCTATTCCTTATTTTTTTATTCACAGCTTAAAAATCTCTTCAGCATATTTTTTCACTGAAACATTCCGTGTTAAATTCTTTTCAAGATTTACTCTTCCCCTGATTCCCATCTGTTTAATTTCATTTGATCCAGCATTTTCAATAAACCATCGAATATTCTCTTCGACCTTATCGTACTCACCTGGCTCACAGCACAAGCCACCGTGAGTATCTTCAATCAGGCAACGAATTTCAGATCCAGATTCAAGAACTCCTATTACAGGCTTTCCTGCGGCTGCCAGTCCATAATATTTAGAAGGGCAGCTTACACCTTTAATCCCTTTTGCATTTACGCACCAATGAACATCACCGGCATTTAGGCTATAAATAAGATCTGCCTTGTTCTGATATGGAATAAAAACCGCATTATCCATATGATGTTCTTTTACATAAAGCACAAGCTTATCCAGCACAGAACCAGCACCAACAAAAGCAAACACAACCTCTCGTCCATCTGTGGTCTTCGTGCCCGGCTTGAACTTGTCCACAACTTTAATGAGATTCTCAAGATCGTAGTACAAGCCAATGTTGCCAGAATACATGATGACAAACTTGTCATCCAAACCATATTTTTTCTTAAATGCAAGCACACGTTCATTATCCGGTTCCAACGGATAGATTTCATTTTCATCAATCCAGTTATTGATCATAACCGTCTTTGGGACTTTTTTTTCCTTAAACCGCTTCTCTATAGTTTCTACCAGGTCACGGCCAACTGTAATTACCAAATCACTTCGCTTACAACTGAACTTGTCAAACCACATCATGATATCAGTAATCACCTTATTCTTAGTATAGCCAACGGCTAAAACCTGTTCCGGATTAAAATCCTGAATGTTGTAAATGTATTTGGCATGTTTCATCCACTTGCCCCAAACACCTAACAGACCGCCGAGAATTGGGGGCTGAGAGATGGAAAATACATAATCCATCTTTCCTACCTTAAAGGTTGCTCCCATTGCTCCAAAGAAGTAAGAAATAATATTCTTTACACGGCTTTTCTTGTTGGTTTTACTAAACTCTGGAACACGGATTCGCAGAACCTTTACACCATTAATTTCTTCTTCATAGTATTTCTGGGTCTTATACTTATCCTCAACAATACCCAAATAGCTTGGAACTACACAGATTACAGTAATATTAAATTTATCCAGCATACCCTCCGCCAATTCACGGAGAATCTGCCCCGTTGACGCGGTATCCGGAATATAGTAATGCGCATAAATTAAAAGATTTTTCTTTTCGTTTTTATTTTCCATTTTCCATATTCCTTTAAAATTATTTTCCTACTCCCATACAAATTCTGCATTCCAGACATCCACACCGGAATCCTGGAATACTTCCAGAAGTCTTTTCCTTAACATCTCTTTCGTTACATTTTTCTTTAGAATTACCTGCAGGAATCCGCCGCCGCCAGCACCTGAAATGAATTTTCCATCAATTAGATCCTCGCAGCTTGCAAAAATTTGATCAATGCAGGTATTAGTCGAACCGTCATCTAATTTCTTAGATACTTCCCAATGCTGGTTCAGGAGTTTGGCAAATTCATCTACATTTCCCTGTTCCAGTTCATAGCGCATCATCACTGCCAAATGCTTCATCTCTTCTAATGCTTCTACGGATTCTTTTCTGCCGCCAATATAATTTCCAACCACATAGCGCAGCAGATTTCTTGCCAAACGACGTTGACCTGTATAGATCAGTGCAAATCTTTCCTGCAATTCTTGCTTGGTTTGCTCATCCAGTTTCAAATATTCTACGTTAAGGTGCTGTTTCATTCCTGGCCGAGATGTAATGTACTTTACACCGCCAGTCAGACCACCAACCTGATCCTGCCAGCCTCCTCCAGTACTCATAATCTGTTCCAGATTCAGAACCAGTTCATATACATCAGAATCGCTCCAGTCAGTTCCCAGGAACTCACCTAATGCACGAACACAAGCTCCTGAGAGGATGCTGCTGGTTCCAAGTCCAGAGCCTTTTGGAACCCCGTTTACTCTGGTGGACATGTAAAAGCCTCCACCCATTTCATTCAGGATTTCCTCCAGATCAGCTTCTCCTTCCATAGGAACAATGCCGCATGCGATCAATGCTGCTTTATGTAGTGCAAAAGAATCATATGGATTATGGCAGTCCTGAATTTCCGCTACTGTAGATGCAGTTCCATAGGCATTGAAATCAAGACTCGCAAATTCAATATGATTTTTTTGGATACGCCTTAGTTCCACTTCAATTGGCTCTTTTCCATTCAGTAAAATGGCCGCATTTAATACAACTCCCCCTTTTTCGTTGCAGTAAGGAGGGGTATCTGTCCAGCCTCCTCCCCAGTTCACACGTACGGGAAGGCTTACTTTCACTTCATCTTTGGCAATGTGATACTGATGTACCCGGTTTACACTGCTTGCCTTAAAGATTTCCTGCTGCAAAACAAAAAAACATTTCTGTTCAATCTGGTCATAACTGATTCCATGAAATGTTTTATTCATAAATTTCATGGATCTTGACATATCATACAAAACACGAATTCTTTCGGAGAATGGCAAACTTTCCTCTGCCATCTTCATAAGGAGATCAAATTGTTTTTCATTTAATTCATTGGTTCCAAAGGTCTTTAGCGCATCTACATAATGTGCACCCTCCTGGACTTTTCCGAGGAAGCGCTCTGCGAGAATACGATTTTCCAATTCCTCGTTCCATGGAACTAATACGGAAGCATCAGCTAACCGGAAAGATTCTTCCAGGGAATATCTTTTTAATGCTTTCCATTCTGCCACTTCTGCTGCAGTTGCTGTCTGATAACTCATAGTGTACAGAAGCATTGCCCAATGGATCGCTTCTTCCTGACTTTTGGCAGCAGGATAAAGCTTTGCTTTCCATAGAGAATGATCTTCATCAACCCAAATATCATCTACATCTAAGGAATTTAATTCTGTAAGATTTTTTAACCCGCCATTTAAGAAACTGCCATTTTCTTCCCATGTCTTTTTGGGATTATCTTTTATTCCATAAGCACGGACAATATGTTCTTTTTTTCCATTTGCTAGGCAATCTGCATTCTGTCGTAATACAATGCCATGCAATACCATTGGCGGAACTTTTACGTCTGTTAAATTCAAATGAGAGACTACAGTTCCCTCTTCCAGAGTTGTATTGCCACACAGACAGCTGTTTTCTACATAGCAATAATCTGCCAACTGTACGCTTTTCTCGATAAGAGAATTGTGTACTGCTACGTGCATGCTACCTTCTGGAATATAGTTGGTAAACACCAATGATTTCCAATCTAAATACTCGTAATCTGCAATATCATTTGTAAGAAGTTCCAGAAGTTCCCATGTAGTACCGAAATGAATAAATTCAGCTGGTGAAAGACAAATAAGCTTCATTCCATAATTATGCAGAGCATTCCAGATTTCTGTTCGGCAAGCAGTTAATTCTTCACAGAATTTACCCTCAGGCTGTTCTTTATAATATTGTTCAAGAGTGGAATCCTCAGCCAACGGATAAAGAAAATCTCCATATAAACTAATACGGGAAGTATCATTTACAAAACGCGCATATTTCTCTTCATCAATTTGACCGTTTGTCTGGATCAGTGATAAAAGAGAGTTGACCAAATCTACATCAAAAAGTACAGCTCCTGTATCCAGATCTACATTTCCATGATTATTAACAGCACCTAATTGCTGCAAAGTTTCTATAGACTGCTTATGCAAAAACTTTTTCACATAATCATTTCCATTATTCAGGAATACACCATGGTCTTTTCCAATTTCTACAGGAGATTTCATTGATATGGCAGCTGCACCATGAAACTGTGCATCAATTTGCAGAGGATTAAATAAAAGCAGCACATCACCGGAAAGAACCAGCATTCCTTCTCTGAATCGTGACGGCACCCCTGCCATTCCGATAAGGAATTCATCAAAAAGTGTGGATGGTCTTCCGTCAGGCAGTTCTCTTGGAACAGGTGAAAATAATTTGCCGCATACGGAATATTGAGGAACGCGTTTGCTGTCACCACCAGAATGGATCACTAAAATCCTCTTTTTATGAAAATCTCCAGCAATATCTTCTGCTTCTGATAGTTTGCGAAGTACCTGTAAAGTTGCTCCGCCAGAGCCAACTCTTTTTCCGTCAGGATCTGAAAGAACCAAATATTTTGTCTTACATGGAAGAACTTTTTTCTCCTGCCGATATGCAATCTGGCTTCGAAAGGCATTTGCCTGTTCTTCATTCGAAGCTGTCAGTACAATGTAATCCCACTGAGCAAAGCTCTTTTTTCTTAATGATCTCTGGTAATCCTCCCAGGCATCTATGTAGCTTTGTCTTAGAAATAAATTTTTCATTTTCTTGTATTGATCATTCATCATATCGTTATGTGCGAATATCTGATTTCTTCAGATTTCCTTTCTTTATATTTATAACTTATCTAAATCATCATCTTACCCATTGGCTTATTTTAATACCAATGAGACAAATCACATTTTTCGATAGTTTTCACCATCGCATTCTTCTAATAAAAATACCACCTCCCCCATGAATTGTCAACTGTACGCCCTTGTTTTTACTCTCTTCTGGAGGAAATTCGTAATTATTTCCACTTATTCTAGGTTTTTGTTCATTTTTTTATTGTTTTTACAGGGGCATAATTCAACCAGTGCCAATTTTCACTATAAAAAAGGCAATTACTCAAAGCTTACACTCTCTTGCCCGCTTTGAATAATTACCTTTTCATTCTTTTGTTCTTTTCTTTTTGAATTCCCCTTATATTTCTACTTTATCCCCAGTTCTTTCATCAACTGTTTCCTGTACTCTTCATCCTTTGTGGCACGTATGCAATCTTCCACACGGTTGGCTGACAGTAACTTTTCTGTTAATGCTAATCCTTGTTTACGTCCAAGTTCAATTCCATCATCCATAATCATCTGTCCGAGTCTTGTCATTGTTACCGCCTCCTTTACTTCATTTAACTCTTCTCCTGTCAGGAATTTGTCCGCCAAAGTGTACAGTATTGCGGTTACTTTATCTGACAGTTCATTGTTTTCCTGTTTCAGCAGAAGAATTCCTTCTTTAATCTTATCTTTCGCTGTCATTTTACCGCCCATGAGCGGGGTCAGGGAAAGCTGTGCGAAATCTGATTCATCCCAGGGTTCTCCAGATGCCTTTTTCTTTCGAAGACGCTTAAATACCTTGTCAGCTTTCTTCTTTCCCATGTATATCGGCATTACGCGGTATGTATAGGCCCCACAGTCCAGTTTTCCCTTGGATTTCTTAATCCCGCCAGTGTAGATTACGTATGTAATTACCTTTTTCCCTGTGTTATGGGAAAATAAAGCTTCATAAGAATGAAAGCGCCTCAAATCCTTGTTCTCTGAACTGTTTGTACTCTGAAATTCTATATGGATATACAAATCTTCCGTAGTTTTGAATGTAAAATCCATATACAATTCGTTTATCGTCAACTCTATCAGCTCTGTTGGCAGAATGTCCTCATAAGTATAATCAATTCCGATCAGCTTTAGTATATGCTCCTGAAAATATTTTACTCCCATTTTCAGCAGAGCATCTTCGTGTTTCGCATTTGGCATGAGATTTCTCCTTTTTTATTTCGTATCGTTATCTCATGTACTTTAAAAGCATTCTCAGAATGTATGTTCCTACTTCAGTGCTATTCACTGAAATTTCTTCATTTGTAAGGTGCGTAAAATGTATTTTCACCTGCCTTTCTTTCGACAATTCTATATTACCAGATTTCCATCAGAAAATCATCCCGCAATCCGAAAATCTGCTAATAAAAATGAGGCAGATCAAATAGATAGTGATCTGCCCCGGTTTCTCATTTTATTTTTTCTCTGCTGCCTAAATACTTTATGCTATCGACTTCTCTTATTGATTCCTCTGTAGCTGTTTCATCTGCGACTACTATATCAGCAGTTACATCAGTTTGCCTCTGTACTGGCAGTTCCATCTGCCTCGTCCTGTGTAACAATCTCACCATTACGTACCTTCGCCATAAGGTCTTTCGCCTTATCAACAGTACTGTAATCCGGTACCATAACATAAGCCTTCTGGCTCATGGAGTATGGCTTCTCGGTTGCACCGGTTCCATCCACACTGTAGGAAACAATCGTCCAATCACCGCCGCCTGCAAGCTGCTGCTGGAGAAGCTGTGCAATTTCTTCGTAGGTAATATTGGTACCAAAGCATCCGTCCAAGCTGGAAAGGATGGAAGAATAGCTGGTAAGGATTTCCGGAGAAAGTGCTTTATCCACAACGCCTTTGATCACTGCCATCTGGTTCTTGCCTCTCTGGCGGTCACCCTCCTGGAACGCATATCGCTCTCTTGAGAATACAAGGGCCTGTTCTCCGTTTACATAGTTCGCTCCCTGATTGAAGTGGTATCCTGTAATATTCTTGGAATCAAAGTCATAATCTGAATATACAGTAATTCCGCCTAATGCATCAATTACCTTCACAAATCCACCGAAGTTGATCCTAAAGTAATAGTTGATATCAACATCATACAGCATTCCCAGGGTGTTCATACAAACATCAATTCCATAGATACCTGCATGTGTCAGCTTATCCGGTGCTCCGTTTGAAATGGAAAGCGGCACATAGTAATCACGGGGTGTGGAAACAAGAAGAATCTCACGGGTGTCTGTATTGATAGTCGCAATGATATTTACATCGCTTCGGCTCTTAGCTGTCATCTCGCCGCGGGTATCAATACCGCTGAGGTAAATGGTATAAACCTTACCGCCTCTGGAGGTGGTTATCGGCTCTGCTGTCTGAGTATCGCCACTGCCATCAGAGGATGTATTATTTACCTCAATCTCACTTTCCACATCAACGGTTCCAACCTGTTTTACCTTTGACTCAAAATCTGCATACCCGTCCATTTCCTCAAGAACATCCAGATATGCGTTATTCAGAATAATCGCACCTACTTCATTTTTGTAAAGTCCGTCTGCCAGCTCGGTAAGTCCGGCGTACTCTGTGGTCTGTACTGCTGTGCCAAACTGACTGTTCAGATGGTTTACAGCACCGTCCGTGTTCTCACGGTCAAGAGAGGACAAAATACCAAAATTGTATCCTGCAGTTGCTTCAACAGAATCCGCAGCATCGTCACTTCTTACATAAACTGCAATCTGGGTTACCTCTGTATTAACGCCGGAAATGCCGCTTAATGCATCTCTTGTCTTATTAATATAAAAACTGCCAAGGGCAAGAACTGCAACCAAAAGCACTGCAAGTATGGTACCTGCTATAAATCTGCCCTTATGTCTGAAATGCCATACCAGCAGCCAGATCACAGCGGTAAACAATACCAATACAATGCCTATGATCAGCATATAAATCGTGGGAACCATCTTAGTCATTGCAAGAAGTCCCATGAAAACAACAGAAAGCATAAGTACAATGATCGTGATCACTGCGCCTGGAATCCAGTCGTTTCTTCTTCTCCTTCTACTCATCGTGTAACTCCTTTTCTTATAGTCATTCATCGTTACTGTTCACGGAATGAACAGTAACCTTTTATCAGAACATAGCATATATTTTATATGCTGACAACTGGAAAATCAAGTCAAATAGTGATATAATGCAAAAGATTTATATTTATTTTTTTATGAAAACGTTATAATTTCCAGGACGCGGATGGGACTATGACGAAATCTACCGTATCCGGCAGAACTATATCATGTATACCCGGACAATGGGCAAGAAAATGTTCTGCCAATCTAAGGAGGAATTATCATATGACAAAACAGGATTTTCAGACACTTACACAGAATGTTGTTCTTCTTGATGGAGCTACAGGTTCTAATCTGATGGCTGCCGGCATGCCAAAGGGCGTCTGCACAGAGGAGTGGGTACTGGCACATAAGGATGTATTCCAGGCCCTTCAGAGAGGCTATGTAGAAGCGGGAAGCGATATTATCTATGCTCCTACCTTTGGTGGTAATCGCATAAATCTCACCATGCATCATCTTCAGGATCAGATAAAAGAGATCAACACCCGCCTGGTGTCTTATTCCAGGGAGGTGGCAGACGCAGCTTCCCGCAAGGTTTATGTTGCTGCTGACATTACCACTAGCGGTAAGATGATGGAGCCTGCCGGAGATATGACCTATGAGGCCGCTTTCGAAATGTACCGGGAGCAGATTGAAATTCTGAAAAATGCAGGAGTTGACCTGATTATTGCAGAAACCATGATCAATATCGAAGAGACTCTTGCTGCTGTAGATGCTGCTTCCACAGTCTGCCAGCTTCCGATTATGTGTACTATGACTGTAGATGCTGACGGAAGTATTTTCAGCGGTGGAAATGCCATTGAAGCTGCTGTTTCTCTGGAGGCTGCAGGCGCTGATGCAGTAGGTGTAAACTGTTCCGTTGGTCCGGACCAGCTGATTTCTGTTATTCGAAACATCCGCGAGAATGTTTCCATTCCGGTTATCGCCAAGCCCAATGCAGGAATGCCTTTCATTGATGATCAGGGAAATGCCGTATATTCTATGAAAGCCCCGGATTTTGCGAAGCACATCAAGGCACTGATTGATGCGGGCGCTGGCATTGTAGGCGGATGCTGCGGCACCACACCGGAATACATTAAAGAAGTAGCAACTATATTAGAGCGGTAATTTGTAAAAGCAGCAATAGGATAGCTGGTGAATCCAGATGTGCTACTGCTGCTTTTCATGTTAAAGTTCTTATTTTTCCTTAGATGCAAGAAGTGCTCTCAAACGAGCATTCAATCACTTCACCTTAATCGCCTTCTTCGGGCACATCTCCTGACAGCAGAAGCATCGGATACACTTTTTATAATCATATACCGGCGGATTCTCTTTTCCTTTTCGGAAAGCCACAGCTTTACCGGGAACAGGGCAGCTGTTTACGCAAATGCCGCAGCGAATACATTTCTCCGGTTCGATATAGGGCTTCTTCTGGAAAATATTCAGGGCTTTGGCTAATTTTGTCCAGACATTGCTGCGTATCTGAATACGGTCCACATTGAAATCCGGTTTTCCGTACCGGCAAACCAAGTCCTCCATGGATACAGGCTGTTTCGAATGCATGGCATCTGCCACCACAATCTCAATATTCTCTTCCCGGCAGTGTCCAAGTCCCATCTTTTCCCCATGATAGTTTGTTGGTACCATCTCCGGCTTCAGATACACCAGCCTTGCAAACACGCTGTCCAGTGCCACCGGATCTGTGGACATAAGGATCACATTCATTGCAATTGGATCTCCGGACCCTGGACCGTTGCCTTCCATTGCTGTGATTCCATCCATAATATAAAGCCTCGGCTTCACATATTGATTCAGATCGATCAGCATACGCGCAAAGCTGTCTGCACTTGGATATTTTGTATGGCCGATTGCCTTATTTTTCCCATAGATGAAGCCATAGCTGTTTTTTACAGCACCTGTGATCCGTTCTAGGGCATGGGTTTTCATTTTGGAAAGGGAAATGACGCAGTCTGCCTCCAGAAGCTCCTTTGGGAGAATAAATTCCCTGGCCTGAATCCCCTGGGGATAATCTACATGCACTCCTTTGGTATAGTCAATGGCCGGAATCTCGTATTTTTCCAGGTAGGTATCCATGCCGGTTCCCTGGATCACCTGTCTGGTGGTTCCGTGACCGCAGGAATCTGCAAGGACAATGTTGGCATAGCCTTCCTCCCGTAAAACTCTGGCAAAGGCACCAACTACCACAGGATGGGTGATCACTGCCTTTTCTACTTCTGCCTTCTTCAAAAGATTGGGCTTAAGCAGAAGCTTCTCTTCTTTTCCAATCAGTGCTTCAAGCCCACCAAGTTCCTTCAGACCAGCTTTTAAAAGATTATAGATTTTTTCTTCCTCATATGCCTCACAAGGAAGCACAACTACTTTACTTTTTTTATTCATGCACAATGTCCTTTATTCATCTTCATTTTTCACCCGCGCAGCTCGCAGTGCCTTTCTCACCGGCAAAATACATGCCGGTACCACAGACAATGCGTCTACACCCATCCGCAGAAAGGTCTCTGTCAGCCTTGTATCTGCTGCCAGCTCACCGCAGAGACAAACCTTACAGTTCTCTTTGTGTCCTGCATCTATAATCATTTTGATCATACGCACAACCGCCGGATGATGATCGTCATATTTCTTCTGAAGCAAAGGATTCTGGCGATCCATGGCTAGAGTATACTGGGTCAGGTCATTGGTTCCGATTCCAAGGAAATCCACACGTCTGGCAAGCTCCTCCCCAATCATTACGGCCGCAGGAGTTTCCATCATAATACCGGTTCGGATATTTTTAAAAGGAATCCCCTCACCGGTCAGCTCAGCCTTCACCTCCCGGATCAGTTCCTCAATCGCATCCATTTCCTCCTCTTCACTGATCATCGGATACATCATCCCCAGATTTCCGTACCAGCTTGCACGGTAAATGGCGCGAATCTGTGTTTTAAACAGATTTTTCCGGTCCAGGCAAAAACGGATTCCACGATTGCCCATAAGAGGATTTGTTTCCTGAGGAATCTCCAGGTAGGCTGCCTGTTTGTCTGCACCAAGATCAGCTGTTCGAATGACCACCAGACGATCCCCCATGGTCTGTGCCGTCTTCTTGTATGCCTGGAAAAGCTCTTCCTCTCCCGGGTAGCTCTCTCTTCCCAGGTATTGGAACTCACTTCGAAGCAGTCCGATTCCCCTTGCGCCATAATAAAGCGCACTGTTCAGGTCATCCAGACTTCCGATATTTGCATAAATTCCTACTTCCTTGCCATCCAGGGTGATGTCTTTTTCATCCTTTAGCTTCAAAAGAGCTTCCCGCTCCACAATATCCGCTTTTCTGCGGATTTCGTATTCCCTTCTCACCTCACGGTCCGGTTCCAGATAAAGAGTTCCGGTATAACCATCGATTATGGCAACTGTATCCTCCCATTCCTCTTCGGATGCGGGAATTCCTACTCCTGTTACACAGGGAATATCCATGCTTTTGGCAAGGATTGCTGTATGAGAGGTTGCAGAGCCTTTACGTGTCACAATGCCAAGAAGCTTGTCCTTATCCATCTCCATCAGTTCAGCCGGAGACAGGGCATCTGCAGCCAGAATTACCGGCTCCTCACCCAGATTGATTTTTTTCTCTTCTTTTCCCAGGATTTCCAGAAAGAGGTCTGAAACCCTGCTTACATTGTGAATCCGTTCTTTTATAGACGGATCCTTCAGATTGCTAAACGTGCCATTTAACTCGTCCCGTGTGGTCTGCACTGCATAGGCAGCAGTTACCTTTTCGCCGCTTATCATGCTCTGTACCGCCCGAAGAAAGCTGCCGGAGCCAAGAAGCTCAGCCTGCTCAAGTACCTGATGTTCAATAGCTTCTGAGATTCCTGCGCTATCATATTCTTCCTTCAGGGTCTGCATCACATGTCTTCTTGCTATATCAAAATTACGCTGTTCCGTCTTTATATCATCTGCCTGATGCTGTCGGAGCTGATATTCTCCTTTTTGGTAAAACCGTATTTTTCCGATGGCAATTCCCGCAAATGCGGAAGCACCCTTGTATATTTCCATGTTGTTCTCCCTTTAGCGAATAGGAAAGGCAGACTCAAAAGCCTGCCTCTACAAACTGTTGCTTTTGTATCAATTATACAACGCAACTCTTTTTAATGCAATTTTGAATTAATCACAAGCCGCCTTAAATTCCGTCCAGTTCTTATTATACTGCTCCTCTGCCTTTGCATTTACATTCTTGATGCTTTCGCCGCTGGTTACGCTGTCCGGCACTACCAGGTTCTCATCTACCAGCTGGTCAGCCGCCTTGTTTGTGCAGTAGTATCCAATATAATCAAAGCACTCTGCTGCAATCTCAGGTCTTAAAATATAATCCACAAACTGATATGCCGCCTCAGCATTAGGTGCAGCACTTGGAATGAACATGCCCATTACGCCAAATCCAAGACCCTCTTCCGGGTAAACCACCTTCAGCTCCGGATCCTCTGCAAGAGCTGCTGTTACCTGGGAAGTATAAAGGAGCGCCACAGATGCCTCACCGTTCAGAAGCGCATTCTGGGTATTGTCATCCTGGATCATACGAATATTAGGTGCCAGCTCCACAAGCTTTTCACCGGCCTCCTTAATCGTATCCACATCCTCCTCATTCATGCTTTTCCCCATGGTAAGAAGTGTGATTCCATTGATAACACGATAGTTGGCAATCAATGCCACACTGTCCTCAAGGGACGGATCCCACAGATCCTTATAGCCCTTAATGTCCAGCTCCACCTCATCCGGATCGTAAACGATCAGCGGGATTCCTGCGCCGTAGGGTACGGTGTACTCATCATTTTCATCATAGAACTGTCCCTGGTAAAGAGGGTTGATGTTATCCCAATTGGAAATTTTTTCCTTGTCAAGCTTAGTGGCAAGGCCTTCCTCTATAATTTTCTCAAGGATATAATCGTCTGCAATTACCACATCATAATCTCCGCCCTTTGCCATGGAAACCTTCTCAAGCATGGTTTCATCTGTGTCAAAATTGGAGTATACAATCTTGCATCCTGTCTCTTCCTCAAAGCCATCCAGAACCTCCTGAGGAAACATTCCCTCCCAGGTGTAAAGAACCAGCTCAGAATCAGCTGCATATACAGGTGCCACGCTGCCGCATACTGCTGCCACTGTTAAAATTGCTGCAAGTAACTTTTTCTTCATAGTCGATCTCCTTTTTCGTCTTACGGTTTCCCGCTGCCTGCCCCGTCAGCTTTTGAAAGTGCTGCTGCATCTGCCCAGGTGACGGGGCTTACCTGCATTTACTCGGCCTTGATCTTGGTCCACAGCTCTGCGTATTTCTGCTTGATCTTCGGCTCCTGATAGCGGAAAATCTCACTGTTAGGATTCTCGAAATCCGGAATATAAGAAGAAACGCCCTCATACTCACCACTGATCATGGTCTCGTAAACACTCTTTACAGGAGAAGTATAACCTACTTCTTCCGTATTGGAAAGAGCAGATTTTTCTTCCAGCATAAAATTAATAAACTGATGGGCCAGCTCCACCTCGCTGCAGTCTCTTGTGATTACCATCGCATCATACCAGTTATTGGTTCCCTGTCCCGGTGTGAAATAGTCCATATTCGGATTTTCACTGATAATATAGGAAGCATCTCCGGAATAAACTACTGCCATTGCCTTATTGCCGGAAATCATATTATCGATCACATCATCACCTGCATAAATAGGATCCATGGTGTTTCTCTGATTAACCAGCCACTGATAAGCCTCCTGAATCTGTTTTTCATCCGTTGTGTTCATGGAATATCCAAGGGCCTTTAAGGCTATCATAAAGGAATCTCGCTCAGAATCATACATGTAAATATTTCCTTTATACTTGGTATCACAAAGAATCTCCCAGCCCTCCTGAAGATCTGCCGGATCTACCACCGTCTTATCATACAGAATTCCTACTGTTCCCCAGAAATACGGGCAGGAATAACGGTTGCCCGGATCATAGCTCTTATTCATAACCTCTTTCATCAGATTCGCCTTATTGGGAATCTGATCCCAGTCAATATGCTGGAGATAATCCTCTTTGATCAGACGCTCGATCATATAATCGGAAGGTACCAGCACATCATAGGATTCACCGCCGGACAGCTTGGTGTACATCATCTCATTGGACTCAAAGGTCTCATACACCACAGTACAGTTATATTCCTCCTCAAACTCTTTAAGAAGTGCAAGATCAATATATTCTCCTGCATTATACACCTTCAGCACATGGCTCTCTCCTGCTGCACCGCCGCATTTTGCAAGGCCAAAGCCAAGAGCCGCCACTACCAGAAGTGCGATCACACGCTGAATCTTTTTCGTATGCTTACTTGCATGCTTCTCAAGAATCGGCGGAAGCATATTTGCGAAAACAAGTACCAGAATAATAACCACGATTACAATAGTAGACAAGGCATTAATGGTAGGATTGATTCGCTTGGTCATATTGTAGACAACAATAGAAATATTTTTCACACCGTTGCCGGATACAAAATAAGAAATTACAAAATCATCAAAGGACATGGTAAACGCAAGCAAGGCGCCGGCGAAAATACCGTCCTTGATCATAGGCACAATTACCTTTGTCAATGCCTGGAAGGGTGTTGCTCCAAGATCCATTGCCGCATTTGCCAGGTTGGGATCCAGACTTCTTACCTTTGGATAAACACTGGTGATAACATATGGCGTACAAAAGGAAATATGCGCCAGCAGCATGGTGATGTATCCCTTGCGAAAGCCCAGTGAGGAAAAAAGAAGCATCAGTCCGATGGCTGTTACAATATCCGGGTTAAGGATCGGCAGGTTATTAATATTTAAAAGTGTTTCCTTTAACACCTTCCGTGATTTGGAAAGCCCGATGGCTGTAATAGTTCCAAGAACGGTAGAGATCACAGTTGCCAGGATGGCAATCGTCACAGATACGTAAACCGCCTTGCTGACTTCTGTATTATGAAGCAGCTCGGTATACCATCTCATGGAAAATCCCGTAAATTTAGTCAGGGATTTCGATGAGTTAAAGGAAAAAATCATGGTCACCAGAATTGGCAGGTAAAAAAACACCAGGCAGATGGCCACGTAAAATCTCTGAAAAAAGCTTGTCTTCTTCTGCATGATACCCTCCTACTCTCCTTTTTCCTTATCCATTCGCTTCATAAGACTCATGGAAAGCAAAATGATCACTGCCAGGATCATAGAAATGGCACTTCCGAAGTTCCAGTCTCCAACAGAGATAAACTGGGATTCGATCAGGTTACCGATCAGCATGTACTGTCCCCCTCCCAGAAGCTTGGGAATAACGAAGGAGGAAATGGCAAGAAGGAATACCATCATAATACCGTTTACTACCCCAGGCAGAGACAGCTTCCAGATCACCTTCCAGAAGGTCTGGAACCGGTTTGCACCAAGATCGTAGGCAGCCTCGATCAGGGACTTGTCCATTTTATTTAAGGATGTATGGATCGGAATGATCATAAAGGGCATAAAGTTACAGATCAGACCAAGCATTACGGAAAAATCAGTATACATCATATTGATAGGTCCCAGTCCGATTTTTGCCAAAAGGTTATTGATGATTCCGTTATCTGACAAAAGGTTCATCCATGCATAGGTACGAAGCAGCATGTTGATCCACATGGGAATCGTAACCAGCATGATCAGAAGGCCCTGCATTTTTTCAGAGCATCTTGCAATGATCAGGGCAAGGGGATAACCCAGCACCAGACAGATAAAGGTGGTAAGCAGTCCCAGCCAGAAGGATTTCAGGATAACATTTAAATAAGTAGCTTCCAGAAACTTGGCAAAGTTTCCCCAGGTGAAGGAAAGAGTCATAACTTCATTTCCTTCTGTGGTAAATGCATACAGGGCAATGAGAAACAGTGGGATTACAAGGATTATGATTGCCCATATAAAATACGGAATAATAAGTCGTTTAAACTGTTTCATTAATATGCTCCCATTCTGTACATAACATGAATATCTTCTGGTCCGAATTTCAGTCCTACCTGGCGGCCCACCTCCGCATAATCAGTAGTCTGAACCTTATAGGTACGCAGCTCTGTCTCCACAAGGATTTCGTAGTGTACACCCTTGAAGGTAACATTTCGTACCACACCGTTTAACTTAGCCTGAGATGGCTCTACAATATCCAGATCCTCCGGACGAAGCACAACCTCAATTTCTTCATTGTCTTCAAAGCCTTTGTCCACACACTCAAATTCAAATCCGTCAAACTGCACCAGGAAATCCTTTATCATAATTCCTTCAATGATATTGGACTCTCCAATGAAGCTTGCTACAAAACGGTTTTCCGGCTCATTATAAATATCAGTAGGCGCACCGATCTGCTGAATTTCACCGTTATTCATAACTACCACTGTATCAGACATGGAGAGTGCCTCCTCCTGATCATGTGTGACATAAATGAATGTGATTCCAACCTCCTGCTGGATTTTTTTCAGCTCGATCTGCATCTGCTTACGGATCTTGGCATCAAGGGCACCTAAAGGCTCATCAAGAAGAAGGATCTTCGGCTCATTTACAAGAGCCCTGGCAATGGCAACTCGCTGCTGCTGTCCGCCGGAAAGCAGAGTAACATCTCTTTTTTCAAAGCCCTCAAGGCCTACCATTTTCAGCATTTTGCTTACCTTCTGGCTGATAACCGTCTTATCCACCTTTTTCAGGTTCAGACCAAATCCAATATTATCTGCCACATTCAGATGGGGAAAAAGAGCATATTTCTGGAAAACAGTGTTTACCTCTCTTTTATATGGAGGAAGCTTAGAAATCTCAATGCCGTTAAACAATACTTCTCCGCCGCTTGGCTCCTCAAATCCTGCAATGATTCGAAGGGTAGTAGTTTTTCCGCAGCCACTTGGTCCCAGAAGGGTGAGAAACTCGTTCTCATAAATGTCCAGATTGATTCCGCGAAGAACCTGCTGGTCATCAAAGTTTTTTGTAAGGTTTTTCAACTCAATGAGTTTATTCATTTGTTTTCTCCTTTCCGTAGACAACCATTGCCCTACCTAAGCTTCCTGTAAAGCTTTCTCACAAGAGAATAGACAAGAAGGAGCAATACTGTAAAAGCCAGCATAATCGTACACAGGGCATTGATTTCCGGTGTCACACCGGTTTTTATCTGAGTGTACACCTTGATCGGCAAGGTGGACAGTCTCGGACCATTAATAAAAATACTGATCACCACATCGTCCATGGACATGGCAAATGCAAGTAATGAGCCAGATGCCACAGCCGGCATAATAAGGGGCAGGGTGATGTCAAAAAAGGCTCTAAGGGAAGTCGCACCAAGGTCTCTTGCGGCTTCCTCAAGGGAAGGGTCCATGCCTACAAGCCTTGCCTTTACTTCCATCAATATATAGGGAATGCAAAATACCGTATGGCCGATAAGCAGGGTCAGCATTCCAAAGGGCAGGTTCAGCATATAAAAAAATGCCATCAGCACCATGCCCAGAATAATTTCCGGTATCATAAGGGGCAAAATAGAGATGTACTCAAGTGCGCCCTTTGTTTTCCAATGGATTCGTGACAGTCCCACTGCTCCCATGGTTCCGATCACCGCGGAAACCGCACAGCTGGCAGCTCCCAGGATCAAACTGTTTACAAGTGCTTCTTGCATGTCACGATCTGCAAACAGCTTCTGATACCACTGCAGGGAAAATCCGGTCAGCCGTACAGGAAGCTTGGATTCATTAAAGGAAAAAATGATCACAACTGCCACCGGCAGATACATCAGCAAAAAAACAATACCCAGGTAGATTTTTTCGAAACGTGTGCTTTTTTTCATCCCAGCCCCTCCACTTCTTTGGCATTGGTAACCTTACGGTACAAAAGGATCATCAAGGTGGTAAGGATCATCATGATCACTGCCAGGGCTGCTGCAAAGGGCCAGTTATTTCCCCTGGTCATCTGATCCTGGATCAGGCTTCCTACCAGCACCACTTTATTTCCGCCCAGAATATCTGCTATGAAAAACAGCCCCATGGATGGGATAAAGGTCAGAATCACACCTGACAAAAGTCCGGGCAGGGTCAGCTTAAAGCTAACCGTCCAAAAGGCTTTTATTTTGCCGGCACCAAGATCCCGGGCTGCCTCCACCAAAGACCAGTCCAGCTTTTCCGCACTGGAATATACAGACAAGATCATAAAAGGCAGCAGCACATAAATCATACCGATTACAATTGCCGGGTAACTGTACATCAGCTTCAAAGGCTTCTCGATCAGGCCAAGCTTCTTCAGAAGGAAATTCAGAAGTCCTTTTTTCTGAAGAATAATGATCCAGCCATAAAGACGGATCAGGGAATTCACCCAGAAGGGAAGCATAAGAAGCAGCATGGCTTTCTTTTTGCCGCCGGCCGGCAGCTTCGCCATATAATAGCCAAAAGGATAGCCGATCAGTGTTATAAACAGGGTGCTTGTAAAAGCAAGCTGAAAGGACTGGGCAAATGTATTCAGATATACAGGCTCTAATAGCTTTCTGTAATTATCCAGTGTAAAAATCCACTGTACCCCGTGAACTTCTCCGGGAGTGGCAAAGCTTAAAGCAACCATATAGAGAAGTGGGCAGGCTACAAATATCAGGGTAAAAATATATAAAGGAAGAATCATCCATATCCGGCTTTTTTTGCCCATCAGTTTATACCTCCCTTAGGACGGTCCACCAAAACCGCAGCCTTCGGTTCAAAGCGCCAGCAAATCTGCTGTCCCGGCTGAATGTCTGCATTCATACCGAAGCGGCTGGCTGTAACCTCATCACCATTTGGCAGGGTAAGTAAAACCCTGAGCTGCCCTGCTGCAAAATTTTTCTCCTTCACAGTGGCATGCAAGTTGCCATTTTCCTCCAGCAGAATGTTTTCACCACGAAGGGCAACCGTAACGTTTTCCCCGACATTTACCTTTTCCTCTGTATCAATAGAAGCCACTTCATCTCCCAGCTTCACTTTTATGTGGTGCCCGTTTTTCTCTGCTACAGTTCCCTTGAGAATATTGGCATTTCCTACAAAGGCAGCCACATAGCTGGTCTTCGGATGATTATAAATTTCATCCGGTGTTCCGATCTGCTCAAATTGCCCCTGATTCATTACCACGATCCGGTCAGACATATTGATGGCCTCCTCCTGATCATGGGTAATATAAATAAAAGTAATTCCCAGCTTCTTCTGCAAACGCTTCAGCTCCAGCTGCATGGTACGGCGAAGCTGCAGATCCAGTGCTCCAAGGGGTTCATCCAGAAGCAACACTCTCGGATTATTTGCCAGTGCTCTGGCAATTGCCACTCTCTGTTTCTGACCGCCGGAAAGCTCTGAGGGCTTTCGCTTCTCATACCCCTCCAGCTGCACAAGCTCCAGCATCTCTTTCACCTTTTTCTTAATCTCAGCCTTGGGAGCCTTACGGATTTTCAGGCCATACCCAATATTATCCGCCACATTCATGTGGGGAAAAAGGGCATAGTTCTGAAATACCGTGTTCACATCTCGCTGATTAGGTTCAAGAGCAGTCACATCCTGTCCCTCCAGCCACACACTGCCACTGTCAGGCTGCTCCAAGCCTGCGATAATACGCAAGGTGGTTGTCTTGCCGCAGCCGGAAGCACCTAGCAGGGTTACAAACTCGCCCTGCCGGATTGTAAGATTTATTCCCTGAAGAACATCCTCGCCGGGGGCAAAGCTTTTTTTCAGATTTTTTAATTCAAGAAATGAGTCAGACATTCATTCCCCTCCTCTCTGTTTTTGTGAAAAAAAATACGGGCTGCCGAAATAACGAAGCCCTTGATGGACTTCGGCATTAACATAATAAATGTTAATGCAGTGCTATTACTGCACCTTACGAAATCGGTAACCCGTATTTTCATATAATTTGCCGAAAAAAGGTACGCCAAAAGCAGGTCCGTCCTGTTCAAGGTATATTCTATCATGGAGTATACCCTTTTGCAAAATAAAAAAGCTGGAAATGAGACTCGAACTCACGACCCCTTCATTACGAGTGAAGTGCTCTACCGACTGAGCTATTCCAGCTTATATGTCGGCAGATGAAAACATCTGCCGGGCACAATTGCTATTTTAATTTATACATCTGCATTTGTCAAGGAAATTTTGAACCAGTCTTCCTGGGAAAATTCCACCACTGTGCAATCATTTGCATAGGTGCATTCTGGAAGAATGATCATGGCATGAAGAACATCATTATGAACCGGAAGTGGACATAAATGCCAGATTGCAGGGTTGATTTTTACCATGCAGCCCTTTGGAACAATAAATGCCTTGGTAAGCTCCGGAACCGGTGTTCCGCCGGAAGCCGGTGCAACATGAATGATCATATCATCATCCAATGCCACAATTCCTTCCCAGGTTGTTGTATGATACTCTGCCATCTTTATAACCCTGTCGTCCTTTTTCACTGAAATAGGAGAAAAGCCCATGCTTCCCATACAGGTTCCAGAAATACGATCCGGATAAAAGCTGTGGATCTCACCCTGCAGCGGATAGCCCTCAGGCTCTGTCATGGAATAAAAGGTTCCAAATGGCGCAAAATCCGATACATTAATTTTTACTGCTGTAAGCTCTCTCATTTTAAAAAATCCTCCTCAGTTAATAGTTCCTGTTATTTTGTGTTTGTCGCCTTCTTTGTTGTTTTTGCAGCTTTTGAAGTCGTCACCTTCTTCGTTGTTTTTGCAGCTTTTGAAGTCGTCACCTTCTTCGTTGTTTTTGCAGTTTTTGAAGCGATTACCCTCTTGGCAGGTGCCTTCCCCGGCACGCAGCTGTAAATGCTGACACCAAGTGCAGGCAGCTTCACTTTAATAGAATACTCCCGCTCGTCCCACTCTTCTGCCTTTGCTGCTTTAACCCGGGCATTTACAACGCCCTCACCACCAAACTCTGCTGCGTCACTGTTAAAGACTTCTTTATATTTGCCTGCAAACGGTACGCCAACCTGGTAATTCTCATAAGGAATGGCAGCAAAATTGCAGATCACCAGAAGCGTTTCCTCCGGCTTTTCTGTTTTGCGAAGGAAAGTGATCACATTTTCCTCGTACTTCATCAGCTGAATCCACTCGAATCCGTCATAATCGTCATCCAGCTTATAAAGAGCAGGAGAATTTTTGTAAAGAGCATTCAATGCCTGAATGCATTTCGCCAGCCCCTCTGGCATATCCCCCTGTGGTGCCATCATCTTGCAGCCGGGATGTACCATCATATAGGAATAAGCAGCTCTTACCTGTGCCAGCTTCTGCTTCTCATCTCCTGGAAGCTTATCCATAAATTCCCCAAGAGTTCCCACATCTCTGCTTCCAAGGGTGAGTACATAATGCTCAGAATATGCATATAAGGTAGACAAAGTCAATTGGTCATGATAATTTTTCCGAAGGACAGGATCTACGGAAAGATAGAACAGAAAATCTCTGGTCCATCCGCCGCTCCACTTGTAGTCAAAGCCAATATGATCATTCTCTACACAATCTGTCAGCTCCGGCCACAGGCCGTCCTCCTGGGCAATGAGAAGCGCGCCCGGATTACGTTTCTTCACAATGGAATTAAGATGCTTCAGGAATTCTATGGCATGCAGGTTCTCATTGGAGCCGTACATATTCGGTGTCCATCCGTCTTTTCTTCCGTAATCCAGGTAAAGCATGGCATCCACGTCATCCATGCGAAGTCCGTCTGCATGGAAAACCTCCAGCCAGAAGCAGGCACCTGAAATCAGGAAATCCTTTACCATAGGACTGTCATAATTATAAAGCATGGTTCCCCACATAGGATGAACTGCCATACCAGGATCCTTCACCTCATAAAGAACAGTTCCGTCAAATTTCTCCAGTCCGCCCTCATATCTTGGGAACTGGGCCGGGGACCAGTCAAGGATCACACCGATTCCTTCCTGATGAAGCTGGTCAACAAAGGCAGCAAACTCCTTAGGCTCTCCATATCGTGTGCTAAGGGCAAAATATGCAGAGGTAGGATAGCCATCTGCCTCATCCTCCAGAAATTCCATAACCGGATGCAGCTCCACATGGGTATAGCCCTCTTCCTTCAGAAAAGAAACTAATTCCTTCTTATTATTCCACTTGCCAAGGCTTGTCTCATAGATAGAAACCGGCTGTCTGCGGTCATCGTACTTCTTCCGGTCCTTCATCCACTTGCCGTCATTCCATTCAAAGTCTGACACATCTGCCACAACCGAGTTCCATTCCGGCGCCGCAACAGCTCTGTTTCCATAGGGGTCTGCCTTCTGAAGAAGGACATCCCCTTTCGCCTTGATTTCATACCGGTAGGCATCTCCCACTTTCACTCCCGGAACAAACAGCTGGAAAATACCGGACCTTGGCATCTTATGCATAGGAAGCACTCTGCCGTCCCAGTCATTAAAGTCTCCCACAACGCTTACACGAATGGCATTGGGTGCCCACACTGCAAAATGAGTTCCGCTTACCCCATTCATGACCATAGGGTGTGCTCCTAGCTTCTTATAGCCTTCATAATATACGCCGCACAAGAAGGCTGTCTCATCCTCCTCTGTGAGGATTCCGCCAAAGCCATAGGCATCCTTAAAGCTTCTTTCTTTATCACTTGTCTGTATCTGAAATTCGTATTCAGGGATTCTCCTTCCCGGAATTAAAACTCCATAATAGCCAGCTTCATCCTCCAGCTCCATCTGGTATTTCTTATTCCCAACAGCTACCGCTGCTGACTTGGCACCTGGGAAAAAGCCCTGTATCAGCACACCATCCGGTGTCAGTCTGGGTCCCATCACATCTCTTGGAGCTGTCTCTTCTCCATAAACAATTGCTTCAATTCCTGCCCAATTCATATAATCATATACAGTTTTACTCATATGCTCTCCATTTCTCCGCACAACCTGCGGCCACCCACAGTATTAATATCCTGCCCTTAAAATCTGTCTGAAAAATCCATCCGCAGGTAATGGTTATTTATTACTATTTTACCATTTTAAACTGAAAAAATAAAGGAATTTGTTTGACAAATCTTACCTGCTGCGTTAAATTATTGGTATATATTTTCACTAGGGCATGTTTGTAAATGGCTCTAGAAGCTAAGGAGGATTTTTCAATGAGCAATCGAAGCTATGATGTGACTGCACTGGGTGAACTTCTGATCGACTTCACAGAGAATGGTACCAGCACACAGGGCAACCCTATTATGGAGGCCAATCCAGGCGGAGCCCCATGCAATGTTCTTGCTATGCTGAATCGTCTTGGAAAGAAAACTGCTTTCATCGGCAAGGTTGGAAAAGACATGTTTGGAAATCAGCTCAAGGCTGCTGTTGAAGAAGTTGGAATTGATACACAGGCACTTGTTATGGATGATGAGGTGCATACCACACTGGCATTTGTTCACACCTATCCGGATGGGGACAGAGATTTTTCTTTCTACCGCAATCCTGGTGCTGACATGATGCTGACCATTGACGAGGTTCCGGATGATTTGATCCGTGATTCCCGTATCTTCCATTTCGGAACTCTTTCTTCTACTCATGAGGGCGTTCGTAAGGCTACCCGCCATGCCATCGACGTAGCTAAGGAAGCCGGATGTATTATCACCTTTGACCCGAACCTTCGTCCGCCACTCTGGAAGTCCTTAGAGGATGCCAGAAAAGAGATTGAGTACGGTCTTACCAAATGCGATGTGCTGAAGATTTCTGACAACGAGGTAGAATTTCTCTTCGATACTACAGACTATGATAAGGGTGCAGCCCTTATTGAAGAGAAGTACCACATTCCCCTTGTACTGATCACTATGGGTAAGGACGGAAGCCGTGCTTACTACAAGGGCCGCCGTGTAGAATGTGCACCATTCCTTCAGGAGCATACTATTGAGACTACAGGTGCCGGAGATACCTTCTGCGCCAGCATTCTGAATTATGTTCTGGAGCATGGTCTTGAGAACCTCTCCGATGAGAATCTTATGGAAATGCTTACCTTCGCCAACGCAGGAGCTTCCCTCATTACCACTCGTAAGGGTGCGCTTCGCGTAATGCCGACCCGCGAGGAAGTACTGGAATTCATTGCTAAGAGCGGCAGATAAAAAAGGAGCTGACATTTGCGGTAGTTGCAGATGTCAGCTTTTTTATGCAATAAACTGTGTCTTCGGAAGCTAAATGGGATTTAGTTAATCAAGGCGGACGCATTCCCCCAGGTGTACCGGGACAGCCAATGACGAATTTCGGGATTTGGCTGTCCCGGTACACCTGGGGGAACGCTGGCTATTGAAATCTACTCCCGCAATCTGTATACTCGAACATTGCAACGCACAGCCGTGAATGTACATTGTTAAATCGTGTTCGGGTAACGCCACTACTTAAATAAGTAGATGATTGGAAACAGCAGAACCACAGATAGCGTGCATCGGCTGGAATACCCTCCTAACGTCAGTGAAGAAGTATCGTTTTAGCACATTCTCCTTACCAGTAACCAGTGAGTTCGCAATGTATATTCGTGAGCAGGTCATTTCAGGAGCGATCTTAACGGAGACGAGATCCACTGTCTACGGAGACTTAACATCGAAGGCTCTCCTGAGATGTTTAGTCGCAGTTGACAGTTAGCTCGTTGGAGTGTTGCGACGACCTGCGATGAATATACATTGCGAACTCACGTCCTGATACTCAAATGACTAAAACAACTGATTCACTAAATCCCGCCACATTTTCGCAAAAAACTGCCCGCAGCGCAGCACCATCTCCGGCACCACACCACGGGCATTTTATTCATCCTTTTATTTCACCACACGCACTCTGGAAACGCCCTCAATAGACTTCAGCGCATCCAATGCCTCTGCGGAAGCTGCACTCTCCAGATCGATCAGAGTATACGCATACTCCCCTTTACTCTTGTTAGTCATATCCGCAATATTCAGTCCCTCAGCACCAAGAATCTTGGTCAGCTGGCTGATCATATTCGGGATGTTCTTATGTGTGATAGCAATACGTCCAACTGCCACACAGGTACCCATATCACAGTTCGGGAAGTTCACAGAATTCTTAATGTTACCATTCTCAAGGAAATCACGAACCTCTTTCACAGCCATCACTGCACAGTTCTCCTCAGACTCCTCAGTGGAAGCTCCAAGATGAGGAGTAACCAGAATTCCCTCATGTCCTGCAACTGTATGATTTGCAAAATCTGTCACATACTTCTTCACCTTGCCGCTGTCAAGAGCCTCGATCAGAGCCTCCTCATCCACCAGAAGATCACGTGCAAAGTTCAGAAGAACCACGCCGTCCTTCATCTTTCCAAAAGCCTCTTTGTTGATCATCTTCTTGGTAGAATCCAGAAGAGGAACATGAACGGTAATATAATCACACTTGCTGTAAATCTCATCCAGGCTCTTGCTGTGCTTAATGGTACGGGAAAGATTCCAAGCCGCATCAATGGAAATATAAGGATCGTATCCATAAACCTCCATGCCAAGAGAAGCTGCCGCATTTGCAACCATGCTTCCGATGGCGCCAAGACCGATGATACCAAGCTTTTTGCCCATGATCTCACAGCCTGCAAACTGTTTCTTCTGCTTCTCAGCCAGCTTGTCAATATCCTCCTGGTCCTTCTCTCTCTGCACCCACTCGATACCGCCAACAATATCACGGGAAGCAAGAAGCATACCAGCAAGAACCAGTTCCTTTACGCCATTTGCATTGGCGCCAGGAGTATTAAACACAACAATACCTTTCTCCGCACACTCCTTCACCGGAATATTATTCACTCCGGCTCCGGCACGGGCAATCACAGCAACACTTTCCGGCAGCTCCATATCATGCATTTTTGCACTTCTTACAAGAACCGCCTGGCTGCCGTCAATGGTATCAGAATTTTTATATCCCTCATCAAAAATATCCAGACCCTTCTGGGCAATCGGATTCAGGCAATGATACTGAAACATTACGCATTTTCCTCCTCAAACTTTTTCATGAATGCAACCAGCGCTTCCACGCCTTCCTTTGGCATCGCATTATAAATACTTGCACGCATACCGCCTACGGATCTGTGACCCTTCAGGTTTACAAGACCAGCCTTTGCTGCCTCTGTTACAAATTTTGCATCCATCTCCTTGTCACCTGTTACGAAAGGAACATTCATAAGAGAACGGTCTTTCGGAACAACTGTGCCATGGAAAAGCTTGCTGGAATCCAGGAAATCATAGAGGATCTTTGCCTTCTCCTCATTGCGTCTCTTCATCTCTTCCAGTCCGCCCATTTTCTTCAGCCATTTGAAGACTTTTCCGCACACATAAATGCAGTATGCGTTCGGTGTATTGTAAAGAGAGCCTGCGTCTGCATGTGTCTTATATGTAAGCATAGTAGGAGTTCCCGGAAGGACATCCTCTGTGATCAGGTCCTCACGGATGATCACGATTACCATACCGGCCGGTCCGATATTCTTCTGGACACCGCCGTAGATAATGCCGTATTTGCTTACATCAACAGGCTCAGAAAGGAAACAGGAGGATACATCCGCTACCAGTGTTTTGCCCTTTGTATTGGGAAGCTCTTTGAACTTGGTTCCATAAATGGTGTTGTTCTCGCAGATATAAACGTAGTCTGCATCCGGGCTGATCGGCAGATCACTGCAGTCCGGAATGTAGGAGAAAGTCTTATCCTCGGAAGAAGCAATTTTGTTTGCTTTTCCGTATTTCTGTGCTTCCTGGTATGCTTTCTTTGCCCACTGGCCGGTTACAATATAATCAGCCACCTTATTTTTCATAAGGTTCATAGGGATCATGGCAAACTGCTGGGAAGCGCCGCCCTGAAGGAAAAGAACTTTGTAGTTGTCCGGAATGTTCATCAGCTCACGCAGATCCTTCTCTGCTGTGTCGATGATTTCCTGGAATGCAGCACTTCTGTGGCTCATTTCCATAACAGACATTCCGGTACCATTGTAATCCATCATCTCATCTGCGACTTCTTTCAGCACCTCTTCCGGAAGGACTGCTGGTCCTGCGGAAAAATTGTACACTCTGCTCATTTCTTCACATCCTCCTCGTCAAATACCTCATCTAAACTTGCTCCTGCAGGAACCATAGGATATACGCTTAAATCCTGGTCGATCCAGCAGTCGAGAACTACCGGGCCCTCTGATGAAAGCGCTACCTTAAGGGCAGGCTCTACTTCTTCCATCTTCGTAACGCGGATTGCTTTTGCTCCCATTGCCTCAGATACTTTTACGAAGTCCACGCCATCGTTTAAGATGGTCTGGGAATATCTGTGATCATAGAAAAGAGTCTGCCACTGACGTACCATTCCAAGTACATGATTGTTCAGAATAATCTGGACAAGCGGTCTGCCGCAGCGCACTGCTGTGGCGATCTCATTCATGTTCATACGGAAACAGCCGTCTCCTGCTATATTTACCACAGTTTTGTCCGGGCATCCCATCTTTGCTCCGATGGCTGCGCCAAGACCGTAACCCATGGTACCAAGCCCTCCTGATGTCAGGAAGGTCCTCGGCTCCTTAAATTTGAAATACTGGGCAGCCCACATCTGGTGCTGTCCAACATCTGTAGAAATGATAGCATCTCCACCAGTCAGTTCATAAAGCTTCTGGATCACATAAGGTCCGGTAAGCTGGGAATGATCGTAATTCAGCGGATATTTTTCTTTCATATCCTGAATGTGTGCTGCCCACTCTTCGTGTTTCTTCTCCGGGATTTTTTCCAGAAGAAGCTTCAGCACTTCCCTCAGATCTCCGATCACGGAAGCGTCAACCACAATGTTCTTGTTGATTTCCGCTGCATCCACATCGATCTGCAGGATTTTTGCCTTCGGTGCGAAGGTCTTGGTATCTCCTGTGACACGATCGCTGAAACGTGCGCCAAGGGTAATCAGAAGATCACACTCACACATAGCATAGTTGGATGTTTTGGTTCCATGCATTCCAACTGGTCCTGTATAGAACTCATCCTCACCGGAAAAAGCACCTTTTCCCATCAGGCTGTCACATACAGGTGCCTGGATCTTGTGAGCCAGAGCACGCACCTCTTTGGATGCGTCTGCAATTACAGCGCCGCCGCCTACAAAGATGAAAGGCTTCTGGGCTCTGGCGATCATCTGGGCTGCGGTCTCCACATCCTCCGGGCGGATGGTATCCACCTTAGGCTCTACAGCTGTGATAGTGTGACGGATATATTCGCATTTCGCGGCGGTCACATCCTTCGGGACATCTACAAGGACAGGTCCCGGACGACCGCTTTTTGCTATGGTAAAAGCTTTGCGAATGGTGTCCGCAAGCTGTGTTACGTCTTTTACAATGTAGCTGTGTTTTGTCACAGGCATTACGATTCCTGCGATATCCACCTCCTGGAAAGAATCCTTTCCAAGAAGTGCAGTTCCTACGTTACAGGTAATTGCCACCACCGGAACAGAGTCCATGCATGCGGTTGCGATTCCGGTTACCAGGTTGGTTGCTCCAGGTCCTGAAGTAGCCAGGCACACACCCACCTTTCCGGTTGCCCGGGCATAGCCGTCTGCTGCATGGGAAGCTCCCTGCTCATGGGATGTAAGTACATGTTTGATTTTGTCACTGTATCGGTAAAGGGCGTCATAAACATTCAGGATCGCGCCGCCTGGATACCCGAAAACAGTATCCACGCTTTGCTCCAGTAAACATTCTATGATGATCTCTGCTCCTGTAAGCTGCAATTTTGTTTCCTCCTAACTATTTCGCTTTCGGTACTTCAAGAATTGCACCGCGGTTTCCGGAGGTAACCATTGCTGCATATCTTGCAAGATATCCGGTTGTAACCTTCGGCTCTCTTGGCTGCCATTTTGCTTTTCTTGCTGCAAGCTCTTCATCAGAAACCTTCAGTTCCAGCTTCAGTTCCGGAATGTTGATGCTGATGATGTCACCCTCTTCAACCAGAGCGATAGGGCCGCCAACTGCTGCCTCCGGGGAAACATGCCCGATGGAAGCACCTCTGGATGCGCCGCTGAAACGTCCGTCTGTAATCAGGGCTACAGAAGAGCCAAGTCCCATACCTGCGATTGCGGATGTGGGGTTCAGCATCTCTCTCATTCCAGGGCCGCCTTTTGGTCCCTCGTAGCGGATGACAACAACGTCACCTTCTACAATCTTGCCGCCTTTGATGGCTGCGATTGCGTCTTCCTCGCAGTCAAAAACTCTTGCAGGTCCTTCGTGAACCATCATCTCAGCTACCACTGCAGAACGTTTTACAACGCTTCCGTCCGGGGCAAGGTTGCCGCGAAGTACGGCAAGTCCGCCTGTGGTGCTGTACGGATTGTCAAGAGGACGGATAACCTCCGGATTCAGGTTTGCACAGTCTTTGATGTTCTCTCCTACTGTCTTTCCGGTTACGGTCATGCATTCTGTATGAAGAAGTCCAGCCTGTGCAAGCTCATTCATAACCGCGTAAACACCGCCTGCCTCATTCAGGTCTTCCATATAAGTCGGGCCTGCAGGTGCCAGGTGACACAGGTTCGGGGTCTTTGCGCTGATCTCATTTGCAAAGCTGATATCGAAATCCCAGCCAATCTCATGTGCGATAGCTGGAAGATGAAGCATACTGTTTGTGGAACATCCAAGTGCCATATCTACGGTAAGGGCATTTAAAATTGCCTCTTTTGTCATAATGTCTCTTGGACGGATGTTGCGGCGGTACATTTCCATAACCTGCATTCCTGCATGCTTTGCAAGACGGATACGCTCGGAATAAACAGCCGGAATGGTTCCGTTTCCTTTCAGTCCCATACCAAGAACCTCTGTCAGGCAGTTCATGCTGTTTGCAGTGTACATACCGGAACAGGAACCGCAGGTTGGACATGTTTTGTTCTCACACTCGGTAAGGCCTTCCTCTGTAAGCTTGCCTGCAGCGTAAGCTCCAACAGCCTCAAACATGCTGGAAAGACTTGTCTTGTGTCCGTTTAAGTGACCAGCCAGCATTGGGCCGCCGCTTACGAATACAGTAGGAACGTTGATTCTGGCTGCTGCCATCAGAAGTCCAGGCACGTTTTTGTCACAGTTCGGGATCATAACAAGGGCATCAAACTGATGTGCCATTGCCATTGCTTCTGTGGAATCTGCGATCAGGTCTCTGGTTACCAGGGAATATTTCATTCCCACATGACCCATTGCAATACCATCACAGACAGCGATTGCAGGGAACATGATCGGAGTTCCGCCAGCCATTGCAACGCCAAGCTTAACTGCCTGGGCAATTTTATCCAGGTTCATATGGCCTGGTACGATTTCATTATAAGAGCACACAATACCAACTAACGGGCGCTCCATCTCTTCTTTTGTCATTCCAAGGGCATTAAACAGGGAACGGTGAGGTGCCTGCTGTGTGCCTGTTTTTACTGCATCACTTCTCATAGCTTGTATCTCCTTTGTTCTTCACAGCCGGAAAAATCTGATTTTCCCGGCTGTAAATCCTTTCTATTCTGATTAGATCTCTTTTGCGATCAGGTCGCCCATCTCTTTGGTTCCAACTAAGGTGCAGCCCTCAGACATAATGTCGCCTGTGCGGTAGCCTGCTGTCAGAACCTTCTGTACTGCTGCCTCAACTGCGTTTGCTTCCTCATCAAGGTCCAAGGAGAAACGAAGCATCATAGCTGCGGAAAGAATGGTTGCGATCGGGTTCGCCTTATTCTGTCCGGCAATATCCGGTGCAGAACCGTGGCTTGGCTCATAAAGGCCAAATTTTGTCTCATTCAGGCTGGCAGAAGAAAGCATTCCAATGGAACCGGTTACCATGCTGGCCTCGTCAGAAAGAATATCGCCGAACATATTCTCTGTAAGAATGACATCGAACTGCTTCGGGTCTCTTACCAGCTGCATGGCACAGTTGTCAACCAGCATATGCTCAAGAGTCACCTCCGGGTAATCCTTGGCAACTTCTTCTACTACTTTTCTCCAGAGTCTGGAAGAATCCAGAACGTTTGCCTTGTCAACGCTTGTTACTTTCTTGCGGCGCTTCATGGCAATGTCAAATGCCTTGATGGCAATTCTGCGGATCTCGTTTTCATTATAGGAAAGCGTATCGATTGCCTTGGCAACTCCGTTTTCCTCGATGGTCTTTCTCTCTCCAAAGTAAAGACCGCCAGTGAGCTCACGTACAATGATCATGTCAAAGCCGTCGCCAATGATCTCATCGCGAAGAGGGCATGCTGCGCGAAGCTCATTGTATAAATATGCAGGACGCAGGTTTGCAAAAAGATTCAGTGCCTTACGGATGGCAAGAAGTCCTGCTTCCGGACGCTTGGATGGCTCTAATTTGTACCATGGGGATGTTTTGGCATCGCCGCCAATGGAGCCCATAAGAACTGCATCAGAAGCCTTGGCGGTTGCAATGGCTTCCTCTGTAAGGGGAACACCGTGAACATCGATGGATGCTCCTCCTAAAAGTACCTCAGAATAAGAAAAGCTGTGTCCGTATTTCTCACATACCTTGTCCAGAGCCTTCTTTGCCTCTGCAACGATCTCCGGTCCGATACCGTCTCCGGGAATCAGTGAAATGTTGTAATTCATAATAATTTCTTCTCCTTTGTTCCTGTATGCCAGTGGGAATTTCCACGTCTCTTCTGACATCAATGGATAATTGTTATTATAATAACGCACTTTCTTTCAGATTTCAACCTATTAAAGTAAAAAAGTTGTCGTTTTCCCTCCCATATAAATGGATTTATGCATAAAAAAAGCCCCACCCCGCTATAGGGTGAAGCTCTTTCGTCTTACGTAATTGTCAGTCCGCAGATTATGCAGAAGCCTGCTCTGCTTTCTCAACTTCAGCAATTGCCTGCTTTCTCATAGGGATACGGCAGTTCTTGTTGTTGCCGAACTCTACGATCACATCGTCTTCTGTCATGTCGATGATCACGCCATAGAAGCCGCTTGTGGTCACAACGCTATCACCAACAGCCATATCGCTGAGCATTGCCTGTACTCTCTTCTGCTCTTTCTTCTGAGGTCTGATCATCAGAAAATACATGATACCGAAAAGTACAACCAGCCATACGATGGTAAATCCCATACTCATTCCGCTTGATGCGTCCATTTGCAAATCCTCCTGTATCTTACTCTTCCCAGGGAATATGATTCCGGTCTGGAATTCCCCTGAATCTTCCGCCGCCATAATCGCCAGCGCATTATAGTATAATATACACAATAAACGGGAATTCTTCAAGTAGTTTTAGAATTTTTTTATACTCTGCCGTTGATTTTGCCCTCTGCAAAACCAGCCAGGCGCATTTCCTTATATTCTGCGAAATTCCCTGCATCCAGAGCATCCCGGATTTCTTCCATCATATGATTGTAAAAATACAGGTTGTGAAGCACGCAAAGGCGCATTCCCAACATCTCCTTGGCTTTCATCAGATGACGGATGTAGGCTCTGCTGTAATGCTGGCAGGCAGGACACTGGCAGCCTTCCTCAATGGGGCGCGGGTCCATTTCATACTTGGCATTAAACAGGTTCATCTTGCCGTGGTTGGTGTACACATGTCCATGACGTCCGTTACGGCTCGGGTACACGCAGTCAAAGAAATCGATTCCTCTTGCAACCCCTTCCAGAATGTTCGCCGGAGTTCCAACGCCCATCAGATAAGTAGGCTTACCCTGTGGCAAATGCGGCACAACTTCATCCAGAATGTGGTACATCTGCTCATGGGTCTCGCCCACTGCCAGACCGCCCACTGCGTAGCCGTCCAGATCCATCTTGGAAATGGCGTCTGCATGTGCAATACGGATGTCCTCATAGATGGCACCCTGATTGATTCCGAAAAGCAGCTGCTCCTTGTTCACCGTATCCGGCAGGCTGTTCAGTCTGGCCATCTCCTTCTTGCAGCGCTCCAGCCATCTGGTGGTGCGGTCTACTGATTTCTGCACATACTCCCTGCTTGCCACACTGCTGGGACATTCGTCAAAAGCCATGGCAATGGTAGATCCAAGATTGGACTGGATCTGCATGCTCTCCTCCGGTCCCATGAAAATCTTGTGGCCGTCAATGTGGGACTGGAAGTAAACGCCCTCTTCCTTGATCTTACGCAGTCCTGCCAGGGAAAACACCTGGAATCCGCCGGAATCTGTAAGGATCGGTCTGTCCCATACCATAAATTTATGAAGTCCGCCAAATTCCTTAATCAGCTTATCTCCTGTTCTTACATGAAGATGATAGGTATTGGAAAGCTCCACCTGGGTACCGATATCCTTCAGATCCATAGTAGATACTGCTCCCTTAATGGCACCTACTGTTCCCACGTTCATAAATACAGGAGTCTGGATCGTTCCGTGTACTGTCTCAAACTGGGCACGCTTGGCACGGCCTTCTGTTTTCATAAGTGTATATTTTGCCATATATGTTTCCTTTCTTTTTATACTATCTATGCCTTTCCCCTTTTGTTTTACACATTTTTATAAGTGTAAAAATCCGGTGGGAAACTTTATCTATTATAGCCCGAAATAACCGAAAATTCAACATCTGGTGAAAGAATCCTTGTTAAACTTTTACATTGCCATTTAAGTTTTCATATCGTATAATATTACGGAATATCTTCACTGAAAAGATTAACATATAAATAAGAAAGTTTGCGGACTGTTTTTCATCCCGCGCACATGCCAAAGGCGGCCTTACCTACTCAGTTTGGCCGCAATGAGCACAAACGAGGAGGCATATTTTTTTATATGAGCAATAAATACACTTTAGGAATTGACATTGGTTCCACCACTGTCAAAATCGCAATACTTGACGAAAATGACACCCTGCTTTTCGCAGACTACCAGCGTCATTTTGCCAACATCCAGGAGACTCTCGCAGATCTTCTTGAGAAAGCATACGAGAAGCTTGGAGAGCTTACCCTCCATCCTGTGATCACAGGTTCCGGCGGACTTACCCTTGCCAATCACCTTGGGGTTCCTTTTGTCCAGGAGGTTATCGCAGTTTCCACTTCCCTTCAGAAGATTGCGCCCCAGACTGACGTAGCCATCGAACTTGGCGGCGAGGATGCCAAGATCATCTACTTCGAAGGCGGCAATATTGAACAGCGTATGAACGGAATCTGCGCAGGCGGTACCGGTTCCTTCATCGACCAGATGGCATCCCTGCTTCAGACAGACGCCACCGGACTGAACGAATACGCGAAGAATTACAAGGCACTTTACCCAATCGCAGCCCGCTGCGGCGTATTTGCCAAGACAGATATCCAGCCCCTGATCAACGACGGTGCTACCAAGGAAGACCTTTCCGCTTCCATTTTCCAGGCAGTGGTGAACCAGACCATCTCCGGTCTTGCCTGCGGTAAACCCATCCGCGGACATGTTGCATTCCTTGGCGGTCCTCTTCACTTCCTGGATCAGCTGAAGGCAGCTTTTATCCGTACCCTGAAGCTGGATGACGAACACGCCATCACACCGGAGAATTCCCACCTTTTCGCAGCCATGGGTTCTGCCATGAACGCTAAAGATGAGGTGACCGTTTCCCTTACCGATATGAAGGACCGCCTGAAGAATTCCATTAAGATGGACTTCGAGGTAGAACGTATGGAGCCTCTTTTTGCCACAGAGGAGGATTACAAGGCCTTCAACGAGCGTCAGAGTGCTTACCAGGTAAAGAAGGGCGACCTTTCCCAGTACCACGGCAACTGCTATCTGGGTATTGACGCAGGTTCCACCACCACCAAGACTGCTCTTGTAGGCGAGGACGGAACCCTGCTTTATTCCTTCTACAGCAACAACAACGGAAGCCCGCTTAAAACAGCTATCCGTTCTATTCAGGAGATTTACAGCCTGCTTCCTGAAGATGCACACATTGCATTTTCCTGTTCCACAGGCTACGGCGAGGCGCTAATGAAGGCTGCCCTGCTGCTGGATGAGGGCGAGGTTGAGACCGTTTCCCATTACTATGCAGCTGCTTTCTTTGATCCGGAGGTTGACTGTATCGTAGATATCGGCGGACAGGATATGAAGTGCATCAAGATCCGCAACCAGACCGTTGACAGCGTACAGCTGAACGAGGCATGTTCCTCTGGCTGCGGTTCCTTTATTGAAACCTTTGCCAAATCCCTGAACTACTCCGTGCAGGATTTCGCCAAAGCCGCTCTTTTTGCAGAGCATCCTATTGACCTTGGTACCAGATGTACCGTATTTATGAACTCCAAGGTAAAACAGGCCCAGAAGGAAGGCGCTTCTGTCGCAGATATCTCTGCCGGACTTGCCTACTCTGTTATCAAGAATGCTCTTTACAAGGTTATCAAGGTTTCCGATGCCAAGGAGCTTGGCAAACACATTGTTGTACAGGGCGGTACCTTCTATAACGACGGTGTTCTTCGAAGCTTTGAGCGTATTGCAGGCTGCCAGGCCATCCGCCCGGATATTGCTGGAATCATGGGTGCTTTCGGCGCTGCCCTGATTGCCAAGGAGCGTTATCACGCAGAAGGCCGCGAGACCACCATGCTTTCCATTGACAAGATCAATGAGCTGAAATACACCACCTCCATGGCCAACTGTCACGGATGTACCAACAACTGCCGTCTTACCATCAACAAATTCACAGGCGGACGCCAGTTTGTAAGCGGAAACCGCTGCGAGCGCGGTATCGGCAAGGAGAAAAATAAGGATCATATCCCGAACCTTTACGAATATAAGTACAAGCGTCTGTTCTCCTACGCACCGCTTTCCCCGGAGAAAGCAGTGCGAGGCAAGGTAGGTATCCCGCGTGTACTGAATATGTTTGAGAATTATCCTTTCTGGTATACCTTCTTTACAGAGCTGAAATATCAGGTAGTGCTTTCCCCTACCTCCACCAGAAAGATTTATGAACTTGGAATCGAGTCCATTCCAAGTGAGTCCGAGTGCTATCCTGCCAAGCTTGCCCACGGACATGTGACCTGGCTGCTTCGAAATGGTGTGAAATTTATTTTCTACCCCTGCATTCCTTACGAGCGCAACGAATTCCCGGACGCAGTCAACCATTACAACTGTCCGATCGTTACCTCCTATGCAGAGAACATTAAGAACAACGTGGACGAGCTTCATGATCCGTCCATTACCTTTATGAACCCATTCCTGGCACTGACCTCCGAGGAAATCGTGACCAAGCGCCTCACTGAGATTTTCCCGGATATCCCGGCTGCTGAGGTGAAAGCAGCAGCTCACAAAGCCTGGGAAGAAATGGATGCCGTACATAAGGACATTGAGAAAAAGGGCGAGGAGACTCTTCAGTATCTGAAGGAAACAGGACGAAGAGGAATTGTCCTTGCAGGACGTCCTTACCACATTGACCCGGAGATCCACCACGGTATCCCGGATCTGATCAACAGCTACGGAGTCGCAGTCCTTACTGAGGATTCTGTTTCCCATCTGGTTCCGGTAGAGCGTCCTATTCGTGTCAATGACCAGTGGATGTACCACTCCAGACTGTATGCAGCTGCAAACTTTGTTAAGACAAGAGATGACCTGGATTTAATCCAGCTGAACTCCTTTGGATGCGGACTGGATGCAGTTACCACGGATGAGGTTTATGAGATTCTGGACGGCAGCGGCAAGATTTATACCTGCCTGAAGATTGACGAGGTCAACAACCTTGGTGCAGCCAGAATCCGTGTCAGATCTCTTCTGGCAGCTCTTCGTGCCAAGGATGCACAGAAGAAGGAGCGCACTATCCGCCCGGCTTCTATTGAGAAGGTTTCCTTTACCAAAGAGATGAGAAAGGATTACACCATCCTGTGTCCACAGATGTCTCCGGTACATTTTTCCCTGCTTGAGGCTGCCTTTAATGCAAATGGCTATCATCTGGAGGTTCTTCCAAATGACAACAAGCACGCCGTTGATGTAGGTCTGAAATATGTAAACAACGATGCCTGCTATCCCTCCCTGATCGTAGTAGGACAGATTATGGATGCTCTTTTATCCGGCAAATATGACCTGAACAAGACAGCTGTTATCATGTCCCAGACAGGCGGCGGCTGCCGTGCCTCCAACTACATTGCCTTTATCCGCCGCGCCCTTAAGAAGGCCGGCATGGAGCAGATTCCGGTTATTTCCCTTAACTTAAGCGGTCTGGAGAGCAACCCTGGCTTTAAGCTCACTCTTCCACTTGTGAAAGCTGTTGTTTACGCTGCAGTATTCGGCGACATTCTGATGAAGTGTATTTACCGCATGCGTCCCTATGAGCTTGAGAAGGGCATTGTAAACCGAAAGCACAAGATCTGGGAAAAGCGTGTGATCGCTTTTGTTTCCGGAGGCTCCTTAAGCCACAGCCAGTTTAAGAAAATGTGCCGTGAGATGGTTCATGATTTTGATACCATTCCCATCAGTGACGAGAAGAAACCTCGTGTAGGAATTGTAGGAGAGATCCTGGTGAAATTCCTTCCGGCTGCAAACAATCACCTTGCAGAGCTTCTGGAGGCTGAAGGCGCTGAGCCGGTTGTGCCGGATCTGATCGACTTTATGTCTTACTGCTTCTATAACCAGAACTTTAAGGCAGATAACCTTGGTTTCAAGAAGTCCAAGGCCTTCTTTGGAAATATGGGCATCAAAGCTATTGACTGGGTAAGAAAGGCTGCAAACGAAGCACTTGCAGAAAGCCGTCATTTCCACCCCACAGCCGATATCCGTGACCTTGCAAAAATGGCCCGCCCCATTGTTTCTGAGGGCAACCAGACCGGCGAGGGATGGTTCCTTACAGGTGAAATGATGGAACTGATTCACGACAACGTTCCCAATATTGTCTGCATCCAGCCATTTGCCTGCCTGCCAAACCACATTGTAGGAAAGGGCGTTATCAAGGAAATCCGACGACAGTATCCGAAGGCAAATATTGCAGCCATCGACTACGACCCAGGTGCAAGTGAGGTTAACCAGCTGAACCGTATTAAGCTGATGCTTTCTACTGCGCAGAAGAATTTGAAGGCGGAGGAAGAGGCGAAGAACGCGTAAAATTTCACCTCCATTAAGGGCGCACCTGAAATGACCTGCTTAGGAGTAGCGGCTGTGAAAACGCTGTGTGCTTGAAATTGGAAATAGCGTGTAGTATGATAGCTATTAATATGTTTGAATAATTAATTATATATAAAAATCCCCGTTACCATAAGATTTGCAAAAATTGCATGCTCATGATAACGGGGATTTTTTATTCTATTTCGTTTACACACTAGAGCATGTTTGAAAAAGGCTTTCTGCAAGATGTGCGTCACAATTTGTGGGAGATTTTGTCCGGATGAGGGCGCCGTAGCGGGCTACGGCAACCGAATTCGGGAAAAATCTCCCGCAAAGTGGGGCGTGCAGATTGCGGGAATGATTTTTCAAACACGCTCTAGCCAATACAAAGCATTTCGACAGTTGGTCGTTAGTTCACTGGGGTGTTGCACCGACCTGCGTGGAATATCAATTGCCGAAATGCGTCCGCCTGGCTTTTTCTCATTTCAAAATGGTAATTTAGACGCGATTTTCTTCAGGTAGGCGCCGCCGGGCATCATGGCGAATTGTTCGTCGGAGGGCTTGCTTACGGCAAGGTATACGATGAAGTAAGCGATCATTCCAAGGACAACTGCGATTCCAAGACTGATGAAATTGGAACGGATCAGTTTGTAGATTCCGTAGTAGGAGAATCCGGCAACAGCTGCCATAGGCACAGATGCAAGCAGCGGATTTAAATACGCGCTTCTCCACGGATTCTTATACTCCATGTATTTCTTCATGGCACGCTCATTAAGCAGACACATGACAACTGCATAAATAATCATAGCAATGACAATGGAATAAACTCCAAGGTCCGTCACCAGAAGCAGAATTGCCATGGCAATCACATCCACCACCAGGGCAATGGCCGCATTGATCATCGGAATATTGGGCTTGCCGATTCCCTGGAGCACGCCGTTGGAAATATTGGAATTTCCGTTGAGGATGATGGTGATGACACCAAGCATCATCAGCTGCGCTGCTGCCCCTTCCGTTTTTGGGAACAGAAGCCTGGTAATCGGTCCGGCAAGGACTGCAAGACCAACTGCACATGGAATGGAAATAAACATGCTGATCCAGGTAGCCCGGTCGATCTTATCTCTTGCGCTGTCCATATCATGCTTGGCATACTGTGCGGAAACCTCCGGAATCATGGAAGTAGGCGCTGTACTTGCAAGGGTCAGCGGAATATTGATCAGAGTCATATAATAGCCATACTCCGCATACAGGCTTGTGATAGTATCGTGGTCGATCCCCTTAAATCCCTGAATGCCGGAATACATATAACTATTGATAAATCCATTTACATTATAAATAAAAGAACTGAGGATAATAGGCATAACAATGAGGACAATGTTTTTCATGACCTCGCCAGTGGCCTCATCCCGTGAATTGGTGTCACGAGCCAGTCTCTTATTAATCGTCTTCTTATTGACGCCATACACAAAGAGCATGAACAAAAGCGCAGAAGCAACTCCCGCACCGGTTCCCATAGTCGCACCAGCGGCTCCCCATGCATTTCGCACAGACTCCTCTGCCCCGCTGAACCGATTCAGCATCACACTGGACATCAGAATGGCAAAAACAGCTACAAAGCACTGCTCCACAATCTGAGACAAGGAAGTCGGCAGCATATTACGATACGCCTGAAAATACCCGCGGAAGGTACCCAGAATTCCAGACAGGAAAATGGTCGGCGCCAGCATTTTCAAAGCCAATCTTGCACCGGACATAGACTCTGGCACCAGAATGGAGGAACCAAAGAAACAGAACAGAGCCACAACGCCGCCCATTGCCGCAACATAAAGAAGAGCACAGTGGAAAACCTTCTGTGCATCCCGGTAGCGCTTAAAAGCCAGCTTCTCCGCCATGATCTTGGAAACCGCCTGCGGAATACTGAAGGAGGCAATCATCAGCAGAATAAAATAAACATTCTGGGCATAGTTAAAAAGACCCATACTGCTGTTTCCAAGGGTATTGGAAAGCGGACTTTTATAAAGCATTCCGATGATCTTGGAAATCAGCGCTGCGATCATCAGGAATGATGCATTTTTTACAAGTGTATTGTCATTCTTTTTCCCCATATCTTAATTTTCCTTTGCAATATTTTCAATCTGCCAGTCAATGGGGGCAAGCCCGTTTTTCTCCAGAAATTCATTGGTCTGGCTGAAATGCCTGCATCCGAAAAATCCTCTTGACGCAGACAGCGGGCTTGGATGTGCAGCGGTAAGCACCAGCTGCTTCGGATTGTATAACATGGCTTTCTTCGTCTGGGCAGGTCTTCCCCAGAGAAGATACACAATAGGACGGTCCTGGTCGTTCAAGGTACGGATCACCGCATCTGTAAACTGTTCCCAGCCGATTCCCCTGTGGGAATTGGCCTGATGGGCACGCACAGTCAGAACTGTGTTCAGAAGAAGAACTCCCTGCTTCGCCCATTTCTCCAGGCAGCCATTGTCCGGGATATAGCATCCCAGATCACTGTGAAGTTCCTTATAAATATTCACCAGAGAGGGCGGAATCTCCACATCCTCACGCACGGAAAAGCACAGGCCATTGGCCTGTCCGTCATTGTGATAAGGATCCTGTCCCAGAATTACAACCTTCACATCATTTAACGGTGTGAATTCAAACGCATTGAACATATCCTGGGGCGGCGGAAAAATCTTCTTCGTGCGATATTCCTCCATCACTGTTTTATATAATTTGGCATAGTAAGGCTGATGAAATTCATCCTTTAAAGCCACCTGCCAGTCTCCTGAAATTTGACCCATTTACCAGTCACCTCATCTTATTGTATTGTTATCTTCTCACCGGAACGCCTTTTCCCGCAAGATAATCCTTTACCTGGGATATCTCCAGTTCCTTGTAGTGGAACAAAGAAGCCGCCAGCACTGCATCCGCGCCGCCTTCTGTCAGTCCCTCATAGAAATGCTCCAGAGTTCCCGCGCCGCCAGAAGCGATCACCGGAATGGACACCGCGTCAGCCACCGCTCTGGTAAGAGGGATGTCATATCCTGCCTTGGTACCATCGCAGTCCATACTGGTAAGAAGGATTTCCCCGGCTCCAAGAGCCTCCACCTTCTTCGCCCACTCTATGGCATCAATGCCTGTATCCAGACGTCCGCCGTGCTTGTAAATATTCCATCCGCCGTCCTCACGCCGTTTGGCATCAATAGCAACCACCACGCACTGGCTTCCGAACTTGTCCGCTGCCTCCCGGATCAGTTCCGGACGGTCAATAGCCGCAGAGTTCACGGAAATCTTGTCTGCGCCCTCCCGAAGAAGCCTCTTGAAGTCATCAACAGTACGAATGCCGCCGCCGACTGTAAAAGGAATAAACACATTAGCCGCCACCTTGCGCACCATATCCACCACAGTGTCACGCTGCTCGCAGGAGGCTGTAATGTCAAGAAATACCACCTCATCCGCTCCAGCCGCATCGTATGCCTTGGCGATCTCCACCGGGTCTCCGGCATCCTTCAGATCTACGAAATTCACGCCTTTCACCACTCGCCCATTATTCACATCCAGGCAGGGAATAATTCTCTTCGTAAACATCCTTATGCCTCCTTCCCAAGCTTTGCGAAGTTCTCCAGAATCTTAAGACCATATTTGCTGCTCTTCTCCGGATGAAACTGGCAGGCAAAAATATTGTCTTTCTCAACAGAAGCATGAATGGTCACGCCGTATTCTGTGGTTGCTTTCACGATCTGGGGATCCTCGGCCTGCAGATAATAGGAATGGACAAAATATACGTATGTCTGCTCCGGGATGCTCTGAAACAGCCGTCCGTCATTTTGAAGATGAAGGGAATTCCATCCCATGTGGGGAATCTTAAGTCCCTCTGCTGGCGGAATCTTCACGATCCTGCCTTTCAAAAGTCCAAGTCCCTCCACGCCTGGAGTCTCCTCACTGGACTCAAACAAAAGCTGAAGCCCCAGACAGATTCCAAGAAACGGTGTCTTCTGGTCCGCGATCTGGCGGATGACAGGAACAAGACCGAATTTATTCAGATTATTCATGGCGTCTCCAAAGCTTCCCACTCCCGGAAGAATCACTTTATCCGCGTGCAAAAGCACCTGGGGATCTCTGGAAACCACTGTCTGCTCTCCCAGATAATGAAGAGCTTTTTCCACACTCTTTATGTTGCCGGCGTCATAATCAATTATACCTATCATTCGGGCTCCTCCTGTTGTCGTTTTTTCTAATCCATTCTTACAGTATAGCGCAAAAACAGGCGGTTGCAAAGAGCGAATTCCCTGCTGCCGCCTGTTTTGTTAGTTTGTCCTGTCCTGTCGAAATCCTGTTGCTTTTTTTATTAAAAATCACAAATACAAACTGTGCTTATCTGGCTATTTCCGATCCAGAGTAAACCAGAATTCCACACCGTTGTCAAAATTCTGTACGCCGTATTCTTGATTCATGCCTTCCAAGATTGCTTTTACAATGGAAAGTCCAATGCCGCTGCCGCCGTATTCTCTGGTGCGGGCCTTGTCTACCTTGTAGAACTTGTTCCACAGGTTGGGAAGATCTGCCTCCGGGATCGGTGTTCCGGTATTAAATACGGTTACCTTCACCTGGGTTTCCAGCTTCAGGATCTTGATTTCCACAATCTTCTCTCCGTCCAGATGGTTCAGGGCGTTGCTTACATAGTTGGTCACAACCTCTTCGGTTTTGAACTCGTCTGCCCACACATAGATGGGCTCTTTTTCATTGAAAATTACACTGGCTTCTTTCTGGCGGATCATAATGTCCATGGTAGACAATACGCCGTTTACCAGCGCTGTAAGGTCAAAACGCTCCATCACAGCCGCATCCTTGCCGGACTCCAGCTGATTCAAGGTCAGAAGATTCTTCACAAGCTTGTTCATCTTGGAGGCCTCATCAATGATCACATCGCAGTAGAAATCCATGCTTTCCGGGTCATCATTGATATTCTCCTTCAGGCCCTCTGCATAGCCCTGTACCAGTGCAATGGGAGTCTTCAATTCATGGGATACGTTATCCAGGAATTCCTTTCGCATCTCATCAATTTTCACCTTATCCGCAATATCCTTCTGCAGTTCATTATTGGCCGACTTCAGTTCGGAAATGGTGTTCTCCAGCTGACTGGACATTTTGTTAAAATTATCCCCCAGCACATCGATCTCATTTCCCGCCTTGCTCTTATATCTTGCCTCGAAATCAAGATCTGTCATCTTACGGGAAAGCTCGGTCAGCTCAGAAATCGGCTTGGTCAGCCGTCTGGTCACCGCCATCACACACATTCCGCTTATAACAATAATGACAATTCCTACAAAGAAATAAAATTTATTGGAAATGTTCGCACTCTCCTGAATGCTTTCCAGGGGACTTCTAATCAGGAAATAATTGCCATTGTCAAACTTTCCCCAGCATTCCACATAGTCCATTCCCACAAAACGATCGTGCACCTGCTGAACCACGCAGTCATCTGTTTCTTTCAGGGTTTTGCCCTTGCCGTTGTCCATATCCAAGTCACTGGCATAGCCGAAAAACAGCTTGCTTCGCAGCTGATCCTCATTTTCCGGCCAGCACAGATACCTGGTGTTGTCCTCGTTGATCAGTACCCAGGTCAGATTGTTTCGGGAGCTGGACTGGACAATTTCCGAGGGCAGTGACTCTTGCTCACTTTCCCCATCATCTTCTGTCAGGGAATCGGTATCAATCTGGCTTAATACATCCTTGGCATCCAGCAAAGTTTCCGTCTTCTGGGCCACATAATATTTCTCCAGAAATACGCCATTGATAATGGAAATCGTCAGAATGGAAAGGAGCATAAGCCCGATAAACGTAAACGTGATCTGGTGCTTTATGGATCGGATTTTCTTTGGTTTCTTCATCACTCTACCTCAAACTTGTAGCCCATTCCCCATACGGTTTTGATGTATTCGCCTTTTTCGCCCATTTTGCTTCTCAGCTTCTTGACATGGGTGTCAATGGTTCTTGCGTCTCCGAAGTAATCGTAATTCCATACCGAATTCAGGATTTTTTCCCTGGAAAGGGCAATTCCCTGGTTCTCCAGGAAATAGGTGAGAAGCTCAAATTCCTTGAAGCTAAGGTCCATAGGCTTCTCATCCACGGTTGCAAGGTGTGCTGCCTTGTCGATTACAATACCGCCGGCAGAAAGCACATCCTCAGCGCCTGTCTGTCCGGTACGGCGAAGGATTGCCTCCACTCTGGCGACCAGGATCTTGGGGCTAAACGGCTTGGATATGTATTCATCCACGCCCAGGTCAAAGCCAAGAAGCTCATCTCTCTCATCACTTCTTGCAGTCAGCATGATAATCGGCACTTTGGAATTCTTGCGGACCTCACGGCATACTTCCCAGCCATCCATCTTCGGCATCATCACGTCCAGAATGATCAGTGCAATATCTTTTTCTTTATAAAATACATCCATGGCTTCCTCGCCGTCTCCGGCTTCCAGAACCTGGAAATTTTTCTTAGTCAGAAAGTCTTTTACAAGCTTTCTCATACGGCTTTCATCGTCTACTACAAGGATTTTTAATGTGTCCATAAATCTCTTCCTCCTCTTTTTTCTTGGATGTTAGGGTCAAAAAGTATTTTGCCCCTACCAAGTTCAAAAGCCTTATCATGCAAGCATGAACGGCTTTTTGACCTTTTGACCCTGATATCTTCATACTAGCAGATGTTTATGATGATTTTGTGAACGAAGAGCGAGAATTTAGTGATTCAGCCCTTTTTCATAAACATCATTGATGGTGGCCTGGGCGTGCTCTAATTCTTTCTTCTGCATAATGGCATCCCGGTCGCTTAAAATGGCAAGCATCTCATCTGCCACATCCTCCATTCTGGGGCTGGTGACCCGATAAAGATATCCTAACATGCGGGTGGCTGTGTAATCCGTGTTCATATATTTATAGGCAATTTCCCGGCAAAAGGCGTCTGGGTAGCCTTTTTCCTGCAACGCCTGGTAAAGTTCCCTGGTTCGGTCTGATGGCATAAATGTTTTCCTCCAAGTTAATTTGATTCCGTGGACTGCTTTGGCACTCCTTTAAAATTCATTATAATAATCTTCCCGGAAACTTACAAGCCTGGATGACAAATTTGGGGTTTTGTGGTATTCTAAAGTTACTGTTCATAGGTAATATTCCGCGAGGTGTTTTGTGTGAACAAGGTTCACAGAAAACCCGAGAATTAAGTTTGCGCAGCAAACGCTACTTCTTGTGCAATGCACAAGAAGGTTCGTCTTTCTGTGCATCGCGAAGCGTGTTACTGGGCACGGAGTGAACAGTAACATTCTAAAGCATATCTGAAAAAGACTTTCTGCAAGATGTGTGTCACACTTTACGGAAATGCTTTTTCAAACAGACTCCAGAACAGAAAATGTGTCAAATAAAGAAAGAGGGAATTTTCATGCGTCAGGAAAGCTTCAAAATGGAACGTCCAGGTCTGGTGAAACCCGGAGATAAGGTTCAGATCACCGAATATCAGTCATACATGAACTACAGCTACATCATCGAGCCCGCTGTTGCCATGTCCGGCTGCTACCCCAACTCCCAGCGAATCAAAGCCAAGGAAGGCACTATCGTCAGTGTGGAGAAGGCACCGCTTAGCGGGTATGTGGTGATTGCGGAATTTGAGGAATAAATTAAATAGATGCGCGGTTCCTTTGCATCACCGCTGTCGAAACTTAATTTATGATGTACCAGACGAGCCAAATAAGATTTATATAATAAAAACACCCCAGAAGCAGATTATCCAGTATCTCCTTGACGAAATCCTGACAATCTGCTTCCGGGGTATTTTATTTCTACCTATATTATGTAAAAAATATTTCCAAAATCCGTTTTCCCTATCTCACGGCCTATTTTCCTGTCTGCCTTATTTTCTCTTAACCTCATATCCCTGGAGAAGCTTCACCACATCATGGATCAGATCTTTCTCCCCCACAGAAAGCTGTCTGTAAACTGCCAGCATCTGCAGCTCATCAAATGTAAGCACTTCCTTTTCCTCACATTCTTCATCAATCAGCAGCTCCGAAATCGGAATTTCCAACGCATTGCACAATTTATAAACCGTATACATGTAAGGTTTTGTTTTCCCGGTCATCATAGAGTGAAGGGCCGATGTTGATATATCTGCCTTCTGTGCCAGTGCATAATACGAAATTGCCCGCTCCTTACAAAGCAGCTTAATATTCTCCACCAGCTGCTCACACTTCTCTTCCGGATTATACGGTTTTGACACAACACAATTTTCCATTTTCAGATTATTCTTCTGCATACCACTCAACATCCCCATTCGCTTTTTTCCTGCATTTCATTTTTATTACAGTGTAACTGTCAGCACTTCCACAGCTACGTCGCAATTTCTCAATCTCTTTCCCTCTATAACTAATACGACAGAAATCGACAAAAATCACAAAACTGTACTAAAAACAGTATAGCACATCTCCAGGCTTCTTCCTTTTTCGCTATTCCGTAAGTCCATACTTTCTTTCGAATGGATTTCCTCCACTTGCATAGACTCTCCCATAATGATTGTATTATATATGAAAGAAGAGCGAAAGGTCTTGTTTTAGACCTTTTCGCTCTTAAGTATTTTTCAAACTCTTTTATTTTCGTTTCGGCTCAAATAAAACCTTCAAAGTCGCCGCCAATATTCCCAGATCCATAGCAAAAGAATAATTCTGAATATAGTAAAAATCCATTTTCAAACGATTGCTTCTGGAACTGCTGTACTTGCCATGCACCTTGGCGTATCCAGTAAGCCCTGCCTTTACAGAAAGGCGGTAGGAATACTCCGGATGGTTTTTCCCATATTTCACCGCATTCTCAACGGTTTCCGGATAAGGTCCTACCACAGACATATCCCCCCGCAGAATATTAAAAAACTGGGGCAGTTCATCCAGATGCGTTGTTATAAGCAAATGCCTGCCATTAAATTTATACTGCGAAAAATGCTTGCCATCCTTAGTCAGACACTCCCTTTTTATCAAAACCGGATTTCTTCTTACCACTTTAATATAAAAAGCAATCAGCAGATACAGCCAGGACAGCAACACCATCACAAACACAGAAAAGCAGATATCAAAAATACGCTTTGCCATTCTCTGTTCCACAGTAAGCCCGCAGTTACGAAACAGCTGCAAAGTCATATCCGACAAGGAAACTTTCTCGGAACTCATCAACATAATATCCGACAGGCTTGTCTGACAATAGCACCGCTTCTTATTTTCATAACAAAAACGGATATAAAACTCACGGTCTTCCGCTGACATATCTCCTAACATCACCGACTCATGACGCATAATCTCACGGGCAATCTGCTCCCGTCCTTCTTCCAGGGAAATCCGGGCACCCAAATGGTATCTCCCACTGCGCCTCTGCAGTTCTGCCTCAAGAGGCGCGGTGCTTTGTTTTCCATAAATAAGCAAAACTTCATGTGCCGGGTAAATATTGCCGTACAACCACCGAACCACTACAGACCACACAATTCCAATCAGGAAATTCAAAAGAGCCACCGCCAGCATAGGCGTAATATGCTCCATAAATTTCCAACGTCCAATCAGCGCCAACTCCAAATAAGTTCCGCCATTGACCAGCACTGCTGTATACGCATGGGAAAGAATCACTTCTACATACTGCTGATGGATCACACGAAAAGCGGAAAATACTTTGCCTACCAGCATATTCAAAGCCAGATACAAGGACAACAGCGCCACATAACCCCAAAAGTAATAACGACGCCCAATAATCCGCTTGAAATTATACTGCTCAAACCATGCCCTGGAAAAAGTCCAGGTCCACAGAAAAAGAAGCAGTGCTGTCATCAACATAAGAAATAATTTCTTAAACCGCTCTTTGCCCATCATTAGGCGATAGCTTCTCCACCAGAGCAGAGAGTATTTGCACAATCCATGAAAGGTATAGCTTGCCATACAAAAAATTCTCTGTTTCAACGGAACTCCAGCTTTTATATAAGTCTGCCAGTTCATTTGCGCAGACTTTCCCTTTTTCCCGGATTTGGAAGCCAGCGCCTTACGGTAAATTAGCAGAGGCTCGTCCACACCGTAAGCCCTTGGAACTTTCTCAAGAATCGCCAGCCAGGTGGCAAAATCCTCATGAATGCCCTCTTCTTCAGGCATAGGAAATTCCAGCATAAGTTCACGGCGAATCAGTACGGAAGAACAGGAAATCACATTCTGACCAAGCAATTTCCTGCGGCTTACATGCTCTGGCACGTGAAGCACATGCGCAATGGTCATTCCATCATCTTCAATAAACGCAGAGCCCGTAAACAAAAATTCTGCCTCTGGATTCCTCTCTATGACAGCCAGTTGCTTTTCCAGCTTATCCTCCCGCCATAGATCATCACCGTCCAGGAATGCGATCCACTCCCCTCTTGCCAGACGAACGCCATAATTTCGAGTAGCCGCAGAACCAGAATTCACCTTATTTTGAAAAATCCGAATTCTTTTATCTTTTTCCGCCAGTTTCTTCATATAGCGGTACGTATTGTCCTTAGAGCAGTCATCAATCATCAGCAGTTCCCAGTCCGTAAATGTCTGGGAAAGCACGCTTTTCACTGCATCCGGAAGATATTTTTCACAATTGTAAGCCGGGGTTATGATAGATATTTTCGGCATGTAAATCCCTTTCTTACTTTTCACTACGTAGTTATACTTTTATCACAACTGTTTTGCCATTATAACATATTAAAGGAGAATGAGCAAATTCGTGTTCCTGTCAAACCCAAATGTTTCAACACCTCTCAAATCATAAAGCACGTGACGCATCGTTCGAGTTATAATAAAACAACTTCTCTCAGATCTATGGTGTAATTGAGAGGTCCAATATCAATTAACCATCTAACTAAGAGAAGTTGTATTTATATAATACCACATAATTTACAGTTTGTGTAAACTTTTTTCAAAAATTTTAGAATTTTTTCATTTACCAGCTTGTCTCCAAATTTGCAGACAGGAACCAAAGTCCCTGTCTGCATAATAACAACCATTATTTAATATTTTACATTCTGCCATTAATGACATCTGCAATGATATTCTGCAGTACTCCTTCTGTAAAGGTTCCAAGATGAATGCCTATTTTTCTCAGCACTTCTCTTTTATTCTTGGATTTGCTGTTCTGCACAATTTTTCTCAACGAAGAATACTCCGGTGAAGATGCCGGCAGCTCCTGCAATGCATTCTCCGCCTTTTTCACAACAGATTCAATCTGCATGTCTGTGAGAAACTGTGCATCACCATACACCTTTACTTTCTCCGCCTGAACATCAAAATCTGCTGTTTCACTCATCCTGACTCCAGTGATAACTTTCGCATGATCACTGATCGAAACATCATTCAACTTAATATTGATTGCCATGCTGCAATACCTCCAATTCTTAACTTATATTGTCTGTCAACAACGTTTACACGGAATCCTTATTTAATTCCCATATCCGTTAAGATTTTGGCATTGCCATGAATATCGCAGCCCTTGATATTTACAGTAATATTCTGATGGCCAATACTTCCAGCCTTCATTACTTCTTCCAGCACATTGAGGACCTTCTTAAGGAAATTTTCGTCAGTGAACAGAATTGGAATGCGGGTTCCAGAGTTCATAGACAGAGTCAAAAGCGTTTTGCTTTTTAAATCTTCTTTTTCAAAGTACCAGTAAAGGATCCATGCAATACCAGCCGCTACACATCCAGCAAAAGCAGCTGTATTGAAAGATCTGAGGAGCAATCCAAACAGAATCAGCACCACAGATAATTTCGGAAAAGCGGGCAGTTCAAACTTATCATTCGTAACGTAAGAAATGTTGGCGATCTTAATGACGCTTCCATTCCATTTAATAATGTCACCTGTGATTTTGAAATTGTCCAGTTTCAGTTCTTTTCCCTTTTTTTCGTTACTCATAACTATTTCCTCCTTAATTCCAATTGATAGTTATCGTAACAGCTGATCAGTCTGTTGTTGATGCTTATAGTTTATATCAGCTTGCTGCAAATTTCAATTCCACTTAATTCTTCAAAAATCCGGCGCCTTCAACAAAAAGAGACAATCATATTGTAGAAATTCCCAATTTCCAAATCTAAATTCCCAATTTTTGAACCGGAAGCACCAATTTTTTCCAAATTGCGCAGCAAAGCCTTTAATTTTTTGTATTTGCTCGTTTCATTTACTCTTCCACTAAAATATGAAGCCTTTTTTAGTGCATTTTCCGTATCTTCGCCTTTCAACTGAAGTAAAAGACAATAAAAATACCAGTAATCAGCTCTATACTGATCGTCCAAAAAAGAATGTTTTTCCAGCCATTCTTCTGTAATTTGCAAATGATCCTCCATGCGAACAATATAACCTTTATCTGAAGGATCTTCTACATACATTAAGAAATAACACCTTACTGTATAAAGCAAATAATCTACAGCAGCCCGATAAAAACCATTTTCTTCTGCATCTTCAAAACCTCTTTGAAATTTCTCCTCCATATCTTCTAAAGAACTTCTTTTTAATGCAAACTCACATTTTAACGCCCACCTCCTGCACCATGAACGCTCACGGGCCTTTAGAGTACATTTTTCCTGCATTTCCTGCCAAATTCTCCATGCATTTTCCCTATCTCTTTTCAGGGCAAAAAGGACCACTGCTTTCCCATTTAAATACCGATTGCACTTGTAAAGATCCATCCCGGAATACTTTTCAAAATAATCTTCTGCACACTGCAGTGCCTCTAAAGCTTTCTCTTTTTTGTTGCAGCGAACACAGCGACGCATATACATTCCATAAGTTTCCATAACCTGCACATGATTCTGCAGTCTTCGTGCAACTTTGCGTCTTTCTACGTTAATCTCATCCGCAATATCCCACTTTTTACTTCTCATATAAAAGAAGTCCGCCAGATTGTTGCCTGTTAATGTAAGATATTGTTCATTCAGATTATTTTTGGCACAAAAATACAACACTTCCCTCAAAATGGCAATCTCACCGTCACGATCAAGAAATGTTTTTTCTCCGCTGTAAACCATATTTGCACTTAAACTGTTAATCTGCTCCAGATAAAAGTCCACACTGAGTTTCATATACTTATTATACTCAGTTTCATTCCAGAATTTAAAACGAACCAGTTCTTTTATTATGGGAAACATACGCACTCCCCTAAAATTCCCATCTTCCTTATTTTCCCGGTTTCTTCCGCTCTCCATTATGAGCATATACTTATATCCCTGGAAAAGTACATTTTTCCAATCCTCAGCCTTTATAACATCTCTTAACAGAAATTTAAGCATATCAATACTTACCGGCCCGGAAAAGTAACTTGCGCATATAATCAAACTATGCGCATTTGAATCAATCTGGCTCCACATTGCCTCTGTTAAATCTTTCCATAGCCCTTCATATACGGTTTTCAATTCTGGATCCGAATATAAGCGTGAATTGAAAAATCGTTCCAAATTTCCCTCATACCTGATAAAGTCGCCCTCAAAAATAGCATTTCCCAAGCGCTCTACCGCAAGAGGGATTCCACCTGTTTTTTCCCGAATTCCTGGAATAAATACTTTTGTTATCTCGTCCTGACTAATCCGATCATCATTCACCAGTCCCGGCACATATCTTTTCAAAAGTTCTTCTGTACATTTTACCTGATTAACCAAATCATTAAATACAATGTACTCCATGTCCTTTAAATATAAATTTTCACACGGTGTATGTGCAAGGAAAATCACTTTACCATTCCCCATAAATTTCATTTGGCTAAATGGGAATGTCTGAAGCCCAATATGTATTACTACACACTTCTCCCTTAGAAGTGCAAACTTCAAAATTCGACTCTCTTTTATCTCTTTCAGCGTTTTTCCATAAAAATCATAAATCTGCACTTCTCTTCCGTCATTCTTTTCCGCAAAATACTTTATTACACTGGCAGTAATTCCGCTTTTATACGTGCCTGCAAGATATAAAAAACGTTTCGGACTTTCCTGCAAAAAAGAATCCAATTTGTCCGTGAGCACCTGCGGACATACAATCTCTTTATTTTCTCCCGTTTTTCTGTGGTATTTTAACTCATTCGGCTCTTCAAATAATCGATCGAATCGAACATCATATCCGCAATAGTCTTTGAAACTCTGTATACAGCTATCGACAAATTCTTTTATTCGGTCTGCTGGAAGCTTATACTCCAACCCAACTGCTATACATCCCATTAATAACCACTCTGGTTTATTTCCGCCTATTTCATCATCGTACTTTCTAATCACTTCTGAAGAAAGTCCATTCATTCTCGACATCTCTTTCCGTATTGCAGTTAAGTTGATCCTTTTTAATTTGTGTATTTCTTCACAATAATTGCTAATTAAGTCTTGCGGTCTTTTGGTATTCTCTTTCATTTCCCAGCGCCTGCCCTTTTATGCTATGATCCTGACATCATACGCGTTTTTCTTATTATACCAATAATCCTGACCACATTCCATCCGTTATGTCGAAAATATGCTTTTCTTTTTTCGACATATTGCGCACGGTTATGTTTTTTATTGAGTGAAATATTGAATTTTCAAGGTTCAACGCATCTTATGAGTATAGCAACTAAAGTAAAAACAGCCCCTTCCAGGGCTACTTTCGTTGATTTTCTGTTTCTAAACTTCTATTGATGTTTGATGAAGACTTTCCAAATCTGTAAACAGATCTTCGTGTGAAGACCATATTACTTTTAAGCCATGCTGTTCCCAATACACAGTCTGTGCCTGAATAAGATAATTAACCTGAATTATTCACGGCTTTGCCGTGAAAGTGGCTGAAAGCCACATAGTTACTGTATTTTAATTGCACATTGCTTTTCACTTATTAAGTAAATGAAAAAAGAGCATCCATTTGTGGTAAAATTAAGGTGTTCAAAGTCTTAACAATCCCAAACAAAGGAGCCCTTTATGAGTATTGTAAACACCTTTTCACTTCAAAGCAATAGGCAAATTAAAATAAATTTTAATGGAGGTGATTTATCCTCCGATGCAGGACTCCTTTTGATAAAAGAATTCGCTGCAAAGATCGGTTTTACAAAGCTGATCAAAAAGAAGTTTAAAACCAATGATAAATCTGTCCGATTCCACAAAGACCATGAAAATCTGTTACAGATGATCTATCAGGTCATCTCTGCATATTTTCAGGATGACTGTACGGATGAGCTGACTTTGGATCCTGTTTTCCATGCTGTTCTTGATAAAGAAAGTCTGGCATCACAGCCAACATTATCAAGATTTTTTAACCGTATGGATGAAGATACTCTGGTACAGTTTGATGACATTGATAAAAATCTCAGGGATATCATCTATTCTATAAAACGCCCGGAGCATATGCTTCTGGACTTAGACAGCACTCTGTTTGGCACTCATGGCAAGCAGGAAGGAGAAGGATTCAACTTCCATTATCAGGCACATGGATATCATCCATTACTGTGCTATGACGGACTGACCGGAGATCTGATAAAAGCGGAACTTCGTGACGGAACGCTCTACTGCAGCAATGGGGCAGATAAATTTATGAAATCCATCTTTCAGGAATACCTGGAAAGAGGCATTAAAACTTATCTTCGTGGTGACAGTGGGTTCGCTTCTCCCAAACTTTATGAAACCTGTGAGAGTAATGGCTGCTCTTATGCCATCCGTTTAAAACAGAATCCCGCACTCATTGCCCTGGCTTCTGATAAAGATGAAGCTCTGTACAAAGCAACCCAAAAGGATCAGATCAGCTATGCAGTAACTTATGGCGAATTTATGTACCAGGCGGGTTCATGGAACTATCCAAGACGTGTGGTTTTCAAAATTGAGAAACCATATGGTCAGCTGACACACATATACACCTTTATTGTTACAAACATGGATATGGAACCTTATCAGGTCATCCAGTTTTACTGTGGCCGGGGCAAGATGGAAAACTTCATTAAGGAAGGCAAAAGTGGATTTGACTTTGCTGCTGTCAGCAGTCATTCTAAAGTAGTAAATGCCAACCGTATGAGACTTCATATGCTTGCCTACAACTTATTCAATTAGTTCAAACGACTGGTACTGCCAGCCAATATGCGAAAGCAACAGGTGGATACCATCCGCTTAAAGCTGATAAAAATTGCTGCAAGGGCAATCCATTCAGCAAGATCTATCACATTCAAACTGTGTAGCAGCTGCCCTTATAAAAGGGAGTTCTACAGGACATTGGAGAATATCCAGCAGCTGTCCGTACAGTTGGAATAGTAACTATTAACGTACCTTGACAGTTTCAAAGTAACTCAATCAAATTTCATAGGGGAAGTTTGTCCATTTTTATGGATAATCCGATTGAATTCAAGGAAACTGTTTCAAGTCTTTGCAGTATTGAGCATTTCTATATGCCCATGAATAATTCAGGTTTATTTTGTGGATAATCATCTTCGGCAGGAAAAATTGTGTTTATAGTTTTTCCTGCCGTTCTTTTTGTAAAAAGTTATACACCGGATTCCTGCCGTTTGGATCCATCCCCGCCGTTTGGAGGCTTACATTGATATCTTTTTTCACTGCAAAACAGGGACTTATCCACAGTCAGATTGACGAAAGGACGTTTTCCTGCAAATTACGTTCAAACGGAATGCCAGTTCCGCTACTGCGGAACGGCTATTC
>NZ_QTVN01000007.1 GCF_003460605.1 Ruminococcus sp. AF31-8BH
CAATATATGATGAAAGGATGTGAAAAAGTCGAGACAAAGTCTACTCGACGGTTTGGATGAAATACAAGATTTTAGTTGTCGATGATGATAAAGAATTGGTGAAAATGCTTTGTAGTTATTTTAATATGAAACAATATGAAACCATTACGGCTACAGATGGAATGGAAGCATTAAATAAAATAAAAATGAAACCGGATATTATTTTGTTGGATATCAATATGCCACGCATGGATGGGATTGAAGTATGTCGTCTGATACGCAGTAAAGTGTTATGTCCAATTTTATTTCTGACAGCAAGAGTTGACGAAGATGATAAAATTAATGGGTTGCTTTCAGGTGGGGATGATTATATTACGAAACCATTTAGTCTTCGGGAGTTGGAAGCAAGGATTGTCACAAACATAAAGAGAGAAGAAAGGCATCAACAAAAAACGGAATACCGTTTCATGGATGAAATGCTGATTGATTATTCTGAAAAAAAAGTAGCTATAGCTGGACACAGGATGGAGTTCACAAAAATTGAATATCAGATTATTGAATTCTTATCCATGCATCCAGGGCAGGTGTTTGATAAAGAACGTATATATGCACAAGTCTGTGGATATGATGCGGAAGGGGACAGTAGAACGATAACGGAATTAGTACGGCGTATAAGGAAAAAAATAGCGGATTATTCAGAAAAAGAATACATAGAAACTGTATGGGGGATTGGATACCGATGGAAAAAATAAGAAACTTGTCACTGAAAAAAACAATTCTGCTTTATTTTGTGATCAGCTTAACGGCAGCATTTCTGTTATCTGGATTTACAGTTCATTTTGCAAGAAATATGCAGAATAAAATATGGGAAAAATATATTGATTATGCAGATTATACGGACGTGTTTCAGCAATATGGAAAGAAATACGAGATTGAGATATCAAGACCTAATCAATCGCAGATGAATCGTTTGGACTATCATCTTTCGGAAATGTGTGACTTTATGGAAACATATTCGGTACTGATTTTTTCGATTGTTGGGAGTGTTGTTGCGGTATTCTTTTTTTATAAAAATAAGTTAAAGACACCTCTACAGGAACTAAAAGATGCCTCACAAATGATTGCAGATAATGAACTGGATTTTCATGTGTCCTATGAAAATAAAGATGAGATGGGAACTTTGTGTAAAGAATTTGAAATGATGCGAAGTGATTTAGCAGATAACAACAGAAAGATGTGGCGAATGATTGATGACGAGAAGGCTTTGCGGAATGCAATTGCACATGATATACGTTCTCCACTTTCCATATTGCGTGGGTATCAGGAAATGCTCTTAGAGTTTGTTTCTGCTGAGAGTATAAAAACAGAGGATGTTATTGATATCTTACAAACAGGCATGTATCAGATTGACCGTATAGAGCATTTCACGGAAAACATGAGAAAAATGTCCCATTTAGAACAGAGGGAACTGCAATGCTCAGAGATAGAATTATCGGAACTGGCAAAAAAGATTGAGGCAGAAGCTGCCATGCTGTCCAAGAAGGAAAGTAAATTATGTAAGGTAGAAAGAGTGCAGGAACAAAACATTGTGAAAGTGGATGAGGAACTTGTCATGGAAGTGACAGACAACTTACTGGAAAATGCGGTTCGATATGCACAAAAAAGTATTGCTTTGCAGATAAAGAAAAAGGATGGTTTTCTTATAATTTCTGTTGAAGATGATGGAATAGGATTTGTGGATACTGAGGAAAAAGTAACAGAACCATTTTATCATAAGAATCCACAAGATGATTTAAAGCATTTTGGCCTTGGTATGTATATTTCTCGTATTTTCTGTGAAAAGCATGGAGGAAATTTGAAAATATATAATGCCAGACAAGGCGGTGCTCATGTAGAAGCTCTTTTCAAAGCTGAATAAAAATACTTTATAAGGCTGAAATCACAAATAAAGTGGTTTTAGTCTTTTTTATTGTGAATTTATTGAGAATTGATTTGTATGATGTTGTTAAAGAAATAAAGAAAGGAAGAGATACAATGAAAACAATCATAAAAAGAAGTATACTTGATTATTTAAAGAACCCTGTTTTGTGGATTGGCTTGATTATTATAGTTGCCAGTATGTATCAATGTCTGTCATCGTATTTGCAAATTCATTATATCAAACAGAATGAACAGATCACACAAAATGACGTAGCATTGGAAGATGCTGATGTCATGGATGGGTACATTCCCACATCTGATGATAAAGAAAGAAGAAGGGAGTGGGAAGATACGATCAAAGAGACGTTAATGGACACCTCCCAAAATGGTTTTGGATTTAGCAGGCAGGAAGCAGATCATGTAATGAAAGAAATTCAGAATATGGATGTAAAGACTGCTTCTGAGTTTTTGGAATCCCAATATGGCTATTATAATGCAATATATGCTTATGAGGACCTTGAAATTCATAAGGGGACAGCAGAAGAAATCAATCATTATATCGAGCGGAAATTATCCGAACATTCTTTTTCCTGGTACTTTGCCAAAAAATTTACGGATTTTGCAGGATTGCATATGGCCTTTTTTGCAACAGTCTTGCTATCATTTTTATTTATTCAGGATACACGAAAAAGTACCTATGAATTATTACATACAAAGCCTGTTACGGCAGTCCAATATATATGTGGGAAAGTAATAAGCGGATTCATTAGTATGCTGGGAGTATTAGTGATTTTGAATGTTATATTCTTTATGCTGTGTTTGAAAACGTCTTTAGAATCGGGCTTTCCAGTAACACCAATTGATTTTTGCGTGAATTCTCTGATCTATATTATTCCGAATCTTTTGATGATATGTTGTGTCTATACAATTACAGCAGTAATATTTAAAAATCCGCTTCCGGCAGCACCAATCTTGTTTTTACACATTATATATTCAAATATGCTGACCATGAAGAATGATATTTATTATATGAGACCGTTCTCTATTATGGTGCGATTCCCTGGCAGATTTTTTGAAACACATGTAGCCAAAATGTCAAACATAAATCAGATTATTCTTGTAATTTCATCAGTTATATTAGTATGTATTTCTGTTACAATCTGGAAAAGGAGGAGGGTTCATTGAAAACGGAACTAAAAAATTGCCTGTCGTTATATAAGATTTTTTATTCATGTGCATTTATACTGATATTGTGTGTTATTCATCCGATTATATACTATGAAGAAATCGGTTCAGCAATTCAGTCTCCAATAGCATTTTTAACAATTATTTTTTGTAGTGACACATATTTGATGGAAGTAAAAAGTAAACGTGCCGATGTATTTCATTTGTATGATCAAAAAAAGCAGTTAAAAGTAATATCGCAGAGAGTGGGCGTTCAAATATTATATTTATTAATACTTTCTTGTGTTGGATATGTTTTGTTTTTCTGGCAAAAACCGGGCAGTGTAAACGAAGGCATTTCGGGTATTCAGATATTTCTTTTATATTTCATTGCAATGTTTGGAACTATCTGGCTTTGGAGTATATGCTCTGTGATTTTGTGTACATTGCTTCGAAATATGTGGGCAGGTATTGGATGTTTATTTGGAATTGTCATTGGACTTATATCAAAAGCGGGAAGTTCATTTTTCGGAAATCTGGGATTGTTTTCTTTCAGCTTTTGTGAACCTACTCAATTAATGTCCGAGAGTTGGATTTATGGAACGCTTGTGTCTTTTATAGCGGGGCTGTTTTTATTTGCAGTATTACCAATGGCTTTAAAGAAAAGAGGATAGATTATGAGTATTAGAATAAATGATTTAACAGTTAGATTTAAAAATGGTGTAGTTGCAGTAAATAAGGCATCTCTTGAAATACCTAAGGGAATTTATGGACTTTTGGGTGAGAATGGTGCTGGAAAAACCACTTTGATGAGGGTTCTTACAACTGTTTTAAAACAAACGGAAGGAATGGTTTCCCTTGATGGAATTCTGTATAACGAGGGAAATTATGAGAAAATACAAAAAAAGATTGGTTATCTTCCACAGGAAATCGACTTATATCCGAATCTTACGGTGAAAGAATGTCTTGTATATATGGGTGGACTATCAGGAGTATCCACAAATGACCTCAAACAAAGAATTACCTATTATTTGGAAAAGACTTCTCTTACAGAGCAACAGAATAAAAAAATACGGCAATTATCTGGTGGTATGAAGAGACGTGTCGGACTCATACAGGCACTTCTTAATAATCCGGATTTTTTGATTATTGATGAACCTACCACCGGGTTAGATCCGGAAGAAAGAATCAGGATCCGCAATCTTTTGGTTGATTTTTCAAAGGATAGAACTGTGCTGTTTTCCACTCATGTAGTAGAAGATTTAGCAGCAACCTGTACACAGCTTGCCATTATGAAAAAGGGAAGTTTTTTATATTCTGGAAGCGTGAGTGGGTTGCTGAAAAATGCAAAAGGCTGTGTTTGGAATTGTACGGTACAAAATGCAGAAGAAGCCCGTTTGTTAGAAGCCAATTATTCTATATCATCTAAGCAGTATGTAGAAAATGGAATTCATATGAAAGTATTAAGCAAAGGAAAGCCAAATGAGAATTGTGTCCTGGATAATGATATCACTTTGGAAGATGCATATATTTATTTGACGAATAGTTGAATATAACGGCGGGCAAGTTGCCCGCCGTAAATTATGCTTATTTTGTTAAAAGACCGGATAGATTTTTTCCAATGCAAAATCCAATCTGTGGATATAACTCCTGAATTTCCTGATATTTTGCTTCAATCATTTCTGGTTCATCAGCCCAGATCTTTTCATATATTTTGAAAGCTCTTTTAAAATGTGTTTTGGCTTGCGGAAGATTGGCGGTCATCAGATAAATGGTTGCAAGGGTTTCCTGTACTTTGGCATAATCCAGATATTCATCGGAATGGTATTCCTTGATGATGCCGGATAATTTTTGCAATTCGGAGATTCCTCTTTCGGGTTCCTGCTGTTCTGTCAGGAACATTGCATAATTGGCAATCTGAGGTATGCTGTCATTTATATGAAGCAGGTTAAATTGGTCAAGCAGTGAGATACTTTTTTCCATGTGTTCTCTTGCAAGATCGGGATGACCGTTTATGCGGTAAAGTCCACCGAGATTGGCATGAAGGTTGGAAACAAGACGAGCATTGTCAGCAGTGATATTTTCTATCTGGGCAAGTGCATCCTTTTCCAGTTTTATTGCTTTTTCAGGTTTGGTTTCAAGGGTTGCTTGAAAATCCAGTAATAACGCCCGGTCAGAGTTGGTGCCAATGCTTTTTGTCTTTAACAGCACCTTCAGTTCCTGAATGATTCCCTTCATACCTTTGTGATAGTTATAGTTATCCATGTATGGAAATGCATTTTCCAGAAAAAGCAGATACTTTGGCATATCATCTTTTTCAATCAATTCTATGATATTTCCGATTGTTTGAAATAGCTTTTTATAATAATCTACTTCCATTCCATGCATTAAACATATGTGCTGTAAAGAATCCAGCAACGTGTGACAACTACTTACAGATGGTTTTGTCTCTGAAAGGGTGATTTCCTGAATCATCGGATGCAGAGAGATAGTGCGACGTGTTGTTGTCTGAACGAAACCAGTCTCAATTAAATCGTTGATTTCATTTAGTGTGGACAGTTCCAGCCATTTGGCAAATATACGGGCAGAAATACCGGTGGAAGGAAGAAAGCACATATTACACATGATATCCTGCTGTTTAAGAGATAAAGTGTATAAAGAAAACAGCGTATGGATATGACTATAATAGGTGGCTTTGCTGCTTTGTCCATCTTTGATTATTTTAATTTTATCTTCGTTATGGAAAGATGCTTTTTCCACCTGAAGTCTTGTTAATAACTGGTCTGGAGTCGAGATTCCATTTTCCAGAAGTTTTGCTGCCAGTTCCACGGCAAAAGTATGAGAGTGAACAGTTTCGATGATCTTTTCAACTGTTGCCCGGTACGTGTCTGCCTCTGAATAAAATACTGATGCCAGCTGGAAGAGAGCGTTCATATCCTCTATTTCTTTTAATGGTAGAGTACAGTATTCATCCAGTTTGCTTCTGGTTGTAAACAAAATCTGGCAGCGATATTTTAATACTACTGACAGAAAGCTGTCCTGTATGGCAGTGACATTAAAATTATCTATGATAAGCAGAGTATCGGATTTCAGGGAACGCAGAAAACGGTTATGTCTTTGAAACCGTTCCTGTTCAGTGCTTTCCGGAAGATCGTCAATAAAATCCATGTCAGTAATATCCTGATGAAGATCACCTGTATATTCTACATATAGAATGTTAGTGTAATGCTTTTTGTAATGTTTTGCGTAGGCTTTGGCAAGTTCGCTTTTACCAATACCGGCGATTCCGCAAAGAAAAACATGCCGGTTTTCCTCAAGCATGGTATATAATTCTTCCAGTTCTTTATCTCTTCCGATAAAATGACGGCATGGTTTCGGAACCTCACTGTCCATAATATAATCCAGCACAATGGGTGACAGGGCACCTCCGGCAATTAATTTTTGATTTTTAGTATCACGTTTGATAAATTGTCGCTCCATGCCAAAAGAAATCAGCTTTGCAAGAAAAAGCAGACGTGAGCTGGCTGGTTTGTACAGAGAAGCCAGATCTTTCTTTTTGGCATCGGAGATGGTGTCATCTTGTATAAATAATGTGTATATATCCTGCATAGCCATATTGCAGTCAGACATCAATGGAAGCAGATTCTGGTGAATGGTTTCTGCCAGCTTTTTCTGATTACTGGGTTTGGAATAGTAGGCAGATATTTTGGGACTGATCTTTGCTTGACCGGTCAGCCAACGACAAACCAGACCATTATCCATAGAAAAATCCTGATTTGCCGGATCATCCATAAAATCTTCAAATAATTCGTATAAAAAATCAGGCTGACTCATTTGATTACTTTCGCTGATATGATTTTTTAAGCAAGTGCTAATAGAAGAAAAATCGCATCGATTCAATAGAAATTCCCCTTTCGTAGTTAAGATTAAGTATATCTATCATAACACGAACATATATTCGATTCAAGAAAATGCGGATATTTTTAAATTGATTGTGTCAATTTACAATCAATTTCTATTCAATGTGGTTTTCCGGCAGGTTCTGTAAAATAAGCTCAGATCAAACAATAACGGGAGGAGCTTATGCAACAGAATATTGAATTTGAGCGGTGCATTGATTTTCTGGTACGGATGATTGATAAGTACGGCGCTGAAGTCCTCCGGGAGTTGGAGGAAGAAAAACAGAATAAGGAAGAAAAAAAAGCGGCAGTTTCCTGAAATACAAAATGTAAATCAGACTGTCGCTTTTTTGTGAAATTATTCGGTTGCGTTATCTTTTACTTCTGCAAGCATATAAGAATTATATTTACTTTTACGCTTAAATATAATATAATTTAAGCACAAAAGCAAATATCAAGGATAAGGAGGACAACTATGTCAACATCAGATATTTTGGAATCGCTAATTGAAAAAGATAATGGATATTTGATTACATCGAAGGCCGTTGAATCAGGTGTATCAAAGCCATCTGTCTCAAAATACGTCAGAGAGCATGATATGGAAAAAGTGGCACATGGCATTTATATCTTAGATAATGTGTGGCCAGATGAGTTGTTTGTCCTCCAGCAACGAAATAAGAATATTATTTATTCGGGCGAGACCGCCCTTTATTTGCATGGTCTTACCGACAGAGAATACAGTCATATTTGTTTCACTGTTCCTATCGGGTATAATGCAACACATATCAAAAAGAAAAACAAAGAAGTTCGTTATGCAAACCCAGAGATTCTTGATATGGGGACTTGTGAGATCCCGTCAAGTAGCGGTAACTTGGTTAAAGTATATGACAAGGAAAGATGTATTTGTGATTTGATTAAAGATCGAAAGAAATATGAAATTCAGTTATATCAGACAGCAATTAAGGAATATATGTCTTCGAAGGAAAAGAATCTTTCAAGATTGATTGAGTATGCGGTTAAACTTGGAGTAAGGGATGAAGTGATGATGTATGTGGAGGTAATGGTATGATTCATACAGCGAAACAACTTAAAGACAAAGTAAAAAACATGTCAGGCGGGAATGGTGAAGTTGCGCAAGCATTAATTAGAACATATTTTATGGAAAGGTTCTTAGAAAGAGTTTCTGTTTCTGAATACAGGAATAATTTTATTTTGAAAGGCGGAATGCTTGTTGCTTCTATTGTTGGTGTAGACATGAGAGCTACAATGGATATCGATACAACTGTGAAAGCATTACCTCTTAATGAGAAGGATGCTAGAGCAATCATTGAGAGAATCGGTGAGCTTCAGCTTGAAGATGGGGTAACCTTTAAGATTACGTCAGTAAAAGAAATCATGGAAGAATTTGATTATCCTGGCGTTAGGATGATGATAGAAGCTAATCTGGAACGAATGAGGCAACCTTTTAAGATCGATATTTCTACGGATGATGCAATCACGCCAGGTGCAGTAGAGTATAAATACAAGCTTATGTTTGAAGACAGATCAATTTCAGTTTTGTCGTATAATCTTGAAACTCTTCTTGCGGAAAAGATGCAGACGATTTTGGCAAGAGGACTTGCGAATACCAGAATGAGGGATTTTTATGATGTATATGAGATTATGAATTCAAAGGCTGATCAGATAAGCTTTGATGTTTTGAAAAAGGCATTTGCGGCTACTTGCATGAAGCGTGAAACTTCTTTTGGTGAGGAGGAAGTGAGAGAAACCTTAGACAAGATTAAAGATGATTCTGGACTCGAAGAAATGTGGAATCGTTTTAAGCGTGTAAACTATTTTGTTGATGATCTTCCGTGGGGAGAAATATCGGAAACAATAGTAGATAATATTGAAAAAATTTCTTTTTTTAGCGATCAGGTTTCCTGGATCAGTGATGAAAAGGGAATAAAAGACAGGAACAAGTTTTGAAGAAAAATCCTCTAAGAGATAGTGAAATACCTATTGTCTTAGAGGATTTTTTATTGAAGAATTTTAATATTTAAGAGTTTGTTTTTTTCTTTTTGACATTAAAGCTAAGATTTCCTGTGGGTTCGTTTACTGACGTCCGGGAAGTGTCTGCTTTGGTGTGCGGTCACGGTCGGCTTCGTCAATTGCTGTGACAAAACGTTTTACGCTATTTGGATTGGATATGAGAAAATTATGAGTAATACTTGAAGTAGCCATACGGACACCTCCCAGTTTTTGTGGCTTTTTTTGTGTATTAATTATACGATTGGCAGAGAAATGCGTCAATATGAAAAATAAGTATTGAAAATAGTTGGAACAAGTACTAAAATTAAGTTGGGACATTGAATGGAAGTTATGTTACGAGATAATAAGAATTGTAGGTGGAAGGTTTGAACATAGAAGCATATGATGCTGATTCATTGAGAAAAATGGTTAGGTTGCTTGAATATGAGAACAAGATATTAAAAGATAAATTGAAGAAAGCAGGCATTTCATATGAAGAGGTGAATCCTTTTGAAGAAAAAATAGAAAGTGCAGAAGAATATGACCTGGATCAAGGGAGTCGTATTGTAAATCCGCCATATATTACAGAGAAAATGGCAATACGTTTCTTTTCGATGTTTTGGGGAAGAGAAGATGTATATGCTAGACGGGGAAAGAACGGGGGGTATTTTCCACAATGTGCAAATCGTTGGAATGACCGGCTTTGTCCTAAACAACGTAAAGAGAAGATATTTTGTGATGAATGTGAAAATACCCAATGGATTAGTTTGGATGTTAAAAAAATAATTGCTCATTTGTTAGGCACAAAAGAAGATGGATCAGATGTAATAGGTGTATATCCTTTACTGCCAAATGGTACATGCAGATTTATAGTATTTGATTTTGATAATCACGAAAAAGGAGCAGAGGTTACGGACTTTGCAAATACGGATAATGAGTGGCATAAAGAAGTGGATGCGCTTAGAAAAATGTGTGAGCTTAATGGTATCAGACCTTTAGTTGAGAGGTCTCGATCTGGAAAAGGTGCCCATGTATGGATTTTCTTTAAAAAGGCAATACCTGCGGCAACAGCAAGGAATTTTGGATTTCTCCTATTAGACAAGGGTTCAACTTCCATCAATCTGAAATCGTTTCATTATTATGATAGAATGTATCCTTCGCAGGATGTGGCAAGCAGCATAGGTAATTTGATTGCATTGCCATTACAGGGGCAGGCTCTTAAAAATGGAAATAGTGCTTTTGTAGATGAAAATTGGAATGCTTATCCTGATCAATGGGATGCTCTTTTCAATAAAACAAGAAAGCTGGGAATAGAAGATGTTGAACAATGCATGGCAAAATGGCAGGGAGAATTAGCAGAAGTCCGAGGAACGCTTACTAATATTGAGAAGAATGTCAGACCGAAACCATGGAAGAAGAAATGTGAGTTTTGTAAGTTAGATGTTGTGGGCAAGCTTCACATGGTATTGGGCAATGGAGTTTATGTTGATACTCTGAATCTTATGCCAAGAATACAAAATCAGATTCGTAGTTTGGCGGCATTTGATAATCCGGAATTTTACAAAAATAAAAGGCTGGGATATTCTAATTATTATAATTTCAGTGCTGTATATTTAGGTAAGGATATAGATGGATATATACAGATTCCGAGAGGACTGCGGGAAAATATTATACAGGAATGTGAAAAAGCAGGCATTTCAGTTGATGTTTCAGATCAAAGAGAAACAGGACAACCTATCAGAGTATCTTTTAAAGGTGATTTGCGAATGCAACAGGAATTAGCGGCAGAAAAATTATTATCACATTCAGATGGGGTTCTGAGTGCGGCAACTGCATTTGGAAAGACTGTAGTATGTAGTTACCTTATTGCAGAGCGAAAAGTAAATACGCTCATTTTGCTGCAAAGTAAAGATTTGCTTAATCAGTGGGTTGATGAATTGAATCATTTCTTAGAGATAAGAGAAGAACCACCGGAATATGAAACAAAAACAGGAAGAAAGAAAAAAAGAAATAGTGTGATAGGCGTTTTGCACGGAAATAAAAATACATTGACAGGGATTATAGATGTTGCAATGGTTGGTTCAATGTACAGCAGAGGAAAATTTAATGAACGGATTAATTCTTACGGAATGGTAATTATGGATGAATGTCATCACGCAGCTTCTAACACATCTATGGAATTATTGCAGAAAATAAATGCAAAATATGTATATGGTGTTTCTGCTACACCTAAACGTGGTGACAGTCTTGATCGGATTATCTATATGCTGCTGGGACCTTTGAGACATAGATTTACTGCGTTGGAGAGGGCTAAGGAGCAAGGGATTGGAAATTATTTTGTCCCAAGATACACAAGAGTAGTTGATACTGCAGAAAGCAAGGAAAATATTAATAAAGCATATAATTTGATTAGTACCAGTAAGGTGCGCAATGAAATGATTATAGATGATGTTATAACTTGTGTTGCAAGAAAACAAACTCCTGTAATTTTAACAAGATTTAAGGAACATGCAAAATTTTTACATGATGCCTTAAAGGAAAAAGCAGATCATGTATTCCTTTTATATGGGGATAATTCGGATAAGGAAAATGCTGAAATAAGAGTAAAATTAAAGCAGATACCTGAAAATGAATCGCTTATTTTGGTGGCAACTGGTCAGAAAATAGGAGAAGGGTTTGATTTCCCAAGACTGGATGTATTAATGCTTGCAGCACCTGTATCTTTTGAAGGACGCCTGGAACAGTATGTAGGTAGATTAAACAGAGATTATGTCGGAAAAGAAGCTGTTTATGTGTATGATTATATTGATTCGCATGTGCGTTATTTTGATAAAATGTATGCAAAAAGATTGAGAACGTACAGGAAGACAGGATTTTCAATCTGGACACAAGAGTTGCAACCTAAACAAATAACAAATGCAATATTTGATTCTGTAAATTATACCGAAAAATTCGAGCAAGATATTGTAGAGTCAGAAAAAATGGTGGTAATTTCCAGTCCAGATATCAGACAGGATAAAATTGACAGATTTTTATTACTAATCAAGAAGAGACAGGAAGTAGGGGTAAAGGTCACTGTTATTACAACAGATCCGGAAGATATTACTTACGGAAAGTCAGATGTATGTTATGAATTAATCAGAGCAATGCAATTGGTAGGAATAAATGTGATAACAAGAACAGAAGTAGAAGAATGTTTTGCCGTTATTGATGATGAAATAGTATGGCATGGCGGGATGAATCTACTTGGAAAAGCTGATGTCTGGGATAACTTAATGCGTATCAGAAATTCACAAGTTGCAACGGAATTGTTGGAAATTGCTTTGGGATATTCTGAGGAGAGGAGGAAAAGTGAATAAAAAGATAAAATGTGATACCTATACCAGAGTATCCACAACCATGCAGGTAGATGGCTACAGTCTGGATGCTCAGAAAGAAAAACTCAAGAGATATGCGGAATTTCAGAACATGGAAATCGTAAATGAGTATTCCGATGAAGGTAAATCTGGAAAGAGCGTAGAGGGCAGACCGGAATTTCAGAGAATGTTGGATAATATTGAGAATGGCACAGATGAGGTGCAGTTTGTACTGGTGTTCAAGCTTTCCAGATTTGGTCGTAATGCGGCAGATGTTTTAAATTCTTTGCAGCGGATGCAGGATTTTGGAGTGAATCTGATCTGTGTTGAAGATGGAATTGACAGCTCAAAAGATAGTGGAAAGCTGATGATTTCTGTTCTGTCTGCGGTGGCAGAGATTGAACGAGAGAATATCCTTGTTCAGACAATGGAGGGACGTAAGCAGAAAGCCAGGGAAGGAAAATGGAACGGTGGATTTGCTCCATATGGCTATGAATTGGTAAATGGAGAATTGCAGATCGCAGAGGACGAAGCAGAGATTATTCGTCTGATCTATGATAAATTTATTCATACCAATATGGGAATCTCTGCGATTGCTGCATGGCTGAACCAGCATGGATATAAAAAGAAAAAACGACAGAATAATACACTGGACGCATTTGCCGCATCATTTATAAAAGGCGTTCTGGATAATCCGGTATACTGTGGAAAGCTGGCTTATGGACGAAGGAAAAACGAGAAAGTTTCTGGTACAAGAAATGAATATCGCATTGTAAAGCAGGAAAATTATATGCTGCACGATGGTATCCATGAAGGGATTATTTCGGAAACAGACTGGGAGCTGGCTCATCAAAAACGGGAAAAAACAGGTGTGAAATATGAAAAGACACATAGTCTCGATCATGAGCATATCTTATCCGGAATATTGAGATGCCCGTTATGTGGAAGCGGTATGTATGGAAACGTGAATCGAAAGAAAAAGAAAGACGGAACTTTATATAAGGATTATTTCTATTATGCCTGCAAACATCGTCGCCTGGTAGATGGTCATAAATGTGGATATCGTAAACAATGGAGCGAGGAGAAGATTAACAATGCAGTGGAAGAGGTTATTCGGAAGCTGGTGAAGAATCCTAAATTCGAAGAAGCAATTCTGAATAAAATCGGTTCAAGAATAGATACAGAAGAAATAGAAAAAGAGATTGAAGGACTGGAAAAACAGCACAGGCAGCTGACCGGAGCAAAAGGAAGACTTGGACAGCAGATGGATAGCCTGGACATCATGGATAAATTTTATGAGAAGAAATATCAGGATATGGAGACAAGGTTATACCGTCTGTATGATGAAATTGAAGGCGTGGAGAACAGTATAGAAGAAGTCAAGAATCGCCTGCTGAATATCCGGCAACAGAAAATATCAGAAGAAAACGTCTATCAATTTCTTTTATATTTTGATAAACTATATGATAAGTTCACCGACCTGGAGAAGAAAGAATTTCTTAACAGTTTTGTAGAACAGGTGGACATTTACGAGCAGGAGCAGCCGGATGGCAGATTCCTGAAGCACATAAAGTTCCGTTTCCCTGTGTATTTTGGAGGCGGGGAGACACAGGAACTTTGTTGGGACAAAGAAAGTACCGTTGAAACTGTGTGCCTCTTGAGCAACCGAAAACCAGATACCACGGTAAAACTCATAATACACTGAAACAAAGCAAGACAGAAGCTGTTGATGCGTTAGAAGATAACGTGTCAGCGGCTTTTTCTTTTTATCTAAAAATCTATTAGTCAAGTCTGAAAGGAGTCAATTCTATGGCAAAGAAAAATGTAAGAAACATGAAGGTTTGTGGACAGAGCGGTTATAAATATGAGACAGTTCCGGCGATTACATAAAAAATACCTCCGTTTTCGTATTGATTGATTCAGCAGGTCGTACCGGTGTGGTACTGCTTTGCTGTGGGGTAAGCATACGAAAATCGGAGGAAAAAGGCATTGAGGGGAAATTGAGCTGGAATTGAGTGAATGTTTGGAAAGTTGTAAAATTGAATTTCCATTTTGGCAAAGAATTACCACAGTAATTGTGATGAGATAACGTGAATGAAAAATATAGTGATTGGGTATCCGGCAAATTTGATTCTTAAAAGTAGCATTTCTAAATGCAGCAAATTTTTATTATAAAACATTACTTTACAAGAAGAATAAAAAAGTATATAATTCTTTAATAAAATATTTAATAAAAGAGGATGAGAAAACGGAAAATAAAGATAAAAGAAATATAACAAGAAAAAAAATAATTAATTATGTGCTGAACAATCATGTTACATCCAAGGCGGAAATTGCAAAAGAGTTAAACTTGAGTATGCCGACTGTGTTAGCAAATGTGAATGACTTGTTAGAAAAAATGGTGTTGGAAGAAACTGGGGAATATGCTTCGACTGGTGGCCGGAAGGCAAAAAGTATAGGAATTAATAAGTCATACTGTCATGCAATGGGAATTTTGATTACAGCGAATCATATAGAAATGGTATTAGTAAATCTTGGAGATGAGATTATAAAAAAAGATCGCATCCGTTTAAAATTTACGGCAGAATTATCCTATTGTACAGAGGTGGCACAAAAGGTCAAAACTTTTCTTGAAGGCGAATTAGCGAAGGATACGCTACTTGGGATTGGAGTGGCGATTCCAGGAATCATTGATCAGAAAGAACGGATCGTTTTAAAATCTCATGCTTTAGGCATAGAGAATTATAGTCTGCGCTTTTTAGAGCAGGCTCTGGAAATTCCAGTATATTTTGAAAATGATGCTAATGCTGCAATGCTTGCAGAAAAAAAGCAAAAGTATCCAAATGCGATATATCTGTCTTTGAACCATACCTTAGGAGGCGCATTCTGCATAGATGGAAAGCTGTTTCGAGGGCAGAACCAGAAAGCAGGGGAGTTTGGTCACATGATACTCGTTCCCGGTGGAAGAAAGTGTTATTGTGGTAAATCAGGATGTGCGGATGCATATTGTGCTGCAAGTGTACTGACACAAGATAACAGGCAGTCACTGGATGCATTTATGGAAAAAATTGAAAGTGGTGATGAAAAAACTTTTCAGATATGGAATGAGTATCTGGATCATCTTGCTGTTTTGATATCAAATCTGCGGATGGCATATGATATGGATATCATACTAGGAGGTGATGTGGGAGGGGTATTGTCAGATTATATGATACCACTGGGAGAAAAAGTGATGGCATATAATGGCTTTGAGCATGATGTTTCATACTTGAAAAATTGTTCGTATAAGAAAGAAGCGTCGGCTGTTGGAGCCGCGAAATACTTTTTTACAAAACATATGGTAGAATTGTAAATTTTTTGAACGCAGATAAGCAGTCCACCGCATCTGATGCGTAGGGCAAGGGGATGTTTAGTCTGTTGGAGTTAAAAACTCCCACTGACAGGTTGCAAAGCGAATGCAGATGTCCGCTTTATATGCGTGAAAAACGAGAAGTTGTCTAAAATTAGAAAAAGATATTATAGTAAAAAACGGAAAGAAAACAGTAACTACGGTTTCCTTTCCGTTTTTGCGTGTTGATTGTGAAAAATACACAAAAAATGTATTTTGAAATTATGAAATATATAAAATTATGAAAAACATATTGACAAATCGTGTTTACAGGGTAATAATGTAATTACTTTAATAAAACATTTTATAAAACATAAAATAAAACAGTATAAAAAAGGAGGAAACAATTATGTTACAGCAGGTAATGACAAATCCAGGAGAAATTATTTTTAGAGAGGTTCCGGTTCCGGAGGTAAAAGAAAATCAGGTGTTGGTAAAGATTATGAATATTGGTGTTTGTGGATCAGATATTCATGTTTATCATGGAAAACATCCGTTTACAAAATATCCGGTAACACAGGGACATGAGGTTTCCGGTGAGATCACAGAACTTGGAAAAAATGTCACAGAGTTTCAGGTTGGACAGAAGGTGACGATAGAGCCGCAGGTATATTGTGGACACTGCTATCCATGCCGTCATGGAAAGTATAATCTTTGTGAGGAATTAAAAGTAATGGGATTTCAGACGACAGGAACAGCATCTGAGTATTTTGCAGTGGATGCATCGAAAGTAACACCGATTCCAGAAGATATGTCCTATGAAGAAGGAGCTATGATCGAACCTCTTGCGGTGGCAGTTCATGGTGTAAAACAGATGGGCGATGTGGCTGGTATGAATATTGCAGTCCTTGGCGCAGGACCGATCGGAAATCTCGTGGCACAGGCAGCAAAAGGAATGGGGGCAGCGAAAGTGATGATCACAGATATCAGTGATCTTAGACTGGCAAAGGCAAAAGAATGTGGAATTGATGTGTGTGTGAATACCAAAAATAAAGACTTCGGTGAGGCAATGATCGAAGCATTTGGACCGGATAAGGCGGATGTAATCTACGACTGTGCTGGAAACAATATCACAATGGGGCAGGCAATCAAGTATGCAAGAAAAGGAAGTACAATCGTATTGGTGGCTGTTTTTGCTGGAATGGCAGAGATAGATCTTGCGGTGGCAAATGACCACGAACTTGACATTAAGAGCACGATGATGTACCGCCATGATGATTATATAGATGGAATCAGACTGGTAAATGAGGGCAAAGTTCATTTGAAACCGCTTATCTCAAAGACATTTGCTTTTAAAGATTATCTGAAGGCATACCAGTATATTGATGATAACCGTGAGACAACGATGAAAGTAATTATCAATGTCAGTGAAAAGTAAGGAGTTCACATGAAAAATATACAGTTATTACAGACGGAATCGAAGAATTGCCATTTGGGGAAAATGGTGTGAAGTTTTTTATGATTAAGGGACCAAATGAGGAAAAAATAGAGTTCTGTCAGAAACTCTGATAAAAACAGGAGAGACATATGGGAAGCGAAAACAAAAATGGAAAAGTACCGCTGATCAGTAAGATCGCATATGGGTTTGGTGATGTTGGATGTAATTTCAGCTGGATGTTCGTCAGTAATTTTCTGATGATATTTTATACAGACGTGTTCGGAATCAGTATGGCGGCGGTGTCAGCACTTATGCTTTTTTCAAGATTCTGGGATGCAATCAATGATCCAATCGTCGGGGGACTTACGGATAAAACAAAATCGAGATGGGGACGGTACCGTCCATGGCTGTTAGTAGCGGCACCAATTACAGCGATTCTTCTTGTCATGACATTCTGGGCAAGACCTGACTGGCCGCAGAATGGAAAGATTATTTATATGGTAATTACATACTGTCTGCTGGTTTTGGGGTATACCTGTGTGAATATTCCATATGGAACCTTGTGTGGTGCTATGACACAGGATATTGATGAACGTGCAAAAATAAATACATCCCGTTCGGTTGCAGCGATGATTGCAATTGGTGTGTTAAATATTATCACAGTTCCGCTGATCAGCAAATTCGGCAGTCACAGTGCAAAGACAGGATATTTGACGGTTGCGGTCATATATGGATGTATTTTTACAGCCTGTCATTTCTTCTGCTTTGCGAAGACGAAAGAGGCAGTGATTACTCCGGAAAAAGAAAAAATTTCTGTAAAGGTTCAGTTGAAAGCAGTCATGCAGAACAGACCATATCTTCTTGCATTGGTAGGACAGATATTATTTGGATTTACATTATATGGTAGAAACGCAGATATTCTGTATTATTTTACATATGTGGAAGGGAATGCCTCCTACTACACAACTTATTCGATGTGCATCATTATTCCTTCTATCATAGGGGCAGCCTGTTTTCAACCAGTATTCCGCAAGCTGAATAACAAAGGAAGAACAGCCTCTCTCTTTGCTTTATTTACAGGAATTTCCATGCTGACTATGTTTTTCTTTAATGCCAAAGAATCACCAGCCATTTTTTATGCTTTATCTGGTCTGACACAGTTTTTCTTCTCTGGATTTAATACAGCAATCTATGCAATTATTCCAGACTGCGTGGAATATGGGGAGTGGAAAACCGGACTTAGAAATGACGGTTTTCAGTATGCATTTATTTCACTTGGAAATAAAATCGGAATGGCAGTTGGAACAGCACTTTTAGCAGGATTACTTGGAAAATATGGTTATATTGCAAATCAGACACAAAATACAACTGTACTTTCAATTATGAAACATGCGTTTACGACGATTCCAGGTGCACTTTGGATTGTGACTGCGGTTGTATTGTTTTTCTACCGGTTAAATAAAAAACGTTACAACGAGATTGTGGAGGAACTGAAAAATGGAAGAAAAAGTTGATATCGTGGCATTGGGAGAATTGCTGATCGATTTTACGGAAGCAGGACACAGTCAGGATGGGAGAAAATTGTTCGAACAGAATCCCGGCGGTGCTCCGGCAAATCTTCTAACCGTTGCAAGCCACTTTGGGTATCATACATCTTTTATTGAAAAAGTTGGAAACGATATGCATGGTAAATTTTTAAAGAAGACATTGCAAAAGGAAGGAATCAGTGCCAATATCTTTTGATTTTAAAAGACATTTCAATTCCTGAAGTAGTGCTTTCATGCCTTTCTGATAATCATATTTTTGCATATATGGAAAAGAATTTTCCAGAAAAAGCAGATATTTTGGCATGTCATCCTTTTGAATCAATTCTATGATATTTCCTATTATCTGAAACTGCTTCTTGTAATAATCAACCTCAATTCCATGCATTAAACATATTTGCTGTAAAGAATCCAGTAATGTGTGGCAGCTACTTACAGATGGCTTTGTCTCTGAAAGGGCAATTTCCTGAATCATCGGATGCAGGGAAATAGTGTGGCGAGTATTAGTCTGGATAAAGCCAGTTTCTATCAGATTATTGATTTCATTCAAATTTGATAGATGCATCCATTTTGCAAAAATTCTTGCTTTACTACTTTGACCGTCTTTAATAATCCGAATGTCGTCTTCACTTTCTAACGCTGTTTTTTCTTCCTGTAATTTTCTTAATAATTGAGCTGGTGATAGACTGGTGCAGATCTCCGGTGTATTCAATATAAAGGATGTTGGTATAATATTTTTTATGCTTTCTGGCATATGCTTTAGCCAATTCACTTTTTCCAATGCCTGGTATGCCATAAAGAAATACTTTGGAATTGTTTTCCAGACATTCATGAAGATTTTCTATTTCGGATTTTCTGCCAACAAAATGCCGGCAGGGTTTTGGGACTTCACTGTCAGCAATATAGCCAAGAACAACAGGAGACAAGGAGTCTCCGGCAAGAAGCTTTTGATTCTTTGTATCACGCTTGATAAAGGTACGTTCCATTCCAAAGCAGATATACATCAGATAAAGCCTTATCCGGGTCAAACATCATAGGTAGAATCATATGTTCCAGAGTATCTGAAAGTTTTAGCTGAGAACTTTTGGCAGAATAGTAGTTGATAAGTTTGGGACTGACTTTTGCCTGTCCGCTCATCCAACGGCATACAAGTCCATTATCAAAAGAAAAATCTGCACCTTCCGGACTGGAAAGAAAGTCATCAAATACTTCATATAAAAATTCAGACTGATTCAACTGATTGTTTTCCCGCACGTAGCTTCGTAAAATTGTCATAATAGAACTAAAATCACATCGATCCAATGGGCATTTCCTCCTTTCCGTAAAATATAACTGGTGAATAAGTTTTCTTGAATAAAGATATCATACCATGAACATACATTCGATTCAAGAAAATGAAATATGTTTTATTAGTGTTTTTCTCAATTTGGAGTCAATTTCGATTCAATGCTGTTTGAGGGTATGTTCTGTAAAATAAGCTCAGGTCAAAACAATGACGGGAGGAGCTTATGCAACAGAATATTAAATTTGAGCGGTGCATTGATTTTCTGGTACGGATGATCGATAAGTACGGCGATGAAGTCCTCCGTGAGTTGGAGGAAGAAAAACAGGATAAAGAAGAAAAAGAAGCGGCAGTTTCCTGAAATACAAAATGTAAATCAGACTGTCGCTTTTTTGTGAAATTATTCGGCTGCGTTATCTTTTACTTCTGCAAGCATAATCTGCTCAAGTCGGTCAATATCTGGAAATACCACTTTTTTTCCTCTGGAATGAAGTTGACGAATTTTTTTCATACGTGTTGTTACTTCCTTGTGAATGGAATGCTTAACAGGAACCGGATTATTATTTCGAGTATGTATATGGTCAAGATAATAATCTCTGATTGGAAACATATTCTGGAGAAGAAAAGCAGCTTCTTTTCCATCAAATTCACCTAAAACAATCGTTAGGCACTTTCCGTATTTAGTCACCTGTTTATCGTGTATTGCTTTAAACTTTTCTACACGAGAACTGAGTGGAACCATCCATAACAGAGAAGTTTTATTGTCACGCAGACAGTAAAAAGTAGGACGGTATGTACCACCTTCTTTGTTCTGCATTAAGTTGGAATCACGTACTTTTTCAAAGTATTCATCTTTAATATGGTAAACGTATCCTTCTTGGTATATCATGTTCATCATCTATAAAATAAGCCCTGCCATGCGGCAGGACCGAAATTTTCGAGCCGGACATTTATTAGACGCTTCCGGTGAGCGAACAATATTTTCGAGCCGATCACTTATAAGCCGCCAACGGTGGGCGAACAATATTTTCGATGACAGAAATCCTGTCTCTATCATTATTATATGGTTGTAACGAAAATATGTCAATAAAAAATAAAAAGAAGTATTGAAAATAGTTGGAACAAGTACTAAAATAAAGTTGGGACAAAAAACGGAGCTATATTGCGAGGAAGATTATGAAGAATAAGAAGATTAAATGCGATATATATACCAGAGTGTCTACAACCATGCAGGTAGATGGCTATAGTCTGGATGTTCAGAATGAAAAACTCAAAAGATATGCGGAATTTCAGAACATGGAAATCGTAAATGAGTATTCCGATGAAGATAAGTCTGGAAAAAGCGTAGAGGGCAGACCGGAATTTCAGAGAATGTTGGATAATATTGAGAATGGAACAGATGAGGTACAGTTTGTACTGGTGTTCAAGCTTTCCAGATTCGGTCGTAATGCGGCAGATGTATTAAACTCTTTGCAGAGGATGCAGGATTTTGGAGTGAATCTGATCTGTGTAGAAGATGGAATTGACAGCTCAAAAGATAGTGGAAAGCTGATGATTTCTGTTCTATCTGCGGTGGCAGAGATTGAACGAGAAAATATTCTTGTTCAGACAAGGGAAGGACGTAAGCAGAAAGCCAGAGAAGGGAAATGGAACGGTGGATTTGCCCCATATGGTTATGAATTGGTAAATGGAGAATTGGAGATTGCAGAGGACGAAGCAGAAATTATTCGCCTGATTTATGACAAATTTATTCATACCAATATGGGAATCGCTGCGATTGCTGCATGGCTGAACCAGCATGGATATAAAAAGAAAAAACGACAGAATAATACACTGGACGCATTTGCCACTTCCTTTATAAAAGGTGTTCTGGATAATCCGGTATACTGTGGAAAACTGGCTTATGGACGAAGGAAGAACGAGAAAGTTTCTGGAACAAGAAATGAATATCGCATTGTAAAACAGGAAAATTATATGCTGCATGATGGCATCCATGAAGGGATTATTTCAGAAACAGACTGGGAGCTGGCTCATCAAAAACGAGAAAAAACAGGTGTGAAATATGAAAAGACACATAGTCTCGATCATGAGCATATTTTATCTGGAATATTGAGATGCCCGTTATGTGGAAGCGGTATGTATGGAAACGTGAATCGAAAGAAAAAGAAAGACGGAACTTTATATAAGGATTATTTCTATTATGCCTGCAAACATCGTCGCCTGGTAGATGGTCATAAATGTGGATATCGTAAACAATGGAGTGAGGAGAAGATTAACAATGCAGTAGAAGAAGTTATTCGGAAGCTGGTGAAGAATCCAAAGTTTGAGGAAGCAATACTGAATAAAATCGGTTCAAGAATAGATACAGAAGAAATAGAAAAAGAGATTGAAGGATTGGAAAAGCAGCACAGGCAGTTGACCGGAGCAAAGGCAAGACTTGGACAGCAGATGGACAGTCTGGATATCATGGATAAATTTTATGAGAAGAAATATCAGGATATGGAGACAAGGTTATACCGTTTGTATGATGAGATTGAAGGCGTGGAGAACAGTATAGAAGAAGTCAAGAACCGCCTGCTGAATATCCGGCAACAGAAAATATCAGAAGAAAACGTCTATCAATTCCTTTTATATTTTGATAAACTATATGATAAGTTCACCGACCTGGAGAAGAAAGAATTTCTTAACAGTTTTGTAGAACAGGTGGACATTTATGAGCAGGAGCAGCCAGATGGCAGATTCCTGAAGCACATAAAGTTCCGTTTCCCGGTGTATTTTGGAGACAGGGAGACACAGGAACTTTGTTGGGACAACGAAAGCACCGTGGAGACATGTTGCCTTTTGACAAACGAAAACCAGATGCCAAGGTAAAAATAGGCATTGATATGGATGATTATTACCGTATCAGGGAGAATGCTGAAAGCAAATAAACCTTTACAAAACCGAATAATACACTGAATTAAAGCAGGATAGAAGCTGTTGATGCGTTAGAAGATAACGTGTCAGCGGCTTTTTCTTTTTATCTGAAAATCTATTAGTCAAATCTGAAGGGAGTATGCAGCAAGTGATACAGGAGAACTCTTGGAGTGAGTTTTCCAAAATTATCACAAAATGTTTCCTGCTTATTTCTCCTGTCATATAATGTTTTGCAAATTATTTTGCATGGATGTTCGCTGATAATAGGTATTTATGATATCATGTAAAGTAATCGTATTCATTTTTCCTTCAGCAGTTTTTTGGATTTCATCATAGAATCCCTGCAAAGACAACTGAATATTAATGCCAATGCCGCAATCAGGGTTGGTATGAGTATCTAAATGAAGCAGAGGTTTCTTGCCCTCAACTGCTTTATAAATATCCAGCAATGTAATCTGGTCTGCTGGCTTTGAAAGAGAAGGACGGGCATGTCCGGCTACACTGGTCATAAGTCCGGCTTTTTTTAGTTTTAACATAAGCTGGCGCACAAAGCCGGGATTTGTATGGACACTTTCTGCAATTGAGGCACTGGAGAGAGATTTTTCCTGGTTGATAGCAATCAGAACCATCACATGGACAGTATCACTTAATTTCGTTGAATATTTCATGATAAGAAACTCCTTGTAGTATAATATAATGATTTTGCTTTCACATTTTTGAGACAAAATATTTCTGGCTTGTTAAAAACATCTCAAGTTCTCAACAGTTCTTTTCAATGTGTTGGGAACTTGTACATATTTTTTATTTTGATGATTGTAAATAATATAATTACAACTATAATAAAATTTAAAGGAAAAGTCAACACAGGAATGAAACTTACGGAGGATTGTATCATATGCTGATCGTAAACATATTTATGAAACCACCAAAATCCTTGCATAAACATTGATTATTATATGATGCGATGAAATATTTACAAAGGAGAGCTTATGGAATACAAAAATCAAACAGAAAATCGTGCATTTCAGGAAATGTTGCAGGCAGCAGTAAAACGGCTGCAAAATCGTTCCGGAGAGGATCTTGCTGCAAAAAGTGGAGCTGTTTTTCATAGCAGCCGAAATGTGCTTGAAGTACTGAGTTTTTATGAAACGATTGAAATTCAACTCCCTGAGTTTCGTATTAACTCAAATATGGATGAATGGCATTATCTGACATTGCTGCATTATCTGGATATGGCCGATGGAACAGAAGGTTCACAGAAGCTCATTACTTTTGGTAACCTGAAAGATGGATTGATTCGAGGAACCAAGTTTGACCGGACTGCAGAGCAGAAACTGGAAAAGCTTTTGCAGGATAAAGATCCTGAGAAAATTCAGAAAGCATGTAAAAACCTGGGTGCAGAATTCACAGAGACAAAGGCGGATCTGTGTGCTGTTTTTCCAGTTCTGCCAAGATATCCGGTAACTTTAAAGATATGGTTTGCGGATGAAGAATTTCCTGCATCGGGAAAACTATTTCTTCAAGATCATGCCGATCATTATCTGAGTGTAGAAGATGCAGTAACAGTCGGAGAAATTTTGCTACAAAAATTATCGGAAGCATTTTCTTCCCTCTGATCATGAATCAGAAAACTTTCCAGTCCGGCTTTGATAAATTTGTCAATTGTTGTCTGAATCTGTTTCCAGTCATTACAGTGATTGCGGAGCATTAGTCTGTTGATGGAAAGGCAGCCATTCATTTGAAAATAAAAAACCGATTCTGCCTGTTCAAAGGTTAGGAGGCTGTGTGACATAAGCCAGGTCACATAGCCTTCTTTTGTATTTTCTGCTATTTTTTCCAGAAGAATGGGGGCAATTGCATCATCCAGAAACAGTGCTCTGTATTGTGATTCCATCTGTATTTTCTGACAGAACGGATAGGAACAGCTTTTTTGATTTAGACAGAATAAATGATCTACCGTTGTTAACATATCCTGAGTCATATCATTAAAAATATCTGATAATACATCATGGATATCGTAGTAATGAAGATAAAAAGTGCCACGGTTGATTTCAGCATTTTTGCAGATCTCTGTAACTGTAATTTTCGTAAAACTTTTCTGCTTTAACAATTCTAAGAACGTATCTTTTATGGTTTGCTTGGTATAGCGGGTACGGCGATCTTGTTTTTTCGTTTTTTCTGACATTATATACTCCTGTATTATTTGGTATCATATGATTCCTCAACAATTTTCCTGATGTGTTGAGTAACCATACAAATCTCATAGACTGATTATTGTAATTTATATAGTAACAACTATAATGAGGTTTAAAGAAAAAGTCAACAGATTGTTCAGAATTTTAGGAGGAAAAACATGGGACATGTAATTGCAGTATCAGGAAAAGGTGGCGTAGGAAAAACAACTCTTTGTGGATTGTTGATCCAGTATTTATGTGAAAGCGGAAAACGTCCGGTCCTGGCGGTGGATGCAGATGCAAATGCAAATTTGAACGAAGTGCTCGGTGTTGAGCCGGAGATTACACTTGGGGAGCTGAGAGAAGAAATTGAGCGGGCAGGCGTAGACCCACGATATCAGATTCCCTCCGGTATGACAAAACAGGCATATCTGGAAATGCGTCTTTCTGATGCGATTGCAGAAGAAGACGATTATGATTTGATGGTAATGGGACGAACCCAGGGACAGGGCTGCTATTGTTTTGTAAATGGTCTTGTGCAGACCCAGGTTCAGAAACTGCAAAGCCATTATCCATATATTGTGGTTGATAACGAAGCAGGTATGGAACATATCAGCAGAGGAATCCTGCCAATGATGGAAGTTGCCATTCTTGTAAGTGACTGTTCCAGAAGAGGTGTTCAGGCAGCCGGACGTATTGCAAAGCTGATGAAGGAGTTAAACTTTAAACCACAGAAAACTGGATTAATCGTGAATCGTGTTCCGGATGGAAAACTGGATGCCGGAACTCTGGAAGAAATCCGGAATCAGGGACTGGAGCTGCTAGGAGTGGTGCCTCATGATAACCAGGTTTATCAGTATGACTGTGATGGAAAGCCGATCATACAGCTTCCGAAAGATTCTCCGGTCAGAAGTGCACTGGGAGAAATTGTAAAGAAGTTAGGATTGTGAGTTGGAGGATTGAAAGTTTGAAGATTGAGTAAACAGAAATATTATCTGATTTGGTATAACCAATTGCAAAGAAAGGAAAATCTTCATGAGAAATCATTGGACAGAAATAGAAAAATATTTAAAAGACCAGAAGATAGCGCAGGAACTGATTGGAGAACTGAGAGATTTTCACATGTGTTATGAGGTAGAGAATCAGGTAAAGGAACGGGTAGAAAAACCGGATATCCTATTTTATGGGAAAAAGATTCTGGAAATGTCAATAGCAGCGCTTCTTCAGGGAGATAACTTGTTACTTTCCGGTGCGAAAGCTACAGGGAAAAATGTACTATGTGAGACACTGGCATGGATATTCGGAAGACCGGAATACGACATTTCTTTTCATGTAAATACAGACAGTGCCGATCTGATTGGAACGGATACCTTTATAAATAATGAGGTTCGCCTTCGGAAAGGTCCCATCTACCAATGCGCGGAATTTGGAGGATTTGGAATCCTGGACGAAATCAATATGGCAAAAAATGATGCAGTTTCTGTACTGCATGCCACACTGGATCATCGGCGCAGAATCGATATTCCAGGATATAACAGGATTTTACTTCATCCGGCAACACGATTTATCGGCACGATGAATTATGGTTACGCAGGTACCAGAGAGCTAAATGAAGCTTTGGTTTCAAGGTTTATGGTAATTGATATGCCTGAAATGGATGAGGATAGTGTCCTTTTTGTATTAAGACAACATTTTCCAGATGGGGAAAAAAGTGCACTGAAAGCTTTTGCAGGACTGTTTCTGGATTTGCAGATCAAAGCTTATCATGGAGAAATTTCAACAAAATCTCTTGACCTGAGAGGATTGGTTTCTGCTGTAAAAGCAACAAGAAGCGGACTTTCTCCAATTGAAGCAATCCAGATGGGGATCATAAATAAAAGTTTTGATGTATTTGAAAAAGAGATCATAGAAGATGTGGTTTCTACCAGAATCCCATCTTCCTGGACCGTAAAAGACATATGGGGGTAAACTTGTATGGAGGATGTCAGATGGCCGGCGGAACAACTGGAAGAACATCGTCTGGAGATCAGCAATCGTATCAGAAATCTTTTTTGGACGGTCAGTGGTGATTATGATATGGAATTTGAACCGGACACAGAAAAATATGTTTATTCAAAACAAACGGTTCTATATGAGGCAGTGAAGCAGGGGGCCTTTGCACGATATTTTGATCAGAAGAAACTTGGCATGTATTTGATGAAAAAATTACATTTTTCTGCTGGAGAAGATATGCTTTTGCCTCTTGCTGGATTATGCATGGATGCTGCAGTGAATTGTTTTATCATTCGAGAACGTTTGGGAACAAAGGAAATCAGAGAACAGGCGTTCAGAGAATTGGAAAAAGCCGAGGAAGAGCAGGTATCAGACAAAGCTGGAACAGACCTGATTCACAGGATCAGGCTTCTGTATATAAGGCATGTTCTGGAGAACACAGACGATAAGGGAATGGATCCACAGGCAAAGATTGCATTGTACAAGATTCTTTCTCTGAAGGATGCGGAAAATACGGAAGATGTCATAAACGTGATAGATGAGATTTATAATCATGTTCTGGATCCATCTTTTGAAAAAAGGAATGGAAATCTGGAGAAAATTTTGAATTTACCGGATATGGCATTGGCCAATGACGCGTGGCAGGAATGCATGACAGATGAACAGATGGAAGACATCATTCAAAAATATCTTTCTAATCTCAAAAAAAAGATGATAAGTCTGGATATCAGAAACAAAAAGAAAAAAAGATTTTATTTCTCTCCGGAAAATGAAGAAGTTCCGGAAAGCTCGGAGAATATAAATCCACAGGCAGTGCGACGGATACGGGAATATGTGGAACTGAATTACGGAAAATCGTATCTAAGTGAATCGGAGCAGGCCAGAGTCAATCGGAAATTTTGTACAGGAATCCACAAAAACTGTATCCTGTATCTTACAGATGGAATTTTACAGAACCCTGTGATAAAAAATAATCAATACCGTTTTTCTCAGCTGCAGTTTGAAAAAAATAAAGCCTATTATGGAAATAATCACTGGATCATCAAAAGAAATATTTCTATGTTGGCAGAGTCACTGAAACGGGCATTTATAATCCGAAAGGATGATTTTGTCAGCAGATCTGATGCAGGGCAGCTTGTTCCTGAGAGGTTATGGAAAATTGGAAGAACAGACGATGACAAGTTATTTAATAGAAAAAAGAGATCAGAAGATTCAGAGTTTGTAATAGACGTCCTGATTGATTCCAGTGGTTCTCAAGCTGGCAGACAGGCTCAGGTAGCGGCGCAGGGATATATTATCAGTGAAGCATTAAGCCAGGCAGGAATTCCTCATCGGGTGACAGGATACTGTGCTTTCTGGGGATATACAGTACTTCAGAGATTTCGGGATTATGAAGATCCAAGGGAAACAAATGAAAGAATCTTTCAATTTCGGGCATACGCCAATAACAGAGATGGGATTGCACTGAAAACAGTCTGTTCCTCTCTTATGGAGCGACCGGAAAAAAATAAGATTTTAATCGTATTAAGTGATGGAAAACCCTGTGATATGAGCATACAACGACCAGGAACCCGCCAGCCCAAGATCTATGACGGAGAAGGAGCTGTGAAAGATACTGCATATGAGGTGCGTCGGGCCAGAAATCAGGGAATTTTCGTGATTGGTATTTTTGTAGGGAATGAAGAAGAGCTCTCCGTGGAAAAGAGAATCTATGGAAAAGACTTTGCCTATATTCGTAATATCAGCAATTTTTCCCGTATGGTAGGAACTTTTTTGCGAAGACAAATTGATATGGAATGAAAATGGAGGAATCACTATGGGTAAAATTGAATTTGCCAATTGCCAGGATGTAAGAAATCAGAAAAAGATACGGGAATTAGATTGTCCACGCTGTCATGAACCGGGAGGCATTGAAGCCTTTGTGAAAGACGGGATACTTGCAGAGGACGGAGTATGTGATAACTGCGGATATATTCTTCCGGAAGGAACAGAACTGGAGGAAGTGGAGTAAGAAGCATTTAAGGAGAGAACAAATGAAAATTGCTGTAACTGGAAAAGGTGGATGTGGAAAAAGTACAGTAACCAGTCTTTTGGCTAAGGCTTTAGCCAGACGAGGAAAAGAAATTTTGGTAATTGATTCCGATGAATCTAATTATGGTCTGCACCGACAGCTAGGTATGAAGCTTCCCAGAGATTTTACAGACTATTTCGGTGGTAAGCAAAATGTTTTAAATGACATGATGTTATCAAAATTTACTCATCAGTTTTTTGAAGAAACCTGGACTATAAATGATATACCGGAAGATTATTATAGTCTGAAGGACGGTGTAAAACTGATGACCAGTGGAAAAATTCATCAAGCAAATGAAGGGTGTTCTTGTGCTATGGGAACTGTTATGACTCAATTTATCCAAAATCTTAGGCTTACAGAAGATCAATTTGCGCTAATGGATATGGAGGCTGGTGTTGAACACTTTGGACGTGGAATTGATAACGGTGTAGATTTGATATTGATAATCATAGATCCATCCTATGAATCCCTACAGCTTTCCAAAAAAATCGGGGAATTATCGGAAAGTATTCGAAAACCATTTTATTACGTTCTCAATAAAGTAACAAAAGAGAATCAGGAAATGATGTATGAATCTGTATGGAATTCAAGTCGAGTCGCTGTATCTCTTAGTGCGGATCCTAGTATTATGGGAGAGGGACTGATAGGAAAAGAACTATCAGAAAAACCAGATGCTATTGAAAACTTAACAGAATTTCTACTTTCTATTTAATGCGAAATGGAGGAAAAAAGAGAATGATCAGTGTTGAAATGGAAGATGTTCTGGCAGTATTACAATTATGCAAACCGTATATTATCGGTATTATTGCTGCACTTGTAATTGGAATCGTAATTATGATCGCATGCCGCAGAATGTCCAGGGGAAAAAGATTTCTGATAAGGGGAGAAGCTGCGATTGCAATGGCTCTTGCAGTCGTTGTCTGCGTGAATATGATCTGTTTTGGACCAATGGCTACGTTGATTGGACTGGCAACGGGAAATGGAACTTTAAGCGATGAAACAAATGAAGAAGCTGCGGAAGTGGCAGAAAAAATTATGGAAGACGGAATTGTTCTTCTGAAGAATGAAAGCCTGCTTCCTTTAAATGAAACAAAAAAACTGAATATTTTTGGCTGGGAATCTATTAATCCGGCTTACGGAGGAGCTGGTTCCGGTGGTATTAATGATCTGTATGATATTGTCAGTCTGAATCAGGGACTTGAAAATGCCGGATTTTCTATTAACCAGGAACTGGTTGATTTTTATAACAATTATGGTGCAGATAATCCGGAAATGTCTATCCAGAAACAGAGCTGGACATTACCGGAGCCACCTGTAGATACTTACAGTGATGAGCTTATTAAAAGCGCGAAAGAATATTCTGATGTGGCAGCTGTGGTTCTTTCCAGAAAAGCAGGTGAAGGTCATAATGATATTCCTATGGATGTAAGAAAAGCAGCATATGATAATAATTCAGATGAATATGATGATTTTCCTGAGGGAGAGCATTATTTACAGCTTTCACAAACTGAGAGAGATATGGTGGATATGGTTTGCTCAAACTTTGATAATGTGATTGTGATTTATAATGGAGCAAATCAGTTTGAACTTGGTTTCGCAGATGAATATCCTCAGATTAAATCTGTTGTATGGTGCCCCGGAACGGGAAATGTGGGATTTAATGCACTTGGTAAAGTATTTTCAGGTGAAGTCAATCCTTCCGGAAAAACACCGGATACATTTATTTATGATATGACAACTGCTCCGTGGTGGAATAATGCAGAAAAAACGGAGTATACAAATCTGGCAGATATGGCCGTTGAAGGAATGAACGCAGGAACTGCGCAGGTGTATGCTCCGGCATTTACCAATTATGTGGAAGGCATTTATGTAGGATACAAGTACTATGAAACAGCTGCACAGGAAGGTGCGATTGATTACGATAAGACTGTACAGTATCCATTTGGATATGGTCTGAGTTACACGGAATTTGAACAGAAAATGGGTGAACTGGAGGAAAAAGACGGACAGATTTCTGTAGATGTAGAAGTAACCAACACCGGAGATGTTGCCGGAAAAGATGTAGTAGAAGTGTATTATAAACCGCCATATACAAATGGCGGAATTGAGAAAGCATCTGCAAATCTGATCGAGTTTGCAAAAACAGATCTGCTTCAGCCGGGAGAATCTCAGATTGTTACAGCTACATTCAGTATAGAAGATATGGCCTCTTATGATGAGAATACTGCAAAAGCATATGTTCTTGAAAAAGGCGATTATGTGATTTCTATCAACAGCGATTCACATACTGTGCTGGATCAGAAAACTTATACTGCAGATAAAGATGTAGTATATAAGGGAGAAAATAAAAGAGCATCAGATGATACTGCAGCAACAAATGTATTTGAAGATGCAAAAGGCGATGTGACATATTTATCACGAGCAGATCATTTTGCAAATTATGAAGAGGCTACAGCAGCACCGGCATCTGCAGAGCTGGGTGAGCCATATGTTTCTGAATATCATCTGAACAGCAACTTTGATAAGACTACATACCTCAATGATGAGGATGTAATGCCGACAACGGGAGCAGATAATGGACTTACATTAGCTGATATGCGTGATGCTGATTATGACGATCCTCGTTGGGAAAAACTTCTGGATCAGCTTACTGTTGACGAAATGACAAATATGATTGCAATGGCTGGTTATCAGACAGCAGCCATGGATTCTGTGGGAAAAGTGGCTACACTTGATTTCGATGGACCAGCAGCAATTAATAACAACTTTACAGGAGTTGGTTCTATTGGATTTCCAATTGAAGTTGTGGTTGCTTCCACATGGAATAAGGAACTTGCACAGGCCTGGGGTGAATACATGGGCAAGATCAGTCAGGAAATGGGTGCAGAGGGCTGGTATGCACCAGGTATGAATACTCATAGAACTGCATTTGGAGCAAGAAACTATGAATACTTTTCAGAAGATGGAGTTCTTGCAGGAAATATGGGAGCAAAAGCAGTAGAAGGAGCAAGAAAATATGGAGTTTATTCTTATATCAAACATTTTGCTCTGTATGAGGGAAATGCAAAGATGGTAAGTGTCTGGTCAAATGAGCAGGCAATCCGGGAAATCTATCTGAAACCATTTGAAATTTCTGTAAAACAGGGTGGCGCAAATGCGGTTATGGTTTCCTGGAGCTTCCTTGGAGATAAATGGACTGGAGAAAGCAGTAACCTTATGAATACAGTTCTCAGAGATGAATGGGGATTCAGGGGAATGGCGCTTACAGACTTCTTCCGAAACAATGGTCATGGATTTATGAATGCAGATGCAGCTTTGGCGAATGGAGTAGATGCAATGTTGTCCACATTCAACGGAGAAGAGAACAATGTAGCCAATCCGGAGCATCCAACATCTGTACTTCAGATGAGGAATGCCTGCAAAAATGTCATGTATACAGTTGTAAGCAGCTGGGCTTATGATGGAGAACATGAAGAAACAGGTATGGAAAACTGGAAAAAAGCAGGAATTGGTATCGACATTGTAATAGCACTTTTCATGGCAGGAATGGAAGTACTGGTAATCAGAGGATATAAGAAAAGAAAGAATGCTGAATAAGGATGAAAGTGGGATGGAATCAAAGCTTCGGTTACCTATACAGGTGACAGAGACGGAGCTGAGGTTGTTCAGACGTATGTAAGAAAAGTAGAAGAACAGTTCGAGTATATGTATCGGCTGTTCTTTTTTTATTTTCGAACGTTAAAACGGTAATGTTTATCTTGTGTATAGTAGAACATTAGAGTATAATAAAACCAATTTTTTGCATAAGTTTAAAAGCCATAATAAGGAAATCGGCAAACCAGATGAAAATCTGGGACGCAAAGCTACAGGGCCTGTAAAATGGCAGCCAGTTGCATGAAATGAGATGCACTGTCTGTTTGACAGTGCTTTTTTGCGGAATGACTTATCAACAGAAGATGAAAGGAAAATTATGAAATTGAAAAAAATATTTGGTGTATCTGTTGTAACTGTGCTGTTATGTCTTACGGGCTGTACGAATAAAAAAGCTTATTTATGAAAAACGGCTGAATCAGATGGATGAAGTGACCCATCAGATGTTTTTAAATCTGGAAGATGTTATGGGCACAAAATGGGATTATGTCCAGGTACAATTCATGTGCTTTATCATTCTGTTTGCAGTTGTTGCGGCAGTTTGTGCAATTACAGCTATCGTAATAGTGCTTAGAAAAAAACAAAGTGAAGCAATTGAAGTTGAAAGAGAAAATAACGCAAAACTGGAAACAATCAATAAGACGATTCCGATCATTGCCATGACTGCCAATGCATTTTCAGAGGATATTCAGCATTCTCTGGCAGCCGGTATGAATGCACATGTTTCAAAACCGGTTGAGATGAAGGTACTGGAAAAGACAATCAGAAGTATAAAATCCGGCGGGGGGGGGCACCGAACCGCAGGTCACGGAACAGTGACAAATGGAAAGTAACCGGACATAAAAGAATCGAAAAGGATAGTTAGGGATAGACAGAAAATGAAAGGAAAAAGAGTGATCGCAGGCATACTGCTTGCGGGAATTTTAGCAGTCACCCTGGCAGGGTGTAAAAACACAGATAACACGAAGGAAGAAACCGAAAAGCCTGTTATTACCCTCGGCAGCGACAACTATCCACCATACAATTATCTGAATGAGGATGGTGTACCGACGGGAATCGATGTAGAACTGGCTACGGAAGCTTTTAAAAGAATGGGATATCAGGTGGAGGTTGTCCAGATCAACTGGGAGAAGAAAAAAGAACTGGTGGAGAGCGGAGAGATTGACTGTATCATGGGCTGCTTTTCTATGGAAGGACGCCTTGACGATTACCGCTGGGCGGGACCATATATAGCAAGCCGGCAGGTAGTCGCTGTGAATGAGAATAGTGATATTTATAAACTGAGTGACCTGGAAGGTAAGAACCTGGCTGTTCAGTCCACAACCAAACCGGAAGGCATCTTTCTGAACCGGACGGATGAGAGGATCCCAAAGCTGGGCAATCTGATCAGCCTGGGACACAGGGAACTGATCTATACATTTCTGGGAAAAGGATATGTAGATGCAGTCGCCGCACATGAGGAATCTGTTGTTCAGTATATGAAGGATTATGACGCAAGCTTTCGTATCCTGGAAGAACCCTTGATGATCACCGGAATAGGTGTTGCTTTTGCAAAAGAGGATGACAGAGGAATCTGTGAGCAGATGAGCCGGACTCTGGAAGAAATGCGTCAGGATGGCACATCCCTGAAAATTATTGAAAAATATCTGGATGATCCCCAGAAGTATCTGGAGGTGGATGATCTTGGATATTAAGAGAAAGAAAAAAGAAAAACGAATCCAGCTGCTCGGTGGTCTGTTTGGAATCTGTGTGGCAGCAGTCTCTCTGTTTTATTTCTTTCATGCGGAGAAAGCGGAAGCAGAGAAAAGAATGGTAGAGATTGTAAATTATGTCAAAGTGCAGTGTTCCACCTACACCCATTATAATGAATCTTCGGAATCCAAAAGTCTTCTCCGTTCAATTGAAAGTGCCAGACAGATGAGTACGAATATCGATATGGAAATAGAAAACGGCGGTCAGCTAAGTCGGGATTTCCTGAAGGAAAACCTGCAGACTCTCTGGGTGGATGGTATCATTGTACTGGATGCAGAAGGAAAGACGGACTGTGAATACAGCACGGATGAGTCTCTGGCTAATGAGATTACAGAGTATCTGCAAAAAGACATTATCATGGATTTTGCCGGATATGAAGAAAGAAGCTATTCAGAACGGTTTAACAGGGAAGACGGATCACATATTGATATTGCAGCCTGTGCCAGAAAAGATGCACCGGGTATTGTGGCAATCTACTATCATACACCTCCTGAATTTGCCAGAAACTATACGCTGACGATACAGGGGCTTTTAAATGGCTATAGTACTCAGAAAGATGGAACGATTATTGTTGCAGACGAGGGAATCGTTGTTGCCAGCAACGATGAGAGCCTGTTGGGGCAGAATACGGCTGACAACGAAGTTGTTCAGGCAATGAAAAAGCATACAGACAGTCAGCACATTTATCACTTGAAGAATGAAGGAAGCGGATGTTACGGAATCATGCTGAAACAGCGGGATTATTATATTTATGCATATCTTCCGGATACGGAAGTGTTTCATGATCTTCCATTAAGTGTAGCAGGTGTCATTTTTCTTTATTTCCTGATGTTCAGTATATTCTGGTTCTGGACATACAGAACCAAGAGGGCACATCAGAAACTGGAACAGGAAAAAGATGAAAAATATAAAGCAGAACTATTAATAGCTGCAAAAAAGGCAGAAGCCGCCAATGAGACAAAAACAGAGCTTCTACAGCGAATGAGTCATGATATCCGGACTCCAATCAATGGAATCTGTGGCATGGTAAATATGGCAGATCATTATGCAGATGATATAGAAAAGCAGACAGAATACAGAACAAAGGTGAAAGAGGCATCCAATCTGCTGCTGGAACTGGTAAATGATGTTCTGGACATGAGTAAGCTTGAGTCAGGTGAAATCGTTCTGGAAGAGATTCCATTTAATCTGAGCAAAATTTCCAGGGAAGTATTTGTTGTGATCGAGCAGATGGCAGCAGAACAGAATATTCGGATCAAATGGGAGAAGAAAGAAATCACGCACCGTGCTCTTATTGGAAGTCCGGGATATGTGAAACGTGTGATGATGAATATTCTGTCCAATGCGGTGAAATATAACAGAGAAAACGGACATATCTATATCAGCTGCATTGAAATTCCGTCCGAACAGCCAGAAATGACGACAATGGAATTTGTCTGCCGGGATACAGGAATCGGAATGACTGAGGAGTTCCAGAAATGTGTGTTTGAACCATTTGCACAGGAACATACGGGAAGCCGCACAAAGTTTGCCGGAACCGGACTGGGAATGCCGATTACAAAGAAACTGGTCGAGAAAATGGGTGGTACCATTACTTTTGAAAGTGAAAAAGGCGTAGGGACGACATTTGTGATCCGGGTTCCATTTAAAATAGATCCGGATGCGGATAAACGTGAAGAACGGAAGGATGTATCCGAAAAATCTATAAAGGGATTGCATATTCTCCTGGCGGAAGATAATGAGCTGAATATGGAAATCGCTGAATTTGTGCTTCAGAATGAAGGGGCTGACGTGACAAAAGCCTGGGATGGTCAGGAAGCTGTTGAGCTGTTCAGAAATAGTGAACCTGGTGAATTTGATGTCATTCTTATGGACATTATGATGCCGGTAATGAATGGCTATGAAGCTACAAAGATGCTCAGGTCTCTGAACAGAGAGGATGCAAAGACAATACCGATCATTGCAATGACAGCAAATGCGTTCACGGAGGACAGAATAAGAGCAAAAGCAGCAGGAATGGATGAACATGTTGCTAAGCCTGTTGATGTGGAATTACTGTTAAAAGTAATTCATAAATTGGTGAAATAATTGATAGGGTAATGTTAAATAAGCGGTGCACACACACTGAAAGGTGTGTGTCAGAATCTTTTCTTATATTTTTTATAGTGAAAGATTGCTTGAAGTGCGGTAAGGAATATGGTATCATAATAGAACATATATTCGATTAAAGCAAGGCGGTGAATAAGATTGACGAATACTGGCAAAATACAGGCAATCCGGTCTGTCCTTTTATTGAATGATCCGGATAAAAGCCGGTATATTAAACTTCTGGAAGATCTGGGAGATTTGCTGCGGGGCAGGTGCTTCCGGTTCTGGTGCGGATGAAGGATGTTTCTGGTCCGTTTTACAGATACGGGCGGCGGAATACAGGTGAAGGCTCACAGGCTGTTTGCAACGAGGGAAGAAGCTGAAAAGAGTATTGAGAAGGCATCAGAGACAAAGAAGGTGCGTGGGAATCCGTATGACCGATAGTATTGAACGGATGGTAAAGTAAATAAATGCATCAGGGGAAACCTGTTGTTGTCTGTGGAGAGATCTGCAGATGGCAGCAGGTTTATTTTTTTGTGTGAAAGGACAAGGAAGTAGATACTCGAGTGTTCCAAGGAATCCGTTTTCTTTTGGAAGAGAATAGTTATTACCTAATTGGGCAATCAGGTGAGCTACTGTGGTGTAAAACTGTGTTTCTTCCTTTTTGACATTAAGGCTAAAATCTCCTGTGGGTTTGTTAATTGACGTCCGGGAAGTGTCTGCTTTGGTGTGCGGTCATGATCAGCTTCGTCAATTGCTGCAACAAAACGTTTTACGCTATTGGGATTGGATACGACAAAATTATGAGTAATACTTGAAGTAGCCATGTTAACCGATATGCTCTGTATCTGTTTTCATTATGATAGGTATTTGAATTTGGAAAAGAAATTCCATACAGGCATTGTTGATTCAATCAGAAAGGAAAACAAATTCATGAAATCAGTAATTTCCATTGGAAATCAGGATTTTATATCCATATGATCGGCCGTGCCATCAATGATGTGACCATCAATGGAATCTTCGGCGCAGGAGGAGATACCATGTTTGATATGTACAGCCTGGCAGTGTGCATGTGGTGCTTGGCCATTCCCCTGGCAGCCGCCGGAACCTACTACTTCCACTGGCCCGTTGTGGTAGTATACGCCTGCACCTGCATCGACGAGGTGGGCAAGCTCCCCTGGGTCCTCCATCATTTCCAGAAATACAAATGGGTGAAGGACCTGACACGCTGACTTTCAGCAAACCTGTTTTTTCATCATCCGGTAGTAGCAGGGAATCAGCAGTGCGCAGGCTCCGAACCATGCAAGGGGGCTGGCGATGCAGACGGAGAAATATCCAAGAACTGCAGAAAGTCCCAGTGTTGTTGCGATGCGCATAACAAGTTCGATCATACAGGCAGTAAATGGAGCCCAGCCATTTCCCATACTTTGTACAGATGCCCGGTAAATGGACAGTAATCCCAAAAGAAAGTAACAGGGAGCGACAAAGGTTAAGTACTGGTCTGAGTAGGAATAAATTTCTGCAGTTGGATTGGAAAGAAAAAGCTCTACAATAGGATGGCGCAGAAAAAGAATTCCAAGGCACATGATCAGATTCAGGGCTTCTGTCTGTATCAGGCATGCACGCACGCCCAGACGAATCCGTTTCTTATTGCCAGCACCAAAATTTTGTGATACATAAGCAGAAATTGCAGCGATCATGGCATTATTTACAAGCACGGATACCTGGTCTGCTTTGGAGGCAGCTGTGTATCCTGCAACTGCATAAGTTCCCAGGGAATTGACAACTGCCTGCATGGCAAGCTGCCCGATACACATAACAGACATTTGAAATCCCATCTGAAATCCAATTTTTAAATGGGAAAAAAGCGGACTTTTCAGCTGGTCGAAATTCTGTCGGCTGATATGCAAAACCTGATATTTTTTCAGCCCGACCAGCAGACAGAAGAATGCGGAAAGGAGCTGGGAAATAACAGTAGCCCAGGCTGCACCTGCAATGCCCATATGGAACGGAACAATAAAAAGCAGATCTAAAAAAATATTCAATATAGAAGAAAACACCAGAAAATACAGAGGCATATTGCTGTCTCCCAGGGCACGAAGCATATTGGAAATCAGGTTATAAAAGACGGTTGCACTGGTTCCAAGAAGAACAACAAACATATAGTCATAGGCCTCTTTGGAAATGTCTTCCGGTATTTTCATAATGGTTATAAGCTGGTGCGCCAGCAGGCAGCAGATCAAAGTCAGCAAAACAGAGAAGAAAATACTTAAGACAGCAGATGCTGCAATGCTTTTTCGCATACCACAAAGTAAATAATAATACTGGTGGAACCAACTGCTGCAAGTGAATTCGTGCCAAGTGTTTTTCCCACAATCACAGAATCTGCCAGCGTGTAAAACAGCTGGAATAGATTTCCGATAATAACAGGAGCCGCAAATTTCAGCAGACACCAAAATGGATTCTCGCTTGTTAAATCCTTTTTTTGCGAACGGTTCATAATAGCCTGCTGTTTCTTACATTTTTTCTGATACGTATTCGTACAATCACACTTCCATATGTGTAATCAAAACAATTTGTATTATATCATCAAAAAAAGAAAAAATATTGCATAATCTCACAATTATATAGTACAATATCACTATTGAAAAGGATGTGGGAATTTATGCAGAGTGTCAGCACCAATCTTAACCTTCAGGAAACAAGAAGACACGGCAGTCCTGACTTTCCCCTGGAATTTAATACAGATGATACACGGGATTATTACAAGAATGATATTAACTGGCATTGGCATGAGGAATTTGAACTGGTCTATATTATAGAAGGATGTGTTGCCTGTCATATTAATCAGAGTGTATATGAACTTCAGCCAGGGGAGGGTATTTTTATTAACAGCAGTGTGCTGCACCGTTTTACCTCGGAAAAATACGGGATTATAACGAATGTGATATTTCTGTCGGCTTTTCTGGCTGCCAAAGAGAGCCTTATTTACAGAAAATATGTGATGCCGCTGGAAAAGGCTGAGATGCCATGTATTGTGTTAAGAAAAGAAGAAGTATGGAAAAAGCAGATGTTGTCTCTTTTACAGGAACTGTTTTCTAACCTGAAAACTGCTGAATGGAATGAATTATCTATTCGAAATCAGCTAAGCGAAATATGGCTTCTTATGTTTTTACAGTTGAACAGCGAACAGCTTGCCCCGAAAATGGTCAATGGTTCCGCCCATTCCAGGAAAATGCTGCAGGCTATGATTCAGTACATCCAGATGCATTTTGAAAGGCCAATTACCCTTGCCGATATTGCAGGGGCAGCTAATATCAGCAAAAATACTGCTTTGCGTTATTTTCAGGAAAATATAGGAATTTCTCCAGTGGAATACCTGATGCAGTATCGTCTGAATAATGCCTGCAAAATGCTTCGGGAAACCTCTGAGAAAATAACTTACATTGCCAGATGTGCAGGATATGACAACGTAAGTTATTTTAACCGGATCTTTAAGAAATACGTGGGAAAAACTCCGTCCCAGTACCGGGCGGAACGAAGCAGGGAGTGAACATCGAGTTGCTTAGTTTAACAGACTAATGGATTTCTTCAGCCACTCAATCATCATTTCTTCCCGCATAATAGCGCCCATGAGTACCAGATAGTCGCCGAATTCATTGGAATCACTGTCTGGAACCTGGGAGAATTTCTGCTGGTTGTTCTGAAGGTGCTTCAGGCGGGCGGTGTGCCTGTAGACCTGTTCTTCCAGCATAAATTTCCGTTCTTCTTTGGGCAGGCAGCTGCAGAAAAAAATCTTCAGCCGGGAGATGTCCTTAGGGGTGGGCTGGGCCGGCGTTTCTGAGGAGAGCCAGGACATGAAATCTGTCCGTCCCTTTTCGGTAATATGGTACAGCTTTTTCTCCAGGCCATTGTCGGAGGCTTCCTGCCTGTAGGCAACGCAGCCTTCCTCTGTAAGCTTCTTCAGTTCCGGATAGATCTGGCTGTGCTTGGCAGACCAGAACTCGCACAATGCGGATTCAAACTGCTTCATCAGATCGTATCCGGTCATTTTTTTTTGATTTAAAAGGCCAAGAATGGCGTATTTTAATGTTCTCATATGATTTCTCTTTCGTATTTAGGGATTCAAACATGCTTTAGTTTTCAATGCGGCATATTCCATATCATAGCACACCAGCAGAATTTTCCAACTCTTTTTCCTCAATTTCTCAATATTCTACAAAAAATCCATGGAAATATTGTTAATAATTACATGTAATAATTTATATGTCTATATTTACATATAAAACAAAATGTGCTAAGATAAACTGGCTTTGATAGAAAAATAACAAACAGAGAAAAGGAGAGACAAGATGAACTTAACCAGAAAACGGTGGAGAACCTTAATCGCATGCTGTTTCATCAATTTATGCCTTGGGTCCATTTATGTATGGAGTGTATTCGCAGCTTCCATGGCTGAGTTCTTAAGCACCAGAAATGGTGTTGCCTTAACCACAGCGGATCTTGCAATTGTGTATACCATTGCCAATTCCGTAGGACCGATTACCATGATCACAGGAGGAAGCTTTAACGATAAGTTTGGCCCGAAGAAGGTGATTCTTACAGGCGGACTTATGGTTGGAATCGGAATGATCGCTTCCGGGTTTGCCACAAGCGTAGGAGCCCTGATCGTGACATACGGACTGATCTTCGGACTTGGACTTGGAATGACCTACGGTACAGCGGTCAGCACATGTATGAAATTTTTCCCGGATAAAAGAGGCCTGATCGGCGGAATCACCACCGCAATTTACGGACTTGGATCCGTTATCCTGCCGCCAATCGTAACAGAGATAGTAGCAGTGACAGATGCGGCCGCAGCTTTTAAAATCGTAGGCGTCGCATTCCTGATCATCATTTGCGGATGTTCCTTCTTTATGGAGCAGTGTCCGGCAGATTTTGTGCCAGATGGATGGACACCGCCGGCAGTGGCAGCAGGAAATAAAGCAGAGAACAAAAACTGGAAAGAAATGCTGAAAACTCCGGTATTCTACGTTATGCTTCTTCTGTTTACCTGCGGTGCATTCAGTGGAATGATGGTAATTTCACAGGCATCTGCAGTTGCTGCCAATATGGTGGGAATGACCGCTATTATGGCAAGTACAGCCGTTTCCGTTCTGGCTGTTTTCAATGCTGCAGGACGTATTCTGGCAGGACTTTTGTCTGACAGGATCGGAAGGATTAACACCCTGTCTGTGGCAAGCGTGCTTGGAATCATCGGTCTTTTACTTTTATATATGACTGGTCAGGGGGGATACGCTACATTCTACATTGGAATTGCAGGAATCGGCTTAAGCTTCGGTTCTTTCATGGGTGTATATCCTGGCTTTACAGCAGACCAGTTTGGAGCAAAGAATAACAGTGTAAACTATGGAATCATGTTTATCGGCCTTGCAGGTGCCGGATACTTCGGACCTTCTGCAATGAGAAAAATCTACATGGCAGAGGAAACCTACCATGGCGCATTTCTGGTTGCCTGTGCATTTGCAGCAGCCGGACTGGCGCTTACATTTGTGTACCGCTTTTTCGCAAAGAAAAAGGCGTGAAAAACACGAAATGAAAATATTGTTTAAATAATTGCATTATAAATAAAGAAACATATTGATTATATAAAAATTGTTATAAAAACACATAGAAAGGAACTTCACAATGGAAAGAAAATACCCGCATTTATGTCAGCCTATCACTTTAGGAAACGTAACCTTCCGCAACCGCATGTTTGCATCCCCGATCGGAGCAACCGATATTGACAAGGACTGCGTACCAGGCGAGAGAACCCGTGCCTTCTACGAGCTTCGTGCCAAAGGCGGAGCCGCAGCTGTAACCATGAGTGAGCTTGTAGTTCACCCGGAGACAGACGGTTCCCACATGCTTCATCTTGACCTTGCCACAGTTGGCTCCCTGGCTGCTTTCACCTTCACAGCAGATGCAATCAAGAGACACGGTGCAGTGCCAAGCGTGGAATTTTCCCATTCCGGCCAGTATGCAGGTACTTACATGGCAGATAAGAACAAAAAGCAGGGCCTGACCCAGTACGGACCAAGCGATGGCGTCCGTCCGGACGGAATGAAGGTAACTGCCCTTACCAAAGAGCAGATTGCAGACATTGTGAAGCGCTACGGCGAGACCGCCATTCTTGCAAAACGTGCAGGCTTTGAGATGATCATGATCCACGGCGGACACACCTGGCTTCTGAACCAGTTTATTTCCCCTTATTTCAACCACAGAACGGATGAGTACGGCGGAAGCTTCGAGAACAGAATGCGCTTCACCATCGAAGTGCTGAAGGAAGTGCGAAATGCAGTTGGCCCTATGTTCCCGATCGAGTTTCGTATGAGCGGTTCTGAACTGTTCGAGGGCGGTTATGACCTGGACGAGGGTGTTCGGATCGCACAGGCAGTGGAGCCTTATGTAGACCTAATCCATGTATCCGCAGGATCCTACCAGTTCGGATTTTTCAGAACTCATCCGTCTATGTTTGCAGAGCATGGCGTGAATGTGTACCTTGCAGAAGAAATCAAAAAGCACGTAAGCAAACCGGTTGCCACCATCGGTGCCTTAAATGATCCGGCACAGATGGAAGAGATCATTGCGTCCGGAAAAGCTGATGTGGTTTACATGGGACGTGCCCTTCTGGCAGATCCATACCTGCCCCAGAAGGTTGTGTCCGGAAATGATGACAAGATCGTGAAATGTCTGCGCTGCTTTGCATGTATGGCAGAAAGACCTACCACACAGACCAGAAGATGTACCGTCAACCCGCTGATCGGACGTGAGATTGAAGGTACAGAGGTACTTCCTGCAGCTGTGAAGAAGAAAGTGCTTGTAGTTGGCGGCGGCGTAGCCGGACTGAAGGCAGCTGTGACAGCAGCCCTTCGCGGTCACAGGGTTGTGCTTTGCGAGAAGAGCGACAAGGTGGGTGGAATTTTAAAGTGCGAGCAGGCGATTGATTTCAAGCAGGAAATGTACCAGCTTGGTCTTTCCCTGGAAGCACAGGCAAAAGAAGCTGGCGTTGAGATCCGCTGCAACACAGAGGTGACTCCGGAATATGCAGAGGCACAGAATGCAGATGTGATGATCCTGGCAGTTGGCTCCAATCCGATTGTTCCCCCGCTCAAAGGTATGGACCAAGACAACGTGGTTGTCGTTAACAACTATTACCTGGAAAAAGAAAAGGTAGGCGATTCCGTTGTAGTTCTTGGCGGCGGTCTGGCAGGCTGTGAAGCTGCCATCCACCTTGCACAGGAGGGCAAAAAGGTGCATCTGGTAGAGATGAGACCTGAGCTTGCACCGGACGCAAACATCCGCCACCGTCCGATCCTGATGCAGATGATCGACAAGTATGTGGAAGCACATACCTGTTACCAGGGAATGGAAGTGACACCGGACGGCGTACTTTGCAAGGACGCAGATGGAAATGAGGTTTTGATACCTGGAAAATCCGTAATCTGCGCAGTTGGCCAGAGAGCCAACCGTGATGCAGTAAATACACTTCGAAATTGTGCACCTGTGGTACGCGAGATTGGAGACTGTGTCCGCCCAAGCAACATCACAAACGCAATTTACATGGGATATCACGCAGGTCTTGATGCGTAAAAATATGGAAAATGGAAAAGGCGTTCGCTTATGCGGGCGCCTTTCTTTGGTCTGCACTGTTGGAAATTGACACAGGACAGTGGGATGCCTTATAATGAAAAGAACAAAAGTTTTGCGGCACGCCTGTGCCTTAGCTATTCGGAGGTGCCATATACCAACAAAATTGTATTTATTGCAGCAATTTTTATATTCGGAATTCTTGCTGTGGGCAATACAGTGGTGAAAAATAAGCGGTGGCTGGTTCATGCTTCCGCATATCTTTTCATGGCCTTTTATCTTGGTGTTGGAATTTTGGCTTCTGTGGGAGAAGGCAGTGTGCAGGAGCGCACCCAGAAACATATGTTTTGCCGTGGACGCTGTGTCTGACGGTGCATCGGCTGTGGAGATTCCAAAGCTTCTGAATATGCTGGGAAAAATTCTGGGATAAAATAGAAAGAGGGGTATAAAGAAAATGACAGAGAAATTTGAATTTAGAAATATTCGTCCAGATGAGGCAGAACAGGCAGTGGAAATCGAGCAGATCTGTTTTCCTCCCAACGAAGCCTGCTCTCCCAAAAGCATGAGAGAGCGTACCGAGCATGCATCTGAGACATTCCTGGTGGCAGTAGATAAGGCAACTGGTAAAATTGCGGGATTTTTAAACGGCGTCGCAACAGATGAAGAAGTGTTCCGCGATGAATTTTTTACGGACATCACCCTTCATGATCCAAAAGGAAAAAACATTATGCTCCTTGGCCTTGATGTGCTCCCGGAGTACCGTCACCAGGGTCTTGCCCGTGAGATCATGACCCACTACGCAGCCCGTGAGCAGGCCAAAGGCCGCAAATGCCTGTACCTCACCTGCCTGGACCAGAAGGTGGAAATGTACAAAAAAATGGGCTACACCGACGATGGCATCTCCGGTTCCGTCTGGGGAGGCGAAGAGTGGCACGATATGAGCCGTAAGCTTTAATTTGGGAAGATTCCATTTTCCAGGGAAAGGAGCGGCACACCTATGATTCGTCTTCAGGATATTGCAGATATGGCTGGGGTCAGCAGAACCACAGTATCGAATGTAATTAATGGAAATACGAAACGGGTTTCTCAGGAAACCATTGATAAAATAACGGCAATCCTTAAAGAGCAGAATTACGTTCCACATATGGGCTCTGTGATGCTGTCCGGTCATGGTTCCAGGATCATCGGGGTTGTGGTTGGCTTTAACCAGGCACACGGAATGCAGCCCTTGCAGGATTCCTTTGTAGGGGAGCTGGTGGGAACCATCCAGAACGAAGCGGAAGCGAAGGGCTACTATATCATGCTCATCGGCGGGGAAAATATTCAGCATGTGGTAGACATTGCTTCCAGATGGAATGTGGAAGGCCTGATTATCCTGGGTTACAATGACGAGAAATACAGGCAGCTGTCCCGGAAGCTGAACAAGAAAATGGTTCTCATCGATACCTATCCTGCCGGTGAATATTTTTTCCAGAATGTAGGTGTAGATGATTATTCCGGCGGCTATCAGATTGGAAATTATCTGTATTCCTGTGGCTACGACAAGGCAATTTTTATAGCAGAAACGGATATTGACAGTGATTACAGCCGTTGGATGGGCTTCAAACAGGCCATGGAACAGGATGGGAAGTTCTGCAGCCGTACACGTCTTGTGATAGTATCCTATGAGAAAAAAAAGCGGCTTCAAAAATACAGTGAGCTTCTGCCCCGCTTTCTTGAAGTAAAAGCACTGGCTTTTTCTTCAGATTATGATGCCATTGAGGCAATGAACTTCTTTTTGGATCAGGGAATTAAAATTCCGGATCAAATTTCCATTACAGGCTATGATGACAGCATTTACGCGCAAATGGTGCGCCCCAAGCTGACCACGGTTCATCAGGACGTCAGCCAGAAAGCACATCTGGCCTTAAGCCGTCTGCTTCGGATGGCAGCAGGCGAACAGCTAAAGGAAATGAATGTGAAAAGCCCGGTGCATCTTGTGAGAAGAGAATCTGTAAAAGAAAAAAATAGACCTCTTATTTGAATAACAGCCCAGCTGCTCTATGTGCAGATCTGGGCTGTTATTGCGTTATGAGCAGTTCGTACTTTGTTTTTCTGCATGAAATTTCCTTTAACGGGGAAAAATCTGACAGTAAGCTGCAATGCTTCGTCTGCCGCCATTCCTGGTTTTGTCATATATGCACAAAAACAATAAAGGAACTTTGTCAGTTATTTAAGTTTCTCGAGAAACCTGTTGATTTTACTGCAATCACGCGATATGATAGAGCCACCAAAAGGGAAGCAGGACAGACGTGTTCAGGAAATGCTTTCACAAAAACAAATGCTGCGCAGCCTTCATAAAGGAAAAATGGAGGAATAAAAAATGAATAAGAAAATCGTTTGCACATTGATGGTTGGTACCTTACTGGCAGGTATGCTTACAGGCTGTGGAGGCTCCTCTGAAGGCGGCTCTTCAGCAAAAGGCTCCAAAGGAACAGAGCTGGAGCTTTTCTCTACCAAGGCAGAAAACAAAGACATTCTTCAGAAGCTGGTGGACAAATTTAACGAGACACATGAGGACGTGACAATCAAGATCACAGCTCCGGCAGATGCAGGAACTGTATTGAAAACCAGAATGGCGAAGAACGATATGCCGGACATTGTTGCAATGGGCGGTGATAATAACTACACAGAAGTGGAAAGCGCAGGAATGCTGGTAGACTTAAGTGGTGAGGATTACATTTCCACAGTTCAGGAATCCTACCTGCAGATGGTTTATGATGTAAACAAGGACAAAGAAGAAAAAGCATACGGCGTTCCATATGCAACAAATGCTTCCGGTGTCATTTACAATGTAGACAAGTTTGAAGAATACGGTATTGAAATTCCAAAAACCTGGGACGAATTCATCGCTGTGATCGAGAAGCTTCAGGATGCAGGAGAGCAGCCGCTTCTTATGACCTACAAGGATGCATGGACCAGCCTGTGCCCATGGAACAGTATGGCACCGGACCTTGCACCGACTACATTTAATGATGACCGTAAAGCAGGCAAGACTACATTTGTGGGAACTCACGAAGAAATCGTAGAGAAATACCTGAAGCTTCTTGACTATGCACAGGACGACTTCATGGGACTTACCTATGACGATGGAAATAAAGCATTTGCAAACGGCGAAGCAGCTATGATCGTCAACGGTAACTGGGCAATCAACCAGTATCTGAATTCCAATTCAGACCTGAAGGTTAATATGTTTGCATTCCCGGCATCTAATGACGAAGCACAGAATTATGTGACCTCCGGTGTTGATGTACTCCTGGGCGTATGCAAGGACAGTGCAAACGAAGAGATGGCAAAGGAATTTGTATCCTTTATGCTGGAACCGGAAAATGCAAAAATGTATATTGAAGATCAGTTTGCTTTCTCCGCTGTAAAAGGCGTGGAGCAGGAAAATGAAACCGTTGCAGGTGTAAAAGAAGACATTGCAAACGGCAAGGTTGCCAACTTCCCGGATCACTACTATCCATCAGGCTTTGATCTTTCCGCTCTGATTTCCGAAATGTGCTTGAACTACACAAACGGAATGGACAATGAGGAAAATATGAACCAGTTCCTTGCACAGTGCGACGAGAAATATGATATTGCAAATGTAGATTAATCTGCTGATTAAAGCAAGAGAAGCCCTCTTTAGCCTCTGCCGGATAAATATATAAATCTGGCAGAGGCTGAAGAAATCTGATATAGATGAGGAGAGGATCTCATGAAGAAAAAAACATCACGGAAAAGACCGGCGGTAAACCGGATCTACTACATCTACGTAGGAATCCTTGCAGTTCTGTTTTTTACATTCCATACAATACCATTTCTGAAGGGTGTTATGTACAGCTTTACAGACTGGAGAGGCTACGGAGACTGGAACTTTGTAGGACTTCGGAATTATATCCACATGTTTTCCGATGCAGATACCGGAAATGCATATTTATTTACATTTAAGTTTGCAGTGATCACGACTATCCTGGTCAACGTAATCAGCCTGATTCTTGCCTGTGCCTTAAATGCAAAAATCAAATTTAAAAATACCATCAAAGCATTCTACTTCCTTCCATACATGCTTGGAAGTCTGATTGTTGGATTTATTTTTAACTATATTTTCGCAAATCTCATTCCTCAGCTGGGAAAAGGACTTGGCATCAAGGCCTTAAGCGTAAATATTCTTGGAACCAACAATGCCATCTGGGGCATCATTGCCGTATCCCTCTGGATCGGATGTGCATTTAATACATTGATTTATATTGCAGGACTTCAGTCTATTGATACAGATGTGTATGAAGCAGCTGACCTGGATGGTGCAACCGGGTTCCGTCGATTCAGCAAGATTACCTTCCCCCTTCTGGCTCCGTCCTTTACTATCAACATGGTTCTTTCTGCAAAAGGCTATCTGATGGTTTATGACCAGATCATGGCCATGACAGAAGGAGGTCCTGGAACCAGCACTACCTCTATTGCCGTGTTAATTTATAAGAAAGGCTTTGGCGGCGGACAGTTTGCTTACCAGTCTGCCAATGCTGTTATGCTTTTTATAGTAGTTGTGCTGATTTCTGTATTCCAGCTGCGTGTACTTGAGAAGAGGGAGGAAAAATTAGGATGAAACACAATACAGTAAAAGTAAAAGAGCATTATAACTGGCCTGTTACGATTCTTCTGATCATTGGAATCGTAGTCGTCATTCTCCTGCCTCTTTATATGGCACTTATGATTGCCATCAAAGACCCATCTGATATGAATAATATTCTGGCACTTCCGAAGAAAATCCGTCTTCAGAACTTTGTGGATGCATGGGTAATGACAGATTTCCCCAGAAAGTTTTTTAACACTGCATTTATCACTGTGATCAACCTGATTTTCACCCTGATCACAAACTCCTTTGCAGCTTATGCAATTACAAGAAACCGTAAGAAGAGCAAATTCTTCTCCCTTATGTATTACTACTTTATCAGTGCCATGTTTATTCCCTTCCAGGTAATTATGCTGCCATTGGTTGTACAGGCAAATACCTTCCACCTGGATAATATTTTCGGAATCACTTTCCTGTATATTATTTTTGGTCTTCCTATGAATACCTTCCTGTATACAGGTGCTGTAAAAGCCATTCCGGAGGCACTGGACGAAGCTGCAATGATTGATGGCGCAAACCCCATCCAGATTTTCAGCAGAATTATTTTTCCGGTATTAAAACCAACCACTGCAACGGTAGCGATTCTTTCCTTTATGTGGACCTGGAACGACTTCACTATGCCGCTGGTGCTTTTAAGTGATGAGAGCCAGCAGACCCTGCAGCTTGCACAGTATGTGTTCAAGAAACAGTTTTCCGTAGATTACAATCTGGCATTTGCCTCCTATCTGCTTGTACTGCTTCCTGTACTGATCGTGTACATCTTCTGCCAGAAATGGATCATGAATGGCGTTGTTGCCGGAGCAGTGAAATAATCATCGTATGTGAATGCTGAAAAATAAGACAGAAAGGAATTGCTTTGTATGAAAAAAAACTGGTGGAAAGAAAGCGTTGTATATCAGATTTATCCCAAAAGCTTTAACGACAGCAACGGGGACGGAATCGGAGATATCAACGGAATTATAGAAAAACTGGATTACTTGAAAGAGCTTGGCGTTAATGTTTTGTGGATTTCCCCTATGCTGGAGTCTCCTCAGGATGACAATGGATACGACATTTCCGATTACCGCAGGATTTACAAGGACTACGGAACTATGGAAGACTATGAAAAGCTTCTTGAGGAAGCGCACAGGCGTGAGATCAAGGTGCTGATGGATCTGGTGGTAAACCATACCTCTGATGAGCACCAGTGGTTCCTGGAAAGCAAAAAGTCCAAAGACAATCCATACCGGGACTACTACATCTGGAAAAATCCGGTAAACGGAAAAGAGCCTAACAACTGGGGCGGTTGTTTTGGAGGTTCTGCATGGGAATATGATGATGAGACACAGATGTATTATCTTCACCTTTTTTCCAAAAAACAGCCTGACCTGAACTGGGAAAACGAAAAGGTCCGTCAGGAAGTTTATGACATGATGAAATTCTGGTGCGACAAGGGAATCGACGGCTTCCGCATGGACGTGATCAGCATGATTTCCAAGGACCAGTCCTTCCCGGATGGAAAGGTTGGCAGCGGTCTTTATGGAGATTTCGGCCCGTACTGTGTTCATGGACCAAAGGTTCACGAATTCCTTAAGGAAATGAACCGTGAAGTTCTTTCTAAATATGATATCATGACAGTTGGGGAAACATCCGGTGTCACCATAGAAGAGGCACAGAAATATGCAGGAGAAAACAGCGGTGAGCTGAACATGGTTTTCCAGTTCGAGCATGTGGAGGACGCTTCCCAGCATGCGGAGTTTGGCAAATGGACTACAGCCAGATATGATTTTAAGGCATTTAAAAAGACCATGATCAAGTGGCAGGAGCAGCTTCAGGGAAAAGCATGGAACAGTCTGTTTCTTGGAAACCATGACCAGCCCCGAAGCGTATCCAGATTCGGAAATGACAATCCTGCCTATAGAGAAATCTCTGCGAAAATGCTGGCAACCTGTCTGCATATGATGCAGGGTACCCCTTATGTATATCAGGGGGAAGAGCTTGGAATGACCAATGTCTATTTCGATAAGCTTGAAGATTACCGCGACATAGAGAGCATTCAGTATTACACAGAGCTGACAGATTCCGGACTTATGAATCCGGATTACATGATGAAATGTCTCATGCTCAGAAGCCGTGACAATGCCAGAACTCCTATGCAGTGGAATGATTCTGAGCAGGCCGGATTTACCAAGGGTCAGCCCTGGATCAAGGTAAATCCTAATTATAAAGAGATCAATGCAAAAAGCCAGCTGGCAGATCCGGATTCCATTTTCCACTATTATCAGAAGCTGATCCGCATTCGTAAGGAAAAGGATATTGTGGTATATGGCGAGTTTGAGCCGCTGTACCGTGAGGACGACCAGATTTTTGCATATATAAGAAGGCTTGGGGAGGAAAGACTTCTTACTGTCTGCAATTTCAGTGAGCATCCGGCAGAAATGGAAATTCCGGAGGAATTTACCAATGCCAGATGCCTGATCTCAAATCTTGAAAGAAAGAGCTTTGAGGGAAAAATTGTGCTGAAGCCTTATGAGGCATTTGTACTTTATAAATAAAGCAAGCTCTGGAGCGTGTTTGAAAAAGATTTTCTGCAAGATGTGCGTCACACTTTGCGGGAATGGTTTTTAAACACGCTCCATTGTTGTATTCATCAATAAATATTTGTTATTGACAGTTTATTTTCTGCATGATATGATAAATTAGATTTTGGAAGACGAAGATACAGAGTAACAGACAGAGTCTTTTCAAAGCAATTGTTTTGGACCACCCGATCAGGGTTAAGGCCATACGGACAGCCGGGTCCACTGCCGATTATGGTAACTTTGGTTACCTTATTGATTGAGTTAAAAGCTCAAATTTTATAAGTAGGTTCCTTTGATAACCGCGATGCGCCAGAAGCGCAGACTTGTGAAACGGTCAATAAGAGTAGTAAAAGTATAATTGCTATATAGACTCTGACACCCATGATCCAGAAGCATTATTTATGAAAACGAAAAGTACATCCTTTTCTTTTTATGTTGTAAATAAAGCAGATAAATACCGATCAAAACGCAGGTTTGTGGTTTAGTGCCCTTGCCCGCGCTTTTTTTATGTAATGAGAATTGTTTTATGGAATAGACTGCAGGATTGCTGATTGAGGGCTTAAGCAAAGGAAACCGGAAATGGAGGAATGATGATAGGAAGTCGTTTTAAACTGAACCAGAATCATGCACCTATACATGAAGCTCTGGAGACCTTTAGACGAATGAGAGTTGTGCCATTTGATGTTCCAGGACATAAGCGTGGAAGAGGTAATCCGGAGCTGACAGAGTTTCTTGGACAAAAATGTGTAGGGGTGGATGTTAACAGTATGAAGCCTCTGGACAACCTTTGTCATCCGGTCTCCGTAATACGGGAAGCAGAAGAGCTGGCAGCAGATGCTTTTGGCGCAGCACATGCATTTCTGATGGTAGGGGGTACAACAAGCTCTGTTCAGACAATGGTATTGACTGCCTGTAAGCGTGGAGATGAAATCATACTGCCGCGTAATGTTCACAGAAGCGTTTTAAATGCCCTTGTTCTGTGCGGCGCAATCCCTGTTTATGTAAATCCGGAAGTGGATCAAAGACTTGGAATATCCCTGGGAATGCGCAGGGAACAGGTTGAGAAGGCCATAAAAGAGCATCCCAAGGCAGTTGCAGTGCTGGTAAATAACCCGACCTATTATGGAATCTGCAGCGATCTTCGTGCCATTGTGAAGATGGCCCATGACGCAGGAATGCTGTGTCTGGCAGATGAAGCACATGGAACCCATTTTTATTTTGGCGGCGGGCTTCCGGTTTCTGCCATGGCAGCAGGTGCAGACATGGCATCTGTATCCATGCATAAGAGCGGAGGAAGTCTTACACAGTCAAGTCTTCTCCTTACAGGCCCGGGGGTACACGCAGGCTATGTGCGCCAGATCATTAACCTGACTCAGACCACCTCAGGAAGCTATCTTCTGATGTCAAGTCTTGATATTTCAAGAAGAAACCTTGCCCAGCGCGGCCGTCAGATCTTTCATCAGGTAGCCGATATGGCAGAATATGCCAGAGAGGAAATTAATGCAATCGGTGGCTATTATGCATTTGGAAAAGAACTGGTAAACGGAAATTCAGTTTTTGATTTTGACATTACCAAATTAAGTGTACATACACTGGACATCGGACTTGCCGGAATTGAGGTTTATGATATTTTGCGGGATGAATACGATATCCAGATAGAATTCGGTGATATCGGAAACATTCTTGCCTATCTTTCCATTGGTGACCGAGCCCAGGAGGTGGAACGGCTTGTAAGTGCACTTGCTGAAATCCGCAGACGTTTTCAGACAGACGGCTCTGGACTTTTAAGCCAGGAGTATATTGACCCACAGGTAATAACCAGCCCCCAGGAGGCTTTTTATGCGGATAAATGCAGCCTGCCTCTTCGGGAAACAGAAGGGAAGGTCTGCAGTGAATTTGTCATGTGCTATCCGCCTGGAATTCCCATTCTTGCACCTGGAGAGCGGATTACAGCAGAGATCCTGGATTATATTGAATATGCAAAAGCAAAGGGCTGCAATATGACAGGACCGGAGGACCCGGATATTTTGAGACTGAATGTTCTGAAAGGGAGGTAAAGGCAATGGAAATGTGGTTTTCAGAATTTCATACACCGGATGTGAAGCATAGCATTCGGGTAAACCGTCAGCTTTATTCGAAACAGAGTGATTATCAGAGAATTGATATTTTTGAGACACCGGAATTTGGCCGTGTGCTGACTTTGGATGGAAATGTAATGCTCACGGAGAGAGACGAATTTATTTATGATGAGATGATCACCCATGTGCCCATGGCAATCCATAAGGAGGCAAAGGATATCCTTGTAATTGGTGCCGGAGACGGCGGTGTTGTCCGTGAACTGACCAGATATGACAGAGTCAGACGCATTGACCTGGTAGAAATGGACCCTATGGTTGTGGAAGCCTGCCGCGCATATCTTCCCGGAAATGCATGCAGACTGGATGACAGAAGAGTACATCTTCATTACGAAAATGCACTGAAATTTATCAGAAGGTGTGAGGGAAAATACGACCTTATTATTGTAGATTCCTCCGATCCCTTTGGACCCTCTGAAGGACTTTTTACCCGTGAATTTTATGGGAACTGTTACAATGCACTAAAGGACGACGGAATTATGGTAAATCAGCAGGGAAGTCCCTTCTATACCGAGGATGCACATGCCATGCAGCGCAGCCACAAGAAAATTGCCAGTACCTTCCAGATCAGCCGTGTTTATCAGGCACATATCCCCACATTTGCTGCAGGCTACTGGTTGTTTGGATTTGCAAGCAAAAAATATCATCCGGTAGATGACCTGGATCCTGAGGCATGGAATGCATTAAATCTTCGCACACGTTACTATACAACAAGACTTCATAAAGGAGCATTTTATCTTCCTGCATTTCTGGAGGAGATGCTAAAAGAAGTGGAGGAATAACATATGATCCGACCTAACGTAGAAACCTTTATCGGCTGTGAAAGCAGCTTTGAGGAAGCATCTGTAGTTCTTTACGGGGCACCGTTTGATTCCACAACAAGCTTTCGCCCGGGTGCCAGATTTGGTCCGTCAGCCATGCGCCATGAAAGCTTTGGCCTTGAGACCTACAGTCCCTATCAGGACAGAGACCTTATGGATATCCGGGTATTTGACAGCGGAGATCTGGAGCTTTGCTTTGGAAGCAGTGAAATGGCTCTTTTGGATATAGAAAAGAGAGCAAAGGAAATATTAAAGGCAGATAAGCTCCCGCTGCTGCTGGGAGGGGAGCATCTGGTGACCTTAGGGGCGGTACGGGCTGTCTTTGAGAAATATCCGGATCTTCATATGATTCATTTTGACGCACATGCAGATCTAAGAGATGATTATCTGGGAGCAAGGCTAAGCCATGCCTGCGTGCTGCGAAGATGCCACGACCTTTTGGGAGACAACCGCATTCATCAGTTCTGCATCAGAAGCGGTGAGAGAGAAGAATTTCAGTTTGCCAGATCCCATACGGATTTTCATCCATTTACCTTTGATGGTTTGAAGGAGACCGTGAGGGAGCTGACGGAGATAAAGGCTCCGGTATATTTTACAATTGATCTGGACTGTCTGGATCCATCAGCATTTCCGGGCACAGGAACACCGGAGGCAGGAGGGGTAAGCTTCCTTGAGCTTCTTGCTGCCATCCGTACGGTTTCCCAGACAAATATAGTGGGGGCAGACGTTAATGAACTGGCACCTATGCTGGATGTAAGTGGTGTTTCCACTGCAACAGCATGTAAGGTTCTTAGAGAGCTGCTTCTGGCAATTACAGAATAAATCAATAATATGTAAACAAAAGCTGTTGAAAAACAGTTATATATCAATATGAAAAGGAGAATGATTATGAGCAGAGTACTTGTAATCGGCTGCGGAGGAGTAGCCAGTGTAGCAATTCAGAAATGTTGTCAGGCAGATGAGGTATTTACGGAGCTGTGTATTGCAAGCCGTACAAAGGAAAAATGTGATGCACTTGCAGAAAAATTAAAGGGAAAGACAAAGACTGTTCTTACTACAGCCAAGGTTGATGCAGATGATGTGGAGCAGCTGATCCAACTGATCAATGGTTATAAACCGGATCTGGTTATGAACATTGCACTTCCTTATCAGGATCTGACCATCATGGATGCATGTCTGGCCTGTGGCGTAAATTATATGGACACAGCGAATTATGAGCCGGAGGATACCGATGATCCAAAGTGGCGTGCCATTTATGAAAAACGCTGTAAAGAAGAGGGATTTTCCGCTTACTTTGACTATTCCTGGCAGTGGGCATATCGTAAAAAATTCGAAGATGCAGGGCTTACCGCACTGCTTGGCTGCGGATTTGATCCAGGCGTTACACAGGCATACTGCGCTCATGCATTAAAGCATGAATTTGACCAGATTGATACGATTGACATTCTGGACTGCAACGGCGGAGACCATGGATATGCATTTGCCACAAACTTTAACCCGGAAATCAATCTTCGTGAAGTAAGTGCACCGGGAAGCTACTGGGAAGACGGACACTGGGTGGAAATCCCGCCGATGGCAATTAAGAGAGAATATAACTTTGACCAGGTAGGAGACAAGGACATGTACCTGCTCCATCATGAGGAAATTGAGTCTCTTGCAAAAACAATTCCAGGTGTAAAACGGATTCGTTTCTTTATGACCTTTGGACAGAGCTATCTGGATCACATGCGCTGTCTTGAGGATGTGGGCATGCTTTCCACAACCCCGATCCAGTACAATGGACAGGAAATTGTCCCCATTCAGTTTTTGAAGGCACTGCTTCCGGATCCTGCAAGCCTTGGACCACGTACAAAGGGTAAAACAAACATTGGCTGTATCTTTACCGGCGTAAAGGATGGAAAAGAAAAAACCTATTATATTTATAATGTATGCGATCATCAGGAATGCTATCATGAGGTTGGAAGTCAGGCAATCAGCTATACAACAGGTGTTCCGGCAATGTGCGGCGCACTTATGATGCTGACCGGGAAATGGATCAAACCAGGTGTATATACAGTAGAAGAATTTGATCCGGATCCGTTCCTGGAGGCTCTTGATCAGTATGGTCTGCCACGCAGCGAAAGCCATAATCCGAAGCTGGTAGACTGATGGAAGGATTGGATAAAAGAGCACCATTTACAGCAGCCGGCGGAAGCATTCCGCCGGAATTCCGAAACATAAAAACACCCTGCTATATCCTGGATGAAAAAGCACTTATAAAAAACGCAAAGCTTCTTGGTAAAGTGGCGAAGGAGACAGGCTGTAAGATGCTTCTGGCACAGAAGGCCTTCAGCAATTATGACTGTTACCGCTTTTTTGAGCCGTATCTTGCAGGCACAGAGGCCAGCGGACTGTTTGAGGCAAGGCTTGGTGCAGAGGAAATGCCCGGAAAAGAGGTACATGTATTTTGTGCCGGCTATCGGGCTGATGAATTTGAGGAGCTGCTTCATTATGCAGATCATATTGTGTTTAATTCTCCCTCTCAGCTTCTTCGTTTTGGCTTGATGGCGAAAAAAGCAGGGAAAAGCGTGGGGCTTCGGATCAATCCGGAATGCTCTACCCAGGAAGGACACGCGATTTATGATCCCTGTGCACCGGGAAGCCGCATGGGCACCACAAGAGCTCAGTGGGACGAAGCAATTTTAAAGAATCCGGAGCTTTTGGATTTACTGGATGGCATTCATTTTCACACTCTCTGCGAACAGGACTCGGATGATCTGGAGAAAACCCTTGCTTCTGTAAAGAAGAAGTTTGGCGATCTGGTATCCCGGATGAAGTGGATCAATTTTGGCGGCGGCCATCATATTACAAGACCGGGATATGACATTGAACGACTTAAGCGATGTATTCAGATGGCAAAAGAGGAATGGAATGTAGAGGTTTATCTGGAACCGGGGGAAGCGTGGGCATTAAATGCCGGATTTCTTCTGACCAGTGTGCTGGATGTCTTGAAAAACGGAAAGACACAGCTTGCGATTGTAGATGCCAGCGCAGCCTGTCACATGCCGGATGTACTGGAAATGCCCTATCGTCCGCCGCTTCTTGGAGCTGATGAGAGGGAAGAGGGAATTACCGTCCGGCTGGGAGGTCCCACCTGTCTGTCAGGAGATGTGATCGGAGACTATAAATTTGGTCAGCTTCCTAAATATGGAGATCTTCTTATGTTGGGAGATATGGCCATTTATACCACCTGCAAGAACAATACCTTTAACGGAATGCCATTACCTGATATCTGGCTCAGACAAGCCGATAACACTATGGTGCAGCTTACAGATTTTGATTATACAGATTTTAAAGGAAGACTTGGAAGGCGCAGATAGCGCCTTCTTTTTTTTATTTGTACTTTAATGATTTGATTTTTTACACATCTTTATACAATCTTAATACGAAATCAGATACTCTTATACCATCTTTAAGGGCAATTATATATAATGGGATGCAACAAAAAAGTAATTGTTCGTAAGGAGTTCTGATTATTTATGCCGAAAAAATCATATAAGAAAAAACATCTGACATCTTTTCAGCTGATAATTCTGGGATTTGCAGGAGTGATCCTTTTGGGAAGCTTTCTTCTGATGCTTCCCTTTTCATCTGTTGATAGAACACTGACTCCGTTTCATGAGGCTCTTTTTACAGCCACTTCGGCGGTATGTGTTACAGGGCTTGTTGTGAAGGATACCGGAAGCTACTGGTCGGTGGCAGGCCAGACGATTATTCTTATGCTCATACAAATAGGCGGACTTGGAGTGGTAACTGTAGCTGCATCCGTTTCCCTTCTCTCCGGTAAAAAAATATCCCTCATGCAAAGAAGCACCATGCAGGATGCAATTTCTGCGCCTAAGGTTGGTGGAATCGTCAGATTGACAAGGTTTATTTTAAAGGGAACATTTTTGATTGAGGCTGCCGGGGCATTGTTTCTGCTGCCGGTTTTTTTACCGGATTACGGGGGAAGGGGAATCTGGCTGTCCGTCTTTCATTCCATCTCCGCTTTTTGCAATGCAGGATTTGATATTCTGGGAACCGCTGCCAATCCCTTTCCTTCCCTGACCGGGTATTCTGCAAATGCCCTTGTAAATGTGGTAATTATGCTTCTGATCGTCATAGGAGGAATCGGTTTTCTCACCTGGGATGATATTTATATAAACAAACTGAATTTTAAACGCTACCGCATGCAAAGCAAGATTATTCTTATGACTACCGCATGCCTGATTTTGTTTCCTGTTGTTTTCTTTTTCACCTGCGATCTGAAAAATTTATCCACAGGAAACCGTTTATTGGCTGCGGCGTTCCAATCGGTAACTACAAGAACTGCCGGATTTAATACCATTGACATTTCAAAGATGAGTGAACCCTCAAAGGCAGTTATGATATTGCTAATGCTGATCGGCGGTTCGCCTGGTTCTACAGCAGGTGGAATGAAAACCACAACATTTACAGTTCTTGTTTTAAATGCAATTGCCACATTCCGAAGTCAGGAAAATGCAGGGGCCTTTGGACGAAGACTGGAATATCATGTGATAAAAAATGCAGCAACAATCGCCATGCTTTATTTTGTATTGTTTTTTTGCGGCGGGCTTGCAATCAGTATATATGAAGAGCTTCCTCTTTTAGACTGCCTGTATGAGTCTGCTTCAGCTGTGGGAACAGTAGGACTTACATTGGGAGTTACGCCAAAGCTTCATGTTTTTTCACAAATTGTGCTGATTATACTAATGTATCTGGGACGTGTAGGTGGCCTGACCCTGATTTATGCGGTGCTTTCCAGAAAAAACAGGGGGAACGCAAAGCTGCCTGTGGAGAAAATAACAGTTGGATAAGAAGGAGAAAATAAAATTATGAAAAGTGTATTGCTTATTGGACTTGGAAGATTTGGAAGACATATTGCCATGCAGTTAAGCCAGCTGGGTCATGAAATCATGGCGGTTGACTGGAATGAAGAAAGGGTAGACAAAGCATTGCCATTTGTGACCAATGCGCAGATCGGTGACAGTACCAATGCTGAATTTTTGCGTTCCCTTGGAATTGGAAATTACGATATCTGCTTTGTGACCATTGGAGGAAGCTTTCAGAATTCCCTTGAAACCACTTCACTTTTGAAGGAACTGGGAGCAAAACTGGTAATATCCAGAGCTGAACGTGATGTTCAGGAAAAGTTCCTTTTGCGAAACGGTGCCGACAAGGTGGTTTATCCGGAAAAGCAGGTTGCAAAATGGGCCTCTATCCGTTACACAGATGACCATATCCTCGATTATATGGAGGTGGATGCTTCCCACGCAATTTTTGAGGTGGAGGTGCCGGAAGAATGGGTTGGAAAAACAGTAGGAGAGCTGGATATCCGAAAACGCTACAACATTAATATTCTGGCAGTAAAAAATGAAGGAGAATTCGGTATTGCAATTTCACCGGATACGTATTTTGAAGAGCATAATAAACTGCTGGTGTTAGGAGAATACAGGGCACTTCAGAAGTGCTTCCGCATATAGTCATTTGTTATAAAGATGTTGCTATAGAGGTGAAGACAATGGCAGAAGGAATATTGACAATTACTGTATTTTGTATGTTTGGACTTGGATTTTATATTGCAAATAAAGCAGATCAGTTTTGGGGCGAAATTCAGGAAAATACGGAAGAAAAGCAGCATTTATCAAAGATATTGTTTTTGAATACTCTTTCGGATGAAGAATTGTTAAGAGAGATTCATGAGTGTAAAATTGAATATAAGGAAGCTGAAATTATAATTTTTGATGCACAGTCCAGGGATGAAAAAAAGGATTTTGACCATAATACAGTTGCATGATATAATTGCAAAAAAGGCAGAAAAAGGGAGCAGGCCGGATGAGCTTAATAACAGAGAAGAATAACATAAATTCAGAGGAACATATCCTTGTTTGTTTGTCAGCAGCACCCTCCAATAAAAAAATAATAGATACAGCGACCAAAATGGCAGAAGGGCTGCAGGCGCGTTTCACCGCCCTGTATGTGCAAACTGGTACAAAAGCAGAAGCCATGGATAAAGAAAGGCTGGAAGAGCATATCCGGTATGCAGAAAAGCTGGGAGCAGAAATCGTAATGACTCATGGGGAAAACATACCGGTACAGATTGCAGAGTATGCCAGGCTGTCCAATGTTACCAAAATCGTGATCGGACAAAACAATGCCAGACGAAATCACTTTTTCAGCAGGATGACTCTGACAGAAAAGCTGATTGAGCTTGTACCGGACATTGATATCCATATTATCCCGGATGCAGTCAAAACCAAAACCTATCAGAAACGGCCATTTGCATGGTATATGGAAAAACCATCTGCAAGGGATTATTTCCTGACGGCTTTTATATTTGCAGTGTGTACCCTGATTGGTCTTTTGTTTCAGAAGCTGAATTTCACAGATACAAATATTGTAACCATATACATTCTGGGAGTTTTGCTTACCTCCATTGTGACAGATGGCTATCTTTGCAGTGTGGCAGGCTCTTTCTTAAGCGTTTTTTTATTCTGTTTTTTCCTGACAGAACCAAGGATGTCTTTTCAGACCTATGCTGTGGGTTATCCCGTGACCTTTCTCATAACGCTTATTTCATCTGTGCTTACAGGGGCACTTGCAGCAAAGCTGAAAACACATGCAAAGCTTTCCGCACAGCTTGCCTTTCGCACGCAGATTCTCTTTGATACAGATCGCTTGCTGCAAAAGGCAAAAGGAGAAAGAGAAATTCTTGATGTTACCTGTACACAGCTTCTTCGTCTTCTGAACCGTAATATTACAGCATATGTAGTAGAAAATAACGCTTTATCAGAGGGAAAGCTTTTCTCCGGGGCAGAAGAGGACACAGAAGACTTCCTGACAAAAGAAGAGCAGCAGATAGCCAGATGGACCTATGAAAACAGGCAGCGTGCCGGTGCATCCACACATCATTTTCCACAGGCCAAATGCTTATATCTGGCAATTCGAAGCGGGAACAATGTTTACGGTGTAATTGGAATACCGCTGCAAAAGGAAACATTGGATTCTTTTGAATACAGCATCCTGCTGTCTGTGATAAATGAATGTGCGCTTGCAATGGAAAACGCACAAAATGCCATGGAAAAAGAGAAAAATGCAGTGATAGCCAAAAATGAACAGCTGCGGGCAGATCTTCTTCGGGCAATTTCCCATGATCTTCGAACTCCCCTTTGCTCCATTTCAGGCAATGCAGATATGCTTCTTAGCAACAGCGAACGCCTGGACGAAGCTACAAAGCACCAGATTTATACGGACATCTATGATGATTCCGAATGGCTGATCGGAGTTGTGGAGAATCTGCTTTCCATTACCAGGCTAAATGATGGGAGACTGAAATTTAAATTTTCAGATCAGCTTTTAGATGAGGTGATTGCAGAATCCCTGCGGCATATCAGCAGGAAACATGATGACTATAAAATTGTATCCGATTGCGAAGAGCTTGTTCTTGCACGTATGGATGTCCGCCTGATCATTCAGGTTCTGGTAAATCTAATTGACAATGCCATAAAATATACGCCGCCGGGTACAGTCATCTGCATTCAGGGAACAAAAACAGATGGAAAAGCGCAGATCAGCGTAAAAGACAATGGCCCCGGAATCCCAGACGAAATGAAGCCGCATATTTTCCAGATGTTTTATACCGGGAAAACAACAGTTGCGGACAGTCACCGAAGTCTGGGACTTGGCCTGGCACTTTGCCACTCTATTATAGAAGCCCATGACGGAACTCTGATACTGACTGACCATGATCCTCATGGATGTAATTTTACTTTTACTTTACCCTTAAGTGAGGTGACTTTAAATGAATAAAGCATTAATTCTGGTGGTTGAGGATGACAGACCTATAAGAAACCTGATCATTACTACATTAAAGACACATGATTATAAATATCTGGCAGCAGAAAACGGCTCATCGGCCATTCTGGAAGCGTCCTCCCATCATCCGGATATTGTTCTTCTGGATCTTGGACTTCCTGATATGGAAGGCGTAGAGGTGATAAAAAAAATCCGTACCTGGTCCAACATGCCGATTATTGTGATCAGTGCCAGAAGTGAGGATACAGATAAAATTGAAGCTCTGGATGCAGGTGCGGACGACTATATTACGAAACCATTTTCCGTAGAGGAATTACTTGCGCGTATTCGCGTTACACAAAGGAGACTTGCAATCACGCAGACAGGTGAACAGCCGGAAACCTCTGTTTTTACAAATGGTGAATTGAAGATAGATTACAGCGCCGGCTGTGCATATCTGAAGGACGAAGAATTACATCTGACACCCATCGAATATAAGCTGCTCTGTCTTTTATCCCGTAATGTAGGAAAAGTACTGACGCACACTTATATTACCCAGCAGATCTGGGGACGGTGCTCCGAAAATGACATTGCCTCCCTTCGCGTTTTTATGGCAACACTGCGAAAAAAACTGGAACGGGAAAAAAATGGGATGCAATATATCCAGACGCATATTGGAATTGGGTATCGTATGATTAATAAAAGCCATTTCGCCGGATGATATTCTGTGATATGATTCCCCTTAAGCAGACAAGGTAAATAACCAAAATCTGCTTAAGGGGATTTTTTTTCTGAAATCAGGGATATTTTTGGTTTTTATCCGTCTAATCTATGTAAATAAAAAAGCTGGCCGGCATGAAAGGTGGTAACGAATTGACAAAAGAAGAACTTGGACAGTTGATTCTTTCTTCAGAACGACAACTATATGCAACTGCAAAAACAATCCTTGCGGATGATCAGGATTGTGCCGATGCAATACAGGAATCAATTGTAAAAGCATTTACAAAAATTCATACATTAAAAAAGGATCGTTACGCAAAAACATGGCTGATACGAATACTGATCAACGAATGCTATAACATTGCGAGGCAAAAGAAAATGAGTGAGCAGTTAGATGAGTCCTATGTTGAAAATCTGACCTGGCACGAGGAACATTATGACTACAGCGAGCTTTATAAAGCAGTCAATACCCTTAAGGAAGAACTGAGAGTACCGGTTATTTTGTACTACATGGAAGAATTCAGTGTAAAAGAGGTTGCACAGATTCTTGACATATCAGAAGGCGCGGTACAAAAGAGACTTGCAAGAGCCAGGGAAAAACTAAAAAAAGTCGTTCAATTAGAGGAGATATTTGCATGAGATTAGACGGATTAAAAAATGATTTGCCGGAAACACCGGATTTTATTCACAATATGATACAGGAAGAGGTTGCAAGACAGACAAAAATAACGAATATGGTTCCAATGAAAAAGAGACACAAATATAAATGGAAAATGGGACATGCTGCAGCTGTTGCGTTAATTTGTATAATGGGAACATCTGCGGCAGCCTATGCAGGAACCAAGCTGTATTACATGTATTTGGAGCATAGGGGGGAATATAGTGTTGCCACAGGAATTAATGTGGACGAAGGCGCAAAGAAGACAAAGCTTCCCAAAGAAATAAAAGATATAGAAATTTCAGCCGGATATATTCCTGAGGGAATGGAATGGATGGATGACTACAAGCTAAGTTATTCGGACACACCATACCTGGGCGGTATTTCCATATCCTCTGTGCTTATAGATCAGGATGATCTGGGCAAGACATGGATCGATAAAGGGGTTATTGAAAGCGAAGAACTGACCTTTGGTGAACATGAGGGCGTATATGTGAAGCTGTTGGACCTGAAACAGGACAAATCCTTTGATAAACGGATATATCTGTTTTATCCGGAAGAATATCGGGTATTCACTATTTACTTTGGCGATGATGTTACAAAGGAAGATGCCATTAAATTTGCTGAAAATATGACCATCACAGAGAAAGAAGACCTAATTGAAACAAAGGGACTGCAAACCTGGAGTGATATGGTAAATCCTGTGGCAGATACAGGCGAAATCAGAAACAAAGTTGCGGAGGATCAGATCACCATAAATGGCATTGGGGATACCATGGCGTTAGAAGCAATGTATGAGGATACAGAAGGAAATACGGATATTTCCGATGGGATTTCGGTTTGTGCAGACAGCATTCAGGTTTTGGATAACCTTAGCGTACTTGAGGGAGCAGACATTCCGGAAGAATGGAAAACGGCTGTTACAGGTGATGGCAAGCTCAAACAGAACCATTTATCTTATGTTAAATCCGGTGACGGAGAAAATACATTGGACAAAGTTGTAGACGAAGCAGCTGTAAATCAGAAGCTGGTTTATGCACAGGTTACCTATACCAACAATACAGATGCTGAAATGAGAAATATTTTATATCATGGCAGCCTGGTGACAATCAAACATGAAAACGGTTCGTACAGGATTTATCTCCCATCTGAAGAGCCTGGTGATGGCTACGATTATTACATGGAAGATGGCGTGGCAAAAACAGGCTCCATGACATATTGCAGTGCGGTGGAAGATTATGGAAACGGCGGCAATTATATTGGAGCATTGGCTCCGGGAGAATCTGTTCAGGTGGTGATGGCATGGATCGTGGATGAAACGGACCTGGATAACCTGTATCTGAATCTGAATTCAGATGGCGGCTTTGTTGAATTTACAGATTCAATGCTAAAGGGAGGACTGGTTTCCTTCTAAATCATAAAGCTGGTGCCGGATTTTATAATAGTCCGGCATCGGCTTTTTGACCTTTTGCCCCTGGTATCTTCTATATGGAGTCGCGGGCTATCAGTATTACATCCAGAAGAGCCTCTTTCCCTGTATATGCAGCTGGATTTTCAATTGCTTTTAAAAGCTCTGAAACAGCCAGCTCAGCTTTTTTCTCCATGTCCTGGTGAATGGTAGTAAGCCTTGGAACTGTAAGACGGGCATATGTAATATCGTCAAATCCCGCAATTCCAATATCTGCAGGAATGCAAACACCTCTGGTGGCAAGATAACTGATAGCCTCTATTGCATAAAAATCAGACAGAAAAAAGACCGCAGTTTTTTGAGGAAAAGGAATCCGTCGTATTAATTGCTGATAGAAGCTTTCTCTGGTGAGAGTGGTTTCTCCGATATTGATAAAACGGATTTTTTTGCTGCTGTTTTTTTCTGTAAGCCTGGCAAACATTTCTCTTGCCCCGTTCCAGCGTGTCTGATCAATACCATAATCACTGGTTGCACAGACAAAGATATCGTGATAGCCACATCCCAGAATATATTCGATCATACGGGAACCGCCGGTGAAATCATCCAAACCAATGTTAGTTACAAAAGGGCTGCCCTGAGAGCTTCCATAGGCATCAATAGAAATAACTGGCTTGTGAATCAGAGACCAGATCTTATTGCAGTCATTTCGAGAAAAGGATAAGGCAACAACACCATCAATATTCCATGCCATTACAGTGTGGAAAACTTTATTTACATCATCTGTAGAATACAGCATGATATAATATCCCTGCATTTGCAGCTTTTCTTCAATAAATCCGATGATTTTCCCATAAAATGGATCAGATATTATAGAATTTTCATATTTTCTATGTGCATGTATGACCAGAGCAATCATTCTGGAGCTGGTGTTATTTAATACGTTCAGTCCTAATTTTTGCACATATCCCATTTCCTGAATCAATTTTTCAATTAATTCTATTGTAGCAGGAGACACCTTCTTTGTCTTTCCGTGAATTACATTTGATACTGTAGTAGTACTTACTCCGGCACGATTTGCAATATCTTTGATTGTTGTCATATAAATACTTCCTATAATTGATTTATCAAATTATAACAAAGCTTTTGGCGCTTGTCAAAAGTACACAAAAACAAAAATATTCTATTATACATTAAGTAGGTTATATACATAACCTATTGACGAATGACAAACATGATGATATGTTTATTTTACATAAGTTATGTACATAACTTAGTGAAAATTATGGATAGCCTGCGATTTCAGATAAATTACTGTTAAGACCCCATAAAGTAAGAGTCTGCAGAATTTGTTCTGAAGCCAGATGAAAGGAAGAATGAGATGATCAGAAAATACCGATATGGCACGCCATTTGATACAGAGGCCTTGATTAAGAATGTTGACAGCGCGAATGGAGAATTTCCCTACGGAAAAATCAGTCTGGACAATGGCTTTGATTTTACATATATAATGGATGAGGATGATATCGTCTATGGGCTTGGAGAAGCGAACCGTGGAATCAACAAAAGAGGATATTGTTATATCAGCAATTGTACAGATGAGCCCAATCATACGGAAGACAAGCGCTCTTTGTATGGCGCACATAACTTTATCATTATAAGCGGCAAAACTACATTTGGTCTGTTTTTCGATTATCCATCAGCAATTACCTTTGACATCGGATACACCAGAATGGATACCTTAAAGGTTTCTTGTGGAGCGGCTGACCTGGATGTATATGTGCTTGAAGGGGAGTCTGCCTATGACATTGTGAAGCAGTTTCGTCATGTAATCGGACGCAGCTACATTCCTCCGAAATTTGCTTTTGGTTTCGGCCAGAGCAGATGGGGCTACACTACAATGGAAGATTTTCGCAAGGTGGCAGCAGGATACCGTGAGAATCATATCCCATTAGACATGATCTATATGGATATTGATTATATGGATGCTTATAAGGACTTCACCGTAAACCCGGAAAATTTCCCTGATTTTCCTGCATTTGTAAAGGAAATGAAAGAACAGGATCTTTATCTGATCCCTATCATTGATGCTGGTGTGAAGGTTGAAAATGGCTATGATGTTTACGAGGAAGGGGTAGAAAACCGTTACTTCTGTCAGAGAGAGGACGGAAGTGACTTCGTTGCGGCAGTATGGCCTGGGGATACCCATTTTCCAGACGTTCTAAATCAGGATGCCAGAAGGTGGTTCGGGGACAAATACCGTATTCTTATTGACCAGGGCATCGAAGGTTTCTGGAACGACATGAACGAGCCGGCTATTTTTTATTCCTCTGAGGGACTGGAAGAGGCAAAAAAGCTTGCCGGAGAATTTGCACAGGATCAGGATGGCAGGATTCATGTCTGGGAAATGCAGGGCAAACTAAACGGGATTGCCAATAATTCAGAGGATTACTGTAGATTTTATCACAATGTAAATGGTGAAAAGATCCGTCATGATAAGGTACACAATCTCTTCGGCTATAACATGACAAGAGCAGCCGGAGAAGCCTTCCGGCGTATTGATCCGCAAAAGCGCTTCCTGATGTTTTCCAGATCCTCCTATATCGGAATGCACCGCTACGGTGGAATCTGGATGGGAGATAACAAGTCCTGGTGGTCACATATTCTTCTGAACCTGAAAATGCTTCCGTCTTTGAATATGTGCGGCTTTTTGTATACAGGTGCGGATCTTGGAGGATTTGGTGCAGATACAACCAGAGATCTGGTGCTTCGCCATATGGCACTTGGTGTGTTTACGCCTCTTATGCGAAACCATGCAGCTCTTGGAACAAGAGAGCAGGAATGCTACCAGTTTGAGGATATTGAGGATTTTCGCAATGTTGTAAATGTCAGATACCGCCTGGTACCGTATCTGTACAGTGAGTACATGAAGGCTGCATTAAATGATGATATGTATTTTAAACCTCTTGGCTTCGTTTACCCGGATGACAAGATGGCGGTCCGGATAGAGGATCAGCTGATTCTTGGAAACGAGATTATGATCGCTCCTGTTTACCAGCAGAATGCAAGAGGACGATACGTATATCTGCCTGAGGAAATGAAGTTTGTAAAATTCCTTGCCGATGGAACTATTTCGGAAGAGGTTCTGCAAAAAGGTGTTCATTATGTAGACATTGCATTAAATGAGGTTCCTCTCTTTATCCGCAATCACAAATGTATCCCTGTTGCTGAAGCCGCCCAGTGCGTAAAGGACATTGACACAGCAAAGCTGCAGCTTCTTGGCTATGATGGCAGCAGCTATCTTCTGTACGAGGATGATGGAATCCATAAGGAATATGAAAACCCGGAGAATTACAGGAAATTAACAAAATAAGCAGGTGCTTAGTGAAGCAGTTGTTACCAGGACGTGAGTTCACAATGTATATTCATCGCAGGTCGTCGCAACACTTCGCCGAGCTAACTGCCAACTGCGACTAAACATCTCAGGAGAGCCTTCGATGTTAAGTCTTCGTAGACAGTGGATCTCGTCTCCGTTAAGAGCGCTCCTGAAATGACCTGCTCACGAATATACATTGTGAACTCACTGGTTTCATCTACTGCAGATGCAATCTGCTGGCAACAAGCTTGAAAAAAGCATATGTCCGCTATTATGGCGAACTGCTCTAGAGCGTGTTTGAAAAATCATTCCCACAATCTGCACGCCCCACTTTGCGGTATATTTTGCCCGAATTCAGTTGCCGTAGCCCGCTACGGCGCCCTCATCCGGACAAAATCTCCCACAAATTGTGACGCACATCTTGCAGAAAGCCTTTTTCAAACACGCTCTAGGAGGTGGAAAGAATGAATTGGAAAGAATTATGGATGACACTTTTTGGAACCTGTGAATGGCTCGGACTCAATATGGGATTCTGGGTATCTATGGCTGCTGTGCTGCTGATTGTGATTATCATGAATGCCATATTCTGGGGAATGAAAACAAACCGCTGCAAATAGCTGCAGCGGTTTGTTTGAAGAAATCTGTCAGTCTATGCTGATTTTACTGATTTTACTGCTTTTTAACCTCTGGTTTTTCCAAAAGCTTTTTAATACCCTGGATTGCTACCAGTACGCCAAGTATTAACAGCAGGACTGCAAATATCAGCTGTAAAGAATTTCCAAGATCAAGACCGGTGGTAACAAATGCCTTGGAAAGCTTTACAATTGTCATGCCAAGTGCTGTAAAGGTTACTGCCATCATGAATACCATTGGAACCCAGAGCATCCAGCCCTGACGTTTTGTCTTCTTTAAAAATACTGCACAGGCTACAAGCGCAAGCACAGATAACAGCTGGTTTGCAGAACCAAACAATGGCCAGATTTCTGCGTAACCCACTTTTGTAAGCAGATAGGCCAGTACAAGTGTGATAATCGTTGCAAAATATTTATTAGTCATCACCTTTAAAAACGGGTTCATATTTTCTTCATCTGTATCAGAATCAAGGAAAAACTCCTGGAAAGAGAGACGTCCTACTCGTGCTACAGAGTCAAGTGATGTCAGTGCAAATGCAGATACGGCAAGGTTAATTAATGTAAACACTAATGAATGGGACAAACCAATTACAGAAAGGAAATTTGCAATTGCACCTGCAAAAATCTGCGGCTGGGTTGTCAGTCCTTGTGCTGCCGCCTCACCATCTGCAAAAGATGCTACTGCAATCAGTGCGATGATGGCAAGCATGCTTTCCATGAGCATTGCGCCAAATGAAACAGGGAGCATGTTCTTTTCATTTTTTATCTGTTTGGATGCAGTACCTGAGGATACCAGGGAATGGAACCCAGAAACCGCACCACAGGCAATGGTTACGAATAGAATCGGAAACATATACTGTCCATCAACATTAAAGCTTGTAAAAGCTTTTAGATTACAGGAAGGATTAGCAACAAATACACCAATTACCGCACCCACAATCATAAAAATAAGCAGATAACTGTTCAGATAATCACGTGGCTGAAGCAATGCCCATACAGGTGCAACACTGGCTACCAGGATGTATGCAAATATAATAAGGTGCCAGGTTCCAAGACTTATATACATCGGGAATTTAAGTCCCAGTGCAATTGCGGCTACCAGTAATACAATCGCAAATGCTGTATTGATCCATTTATTGAATCTTGTGTATTTCAGGAAAAATCCAAGTCCAACAGCTTCTATTATGAATAACATGGAGGTAGTTGCGACAGCTCCGTTTGCGGCTACCTTTGTAACTTCGCCTGCGTCGTTTGCGGCAAATCCATTAAAGGTTCCTGCTACTACGTCTGCGAATGCTGCAACAACCAGAATACAGAACAACCAGCAGAATAAAAGGAATAATTTTTTTCCTAATTTTCCAATATATGCTTCGATGATATACCCGATTGTACGTCCTTTGTTCTTTACAGATGCATACATGGAAGCAAAATCCTGAACTGCACCAAAAAATACACCGCCAATCAGAATCCACAGCATAACTGGAAGCCAACCAAAAATTGCAGCCTGGATAGGTCCGTTGATCGGGCCTGCACCTGCAATTGAGGCAAACTGATGTCCGAATACAACATTAGTATCTGCAGGTACATAATCAACTCCGTCCTCCATCTCATATGCCGGAGTTTTTGCTTTTGGATCAATTCCCCATTTGTTCTGCAGATAGCGGCCATACAGAAGATATGCGCCACCCAGAACTACAATGGCAATCACCATCATCATAATTCCACTCATAATCTTTCTCCTCGTCTTTCTTTGAATATAGAATATATTAAAAACGCCCTTGTTATCCAACGGATAATAAAGGCGGAAATTTTCTTTATTAATTATCTAATGTTTTACTACTTTTTTTATAAAAATTCAAGAAGTATTTTGTATATGATTGATAATTTTACTCTAATGTTTTTGTGGAATTTTTCAATAAAAAGAATTAAGAGAAAAAATGGGAATGAACAGATTTGAGTTTTGGTTGTGAAATAGAAGAAATGAGATTAAAATAAGGAATCGGAGCAGGAGACGAAATTGTTTTTGGAAGAGATTAGAAGGAGCAAAAAAATGATCATCAGAAAAGCAGAAGAAAAAGACATTCCGAGAATTATTGAACTGTTGGGACAGGTGCTGCAGATTCATGCAGACATAAGACCTGATATTTTTATTCCCGGTACTACAAAATATACAGCAGACGAACTGACTGAGCTTTTAAAAAACGAAAAAAATCCAATATATGTTGCCGCCAATGAAGCTGATATTTGTGTAGGATATGCATTTTGTCAATTACGGGAACAACCTTTTTCAAATAATATGGTGCCGTTTAAATCCCTTTTTATAGATGACCTGTGTGTGGACCAACAAGCACGAGGACAGCATATCGGTGAAAGATTATTCGAACATGTAAAAAATGAGGCAAAGCAAAAGGGATGCTATGAAGTAACCTTGAATGTATGGACAGGAAATATTTCAGCAGAAAAATTCTATGAAAAGATGGGAATGAAAACAAAAGAAAAACAGATGGAATATATTTTATAAATTGCAAAAAAAGGCATTGATAAATCAAAACATAACAAATAAAGTCGGTGCGGGATTTTCATATCCTGTACCGACTTTATTTCAATTTGTGATATTTCCTGCTGTTCGCTTTGAAAATTTATCGCTGTAAGAAAATTTATCGCTGTAATGAATGTGCATGTCTTTCCAGTCCATAAACATTACATAAAATACTCTGCCGTATTGTTGATTCTCTACGATTCTGCCATGGTCAAGCACAGAAAGATAGGATCCGTCAGCTTTCCGAAGATGAAAATGAATATAGTCATTTTCATTGCCATTATCAATCTGCTCCCAGATGCTTGCTTCGATCTGCTGTCGTTCATCTTCCCGGATCAGGTTGCGGAAGCTTCTCTTTGTAAGCCTAAAAAGTTCTTCCATATCTTTATATCCGGTCATATGGAGAAACTCATGGTTTGCATAGAAAAGCTCATCCTCTTTTTTATCCGCTTTGTAAATAATAAATGCACCCGGAAGGTGTTCAGAGATATCCTTAAGTGCAAATCCAAGCTGCTTGCGAACTCTTGATTGAAGTCCTTCTTTGTATGCCATACATCCATTTTTTCCATGGAGCTTAACTTCATAAAGTGCCGCATCTGCACAGCGCATGAGCTGTAAACAGTTTGATGCAAAGTCCGGATATTCCGCATATCCAAGAGAAATATAAAATGGATGTTCTTGCCCATTGCATGAGAATGTCTTTGGAATCCTGGTAAATTGCTGAAGCTGCTTCGCAGCGGCTTCACAGGCATTGTTTTGCAGAAGAATGCAAAATTCATCACCGCCGTTTCTGCCCAGCAACGCATCAGATGGAAAAAATGCTTTCATACTATCGGCCAGACTCTTTAATGCTTTGTCTCCATAGGCATGTCCATAGATATCATTAATTAATTTAAAGTCATCTATATCAAGGAATGCGGCTATGAAATGCGCTTTGGGATTTTCTGAAATCATCTTCTCTGCTAATTCATTAAATCCATAGCGGTTGTAAATATTTGTAAGAGAATCTATGTGTGCCAGTATTTGAAATTTGTTTTTGTTTTCCTTAGATACTAACCATACCCTGGTAAGACCTGACAGAAGTAAGACAATAGAGGCAAAAAATCCGCTGGTTAAAGCTATAAATGCAGTATTTTGCCATCCACCTTCAGGCATTACCTCAAATTTCCAGTTTTCCTCACCTATTGTAAAATCATAAGAAACAGGATGAATTATTGAGCCATCTGACTGATAAACAACTTCATAAGTGTTATCCCAGGGAGCGACTGTTTTTGAAAGCTTATATTCATAGCCAAAGTCTGAGAGTGCACTGATCGAGTCCGAAAAAATATCTGGAACACGTAAAATAACAATAGTAAACCCCCAGAAATATTCCTGACCATTGTCATCCTTCAGATAAACCGGATTACGGACAGCAAGTCCATAGCCACCTTGCTTCAACTCGAAGGGACATTGTGTGATCAGGGTATGGTTATCTCTGGCATAACAGGAAATTTCTTGGCGGTCTTTATCATGGAGCAGGTCAATCTTACCTGCCTCATTTCCTTCGGCAGGATAAATATCTGTCACAACACCATTGGGAGCGAGCTGAATACTTTCAATGGAGTCAGACATAATATTCTTTGCAACCGTATCAAACTGATTAAGCTCTCCATCTTCACTGATCAAAATCTGTTTCAGAACATCCGTAATTTCTATTCCATTTGTAATTTCATTTTTTATACGTTCACCATAAGTAGTTGCATTTAATTGTGCCGTTGTGTGTTTTTGTTCTTCCTCATGGGCATTTGTTTTGTATACAATGAAACTGATAAGACATATGCCCAGCAAAAAAACGATAAAAGGCACAAGTGTTTTTTTCTTCATTTACTTCACCTCGTGTTATACACCGTATATTAGATAACAAAGCATTATAGCATAGAAATTAAAAAATGGAATAAAATTTTCGTAAAAAATAAAATATTTTTTGGGGTCATTCTACATTTTTCAGAGCTTCATCCATTGGAATTTTACGGATTCTGCGGTATTCAAGAAGTGACACAGCTGCATAAGTTCCTATACCTATTACGAACATTTCCAGATAAATCTTTGGATCGATCCAAAGTGCAATCCATCCTGAAACACTTGTCAGCATCATTTCCCTAAATAGAATCTCCATGACTGCTTTTTCAATGGGAAAACTTAATAAAAGCCAGAGAACTACCACGACCGATGTTGACCAGATGTATAATCTGCTGATTTCGCCATTTTGCTATCGGTACAAGGGTTGTCATCCAAAAAGCGTCTGCATTTCATATTGTCACATAAGTCGGCAGGCTATAGCTTCCATAATACATAGAGGCACACACATTCTTCATTACGGTGTATCCCGGAATATTTCCGATCAATGCTCCGAACAGGGTAATGATCACAGGAAGTGTCATATAATGCCTGATAAGTTCACCCTTTGTATAGCCGGATGCGCGCAGTGTTCCGATCACACCTGCTTCCTTTCGAATCGTATTGCTGATTGTAATTCTAAAGACAAAAGCCATAATTACTATGACAATATAAAGAAGCACGATCATCATAGCTTTGTCACTTCCCATATCTTCCCCGGTAAAGTTGATTGCCTGATTCTGATAGCGTGGGACAAAGGCTTCCTATGTTTTTGAAGATGTGATATACTTTATTTCGCTAATCTGAACTTAACTGAATGACATTGATTATGGAATATTTCTTCTTTTATTAGTGATGAAATATCGAATTTTAATACAGATTTATATTATCAAAATCCAGACTATCTGGAATGGTCGTATCGTGAAGGAAAATTATTGGATTAAAAATAATTTTACTGACTGTAATTGCAATACCGGCAGGAATTGCGGTACTGGCAAAGGCAGAAGAAATTGTCCCGGATGAAACGAGGTGTTGTTACCATGGAGTATATAGCGCATAAAGATAATGAAAGAGTACAGACAGTAAAAGAACACTTATATGGTACAGCTGAATTAGCAGGATTTTTTGCGGAAAGATTTGGGAAGAAGGAATGGGGTTATTGTTGTGGAATGTTACATGACCTTGGGAAATATTCCAAAGAGTTTCAAAGAAAAATTCGAAATGATACAGGTGAAAGAGTAGATCATTCAACTGCAGGTGCGAAAGTCTGCAATGAAAAAGGCGGTTACTATTCTATTTTAAGTTACTGTATTGCCGGACATCATGCCGGACTTCCAGACTATGGAAACACTGCAATAGGCAATAGCTTATGTGGAAGATATAATAAAAAAATCTGTGATTTTAAAAATTATGAAAAGGAAATAGAAATTCCACAGCTTCATACGGATCCAATTGTGTTTGATCCAACAAAGAATCTGGATTTTTCATTAAGTGTTTTTGTAAGGATGTTATATTCATGTTTAGTAGATGCCGATTTTTTGGATACGGAAGCTTTTATGAAAAATGAAAATACTGGCCGTGTTGCGGGAGAAACAATGCAGATTCTGGAGGAAAAATTAGAACAATATATTGAGCCTTGGTTAAGCAATGCTGAACTGGAAAGTATCAATGGAAGAAGAACAGAGATTTTAGCTCACTGTATGGAAATGGGGAAGCGAGAAAAGGGAATTTATCGCCTGACAGTTCCAACCGGAGGAGGGAAGACGATTGCTTCTCTGGCCTTTGCATTAAGACATGCAGTGAAGCATCAGATGGATCGGATTATTTATGTGATTCCTTATACGAGTATAATTGAACAGAATGCCCAGGTGTTTCGGGAAATTCTTGGTGCAGAAAATGTATTGGAAAATCATTGCAATGTAGAATATAAAGATTCAGAAGAATTTTATCCAATGCAGCTTGCAAGTGAAAATTGGGATAAACCTGTAGTTGTGACAACAAATGTGCAGTTCTTTGAATCTTTATTTGGAAACAAATCATCAAAATGCAGGAAAATCCATAACATTGCAAACAGTGTTGTAATTTTTGATGAAGCACAAATGCTGCCGATGGATTATTTAAAACCTTGTATTTCTGTTTTACAGGAATTAGTCGATAATTATGCCTCAAGTATTGTTTTGTGTACTGCAACACAGCCTGCGCTTGAAATGTTTTTCTCATCCAAAGATAAAATGATAGAATTATGTCCATGTGTGGAAGAACAATTTCGTTTCTTTGAGCGAGTTACTTATGAAAAAATAGGAAAAATTTCTCAAGACGAACTGATCATGCGAATGCAGGGAGATCAAAGTATACTTTGCATTGTGAATACGAAAAAAGCCGCACAGGAGCTGTACAAAAAGCTGCGGGAAGAAAGAAAAAATATATATCATTTATCCACAAACATGTATCCAAAACATAGAAAAAGAGTATTGAAATTAATTCGGGAGCGACTGGATAATAATGAAAAATGTATTGTTGTTTCAACCAGTCTGGTAGAAGCTGGTGTAGACTTGGATTTTGACATTGTTTACAGGCAGATTGCAGGATTGGATTCTCTGATTCAGGCAGCCGGAAGGTGCAACAGGAATGGAAAGAAGGACTTAGCGAAAAGTAAAGTTTATATTTTTGATTTCATTGACGAAAAGAAAGTGACAAATCAAAAATTGCAGATTGAAACAGCAGCATCTGTTATACAAGACTATGAAAAAGTAGATGACTTGACAGGGATTTCTGATTATTTTAAACGTCTTTATCATTATCGCGGAACCAGCCTGGATAAGAAAAACATCATGGGCGAATTTAAACAGATGCGGTTTAATTTTTCAAAAGTAGCAAAAGAGTTTAAGCTTATTGAAGAAAACACAAAGATGATTTATATCAACAAAGAATTAAAAGCAGAAGAATTATTGAACGAATTGAAAACAAAGGGAGCATCGAAAGAAAGACTTCGAGAAGCCGGTCAATATTGTGTTCAGATTTATGGAGATGAAAGGAACGAAAACAGTTTATTTGATAAGCTGTACAGTAACGGAATGCTTCGGCCAATCTCAGAAGATATGCAGGATTTTTATGAACTGGTGTCGCAAAAACAGTATTCTGATGAGTGGGGATTGGATTTTTCAGTGGATGATGTGTTGATGATGTAATATTAAATGGGGTGTATGAAAAAAATTCATACACCCTGTTTGCTTTAAAAAAAATATTAATATTTCAATCCACTGGTTCCCCAGACAAGCTTAAGTATACATGAATTAATTTGTTTTTACAATTGTATTTTTTATATCTTCATTAAAATTTTATATAACAAACACGAAAAGCATTGATTAATATGTAGAAGTGTAGTATAGTGAGATTAAGAAATAGCAGTGAACCGTAGAAGCGATTAATAAGGAGACATTGTATGGTTTTATATCATGGAGGCAATGACGTTGTAGAATTTCCGGAAATCAGAAAAGCACTGTATCATAAAGATTTTTATTTTGGCGTTTATTGTACAAAACTTCCGGAACAGGCAAAACGGTGGGCAACACGTTATGGAACATCAGGAGTATTGAATTGCTATGAATATACACCTGATAATAAGTTGAAGTATCTGGTTTTTGACGAAATGACAGAGGAGTGGCTTGATTTTATCGTGCATTGCAGAAGTGGAAAATCACATACTTACGACATTGTGGAAGGACCTATGGCAGATGACACTATTTATAATTATATCCAGAATTATATAGATGGAAAAATTTCAAGAGCAGCTTTCTGGGAATTGGCAAAATTCAGTCATCCGACACATCAGATCAGTTTTCATACGATCTCTGCATTAGATACGCTAAAGTATGTGGGAAGTGAGGAAGTATATGGGAACAAAAAATAATAATAGACTGTTTTATACATGTAGTCTGATTGAATATATTGGTCGTCAACAAAAAAGAAGTAGAAAAGAGGTGACAGATTTTCTTGGAAAAGAAAGAATTGCCAGGATTTATGAATATGCAGATGTTTTTCACTGTGAACCTATAGAAAAAGTTGCATATGAGTTTTCGGAAGAATGCAAAATAGAAGAGGGGAATTTTGACAATGTATCTGAATGCCATTATAAAATCCCGGATTATTGGGATATTGGTGAAGTATATGAACGGTTAATCGAAGACAGCTATTCAGATGATGAGATTTTAGAAGGACTGTGGGAGGTATATCACTCCTGGATCGATCAATGTATATCGAATTTCAATACAGATTTTTATTATCAGCCAAGGGATTATATAGCAGTTTGTTATAAGAAAGGAGAGGTATTATAAGATGGGGATTGGCGTAAAAGTAAAGGTATGGGGGGATTATGCCTTGTTTTCACGTCCCGAGCTTAAAGTGGAACGATGCTCTTATGATGTCATGACGCCGTCCGCAGCAAGAGGAATTCTGGAAGCAATTTACTGGCACCCCGGAATGCGTTGGATTATCGATAAGATTTATGTGAAAAATCCGATTCGTTTTACAAGTGTTCGAAGAAATGAAGTAAAGAGCAAAGTTTCCAGGAGCAATGCTTTACAGGCATATAACGGAGATGAGAGACCATTTTATATAAGCACAAAGGAAGACATTGTTCAGAGAGCATCTTTGATTTTATGTGATGTATGTTATGTGATAGAAGCCCATTTTGAATTGACCAATAAGGCAAATGAATCTGATAACGCAGGAAAATTTAAGGATATCATAATGCGAAGACTAAAACGGGGTGAATGCTATCACATGCCATATTTTGGATGCAGAGAGTTCCCGGCACAGTTTTGCTTATGTGAGGAAAATGACATAACGACTATATATAGTGAAGTACCAGAGAAGGATTTGGGATTCATGTTATATGATATGGACTATAGTAATCTGGAGAATATTCAACCCATGTTTTTTAGAGCAGTTATGAAGAAAGGGGTATTAGATCTTACAGATTGTGAGGTGTTTCGATGATTCTACAGGCTTTGGAAGAGTATTATGAAAATCTTCTCCAGCAAGGAAAAGTGGCAAAAGCAGGATGGTGTCAGGCTAAAGTGTCACACGTAATTGAATTGAATGAGGACGGAACAATAAAAGGAATAGTCTCTTTGAAACAAGAAGAGGAAAGAGGGAAAAAGAAAGTCTTAATTGCTCCAATGCTTTTCGTTCCTGAGATGGTTATAAGATCTTCTGGAATCTCTGCAAATTTCTTGTGTGATAATGCGAAATATCTGCTTGGAATAGATGAAGATGGAACAAAATCAAGAATAATGGATTGCTTTTTGGCAGCAAAGGATAAGCATCTATCAATTTTAGGTAAAGGAAAAGGTGCAATGGCAAAAGCTATCTGTGCTTATTTTAGAAACTGGAATCCGAAAACTGCAAAAGAGAATCCGATTTTAAGAGAATATTGGGAAGAGTTGAATGAGGGTGGGAACATTATTTTTGGCATGAGAGCTTTGGAGGCGCAAGAAGACGATGAAATAAAAGCTTTATGGGAAGAAGCGAGAAATGCAGAAAGCAACGATCAGCAAGGAATCTGTCTGGTAACCGGACAGAGAACGGATATTTCACGTATTCATAAAGGGATAAAAGGGGTTCCGGGAGCACAGTCAAGTGGAGCTGCACTGGTTTCATTTAATGCACCGGCTTTCGAATCTTATGGCAAAGAACAAAGTTATAATGCACCGGTTGGTAAATATGCAGAGTTTGCATATACAACAGCACTCAACTATTTACTCAATCAAAGAGAATACTGTTTTCCGTTAGGCGATTCAATGATTGTATTCTGGGCAGAATCCGGAAAAGAAGAATATCAGAAAACTTTTATGTCATGGATGAATCCGCAAGTGGATAATCAAGAGGAAATGAAAAAACTGTTCGGAAATCTGCAAAGAGGTATAAGGGTAGATGTGCAAGATATCCAGTTAAACATGGAGCAAAAATTCTATATTCTTTGTCTGGCACCAAATGTAGCAAGGCTTTCTGTGCGCTTTTTTTATCAAAATTCATTTGGTAATATTATGGAGAATTTGTCCAAGCATTATCAGAGAATGGAGATTGTAAAACCTGCCTGGGTGGAATTGGACTATTTAGGTATTCAAAAAATGTTATTTGAAACGGTCAATCAAAAGTCAAAAGATAAAACTCCGATTCCCAGTATGGCGGCAATGGTGTTAAATGCAGTTCTTCAGAATAATAGATATCCGGCAACCTTGTATACTGATACATTGATTCGAATCCGTTCAGAACAGGGGAACATTACATGTGGAAGAGCGGCGATTATAAAAGCAGTTTTAATGAAGAATTACAATTGGAAGGAAGGCGAAAAATTCATGGGATTGAACGAGGATTGCAAAGAGACAGCTTATGTTCTTGGAAGATTGTTCGCGGTATTGGAATTTATTCAAAGAGAGGCGAATCCAGGAATTAATGCTACCATCAGAGATCGGTACTTTAATTCTGCCTGTGCAACACCGGCATCTGTATTCCCTATATTAATCAAATTAAAAAACAGTCATATGAAAAAAATAGAAAGGGAATCAGCAGGAACGAAGGTGTATTATGAAAAGCTGTTAACTGAACTTATAGGTAAAATAGAATTGTCTGAGAAAATGCAGGGATTTCCAAGTCGTCTTTCACTGGAAGAACAGGGGAAATTTATGCTGGGGTATTATCATCAGGTGCAGAAAAGGTACGAGAAGAAGGAGGAGAAGTAAATGAGCGAAGTAATAAAAAACAGGTATGAGTTTGTAGTATTATTTGATGTGGAAAACGGAAATCCAAATGGAGATCCTGATGCAGGGAATATGCCAAGAATTGATCCGGAAAGTGGTTTGGGTCTTGTTACGGATGTTTGTATTAAGCGAAAAATCCGTAATTATATTGAAACAGTCAAAGAAGAGGAGAAAGGGTATAAAATTTATATCAAAGAAGATGCGCCGCTTAACAGAAGTGATCGGGAAGCCTGTAAAGAACTTGGGGTGGAAGAGAGCGACGATAAAAAGGTAACAGAAGCACTCAAAAAACTTAAGAAAAATGATCCAAATGTAGATCTTAAGTTAAGAGATTACATGTGCGAGAATTTTTATGATATTCGTACATTTGGTGCTGTTATGACAACATTTGTCAAAGCTGCTTTGAATTGTGGACAAGTAAGAGGACCTGTGCAGATTGGTTTTGCCAGAAGTATTGATCCGATCATCAGTCAGGAAGTGACTATTACAAGAGTGGCGATTACAACAGAGAAAGATGCTGAAAATAAGAGCACAGAGATGGGAAGAAAATGTATAGTTCCATATGGACTATATCGAGTAGAAGGATATATTTCTGCAAATCTGGCGAGAAAGGTAACAGGATTTTCAGAGGATGATCTGGAGCTTTTATGGGATGCTATTATTAATATGTTTGAAAATGATCATTCAGCTGCAAGGGGAAAAATGGCAGTACGAGAACTGATTGTATTTAAACACAGTAAAGAATTAGGAGACTGTCCGGCATATAAGCTGTTTGATGCAGTGGAAGTATCAAAAAAGGAGGATGTGGAGTATCCGAGAAAATACCAGGATTATAAAGTGTGTGTTCATGAAGAAACGATTCCGGATTCAGTTGAAGTGAAAAGGATGATTTGATGGAATATAAAGAAGATGACTATTTGATGTTGTCGGGAATACAACATTTTAAATTTTGCCGGAGGCAGTGGGCATTAATTCATATCGAACAACAATGGGCTGAAAATGTTCATACAGTTATTGGTGAGTTGATGCATAAAAAAGTGCATGATCCGATGAGTAAAGAAAAACGAAAAGATACCATTATTGTAAGAGCTCTTCCAATAGCATCCAGAAAAATGGGCATTTCAGGAGAGTGTGATGTTGTAGAATTTCATAAGTGTGAGGATGGTATTTCGTTATTTGGACATCGAGGATTATATTCAGTATTTCCAGTAGAGTATAAAAAAGGAAAACCCAAAATTACAGAAGAGGACAAACTACAACTTACAGCGCAGGCAATGTGTTTGGAAGAAATGTTTTCGACTGAAATATCAGAAGGGGCAATTTTCTACGGGGAGACAAGAAGACGAGAAAATGTATTGTTTTCAAAAGAACTAAGAGATGAAGTAAAAGAGTTATTTGATGAAATGCATCAGTATTATAGCAGAGGCTATACGCCGAAGGTGAAAACAGGCAAATCATGCAATAGTTGTTCATTAAAAGAAATATGTCTCCCTAAGTTAGAAAAGACGATTTCAGTGACCGCTTATATAACGCAGTCATTAAGGGAGGATGCAAGGTGAAAAAATTATTAAATACTTTATATGTGACATCTGAAAATAGTTATTTGGGATTGGAAGGAGAAACGATTGTAGTATATGACAATCAAACAGAGATTGGGCGGTTGCCATTACATAATTTGGAAGGTATCGTATCATTTGGATATCGGGGAACAAGTCCGGCACTGATGGGTGCTTGCGCAGAACGGAATATTTCTATATGTTATCTAAGCCCACAAGGAAAGTTTCTGGCAAGGGTATCTGGAAAAACAAGAGGAAATGTTCTTCTGCGTGAACAACAATATAAGAGTTGTAAGGATGAAGATATAAGCTTGAAAATTGCAAAAAACTGTATTCTGGGTAAAGTATACAATGCAAGATGGATTTTAGAAAGATCCTTACGCGACCATGAAATGCAAATTGATTCAGAACGCGTAAAAAAAGCGTCTTTGCAGCTAAAGGATGCGTTGGAATTAATACAGAATGCAGAGTCAAAAGAGCAGTTACGAGGGTATGAAGGTGAGGCAGCCAGCATTTATTTTGGTGTTTTTAATGAATTGATATTGCAACAGAAAAAAGATTTTACTTTTAGTGGCCGTAATAAAAGACCGCCATTAGATAATGTAAATGCGATGCTTTCGTTTGTTTATACCTTATTAACAAATCAAATTGCTTCAGCACTGGAAACTGTTGGTCTGGATCCATATGTTGGATATCTTCATACAGACCGACCGGGCAGAGTGTCACTGGCTCTTGATTTGATAGAAGAATTTCGAGCCGTTTATGCAGATCGCTTTGTATTATCCTTGATTAATAAGAAGATTGTAAATGGCAAAAATTTTTCACGAAAAGAAAATGGAGCAGTTTTGATGGATGATGATTTGCGCAAAAAGGTATTAGTAGAATGGCAAAATAAAAAGAAAGAGGTTATTACACATCCATTTTTAAAAGAAAAAGTTGAATGGGGAATGCTGCCATATGTACAAGCTATGCTGCTTGCCAGATATTTGCGCGGTGATTTAGACGGATATCCGGTATTCCTTTGGAAATGAGGTAAATTGCTATGCTCGTACTTATCACATATGATGTTAATACAGAAACTGTATCAGGAAAAAAACGGTTAAGAAAAGTGGCGAAACAATGTGAAAACTATGGCAGACGTGTTCAGAATTCGGTGTTTGAATGTATTTTAGACCAAGCGCAAAGTGTAGTGTTAAAACAAAGTTTAATTGATATTATTGATGAGAATGTAGATAGTTTACGCTTTTATTATTTAGACAATAAATACCAGACAAAAGTAGAACATGTTGGAGTTGAACATGGAATTGCGGTAGATCAGCCACTGATTCTATAAATTACTGGTGCGAATGTGAAGTGCACATAAATTTATAAGGTGATTCGCACCAGAAAAATAACTTAAAACTTTAGCTTTAAGTTTATTAATATATTATGCATTAATGGTTAAAGAATTAATTTGAGTAGTATTTGTCAATGTTTCACAATATAAATTTGAGGATTTGTGAAATATTGCTGTCGCTCCCTTCGCGGGAGCGTGGATTGAAATGATGAAGAATAATTTTGAATTCGGGCTTTTTATGGTCGCTCCCTTCGTGGGAGTGCGGATTGAAATCAGTGGAACGGAAGTAACGGAGATGTCATGCTCGGTCGCTCCCTTCATGGGAGCGTGAATTGAAATATGGGTTTCACAGGCAGAGTTTGCCAGATCCAGAATTGTATTTGATTTTGAAGATTCTTCTGCCCAGGCAGAGGCAGCAAAAAAAATGGAAAAATATGTACAGGATAACAGTTTCAAAGGAATATCCCAAACAACCAATATATTGGAGACCAGATATATACCGACACACTAGTTTCAGAAGAACCAGCCGATGGCCGCATTTAGTATATGCAGACGAAAAGTAAAGAACTTTTGGGTTTGAACTTCAAATTTTTAAGTGACAAACATAACTGCCTGTGATATTATAAAAACGATATAGACGAAAATGATCAGGAAACAGTCATGCCAATACTGCGTGGGCTTTGGAAGCAGGAGAACAGTTCGAAAATATATCGACTGTTCTCTTTTTGCTTTTTAAACATTAACACGGTAAAGCTTTGCCTTCGCATAGTGAGACGGCGAAACACCGAAACGCAGACTACTGAACAGTGATAAAATGGAAAGGAACTGGATATGAGAAAAAATCGAAAGAGCAGCTCCCATACCCATGGAAATAGAATTTATATTATGGCATTTCTTCTGGCTGGCAGTTTTATACTGGGAGGATGCAGAATAATGAAAGAAAAAGCAGCAGAAAGTAAACAGCCGGAAATTGTTATCGGAATAGATTACTTCGAACCTTACAGCTATCAGACAAGCGACGGCGAATACAAAGGTGTTGATGTGGAGCTTGCCAGGGAAGCCTTTCAGAGGCTGGGATATCAGCCCAGATTTGAGAATATAGTCTGGGAGGACAAGGATGAGCTGCTGGCTGATGGGACAATAGACTGTCTGTGGAGCAGCTATTCCATGAACGGAAGAGAAGACAAATATCAGTGGGCAGGACCCTATCTGTACAGCCGTCAGATGGTGGTTGTAAGAGCCGAGAGTGAAATCCAGACGCTTCAGGAGCTGAAAGGGAAGAGGATTGCAGTGCAGGCTACTACAAAAGCAGAGGATCTTTTTCTTCATAAGATTGAATCCGATCTTCCGCAGATGGAGCAGGTAAACTGCTTTTCTACCACAAATGAGCTTTATGCCGCACTTAGGAAAGATTATGCAGATGCAATTGCGGGACATGAGGCGATGCTTGGCAGCCTGGTGCAGGATGGTGAGGGGGCTTACCGTATGCTAAAGGAGAGTCCTTATAAATCAGAGCTTGGCGTTGCTTTTAAAAAAGGAACCCACAAGGAAGCAGCAGCTGATCTTACAGAAACCCTCAAAGAGATGCAGGATGAGGGCATTACAGAAGAAATAGTTTCAAAATACGGATTGGATGCGGATGAGATTCTGCCTGAAGGGGAAAGTAAATGAGCAGAAAGATAAGAAAGCAGATGCAGAAAAAGAGGTTTGATAAAAATGCATGTCTACTGGTGCTTATCCTGATTTTTTTCGGAATCCTGACCTTTCTTCTGCTGACAGCAAGTGATAATAATAAACTGAATAATACACTAAATGAGACATTTGATTTTGTAAAAACCCGGATTGAAAGGTATGAGATTTATAATACTAATGACCAGGTAAAGAGTCTGGTACGTCTTATGGACAAAACAACAGAATTAAGCCGGGTCATAGCACAGGAAGGCAATCTCAGCGAGGAGATGCTGGATGAATATGCAAGGGAACAGCGTCTGACAGGAATCCTTGTACTGGATCAGGACCAGAAGGTGGCAGAACAGACAGCGAAGGATGGAGATGCCATGCCGCTGTGGCAGAAGCTGATCGAATGTGATTATGTACATGATATTGCTGATCATCCGGAAAAGACCTATACAACCCGTCTGAGAAATGAAGGAAAGCTTTACGATTTTGCGGCAGTGGCAAGGCAGGACGCAGCAGGAATCCTGATCGCATATGCGCAGAAAGAGGAAGTAAATGAGCTTAACGGTGATCTGACCATGGCATCGTTGTTTTCCGATTTTCCCTTTGAGATGAATGGAAGTGTTGTAATCTGTGATGATAACAAGGTTGTCAGCACAAATAAACAGGAGCTTACTTCTCGCTCTATAGAAGCTGCGAAGAGTCTGCATAAAAACCAATTTAAAGCAGATGTGAATAGAATTGTCCGCCTTCATTCAAAAAACGGGATCTGGTATGGGCGTCAGGAGAAGATAAAGGACTACGATGCATATATCTTTTTCCCGAAGTATCAGGTGTACATCACACGGAATACGGTATGTATGATTTATGTGCTGCTTGCACTGCTTCTTTTTTCACTTTACCGGGTGAGCAGGAGCAGAACAGAAAAGAGAAGTATCCTTCAGGATCAGAAAAGACTTCGCGTGATCGATGCACTTGGTCATGCATATTCCTCGATTTCTCTTGTGAATATAAAGACAGAGGAAATCGAGATCGTAAAAGCTTCAAAGAGCATGAAGCCGGACCAGAAAGGGGATATGCTTTCCAAAGCACACCAGGAAGAGCTTATAAGGCAGGTTATTGCAGAGCCATTTCAGAAGGCATATCGGGAATTTATCAGTATGAGTACTGTGGCAAAGCGTCTGGAGAAACGTGAGATGCTGAGCTTTACAGCTCAGACAGTGGATGAAAGATGGCTGACCATGATCATTGTGCCGCAGGGATATGATAAAAACGGGAAACTATGTACCGTTCTGGTTGCAAACCGTGATGCCACAGAGGAAAAAGAGCGTGAGATAGAGCAGGATAAGAACCTGAGAAATGCACTTGCAGCTGCGGAGCATGCGAACAAGGCGAAAACAGTGTTTCTGAATAATATGTCCCATGATATCCGCACACCCATGAATGCGATCATCGGATTCACAGCACTTGCGACAGCACATATTGATAATACAGAGCTTGTTCTGGATTATCTGAAAAAGATCCATACATCTGGCCAGCATCTGCTCAGTCTGATCAATGATGTGCTGGATATGAGCAGAATTGAGAGTGGCTCTGTTGAAATTGAATATGCAGCGGTACACCTGCCGGATATTCTGAATGACCTGAAAACGATCATCCATGGCTCTTCATATTCCAGGCAGCAGAAGCTTACGATTGATACACAGGATATACTCCATGAAGATATTATTACCGACAAGCTGCGTCTGACACAGGTGCTTCTGAATATAAGCAGCAATGCGGTAAAGTTTACACCGGTCGGTGGCAGGATCAGCATTTGTGTTTCAGAGAAACCATGCAACAAAGATGGATTTACAACCGTGATCTTCAGGGTGAAGGATAACGGAAGCGGAATGTCACCGGAGTTCCGAAAGCATGTGTTTGATTCTTTCTCAAGAGAGCATACCGTCACAGAGAATGGAATCGGAGGAACCGGTCTTGGAATGGCAATCGCCAAAAATATTGTGGATATGATGGGCGGTACGATCCAGGTCGAAAGTGAAGTAGGAAAAGGAACGGAATTTATAGTTGCCCTTGAATGCGAAATAGCAGGAGAGGCAGTGAAACAGGAACCGGTTCCGGAGCAGGAAGAACTAATCAAGTGCGAAAATCAGAAGCCTCATGCAGAAAGCAAGAGAAACTATAAAGGCAAAAAAGCTCTTCTTGTAGAGGATAATGAGCTGAACCGCGAGATTGCAACCGCGATCATAAAGGAAATTGGTCTGGATGTGGATATCGCAGAGGATGGCACGGATGCTGTGAATATGATGTCATCTGCAGAAGGCAGAAAATACGATCTGATTTTCATGGATATTCAGATGCCGAAGATGGATGGATATACTGCAACCAGGGAGATTCGTACGCTGGATGATCCAAAATGCGCAAATATACCGATCATTGCAATGACCGCAAATGCTTTTGAGGAAGACCGCAAAAAGGCAATCAAGGCAGGTATGAACGGCCATATTGCAAAACCAATCAGTGCAGATGCAATTCTGGAAAATCTGGATCAGATTTTCGGGAGATAAAAAGGGAGGATTCGTAATGCGAAAGAAAAAATGGAACAGAGTTTTGTCTGTACTTCTGGTGATGGTGACAGCCATATCACTTCTGTCAGGCTGCGGCGGAAAAAGTGCAGAAAAAGAAGATGCAGAAACTATCACGGTGTATTTATGGAGTACAAGCCTGTATGAAAAATATGCACCCTACATCCAGGAACAGCTTCCAGATATCAATGTTGAATTTGTAGTAGGTAATAATGATCTGGACTTTTATAAGTTTCTTGATGAAAACGGCGGATTGCCGGACATTATAACCTGCTGTCGTTTTTCCCTGCATGATGCAAGTCCCCTGAAGGGCAGTCTGATGGATCTTTCCACAACCAATGCGGCAGGGGCTGTCTATGATACATACCTCAGCAATTTTATGAATGAGGATGGCAGCATAAACTGGCTTCCTGTGTGCGCAGATGCCCATGGCTTTGTGGTGAACAGGGATCTTTTTGAAAAATATGATATTCCTCTTCCAACAGATTATGAGAGCTTTGTTTCTGCCTGCCAGTCATTTGAAGAGGTGGGAATCCGTGGGTTTACGGCAGACTATTATTATGATTACACCTGCATGGAAACACTGCAGGGCCTGTCTGCATCGGAGCTGTCTTCTAATGCCGGACGCAAGTGGCGTACCGCTTACAGTGATCCGGATAACACAAAGAGAGAAGGTCTGGATGATACAGTCTGGCCGGAGGCTTTTGAGCGCATGGAACAGTTTATCGAGGATACAGGTCTTGGCCAGGATGATCTGGATATGAATTATGATGATGTGATTGAGATGTTTCAAAGCGGTAAGCTTGCCATGTATTTTGGCAGCTCTGCCGGTGTAAAGATGTTCCAGGACCAGGGCATCAACACAACATTTCTTCCATTCTTTCAACAGAACGGTGAAAAGTGGCTGATGACCACGCCGTATTTCCAGGTGGCTTTAAACCGTGATCTGACACAGGATGAAGCTCGCAGGAAAAAGGCAATGAAGGTATTGAACACAATGCTTTCAGAGGATGCGCAGAACCAGATCATTTATGATGGGCAGGATCTGTTAAGCTATAGCCAGAATGTAAACATCCATCTTACGGAATATCTGAAGGATGTGAAGCCTGTGATCGAAGAAAACCATATGTATATCCGCATTGCGTCAAATGACTTTTTCTCTGTTTCCAAGGATGTAGTTTCCAGGATGATTTCAGGCGAATATGATGCCAAGCAGGCTTATCAGTCATTTAATTCTCAGCTTCTTGAGGAGGACGCTGCTTCTAAGGATATCGTGCTGGATTCACAAAAGTCTTATTCTAACCGCTTCCACAGCAGTGGAGGGAATGCTGCATACTCGGTTATGGCAAATACCCTGCGCGGCATTTACGGGACGGATGTGCTGATCGCAACAGGAAACAGCTTTACAGGAAACGTACTCAAGGCTGGCTATACAGAAAAAATGGCCAGAAGCATGATCATGCCAAACAGCCTTTTGGCATACAGCAGCAAGATGAGCGGAGCCAAACTAAAAGAAACGGTCAGAAATTTCATAGAAGGCTACCAGGGCGGATTCAATCCCTTTAACCGTGGCTCTCTGCCAGTGGTCAGCGGTATTTCTGCGGAGGTCATGGAAACAGATGATGGCTATACATTAAGCAAGGTTACAAAGGATGGAAAATCAATTCAGGATAATGATACTTTTACGGTAACCTGCCTTGCAATATCAAAGCATATGGAAGCATATCCGGCAGATGAAAATATGGTATTTGAGGGAGGGGACACCTTTGTGAAGGATACCTGGATAGAATATGTTTCAGATGAAAATGCTATTCTTGCAGAACCTGAAGACTACATTAATGTGAGATGAGAAGAATGAATACTAAGAAGCGTAAAACAAACAGAAAGAAAACTATTATAAAAAAACGATTCAGGCTGGCTGCTTTTATAGCTGCCTTTCTCGCAATCGCTTTGACTGTTTCCCAATATTTTAAGTTTGTGTCTGAAACAGTTTATGAGGAAAGTGTTTCTCATCTGACAGAGGTTTTTCATCAGTCTGACAATATGCTGCGGGAACTGGCAAATAAGAATCTGACATATCTTCATATGTGGGGGGAGTATCTGAAGGATACCTCCAGCGAAGATGAAATCCGTGATTATATAGAGAAAGCACAGGAGGATGCCGGATTTTTATATTTCTATTTTCTGTCAGCTGACGGTGATTATAAGATGGTATCAGGTGAAACCGGGTATCTTGGATTACAGGAAAACTTTGAAAATAAGATCCAGCAGGGAAATGACGTGATCACAAATGCAGTTGTTCCCGGAAAATCCCAGATGCTTGTTTTTGCCAGCCCAAAGGCTCATGGAACCTATCAGGATTTCGAATATGATGCCATTGCCATTGCTTATGAAAACGCAGATATTGTAAATGTACTGGATATTTCCGCTTTTAATGGAAATGCAAAGAGCTATGTTGTTCATCCGGACGGTCGTGTTGTGGTGGACCATTCCCTTGAGTCATGGGGAACTGCCTATAATTTCCTGGGTGTTCTAAGAGAGCATTCGGATATGTCCGAAAAAGAGATTCTTGAACTTTCAGAGAAGTTTAAGGAGGGACATACAGATGCGATGCTGGTAAATCTGGATGGAAGTAACTATTATCTGGTCTATGAAAAATCGGATATTCAGGACTGGGTATTTCTTGGACTTGTAAAGGCTGATATTGTCAATGCCAGTATGAACAGCCTGCAGCTTAGTACGCTTCTCCTTGTCGGCGCAGTCGTATTCTGCATTGCTGCCTTTCTTATCAGCCTTATTGTTCAAAAGGGCAGGATAAATCTTAAGAAAAAGGATACGGAGATCCTGTACAGGGATGAGCTGTTTCAGAAGCTGTCAATGAATGTGGATGACGTTTTCCTGATGCTGGATGCAAAAACATATAAGGCAGATTACGTCAGCCCGAATGTGGAAAAGCTGTTGGGTATTACTGCAGAACAGATCCGCAAGGATATTTGTATTCTGGGAAAACTCCATTCCGGGACATCTGAAGCTCCCGAGAAGAATTATCTGGAGAGAATCCAGGTTCATGAACAGCAGGAAGGGGATTTTGAATACGTTCATCAGAAAACAGGGGAACAGCGTTGGTTCCATAATGTTGCAATGTGCAGCGAGGTAAACGGAAAAAAGAAATATATCCTGGTTATGTCGGATCGTACCTCTGACAGGAAAATGAATCAGGCACTTTCTGAGGCAGTTCGCGCTGCAGAGACTGCAAGCCGGGCAAAGAGTACCTTCCTCTCCAACATGTCCCACGATATCCGGACCCCAATGAATGCGATTATTGGCTTTACCACCCTGGCTGTGAGCAACATTGACAATCAGAAAAGGGTACGGGATTATCTTGGAAAGATCCTTTCCTCCAGCAACCATCTGCTTTCACTGATCAATGATATTCTGGATATGAGCCGTATTGAGAGCGGAAGGATCCAGTTGGAAGAAACGGAGGTCAGCCTGTCGGATGTGCTTCATGATCTGAAGACGATTATCAGCGGGCAGATCCATGCGAAGCAGCTGGAGCTTTACATGGATGCCATGGATGTTACCAATGAGGATGTCTATTGTGATAAGACGCGGCTGAACCAGGTGCTTCTGAACCTTTTGTCCAATGCGGTTAAGTTTACTCCTGCAGGGGGAACCATTTCTGTCCGGCTGAAACAGTATCCGGGGACACGAAAAGGCAGTGAGCTGTATGAGATCCGGGTAAAGGATAACGGAATCGGTATGAGCCAGGAATTTGTACAGAAGATTTTTTCTCCTTTTGAGAGGGAGCGGACCTCCACTGTGAGCAGGACTCAGGGTACAGGACTTGGCATGGCCATTACCAAGAATATCGTGAATATGATGGGTGGTACCATTGAGGTTCAGACCGAACAGGGCAAAGGTACTGAATTTATTGTCTGTCTGCCATTCAGGATTCAGCCTGAGCACCACCATACAGAAAAAATCGCAGAGCTGGAAGGCCTTAAGGCTTTGGTTGTAGACGACGATTTCAATACCTGTGACAGTGTAACAAAGATGCTGGTAAAGGTTGGAATGCGTTCCGAATGGACACTTTCCGGCAAGGAGGCTGTTCTTCGTGCAAGGCAGTCTCTGGAACTGGGTGATGCATTCCATGCTTATATTATTGACTGGCGTCTGCCGGATATGAACGGAATTGAGGTCACACGCCAGATCCGCAGCCTTGGTGACGATACGCCGATCATCATCCTGACTGCTTATGACTGGTCCGATATCGAAGCAGAAGCCAGGGCAGCAGGGGTAACTGCATTTTGTGCGAAGCCTTTGTTTATGTCAGATATCAGAGAGACTTTAATGACTGCTATCGGTCGGATGCAGGCAGAGGCAGAAGAGGCAGTCCTTCCGGCAGCAGGCTCAGATTTCAGAGGCAGATGCATACTGCTTGTGGAAGACAACGAACTGAACAGCGAAATTGCGGTGGAAATCCTTAAAGAATATGGCTTTCTGGTTGATACCGCAGAAAATGGAGCAGAGGCGGTGGAGAAGGTTAAGAATTCAGCACCAGGGGATTATGATCTGGTGCTGATGGATGTGCAGATGCCGGTAATGAACGGATATGAAGCCACCAAGCAGATCCGTGCACTGGATGAGCCTGCACTGGCAAAAATCACAATCCTTGCCATGACGGCAAATGCCTTTGATGAGGACAGAAAAAGAGCTCTGGAATGTGGTATGAATGGATTTTTATCCAAGCCTATTGTTATAGAGGAATTGATCTGTGCATTACAAAATAATTTAAAGAATCTGTGACGGTTAATGATCCGATAAGCTATGGAGAAAAGAACAATGTATAAAAGCAGAAAAAAATCAGCCGCACTATGCGCGGGGATATTTCTGGCCTTGGGAATGTGGATGATATTGTCAGTATGTTGCCTGGCTGCTGAAATGAATCATGATGAAAAGCAGCCACAGATGGCAGGTCAGGAGGAAGTGGCGCAGCAGAAACTTATCCGCATGGGCTCCTTTGAGGATACCTTTGATTATGTGGATGAAAATGGTATCAGAAGAGGATTTGGCTACGAACTTATGCAGGCTCTGGCAGGCTATACCGGATGGAAGTTTGAGTATGTGAAATGTGACTGGTCCAACTGTTTTGATAAGCTTGAAAATGGTGAGATTGATGTGATGGGGGATATTTCTTACACCGATGAACGGGCACAAAGGATGCTCTTTTCAGAGGAGCCTATGGGTGAGGAAAAATATATCCTCTATGCGGATTTATCACACACGGATATTGAAACATCTGATTTCAAGTCTATGGACGGGAAACGGGTAGGTGTGCTCTTAGGTACAGAGCCTGAAATCATGCTGACAGAATGGGAAAATAAAAACGGCATACATACAGAGCATGTAAATGTGAATAATAATGAAGATGTAGAAAAGAAATTAGCGAATCATGAGATCGATTGCTTTGTATCGCTGGAGGAATCCATCTGGTCTGAACAGGGAATATCATCCGTTACCACGGTTGGTAAAGCAGGCATATATTTTGCAATAAATAAAGAGCGCAGCGATATCAAGGCCGAGCTTGATTTTGCTATGCTTCAGCTGAATCAAAACAGTCCTTTTTTTAAGGCTGATCTGTATAAGAAGTATTTTACCCTTGATTATAGTCAGAGCCTTACAGGGAAAGAAAAGTCATGGCTGGAAGAGCATGGTGACATTCGGATCGGCTTTTTGGACAATGCTCCGGCGGTTTTTTCCATGGATGAAGAGACCGGAAAGCTTACCGGTACGCTGGCGGAATATATTTCTTATGCCAAGGACTGTCTGGGAAATCAGACGTTAGAATTTAATATGCAGGCATACGATGATTATGACGAAATGCTCCAGTCGTTACAGGAGGGTGAAATTGACGCAATCTTTTATGTCAGCAGGAATCCTGATTTTGCAGAAAAAAAAGGCTATGCACTTACCAATACAGCCTGGACCTACAGCCTGATGGCAGTAACGGATGAGAAATACTTTAATGAGAATGAAGTGCATACAGTAGCTGTGCCAAAGGAAAAAGAAGCCTTAAAACAGCATATTATTTTCAGTTATCCCAATTGGAAGCTGGTTGAGTACGATTCGCTTGCCGATGCGGCAGATATGGTCACCCATGAAAAAGCAGACTGTTTTCTTCTGGGAACCAGTCAGGCACTGAAATACGATAACAATCGAGATTTCAAAAGTGTTCCCCTTACCAAAACAATGGAGGCATGCTTTGCAGTAAAAGGCGGAGAGGGCCCCCTTTTATCCATACTGAACAAAACCCTGAAGACTATGCCCTCTGACATGCTTACAAGTGCCCTTGCTATCTATGACAGTACAGCAGATAAGGTAACACTTTATGATTTTATAAAAGACAATATGCTTGCTGTTTTTGTCACTGCAGGATTATTTTCACTTAGCATAATCGGCATTATCCTCATGCTTTTAAGAAAGGCAAGGAAAGCAGAAGCAGTGGCAATGCTTGCGGCAAGTGATACACAAAAGCTTAATGACAAGCTGGAAATCGCTCTGAAAAAAGCAGAGGATGCCAGCCTTGCAAAGACCCGCTTTCTTCACAACATGTCCCATGACATCCGTACTCCTATGAATGCAATTCTGGGCTATACACAGCTTATGGAGGATGAACTGAAAGGAAAAGAGCTGCCTGAAACCTTAGATCATTTGAAGAAGCTGAAGCAATCCGGAAATCTTCTTCTGTCAATCCTGAACAATGTACTTGACATGGCCCGGATTGAGAGCGGCAAGATGGAGATTGATGAGAGCTATGGTCAGATTAAAGAGATCCAGCAGACTTTGCTGGAAATATTTGATGATGAAGCAAAGAAAAAGAATATTGCATTTCATTACACAGTGAATGTAGAGCATGAGCATGTGCTCACAGATATTACCAAGGTAAAAGCAATTTTTGCCAATATCCTGAGCAATGCCATAAAATATACCCCATCCGGTGGTTCTGTTACGGTAAACGTAGATGAATTGCCATGCGATGAGCCTGGGTACATGATTGCGAGGACCAGTGTGAGCGATACAGGAATCGGTATGAGTCAGGAGTATCTGACAAGGATTTTTGAGGCATTCACACGTGAGCAAAACACCACAAAAAGCAAAATCGCAGGAAGCGGACTTGGAATGTCAATCGTAAAAAAATATGTGGAGCTCCTCGGCGGAACGATAAATGTGGAAAGTGAGCCTGGAAAGGGCAGTATATTTACCGTTACACTAAAACACCGGATAGCAGATGAAGGCTATTATAAAAAAATGCACGTTGAAACTCCTGGAACAGGCAGTGAAATCCTTGCAGGAAAGAATATCCTTTTGGCAGAGGACAATGATTTGAATGCAGAGATTGCAGTGGCAATACTCGAGCGTTTCGGCCTTAAAGCAGAACGTGTGGAAGATGGCATTCAGTGTGTAAACAGGATAAAAAAGATGCCTGCGGGAACCTATGATATGATACTCATGGATATTCAGATGCCCAAAATGGACGGCTATCAGGCAACACAGGAAATCAGGCACCTGCCAGACCAGGATAAGGCCTGTATACCCATCGTCGCAATGACTGCGAATGTATTTGAAGAAGATAAAAGAGAGGCTGCTGCTGCCGGAATGAATGGCCATATAGCAAAGCCGATCCAGGCTGATGATCTGCTGCCCACATTGGTGGAAATCATAGGGCAGCAAGCTTACAAATAATATGTTTTCTGAAAGGAACAGGCAATATGGTATATACTTGCCGCTATAAATCGCCGCTTGGAGAGATTCTGCTGGCAGCAGACGAAATTGGACTGACCGGACTATGGTTCGAAGGAGAAAAATACTTTGCCGACAATCTGCCAGAGGAACACAAGTCTCAGGAAACGCAGGTTCTTTCCGAAACGAAACACTGGCTGGATATTTATTTTACTGGTAAAGAACCTGACTTTTTTCCGCCATTGCATCCGATGGGATCTATATTTCGACAGTCTGTATGGGATATCCTCCTGCAGATTCCCTACGGACAGACCACAACCTATGGAGAAATTGCGCACCGGCTTGCCAGAAAACAGGGACTTTCCAAAATGTCTGCACAGGCAGTTGGCGGTGCTGTCGGACATAATGAAATTTCGATTATCATTCCCTGCCACCGCGTAGTAGGCACAAATGGAAGCCTGACAGGGTATGCAGGAGGAGTTGCCAAAAAAATATGGCTGCTTGAACTGGAGCATACGGATATGAGCCATCTGTTTGTTCCGGGGAAAAGATGACCGGAAGCTATGGTCTATATGCAGCTTCGTTTAAATCGATTGAACAAATTCCTCCACATAATGCAGGGCAGCTCCGATTGCCGGTGTATACTGCCCATTAGTACCCACCAGTATCTGTGCTTTATCCAGCATGAATGGTGCAGCCCTGTGAAGACGCTCTGTCAGATAATCAATATCTTCCTCTGTAAAATAAGGTGCAAGATAGCCGCTGAGGATGATGGGTGCATCAACAATAAGGTTAAGATTCTTCGTGGCAAATGCCAGATGGTTTAAAAAATCTTTCCAGATCTGTATGATCTGGGGGGATTTTTTTTCGCGCAAAAGAGGGAAAAACTCTTTGATGGGCATACCTGCAGCCTGTTCCAGTGCATTGGCAGAACAGTAGGTTTCCAGACAGCCACGGCTGCCGCAATAACAAAGTGGCCCATCAGGATTGATACACATATGTTCAAAGGTTCCGCTGTGCATAGAGAGTCCCTGATGAATCTGATGATTCGTGATGATACCGCCGCCCAGATTTCGGTTCAGCAGGATGATAACAGCACTGTCAAGCACTGGATGCCTCCATAGCTCAAGGAACGCAGCCGATTTGGAATCATGCTCCAGATAACAGGGATAAGGAAGATATCTGGAAAAGTCATCCAGCTTCATGCCTGCATTATTCATGATATCTCCATATAGTACAGTAGTATGATCCGGAGAGGTGATGCCCTGTGTGGCAATGGAGATGCCAAGTACTTTGTCATTGTCATACTGGTGTGACAAAAGGAATTCCTTTATCGCGTCTGTAACCTGTTTATAGTAATCCGGTGTGTCAGAATAGGGATGCGAAATGGTATCTGTATAGAAAGCATTTCCATACAGATCTACAGCAGTAATATGAAACATTTCTTTTAAAATACCGACACCAATGGAAATTTTGAAATCTGACACAATCTGAATGGCGTTTGCTTTTCTTCCACCGGTGGATTCAAAAAAGCCATTTTTTTCTATAAGACCTTCCTGCTCCAGAAGGTTCAGATTCTGGCTGACAGTGGATAAACCCATCTGTAGCTCCTGAACGATCTGCAGCTTGGAGGTCGTTTTTTTCTGTAAATATATTGGTAAACCTTTGATTTATTTATTTTCTTGAGACTTATGTTGGTCAATCCCTTTTCGCTCATAATGTTCTCCTGATTATGTTGTAAGATAATGTTAAGTTCCAAACTTATTGTAGCATAGAACGAAAAAAAAGCAATACAAAGGAATCACATTGAAATGGTAAAAATAGACAAAAAAGTTCTTTGAAAATTATTATTTCTGTCAATAGATTTTTAAAAAAAAGATATATACTCAACTTACGATTGAGATATAAGCGTAAGTAAAAGACATAACAACAAATGAGAAGTATAGTAAGAAGACAAACTAGGAGGATATAACATGAAGTTATCAATGAATGGAATTAAGGAACAGGAAGCATGGAATAAGGCAGGAATCACCCTTCCGGGCTATGATGTGGCAGCAGTTTCTGAGAAAGCAAAGAAAGAACCAGGATGGGTTCATTTTGGTATCGGAAATATTTTCCGCATATTTATCGGCGGGATTGCAGATGGCCTTCTGGAGGATGGAATTCTGGATCGTGGTATTACCTGTGTGGAAACCTTTGATTATGATGTGGTAGATAAGATTTATGATCCCTATGACAATCTGGGATTAAGTGTAATCCTGCATGGCGATGGTACACGTGAATACAAAGTGATTGGAGCCTTAGCAGAAGCAGTGAAAGCACAGTCCTCTGATAAAGCACAGTGGAATCGGCTGAAGGAGATCTTTACCAGTAAATCCTTGCAGATGGTTTCTTTTACGATCACAGAGAAAGGATATGCATTGCAGAAAGCGGATGGAACATGGTTCCCGTTTGTTGAGGCAGATATCAAGAACGGACCGGATAAGGCGTGTGGTGCTATGGCAGTTCTGGTTGCAATGCTTTATGAAAGATATAAAGCTGGCAGATATCCGATTGCACTGGTTTCTATGGATAACTGTTCACAAAATGGCGCAAAGCTTAGAGAGTCCGTTCTGACAATGACAGAAGAGTGGAAGAAGGCAGGATTTGTTGATGAGGGATTTGTGAACTATGTAAGTGACGAGAAGGTAGTGGCTTTTCCATGGACAATGATCGACAAGATCACACCTCGTCCAAGTGAGCAGATTGCAGCAGACCTTGAAAATATGGGTGTTGAGAATATGCAGCCGGTGATCACAGGTAAGAAGACATATATTGCGCCATTTGTCAATGCCGAGAAACCGCAGTATCTGGTAATTGAGGACAGCTTTCCAAATGGCCGCCCGGCTCTGGAAAAAGGCTTTGGCGTATATATGGCAGACAGAAACACCGTGAATCTTCCAGACTGACAGCTATACCTCTTGGAATTGCAGGATGGCTCAGATATATGCTTGGTGTAGACGATGAAGGAAATAAATTTGAGCTTGCACCGGATCCGATGAATGAGGAGCTGCAGGAACAGTTTAAGGATATTGCAGCAGGTAAACCTGAGACTTTCACAGATCAGTTAAAACCAATTCTTTCCAATGAGCGTCTGTTCTTTACGGATCTTTATAAAGATGGTGTGGGAGAGAAGATTGAGGATATGTTCCGTGAGATGCTTGCAGGACCTGGAGCTGTAAGAGCAACGATACACAAATATGTTGGATGATTTTCGCCGGACAGAGACTATAACTGATTTTCAGGAGGAAAATAAAAATGACAGAAGCGGCATTTGCGGCTGAGCCATCAAGGCTGTTGATCGCAGCAGCGGCAGGTATTGTATTGTTACTGCTGCTTATTATCAAGTTTAAACTTCACCCGGTATTATCCCTGCTGATCTCAGCTCTGGTTATAGGCCTTGGAGCCGGCATGCCGGTTCCGACTCTGGTTAGCACAGTAGAGAAGGGTGCAGGTGAAACTCTGCAGGGGATTGTATTGCTGATCGGACTTGGATCTTTATTTGGAGGAATTCTGGAGGTGTCAGGAGGAGCACAGTGTGTTGCCCAGACACTGATAAACAGGTTTGGTGAGAAGAAAGCCGGAATCGCACTTGGAATCACGGGACTGGTAGTTGGTACAACTGTGTTTTTTGAGGCAGGTGTTGTGATTCTGATTCCACTGGCATTCGGACTTGCCAGAAAAACAAAAAAATCCACATTATATTATGTGATTCCTTTATTGGCAGGTCTTGCAACAGGATTTGCATTTATTCCGCCATCAGCAGGCTCTGTGCTTGTTGCAAATATGCTCAATGTGGATTTGGGGGTTATGATTGCAGTGGGTGTGCCGGTTGGTATTCTCTCTCTGATCTTTGCCGGGATTTTGTGGTCAAAATTTATCGGTAGCCGTATTCATACAGGACTTCCGTTTAATATCCAGGAGGTCAGGGAAGAAGAGGAAGCAAATCTTCCTGCATTCTCTACTGTGCTGTGTATTATCCTTGTTCCGCTGGTTTTAATTTTATGCAATACACTTTCTGCATATATTCCGGGAATTGATGCTATCCGTCCTGCACTGGAATTTCTCGGAACACCATTTGTGGCATTGATCATAGCTGTATTATCTGCCATGTATTTTCTTGGCAAAAAGCATGGCTATGACGGAGAACAGTTAAAGAAGATCATGGACCGTTCCCTGCGCCCCACAGGACAGATTTTGCTTGTTATTACAGGTGGAGGAATTATCCGCTGGGTATTGCAGGACTGTGGTATGTGTGACATCATCGGACCGGCACTGGAGAAGAGCGGTCTTCCGCTGGTGCTTGTGGCATTTCTGATTGCAGCATTAATCCGTGCATCAGTAGGTGCAGCAGTAGTGGCTATGACAATGGCAGCCGGTATTATGGCAGCTATGCCAGGAGTGGCAGGATTATCTCCTGTTTATCTGGCTGCCATGGTCTGTGCTATCAATGGAGGCGCAACAGCATTCAGCCATGTGAATGATTCCGGATTCTGGCTGGTAAGCTCCCTGCTTGAGATAGATGAGAAGACAACCTTAAAATCATGGACAATGATGGAAACGATTATAGGCTTTACAGGACTGATCTGTGCAATTGTAATCAGTCTGTTTGCCTAAGATGAATTTAGTGAAGCAAGACGGACGCGTTCCTCCAGGTGTGCCGGGGCAGCCAATGACGAATTTCGGGATTTGGCTCCGTCGCCTATTGACAGGTGGGGAAGCAAACTCGCCCTATCGGGCTCAGACAGTGCATCCCCACCTGTCGCTTACTCACCAAATTCCCGAAATTCGCCAACCGTCTGTCCCGGCACACCTGGGGGAACGCTGGCTATTGAAAACTATTCCCGCAATCCGCACATCCGAATATTGCAACGCACAGCGGTGAATTAACGGCTAAGGGCGCACCTGAAATGACCTGCTTAGGAGTAACAGGTGTCCAGAGGCTGTGCATCGGCTGGAATTCCCCTTAATGCCAGTAAATAAGTACCAGTCTGAATTTCCTCTCAGTGCCAGTGAAGAAGTATCGTTTTAGCACATTCTCCTTACCAGTAACCAGTGAGTTCGCAATGTATATTCGTGAGCAGGTCATTCCAGGAGCGATCTTAACGGAGACGAGATCCACTGTCTACGGAGACTTAACATCGAAGGCTCTCCTGAGATGTTTAGTCGCAGTTGACAGTTAGCTCGGCGAAGTGTTGCGACGACCTGCGATGAATATACATTGTGAACTCACGTCCTGCAAACGATTGCTTCACTAAATCCCGCTACAATTTATTATGACAAAGAAAAAACCGATTAGAAGACTATTTGTAGAGTTTTTATCGGGAAAACAGAATTTGATAGTGAAATTTCAAAAACGATGTGATGCAAAAACTATTCATAAGAACAGGATTCATGTATAAAATCATGCATGAGTCCTGTTTTTGTGGTATTATTAAAAAACTATGTGCATTGGATATCAGATGGAGGTACCTATGACAGAAAGAGAAAAAATGCTGGCAGGAGAACTATATGATTGTGGAGATGCGGAACTGCTGACACAATGGCATAAGGCAAAAGATTTAGTAAGAGATTATAATCAGACAAATTCTGCAGATGCGGATGAAAAAGAAAGAATTCTGAAAGAACTTCTTGGAGGAAAAGGCAAAAATTTATGGATAACAGCTCCTTTTTACGTTGACTACGGTAACAATATTTATTTCGGAAACAACTGTGAAGTAAATATGAACTGTACTTTTCTTGATGACAATGTAATTCGTATCGGGGATAACGCCTTAATTGCACCAAATGTACAGATTTATACGGCATTTCATCCAACAAATGCCATAGATCGCTTTGGGATACCTAAAGAAGACGGATCATTTGAATTTTGTAAAACGCAAACAGCATCAGTTATCATTGGAAACAATGTATGGGTTGGTGGCGGAGCTATTATTTTGCCAGGCGTTACCATCGGAGATAATGTTGTGATCGGAGCAGGCAGTGTTGTAACAAAAAATATTCCCGACAATGTGATTGCTGCAGGCAGTCCCTGCAGAGTGATCCGTAGGAATCAGTAACAAACACATTTTATCCAGATAACTATACAAGTGGGAGGTTATTATATGTGTGAAATACAGAAGAAAATCGAATTACTACAGAAAATTGCACATCGATTTAATGAGGCAAATATAGAGTGGGCTTTAGGCGCATCTATGCTGCTGTACTTTAAGGGGATTATTTCTGAATTTCATGATATTGATTTAATGGTCTCTGTTCATGATGCTGAACAGGTCCGGACTATTTTATCAGAAATGGGAGAACTTCACGCACCAGTTTCTGCTCCTGATCCAATGTATCGTACAAAGGTATTTATGGAATTCATCATTGATTCTGTAGATATTGATGTTATGGCTGGATTTTCAATTGTAAGCGAAGGGAAGGTTTATGATTGTTCTCTTGACAAAGAACAAATCGTGGAAAGAATGACGCTTGGAACAGAAGTCATTCCTTTGCAATCCCTACAATTATGGTGTAAATACTATCGGCTGATGGGCAGAAGCGAAAAAGCTGACATGATTGAAAGAATGCTGTAGACTGCAAGATGTGATCTATCCATATCGAAATAAATTTTTGAAATAAGTAAAGCATAATATACGGAGAAAAAATATGAACATTCTAGTTGTGATTGATATGCAGAACGATTTTATTGACGGAGCACTTGGCACACCAGAGGCCGAAGCCATTGTTCCAAATGTAGTAGATAAAGTAAAGAATTTTAATGGGCTTGTGCTGGCAACGAGAGATACTCACGGCGAAGATTACCTTCAGACTCAGGAGGGCAGGATGCTTCCTGTAGAGCACTGCATTCGTGGCACCTATGGCTGGGAAATCCGGGAAGAGATTGCAGAGCTTCTGGAATCTCTTCCCATTGATAAGCCAACCTTTGGAAGCGAAACCTTGGGGAAAGTGTTAAAGGAATTTAATAAATCAGAGCCCATCGACAGTATTACATTGGTTGGTCTTTGCACGGATATCTGCGTAATTTCCAACGCCATGCTGCTGAAAGCATTTTTGCCGGAAGTGCCAGTTATTGTGGATTCCCTCTGTTGTGCAGGTGTGACAGCAGATAGCCATGAACGGGCTCTGGAGGCTATGAAAGCGTGTCAGGTCGAGGTTGTCTGAGCCAAGGGAATGTAGTATGAAGTACAAAACTACAGAATAAGAAAAATCCCATGTCAAAGAAGCTTTGCATACCTGTTTTTCCCGCTGTAAAAGGCAAATTGCTTTTCATTTGGCAGGAATTTTTATATAATCCAAGTGAGAAAGCAAAACCGATTGGAAGAACAGGAGACAAGCAAATATGAACATTGGAACGCAGATATTAAAAATACGAAAAGAAAAGGGGCTGACCCAGGAGGAATTTGGAAAAATATTTCATGTTACCAGACAGACTGTGTCTAATTGGGAGAATGAAAAGAGCTATCCGGATCTGCAGATTCTCATAGACATCAGCAACCGTTTTGATATTTCTCTCGACATCTTAATAAAGGAAGATGCCAAAATGGTAAAAACCATGGATAAAGAAAGAGTGCTTGGATCATTAAAACGGGAAAAGTCCGTTATTGATTTTTTTACAGGTGCAGGAACTGGAGTTGTAATCACCTGCCTGTTTTCAGCTGATACAATGGCAAGAACAGTTACCATTGTATTAGGCGTGATCATGATCGGAATTGGATGGTATCGCGAAGCAAAATACGACAAAAGATTGTTCAGATATATGAATGATGAAGAACGGTAGGTGGAGAGCATGAAAATCTGGCGTGAACTGTTAGGCTATGTGAAAGTGATTGTAATAGTAGTGGTGATTACTCTGGTTATCAATAATGTTGTTTTGATTAACGCAAAAATCCCTTCACCCTCCATGGAAAAAACACTTATGGTGAAGGACCGTCTTTTCGGTTTTCGGCTTGCGTATGGAATTAATCTTGATCTGTTTGGTTATAAAATCTCTGAAAAGTTCAAGGATCCGGAGCGTTTTGATATTGTAATATTTAAATACCCAGATGATGAAAGCCGTCTTTTTATCAAAAGAGTGATCGGACTGCCGGGAGAGGTAGTGGAAATTAAGGATGGGAAGGTTTATATTGATGGTTCTCCCACTCCATTGGATGACTCTTTCATTCCGGAGAAAATGGTCGGAAGCTATGGCCCGTATACAGTTCCGGAAAATTGTTATTTCATGCTTGGTGATAACCGGAATGATTCGAAAGATTCACGTTCATGGAAAAACAAATTCGTGCGATTTGACCAGCTTGTGGGAAAAGCTGTTGTAAGATACTATCCGTCTTTTAAGTGGTTACGGTAGAGTTGAGGGGTTAGCGTTATAGGATTGGACTAAGGAAGATTGATTGATGAGAAAAAAGTTGACACATACTACATCTTGTTAAATGGCCTTTTTGCTGCAAAAAACAAAAATTAAAAAAATGCCAGAAAGTCAGTCAAGACATGTTAGTTCATCTTGCCTGACAATTCTGGCATGGCAAAAATTAAATCAATTGATGAGTCGGAACATTTTCCCGGCGTTCCTGATGCTATTCTAATTCATTTGACATCTTTTCGCAAATAGTCTGATAGATTTCCTTTGTCTCTGAATCATTTGCACCATTTACGACCAATATTTTTCCATCTATGCTCATGACTACATATGAATGACAGGATGAATGGGTATACCGGATATAGTCTCCATAGACATCATTTCTAAAATTTCCCATAGCATATTTAAGATTTCCTAAACCATTGGTTCTATAATCGTTCCGGTTCTGAGATGGATTTTCTTCATATGAGATACTGTCAATCTGCGTATAGTCTACTGTATAATCGCTCCAGCCTTGTGCCTCAATAGTAAAATCTCTATCCTCGAAACGAATTTCAATACTTCCCAAGAACAACGTCCATATAACGAATATAATGGTTAAAATGGCTATGCTTCCGTATACCACAATTGTTTTTTTGCTATACTGAATTTTTAATTTTTCTCCGGTCGCTATCTTTTTCCTATAAAAGAGATAAGAATAGAGAATGCTGATGATTGCAGCTGCCATAATGCTTATAATATACAAAACAAGGGCTGCCATATTTTCCTCAAAAAGACCACAGAGCATACACAGAATACCTGCTGCCATCCATAGCTTCCCACTGAATCTATGAGTTGCATTCCAGTTTTCTTCATCCTGCAATGTCCATATAACCCGGATCCCTATCGTATTGTTCTGTTTTACCTTTGGCAGATAATTTCCTATAACCATGAACAGTAAGCCTGTTCCATAATACATGAATGCCATAAACAGGTTCTCCATGCCAGCCCCGGTATTTACCAATCTGGAAATGCCATTATAAAGCAATGTAATAACAGGTACCATCCATATAGCCATCCCTATAACCTTAGGGCTCTGTTGTCGGCTTCTGTTATCATAAAATATGATTGCTACAAATATACAGTGCGTTACTACAAAAAGTACATTTATCCATTTGCCGTGTGTACTCGTAAAACCTACCAGGACTCCTGCAAGAATTACCAGTATAGAGCTGATTAATGAACCTCTATATTTTTTTATCATTTCCTTCATCGTCCGATGCTCCTTTCAAATCTGTTATCCACAGCATGACATCTTCCAATACGGAAGTGTTTAATTCATAATAAATAAACTTTCCTTCTCTTTGGTTTCGGATCAAATCAGCTTCCTTCAATATTGCCAGATGTCTTGATATGGATGCTCCCGTTACTGAAAAATGTTCGCAGATTTCTCCGGCTGAAAGCCGTCCATTCTTCAATAAGTTCAAAATCTCACGTCGTATTGGATCAGCCAGTGCTTTTAATGTATCTTGTATACCCAAAAATTCATCACATCCCTTTATTTAACATTTAACCTAATTGCTAAATGTATTATAATGTAAGGGATATTATTTGTCAAGAACCAGTTACTTAAAAAAACAAACTGTTTTATTTTTAGAAAAAATTTCAGAAAAAAAGGCTTTCTGCAAGATGTGCGTCACAATTTGCAGAAAGCCATTTTCAAAGCCGTTCTAGTGCAACATTATTTGCTATATGAGTATCAAAATAAATAATGAACCTATTGACACTACTAGGAGATAGTTCATTGGAACGAGATAAAGAGAAATACCAGTATTCCTATGAAGATATTATTGAGATGTTGCAGGCTAATGTAAAGCTTACAGATGTTCATAAATAAATCCTTTCGTTTATCATAGGCTCCTCCCACTGCCTTTAGGCGGTGGGAGGAGCCTTGTAAATCGTTATCTATTATCCCTGACTCTCGATATATTTTTGTATAGTTGCTGATGACACTTCTCCAATGCTACAAGCAAAATAACCATCTGACCAAAATATTTTTTTCTTCCAATACTGTTTTGATAAGACCGAATTATACTTTTGGCATAAGTATTATGTTGTTTCCTGCTTTACAATTTTAACAATGTCGCATACTCTATCCGTTGCATCATAACTTAACAAAAAATGTATATGGTCTTTGTCTGTTTCCATAGCAATTATTTCGTAGCTACGAGTATTGGCTATATCGAGAATCTTTTGTTTCACATCATCAGCAATAGAGCCTTTTAGTAGTTGTTTGCGGTATTTGGTTACAAGAACTATATGTACTTTCAGACTGTATTTTCGTCTGTTATGACGATTAGAAGAGGAAAAAGTGTCAGGTCCCTTTTATGCAATGAAATTTCCTCTGGGAGTAGGAAACACTACCAGGCATGATGACATTTATTATGAGCAGAGGAAGATCATTACCAATATTGCAGACAGGGAAAACTGTATTATTGTGGGCAGATGCGCAGATTACACTTTGCAGGATCATGATAATATTTTGAAAATTTATATTTATGCGCCTTATGAAGCGCGAATGCGAAACTGCGTAGATATATTGAAAATGAAGCCGGACGCTGCGAAAAAAATGATTTCTGACGTAGACAAAGCCCGTGCATCATACCACAAACATTACGCCGGATATCTGCCGGGAGATTACGAACATATGGATTTCACAATCAACAGCGCCTCCCTGGGAATCGACCACAGCGCAGAGGTGATCCGTGACATTGTTCTGAAAAAGTTTGGGGATATGATGTAGGGAAAATTTTTGATTGCCTTTACGGAAATCAGGTTTCATGGTATCATAATTTTATTGTTAGAGTGATGGTATCTTGGAACCTTTTTTCTGTAAAAAGATATTTCCAGAAAGGAGCCTGCATGGGAGAAAGAGTATTTAATATAACTGGTCCGTGTGTTCCGCTTCTTTATACTGGAGAAGAAATACCGTATCAGTTTAATAATCCGGAAATTGATCTTGGCACCATGTATGGAATTCTCAAAGAAAAGGAACAAAAGCTTTGGAGCAATTGAAAACATATCTGTCAATCAAACAGCAGAAAACAGGATATTTGCTTAGTTTTTGTGATAATGTGAAATCGCCGAGAGAAGATAAGAAATTTGAAATGGATGGATATACCATATACGAAACAATAGTAGCGTATAGAGATAAAGCATAAATCGGAGGGCAGTTAATTCTGCTCTCCGATTTTGGATGATAAGAGGTCGATGAGCCATACCAGGAGGATCAGGCCAAGCAGGATGGCGCCGGCTTTTGACCAGGCGTATTGGTTCATGGAAAAGATAAGGGGGGCGCCGATTCCGCCTGCGCCCACAAGGCCAAGGACGGAAGCCTCACGGATGTTCACGTCGAAACGGTAGAGCACAATAGAGGTGAAAACCGGTTTCAGCTGTGGCAGCACACTGTGGCAGATGGCTGGCAAAGGGCGTACACCCATGGCAAGCAGCGCATGGTAGGGACGCATGTCCAGGGCGTCCAGGCTTTCGGTAAAGCGTTTGGTGAGAAGTCCGATGCTGCACACTGCCAGAGTAAGGACTCCGGTAAAAGCCCCAGGGCCTGATACGCGGATGAAAATCAGTCCGTATACCAGAAATGGCACAGACCGGATTCCCATGATCAGCAGATTAAAAAGAAAGCAGACCGGAGCAGGCACAAATCTTCTGGTATTCAAAAAAGCCAGCGGAATCGAGAGAACTGCTCCAATTACTGTTCCAATAAATGCAATGCACACAGTTTCCAAAAGCAGATAAAAAAGCCCGTCTTTTCCTGTGGAGAAAAAGAAGCTCCAGTCCGGATGCAGGAATCCGTCCAGCATATTTCTCAAAGTTTGCGGGCTGGTGCGGGAAAAATCCGGCGGGGAAAGAGTTACCGTACAAATAACAAATACAGCGGCAAGAAACAGAACCAGCAGTCTGGCATGTTCTTTTTTTATCCTTCGTTCTCCGCGAACCAGCGAAGCCAGATAACGGCTGAAATATTCAATCGCGCACACGGTAAGGAACAGCATGAGGAGAATCATGCCAACCTTGTCGAATTCCAGCCAGGAGATTTTCTCATTAAGCAGCAGACCGATTCCACCGGCACCCACATATCCAAGGATGGAGCTGTGGCGCACATTGGCCTCAAGGAGATAAAGTGCATTGGTGAGAAATCCAGGGGCAATGTCCGGAATAACAGCATGCACATATGCCTGGAAACGGGAAACTCCCATGGAGCAAAGGGCCAGGTAAGGCTTTGGATCAGCTGCGCTGATGTCCTCATAAGTCAGCTTTGTCATAATGGCAAAGGTATACAAGGTAATTGCAAAAGTACCGGCAAAGGTTCCAAGCCCGAACAAAAAAGTGGCAGTCAGCGCCAGAATCAGGGCTGGAAATGAACGGAGAACCTGAATAAGGATTCGGAGAATCCGCCGTAAAGCTGCCGGAAATTTCAGGTTTGCCGCGGCAAAGGGAGCAGCCGCAATGGCGAAAAACGCTCCCAGTACGGTACCAGTCACAGACATCTGTATGGTATAAAAAAGGGGCAGAAGGATTTTTCGGATATAGGAAAAATCTGGTGGGATCATGTCTGCCACAAGATCGGTAAGATGGCTCCTGCGCTTCCAGAAGGCAGCGAGGTCACAGCCAGTAAACCTGGCAGCCAGGAAAAACAGAAAGAGGAAGCTTATTGGAACCGCCCATCTTTTGGCATTGTTTATAATGCTGCGTTTGTTCATGGATCACACCTCATTTTTCCTGACTGTGTTTTCAGGGTTGGTGTAGATCTTTTCTGTAATTTCCTCAGTCAGCTCTGTTGCTTTCCCATCAAATACAACTTTCCCATTCTTAAGCCCAATAAGCCGCTGGGAAAACTCCCTGGAAAATTCCAGATTATGACTGTTCATCAGAATGGTCACACCTTCTGTCTCATGAATGCTTCTCAGGAGCTCAAGAATCTGCCGCCCAGTCACAGGGTCCAGAGAAGCGACCGGTTCATCTGCCAGCAAAATACCTGGGTGACGCATCAGGGCTCTTGCAATGGCAGCACGCTGTTTCTGACCGCCGGAAAGGTTTTTCACTGGCTCCTCTGCCTTGTCAAGAAGTCCTACCCGGTCCAGAAGCTGCAGAGCTTCCGCTTCGCGATTTTTTCCATAAAGCCCCAGCACACCGGAGAAAAATCCAAGGTCCGGAAGGCTGGCGGTGAGCACATTTTCCAGGCAGGTGGAATTCTCCACAAGACAAAAATCCTGATAAATGGTAGCAATGGATGTTTGAAGGCGGCGCTTTTGCCTGCCGTGCAGAGATTGGAAGGGGATTCCATCCAGAAGAATCTGTCCGCTGGTGCAGGGGAGCATTCCGTTTAAAATACGGAACAAAGTGGTTTTACCTGCCCCGGAAGGTCCGATCACAGAGACAAATTCCCCCTGTGAGACTGCGAAAGTTACATCTGCAAGTGCCATTGTATGATTAAATTCCTTTTTTACATGCTGAATTTGTAAATTCATAAATGAAAATGACCTCATTTTATAACAAAAATGACTGCCGAGGCAAACGCACTGAAAGGCTCTGACCCGGCAGTTATGATTTTCAAAAAATTCTATTTATTATTCCATAGATTTCAGCAGCTCCTGGGCCTCACGCTCTCCGTCATAGTTCGCGTCATCGCCCCACTCATAGCCAACCTGGCTGAATACGCTGATAATATCTTTTCCCTCGTCTGTGTTTGCAATCTCAATGAAAGAATCCCCAAGTGCCTGGCGGAAATCCTCATCCTGCATTACATCAGAGGTTTTGCTGTATGCGATCATATCGTTATAAATCTTGTCCGTAACGCCGATTACGCCCGTCTGATTCACCATTTCATCGGTGCCGCCGAAGGTTTCCTGCCATTCTGGAGCATATTTGGTGCGGATGTGTCCGTAGGAAACCATAACATCTGCCTGTCCGGAAGCAAGACGTGCAAGAGAAGTGGTGTAGGAATCAGACTCCACAGCATTTGCAAGATCGCTGATGCCTTTTCCATATTTCTCATTCAGCCATAAGCTTGGGTAAATGTAGCCGGAAGCAGAGGTCGGTCCCATCACTGCCCATGTGGCATCATTTAAATCATCCCAGGTGAGCTCCTCGCCATTGTTTACTTTTTCCAGCAGAGCCTGGCCTTTTTCACTTGGTCCGGCGAGAATGATGGAACGGTAGTAGGTAGACATTTCGTCTGTATTTTCCTCAATGGTGCCGTCGTTCCAGTCTTTGGGATCGTCGGAATCCTTGTTGATGGCGTAGCGAAGTGCGGTAAGAAGAACGTCGCAGTCATCAGAAAACAGTACATAGTTGCCGCCTGAAATAAAGCCGATATCTGCACTGCCTGCGCTTAATGCCTGTCCCACAGCGGTGTAGCTTGTGCCAACTGTCATGTCCACATTTTCTACATCATAGCCCTTGGTGAGAAGGGTTTCCTTCAGTAAGTCCTCAAGGGGTTCTGTGGCTGTTGTGATGGTGTCGGAATCCGCATAGGGAGAAAATGCGATTTTCAAAGAGTCGATAGTCTTTGTGTCATCTGCAAATACAGTGACTGCGCTTCCTGCGGTAAGTCCCAGGCACAATGCCATGGAAAGTGCGGATACAATGTGTTTCTTCATAATGAAATACCTCCATGCCCTTATTGGGTGATATATTTCTGCTGAAAGAAATAAAAAAAATACATGCCTCTCAGCATGTACCGAAAATGACTTTCGAGCAGACGCTGACAATCCACCTGTAATTTCAGGTGAACAGGTTTCGGTCGATCCTGACGGGATCCTCTCAACCCGGACCTACGGGCTCCCTCGCAATCTGGTGTAGCGAACACGAAGTAACCGCCACATTGACTTGCCTGATTTTTCATATGCTGCGTTGTCGTCAATCGGCGTAGCCACCGCTACGCCTCATTCCTCCGTCTTGCATATGAGAAAATCATCCTGCGTCAATGCGGCAGATACTTCGTGTTCACTGCACCAGTTTTTCGTCATCAAAAAGTCTGACCGCAACACCAGGGCGCTCCCCCTGACACTGCATTCCGTTAACCGGGTAAATTGTAACATACCTTGTTGGGAAATGCAAGAAGGGATGTTGGCGCTTTACAGAAAAAATAATAGATTGAGAATTAGAATGGAAAAGGCTATAATAAGAAGAACTGGAATGAGGATGTGGTCAGGAAAGGAATTGGTGAGGTTATGGGTGGAAAAGTTCTTGAACTGGAAACAGAAAGGCTTCGTGCAGAAGGGCAGGTAGTTGGAAAAGAAATCGGAAAAGCAGAGGGCGAGGAACGTTTAAGCATTCTGATTAATCATTTGATACTGGACGGAAGAAATGACGAAATTCAGTCAGTTGTTACGAATGCAGAAATCAGAAGAAAATTATATAAAGAATATGGGATGTGATTCCATCAATTTAAAATTTGGTGAGAGGATGGAAAAAGCAATGGGCTGTCGAAAAAGACGGCCCATTTGAAAATGAAGCAGCATAAGCTTTGGTTCTGTAAAACATCAGAAAATAAATGTTTGAATTTTACTGTTAGAGAGGAAAAGCAGAGGAAAGTAGGAAGTAACCATATGATTACAATTGCAATTGTAGAAGATGATAAGGAATATCGCAGCCAGTATAGAGATTATCTGAAGCAGATGGAAGCACAGATGGGGGAGAGCTTTCAGATCAGGGAATTTGAAGATGGGGATGGGATTCTGGAGAATTACAGGGCGGACTATGACATTATTCTAATGGATATTGAGATGAGCTTTGTGAACGGAATGGAAGCCGCAGAGGAAATCCGGAAGCTGGACCATGAAGTAGTCATTATTTTCATTACCAATATGCCACAGTATGTGATGGATGGTTATAAGGTGCAGGCATTTGACTACATTTTGAAGCCTATCACTTATTATGCTTTTTCCAGAACTCTGCTGCAGGCTATGGAGCGGATGGCTGCCAGAAACCGCCAGTACACTACCATTCCTATCAAAAACGGAATTCAGCGCATTGACATCCGGGAGCTGGTATATGTGGAAGTAATGGATCATGACCTGATTTATTACACGATAAGTGAAAAATACGTGACGCGTGGATCGATGAAAGAGGCAGAAGAGCTTCTGAAGGATTTCCATTTTTTCCGCTGCAACAAATGCTATCTGATCAATCTGGCTTACGTGGAACGTGTCCAGAATAATGATGTGCTTCTGGGAAAATATGTAGTTGCAGTTACCAGGCCAAGGCGGAAGCAGTTGATGGACGCTATTAATAATTATCTGAATGAAATATCAAAATAATAGGAGACACTGTGGATGTATCAAAACATTTATAATTATTTTTTTGAGTACGATTTATCAAAAACGCCAGGCTTTACTTATGTGCTGGCAAATTTTCTGGGAGTAATCATTTATACGGCTTTTAATCCAAGAAGGCGCAAAAATATATGGGCATATGCGGAACTGCTGATTTTGGGGTTAATGTATCTGGTCTATAATTTTTTTACCAGAGATATATCAACAGTCCTGTTCATTCCAAGTATTATGATAGCATTTATGTTTACTGCTCTTATGATCTATGCAGTATGCGATATGAACCGCCGGAATGTAATTTACTATGCAGTGCGCGCATATACATTCGGAGAACTTGCAGGGGCACTTGGATGGCAGCTTGTATGTTATGTATTTGAGAATCGAAGAGTTTCCTACTCCGCTGCCATTCAATGTCTGATTACAGTGGGAACAGTAGCTGTGTTGTTCGTGATTGTTCTTCTGGCAGAAAAAAGGATAAATCGTGATCAGAAACATATTCACATAGAAAAAAGGGAAGTGATTCTTTCGGCAGTAATGTGTATCTGTATGATTGCTGCAAGTAATTTAAGCTATGTGAGCTCCAGTACACCGTTTTCCAGCAGAATTCCAAGCGACATTTATATTATCAGGACAATCGTAGATCTTGCAGGAGTCAGCATTCTTACAGCATATCATATTATTTTAAAAGAGTCCCATGAAAAAATGGAAATGGCACAGATGGCAGCATTGAACAGAATGCAGTTTGCAAATTACCAGATATCCAGAACCAGTGTGGATTTGATCAATCAGAAGTATCACGATTTGAAGCATCAGATCGAATTTCTGAAAAGAGAAATTTCTGAAGAAGACAAGCTTGCCTATTTAAGCGGAATGGAAAGAGAGATTCAGCAGTATGAAGCTGAGAATAAAACCGGGAACAATATTCTGGATACAATCCTTACGACCAAAAGTCTTCTTTGCCAGGAGAAAAATATTCAGATCACCTGCGTTGCGGATGGAAAAGCCCTGAACTTTTTAAATTCCATGGATATATGCTCATTATTTGGAAATGCTCTGGATAATGCGATTACAAGCACAGAAAAGATAGAAAATCCAGAGAAAAGACTGATTCATGTAATGGTTTCCAGGGAAAAAGGTTTTCTAAGAATTAAGATAGAAAACAGTTTTCAGGGAGAACTGAAAATGAAAAACCAATTGCCGGTTACCACCAAGGAGGATCGGCGATACCATGGCTTTGGAGTGAAAAGTATGAAAGAAATTGCAGAAAAATACAAAGGGTCTCTGACCGTATCAGCAAAGGATGGCTGGTTCGAGCTTCGTATTCTGATTCCAATACCGGAAAGCATGGATGAAATATAATGGTAAAATTGCATAAAATATAAAAAGAAAAATGCGCATAATGCACAATAAAAATAGAGAGAAATAAAATGTAATTGAATAGAATGTTAGATTACGCTAAAAAAAGATGGTTTACGTCAAAAAAATATATAACAGGTTCTGAGGTGATATAATCCGCTTACACAAGAAAAAGGAGGATTCATCTATGAAACAGAAAAATGTGATGCGCGGACTGGCTGGCTTATCGGCTACCCTTCTGGCAATAAGCGGTGCCGCAACAGCAGTTGCATCCACACGTGCGGATTTTATCAATTCAAAACTTGGAACATCCAGTTTTAAGCTGGTTGAAAAAGGAGATGGAACGGGCGATTCCATTTATTTTGATTCGGAATTTTCTTCTGTTCAGGATCTGATTGATGCAAAAAAACAGTTTGCCGAAGAAATCAGTGAAGAGGGCAGTGTTCTTTTTAAAAATATCAATGCTGCGCTGCCCATTAACAAAGCAAGTGAAAAAGTAACATTGTGGGGAATGAATTCCCATGTGCCAACTCTGGGAGGCGAAATTGGTTCCTCTGTTGCAGGTCCGGACGATGCAGTCTTTTATGGACTGGAAGAAGCTCTGGCAGAAAAAGAATTTGATGTAAATCAGGATATGGTTGATTTTTATTCAAGCGATACAGCTGCACAGTATATGAGAATGGGCGGATTCGGTCAGCCGGGACATAGTCTGACACCAGGATTTGGTCCTATGTATGAAGTAAATACAGATTATCCAATTGGTGAGATTCCGGCAAGTGAGTATTCAGATGAACTGTTAAAAAGTGCAGATGATACGGCTGCTGTTGTTGTAATTTCACGAGACAGTTCAGAAGCAGCTGATTATGAACCAAATATGGTAAATACAACATCTGGCGACAGTTTTGAACGGCCATTGGCGTTATCCGACTATGAGCGGCAGATGATCGCTCTTGCGAAGGAACACAGTACAAAAGTCATTGTGCTGATTAATTCAGATAACCCCATTGAAATTGAAGAGTTAAAGGAAGATGATGAGATTGATTCCATTCTTTGGACCGGTTTGCCTGGAATGTATGGATTTCTTGGCGTGGCAGATATACTTTGCGGAGATGCGAATCCCTCCGGACATATTTCCGATACATATGCAGTGAATTCTCTGTCCGCTCCATCCATGGTAAATTTTGGAATTTATACTTATTCGAACAGTTCTGTTTCCGGGGAAAAGGATGGACTTACCGAGACCGATAAAGCAGACTGGTTTGAAGTAGAGTCAGAAGGAATTTATAACGGATACAAATATTACGAAACACGTTATGAAGATTGTGTTCTCGGAAAGGGAAATGCAGATACCACAGAAGGTTCCTCCACAGGAGAGGCATGGAATTATGCAGATGAAGTAAGTTATCCGTTTGGCTATGGTCTTTCTTATACTACTTTTGAACAGAAACTGGAAAAAGTAGAAGTACAGACAGGAAGTGTGGGAAAAGCCACTGTAACCGTTACCAATACCGGGGATACTGCTGGAAAAGACGCAGTACAGCTTTATGTACAGGCTCCTTATACAGAAGGAGGAGTAGAAAAATCTGCAATTCAGCTGGCAGGAATTTCCAAAACACAGATTCTGGAACCAGGAGAGTCTGAAACAGTGGAAATTGAAATCAATCCTGCATATTTTGCGAGCTATGACGAAACCGCAGTGAAAGCAGATGGAACAGCTGGTGCATGGGTTCTGGATGAAGGTGACTATTATTTTGCTCTTGGAAATGGCGCCCATGAAGCACTGAATAATGTTCTTGCGAAGAAAACAGGATCCGAGGAAGGGCTTGTATCTGTAAATGATGATGCTGTGATCAATGCGGATAATGTACAGATATGGAATCTGGCAGCAAAAGATATGGAAACATATTCTGCAAATGTACAGAATGCATTACAGGATTGTGACATTAATAAAGTCATTGAAGACACAGTAGAATATACAACCAGAACAGACTGGCGCAAGGGCTGGACCGCTGTTACAAGCATTACTCCAACAGAAGAGATGATGGAAGGTCTTAGAAACAGCAGAACAGAACTTACGGAAAATGGTTCAGGAACAACCTGGGATAAAGATAACGGGCTGAAATTAATTGATATGATGATTATCGATGAAAATGGAAATTATTCCGGTGCGATTGATATTAATGATCCTATGTGGGATCAGCTTATTGAGCAGATGTCTTTGGACGAGGCCATTCAGTTCATTGAGTATGGCGGTGACGACATTGAAAATATTGATTCCGTATTTCTTCCGAGAACATATGAACAGGATGGACCGATTGGTTTCTCTTATGATCAGGTAGCAGGATATAGTGCAAGATGGTCAAAGGATTTATCAGATGAGCCTACTTATGTAGCAGAGGATGATGAAAATGCAGATACTTCCATGGTAAGTTTCCCAACAGAGGTAGTGGTAGCTGCGACATTTAACACAGATCTTCTGGAACGCGAGGGAGAACTGCTGGGCGAAGATGGATTATGGTCTAACATCAGTGTTATCAATGCACCAGGATTAAACCTTCACAGAGCAGTATATTGTGCAAGAAACTTTGAGTACTATTCCGAGGATTCCATGCTTACCAATATTCTTGGAAAAGCAATCTGTAAGGGTGCCCAGTCAAAGGGGCTTGTGGCAGCAGTAAAGCATTTTGCCTATAATCATCAGGAAACGAACCGTTCCGGAATGTCTGTGTTCTTTACGGAGCAGGCTGCAAGGGAAAATGAACTCAGAGGCTTCCAGGGAGCAATGGCAGAGAATATTGCCGGAGGTGCTATGACAGCCTTTAATCGTATGGGAGTTGATTATTCTGGTGCCAAGAAGAGTCTTTTGGAGCAAATTACAAGAACTGAATGGGGCTTTACTGGCGCTTATGTGACAGATATGATCAATGGTGCCGACTATATGAACTGGAGAGATATTGTATTTAATGGCGGCGGTATGGCACTTACCTCTTCTGCATATTCAAGTTCTGAAATTGGACTGATGGAAGATGTAAAAGCAGAGATTGCAAAAGATACAGCTTTCCAGGAAGCTTTAAAGCAGAACATCAAATACTGGCTTTATAATCTTGTGAAATCCAATGCAATGAATGGAATTACAAATACAAGTGTAATGGAATCTGTAACTCCATGGTGGCAGATAGCATTCTATGGTGTGGACGCATTCCTGGCATTACTGACATTGTTATTTATTGTAGTGTATGCGAAAAAGTTAAAGAAAGCATAAGAAGGAGGAAGTCAGAATGAAAAAAACAACAGGTGAAAAAAAGATTGGATTTTATCTGGTCATGGCGGCAGCAGTTCTTTCTCTGGTGAGTATGCTGATTTATCGTACAGTTCTCAGTCAGTTGGGAATGGTATATGGATTATCGGTAATTCCGGCAATAGTAGCTGTACTGGTATTAGCCGGAATGAAAATGACTGGCGCAAAAGAACTTCTCAACTGGGCTGGACCTGTTAATGCTGTGGTAACTGCACTTACTGCTATTATCAGCTGCAGTATTATGCTGGATGCATTTGGACTTGTAGTTTCCGGATTATATCAGTTCAGCCAGATCCGGTCGTATGTGATCTATGCGGCTGTAGTGGCAATTGCAATGATTTTAAATGTTGCGGCAGGTTTTACCGGGATTGTAGAGGAAAATGAAATTTAAACATTACCGGGGAGAACGCAGCCGGTAATGCTTAATGACGAAAAAGACCTGGCAATGATAATACAGTTTTATCTTTGCCAGGCCTTTTGTATCTGGATATGTTATGGTAAAGGATGAGATATAAGGTGGAATTAAAAAATAAAAATATTATAAATAAAATGACACTAAAAGAGAAGGCATTGCTGTTAAGTGGAAAGGGAATGTGGAAAACATATGATTTTGAGGCATATGGGATACCAGCTTTTTTTCTGTCAGATGGTCCTCATGGTATGAGAACCCAGGAAGGACAGGGGGACTGGCTGGGAATTAATAAAAGTAAAGCTGCAACTTGTTTTCCAACAGCTGCAACAATTGCAAATAGCTGGGATCCAGAGCTGGCTGAGGAAGTTGCGTCAGCATTGGGAGAGGAAGCAGTCTCTTTTGGAGTAGACATGATTCTGGGACCTGGAATGAATATAAAGAGAAGTCCGCTTTGCGGCAGAAATTTTGAATATTTTAGTGAAGACCCGTATCTTGCAGGTGAACTGGGAGCTGCTTATGTAAAAGGAATTCAGAGCAAAGGCCCGGCTGCATGCCCAAAGCATTTCGCCGTTAACAGTCAGGAACTTCGAAGAATGTCAAATAATTCAGTAGTAGATGAAAGAACTTTGCGTGAAATATATACAGCGGCTTTTGAGACAACAGTGAAGAAAGCTGCCCCAAAGGCAATCATGTCTTCTTACAATCAGATAAATGGCGTATATGCAAACGAAAACCAAGATTTATTGCAGAAATTATTAAGAGATACATTCGGATTTCATGGAATTGTGGTATCTGACTGGGGGGCAAGCAACGACCATACAGAGGGCGTAAGATGCGGAAGTAATCTTGAAATGCCAGGAAATTCCGGAACAACAGCGAAAGAACTGGTAAGAGCTGTGCAAAAAGGCAGACTGGATGAAAAGATACTGGACAAACGTATTGATGAAATTTTGACAACAATGCTTCCGGTTCATCAGTTAGTCGAAATGGGGAAAAAGAGTTTTGATGCGGAAGAGCATTATAAGCTTGCAAGAAAAGCAGCTGCCCAAAGCATTGTACTTCTGAAAAATCAGGATAATATTTTACCTTTGTCCGAAAATAAAACAGTAGCGGTAATAGGAGAGTTTGCAGAGAAGGCAAGATATCAGGGCGCAGGCTCTTCTCTTGTGAATCCAACAAAAGTAGAGAATATCATGGACATTATAGATGGATATTCCTTTAAAAAAGTAATATATGAACCAGGATATCACAGAAACCAAAAGACAGATCACAGGCTGCTTGAGTGTGCAAAAAAGGCAGCAGCAGAGGCAGATACAGTATTACTGTTTGTTGGGCTTGACGAGGCAAGTGAGTCAGAAGGAATGGATCGTGTTCATATGAAAATGCCGCAAAACCAGCTGGAACTTATAAATGCAGTTACTGGAATGAATACGGAAACGGTTGTGATCGTATCTGCCGGAAGTGTGGTGGAAATGCCATGGATCCGAAAAGTAAAAGCAGTTGTGCACGGCTACCTTGGCGGACAGGCAGGCGCGTCTGCAATGTTGGATGTGATTACAGGAAAAACAAATCCGTCTGGAAAATTAAATGAAACCTACCCGATTTGTTATGAAGATACTCCGGCGTATGCCTATTATCCGGGAAAAGAGAGAAACAGCGAGTACAGGGAAGGTTTATACGTTGGATACCGTTACTATGATACAGTGAAAAAAGAGGTTCTTTTTCCATTTGGATACGGATTGAGTTACACGGATTTTACATATTCGGATTTAAGCGTATCAGAAAAAGGAGTAAGCTTTTGTATTACCAATACGGGAAATTTTGCTGGCGCTGAAATTGCTCAACTCTATATTGAGAAAGAAGCCCCGGAAGTTTTCAGGCCTGCGCATGAACTGAAAGGATTTTCTAAAGTATTTCTTAAGCCAGGAGAGACTGGAAGAATTGAGATTCCATTTGAAGAAAGGACATTTGCATATTTTAATGTACAAACAGGAGAATGGGAAATTGAAGAAGGAAACTATAAAATTCTGATAGCGAAAAATTCCAGAGAATGTGTTTTACAGGAAAATGTTTATCAAAAAGGAACAGGAGCCAAAAATCCATACAAAGTTCATCTTAGCGAGTACGAAACAGGACATGTAGAGCAGGTTTCAGATGATTCATATGAAAAACTTCTTGGATATAAAATTCCAGATGGAGCATGGAATGGTGAATTAGAAAAAAATGATGCTTTTTGTCAGCTGTATTATGCAAAGGGAACAGTTGGAAGAATCATTTATAGGATACTTGATAAAATGATGAAAAAAAGTGAAAAGAAGGGGGAAGCAAATCTGGATATATTATTTTTCTATAATATGCCTTTTAGAGGCCTGATCAATACAACTCATGGAATTTTTACAAGTGGAATGGTGGATGGATTTGTCAAAATCGTGAATGGACATCTTTTAACTGGATTGGGGAAAATGCTCTGGTCTGCTATTGCAAGAAAATGAGGTTGAAAAATGGCTAAAATTTTGAATAAGAATTTTGAAGACAGTAAACTTCCGCAATCCAAAATTACCGGAGAAGAAGTCAATATGCCGGAGATTTTATTAGGGTATTTTATCGGACCATTTGGAGCTGTTCTGTCTTCTGGAATTTTTACCAGTATTTTGCAGAACTACTTTACAGATGTATTAAGGTTAAATCTTGGTTTTCTGACAGGATTGCAGCTGGTGTCTACAATTTTTATTATCGCAGCAAATCTGATCGTAGGCCAATTGATCGAGAGAACGAAGTGTATGGCAGGGAAAGCAAGACCGTGGATCCTGCTTTCTGCATTCACGATATCTGTATCTTCTGTTTTAATGTTTGTAGTACCATTTCAAGGGACGATGAAATATATATGGATTGCAGTTGCGTATAATCTGTTTTACAGTGTGGCATATCCGATTTACAGTACGGCGAATTCTGTGCTGGTTTCGGTATCAACAAGGAACAGCCAGAAAAGGGGAACACTTGCAGCTGCTGGAAATATTGCAGGCCTTGGCGCAATGGGAATTGGTTCCATGGTATTTCCAATGCTTGTGTCTTTTTCATTAAAAGAAAATCAGTATAAATGGTTCTGTACAATGGCTGTAGTTGCTGTTTTCTCTGCATTTACAATTTATCTGCAGTATTGTTATACACGGGAGAGAGTGACTGAAGAACTTTTTAAAACAGCAAAAGATTCTGATTTGGAAAAAGAGAGGATATCTGTGAAAAAACAGATAAAAGCAGCTGCAGGGGAGAAAATGTGGTGGCTTGTCATGGTGTTCTATCTGCTGTTTCAGTGGAGTGGAGCTATGAAAAATGGTTCCATGTCTTATTTTTGTAAATGGGTGCTTGATAATACATTTTTGGGCACAGCGGATGCGTGGGGGGCTTCTCAGTCAATTTTAAGTATTATGGGAGCTGTTCCAATGGCTATGGCGGCAGTAGTTGTGATTCCTCTTTGCAATAAGTTTGGAAAAAGAAATGTTTGTGCGGCGGGAATGATATTTGGCGGTATTGGCGGAGTTATTGCACTGCTTGGGAAAGATCAGATGATACCGGTGGCAGTTGGCGTGGCTTTAAAATGCCTTGGCTCCTCTCCGGTATGCTATATGATTCTTGCAATGTTATCTGATGTTATAGATTACATAGAGAAGAAAAACTCTATCAGAACAGATGGATTTACCATGTCGATTTACAGCTCGATCGCAGTTGCGGGAACCCCTGTTTGCAATGCGGTTTTCAGTGCTTTGCTTAACTGGGCAGGATATGATCAGACTGCTGATATTGCAATGGGGGCGGCAGCACAGAATACAGGCGTGAGAAGTGTAATATCTGTAAGCTACATTGGAGCAGAGACAGCGGCTTATTTTATATGTGCAATTCTGATTTTTTTCTTTACAGTGGAGAAGAAATTAAAGGAAGAGCAACATTCTTGAGAGGGAAAAGTATTATGAAAGCTGGAAAAATTGTGAAAATAACAGTAAGCGTGATTGTACTTGGGGGACTGGCTGCGGCAGGAAATTATTTTATCGGAAGAGACGGCAGCTACTATCAGACTGCAAAAGATGGAAGCCAGACGTATGCATATATAAATGAGAAAAATTCTTTCGGACATATTGTAAAGCATCCGGCATTTTCTGATTTTTCTGATTTTATTATTCCCTGGAAGGATCGTTGGAACAGTCTTGTAATGCCGTATCAGACACTTCGGAGTGTATGTGACATGAATCACTATAATACGAAAGCTATCATAAATGGGTTTAATTTCATGCTAGACGTATGCGAAAATCAGCAGCAGGTGTTTTACCGCTATTATTCTGAAGCAGAAATGAAAGAGGATCAGACCCTTGAAGCTTGCGGATTATTTTTTATTCCCGGAGAAAAAAATGCACCTTTTGCTTTTGTGGTACCAGGCGGCGGCTTTACTGCTGTATGTTCTTTTGGGGAGGGATTTCCGGTGGCACAAAAGCTTCATGAAGAAGGATATAATGTATTTATTCTTCAATACAGGGTAGCAACCGGACAGACAACCACGAACGAGCTGATCAAAAGCCAGGAAGCGATTGCAAATCAGGATTTTGGAAAAGCAATGGGATATATTCTGGATCATGCGGATAAGTTCCAGGTGTCTTCTGAGAATTATTCTGTCTGGGGATTTTCGGCAGGCGGAAGGCTTTCGCAGCTATGGGGCCTGGATAATGAGTATGGCTACCAAAGGTATGGGCTTCCGTCTCCTGCAGCGGCAATGCTTGCATATTCTGGCTGGTATGATGAGGACTTTGCAGGATGCTATGGAACACAGCCGCCGACCTTCTTTGCTTATGTAAAAGAGGATAAGGTTATTGGAGAACAGAATGTGAAGGATATCGAAAAGACGATTGATATCATGAAGAATCTGGACAAAGACATTGAAGTGCGCGCCTACGACCATGCATATCACGGCTTCGGCACCGGAGCCGGAACAGACGCAGACGGCTGGATGGACGAGGCAATTTCGTTTTGGGAAAAGGAAATGTAAATAGGGATTTCATAAAAAAGGGCGGCGGGAATAATCCGGCCGCCCTTTGGTATATGGAAAAGTTATTTAATTGCATCCAGTGCATTTGAAATATCAGCAATCAAATCCTCTTTGTCCTCAAGACCAAGGCTGATGCGGATCAGTTCGGCTGGTACGCCGGCTTCGATGAGCTGCTCGTCGGTCATCTGTCTGTGGGTGGAGGTGGCTGGGTTCAGGCAGCAGGTTCTTGCGTCTGCGACATGTGTCTCAATGGCACCAAGCTTTAAGTTCTGCATGAAAGTGGAAGCTGCTTCGCGTCCGCCCTTTAAGCCAAATGAAACAACGCCGCATCCGCCGTTTGGCAGATATTTCTGAGCTCTTTCATAATACTTGTTGGAAGGAAGACCCGGGTAATTCACATAGGCAACCTTCGGATGCTTCTCCAGGAATTCTGCAACGGCCTGGCCGTTTTCTACATGCTTCGGCATGCGGACATGTAAGGACTCCAGTCCAAGATTCAGGATAAAGGCATTATTGGGAGATTGCATAGAACCAAAATCACGCATCAGCTGTGCAGTACATTTGGTAATGAATGCGCCCTCTTTGCCAAATTTCTCAGCATAGGTGATTCCGTGATAGCTTTCATCCGGAGTGCAAAGTCCCGGATATTTGTCAGCATGAGCCATCCAGTCGAAATTACCGCTGTCTACAATGGCACCGCCAAGTGCTGCACCGTGGCCGTCCATATACTTGGTGGTAGAGTGGGTAACAATATCAGCACCCCACTCAAACGGGCGGCAGTTTACTGGTGTGGGGAATGTATTGTCTACTACAAGGGGAACCCCATGCGCATGAGCAACCTTTGCAAACAGTTCAATATCCAGGACTGTCAGTGCCGGGTTGGCAATGGTTTCTCCAAACATGACTTTGGTGTTCGGCTTGAATGCCGCGTTTAATTCTTCTTCTGTAGCGTCTGGGGAAACGAAGGTTGCTGTGATTCCCATCTTTGCCATAGTGACGGAAATCAGGTTGAAGGTTCCGCCGTAAATGGAGGAAGAGGCCACAATGTGGTCTCCGCATTCGCAGATATTAAACAGAGCCATGAAGTTAGCGGCTTGTCCGGAAGAAGTAAGCATAGCCGCTGTGCCGCCTTCCATGGCTGCAATTTTGGCTGCTACATGGTCATTGGTTGGATTCTGAAGGCGGGAATAAAAATATCCTTCTGCCTCAAGGTCAAACAGCTTGCCCATGTCCTCGCTGGTATCGTATTTAAATGTTGTTGACTGAATGATCGGAATCTGTCTCGGCTCCCCATTTCCAGGCTTATAACCTGCCTGCACACATTTTGTTCCCATTCTGTAATCGTTCATTATGTACCTCCTCATCTGGTAAAATAAGCTCCCTGTGCAAAAATGTTCACAGGGAGCAATCACATAGGAATATAGTACCATCTTTAGTGGGATTTGGCAATGGTGGGTAGACATTTTCGTTGCCGTTACACGCATTGTGTGGTATGATTTTTTTATAGATAAAATATTATCTGTAAAAGGAGAGAAAAGATGGAAGCGCTTATATGGGAAACAGCTGAGGAACTTGATAAAAATTTGGCACTGCGAGTGCGCAAAATACGAAAACGCCGCAAGATTTCCCAGCAGAAGCTGGCTGATTTAAGCGGTGTAAGCTACGGTTCCATAAAACGTTTTGAAACCAGCGGACAGATTTCCCTGCTGGCTCTGACTAAAATTGCCATGGCACTTGATATGGCAGACGAACTGCGGAACATTTTTTCCCAGGTACCGTACAGAAATATTCAGGAGGTAATAAATGAAAGCAGATAGTTTACCGGATAGTAGAGCCATGGTGAGTTACAGCTGAAGAATATTTTTGTTAGTGGAAATTATTTGATATTACTGACATTGTTGCAATTGGCAATTTGAGCAAATGGGTGTAAAATGACGTTAAATGGATTTTTATTAAAGGAAGGTGAAAATGTATGAAGGAAAATTGCAGGAAAGTCACTTCCTGCCCGTTTTACTCACTGTTTTTGGCGCTTCTGGCAGTGCTGCTGATGGGAATTCCGGCGGTGTCTGTACAGGCAGCAGGAGTGAAAACACCCGGCAAAGTGAATATTACCAGTGTGAAAATGACTGGAAACAACAAGGTAACCATTAATTGGAAAAAAGCTTCGAATGCTACGAAGTACCGGATTTACTATAAGCAGTCTGGTGCCAGGTCCTGGAAAGCAATAGCAGATGTGAGTTCCGGGAAAACAAGCTATACCCATACTTCTAATAACAGGAATCCTCTGGCAGGCGGAAAGAAATATGTATACACGGTAAGGGCTTACAATAAGACAAGCCGCAAATGGGGTACATACGATAAAAATGGAAAAGGCGTGACAGTTCCCATTGTGCCGGGCAAAGTGAAGCTGGTTTCTGTAAAGGCAAATGTGTACAATAAGGTAACGGTAACCTGGAACAAAACTTCCAATGCCTCTTCCTACCGAATCTACTACAAGAAGGCAAATGCAAAGAACTGGACCAGGGTTACCGACGTAAAGGGCAGTCTGAGAAGCTACGTGCATAAAAGCAGCAAAAGTGCCGCATTAATAGCTGGAACCCAATATGTGTACACAGTCAGAGCCTACAACAGTTGCTCAAAAAAGTGGGGCTCCTATGATGCAAAAGGCATTACGGTAAAAGTGCCTGCCAAACCTGCAGCAAAGCCAACAGTTCCGCCAACGCCGCAGCCGACGGCAACTCCGATTCCAACCCAGGCTCCGTCAGCAAACACAGTGACAGCCCATGGCGTAACCTTTGATATGAGTTATTTTCCCGAAACAGCAATAGTAGGCGATGATATGGAATGCCTGTCAGTTATTCCGAAAAGTACAATTAAGCCGACAGATATTACCTATAAAATTGCAAATGGAAATGCACAGCAGCTTTGTTCCCCGGCAACACCAAATCTGCATTTAGGTTATGGAACCGAATATGAATCTGATTATTATGTATCAGACTGGAAAAACATGGTTGCTTATATAAAGACTTCTTATGAGCCGGAAATGTATCTGGAACACAGAGTTGAAATTTACAATCAGCTGCAGGCCGGTACTTTTCCAGTAAGTGTTTATTACAAAAATACGTTGCTTAGAACCTGCCAGGTAACCGTAACAGGGGCAGACAGCAAAGTGGTAAAATACCGGAAATGGATGAATGAACTTGAGCAGAAAGCCTGGACAAGCGGCATGACTGTGATGGAAAAATTAACTGCCATAAAGAAATACATTTATGACAATTATACCTACACAACCGATGGCGTGATGTGCAATGCAGGCGCACAGGCGCTTCTGTATGCAGCCAGAGACTTGGGACTTACTGCAAGATACCGTTTTGTAGGTCCTCAGTATGACTACGAAAAAGGCTACGGTGATGTCTATTACCATTTCGGCTCTGCATTTTGCGGAGGGCATGTGTGCACGATCATCACAATGGATGGCAAAGATTATATTATGGAAACCCAGGGACACGAGGGTTAAAAAGAGGCTCCCATGATGAAGAATCATGGGAGCTGCTTTAATGTATGGTGTTCTCTGTGATCCGGCAAAGTGTGAAGATAGTTATTTATTTTCCGAATTTCTTGAGTCGTCCTCCATGATGGTGGTATTTACGTCATCTTCGTAAAGGCGCATTTGTACCTGCATAGGTGTGGGGTCATCTGTAAGTTTCATTTTTCCAAAGTGATTGAAGAAGAACAGAACGCCAAACCCAATCCCGATGGAATAAGAAGCCTCCAAAACAGAAAAGCCGTCTGTTGCCTGCCCGGTGACCTGAGTGTAGATCTGCTCAAAAAGCGCCGGGACATCTACGTCATTGTTAAAGGTCATAATGGAAAAGCCTGCGCCGAAAAAGGTGGCGAGACACACGAAGATCACCTTGCACCATCTGAGAACAACATTGACGCTGCCTTCCTTCTGATAAGTGATGATGAAGGTAGGCTCTCCAATGTTGGTGATGTCCAGGTCCGGTTCCTTTTGCTGGATGTCCTTGATTAAGTCCATGGCACAGATCACGTAGCGTCCTGGCTTATCCGGGTCCAGATTGGCTACCGGCATTACGCGCAGGCGGTTTAATATTTTGGCATTGCTGCAGGAGAGTTTGGCAATGTCCTGTAAATAAACGTGGGGGTGATGAACCTCCACGTTTTGTTCTGTCTGAATGTAAAGGGTATCGCTCATGGAAAAGTACCTCCAGTTGTATTATTCTTTCATCTTAGGCTTAAATACCCAGCTGGCCAGATAGGAAAAAATAAGTGCGGCGGAAATTCCGGCTGCGCAGGCAGTGAAGCCTCCGGTGAAAAGTCCGATAAAGCCATCCTGGTCGATGGCTTTTTTCAGTCCCTTCCAAAGGGTATTGCCGAATCCAAGAAGAGGCACCGAAGCTCCGGCTCCTGCAAAATCGATCAGCGGCTGGTAAATGCCCACAGCTCCTAAGATGGCACCGGTACACACCAGCAGTACCATAACCCGGCCGGGCATCAGCTTTGTTTTATCCAGCAGAATCTGGACCAGGGCGCAGATCAGCCCGCCTACCCAGAATGCATTGAAATAATCCATAGTGTAACCTCCGTTTCTAAGAATTAAACAGGACAATGTTCCAGCACCACTGCATGGGCAATTCCCGGAATGGAATCGCCTTCATTAAAGCTTGTTTTGGAGAGCAGTGCCCCGGTGGGAACAAATAACACCCGTTTCCAGGTCCCTTTGGCAAGCTCCGGCAAAATGTGGGCGGCAAGAACAGATGCACTGCAGCCGCAGCCGCTTCCTCCCGAGTGCGTGTCCTGTGTCTCCCCGTCAAAAATCAGAAGTCCGCAGTCCTGGTGAATGGACTGGATGTCGTACCCTTTTTCCATCAGAAGATCAAACAGAATTTTCTGTCCCACAGCCCCCAGGTCGCCTGTGAAAATCGCATCGTAATCCTCCAGTGTTCTGTCAAAATCACACAGATTCCGGTAGATGGTATCACAGGCAGCAGGCGCCATGCAGCCGCCCATGTTCAGGGAATCCTTAAGTCCGTAGTCGATCAGCTTTCCGGTGGTAAGACCGGTAATCTGCACGCAGCCCTTGTCCGAGAGAAGAGGTTTTGTTTTCCGGGGGATTTCTTCCTGGGGCAGTGCGCCAGAGAGAACACAGGCACCGCTTCCGGTTACCGTCCAGGTGGCAGAAAGGGGGCGCTGGTTACCGTAAGCCAGAGGAAAGCGGAATTCTTTTTCCGCGCTGGCAAAATGGCTGGAGGTGGCGCATAAAATATGCTCTCCATATCCGGCGGCAATGGACATGGCTCCCAGGGAAAGGGATTCCCCCATGGTAGAGCAGGCACCAAAAAGTCCGTAAAAAGGAATGCCCATACCTGCAATGCCAAAGGAAGAAGCTGTGGTCTGGGCAAGAAGGTCTCCGGCAAAGGTCATGCGGATATCGCCTGGCGCAAGGCCTGCTTTTCCAAGAGCCAGTGAGGCGGCTTCTTTTTGCATGGTGCTTTCCGCTGCTTCCCAGGTATCGCATCCAAACATAGGATCTTCGCAGATCAGATCAAATTTATCTCCAAGGGGACCTTCCCCTTCTTTTTTTCCAACGACGGATGCGCAGCTGGAAATATAAACCGGAGTTTGAAAGGCAATGCTGGCGGAGCCGGCAAGTCTGGCGGGGGATTGTGTGTTCATGAGATCACCTCCATGATTTTCAGAATATAGTAGATCACTCCGGCGGCCCAGGAACTCATGATTCCGTAGAGGATAACCGGCCCTGCAATGGTGAAGATCTTGCAGCCGATTCCGAAAACCTGTCCCTCGGCTTTGTATTCAATGGCAGGTGCTGCCACGGAGTTGGCAAATCCGGTGATGGGAACCAGACTTCCGGCGCCGCCGAATTTGCCGATTTTGGGATAAAGATTAAATCCGGTGAGAATGACGCTGATGAAAACCAGGGTAACAGAACACCAGGTTCCTGCCATCTCCTGATCCAGCCCCTGTGACTTTGCGAAATTTGTTATGATCTGTCCCAGAACGCAGATCAGGCCGCCTGTGAGAAAGGCTTTTGCCATGTTAAGCGGCAGGCTGTGAGTCGGTGTGACCTCTTTTACATAATCGGCATATTTTTTCTGCTGTTCTTTTTGCTGTTCTTGATTCATTGCTGCCTCCTGTGTATACGGAAATGTAAAGTTGCTGCGGATAAGATTGTTATGGAATTTACAGTTAGTATGTGAAAAAAGATGTAAAATATACTTTCTTTTTCAGCGGAATTATAATATGATGTTAGTATTGTTATGGACAAAAGAAAAGAGGTGCCTTATGGGAAAATATTATATAGGAAAAGGGGCGCAGCTTCTGACAGAGGAATCCGAGGAAAAGATCCGGATACGCCAGCTGGAGCTGCTTTCCCCTGAATTTGGACATATGCCATGTATAAAGGGGGAGTTTTTTACTTTTATTCTGGCCGAAGAGGGACAAATGCAGTGCCAGATAAACCAGGAGAGAACAGACTTACAGGCAGGGGAAGCGTTGTTTATCAACGCGAATCAGTCTTACCGCCTGATCTCCAGCCGGAATGAAAGATGTCGGTTTTATGTAATTGAAGTTTCAGCAGGCTATCTGGCGGCAGGAGATGAGAGCCTTCGGGAGAAATACCTTGCACCTGTGGCAGAGGCAGAGGCTTTTGCGTATTGCAGATTCGTGCCATCAGAAGAGGAAGACACAGATGAGGATATCCTTTTGCAGGCACTTTTGGCAGCAGCGCAGACTGCAGCTGGAAGAGACCTGGCCTATGAGCTGGACATGAAGAGCTGGATGTTCACTGCGTGGGGAAGTCTTTACAAAAAATTCATTCAGCTTGCCCCATCCTGCAAAAATGCAGTGATCCGTGAGCGTACAAAGTTAAACCGCATGACCGGATACCTGGCTTCAAACTGCAATGAGAAGCTGACCCTTGCGGGAATGGCGGAGGCATGCCAGGTAAGCACCGGAGATTTCTGCCGGTTCTTTAAGAAACATATGGGCATGACCCCATTTGAATATCTCCAGAAATGCAGGATCTGGAACAGCATGGATGCAGTGATCGACAAGACGGCCTCCATGGGCGAGATTGCATCTGCCAATGGGTTCGCTGGAGCAAGCTATTTCTCCGAGACTTTCCGCAAGGAGATGGGATGCTCCCCTGCGGATTACCGGAAGTGGTACAAGGGAATTAACGAAGAATGCCCGGTAGCGGCAGCAAATCCGGATCAGGGAGAAGAAAAAGCGCCGAAGAAGTCCGGCGCAGCTGCAAAGGGCAAGAATGTTCCCTCCTATTTATTATAGGAAAGTTTACGGAAACCATCTTTGATAAAAGTAATACAAAGAGCCTAGTGCTTTTCCCAGGGCTACGGCGATTACCACCAGGCGGATCCCGTTTGTCAGCTTGATCCTTCGGGAAAAGATGGGGAAGACATCTGCCATTTCGGCCAGTGCCATGATCCATCCCCCCAGGAAAATGCCGGAGAAAAGTCCGCAAAGGCCAAGAAACACCATGCCCCCTGGAATGGGCCAGCGATATAGAAAGAAAAGATTGCCGAAAACAATTCCGAGCAGCGTAATATCTTCATATAATAATATGTGTTTTCCTGTGTGGGTAACGCCGGCGTATCTTGGCACAATGGAAAGACCGATGAGAAGGCCCACTACACCGCCTGCGATAATGACTCCTGCACAGAAGCCGATGACTGCCAGAAAAATCTGCTGAAACATGATGGATATCTCCTTTCTGTGGAACATTTATTAGTATAGAAAGAATGTTGAAAAATATACGTTTTTCCTGTACATTTGGGCAGTTAGATAGTATAATAGAACGATGCGGCAATGGGAAGAATTACGTTGCTGCACAGATGGAATAATTTATTCTTAACCTTATGAAATCAGTTAGAAAGATAGAGGATGTAAATCTGTGAATGAAAAAATAAAACAGCGTTTTCAGACGGTTCTGGAAAAGGAGCAGGTTCTGGAAGCGGAGTCTATGAGCAGACACACCACATTTCGCATTGGCGGCCCGGCAGATCTGTTCGTGGTACCGAAGTCAGTGGATGAGATCGCAGAAGTCCTGAAAATCTGCAGGGAAGAGAAGGCTCCTTATTTTATACTTGGAAACGGGAGCAATCTTCTGGTAAGTGATAAGGGATACCGCGGCGTAGTGGTACAGCTGTATCGCGGCTTTGGGAAGATTACGGTTTCCGGGGAGGAAATTCATGCCCAGGCGGGTGCTCTTTTATCCGGAATTGCGGCAGCGGCAAGAGATGCATCTCTTACCGGTTTTGAGTTTGCCGGCGGAATTCCGGGAACCTTAGGCGGTGCTGTTGTGATGAATGCAGGTGCTTACGGCGGAGAGATGAAGGATGTATTGAAGGAAGTGACGGTTCTGACACCGGAAGGTGAGATTCTTACTTTGCAGGCAGATGAGCTTCACATGGGATATCGGACCAGCGTTGTAAAGGAAGCCGGCTATATTGTTCTGGAGGCCGTGCTTTCTCTTGCGAAGGGAGATCCGGAAGCAATCCGCAGCCGGATGCAGGAGCTGGCAGGCATGAGAAGCAGCAAGCAGCCCCTTTCCTATCCAAGTGCAGGCAGCACCTTCAAAAGACCGGAGGGATATTTTGCAGGCAAGCTGATCATGGACAGCGGACTTCGGGGATATCAGGTAGGCGGTGCCCAGGTTTCCGAGAAGCACTGCGGCTTTGTGATCAATGCAGGAAATGCCACCGCAGAAGATGTATGCAGGCTGATGGCAGATGTACAGCGGATTGTCAGAGAAAAGTTTGGCGTGACACTGGAGCCGGAAGTGAAGTTTCTTGGAGAATTCTGACTGAGAAATTCAGGCCGGAAATTTATGTTTCAGGACGAAATAAAAATTTGTCCCATCAGGAGATAAGATATGCGATTTGTAATAGTTACAGGCGTTTCCGGTGCTGGTAAGTCTACCGTGCTGAAAATGCTGGAGGATGCCCATTATTTCTGTGTGGATAATCTTCCCATTCCATTGGTGGAGAAATTTGCTTCACTGATGCTGGAGGTGCATGAGGAAGGCGTGCAGAACGCGGCACTTGGAATTGACGCCAGAAGTGGCCGTTCCCTGGAAGAACTGGCACAGGTTCTGGATCACATGAAGGAAGCCGGATATGATTTTGAGATTCTTTTCATGGATGCGGAGGATTCCGTGCTTGTAAAGAGATACAAGGAGACCAGAAGAAGTCATCCCCTTGCCGCTTCCGGAAGAGTGGATGACGGGATCCGGCTGGAACGCCAGAAAATGGAATTTCTTCGGAAAAGAGCGGACTACATCATTGATACCACTCATCTGCTCACCAGAGAGCTTCGTCAGGAAATCGAGAAGATTTTTGTAAATGACGAAAAGTTCTGCAATATGATGGTTACGGTGCTGTCCTTTGGATTCAAATACGGAATCCCGGCAGATGCAGACCTGGTGTTTGACGTCCGTTTTCTTCCAAATCCATATTACGAGGATGAGCTGCGGCCGCTGACGGGTATGGATGAGAGCGTTTTTAATTATGTAATGGACAATGAGACTGCAAGGATTTTTGCAAACAAGCTGGAGGATATGACGGAGTTTCTCATTCCCAAGTATGCCCAGGAAGGCAAAACAAGTCTTGTGATCGCCATTGGATGTACAGGCGGCAAGCATCGTTCTGTTACCATTGCAAGAGAGCTGTACAGCAGAATTGCCCGAAACGGGGAATACGGTTTCCGGCTGGAGCACAGGGATGTGGATAAGGATCGTCTGCTGAAAAAATAAAAAGGAGTTTTGGAAATGTCTTTTTCAGGGATGGTGAAAGAAGAACTTTCCAGGCATATAGGCACCGGAAGGCACTGTAAGATTGCAGAACTGGCTGCGATTTTCACTTTCTGCGGCAGCCTGGGCACTGGATCAGATGGGAAATTTTTCCTCCGTATCCAGACAGAAAATGAGGCACTTGCAAGAAAAAGCTTTACATTATTGCAAAAAACATTTAATATAGAGATAGATGTATCAAATTCCCGGACCGACTGTTTCAGAAGGGGGAATCTTTCCTGTATTTCCGTTACCGATCAGGCTCTGATCAAGGAAATACTGGACTCTCTGAAACTGGAAATTTCGGGAATCAGCGGAGGAATGCCATTCGTATCTAATTCCATTGTATATCAGCGGGATTGCTGCAAAAGGGCGTTTGTACGCGGAGCCTTTCTCTGTGCGGGATCCATCAGTGATCCAAGGAAGGGATATCATTTTGAGATTGTATGTCCCAGCCAGGAGATTGGCGTGCAGTTACAGGAAATCGTCCGGAGCTTTCACATAGATGCCAAGATCGTGCTTCGCAAGAAGTCCTATGTGTTCTATGTGAAGGAAGGTGCACAGATTGTGGATATGCTGGCTATCATGGAAGCAAATGTGGCCCTGATGGATCTGGAGAATATCCGCATCCTGAAGGAAATGCGTAATTCTGTGAACCGGAAGGTCAACTGTGAGACTGCAAATATCAACAAAACGGTTAATGCGGCTGTGAAGCAGATCGAAGATATCAGACTGCTTGAGGAAAAGGTGGGCCTGGAGAGTCTGAGTGAAGGACTTGAGGAGATCGCAAGATTGCGGCTGCAGTATCCGGAAGCAACACTTAAAGAATTAGGATTGATGTTGAACCCACAGGTCGGGAAATCCGGAGTAAATCATCGACTTCGTAAGCTAAGCCTGCTCGCGGATGATCTGAGGGAAAACAAGGAGGAGTTATTATGATCAAAAAGCCAATCACCATTCACCTGTCCACAGGACTTGAAGCCAGACCCGTTGCACAGCTTGTACAGGTGGCAAGCCAGTTCAACAGTGAGATTTACGTTGAAGTAGGCAAGAAGAAAGTCAATGCCAAGAGTATCATGGGCATGATGACACTGGGACTGGATGCTGGTGAGGAAATTACACTTTCAGCTAACGGAGAAGATGAAGATGCTGCCATGAGCAGTATTGAACAATACTTAAGCAACCAGTAAAGGATGCTATAAAAAGTGAGGATGGTTACCAATGTCTAAATTTCTAAAATTTATTGTACATTTTGTTGTGATATGCACCATACTTTGCGTAGTTGCATTAGCGGTGCCTCCGTTCTTCGGAGTGACTACCGAAATTCGGGACGACTCCACAATCGAGTCCAATCTTGCAATGGGATCTGTTACATATGCAATTCCGGTTAAAACAGAAGAAGCAGCTCTGGGTACACCGATCCTTGTAAATGACGAAGACAATGCTGTATATCGTTATACACTTGCAAGTGCTGATGTGGAGAATGGCACAGGAACTGCCATGGACCCTACTGTTTCACAGGGAGAGCCGATTAACGTAGCAATTGGAAGCTACCTTCCGAAGATCGTTGCTACGATCCCGTTTATCGGTTATCTGATGGCGGCTACCAAGAGCATTGAGGGACTGATCGTTCTGGGACTTGTTGTCCTGTTCCTGGTAATTCTCTATGTGATCGCAGAGCTGTGGAAGAAAGATCCGGATGATGACTATGATGATTACCCGGATGACACAGAGCCTGGATATGTGAAGAGCCGCAAGGAACTGAAACGGGAAGAGAAGCGCAGAGAGCGTGAGTACCGTGACGAGGAACGTGAGATCAAGGCTGAGAGCAAACGCAGCAAGAAAGAGAAATGCAAGATCCGCACCGGCGGCTTTGTTGATGAGATTGACGAGGATGATTTTGACACAGAGGAGGATGAACGCCCACAGAGAGCAGTACAGAATGCTACAAGTGAGGCACATGAGCTTCTGAAGAAAGAAATCGCTGCAGCTACTGCTGAGGATCGTAAGCCGGTCAGAAAGTCTGCTAAACCTGCAACCCAAACCAGGAAAGCAGTGTCTAAGAAGAAAGCGGTACAGGAAGCTTCTGAAGAGGATGATGAGCCGGTAGAGATTAAGAAGCTGGCAATCCCGAGATATTCACCGGCGCAGCTTGCAGCGAAGGCGAAGAAAGAGGGAGATGCACCTGACATTGTAAAGGATGAAATTACAAAGGTTACTTTATTTGATTACTCTGATATCTTTGCTGACGAAGAAGATGACGATGAAGATTACTATGATGATGAAGAGTGATTTATCATTATGAAAAGAAGAGGCATTTGAGAGATGCCTCTTCTTTTTTTCTTATTAATTTTGGAAGATAATAAGAAGCACACAAAAGTGCTATTTCTGGAGTGGAAAATTATAGTCGAAAAGAGGATATTTACAATAAACTTGAAATAAAGAGAACACAGAAGGGAGAAGTCTATATGGAGCAATTAAGATTTGGTATTTCATCTATGAACCTTGGAGCTGCTGTGGAGAAAAAACCATCTCCTGAGGTTAAAATTTCCGATTGGGAAAACGCAGTGAAAATTTCCAAGTTCTATCGGGCTGGTGGACACTTTTTACCAGCTTCAGATACAGAATGTTGTTTTTTGTGGGATGCGGAAGCTCTTTATGTACTGTTTTTATGTAAAGAAAAGAAGAGGACTGACAGCGAAAAGCTGGTTCAGGATAAAGACAGAATAAGGTTGAAACGGAAGGACTGTGTTGAAATTGCACTACAGAGTGGAATATTTGGACATCGTGACTTCAGTGTGTTTACAGTCGAAAATACGGGAGTAGCAAAAGCTGTTACACAAAGAGGGATGACCTACCTGGGAGGTGACAAGGGATATCTGGGTGGATGTGACAGAATTGAGAATCAGGCTGAGATTACAGAAATCACACAAGATATGTATACTTGTAAAACCAAGACAATAGAGAATGGCTGGATGGCATTTCTGGCATTGCCGTGGCAGCTATTTGGAGGAAGACCGGAAAAGCAGTTTGCACTTCAGGTATATCGAAAAAAACATCAGACCAGTGAAATCAGTACTCCATTTCCGCTAGATATGCAGGTGAATTTTTCAGATCGATTCGAGTATGACCCATTGACTTTTCTGGAAGTATTTTTAAATGGGGAAAAGGGAGTTTCTTCTGAAAAAGAAGTATTATGTACTCTTCCAGATGGAGTAAAACGCTGGCAGCGCCCTGTAAAGTTGGTATGGCCATCAGAAGAAGAAAGAAGAGAAATAGAGGAACTACACCATACAAAAGAGGCTACGACTCTGGCAAATATGGCAGATAGAATCAGGCTTCTGCAAAGATGGCAGGATGTTTTAACGCTGGAAGGAATGGACTATTTTACAGGACAGTCTGTAGCAAACTCGTGGGAATTTAGAGAACCATGGGTTGAACGCAGACTATGCAACGAGGCATTCCTCAAAGGGGATATTGATGCTGTATGTAAAGAATTGGACATTGCAATAGCATATTTTGTACAATTAACTGAGTGGTGGTACACCGACCACACACTGGGAAATCGCAGCAATGCCTGGACAACATTTGGCAGACTGGAAAAAGTAAGTAAGGAAGACCAGGAAGTCTGCATGACTTTTGCTGACGGACAACAGCTGTATCTTGCTGCAGGGGCAGGCGGTTTTCGCTTTCATAAAGCTCAAAAAGGGTTTTTTGATGCAAAGAAAGAAGAGCTTAAGTTGAGCAGGCAGGAAGATTTCTGGGTGGCTGAAAGTGTATACGGAAAAATAAGAATAACACCTGGATTACTCTGGAAAATTCATCTGGAAGGAACAGATTTTGAGATTCGGTCAGATCAACTGAAGATTTATTACGAAAAGAAGGATGAAATTGCAGGTGCTGAATGGGATTTACGTCTCAATAGAGAAGATGGGGTCTATGGTTTTGGAGAATGTTTTGATGCAGTAAACCAGAGAGGGAAAATTCGCTCATTATGGCAACGTGATGCCTGTGAAGGATGTCTGGCATCCATCGGAAATCAGTCCTACAAAAATATACCGTTAGCGCATATCAGTTCAGGATATTCTGTATTTATCAACAGTCATTACCGTATACGTGCAGATATTGCCAATGAGACAACAGACCTTTTGCGCTTTCATGTTTCCGGACCTGTTGTGGACTTCTTTATATGGAGAGGAAGACCAGAGCAGACTATGAATGGCTACACACAGTTGACGGGAAGACCAATTCTTCCGCCCAAATGGGTATTTGAGCCATGGGCGGGAGGTGGAGCGGGAAGGTGGTATCACGGTCCTCTTCACGATGTATGCAAAGAGCAGATGGCAGTGTTGGAACAGTTTGAAGAGCTGGATATTCCTCATTCTGGAATTTATGCAGAGGGGGCAGGTGCCCATTGGTTTAAGAATCCAAAGAGTGAGGAATTATATAAAATTGTAGCTTTTGCAGAGAAAAAAGGAATTCGTGCATTTTCCTGGCAGTATCCAGATATGTCAATGGAAGAAGCTAGGGGATATCTTCCAGATATAGAACCAGAGGATATTCCGATCAATAAGATTGCACCACATGAAGGGAATAAGAAACTTCCTACTTATATTGATTTTACACATCCGAAGGGAATGGATCTACTGCGTGCACAATGGAAGGTACGTCTGGATGCAGGAATTCGTGGAACGATGGTTGATTTTGGAGATTTCGTACCAGATGAAGCACAGTTTTATGATGGCAGATGTGGGGATCAGATGCATAATGGGTATGCCTATGAGTATGCCAAAAGTTATCGAAAATTGTTTTGCGAACGTTATGGAGAAGATCATGTCCTTTATACAAGAGGCGCAGCACCTGGTTCTCAGGCATTTGCCTGTCAGTTTGGTGGAGACCATTTAACGAGTTTCCTTGGAATGACATATGCACTCCATGGAGGAATAACAGCAGCAGCCAGCGGCCTTCCATTTTGGGGAGTGGATGTAACAGGGTATGACGGATTTTCAGATGAGGAGACATATCTCAGATGGACAGAATGGGCAGTATTTTGTCCGATTATGCGCTATCATGGCACGGAGCCAAGGGAGCCATGGGAATACAGCCCTGAAACAGTACAAATATATAAGCGATATGCATGGCTTCGTGAGAATATTCTTCCGTATTCATATGGACTGGCAATACAGGCACATGAGACTGGTATGCCGATGATGCGGACAATGGCAATGGAATTTCCAGGCCATCCGGAACTTATCGGATGCGAGGACTCCTATATGTATGGACCTGATTTACTGGTGGCACCTGTACATACGGAAGGAGAACACAGAAATGTTATTTTCCCGGAGGGAAACTGGGTAGATTTTTGGGACAATACGAATGTTATAGAAGGTGGGAAAGAGCTGGAGATTTTTGCACCTCTTGACAGGATTCCTGTTTATTTAAGAGAAGGAACTTTCCTGCCACTGGAATTAAACGGCAGCTTACATCTGGGTGAAAGTATGACAACCAGCCGCAAAAAAGCTTTGCTGATCACGCCGTCGGAGACACAGAGAATGGGAACCTGGCATCGTGACCGCACTGATCGGATAGGATATTGTATGGTTCCGCAAAAAGATGGATTTTATATGCGGTGTCAGGGAACTGGAGAATGGACTTATCTGATTATCAAAGGTTTGAAAGACAAGCCTGTTGGTATAACGGTTAATCACAGAGAGTACCAGCAGTGCCTGGCAAAGACTGCATTGTATTTTGAAGAAGGATGGGTTGTACAGGATGATGGTACTGTAATAATCCGCATATATGATTATTCTGAGATAGAACTGAGTGTGAAAATGTAACAAAAGTTATAATTTGGGTTTTTTAAATTATAGTGAAGAAAGTTTCCGTGTTATACAATAGAGAAAATTAAGAAATATAGTCGGAGGTAGCATTAATGATTCAGATTCAGAATAATGGACTTCAAGGGTATCATCCGCAGATGGACGGAGATCCATTGTCAGTTGAAAAGGGATATTGTCATTTTAATCATCAGGGACAGAAAGATTTTTTAGGCAGAATGATTGGCTATGAACCGACAGATGCGGGATGTATTTTTGAAACAGAAACTTTTCGACGGAAGAGGGCAAAAGTTGTTGTTACTTTCCAGAAAAACAATGTTTTTCGTTTCTATATGCAGCCGGAAGGGGAAAACATCTGCAGGTTGAATGAAGTATTTCATTTTTCGGAAATGTCAGGAGTGAAGACACTGGAAGATGACAATTTTATTAGTGTAAAAACAGACCGAGTCACATTAAAATTTCGTAAATGCCCCTGGGAAATGAGCATTGAGCTGGATGGAACAGAACTGACATGCGAACAGATTAAAGACTATAATGTGGATCAGAAGTATAAGGCAATACCTACCGGCTTTACTGTAGATGCAGAAGGGAAGGTTACGGATGCGTTTACGACAATGTATCTACATTGTGACGAAACATTTTATGGCTTTGGCGAAAAATTTACAAAATTCAATAAGCGGGGTCAGAAAATCACCATATGGCAAAAGGATGCCCAGTCAACCAATTCGGACTCCTCTTACAAAGGGATGCCTTATTTCATAAGTTCAGCAGGTTACGCAGTAATGCTGAATACGTACAGTAGAACTCATTTCAATATGGGAGCAACTTCCGGTGTTTCCTATACGATGGAAACAGAGGACTCATACCTGGATTATTATATGATTTGCAACAAGGACTATAAAGGACTTATTCGTGATTATACAGCACTCAGTGGCAGATCTGATATGATACCGAGGTGGGCCTTTGGCTTCTGGATGTCCAAGATGAGTTACATGAATCGTGCAGAAGTAGAGAACATCGCAGATAAGATGGAAAAATTTGGTATGTCTGTGGATGTTATTCATATTGATGGATGGCTCGATAATATGGGAGGTGAGGAAGGCAGTGGAGAATTGCTAAACTTTGACGAAAAACGCTTCCCGGAACCGGAAGAAATGATTCAGAAGCTGAGACAACGTGGACTACATTTATCGCTGTGGATGTTTCCTTATGTACTGCCATTCAGAATGATGGGAGAAAAGGCAGTGCCAGGCAATAGTAAACTGTACCAGAATATGGCACAAAGAGGATTTCTGGTAAAAAATCAGGCCGGAGAACCGTATCTTTTTGCATTAGGTGAGGGCGATGGATTCCATGTAGCAGCACTTGACTTTACCAATCCGGAGCTTGTGCAGTACATGAAAGAACGTGTAAAGCGCCTGATGAAGATGGGAGTTGGCGTAATAAAAACTGATTTTTCAGAGGAAATTCCGGAAGATGCAGTGTTTTGGGATGGAACGACCGGAAAAGAAAGCCATAATAAGTTCCCCTTGCTTTATGCGAAAACAATTTATGAGGCATCTGCTGAAGCAAAAAGAGAAATGGGAGAAAAGGCTCTGCTTTGGGGTAGAAGCGGATATCTGGGAAGTCAGAATTATCCGGCAAACTGGGCTGGTGATTCTTCGGCGGCACTGAACAATCTGGCTTCTATTTTAAATGGCGGACTGAGCCTGGGAATGAGCGGAATCTCGTTCTGGGGATTCGACATCGGCGGCTTTTATAATTCTGATGATGAAGGCAATCGTGCAATGCCTTCTGATGAAGAATATATCCGCTCAGTACAGATGGGGTTAATGGCACCTTTAAGCAGAAGTCATGGGCAGGCAACACCGAGAGAACCATGGGAATATTCTGAGGAAGCGCAGAGTGCATTCCTAAAAATTAATAAGATTCGTTATAGGCTGCTTCCGTATCTCTACAGTACAGCATGGGAAACACATCGTGAAGGAATACCGATGATGAGGGCTATGTTACTGGAGTTTTCTGAAGATTTAAACGTGTCAGAAATTTCTACACAATATATGTTGGGAAGATCACTTCTGGTTGCACCGGTATTTGATAAGAAAAAGCATATGGTATATTTTCCGGAAGGAAGCTGGATAGATTTTTATACAGGAAAGCGCCTGACGGGTGGAGACTGGATAGAATTGGACACTCCACTTGATCAGATACCACTTTATTTAAGAGAAAACAGTATGATTACTATGTTATCGGAAGCTCCGAACCATATTGCTGAGTCTAACTTTACATCACTGAGGGTATGGATCAATCTGGGCGGGCAGATGGAGCAGACATATTATGATGATGGAGTGGAAGGATGTTTGTGTGCAAACTTACAGGGAGACACGTTGCAAGTAGGAATCAGACAGATGGATATTTCTGAAATTTATGTTTATACTGAGCAGACTCCTAAAACAGTTATAGTTAACGGAAAAGAAGTTCCTTTTGAAGCAAATGACAGATTTATCGTATTTAAAGCAAAGTGAGGTGATATCATGATTCAATTAGCAGATAATGAGAAAAAAGGGTATTGTCAGCATACTGTTGAGGACCCTCTTAAATTGAAGGAAGGATATTGCCATTTTAATCAGACTGGACAGAAAGATTTTTTGAACAAGATGATTGCGTATGAACCAGGATGTTCAAAGATTACTTTTGAATTACAGACCTTCCGAAAGAAACAGGCCGAGGTTGTAGTAGAATTTATATCACAGACTGCTTTTCGTTTCCGGATGTATCCGGAAGCGGGGAAGACATATTGTGAAAATTCAGTTCTTCCTAAAACAGATACAATACCAATGACAATTAAGGAAGAAGAGGAAGAAATTACAGCATCTACAGAGAGACTGATGCTTAGGTTTCAGAAGTGTCCATGGCAGATGAGTGTATACCTGGATGGCGAGGAATTAACGAAGGAGCAGATAAAAGATCAGGATGTGGGTCAGAAATACAAGTCGGTTCCAACAGGATTTTCCGTGGATGAAAATGGAAGAGTAACAGACACATTTGAAACCATGTATATGTACAGTGATGAGGCATTCTATGGATTTGGAGAAAAATTTACAGATTTCAATAAACGAGGCCAGAAGATATGTGTCTGGCAGAGAGATGCACAATCTACCAATTCAGATATTTCTTATAAAGGAATGCCATACTTTGTCAGTACACAAGGTTATAGCATTTTGGTAAATACGTTTACAAGAACGCACTTTAATATGGGGGCTTCGTCAGGAGTGTCATATACGATGGAAACTGAAGATCCGTATCTTGACTACTATCTGTTTGCAAATCGTAATATGAAAGGGCTTTTAGCCGATTATACAGAAGCTAGCGGAAGATCACCGATGATTCCAAGATGGGCTTTTGGCTTCTGGATGTCCAAAATGAGCTATTTAAACAGAGCAGAAGTGGAAGAAATTGCAGAAAAGATGAATGAATTCGGAATGTCTGCAGATGTAATTCATATTGATGCCTGGATGGATATGTTTGGCAATGCTTCGGAGCTACTAAGCTTTGACGAGAAGCGATTCCCGAAACCGGAGGAAATGATTGCAGAACTGAGAAAGAAAGGCTTTCATCTTTCTCTTTGGATGTTCCCGTATGTACAGACAAAGATTACGGCAGATGGAACACAGAGAGTGTCCCGTCAGTACCTTTCTATGAAAGAAAGAGGCTTTCTGGTGAAACGTACAGACGGAGAACCCTATATTTTTTCTCCAGGCGAGGGAGACGCAGCAGGATGGGGAGTGGCAGCACTTGACTTTACCAATCCAGAGTTTGTTCTATATATGAAAGAACGTGTGAAACGCCTGATGAAAATGGGAGTTGGAGTGATTAAGACCGATTTTTCGGAGGAGGTTCCTGAAGATGCGGTATTTTGGGATGGATCGACAGGAAAAGAAGCACATAATAAATACACATTACTATATGCCCGCACGATTTATGAGGCTTCCGTTGAAGCAAAAGAAGAATTGGGAGAAAGTGCGCTTCTGTGGGGCAGAAGCGGATACTCAGGCAGCCAGAATTATCCGGCAAACTGGGCTGGCGATTCTTCCGCAGCAAAAAATAATCTGGCAGCAGTACTAAACGGCGGCCTGAGTATAGGAATGAGTGGAGTTTCATTCTGGGGATTTGACATCGGAGGTTTTTATAACTGCGACTATGAAGGGAGAAGATGCATCCCTTCCGATGATGAATATATCCGGTCTGTGCAGATGGGACTTATGTCACCTCTTAGCAGAAGCCATGGACAGTCTACGCCGAGAGAACCCTGGGTATTTTCCCGTGAAACCCAGAAAGCGTTTTTGAAAATCAACAAGCTGAGATACAGGCTCCTTCCGTATTTATACTCTACAGCATATGAAACACACTATAAGGGATTACCTATGATGCGTGCTATGGTGCTGGAATTTCAAGAAGACCGGAATGTGAGAAATCTGTCAAGACAGTATATGCTTGGGGAAAGCCTTCTCGTAGCTCCAGTATTCGACCAGGAGATTGTAAAGGTTTATCTTCCAAAAGGCAGTTGGATAGATTTTTATACTGGAGAACGGCTGGAAGGTGGCAAATGGATTACGGCAGAGAAACGTTTGGATCAGATTCCGTTGTATTTAAGAGAGAATCATATGATTCCCATGCTTCAGGAAGCGCCAATGCATATTGAAAACAGAAACTTTGAAAAGCTTGTTGTTATCCTGAATTTGCAGGGGGAATTAGAAGCACACTATTATGATGATGGTATCTGTGGAAAGTTATTTGCCAAACTTGTAAATGAAACACTCATAATAGAAAGTGAAGAAATGAAAATAGAGCTGTTTGAAGTATACAGTGAAAAAGAAATTTGTAATTGTGTGGTTAACAAAAATGCATGGAAATTGAAAAAAACTGAGCACGGTTTCATAGCCACGAGAGGATAACGTATGATCATTATTGATAAAGAAAAGTGTGTTGGATGTGGAAATTGTGCCAAAGATTGTTTTGGCTATAACCTGTCTATGGAGCATGGCAAGATGGAAGTAAAAGGAAACTGTTTTGAGTGTGGACACTGCATTGCACTTTGTCCGGTCTCAGCAATTCATATGGATAACTGTCCGGATGATGAGTTTGAGGAGTGCAGCGGACAGACAGAAAATATGACTTCCAGACAGCTTTTGCATACGATCAAATGCAGACGAAGCATAAGAAATTATCAAAAAAGAACAGTGGAAAAGGAGTTACTGACAGAAATTCTGCAGGCTGGAAGATATACACCCACCGGAGGAAATGCACAGGATGTCCGTTATACGGTAGTGCAGGACAGATTGCCAGAACTGATTCCGCAAATATTTGAAGGCGTTAGACAGGGTGCAGAGCAATTTCATAAAGAGAAACCAGATAATCCATATAGTGGAACTTTGAATCGAATTTATGAAAAATATAAAAATGGACAGGATAGTTTATTTTTTGAGGCACCTGTACTGCTGCTAATATCTTCAGATATGCCAATTGATGGAGCCTTGGCAGCTTCAAATATAGAGCTGATGGCAGCAACAGAAGGACTGGGATGTCTGTATTCCGGGTTCATAGAGCTAGGCCTGAAAAATAATCCGGAAGCACTGAAACTTATACAAATTGATGCAGAGAAATTACGTTGTTGTATGCTTCTGGGATATCCGGGTATTACCTACATAAGAAGCGTACCACGTAAGGCTTTGCAAGTAAAATGGATGTAATGAAGCGTTTATTACATATAATTTCAAAGGAGGAAATGTAAATGAAAAGAAAACTAATGAGCTTACTGTTATGTGCAGTAATGACAACAGGGCTGTTTGCAACACAGACTGTATGGGCAGATGAGGAGACAGAAACTGCTGATGAGGACATTGATTTCTCAGAGGATCCATATGAGGTTAATATGGTGATTACTCTTCCTGCGGCATCTCCAAGCCAGAGTGAAATTGACAGAGTAGTTGAGCATGTAAATGAAATCACGAAAAAGAAACTGAATATGACATTAAACCTGCAGTTGCTTCCATACTCTACTTACCTGGAACAGATTCCTTTGGAGTTAAGCTCTGGAAGTGATATTGATATTCTTACTGCGATTACCGGATATGCACAGGGATGGGTAAGTTCCGGTTATCTGCTTGATATGACAGACCTTCTGGATGAATATGGTCAAGAGGCGATTGCTACATATTCTTCTCCTGATCTTGCGAAAGCTGCTCAGTTAAATGGTAAGATTTTTGGTTTGCCGGTTCATAAAGAAATTGCACAGCAGCCAACTATTTTCTTCCGTACAGATATTCTGGATAAGTATGATATTGATGTAAGCAATGTAAAAACAATGGCAGATGTAGATGCTATTTATGAGCAGGTAGCTGAAAAAGAACCAGGTATGTGGATGCTGGCAGCAGATAATCTTGGAGTTGGTAAAGCTGTCGTGTTTGATATGTCTGTAGGTGGTACTTCATTTGCCGGTTTAATGGACTTCGCAAATAATACAACTGTTACCAATCTTCTTGCATCTCCGGAGTTTAAGGAATGGTGTGAATACAATCACAAATGGTTTGACAATGGCTGGATTAATTCCGGTGCTGCTTCTGATACAGAGTCATATTATTCTTATATTGCATCCGGACAGGCATTTTCATTCTTTAGTGATTATGGACATCCTCTTTCAGAGGCTGACCAGGAAAACAACTGCGGTGGCGTAGATCTCACGATGGTACATTTAGGCGAGCCTTATGCCACAACTTCTACAGCAGCAATTTTTTCTTATGCGATTTCTTCCGGTTCCAAAGATCCTGCGAAGGCAATGAAGATGTTAAATCTGCTTGAAACAGATTCTGATATTATGAATCTGCTCAACTGGGGAGTAGAAGGCGAAGATTATGTAGTTAATTCTGATGGGCTGTTAGACTATCCGGAAGGCAAGGATGCAAGCTCAGTAGGATATCACTTGGGTGCAGGCTGGATTCTTCCGAACCAGTTTATCTGTACTCCATGGGCAACAGATGGTGCAGACATTTACCAGACAATTGTGGATTATAACAATACCGCTGTAGTATCTAAAGCGCTTGGATTTACCTTTGACTCTGAACCAGTTGCTGATGAAGTTGCAGCAGTAACGAATGTACGAAATAAATATTATAAAGCTTTAGTCGTTGGAGCAGTAGATCCTGACGAATATCTGCCGAAGCTCCTTGAAGAAATGGATGATGCAGGTATGCAGGATATTATTGCAGAATCACAGAAACAGTTGGATGAATTTCTGGCATCAAAATAAAGAACAGGCATTACATTAAGACATTGTCTGCGGAATGGAGACTGCTATGAGTAATAAAGTTAAAGAGAAAAAAACTTTAGCAGAACGGATTAAGCCCTATAAGAGATATCTGCCGCTTTATCTGATGATGTTGCCGGCATTGCTTTATCTGTTCATTAATAACTATCTTCCTATGTCCGGTCTTGTGCTTGCATTTGAAAAGTACAATGTGCAGGATGGTATTTGGGGAAGTAAATTTGTAGGATTGAAAAACTTTAAATTCCTACTCAAAAGCAACGAACTTCCGATTCTGTTCCGAAACACATTGGGATATAATCTGTGTTTCATTATTATTAATATTATTTTTGGAGTTGCGCTTGCTATTCTGATAACGGAAATCGGTAATCTTGCGTTTCGAAAATTTGCACAGAGTAGTATTTTGTTTCCATTTGTAGTGTCCATAGTGATTGTGTCATATATGGTAAGAGCGTTTCTTGATCCAGAAGCAGGAATGCTTAATCATCTTCTGGTGTCCATAGGACACCAGAAGATATCCTGGTACGATACTGAGAAATTCTGGCCTTTCATTCTGATTTTTGTAAATACATGGAAAAGCGTTGGATATGGTTGCATTCTTTATATTTCAACAATCCTGGGCATTGATTCATCACTTTACGAATCTGCGTCTCTGGATGGCGCAACGAAATTTCAAAAAATACGTTATATTACCCTTCCATTTCTGAAACCTACGATTATCACCGTGGCATTACTCTCTATAGGAAGAATTTTTAACAGTGATTTCGGTCTGTTCTTCCAAGTACCACAGAATTCTGGCCTGATATCGGATGTAACTCAGACAATAGATACATTTGTATATAAGGCACTGATTACACAGAGCAATATCGGAATGTCGGCGGCTGCCAGCTTTTTCCAGTCGGTGATGGGGCTTATCATGATTTTAATATTTAATACAATTACACGAAAATTCAGCGAGGAAAACGCATTGTTTTAGGAGGAGAGTGACATGGTAAAATCAAAGCAAGACAAACATTTTGAAATTGCCGCATATATTATCCTGTCGATTGTGATGCTGGTTATTTTCTTCCCATTCCTGCTGCTGTTTATGTCATCCATAACGGAAGAAAATTCCCTTCTGATCAATGGATATTCTATTTTTCCAAAAGAAATCAGTTTCGCAGCTTATTCTTATATTTGGGAATCCAGAGAAACAATACTTAGGGCTTATATTACGACAATCTGCGTCACTGCGGTGGGTACTGTTATCAATGTTTTGATTACTGCAATGGTAGCTTATCCACTGTCTCTGGACAAGTTACCCGGCAAAAAGATTTTCTCATTTCTGATTTTATTTGTAATGTTATTTAATGGCGGAATGGTGCCGACGTATATGATCTATACTACCGTTTTGCATATTAAAGATACATATTTTGCACTGCTTGTTCCGAACCTGCTGTTCAGTGCATTTAATGCGATCATTGTAAAAACTTATTTGAAAGGGAACATTCCAGAAGCACTTTATGAATCTGCCAGAATAGATGGGGCTTCAGAATTTAAAATTTTTACAAACATTGTGTTACCCCTTGGAAAGTCTATTTTTGTTACAATCGGTATTTTTTCCGGTTTGGCGTATTGGAATGACTGGATGAATGGATTATACTATGTAAGTGATTCATCGAAATATTCTATCCAGCAGCTTCTGAACGTCATGGTGAAAAATATTCAGTATCTGACACAGTTTGGCAGAAGCAGCGGGACAGGACAAATCCCCAGCATCAGTCTCAGAATGGCAATTGCTTTTGTAGCAATGCTGCCGGTATTGATTTTGTATCCATTTTTACAAAAATACTTTGAAGAAGGAATTACGCTGGGAGCTGTGAAAGGATAGGTTTTATTATTATGACTCAGCCCTTTTTTGTCAGATATTTAAAAAAGTTCCTGATTATTAGTATTGTACTGCAATGTATATGCACTTTGGTACTGATCGCTTTTTACGTACAGAAACGTCAGACAGATGAGCAGCAGATGGTGCAGATTGCAGATCGTTTTGTACAGAAAATAGAGTCAGAATTGCAGAATAATTCAAATTACATGAACCAGACGGTAATTCTCAGGCGGGATTACCGTAATATGTATCAGATGAACGATTTGGAAAGAGTCAATAAAATATCAGATTTACAGATGATTTATAAATTGCTGGGAGAGATGGCTGACATTCCTTATAACTATTTCGTATATGACAGAGAGAAGGACAGCTTTCTTGAACTGACCAGGGTCGACATACAGTTTTCACAATATCGGGAAATACGAAATACATTAAAAGAACGCCTGAAGATGGATAATGAAGAAAACAAAAGCGGAGTCTGGTATCTTGCAGAAACACCAGCTGGCAGGGTAATTCTGTCCAGCTGGCATTATGAAAACTATATGCTGGGTACCTGGACGAGAGAATGTGATCTCCTGTCTGGAATTAATACAATTGACTGGGGAAAATATGGGCAGGTGGAACTTCTGCCAGGGCACAAAGAACAAGATGAGAAGCAATTTCATCTGTGGGGAAACAGTGTGTTGTGTTACAGCTTTCCAAACTGTAATACGGACTTTTCAGTTCAGATTACCATTTCTAAAGATGGAGGCCTTAAATGGCAAATGCTTATTCAGATTTTCCAAATACTTATGTTAATGTGGGTGATTGGAATTCTGATTGAATTAACCCGGTATGTAAGACGTTCTTTTTTGGTTCCGACTCAAAATCTAATAGAGATATTAGAGAAATATCAGACAGCAGACAGTGAAACAGGAAAGCCAGAGAATGACACTTCTTTACAAGATGCTTATGAAATTCTGGATAAGCTTGGAAAAAGAGCGGATAGCCTTACAACGAAGCTCTATGCAAACGAGCTTGAAAAAAAACAGTTGGAAATTAACTTCAGAAATTTGCAGATCAGGCCTCATTTTTTTGCCAATTGTCTTACAATGTTGTCTGCAATGGCAGAGAACAATGAAATTGAGAAAATCAATAAGCTTACAGTATGTCTTGCCAATTATTACCGATATATTATGCATGATTGCATGGATATGGTCACAGTGGGGCAGGAAGTATCCCATATGAACGATGTTATAGCGGTCAATGACGAGTGGAACAGTAATCAGATTATATTTACTTCTGAGATAGAGGAAAGTGCCAAAAATCGGAAAATTCCTGTATTGATGATCAGCACCTTTCTGGAAAACTCCATTAAGCATACGGTCGGACGGGAAGGAATTCTGCAAATTGGGTTAAGGGTATGGACAGAAAAAAAGGTATTATGTATTCGTATCACGGATAATGGAGAAGGCTTTCAGAAGGAAATGCTTGAAGGATTCAGACAGGGAATTTATCCGAAAGAAAAGCTGGGAAGACACATTGGTATCAATAATGTGATTCAGAGATTGAAATTAATTTATGAAGGACAGGCCAATGTTGAGTTTTCCTGCGCCGAAAATGGAGGCGCATGTGTGGAAATTCATATACCACAGGAGGAAACAGATGAAGCTTTTGATTGTAGACGATAACAAATATGTTGTTGCATTTTTGCGCAAACAGCTAAATTGGGAGGCCTTTGGCATTGAGGAGCTTATCGGAGTATATAGTGTGGAGCAGGCAAAAGAGGTTTTCCTGAATAAGCAGATTGATTTTTTGATTACGGATATTGAAATGCCGGTACAAAATGGATTTGATCTTCTGGAGTGGCTAAAAAATCAGAATATACGTTCAGAGACGATCTTGCTCACAAGTTATGCTGATTTTTCTTATGCTCAGCTGGCCGTGAAATATCAGTGCTTTGATTACCTCCTGAAACCGGTAGACAGAAATGTTCTGGAAGACATTGTAAAGAAGCTTGTCACGAAACGAATTGATTATCAGAAACAGCAACAGCTGCAGGAACTTGGAAATAACTGGATATCGCATCAGAATCTGGTGAAAGAAATGTTCTGGCGAGAATTGGTAAATGAGGAAAATATAGTAACGCAGGAAAATCTGGCGAGCAGGATAAAAAAGGATAAGCTGAGTTATACGCAGGGACAAAGCTTTGTAGCGATGTTGATCTGTCTTGAAGAAGAACAAGAGAATTTTAGCAAAGAGCTGTTAAGCTTCACCTGTGAGAATATATTGAGAGAGATTGTGGAAAAAGAGCATATCGGACTGGAATTTTTGTCATATAACAGTTATGCCCAGTTTGTTGCTGTTTTTTCAGGTGCAAATCCATTTCCATATAAACAGTTGAAGCATGCAGCAGAATGTTTTGCTGAAACTTTTTCTTCTTTTTATCATCATAAGACAATTTGTTATCTTAGTGAATGTTGTGAGATTATAAATGTTCATTCACATATCCGAAAACTGGAAGAAATCTTTCTGGATAATTTGAACCGTGAGAGCGGCGTTTTCCTGGAAAAAGATTTCAGCAAAAGGTTGGACACTGCCTATAACGAACCAGAAATTGATGAATGGAGAGCATTGCTTCTGGAGAAAAGACTGGATTTGTTTGAACAGAGGGTCTGCGGATATTTTGACGGAGTAAAGCGTACACAGGCAATTGATTCTCATTTTTTGCATGCGGTTTTGGCAGACTGGAATATGATGTCAGTTAATATTTTAAAAGAATGTAATCTTACAACGTATCAAGTAGTGACAAAATTGCGTAACAGGGAGCTAGAAGAACGGGCAGTTGTTAATGTTTCCTGCATGGAGAAATTGATTTTATCTGAGGCAGCTATGATTTCAGAACAGATTAACTATGTGGAAAAAGAAGATCAGATTATTGCAGATATTAAAGCATATATAAAAAAATACCTGGACAGTGTAACAAGAAGCCAGATCGCAAGTGATTTTTATTTATCTCCCAGTTATCTGTCTAAACTGTTTCGTAGCCAGAATGGAATATCGTTAAGTGAATATATTCAAAGAAGCAGAATGAGAGAGGCAAGAAGATTACTCCTGCAAAGTACTCTTAGTATCAGCCAGATTGCAGAAACAGTTGGATATCCAAGTTTTGCACATTTTTCCAAGCAATTTAAAAAAATGAATGGTATGACACCAAATGAATATCGTAAAAACAATGAAGGACAAGAAAGATAATCCTGTGGGAGGATATACTTATGGAATATAAAAAATTAGGAAATACTGCAATAAAAGTATCACCATTTGTTATGGGATGCTGGTCTGTAGGCGGTGATTATTTTGGAAGTATAGAGGATACAAACAGCATTCGATGCATTAAGACATACCTGGAACATGGAATCAATACTTTTGATACTGCAGAAGTTTATGGAATGGGAAGAGCGGAGAAAGTGCTGGGAGAAGCATTAAAAGGGACGGACAGAGAGTCTGTTGTTGTTTTTTCTAAAGTATGGCCATTGCATTATGGAAAGAAAGAAATGGAAGAGGCTTGCGATCAAAGCTTAAAGAGGCTGGGAATGGATTATCTGGATGTTTATTTTTTACATTATCCACCGCAGGCAGGAACGTCAATGGAATTGGCTATGGAGAGCATAAATGAGCTGAAGAGAAAGGGAAAAATCAGAAGTATTGGTGTTTCAAATTTCACTTTAGATATGCTTAAGGAGGCATCTGCTTACGGTACAGTAGATGTAATTCAGCCTTGTTATAATTTGCTGTGGCGCTATATCGATAAAGATATCCTACCTTATTGCGTAAAAGAAAATATTGGGGTGATTCCTTACAGTACACTGGCACAGGGATTGCTTACCGGCAGGTTTACAAAAGATACTCAGATTACAGGTGGGCGTGCGAAGGCTGCATTGTTTCAGCCAGGTGTTTATGAAGAATGCCTGGAGGTAACGGATGCCCTTATTGAATTAGGAAAAAAATATGATCACAGCGCAACACAGATCTGTATTAACTGGCTTGTAAAAAATCCGAATCTTACAGCGCCGATTGTGGGAGGTGCAAATGCCGAGCATGCACTTGACAATCTGAAAGCGCTTGATTTTATCATGGAGCAGGAAGATTACAAAAAAATAGATGAAATAAGCAGTGCGTTTTGCGAAAAAATGCCTGAGTATCAGCTGTTTTTTGATACAAAAGTAAAGGGGGAATAAAAATGTCACTTGTAAAAGTAAACGAATTACTTCAGCATGCTACCGAACATCATTACGGTGTTGCTGCCATTAATACAGTTAATTATGAAACCATCAGCTGTGCAATTGCGGCTGCTGAGGCTGAAAGAGTACCTGTAATTATTCAGTTTTTTCCGGGGTTGGATAAGTATATTCCGTTGAAACATATTTCTTATATGGCAAAGGATCTTGCGAATAAAGCTACTGTACCGGTTGCTGTGCATCTGGACCATTCTGCTTCTTATGAAATTGCAGTTGGTGGTATACGTGATGGTTTTCCGTCCGTTATGGTTGATGGATCTGCGCTACCGTATGAAGAAAATATTGAAGTTACCAAAGCGGTGGTGAAAACAGCATCTATTTTTGATGTGGATGTGGAAGCTGAACTGGGGCATGTAGGAAATGCACAGAATCTTGATGATTTAACAAATACAGATCATTTTACTAATGTAGACAAGGCTGTGGAGTTCGTGGAGAGGACAGGATGCGGTTCTCTTGCAATTGCTGTAGGAAATGCACATGGTAACTACATCCAGAAACCAGATCTGGATTTTGATCGCATTAAAGAGATCAGAAAGGCAGTTTCAATTCCGCTGGTTATGCACGGATGTTCCGGAATCCCTGACGAACAAATGCAGGAAGCTGTGAATCTTGGCATGAGCAAGTTTAATATTGCAACGGAATATTTTACCGCTATGTATCGTTCTATGGAGCAGGGAATGGAAGCAACAGGACATGACGGCAATGGATTGAAAATGCTGTTTATTTCTAGAAAAGGAATGATTGATTTTGTAGCAGGAAAGATGCGTCTGTTGAATCCTAATAAATTTTCTATGTAAAACGGGGGGGAGAGATATGAAAAGGCAGTTTGACGTATATGGATTGGATGCTCCCTGCATAGATCTGAATTTGAATCTTAAAAATTTGCCACAGAAAAATCATGGGGCATTAATTACAGGCTTATCCTGGCAGGGTGGCGGTAAGGTATCAAGTGGTCTGGTAGCTTGCGCAAGGCTGGGAGGAAAGTGTGCTGCCGGGGGAACATTAGGAGATGATGTCTATGGAAGATTCTGTTACGCTGATTTTGTGCGTCATGGAATTAACGTGGATGATATGGTGTTGCATAAAAATGCGGCAACACATTTCAGTATCGTAGTAAGTGACCAGAAAACACAGTCAAGGACGATTTTATTTAAGAAAGGAACTATACCGAAGCTTCTTGAATCTGAGGTTGGCTGGAATAAAATTAAAAATTCCAGATATCTGTTTATTGCAGATACATCAGAGCTAACCGGAAAAATAGTAGATTTTGCAAGAGAAAATGGAACAGAAATTTTTATTGATGCGGACTTTTATTCTGAGGCACTTAAAGAGATGATTCCGAAGATTGATGTTTTTATTGGGTCTGAATTTGTATTTGATGGTCTGTTCCCGGAGAGCAAGGAAAAAGGTCTGGAGAAACTGGAAGAAGAATGCAGGGAAATATTTGCATCAGGACCGAAGATCGTTGTGTTCACTTTCGGCGAGAAAGGCTGTGTAGGCTACAGTAAGGAAGGCTTTTTTGTCCTTCCGGCGTTTTCTGTTGATGTTGTAGATACGGTAGGAGCTGGAGATGTTTTTCATGGTGCATTTCTGGCACAGTTACTTAAAGGACAGAGCGTAATGGAGTGTGCAAGGGCCGCCAGTGCTGTTTCCGCTATTAAATGTACCAGAATTGGAGGAAGAGCAGGAATTCCAAATTCGGAAACATTGCAAAAATTTTTAGATACTGGCGAAATAGATTACACGGAGATTGATGAGAGAGTTAATTTTTACCGAAGAGGGTTAGAGCATGTATAAAGCAAATGTTAAAATTGGGGTTTTGCCTACAAGAAGAGGAATGCTGGACCTTGAGACAGCAACCAGAGAAAAAGAAAAATTCATGCCGGTTATCCGAAGCATTAAAGCTGAAAATGTTACTTTGGTGGATATTGATGATATCTGTACCAATGGAATTATTGAGAATGAGGCTTTTGCACCGGCGGTTGTGGATAAGTTTCGCAAAGAAAATGTAGATGCAATATTTGTACCATTTTGTGATTTTGGTGATGAAGGCGCTGTTGTTGATGTAGTATCAAAGTTCCATGTTCCGGTGCTAGTCTGGGGAGCACGGGATGAATATCCAAACACACCGCAAAAGAGAGGAAGAGATACGCAATGTGGTATGTTTGCAGCAACTAAGGTATTACGCCGTTATGGCATTACATACAGTTATATTTTTAATGTTCCGGCAGATACTGAGGAATTTCGCAACGGTTATGAAAAATTTGTCCGTATAGCCTGCATTGTTAAAGATGTAAGAGGTCTGCGTATTGCCAAAATTGGGGAACGGCCTTCTCCATTTCGCAGTGTGATGACAGATGAAACCAAATTAATGAAAAAGTTTGGTATTCAGACGGTAGCAATTGCACCAGTAATGCTGCAGATGGAAGTAAACAAAATACTGGAAGCCAGAGGCGAAGATTTTGAGAAACAAGTGAAGGATTTAAAAATGCGTATGGATTGTTCTGCCATGGACGATGATTATACGGATAGACTTGTGGCATTTAAGGTGGCATTAGTATCAACACTTACCCGGAATCATTGTAATGTAGCTGCAATTGAATGCTGGCCAACCTGCGCTTTAATGAAGTTGCCATCTTGTGCTGTAATTGGAGAATTGACAGACTTAGGAATTCCGGTAGCATGTGAAACAGACATTAATGGAGCTATTACCATGTCAATTTTACGTGCTTGTACATTGGGAGAACAGGCTGAGTTTTTAGCAGACTTGACAATTCGACATCCGGAAAATGATAATGCAGAACTGTTATGGCACTGTGGACCATTTCCATATTCTTTGAAGGCAGAGAACAGCCAGGCGAAAATTGTAGGCGGACAGGGGCAGTTTGAATTGAAGCAGGGGGAATTGACTGTATGTAGGTTCGATGAAGTTAATGGCGAATATTGTCTGTTTGCTGGAGAAGCAAGAACAACAACTGGACCGGCTACAACTGGTACCTATGTCTGGATGGAAACAGATAACTGGAAAAAGTGGGAAGAAAAACTTATGTTTGGTCCTTATATCCATCATTTGGGAGGCATTTATGGAAAGATGTTTTCTGTATTAAAGGAAGCTGCAAGATATTTGGATATAAAGTTGGATTCTGTAGATGAACCTGGCCCGAGCTGTTTATGAGTGGAGGATGCTGATATGAAAACAATAAAAGTACAGCTGTTAAGTAAGGAAAAATTTGCAAAATATGGAGAGTACCAAAATTTACTGGATGATAAATCCTTGGCTGAGAAATCTATTTTTCCGTATAGTTTTTTTGCAGATGTAGTGAAACTGGATCTTGGTAATACAACATTGCCAACAATATCGGTATGTCAGGCAGTGAAGCCGGAAAAAATGGAAATTTCTATGCTGGAGGCACATCAGTTTACCTGTGAAGGATTGCTTGCTCTTGACGATGATATGATTATATTTGTGGGAACACCTTTGCCGGGAAAGACATTCAGTGTTGATAATCTGGAAGCCTTTCTGGTGCCGCAGGGCACTTTTGTAAAATTAGATCCATTTATTATTCATGGCTCACAGTATGCTGTTCATAAAGAATGTGCACATATACTGTGCCTGCTACCTGGAAGAACATTCAAAAATGATATACAAGCAGTGATGCTTTCGGAAGAAAAACGTGCTGAACTGATAATGGAATAAAAACTGGAAGTTCACAAAAAAGATAATGTAATTGCTACATAATAAATACGCTTCTTGATAAAAGGCTGCTGGCTGATGTGCGCTTTAGAGCGTTTTTTAACAGACTCTAAGGTGTTCATTTGGCTGGCGGCTATTTTTCTTCTAGAAAACTTTTACTTGCTAAATCGTAAAAGCCTACTAAAAAATGAATAACTACTTAAAATATGGATATTCATATTATTTCAGCTATAAATGAGCAAGTTTGTGATTTTGCATAAAAGAAAGAAACCTTAAATTCGATTATGTTGTACAATGAAAGTGACCAAACAAAATATTTGCAACATTCACGAGAAAGAAGGTGTCTCTCACAGATACGATACATCATTCGTCATTCATATACAACCAGTTTAAGAAATTTGACTTATGCAAATCTTATTCCAACAGAGTGGTAAATCACCTCATGAGCATTCTGATCAGCATTTTCAGCTCAGGATCCCATGGGAAAACCACAGACTTTGCTAAAAGCAGTTCTTGTCATAGAACTACAATTGCCCATTTTCTCAATTCTGGGAAATGGGATGATTTATTACTTTCAGATATATTAAAGCGTTCTGTCATTGAGATTATTTATTCAGAAGTAGCACGCACCGGAAAGCCTGTTTTTTGTATTGTAGACGATACGATAGTTTCAAAGACAAAGCCTTCGTCACGGGCTCTGCATCCGATTGAAGATGCGTATTTTCATCAGTCTCATTTAAAGTGAAAACAGGATTACGGGCATCAGGCAGTTGCGGTTATGCTTTCCTGCAACGGCATTGTTCTGAATTAAGCTATTGAATCTTTGGATGCTGGTATTATTATAATAGGAAAAAAGACAAAATATCTGCACAAAAATTGTATTTAAATTAGTACAAAAAATATTTCGATTTTTTGAAAAAAACACTTGCAATCTTTGAAAACCTTGTGTATACTAATATCTGCTGTGACATGATAGCAATGAAGCGTGAGGTTGCTGCCAGAAAGGCAGGTTTTCCGTGGAGCGAATGTCAAGTTAGGAAACTGACGACAAGTCACTGTACAAGTTCAATAGCCATCTAGGGGATGGGAGTGTGTGAAGAACCAAAGCACGAAGGTGTTTTAGGACACACACGGAGATGTGTACAGTCGCCGCTTGTCGTACTGATAGTGAGTACGAATAGGAGGAGACTTTTTTTATGGCAAATCAGGTAATGAGAATCACATTAAAAGCTTACGATCATCAGTTAGTAGATGCATCTGCTGCAAAGATCATCGATACTGTTAAGAAGAATGGTGCAACAGTTAGCGGTCCAGTTCCGCTTCCAACTAAGAAAGAGGTTGTTACAATCTTAAGAGCTGTTCACAAATATAAAGATTCCAGAGAGCAGTTCGAGCAGAGAACACATAAGAGACTGATTGATATCATTGCTCCGACCCAGAAGACAGTTGATGCTCTGTCCAGACTGGAAATGCCTGCTGGTGTTCATATCGACATCAAGATGAAGGCAAAATAATTAATCTTGTAAATGCATAAGCATTTAGCTATTTATTATATGATTACCCGAGAGGGCAATCCGCTATAGGAGGAAGAAAGATGAAGAAAGCTATTTTAGCTACCAAAGTCGGAATGACTCAGATCTTCAACGAAGATGGAATGTTAATTCCGGTAACCGTTTTACAGGCTGGTCCATGTGTTGTAACTCAGGTTAAAACAGATGAGAACGATGGATATACAGCAGTTCAGGTTGGCTTCGGCGACATCAGAGAGAAACTGGTGAACAAACCGGAAACAGGCCACTTTGCAAAAGCAGGCGTTGCAGTTAAGAGATTCGTAAAAGAGTTCCGTTTCGAGAACGCTGCTGAATATGAAGTAGGACAGGAAATTAAAGCTGATATCTTTGCAGCTGGCGATCACATCGATGCAACAGCTGTTTCCAAAGGTAAAGGTTTCCAGGGTGCAATCAAGAGACATGGACAGTCCAGAGGACCTATGGCTCACGGTTCCAAATATCATCGTCATGCAGGTTCCAATGGTGCTTGTTCTGATCCGAGCAAGGTATTCAAAGGAAAACACATGCCAGGTCATATGGGAAGCGAGCAGGTAACTGTTCAGAATCTTGAGATCGTACGCGTAGATACAGAGAATAACTTACTGTTAGTTAAAGGTGCTGTTCCAGGACCTAAGAAATCCTTGGTTACAATCAAAGAGACAGTAAAGTCCTTATAATAAGAAAGGAGGAGCACACAAATGGCAAACGTAACTGTTTATAATATGGAAGGCAATGAAGTTGGAACAATGGAGCTGAACGATGCAGTATTTGGCGTTGAGATCAATGAGCATCTTGTTCATCTTGCAGTTGTTCGTCAGCTTGCAAATAAACGCCAGGGTACTCAGAAAGCGAAAACTCGCTCTGAAGTAAGCGGCGGCGGAAGAAAACCGTGGAGACAGAAAGGAACCGGTCATGCAAGACAGGGATCCATCCGTGCTGCACAGTGGACAGGCGGCGGAATTATTTTCGCACCGACTCCAAGAGATTATGAAGTGAAAATGAACAAGAAAGAAAGAAGAGCAGCTCTTAAATCCGCTCTGACTTCCAAAGTTCAGGACAATAAATTCGTAGTTGTTGACAGCCTTGCAATTGCTGAAGCTAAGACAAAAGAAATGCAGAAGGTTCTTACAAACCTGAAAGCAGAGAAAGCTCTTATCGTAACAGCAGAGGAAGATAAGAACGTAATCCTTTCCGCAAGAAACATCGAGAACGTACAGACAGTAGCAGCTAACGGCATCAACGTATATGATGTTATGAGCCACGGTACTGTAGTAGTAACTAAAGACGCTGTAGCATCCATCGAGGAGGTATACGCATAATGGCTGATATTAAATATTATGACGTGATCAAAAGACCAGTGATCACTGAAAAATCCATGGCTGCTATGGGTGAGAAGAAATACACTTTCCTTGTTCATCCGGAAGCAAACAAAGCTCAGATCAAAGAAGCTGTTGAGAAAATGTTCGATGGAACAAAAGTTAAGAGCGTAAATACCATGAATCTTGATGGTAAGAAAAAACGCCGTGGAATGGTAGTTGGAAAAACTGCTAAATCCAAAAAAGCTATCGTTGCCCTTACAGAGGACAGCAAGGACATCGAGATCTTCGAAGGCCTTTAATTGATAGCACTTTATACGCATTCAAAAGCGTGAGAACAAATTTGAAAGGAGAAAAGAAATGGGAATCAAAAGTTATAACCCATATACACCGTCTAGAAGACATATGACTGGTTCCGACTTCTCTGAGATCACTAAGACTACACCAGAGAAATCCCTTACCGTGTCCTTAAAGAAAACTGCTGGACGCAACAACCAGGGTAAGATCACTGTAAGACACCACGGAGGCGGAAGCAGAAGAAAATATAGAATCATCGACTTCAAGAGAAGAAAAGATGGAATCCCGGCAGTAGTGAAATCTATTGAGTACGATCCAAACAGAACAGCTAATATCGCTCTTATCTGCTATGCAGACGGCGAGAAAGCATACATTCTTGCTCCAGAAGGACTTAAAGTTGGACAGAAAGTTATGAACGGACCGGAAGCTGAAATCCGTGTAGGTAACTGCTTACCGTTAGAGCTTATCCCGGTTGGTACTATGGTTCATAACATCGAGCTTCATCCTGGAAAGGGCGGCCAGATGGTTCGTTCCGCAGGAAACGGCGCTCAGCTTATGGCTAAAGAAGGCAAGTACGCTACACTTCGTCTCCCATCTGGTGAGATGAGAATGGTTCCGATCATCTGCCGTGCAACAGTAGGTATCATCGGAAACGGCGATCACAACCTGATTAACATCGGTAAAGCTGGTCGTAAGCGTCACATGGGAATCAGACCTACAGTTCGCGGTTCTGTCATGAACCCGAATGACCATCCACATGGTGGTGGAGAGGGCCGCGCTCCGGTTGGACGTCCAGGTCCGTGTACACCTTGGGGCAAACCTGCTCTTGGTCTGAAGACAAGAAAGAAAAACAAAGCGTCCAACAAGCTCATCGTAAGAAGACGCGATGGAAAAGCTTTAAGCAAATAATAAGGAGGATTAAGAATGTCTCGTTCACTGAAAAAAGGACCTTTTGCAGATCAGAGCTTACTTAAAAAAGTAGACGCATTAAACGCTGCAAATGATAAATCCGTAATCAAAACTTGGTCTCGCCGTTCCACAATCTTCCCGTCTTTTGTTGGACATACAATCGCTGTCCATGACGGAAGAAAACATGTGCCGGTATATATTACTGAGGATATGGTTGGTCACAAACTTGGTGAGTTTGTTGCTACCAGAACCTACAGAGGACACGGAAAAGACGAAAAGAAATCCGGTGTTCGCTAGTTAGAATTTTTCACCAGGCTGCCTGATCCGCAAGGAGCGGTTCGGGCATGCGCGGTGTTTCCCTGAATATTGAATATGACGAAAGGAGGCACTTTAAAATGGCAAAAGGACATAGAAGCCAGATTAAGAGAGCCAGAAATGAGAATAATAGAGAGACAAGACCGTCTGCAAAATTATCTTATGCAAGAATTTCTGTTCAGAAAGCCTGCTACGTTTTAGATGCAATCCGTGGCAAAGATGTGCAGACAGCACTTGGTATCCTGACATACAACCCAAGATACGCTTCCAGCGTAATCAAAAAGTTACTGGAATCAGCTATTGCTAACGCTGAGAATAATAACGGAATGAACGCAGACAATCTCGTAGTTGCAGCCTGCTATGCAAATAAAGGACCTACAATGAAGAGAATCCAGCCAAGAGCACAGGGTAGAGCTTACAGAATCGAGAAGAGAACAAGCCATATTACCATCGTGCTGGATGAGAAATAAGGAGGATAAGCATGGGACAGAAAGTTAACCCACATGGCCTTAGAGTCGGTGTTATCAAGGATTGGGATTCAAGATGGTATGCAGAGAGCGATTTCGCAGACTATCTGGTTGAGGATTACAACATCAGAACATTCCTTAAAAAGAAATTATACAGCGCAGGTGTTTCCAAAATCGAGATCGAGAGAGCATCTGACAGAGTAAAAGTTATCATCTACACAGCAAAACCTGGTATCGTAATCGGTAAAGGCGGCGCAGAGATCGAGAAAGTAAAAGCTGAACTTGCTAAATATACAGACAAGAAGCTTATCGTTGATATTAAAGAAGTTAAGAGACCAGACAGAGATGCTCAGCTTGTTGCAGAGAACATCGCTCTTCAGCTGGAGAACCGTATCTCCTTCAGACGTGCTATGAAATCTACAATGCAGCGTACAATGAAATCCGGTGCTAAGGGAATCAAAACATCCGTATCCGGACGTCTTGGCGGAGCTGATATGGCTCGTACAGAGTTCTACAGCGATGGAACTATCCCGCTTCAGACACTTCGTGCAGATATCGATTATGGTTTCGCAGAAGCAGACACCACATATGGCAAAGTTGGTGTAAAGGCATGGATCTACAATGGTGAGATTCTTCCAACAAAAGGAACTAAGGAAGGGAGCGATAAATAATGTTAATGCCAAAAAGAGTTAAACGTCGTAAACAATTCCGTGGCTCCATGAGAGGAAAAGCCCTTAGAGGTAATCAGATCAATTATGGTGAATTCGGTCTTGTTGCTACCGAGCCTTGCTGGATCAGATCTAATCAGATCGAGGCAGCCCGTGTTGCTATGACCCGTTATATCAAACGTGGTGGTAAGGTTTGGATCAAGATTTTCCCAGATAAACCAGTAACAGCAAAACCAGCAGAAACTCGTATGGGTTCCGGAAAAGGTGCCCTGGAATACTGGGTAGCAGTTGTTAAACCAGGACGTGTTATGTTTGAGATCGCAGGCGTTTCTGAAGAAATCGCTCGTGAGGCATTACGTCTTGCAATGCACAAGTTACCATGTAAATGCAAAATAGTTTCTCGTGCAGAGTTAGAAGGCGGTGATAACAGTGAAAATTAATAAATTCGTAGAAGATTTACAGGCAAAATCAGCTGCAGAATTAAACGACGAATTAGTAGCTGCTAAGAAAGAACTTTTCAATCTGAGATTTCAGAATGCAACCAATCAATTAGACAATACAGGACGAATCAAAGAGGTTCGCAGAAATATTGCCAGAATCCAGACAGTGATCACTGCGAAAGCTAACGCTTCCAAATAGTGAATTTAGGAGGACATAATCGTGGAAAGAAATCTGAGAAAAACCCGCGTGGGTAAGGTTGTCAGCAATAAGATGGACAAGACCATCGTAGTTGCAATTGAAGACCATGTAAAACATCCTCTTTACAAGAAAATCGTGAAGAGAACATATAAATTAAAAGCTCATGATGAAAACAATGAGTGCAACATCGGTGATACCGTAAAGGTTATGGAGACCAGACCGCTGTCCAAGGACAAGAGATGGAGACTGGTTGAAGTTGTAGAGAGAGTTAAATAAGGAGGATAACCAGTATGATTCAGCAGGAAACAAGACTGAAAGTTGCCGACAACACTGGTGCAAAAGAAATCCTTTGTATCCGTGTTATGGGTGGCTCTACAAGAAGATATGCAAACATTGGCGATACAATCGTTGCTACTGTTAAAGATGCAACACCAGGCGGCGTTGTTAAAAAAGGTGACGTAGTAAAGGCTGTTGTAGTTAGATCCAAAAAAGGCGCTCGTCGTAAAGACGGATCCTATATCCGTTTCGATGAAAATGCTGCCGTAATCATTAAAGACGACTTAACTCCGAGAGGAACACGTATCTTTGGACCAGTTGCCAGAGAGCTTCGTGAGAAGAAATTCATGAAGATCGTTTCCTTAGCTCCGGAAGTATTATAGGAGGGTGCCTAATGTCAGCTATGAAGATTAAAAAAGGTGATACTGTTACAGTAATCGCTGGTAAAGATAAAGGCAAAGAAGGCAAAGTCCTTGCCGTTAACGTAAAAGACAATACCGTATTAGTAGAGAACGTTAATATGGTTACAAAACACACCAAACCATCCGCTGCAAACCAGAATGGTGGAATCGTTACAAAAGAAGCTCCGCTTCACATCTCCAACGTAATGCTTATGGCAGACGGAAAAGCTACAAGAGTCGGCTTTAAGATGGATGGAGACAAAAAAGTCCGCGTTGCTAAGGCAACAGGTAAGGTTATCGATTAATTGAGAGAGGAGGCAGACATAAGTGAGTAGATTAAAAGAACTTTACACTAATGAGATCATGGATGCCATGACCAAGAAATTCGGATATAAAAACGTTATGGAAGTGCCAAAACTCGACAAGATCGTAATTAACATGGGTGTTGGTGAGGCCAAAGAAAACGCTAAGCTTCTTGACGCTGCTATCGCAGATATGGAGCTGATCACAGGACAGAAAGCAATTGCTACAAAGGCAAAGAAATCTGTCGCTAACTTCAAAATCAGAGAGGGAATGCCGATCGGATGTAAAGTAACATTAAGAGGCGAGAAGATGTATGAGTTCGCTGATCGTCTGATCAACCTGGCACTTCCACGTGTACGTGACTTCCGCGGCGTTAATCCTAACGCTTTCGACGGAAGAGGAAACTATGCTCTTGGTATCAAAGAGCAGCTGATCTTCCCAGAAGTTGAGTACGATAAAGTTGACAAAGTAAGAGGTATGGACATTATCTTCGTTACAACAGCAAAAACTGATGAGGAAGCTCGTGAGTTACTGAAGCTGTTCAACATGCCTTTTGCGAAATAAGTAGAGGAACATTCCAAAGTTGACCGCCGGCTTCTTGCCGGGGTCAGCAGATCTGATATAGGAGGAACGATTCATGGCTAAGACAGCAATGAAAATCAAACAGCAGCGTCCAGCTAAGTTCTCCACAAGAGAGTACAGCCGCTGCAGAATTTGTGGACGTCCACATGCATACTTAAGAAAATACGGAATCTGCAGAATCTGCTTCCGTGAGTTAGCTTACAAAGGACAGATCCCGGGAGTTAAGAAAGCTTCCTGGTAAGCCGCTATTACAGGTAACACATAAATTTATTATATACACTATGACATGTAAAGTCTGAATATGAGGAGGAAACTAACATGACAATGAGCGATCCAATCGCAGATATGCTTACAAGAATCCGTAATGCAAACACTGCAAAACATGACACAGTAGATGTTCCGGCATCCAAAATGAAAATTGCAATTGCTAACATCCTTGTTGATGAGGGATACATTGCAAAATATGATTTAGTTGAAGATGGTGTTGCAAAAAACATCCATATCACACTGAAATATGGCGAAGACAAAAACGAGAAGATCATCACAGGTTTAAAGAGAATCTCTAAACCAGGTCTTCGTGTTTATGCTGGCAAGGATGAGCTTCCGAAGGTTCTTGGAGGACTTGGAATCGCAATCCTTTCCACTAATAAAGGTGTTATCACCGACAAAGAAGCTCGTAAACTTCAGGTAGGCGGCGAGGTTCTTGCATTTGTATGGTAAGCCTTTGGCCCCATATATTCAAGAAGTAGACGAAACACTGAAAACAGAGAGGTTCCAGTAACCTCTCCGATAATCTAAGTAAGGAGGACACATAGTATGTCACGTATCGGTAGACTTCCGGTTGCTATCCCGGCAGGAGTTGAAGTATCTGTTGCAGAAGGAAACGTAGTAACCGTAAAAGGACCAAAAGGAACACTTGAAAGAGCGCTTCCAACAGAAATGGAAATCAAAGTTGAAGATGGTCATGTAGTTGTTGCAAGACCAAACGACTTAAAGAAAATGAAAGCCCTTCACGGCTTAACCAGAAGCCTTATCCACAACATGGTTGTTGGTGTAAGCGAAGGTTATACAAAGACACTTGAAGTTAACGGTGTTGGTTACAGAGCAGCTAAGCAGGGTAAGAAGCTTACTTTAAACCTTGGATATTCTCACCCGGTAGAAATGGAAGATCCGGAAGGTATTGAGACCAAAGTTGACGGTAACAAGATTATCGTTTCCGGTATCAGCAAGGAAAAAGTTGGACAGTTTGCGGCTGAAATCAGAGATAAGAGAAGACCTGAGCCATATAAGGGCAAGGGAATCAAATATGAGACTGAGGTTATCAGACGTAAAGTTGGTAAGACTGGTAAGAAATAATTAAGGAGAGTGAGAAAATGGTTAATAAAGCATCTAGAGCGGAAATTCGCGAGAAAAAGCATAGAAGATTACGTCATCATTTAAATGGCACTGCAACAACTCCGCGTCTTGCAGTATTTCGTTCCAATAAACACATTTATGCACAGATTATCGATGACACCGTTGGAAAGACTTTAGTATCTGCTTCTACTCTTCAGAAAGACGTAAAAGCACAGCTTGAGAACACCGACGATGTTGCAGCAGCAGCATATCTTGGCACTGTAATCGGTAAGAAGGCAGTGGAAGCCGGCATCGAGGAAGTTGTTTTTGACAGAGGCGGATACATTTACCACGGTAAAGTAAAAGCACTGGCAGATGCAGCAAGAGAAGCTGGACTGAAATTCTAATAAGGAGGAGCGAAACACATGAAACGTAATCTTATTGATGCTAGTCAGTTAGAGTTAGAAGATAAAGTAGTATCAATCAAGCGTGTTACCAAGGTTGTTAAAGGTGGTCGTAACTTCCGTTTCACAGCTTTAGTTGTTGTAGGTGACGGCAATGGACACGTTGGTGCAGGACTTGGAAAGGCAGCCGAGATTCCGGAAGCAATCCGCAAAGGAAAAGAGGACGCTATTAAGAAATTAGTAACCGTAGCAAGAGATGAGAATGGTTCCATCACACATGACTTCGTAGGTTCTTACGGAAGCGCTTCCATGCTTCTTAAGAGAGCTCCGGAAGGTACTGGAGTTATCGCCGGCGGCCCGGCTCGTGCCGTTATCGAGTTAGCTGGTATCAAAAACATCCGTACAAAATGTATGGGATCCAGAAATAAGCAGAATGTTGTTCTTGCAACCATCGAAGGCTTAAGACAGTTAAAAACTCCGGAAGAAGTTGCAAAACTTCGTGGAAAATCTGTTGATGAGATTCTGGCTTAAGGAGGAATATTAAAATGGCAAATACATTAAAAGTTACTTTAGTAAAATCTCCGATTGGCGCAGTTCCGAAGCACAAACTTACTGTTAAGGCAATGGGTCTTACCAAAATGCACAAAACAGTTGAAATGCCAGACAATGCGGCAACAAGAGGAATGATTCAGCAGGTACAGCACCTGGTAAAAGTAGAAGAAGCATAATTACAAAAAGGAGGTGCCATAATGGAATTATCAAACTTAAGACCAGCAGAGGGTTCTAAGCACAGCGATAACTTCAGAAGAGGCCGTGGACATGGTTCAGGAAACGGCAAAACAGCCGGTAAAGGCCATAAAGGACAGTTAGCACGTTCCGGACACAAGAAACCGGGATTTGAAGGTGGACAGATGCCTTTATACAGACGTCTTCCTAAGAGAGGATTCACAAACAGAAACTCTAAAGAGATCATTGCTATCAATGTTGATGTTCTGAATCGTTTTGAGGACGGTGCAGAGGTAACAGTTGAGAGCTTACTCGCAAGCAGCGCTATTTCCAAAGCCGGCGACGGTGTTAAGATCCTTGGAAACGGCGAACTTACCAAGAAGCTTACAGTTAAGGTTAACGCTGTAAGTGAAACTGCAAAAGAGAAAATCGAAGCAGCAGGTGGTACAGTAGAGCTGATCTAATAGAGGTGATCAAATGTTTGAAACTCTCAAAAACGTTTTCAGAGTAAAAGAGATGAGACGTAAACTCCTCTATGTTATATGGATGATTCTTGTCATCCGTATTGGATCACAGCTTCCGGTTCCGGGAGTAGACAGCGATTTCTTTAAAGAGTGGTTTGCAAAAAACACCGGTGACGCATTTAACTTCTTTGATGCGTTCACCGGAGGCTCATTTACCCAGATGTCAATCTTTGCATTGAACATCACGCCATACATTACATCATCCATTATCATGCAGCTTCTTACCATTGCCATTCCGGCACTGGAAGAGATGCAGAGAGATGGAGAAGAGGGCAGAAAGAAAATTACTGCCATTACCCGTTATGTAACTGTTGGTCTTGCGTTGTTTGAGTCAGTAGCTATGGCAATCGGTTTCGGTCGCCAGGGCTTGATCCCGAATATGAATTTCTTCAAGGGCTTAACTGTAGTTGCTTGTCTCACAGCTGGTTCAGCCATGCTGATGTGGATTGGTGAGCGTATTACTGAGAAGGGTGTTGGAAATGGTATTTCCATCGTCCTGACTATTAATATTGTTTCCAGAATCCCAAGTGATTTATCTTTGCTTTATGAGAACTTCATCAAAGGTAAAACAATTGCGAAAGGACTGCTTGCAGGACTTATTATTCTTGCAATCATTGTTGTTATGGTCGTATTCGTACTGATCCTCAACGGTGCTGAGAGAAGAATTCCTGTTCAGTATTCCAGAAAGATGGTCGGCAGAAAACTGATGGGCGGTCAGACTACCAATATCCCGTTGAAGGTGAATACTGCTGGTGTTATCCCGGTTATCTTTGCTTCCTCAATTATGTCCTTCCCGGGCGTAATCGCACAGCTTGCAGGTAAAGCAAACGGAACTGGAATCGGCAGTGAGATCATCCGAGGATTATCATCCAATAACTGGTGTAATCCAAATCAGCTTCAGTATAGCTGGGGACTGCTTCTGTATATTGTATTATGCGTATTCTTCGCATATTTCTATACTTCCATCACATTCAACCCGTTGGAAGTAGCAGACAATATCAAAAAGCAGGGTGGTTTTATTCCTGGTATCCGTCCAGGAAAACCTACGTCAGACTATTTGACTAAAATCTTAAATTATATTATATTTATAGGTGCAGTAGGCCTGATTATCGTTGCGGTTATTCCGTTCTTCTTCAATGGAGTATTCGGAGCAAACGTATCCTTCGGCGGTACTTCCATCATCATTATTGTTGGAGTTATCCTGGAGACTGTGAAGCAGATCGAGTCACAGATGCTTGTCCGCAATTATAAAGGTTTCCTGAACAACTAAAAGAATAAAGGTTGTGGTGCTTATGCGTCACAGCCTTAATTCGTAGTATGAGAAAGTGGAGGGCTTTTTATGAGAATTATCATGTTAGGTGCACCAGGTGCAGGCAAAGGAACCCAGGCAAAGAAAATCGCTGAGAAATACAGCATTCCGCACATTTCCACAGGCGATATTTTCCGTGCCAATATCAAGAATGGCACAGAACTTGGAAAGAAAGCAAAAACTTATATGGATCAGGGTCTGCTTGTACCGGATGAACTTACCTGCGACCTTGTTGTGGACAGAATCCAGCAGCCGGATGCCAAGAACGGCTATGTACTGGATGGTTTCCCGAGAACCATTCCGCAGGCAGAGTGCCTTACCGATGCCTTAAGCAAGCTGGGAAGCAAGATCGACTATGCAATCGACGTTGATGTTCCGGATGAGAACATTGTAAAGCGTATGGGCGGAAGACGCGCATGCGTAAAATGCGGCGCAACCTATCACGTTGTATTCGCAGCTCCGAAGACAGAGGGCGTTTGCGATACATGCGGCGAAGAGCTTGTACTGCGTGATGATGACAAGCCGGAGACTGTACAGAAGCGTCTGAACGTATATCATGAGCAGACTCAGCCGCTTATCGATTACTATACCGGACAGGGCGTACTCAAAACTGTAGACGGTACCAAGAACCTGGATGAGGTATTTGGTGATATTGTTAAGATCCTTGGCGAATAGAATAGAGGATAAGAAGTAATGTCAGTTTCAATAAAAACAGCACAAGAAATTGAACTTATGAGGGAGTCTGGACATCTTCTGGAAAAGGTCCATGACGGACTGATCCCTTATATCAAACCGGGAATGAGCACCAAGGAGATCGACCGTATCGGTGAAGATATGATCCGCTCCATGGGATGCATTCCGAACTTTCTGAATTATGGAGGCTTTCCTGGCTCCTTCTGCATCAGCCTGAATGATGAAGTGGTCCACGGAATTCCTTCGGAGGACAAAATTATCCAGGATGGTGATCTGGTAAAGATCGATGCAGGTCTGATCTACAAAGGATATCATTCTGATGCGGCCCGTACTTATGCAGTCGGAGAAGTTTCCAAAGAAGCCAAGCAGCTTATGGACGTAACCAAGCAGTGCTTCTTTGAAGGAATAAAATTCGCGAAAGCAGGAAATCATCTCAATGATATTTCCAAGGCAATCGGCGCGTATGCGGCAAAATACCGTTATGGTATTGTACGAGATCTGGTAGGACATGGGATTGGTACCCATCTCCACGAGGATCCGCAGATTCCCAACTTCCCTCAGAAACGCAGGGGAGTGAAATTACTTCCAGGCATGACGCTTGCCATTGAGCCTATGATCAATATGGGCAGGGCAGATGTATGCTGGCTGGATGACGAATGGACAGTGGTGACCATGGATGGTTCCCTTTCCGCACATTATGAGAACACCATACTGATTACAGATGGCGAACCGGAGATTCTGACACTCACAAAGTTCTGATGCTTCAGGCACCAGACTTGAATCAGGGAAAGGATTCTGACCCTGACATCATTATATAAGGCGATACAGGAGGTATAAAATGTCAAAAGTAGATGTACTTGAAGTAGAAGGCACTGTTTTAGAGAAGCTGCCAAACGCAATGTTTAAAGTGGAACTTGAGAACAAGCATGTTGTACTTGCACACATCAGTGGCAAGCTGCGCATGAACTTTATCCGTATTCTTCCGGGAGACAAAGTAACAATGGAGCTTTCCCCATATGATCTTTCCAAGGGAAGAATCATCTGGAGAGATAAATAATCATTATTCGCTTATTCTTCTATAATAGAAAATGATTTTATAAAACGAAGCTCCTGCCTCTGTGAATCCCAGATTCCCGGATGTAGGAGTTTTTCTATTCGTTTCTCATCTTATGGGAGCGGATTTCCAAAAAGATGAAAAAAATTTGCAAATAAATAAAAAAACTGCTTGCATTTTGTAGACCATAATGCTACAATACAATGCGGACGCGCCTGTACCTATGTATAGCTGCGCCTAAACTGCAGATTTTAATGCTATATTTTACGGAAGGAGGATTTCCAGTGAAAGTAAGATCATCTGTAAAACCGATCTGCGAGAAATGCAAGGTCATTAAGAGAAAAGGTTCTATCAGAATTATCTGTGAGAATCCAAAACACAAACAGCGTCAGGGTTGATGAATCCGATTAGTTTGTGAATGCGGCTGTAGATGGAACACCCGGACGGGTTGTAACATCTGACAAATAATGAACTAAGCATGTATTGCCTAATACCGGAGGCAACGTTGGCCCGTTGGCCGCAAATTTCGGAAAGGCTGCGAATCGCCAAAAGCAGCTGGGTGTTTTACCGAGGCACCCCAATTAGGAACTAAAAAAGAAGAAAGAGTGCGTTAAGATGCACCCCATTTCACCTTGTATCTGATACAAGTGGTGTACAGGACGCAGGACTTTCAGTAAAGAAAATGGAGGAAACAGTACATGGCTCGTATAGCTGGTGTAGACTTACCAAGAGAGAAAAGAATTGAAATCGGTCTTACCTATATTTATGGTATCGGAAGACCAAGTGCAGACAAAATCCTTGCTCAGGCAAATGTAAATCCTGACACACGTGTCAGAGACCTGACTGATGATGAAGTTAAGAGACTTCAGGCTGTCATTGATGAGACAATGATGGTAGAAGGTGATCTTCGTAGAGAAATCGCCCTGAACATTAAGAGACTGCAGGAAATCGGATGCTACAGAGGAATCCGTCATCGTAAAGGACTTCCGGTTCGTGGTCAGAAGACTAAGACTAATGCAAGAACTCGCAAAGGTCCGAAGAGAACAGTAGCAAATAAGAAGAAATAATTCAGTATCCTAACTATAAATTTTAATTGATTAAGGAAAGCGTAGGTTAGTTTTAAAATGGCAAAAACAACTAAGAAAGCGACTACAAAACGTCGTGTCAAGAAAAACGTTGAACACGGACAGGCACATATCCAGTCTTCTTTTAACAACACAATTGTTACTCTGACTGACAACGAAGGAAATGCTCTTTCATGGGCAAGTGCCGGCGGTCTGGGATTTAGAGGTTCAAGGAAATCTACCCCTTATGCAGCACAGATGGCAGCTGAGACTGCAACAAAGGCTGCTTTAATTCATGGATTAAAAACAGTAGACGTAATGGTTAAAGGACCAGGATCAGGTCGTGAGGCTGCTATCCGTGCCCTTCAGGCATGCGGTCTTGAAGTAACAAGTATCCGTGACGTAACTCCGGTTCCGCACAACGGATGCCGTCCACCAAAACGTAGAAGAGTCTAATTGAATTAGGAGGTAAGCCAAGATGGCAGTAGATAGAACACCGGTCCTGAAAAGATGCAGATCCCTTGGAATGGATCCAATTTATTTAGGAATTGATAAAAAATCCACAAGACAGTTAAAACGTGCAAACCGTAAAGTATCTGAGTACGGTCTTCAGTTAAAAGAAAAACAGAAAGCTAAATTCATTTATGGCGTTCTGGAGAAACCTTTCCGTAACTACTACAAGAAAGCAGACAGAATGAAAGGTCAGACTGGTGAGAACCTGATGATCATGCTTGAGTCCAGACTTGACAATGTTCTTTTCCGTATGGGATTCGCAAGAACAAGAAAAGAAGCTCGTCAGATCGTTGACCACAAGCATGTTCTTGTAAACGGAAAATGCGTAAACATTCCTTCTTATCTTGTAAAAGCTGGTGACAGCATCGAGATCAAAGAGAAATGCAAAGGTTCTGAGAGATACAAAGGAATCCTGGAAGTAACAGGCGGAAGACTTGTTCCGAACTGGCTTGAGGCTGATCAGGAGAACCTTAAGGGCGTTGTTAAAGAGCTTCCTACAAGAGAAGAAATCGACGTTCCTGTAAATGAGATGCTTATCGTCGAGTTGTACTCCAAATAATGAGCCCTAATAATACCCTCAACATGTTGAATACCCAGAAGGAGGGAAACTTATAGTGTTTGATTTTAATAAACCAAAAATCGAAATTACCGAGATATCTGAAGATAAAAAATTTGGAAGATTCGTTGTAGAGCCTCTTGAGAGAGGTTACGGTACGACACTTGGCAATTCTCTTAGAAGAATTATGCTGTCCTCCCTGCCGGGAGCAGCAGTAAGCCAGGTTAAGATTGGCGGTGTCCTTCACGAATTCAGCTCAATCCCGGGCGTGAAAGAAGACGTGACAGAGATCGTCATGAATCTGAAGAGTCTTGCAATCAAGAATAACAGTGCTGACAATGAGCCGAAGACCGCATACATCGAGTGTGAGGGCAAAGGTGTTGTAACAGCTGCTGATATTCAGGCTGACCAGGATATCGAGATCATGAATCCGGATCAGGTAATCGCTACCTTAAACGGTGGTAAGGATTGCAGACTTGCAATGGAACTTACCATTACAAAAGGCCGCGGATATGTGAGTGCGGATAAGGGCAAATCTGATGACATGCCGATCGGCGTGATTGCAGTTGATGCGATCTACAGCCCGGTTGACAGAGTCAACATGGTCGTGCAGAATACACGTGTAGGACAGGTGACTGACTTTGATAAGCTGACACTTGATGTATACACAAACGGCACGCTGGATCCTGATGAGGCAGTAAGCCTTGCTGCTAAGGTATTAAGCGAGCATTTAAGCCTTTTCATTGACCTTTCCGAGAATGCGAAGACCGCTGAGGTTATGATCGAGAAAGAAGACAATGAGAAAGAAAAAGTTCTTGAAATGAGCATTGATGAACTTGAGCTCTCCGTACGTTCTTATAACTGTCTGAAGAGAGCTGGTATCAATACAGTTGAAGAGCTTTGCAACAAGACTTCCGACGACATGATGAAAGTACGTAACCTTGGACGTAAGTCTTTAGAGGAAGTACTTGCCAAGTTGAAAGAGCTGGGCTTACAGCTTCAGCCAACAGAGGAGTAAGAACCGCTGCATCGCAGTGATTGCAAAGACACTTCGTAAGCATATTACAGTGGGGATTTGCTAAGCAGCAGTCCAGTAAGACCGAACAAGCGTGGACTGCTGTCCCACAGATGGAGGAAAATTAAAATGGCAAAATATAGAAAATTAAGCAGAACAGCTGACCAGAGAAAAGCTCTGTTAAGAAACCAGGTAACAAACCTGTTATACAACGGCAAGATTGTTACAACAGAAGCGAAAGCAAAAGAGATCCGCAAAATCGCTGAGGGTCTTGTTGCTATGGCAGTTCGCGAGAAAGACAACTTTGAGACTGTTACTGTAACAGCTAAGGTTGCAAGAAAAGACGCTGAAGGCAAGAGAGTGAAAGAAGTTGTAGACGGAAAGAAGAAAACCGTATATGACGAAGTTGAGAAGCAGATCACAAAAGACGCTCCTTCCAGACTTCACGCTCGTCGTCAGATGATGAAAGTGTTCTACCCGGTTAAAGAAGTTCCGGCTAAGGGCGCTGGCAAGAAGAAAAACACTAAAGAAGTAGATATGGTTAAGAAAATGTTCGAGGAGATCGCACCAAAATACGCTAACCGTAACGGTGGATACACCAGAATCGTTAAGATTGGACAGCGTAAAGGTGATGGCGCTATGGAAGTGCTCATCGAGCTGGTTTAATCCGAAACTGAATTACTGATCATATTAAAAGAGATATTTACGTTTCGTAGATATCTCTTTTTTTCTATATGGAGGCATTCGTGAAAAGAATTATACTGTTGATCGAAATCCTTCTGGCAGCCTGCCTCTTTACAGGTTCTGTCCCATATGGGAATGCCAAAGAAGAAATTGCTGTGAATACGCCGGAATTTAACTGGGAAAATTACAATATCATAACCCACGCGCTGGGTGGCCTTGATGGCTACACTTATTTAAATTCCCGGGAAAGCTTTATCAACCATTACGACAAGGGCTGCCGCTTTTTTGAGGTGGATTTATCCCAGACCAGCGATGGAGTATGGGTATGCCGCCATAACTGGAAGGAACCTATGGGACAGTGGGAAGGGGACAAAAAGAAAGTACTTTCCGCAGAAGAATTTCTGAACACACCCATTTACGGGAAATATACGCCAATGTCCTTCGAAGACCTTCTGAAGCTCCTGGACGAATATCCGGATGCATTTGTGACCATAGATTCCAAACAGTATTCTGTGCGCAATTATCAGCGGACCCTGGAGGACTATGCACAGTACCGGGAAATTGCAATTAATGCAGGGCTGGAGCACACGCTGGGGCAGATCATCCCGGAGCTTTACAATTCTGCCATGTATTCCGGCACAACGCTTGTGTACAAGTTCCCGGCCTATCTCTATTCTCTGTGGCAGGAGTATTCCATAGAGGAGCTGAACGACATTGCTGATTTTTGTCAGGCTAACCAAATTCAGGCTGTCAGCCTGTACTGCGAGTATTGGTCTGAAGATGTGCAGAAAATTTTTGACGAACGGGACATTTTGGTATATATTTATACCATAAATGATGAAGAGAAAGCCAGAGAGTATGTGAAAGCAGGGGCAAAGGGCGTTTGCACAGATACCCTGATCTCAGAAAATCTGGAATAGCATTACTATTACAACGAACACAACACTTGAAAAAGGATTAGAATACACATGAATATAAGAACAATGGCAGCCGTATGTGCGGCGAAATCTGCAGGCTTTATCTGCAGGAAAATGGGACGCCAGGGTGTTACCTGGGCAGGCAAGATCGCACTGAAGATCAATCCCCATATTTTGGAAGACCTTTCCTCCCAGATCCGGGGCAAAATCTTCGTAACCTGCGGAACCAATGGAAAAACAACAACCAACAATATGCTTTGTGCGGCGTTGGAAAGGGAAGGCCAGAAGGTAGTGTGCAATCATACCGGCTCCAATATGCTGAACGGCGTTGTAGCGGCTTTTGTGCTTGCTGCCGGACCTACAGGCAGGCTGGATGCAGATTACGCCTGCATCGAGGTTGACGAGGCTTCCACAAGGCATGTATTCCCAGGCCTGAAGCCGGACTACATGCTTCTTACAAACCTGTTCCGTGATCAGCTGGATCGTTACGGGGAAATCGATATTACCATGAATATTCTGGAAGAGATGATCCGCACAGTGCCAAAGATGCAGGTCATCGTCAATGTTGATGATGCACTTTCCGCGTACCTTGCCATGGACAGCGGCAATCCGTACATTACCTATGGAATCAGCAAACCGGTCCAGAAAAGTGCCGCAAACGAGATCCGTGAGGGACGTTTCTGCAAGAAGTGCGGAGCCAAGCTGGAATACAGCTTTTACCATTACAGCCAGTTAGGGGATTATAAATGCCCGTCCTGCGGTTTTGCAAGACCGGCGATCCAGTATGATGCCCATGATGTAAAGGTAGGCGACCAGCTTTCCTTCCAGGTGGAGGACAAGCACCTTACAGCCAATTACAAGGGCTTTTACAATGTATACAATATTCTGGCTGCCTATGCAGGACTTCGCACTGCTGGTTTTTCCGGGGAGCATTTCCAGGATATGTTAAATGGGTTTAATCCGGAGAACGGCCGTATGGAGCAGTTCCGCATTAAGGGCACAGGGGTTATGCTGAACCTTGCCAAGAACCCGGCAGGCTTTAACCAGAATATTTCCGCAGTGATGCAGGATAAATCACCCAAGGATATTATTATTACCATTAACGACAATGCCCAGGACGGCACCGATATTTCCTGGCTCTGGGATGTGGACTTTGACCTTCTGGGAGATGAGAGCATCCATTCCATTACAGTCAGCGGAATCCGCTGCCAGGATATGCGCCTGCGTATGAAATATGTGGACATTCCGGTGCAGCTGGAGGCAGATGTGGAGACAGCCATCCGCAAGCGTATTGCAGACGGCGTGGGCAACCTATACGTGCTGGTAAACTACACTGCACTGTTTGGTACTCACAATATACTGAAGAAAATGGAGGGAGAAAAGGAATGAAGCTGACGATCGGACATTTATATCCGGATCTCCTGAACCTGTACGGAGACAGAGGAAACATTCAGTGCCTGATGAGACGCTGCCAGTGGCGCGGAATCGAGGCAGAGACAATTGCATTTGAGTTAGGCGACAAAATTGATTTTTCCAGACTGGACATTGTGCTTCTGGGCGGAGGCTCCGACAGGGAGCAGATGCTGGTCTGCGAGAAGCTCAAAGAGATCCAGCCGGATTTCAAGAAATATGTGGAAGACGGCGGCGTAGTTATCGCCATCTGCGGCGGCTATCAGCTTCTCGGCAAATACTACAAGACCGAACAGGGAACCATCACAGGCCTTGATCTGGTGGATCTTTATACCGAGCAGGGCGAGGGACGCCTGATCAGCAACATCGTGCTGAAAAGCGACCTTTTTGACATGCCCATCGTAGGCTTTGAGAACCACGGCGGAAGGACCTGCATCAACAACTGCAAGCCCCTTGGAAAAGTTCTGTACGGCTCCGGAAACGACGGCCAGACAGGCTATGAGGGCGTAGTTTATAAGAACGTGATCGGAACCTATCTTCACGGCCCGCTGCTTCCCAAGAACCCGCAGCTGGCAGACTGGCTGATCGCTCACGCGCTTGAGAAAAAGTATGGCAAAGCAGTGGAGCTTGCACCTCTTGATGACACAGAAGAGAAGGCTGCAAACGACTACGTATACCACAGATTTGTAAAAGAAAGCTGATTTTTCAGAAACATTCAGAAAAAGCAGACAGAAATATACACACAGATAAGAAATAAGGGGAACGATATGGCAAAATCAACGAATCAGAAAGCGAAAATCCTTTATCTTGAAAAAATTCTTCAGGGAACCGATGAGACCCATCCCTGCACCATGCAGGAAATCCTGGGCAGACTCCAGGAATATGGGATAAGTGCAGAAAGAAAAAGTATTTATGATGACATGGAAGTGCTTAGAAGCTTTGGCATGGACATTAAGTTCAAAAGAGGAAAGTCCACAGGTTATTATGTAACCGGACAAAAAGCAGCGACAGAAGCGCTGGCAGATGGTGTACGGGAAGAGCGCTCCCAGACTGCGGCAGTAGAAATTCCAGAAGCCGCAGATGCGGCAGAGATGCCTCCGGTACAGAAGAACTCCAGACCGGACTGGCTTCTCCCATTTTCCGATTCGGAGGATGACAAGCCGGTGAAGCTTCTTTACAGCAGCAAAAGAAAAGATGAGATCACAGAGGCTCTTGGAAACCGTGCCCAGTATAAAGAGAAGGAATCCGGTACTTTTACTGCAGCATTTTATGCAGAGGAGACTCCGCAGTTTTTCGGCTGGCTGGCAGGTCTGGGACGTGATGCGGTGATTGTGAAGCCCAAAAAGGCTGTGCAGGCATACCGGGATTATCTGAAGGGTATTTTGAAAGAATATAAATAACAGAAAGGACTTTTTATGAAAAGGCAAATCGCAGGAATTCTTACCGGACTTCTTGTTTGCAGTGCGTTCCTTGCCGGCTGCGGCAAAAATGAGGCCACCCAGGCAGTAAAGGAGAGCGTGGAAACAGAAAAAGAAGGAAACGGAGAATCTACAGAAGCAGAAGGAAAAGACCAGGACAAAAAATCCGATGCAGAAGAAACGGATGGCAGCACAGAGGAAAGCAGTGGAGAAGATCAGGCACCGGAAGTAGTTCTGGACAAGATTGGAATTTTGCTGCCAGAAGAGAGAAGTGATATGAACGGCAGTCTGGAGCGTGCAGAGCTGAAATCCCGTCTTGAGGAGAATGGTTATGACGCAGCCCTTTATTTCGCCAAAGAGGATGCAGATACCCAGATCAGCCAGATTCGGGAGCTGTTGCAGGATGAGAATCTGAAGGCACTTGTGATCTCACCTGTGGATCCCTATTCTTTATCTGATGTGCTTCAGGAGGCGTCTGATCAGTCTATTCCGGTCATTGATTATGATGATCTGATCATGGATACGGATAAGATCAAATATTATGTGACCTTTAATACCCGTGCCATTGGAAATGAGATTGGCAAAAACATTGTGAAGCAGGCAGAGCTGGATAAAGTCCGGGAGGACAGAGGCTGCCGCACCATCGAGTTTCTGATGGGCTCCCTGGATGACGATGCTTCCCTGTTTTTGTTTAACGGAATCATGGAGGTTTTGGGAGAATATGTGGAGGATGGCACATTGGTGTGCCGTTCCGGAAGAACTACCTTTGACCAGAATGGAATTGCGGATGAAAATACAGCTGATGCCATGACACAGCTGAATTCTGTGATCAGTGAATTCTATTCTCTGGAAAAGACACCGGATATTATCTGTACTGCTTCCGATGTTTTCGCCCTGGCTGCAATGGACATTCTGGAAAATGAGGAGATTTATCCGGGAGATGAGAACTGGCCTCTGATCACAGGGCTAAATGCAGATGCAGACGCCGTGAAAAGCGTTGCAGAGGGCAAAATGGGATTTACTGTGATGATGGACAGAAGAGACCTTGCAGAGGCGTGTGCGACCCTTGTGGACACTTATCTGAAGGGCGATGACGTGGAAGTCAGCAATTACTCCCAGTATGACAACGGGGTGAAGATCATCGGCACTGTGACCTGTGACGGAAAACTGATCGACAAGGACAATTACCAGATTCTTGTGGACAATGGATTCTATCTGGCGGAGATGATTGCGCCGGAAGCTTCTCCTACACAGATCCCGGAAGCTTCGCCTACGCTGACACCGGAAGTTTCACCTGCACCGGAGGAAGTAAGCCCTACTCCTGCAGCAGAAGTAACGGGGGTTCCAGAAGCAAGTCCTGCGCCAGATAATAAGAAGACTACAGATGGGAAAAACGCGGCTCCTGCTTCAGGGGATGGTCCTGAGATTACAACCGAAGAAGTTCCGTCTGTGAAAGAAGAACATTTATAATAAAAATATCCTGTACAAATCACAACGCATTTGGTGACGAAGTGATTTGACAGGATATTTTTTCGTAATAGGAAATTCCGTTGGAATCTCCCATTACAGAAAGAGAGGTTTTTCCTAAAGATTTTATTCCCGGAAAGTCAGGGAATCATCTGTCATGGAATCGATGATGGCAAGAGATTCCAGACGAACGCCCATATCACGAATCTGCTGTCCGCCCTGCTGGAAACCTTTCTCGATTACAATTCCTGCTCCCTCAAGAGTGGCGCCTGACTTCTTCACAATATCGATCAGACCAAGAAGTGCACAGCCGTTGGCAAGAAAATCATCAATCAGAAGTACATGATCCTCAGGTCCAAGGAATTTCTTGGAAAGAATAACATCATATACCTTCTTATGAGTGAAGGACTCAATCTTGGTACAGTACATTTCACCGTCCAGATTCACACTCTGGGACTTCTTGGCGAATACTACCGGAACATGGAAATACTGGGCTGCAATACAGGCAATGCCGATACCGGAAGCCTCGATAGTAAGAATTTTGGTAATGGGACAATCTGAAAAACGTGCTTTAAATTCTTTTCCGATTTCATTAATCAGATCAATGTCCATCTGGTGATTGAGAAAGCTGTCTACTTTCAGGATATTACCTGGCTTCACAACGCCATCTTTCAGAATTCGATCTTTTAAAAGCTGCATGGCTCAATTCTCCTTTTCGATTTGCTTCGACTGATTTTAATATTTCTATGATACGACATTATTAGAAGAAGTGCAATTATTTTTGACAAAAAAATACAAAATATCTATAATGGATGTAACCAATGCTGTTGAGAGTATTTGCTGAATGATTAGGAGAATAGGAATGAAAGAATATGAAGTAATCTGGGAGATTTTTAACAAGTGTCCAAGGAATCAGATGCGGGATGTATTTGTGGACGAAATAGAAATTGAAGACCCGGAAGAATATGTGAAGAATAAATTCAAAGGAAAGGAAGTATCCTACGAAAAGACGGTTCTTGCAGACGGAACCATTGTGTTTGACATTCTCACCTCACAGATTAAGCAGAGGTGTTCCTTTACGGAAATCTAGAGCGTGCCAAAAAATCATTCCCGTAATTTTGGATAAGCTTTGGTGGGAATTTTCCCGGGTATATTTTACAGGAAATAGTGCATAATCTGCCAAACTATGTTATAATAATTGGACGTGCTTCAAAGGAAAAAAGCCGGACACAGGGCTGCATCGGCAGCGGAATGCCTGGCAGTTAAAGGAGGATGACATGATCGAGGAAAATACCCCAAACCATTCCCATGAAGATGGGGAAGCGCATATTCACACCCATGTTCTGGATGATGGGACCACAGTCACCCATTCCCATGGAGAACACGGACATCATCACAGTCATGCACAGACCAAGGCTGTACTGAACCGCCTTTCCCGGGCAATCGGGCATCTGGAATCCATCAAGCGCATGGTGGAGGACGGCCGGGACTGCAGCGAGGTTCTGATCCAGCTTTCCGCAGTGAAATCTGCCATCAATAATACAGGCAAGATCATTCTGCAGGATCATATTGAGCACTGTATCGTAGATGCAGTGGAGCATGGAGACAAGGATGCCATCAAGGAACTGGAACGTGCAATTGACAGATTTATGAAGTGATCTATGAATATAATGAAAAAGGAGATATAGAGAAATGGCAAAAGAATGTGACAGCAAGACTTGCGACAAATCAAGCTGTGAAGGCTGTGCCAGCAAGAAAAATCCGCAGAGCATGCAGGCGGAAATGAACCCAATGTCAGATGTAAAGCATGTGATCGGCATTGTAAGCGGTAAGGGCGGCGTCGGCAAATCCTTCGTGACCGCTTCCCTGGCCAACAGAATGGCAAAGAAAGGCTACAAGGTAGGAATCCTTGACGCAGACATCACTGGTCCGTCCATCCCGAAAATGTACGGCCTGAAAGGTGCTGCCCAGGCAAACGACAGCGGCATTTTCCCAATGGAAACTAAGAATGGAATCAAGGTCATGTCCATCAACCTGCTTCTTCCAACTGAGGACACTCCTGTAATCTGGCGTGGACCGATTCTTGGAAACATGGTAAAACAGTTCTGGACAGATGTTATCTGGGGCGATGTAGACTACCTCTTTGTAGATATGCCGCCAGGAACAGGCGATGTTCCGCTGACTGTATTCCAGTCCCTTCCGATTGAGGGAATCGTGATTGTAACCTCTCCTCAGGATCTGGTAAGCATGATCGTGAAGAAGGCATACAATATGGCTGGAATGATGAATGTGCCGGTTTTAGGACTTGTGGAGAACTACAGCTATGTGAAATGTCCGGATTGCGGTAAGGAACTGAAGGTATTTGGTGAGAGCCACATTGATGAGATTGCAGCATCCTTAAATGTTCCGGTACTTGGCAAGATGCCAATTGACCCGGCCTATGCAGCCAAGGTAGATGAAGGCGCATTCGATGAGATTGATAACCCGTACATCGAGGCCGCAGAGGCTGTTATGCCTCAGTAAAGAAATGCGAAAGCTATAGCAAATAAAAAAGATTCTGTGTAGAAACAAGACGTAATCTCCTGTTTTTACCAGAATCTTTTCTTTTATTTATTTCTTACTGCGGTAAGCCTCTGCCTCCCAATGTGTGATGAAATATGTAATATCATCTGTCATCTGCAGAGGACCGCCAAAGCTTTGGGCATATACAGCAAGCTTGATAGCATCCTTAGCCAGAAGCTGAGCCTTGGCAGCTTTGCCTTTATCATCCTCCATAATAAACGCACCAACATCCTGAACCAGAATTAATCTTGGTTCCTTATCGTCTTTGGTCATAAACGCATCCAGTGCTTCCTTCGCCTGATCTATGTTTTCAACAAATAAAGGATACGGGCCGCAATATACAATGTGATCGGGAGTGAAAGGCTTCAGAAGCGGTGCAGCAGTTTCCTTATTTTTTACGAAGTTATCAGCTTCAGCGGCCGGAACAACCTCCACCGCATGTCCAAGTAACTGGGAAAGCTTCTGTGCAGCAGCTTCTTTTTCCGGTGTAACAGCATCGGTTACGTCGGCTGTTCTTTTTACCTGCTTTTCAAGCCTGGAGATCACGCTGTCAAATAAAACGCCAATCTCTTCTACTGTATTGGCGGCAACAAAAATACCATGATTCTGAAGCAGAAGAACCTGAACGTCTTTTCCGAATTCTTCTTTGTAAGCGTTCATCTTCTCATAGCAAATACGTGCAAGTGTGTATCCCGGTTTGCAGATGTCGATCCAGAGAACCTCGTTTCCAAGAAGCTGCCTGGAAAGTGTACTTGCGCCTTTACCACATGTCAGACCATTTACAAGTGTAGGATGAACATGCAGCACATAGGTGTAGGCAAATAAATTGTGAAGCAAGGCCTCTACACTTGGACGCTTTGTTTTATCCGCATCTGTTACTGCAGCCATTACATCTGCAAGATATGCAGCTTCACGCTCTGTGTCATTTCCCGGATATTCTGTTTTCATGATTTCATTGAGACGTGCACGGCTCATTTCCACAAATTCTTCTGCCTTGATTGTGGCAAGCTGTGTACCGGAGCCCTTTACATAAAGGGTGGTGTCATTCTTTACAGAAGTATTTCCGCCTCCTGCAAGAACATAAGCGGGATTGCTGCCGTAAGTGTTTGACATTTTTACTAAAGTTGAAAGATCCATAAGTTAAATACCTCCATATTGTTGCAATAATTTAACCAAAACTGCAAAGCTGTTATCTGGTTATATGCAAGTAGCAAAGCAGATTGTGAACATCTGCCTAACTATATTTATATTGTACATGATATAGCAGTATTTAGCTATCGAAATATGCTAAAAAACGGTATTTATTGCATTTTTGCAGAAAAATAGTCGAAAAACTTCTGTGCAGCCTGCGATAAAGGCAGGTTTTCGTGATATACCAGTGCCAATTGTCTGGGCGGCAGCTGTTGCTTTAAGGTAACCTGCATCAGGGAAGCCTCCTGTCCATGTAAAGAAGCCAGCATATAATCGGGAACACAGGCGATTCCCAGACCAATGCGGGCCAGATCAATAAGCAGATCATTGCTGTTAAGCTCAACCTCTGAAATCAGGTTCTGTTTGTGTGCTGCGAAAAACTGATGAAGATATTCGCTTGTTGTGCTTTTGGATGAAAGTGTGAGAAGAGGATATTCCATCAGCTTTTTTAGCTCAAGAGCCTTCCCTTCAAGGGGGAAAAAGTCCGGATTGGCGACAAAAATATCCTGAAATTCCTTTACCACCTGAACCTTCATATGCTGGATAAGCCGTGAGTTAGGTAAGTTGCATACAATCAGATCTACCTGGCGATTTTCCAGAAGCTCCACGCAGCCGATGGAGGTGCTGTTTGTGACCTTGATCCGCACACCGGGATAATCCTGATGAAAGCGTTTCAGGTAATCAATCAGAAAATAACGGCAGATGGTATCGCTTGCCCCGATCCTCAGCTGTCCCTGAAGCTCATCTTCTGCAAGCAGCTGCGCTTCTCCCTGGGAAATCATTTCCAAAGCCGGCTTTACGTGCTGGAAAAGTATTTCGCCTTCCGGAGTAAGAGATACTTTTTTGGTACTTCGGTAAAACAGTTCCCGCCCCAGTTTTTTTTCCAGAGCCTTGATTCCCTGGCTTACTGCAGACTGGGAAATAAAAAGCTGGCGGGAGGCCTCAGAAAAGCTTAATGTAGTGGCTACGTAGTAAAAGCACTTATATAATTCAAGATTGACATCCATGTATGAAATCTCCGAATCCATTAAAGAGTATTGTACGCCTTGCAAACTGAAAAATAATAAGTTAAATTAATAAATAATATAAGATATATTAATTTTACTTATGATAAAAGCTATGATACTATAATAAGTGACGATGTGCAAGAGCGGATTTTTTACGGGCTCTGGCACCTGATGATATTTTATATTCACGAAAGGAGTTTTCCAATGAGTAACGTAAGACGAGTATACGTAGAAAAGAAACCATCCTTTGCCGTAAAAGCCAAAGAACTAAAGCATGAGATCAGTTCTTATCTGGGCATTAAGACTGTAACAAATGTGCGGGAACTGATCCGCTATGATGTTGAGAATATTTCCGATGATGTATTTGAAAAAGCATGCCATACAGTATTTGCTGAGCCTCCGGTAGATGATCTTTACCTGGAGAAATTTGAGGCAGCAGACGGCACCCGTATTTTTTCTGTAGAGTTCCTTCCGGGACAGTTCGACCAGAGAGCAGATTCTGCGGTACAGTGCGTCCAGTTCTTAGATGAGAACGCACAGCCGATCATCCGCTCTGCTACCACCTACGTGATCGAGGGTGACATTACAGAGGAAGAGTTTGAGGCAATCAAGAGCCACTGCATCAACCCGGTAGATTCCCGTGAGACCGGACTTGAGAAGCCGGAGACACTGGTTGCAGAGTTCAAGGATCCGGAAGATGTGAAGATCTTCGACGGCTTCCGCGATATGGAGGAGGCTCCTTTAAAAGAGCTTTACAGTTCCCTGAACCTTGCAATGACCTTCAAGGATTTCCTTCACATTCAGAACTATTTCAAAAACGAGGAGAAGCGTGATCCGTCCATGACAGAGATCCGTGTGCTGGATACCTACTGGTCCGACCACTGCCGTCACACCACTTTCTCTACAGAACTTACAGATGTAAAATTTGACGAGGGCGATTACAAAGCTCCTATCGTGGATACTTATCACAAATATCTTGCTGACAGAGAAGTCCTTTATAAAGGACGGGACGATAAATTCGTGTGCCTGATGGACCTTGCCCTTATGGCCATGAAAAAGCTGAAATCCGAAGGCAAGCTTCAGGATCAGGAAGAGTCCGATGAGATCAACGCCTGCAGTATTGTAGTTCCTGTTGATGTAAATGGAGAAGAAGAGGAATGGCTGATCAACTTTAAGAATGAGACACATAACCATCCTACTGAAATTGAGCCGTTTGGTGGTGCAGCTACCTGTCTTGGCGGTGCTATCCGAGATCCGCTTTCAGGACGTACCTATGTATATCAGGCAATGCGTGTAACCGGAGCAGCAGATCCTACTGTTTCCGTGAAAGAAACGCTCAAGGGAAAGCTGCCTCAGAAGAAGCTGGTTCGCGGTGCTGCTCATGGATACAGCTCCTATGGTAACCAGATCGGTCTTGCTACAGGCTATGTAAAAGAAATCTATCATCCGAACTACGTTGCGAAACGTATGGAAATCGGTGCCGTTATGGGTGCTGCTCCAAGACGTGCAGTTATCCGTGAGAACTCTGATCCGGGAGATATTATCATCCTCCTTGGCGGACGTACAGGACGTGACGGTATCGGTGGTGCTACCGGTTCCTCCAAGGTGCATACAGAGGCTTCCATTGAAGTCTGCGGCGCTGAGGTACAGAAAGGAAACGCACCTACAGAGCGTAAGATTCAGCGTATGTTCCGTCGTGAGGAAGTTAGCCATATCATTAAGAAATGTAATGACTTTGGTGCAGGCGGTGTATCTGTAGCAATTGGAGAACTGGCACCTGGACTTCAGATCGACCTTGATAAGGTTCCGAAGAAATATGCTGGCCTTGACGGTACTGAAATTGCAATTTCCGAGTCCCAGGAGCGTATGGCAGTAGTTGTTGCGCCGGAAGATGTAGATAAATTCCTTGGCTTTGCAAATGAAGAGAACCTGGAAGCAGTTCCGGTTGCTGTTGTAACAAAAGAGCCAAGACTGGTACTTTCCTGGAGAGGCAAAGAGGTTGTTAATATTTCCCGTGCATTCCTTGATACCAACGGTGCACATCAGGAGACAACCGTAGAAGTTGAAATTCCAGGTAAAGAGGGAAACCTTTTTGAAGAACGTCCGGATGTAGCTGATGTGAAAGAAAAATGGCTTGCTACACTGGCAGACCTGAATGTATGCTCCCAGAAGGGGCTTGTAGAGATGTTTGACAGCTCTATTGGTGCAGGAAGCGTGCTTATGCCTTATGGTGGTAAAAACCAGCTTACAGAGACTCAGGCAATGGTTGCCAAGGTACCTGTACAGAATGGAACTACAAATACTGTAACCATGATGAGCTATGGCTTTGATCCATATTTATCCTCCTGGAGCCCATATCATGGAGCTGCCTATGCAGTGACGGAATCTGTTGCAAGAATTGTGGCAGCAGGCGGTGATTATAAGAAAATCCGTTTCACCTTCCAGGAATATTTCCGTCGCATGACAGAAGATCCAAAGAGATGGAGCCAGCCTTTTGCAGCACTTCTTGGTGCCTATGCAGCACAGATGGGCTTTGGCCTTCCATCTATCGGAGGCAAGGACAGTATGTCCGGAACCTTCAATGATATTGATGTTCCGCCGACACTGGTTTCTTTCGCTGTAGATGTTGCCAAGCTTCAGGATGTAATTACACCTGAACTGAAGAAGGCTGGTAACAAACTGGTATGGCTTCGTGCACCAAAGGATCAGTACGATTTACCGGACTATGCAGGTATTATGAATCAGTATGAAAAGCTCCATAATGATATGCAGGCAGGAAAGGTTGTTTCTGCTTATGCACTTGATCGTCATGGTATTGCAGCAGCTGTTAGCAAAATGGCATTCGGTAATGCGATGGGTGTAAAGATCGAGCATAATCTGGATCCGAGAGATTTCTTTGCTCCTGGCTTCGGTGATCTGGTTCTGGAGGTTCCGGCTGAAAAGGTTGGAGAGCTTTCCATTACTTACACTGTAATCGGTGAGGTAACAGCTGATGGTAAATTCTCCTATGGAAATGTGGAGATTACTTTGGCAGAGGCATACAATGCATGGACAGGCACTCTGGAGAAAGTATTTAAGACTGTTTCAGGAGAGACAAACGATGGCCCGAAAGCAATTTGGGTGAAACCGGAAGAGGAAGAAGCAACCTATGAGAACGGTGTTTACAATACAAAGAAGATCTACGTATGCAAGCATAAAGTAGCAAAACCTCGTGTATTCATTCCGGTATTCCCGGGAACCAACTGCGAATACGACAGCACCCGTGCTTTTGAGAGAGCAGGCGCTGAGGTTGATGTTAAGGTATTTAAGAATTTAAGTGCAGAAGATATCCGCGATTCTGTGGAGATCTTTGAGAAGTCTATTGACCAGGCACAGATGATCATGTTCCCAGGCGGCTTCTCTGCCGGTGATGAGCCGGATGGATCCGCTAAGTTCTTTGCAACCGCTTTCCAGAATGCAAAGATCAAAGAGGCGGTTATGAAGCTGTTAAATGAGAGAGACGGTCTTGCACTTGGTATCTGTAACGGATTCCAGGCACTGATCAAGCTGGGACTTGTTCCGTACGGTGAGATCTGCGGACAGAAGGAGGATTCTCCGACACTGACCTACAACACCATCGGACGCCATATTTCCAAGATGGTTTACACCAAGGTAGTAAGCAACAAATCACCATGGCTGCAGAAAGCTGCTCTTGGCGGCGTATACTGCAACCCGGCTTCTCACGGTGAGGGACGTTTTGTAGCAAATGATGAGTGGCTTGCAAAGCTTCTTGCAAATGGTCAGGTGGCTACACAGTATGTAAATCCAAATGGAGATCTGGATCAGTCTGAAGAGTCCAATATCAATGGTTCTACCTACAACATCGAGGGTATTACAAGCCCGGATGGACGTGTTCTTGGTAAGATGGCTCACAGTGAGCGTCGTGACAATGGTGTTGCTATCAATATTTACGGACAGCAGGATATTCAGATCTTTGAGTCCGGTGTTGAGTACTTTAAATAATGTGCAAACACGCTCTAAGATGAATAAGTTATAGGGAAAAGGAGCTGGCAGTTGTAATGTAGATTACAGGTGCCGGCTCCTTTCAATTCAATTAAACGTAATTTAGTGAAGCAATTGTTAGCAGGACGTGAGTTCGCAATGTATATTCATCGCAGGTCGTCGCAACACTTCGCCGAGCTAACTGTCAACTGCGACTAAACATCTCAGGAGAGCCTTCGATGTTAAGTCTTCGTAGACAGTGGATCTCGTCTACGTTAAAAGCGCTCCTGAAATGACCTGCTCACGAATATACATTGCGAACTCACTGGTTACTGGTAAGGAGAATGTGCTAAAACGATACTTCTTCACTGGCACTGAGAGGGAATTCAGACTGATACTTATTTACTGGCATTAAGGGGAATTCCAGCCGATGCACAGCCTCTGGACACCTGTTACTCCTAAGCAGGTCATTTCAGGTGCGCCCTTAGCCGTTAATTCACCGCTGTGCATTGCAATATTCGGATGTGCAGATCGCGGGAATAGTTTTCAATAGCCAGCGTTCCACCAGGTGTGCCGGGACAGACGATTGGCGAATTTCTGGAATTTGGCGAGTAAGCGACAGGTGGGGATGCACTGTCTGAGCCCGATAGGGCGAGTTTGCTTCCCCACCTGTCAATAGGCGACGGAGCCAAATCCCGAAATTCGTCATTGGCTGTTCCGGCACACCTGGGGGAACGCGTCCGCCTTGATTAACTAAGTTCCATTTTAGCGAAAAATTTAATTCCATGAAATATTCCCCCACCCTTTTCCATCTAATGTATGTAAAAGGAAAAAGCAATAAATTTCGTGTACTGCAGAACACAAAAAAGGAGCGAAAGAACCTTATGGAAAATTTGGTGAAAAAGGCAAAATCCGGAGATTCGAATGCGTTTTCCCAACTCATCAGGATGAACACCCAGAGCATGTACAAGGTCGCCTGGGCCTATCTGAAAAATGATGAGGATGTGGCAGATGCCATTTCGGAAACCATTTTAAATTGCTATGAAAAGCTTTCCACTTTGAAAAAGGATTCCTATTTCAAAACCTGGATGATCCGGATTCTTATTAATAACTGCAATGAAATGCTGCGACACAAAGGACGGGTATTTCCTGCTGTAGAGATGGAAGAGGGAACCTTTGAGGAACCAGGGTATCTGGACTGCGAGTGGAAGGAAATCCTGGCGTCACTGGACGAAAAATACAAGACAGTGATTCTTTTGTATTACAGCAAGGCACTTAGTGTAAAGGAGATTGCAGCACTTCTGGGAATCAGTCAGAATACAGTGCTGACAAGACTTTCACGTGCAAGAAAGCAGCTTCGCGCAGAGTATGAAGGAGGGTACATTCATGGATGATAAACTGTTTGATATTTTTTCAGAAGAGACAACTGTACCAAAATGTGTACTGGATAGAATTGATGAGACATTGGACACGCTGGAAAGGACAGAAGATAAAAAGAAAGAAACAAGAAGCACAGGGGGACGAACCAACAGGAAAAACTGGAAGCGCAGCCTGGTCCTTTCCTTTGCAGCTGTGATGGCATTTGGGGCCACCGTTTTTGCTGCTGAGAAATATATGGGGATTTCCAGCTTCTTTAGCAATGGAGGTGCCAGGCTGTCCAAGGAAGCTCAGGCTCTGATTGAAAATGAACCGGTACAGCAGGAGGATGGGGACTCCATCCTTACCTTTACAGTCAAAGAAGCTTTGTGTGATAAGAACAGTGTCCAGATCGTGGTAGAAGCAGCTGCAAAGGAGCGTGGAAAATATTTCCTGGTAGGAGAGGATTCCAGTTACGACGATCCTGTAAGCAATCTGGGAATTGACAGTAATCAAACTATAGAAGAATATGCGGGAGAAAAAGGGCTTACAGTGGTAAGGGTGAACGCTCACTTTGAATTCGGGGAGAAGCTTGGAATCAGCAGTGCATCCGGTGATTTTCGTTCCCAGGAGGACGATGTTCTGATGATTTATTCTTCCGCAGTAAAAGGGAACCAGAGCAGCAATCTTACTGTTTCCTGCGTGGGAGTAGCTATGCTTCCGGATGCCAAAAGTGTGGATGATGTGATGCGGACAAACATTACTTTCCAGCTGGAAGATAAGAGCCAGAAAAGAACGGTTACTTATGTGCCGAAAAATGCAGAAGACGGCATTATTACGGCTGATGGGAAGGTGAAAATCCTGTCTGTGGAAGTGGAAGAATCCGAAATTGGAGAATATGCAGCTATTCATTATATGGTGCTGGGGGATGCTTCCAATATCGCACTGGATGTGACAGACGCAAATGGAAACCTCTGGAATATGACCAGTGTTGGTGGTAGTGCTGAAACTACACAAAACACAAAAGAGGGGGTATGGAAGATTATGTATGAGAAAACAGATCTGCCGGATGAAATTGGCATCCGGGCATATGATTACGAAAATTCCATTGCCTATGAGCCGGTTATGCTGCAGATGTCTTGAAAAGCAGTGAGATAGTGGATTAGAGTGTGCTTGAGAAGGAAAAAGGGACTGGCTGATAGTTGGCCAGTCCTATTTATGCTTTGATCGCAGCAGCCACTTCTGATCAATTTTTCTTACTTCATTGTCAGGAAAGCGAATGTGCAGCCTGACGGAATTTGGAAGCTGAACTACTTCTTCCACAATGCCTTCGCCAAATTTCGGATGTGCTACCACATCATTGACCTGAAATTTGATTTCGCTGTGCCTGGTACTCTGGTAAGCCTGTTCCCGGCGGTAAGTGTCACGAATCTGAACCGTTTTATCGTGAATTGGATTTTTTAGCGCCTTGTCATAATCGTGCTTTAACAGGCTTTCTCCGATTTTATAATAAGGGGTTGGTGCGGCGCCTACAAGTGAACAGCAGTATTTCCAGGCACTTCCGTGCTTGCCGGACTGCCAGTTATACTGTGCAGGGATTTTCATATTGTATTGCATATAATGGGCGTATTCGTGTTTGTAGAGATCCAGACGGTCTTCTTTAGAGAGTGGCTTTTTTACTGCATAGCCGATGAACAGCAGGGAAAAATAAAAGCTTTCCCTCTCGTGGGCAGAAGCCGGTGTATAAGAGCCAAGTAAAGCTTCATCGTAGCCGAAGCGAATGGGTACAGAAGCTCCCCGAAGACCAAACTTGCGGTCAAGGGACTGGAACAAAGCACGGATCTGTGCTTCGTGGATCGTTGTTTCATTATCAAGAAGTTTACGTATGGATGGATCAATGTTCATGCAGATACTCCTTTATATATTGAAAGTATAAACTACAGGTATAATTTGTAAGTTAGAGCCTTTTTCAAACACGCTCTAATAATAAAGCAAAAAAATAGATGCTGCCATTCGCAACATCTATAGTAGCGAGAGGGGGATTCGAACCCTCGACACCGCGGGTATGAACCGCGTGCTCTAGCCAACTGAGCTATCTCGCCATATTCAATTTAGAAAAGATTTGCTGAAAAGTCTGTGCGTATAAAAGACTATCAGCAAAGTAGCGAGAGGGGGATTCGAACCCTCGACACCGCGGGTATGAACCGCGTGCTCTAGCCAACTGAGCTATCTCGCCATATTTATTTCATAAGTATGGGGCCTATAGGGCTCGAACCTATGACCCTCTGCTTGTAAGGCAGATGCTCTCCCAGCTGAGCTAAGACCCCATATACAATCTGTGAAGATTTATCTCTCTTCCGCAGCTCGCTTTGCTATTATACTATCAACTGTCGCAAATTGTCAACAGCTTTTTTTAAAAAAGTTGAAATTTTTTTGAAAGTTTTTTCGAATACAAAATAAGCCTTTTATTTTGAGTCCTTATTTGCAAAGGGAATATGCAAACAAGGCAAGCCAGGTTCTTTTCAAAATCAAGTTAAGTGTTATACTGTGCTTGTAAACAAAAAGAAGCAAACAAAACATACCGAATACCTGTCAGAAACAAGAAAAGGCACTGCCTGGCACAGAGTATTCGTATGGTCCCACAACATGCATGACCCGGAATTTGCGGCAGGCATGAAAGAAGAATGGCTCACAAAAAGCCGGGGACCATAATTGCGACCAGCCTTCTGATTCCGGAGTTTTTTCAAACCGGCTCTAAAGAAGGAAAGATTGGCGATACGAGAAAAGGAGAAGATGGTATGAAGATTTTAGATTCCAAATTTATGAAGGGCTTTATTAAAATGGCAGACGATGGTTTCCAGCAGGGCTGGCACGAGAGAAACGGCGGAAACTTAAGCTATCGTCTGAAAAATGAGGAAGTAGAAATGATCCGCCCCCGTCTGAATGCACCGGGAGAGTGGCAGCCAATCGGCACAGAGGTGCCGGGACTTGCAGGAGAGTTTTTCCTGGTAACCGGAAGCGGCAAATATTTCCGAAATATAGCAGTAGACCCGGAAGCATGCCTGGCTATTATCGAGCTGGACGACAAGGGCGTTAATTACAGAATCCGCTGGGGCCTTGTAGAAGGCGGCCGCCCAACCAGTGAGCTTCCTACCCACCTGATGAACCACGAAGTAAAGAAAAAGCTGACAAATGGAAAGCATCGTGTTATTTATCACGCACATACCACAAACACCATTGCGCTTACCTTTGTGCTTCCTCTGGATGACAAGGTATTTACAAGAGAGCTGTGGGAGTCTGCGACAGAGTGCCCGGTAGTTTTCCCAGATGGTGTAGGCGTTGTTGGCTGGATGGTGCCAGGCGGAAGAGAGATCGCAGTAAAGACTGCAGAGCTGATGAAAAAATATGATGTTGTCATCTGGGCACATCACGGAATGTTCTGCTCCGGAGAGGACTTTGACCTGACCTTTGGTCTTCTTCACACAGTAGAGAAGTCCGCTGAGATCCTGGTAAAGGTAATGTCCATGGCTCCACGTAAGCTGCAGACCATCACACCAGATGATTTCCGGGCAGTAGCCAAAGATTTCCACGTAACCCTGCCGGAAGAATTCCTTTACGAAAAAGAGCAGTAAATTTATATAAGACCTGCCTAGAGCGTGTTTGAAAAAGCATTCCTGCAATCTGCACGCCCCACTTTGCGGTATATTTTGCCCGAATTCAGTTGCCGTAGCCCGCTACGGCGCCCTCATCCGGACAAAATCTCCCACAAATTGTGACGCACATCTTGCAGAAAGCCTTTTTCAAACACGCTCTAGGGCAAGCTTCAATGCTTCTTTGGACAGGTTTTTTATTTGCAAAAAATTGTAAAAGATATAAAAATACTTGACAATTAATTTTTTCTGTGCTATTTTATATAAAAATTCAATTTAACAGACTAAACCGTTGAAGCGGGGATAAAGATGATCGTGCACCCACAGAGAGTCCGGGAGGCTGAGAGCCGGATGGTAATGCAGTTTATCAAATGGGCCGCTGAGGGCGCATTGAAAGGCGGACAGGAAGCAGAACAGGGCAGACTTAGAAATGGCCAAGAGAGTTTTGCATCAGATGCCAAGTAGCGTGCGACGTAAGACATACGTCAGTTGTCAGGAGTATGATAGTATTCCGTTAAGAGCACGATTGATTGATCGTGAATCAAGGTGGCACCGCGGGTGAGTATATTATGGGACCCGTCCTTGACAGACTTAGAAGTTCTGTCAAGGACGGGTCTTTTCTATTGTCACATTAGTATATACGGAGGTGTTAAAAGATGTATCCAACATTTGACGAGATCAGTGAAATGGCAGCAGCAGGAACCTACAAAAGAATTCCGGTCTGCAAAGAGTTGTACGCAGACAGCTACACCCCGGTGGAGATGATGCGGATCCTTCACAAAGCCAGTCATCACTGCTATCTGCTGGAAAGTGCCAGCCAGAATGAGGTATGGGGCAGATATTCCTTTCTGGGATATGATCCTTCCATGGAAATTACCTGTACAGACGGTACCTTAAGAATCCGCAGAACAAAAGAAGCAATGGAAGCCGGGGGAAACGGAACAGACAGTTCTGTGGAGGAAATCCGGCAGGTCACTCATCCAGGCGATGCCATCCGTGAGATCATCGAAAAATACAAAAGCCCGGTCATGGAAAATATGCCGGCATTCACGGGCGGCCTGGTAGGATATTTTTCCTACGACTACATTAAATACAGCGAGCCAAAGCTGAACTTAAAGGACGAAGAACAGCAGGACTTCCGGGACCTGGATCTGATGCTTTTCAACGATGTCATTGCTTTTGACCATTATCTCCAGAAGGTGCTTCTGATCACAGGCGTTATGACCGATAATCTGGAAGAATCCTACCAAAAAGCAGCTGACAAGTTAGAAGAGATGACCCGCCTGATCAAAAAAGGAAAAAAGAAGGTTTTCCCGCCTATTCAGCTGAAGTCCGAAATAAAGCCCCAGTTCCCAAAGGAAAAGTACTGTGACATGGTGGAAAAAGCCAAGCATTATATCCATGAGGGGGATATCTTCCAGGTAGTTCTTTCCAATCCTATGAGAGCGAAAGCAGAAGGAAGCTTATTTGACACCTACAGAGTGCTGCGTGCAACCAATCCATCCCCCTATATGTTCTATTTTTCCAGCGATGATATTGAGATCGCCGGAGCTTCCCCGGAGACACTGGTGAAGCTGGAACATGGAAACTTAAGCACCTTCCCTCTTGCTGGAACAAGACCCCGTGGAAAAAATGCAGAAGAGGATAGGGCCCTTGAGGCAGACCTCCTTCAGGATGAAAAAGAGCTGGCAGAGCACAATATGCTGGTGGATCTTGGAAGAAATGACATTGGAAAGATCAGTAAGCTTGGCAGCGTGAAGGTGGAAAAATACCTGACCGTGGAACGATATTCCTGTGTGATGCATCTTGGTTCTACCGTAACAGGCGTTATCAAAGAAGGAAAAGATGCTATTGATGCAGTGGATGCTGTTTTACCGGCAGGAACCCTTTCAGGAGCGCCAAAGTTCCGTGCCTGCCAGATCATACAGGAATTAGAGCAAAGCAAACGAGGAATTTACGGCGGAGCCATTGGATACGTGGATTTCACAGGAAACCTGGATGTGTGCATTGCGATTCGCCTGGTTTACAAAAAGAAGGATGAGATCTGTATCCGTTCCGGCGCCGGAATCGTAGCAGACAGCATACCGGAAAAAGAATTTGAAGAGTGCCAGAATAAGGCAAGAGCAGTGGTAAGGGCCATCAGCCAGGCAGAGGAGGGATTGGAATGATTTTACTAATTGATAATTACGACAGCTTTTCCTATAACCTGTATCAGCTGATCGGATCTGTAAATCCAGATGTGCAGGTGGTAAGAAACGATGCGGTTTCCCTTGAGGAGATTGAAAAGATGGCACCGGAAGCCATCGTGCTTTCCCCGGGACCGGGAAGACCGGAGGATGCAGGAATCTGTATTCCTGTAATAAAAGAGTTTGCAGGCAAAATCCCAATTCTGGGCGTGTGCCTTGGCCATCAGAGCATCTGCGAAGCATTTGGCGGCGTTGTCTCTTACGCAAAGGAATTAAAGCACGGCAAGCAGGATGAGATGATCCGTACTTGTGACAGTGTCCTTCTAAATGGACTGCCAGAACGGTTCCAGGCAGCCAGATATCACTCCCTTGCGGCAAGGGAAGAAACCCTTCCAAAGGAACTGATCGTGACTGCCAAGTCAGAGGATGGAGAAATCATGGCAGTAGAACATAAAGATTATCCGGTATACGGCGTGCAATTCCATCCGGAATCTGTTATGACCCCGGACGGAAAAAAGATGATAGAGAATTTCTTGAAAGGAGCAGAAAAATGATCAGAGAAAGCATTATCAAATTATCCAAAAAACAGGACTTAACATATCAGGAAGCAGAAGAGGTTATGGATGAGATTATGAGCGGAAAAGCAACTCCGGTTCAGATGTCCGCTTATCTGACTGCATTAGCATTAAAAGGTGAGACCATCGACGAGATTACAGCATCCGCAGCAGGCATGAGAGCACACTGCATTAAGCTGCTCCATGACATGGATGTGCTGGAAATCGTGGGAACAGGCGGAGACGGATCCAATTCTTTTAATATTTCCACAACTGCTTCCCTGGTGATCTCAGCAGGCGGCGTATCGGTAGCAAAACACGGAAACCGTGCCGCTTCCTCCAAATCCGGTGCTGCGGATGTGTTAGAAGCACTTGGTGTAAAGATCACCATTCCGTCGGAAAAAAGCCAGGAACTTCTGGAAAAAATCGGGATTTGTTTCCTGTTTGCCCAGAATTACCACATTGCAATGAAGTATGTAGCACCGATCCGTAAAGAGCTGGGAATCCGCACCGTATTTAATATTCTTGGACCTCTCAGCAACCCGGCTGGCGCCAATATGGAGCTGATGGGTGTTTATGATGAGGCTCTTGTACAGCCGCTGGCACAGGTTATGGCAAACTTAGGCGTGACAAGAGGAATGGTCGTATTTGGACAGGACAGCTTAGATGAGATCTCTATGAGCGCACCTACTTCTGTATGCGAAATTAAGGATGGAAAATTTACTTCCTATGTATTGACTCCAGAGCAGTTCGGATATAAGCGCTGCCAAAAAGAAGAACTTCAGGGAGGAACCCCACAGGAAAACGCCGCAATCACAAGAGCAATTCTGGAAGGCCAGGAGACTGGGGCAAAACGCCAGGCAGTCTGCCTGAATGCTGGTGCAGCACTTTATATTGCAGGAAAGGCAGATGATCTTGCTTCCGGAGTGAAGCTGGCAGAAGAGCTGATCGACAGCGGCGCAGCCTTGAAGAAGCTGGAAGAGTTTATTGAAATGAGCAATATGGAATAACATAATAGAGAAAGATTTTATAACAAAAATGATAAAATAAAACAGCAGTAGGAGATATCATGAGTATTTTAACGGAAATAGCAGCACGAACCAGGGAACGGATTGAAGAAGAGAAATTTAAGGTTCCAACAAGGGTCCTGATGTCACAGCTGGATTCGGAACTGGCGAAGCATGCAATGGAGAAGCAGAGTTTTCTGGATGCTTTAAGAAAGCCGGGAATGTCTTATATCTGCGAGGTGAAAAAGGCGTCCCCCTCCAAAGGGCTGATCGCGCCGGATTTTCCTTATCTGAATATTGCAAAAGAGTATGAGGCAGCAGGTGCTTCCGCAATTTCCTGCCTTACAGAACCCTTTTATTTTCAGGGATCTGACAGGTATCTGCAGGAGATTGCAGGGAATGTGAACATTCCGGTGCTTCGCAAGGACTTTACGGTAGATGAGTATATGATCTACCAGGCCAAGGCTTTTGGTGCTTCAGCCGTGCTTCTGATCTGTGCCATTCTGGACAATGTACAGCTGAAAGCTTTTGGAGAACTGGCGCAGGATCTGGGACTGGATGCCCTGGTGGAAGCCCATGATGAGTGGGAAGTAGACAGGGCGCTGAATCTTGAGGCGAAGATCGTGGGAGTCAATAACCGGAATCTTCATGATTTTACCGTAGATATGGAAAACAGCGTGCGGCTTCGAAAGATGGCACCGGAGAATACAGTATTTGTCTCAGAAAGCGGAATTAAAACATCTAAGGATATTCGTATTTTGTACCAGAATAAAGTGGACGCCGTACTCATCGGCGAAACCCTTATGCGAAGCCCGGATAAGAAGGCAGCGCTTGAGGAACTGAATAAAGACATTGTTTAAAAAGTGAAAAGGAATAGAACAATATGGCAAAATTAAAAATCTGCGGACTGACATGTGAGGCAGATGTTGCAGCAGTAAATGAGGTGAAGCCAGACTTCGCAGGATTCGTAATAGAGGTACCGGGAAGACGCCGGAGCGTTACACCAGAACAGGTGAAAGTCCTGGTTAAGGGACTGAATGAAGAGACCCTTCCGATAGGCGTGTTCGTAGATGCGCCGCCGGAACTGCCCATCTCGTTACTAAGAGATGGAACTCTGTGGGCAGCACAGCTTCACGGAAACGAGGACGAAGACTATATTGAAAAGATCCAGAACATGACCGGAAAGCCCGTGATCAAGGCATTTTCCATCAAAACTCCAGAGGACGTAAAGCGTGCCCTTCGAAGTCCTGCCGACTATATCCTTCTGGATCAGGGAGCCGGCGGAACCGGAGAAATCTTTGACTGGGATCTGGTTCCCCCTGTAAAGCGTCCCTTTTTCCTGGCAGGCGGCCTCGCCCCCGAAAACCTTCGAACTGCCATTGCAAAGCTGCATCCCTGGGCGGTAGACATCAGCAGCAGCCTTGAAACCGATGGCAAAAAAGACCCAGCCAAAATCCGCCAGCTCTCTAAAATGCTGAAACAGATCAACACTCTGGAAGCTTACAAAAAAGAGCGCGAGGCAGATTACTAAAGTATAAAGGAAAGGAACAACACCATGTCAAAAGGAAGATTTGGAATTCACGGCGGTCAGTACATTCCCGAAACCCTGATGAACGCCGTAATTGAACTAGAAGAAGCCTACAATCACTACAAAGACAACCCAGAATTCAACCAGGAACTTACCGAACTTTTAAATGAATATGCCGGCCGTCCTTCCCGCCTCTACTACGCAGCCCACATGACCGAAGACTTAGGCGGAGCCAAAGTATACCTCAAAAGAGAAGACTTAAACCACACAGGCGCCCACAAAATCAACAACGTCTTAGGCCAGGTTCTCCTTGCCAAAAAGATGGGAAAGACCCGTGTGATCGCAGAAACCGGAGCCGGCCAGCACGGCGTAGCAACCGCTACCGCAGCAGCCCTCATGGGAATGGAATGTGAAGTTTTCATGGGAAAAGAGGACACCGAACGTCAGGCCTTAAACGTATACAAAATGCGTCTCCTTGGTGCCAAAGTCCATCCTGTGACCTCTGGAACTGCAACCCTGAAGGATGCCGTATCCGAAACCATGCGCGAGTGGACCAACCGAATTGCTGACACCCACTACGTACTTGGTTCTGTTATGGGCCCCCATCCTTTCCCAACTATTGTCCGTGATTTTCAGGCAGTTATCTCCAAAGAAATCAAAGAGCAGATGCTGGAAAAAGAAGGCAAGCTCCCGGATGCAGTCCTTGCATGCGTAGGCGGCGGCTCCAATGCCATCGGAACCTTCTATCATTTCATTGAAGACAAAGACGTACAGCTCATCGGCTGTGAGGCAGCAGGAAGAGGCGTCAATACAGCAGAAACAGCAGCCACCATCGCCACAGGCAAGCTTGGCATTTTCCACGGAATGAAATCCTATTTCTGTCAGGACGAGTACGGCCAGATCGCTCCAGTATACTCTATTTCCGCAGGCCTGGATTACCCGGGAATCGGACCGGAGCATGCCCATCTTTATGATACCGGACGCGCCCAGTATGTGCCGGTAACCGACGAAGAAGCGGTAGAAGCGTTTGAATATCTTTCCAGAACAGAAGGTATCATTCCGGCAATCGAAAGCGCCCATGCAGTTGCCTATGCAAGAAAAATCGTACCAAAGATGAGAAAAGACCAGAGCGTTGTCATCACCATTTCCGGCCGCGGTGACAAAGACTGCGTGGCAATTGCAAGATACAGAGGGGAGGATATCCATGAGTAACAAAATCACAGAAGCGTTTGCAAAAGGAAAAGCATTTATTCCGTTTATTACCTGCGGAGATCCGTCACTGGAAATCACAGAGCAGCTTGTATACGCAATGGAAGAGGCAGGGGCAGACCTGATCGAGCTTGGAATTCCATTTTCCGATCCCACAGCAGAAGGTCCTGTGATCCAGGAAGCCAATGTCCGCGCGTTAAGCGGCGGCGTAACCACAGATAAGGTTTTTGACATGGTAGCAAAGATCCGTCAGAAAACAGCCATCCCTATGGTGTTCATGACCTATGCCAATGTTGTTTTTTCCTATGGAACAGAGCACTTCATAAAGAAAGCAGCAGAAGTGAGAATGGATGGACTGATCCTTCCAGATGTACCTTTTGAGGAAAAAGAAGAGTTCGATACCGTATGCAAACAGTATGGTCTGGATCTGATCTCCCTGATCGCTCCAACCTCCCATGAGCGTATTACCCAGATTGCAAAAGAGGCAAACGGCTTTGTATACTGCGTATCTTCCCTTGGTGTAACCGGAACCAGAACACAGATCACAACGGATATCGGAGGTATGGTAAAGCTTGTAAAAGCAGCCAAGGATATTCCCTGTGCGGTTGGCTTTGGAATTTCCACCCCGGAGCAGGCAAAGAAGATGGCAGCCCAGTCTGACGGTGCTATTGTAGGATCTGCTATTGTGAAGCTGTGCGCAGCCCACGGGGAAAACTGTGTTCCTTATGTAAAGGAATATGTGAAATCCATGAAGGATGCAGTCAGAGAAGCCTAAAAAAATAAGAAGTGCAAATAAAAATTTTTTTGTGCATCAATATTCTAAAAAGAGTATAAAAGAGGGCAAAAGCGTTGACAATTTGCCCTCTTTTTTTTATAGTATCATATGTGAATCAAATTTTATGTGTAAAATAAGGTAATGAAAAAGAGGAATGAAGTTGGAGAAAAAACTGGTATTTATTTTTAATCCCAAAGCAGGGAAAGGAAAAATCAAAACATCTCTGATGGAGATTGTAGATATCTTCAACAAATGCGGCTATGAAGTGATCATCCGTGCCACTCAGGCCCCCAGAGATGCCTACGAACAGGTGAAAAAATATGCAGACCAGGTAGATCTGATCGTCTGCAGCGGCGGTGACGGTACCCTGGATGAAGTGGTAACCGGAATCACCGAGGTGGGAAGCAATGTGCCGATCGGCTACATTCCTGCCGGAAGCACCAATGATTTTGCCAACAGTCTTTTTATGCCCAAGAATATGCTGGATGCTGCATCTATGATCATGGACGGGGAGATCTATAAGTGTGATGTTGGAAGATTCAATCATCAGACCTTTGCATATGTGGCTGCCTTTGGTCTTTTTACAGATGTGTCCTACGAGACCAGCCAGGACCTGAAGAATATTCTTGGCCATCTGGCCTATGTTCTGGAGGGTGCCAAGAGACTTCTGGATATCAAATCCTACCATATGAAAGTAGTGACAGAGAGCGGCGTGATCGAGGATAATTTCATCTACGGCATGGTCACCAATTCCAGATCCGTAGGCGGTTTTAAGAACCTGACCAAGGATGTGGATATGAATGACGGCCTTTTTGAGGTCACCCTGATCGTACAGCCGAAGAATCCTTTGGAAATGCAGGAAATTATCCGGAATCTTCTTAGCATGGAAGACAATTCTGACCTGATCTATTCCTTCAAGGCAAGGAAGCTTACCATTGAAGCGGATGAGGCGGTTGCGTGGACCCTGGACGGTGAGTACGGCGGAAGCCCTGAGGTTGTGGAGATTGAGAATCTGAAGCAGGCTTTGAATCTTCGCCTGAGAAGTGCACAGTAGAGTAGGGAAAATACCTGCGCGAAAGGTCAGCAAGCTGCCCAAGATAAAATAAAACCAGTAATGTGTGATGAATGAGAGGAGAGGAACAATGGGAGATTATGTTAATGTGAAGGAATTATTCGGATGTGATGTATTCAATGATTCCGTCATGCAGGAACGTTTGCCGAAGAAAGTTTACAAGGAACTGAAGAAGACCATTGAGGAAGGCAAGGAGCTTTCCATGGAGGTCGCAGATGTGGTTGCCCATGAGATGAAGGAATGGGCCATTGAGAAAGGCGCTACTCATTACAGCCACTGGTTCCAGCCCCTTACAGGCGTAACTGCAGAGAAGCATGACGCATTTATCACCGCACCTATGGAGAATGGAAAGGTTCTTCAGAGCTTTTCCGGCAAAGAGCTGATCAAAGGTGAGCCAGATGCTTCATCTTTTCCATCCGGCGGGCTTCGTGCAACCTTTGAGGCGAGAGGCTATACAACATGGGATTGTACCTCACCGGCATTTGTAAGACATGACGCAGCTGGCGGAACCTTATGTATCCCTACTGCATTCTGTTCCTACACAGGAGAGGCGCTGGATCAGAAAACCCCGCTTCTTCGTTCTATGGAAGCAATCAACACACAGGCATTACGCCTTCTCAGACTTTTCGGAAATACAACCTCCAGAAGAGTAACTCCTTCTGTTGGCGCAGAGCAGGAATATTTCCTTGTAGATAAAGAAAAATATATGCAGAGAAAGGATCTGGTTTACACCGGACGTACTCTTTTTGGCGCAATGCCGCCGAAGGGACAGGAGATGGATGACCATTATTTCGGAACTATCCGTCAGAGAGTTTCTGCATACATGAAAGAAGTAAATGAAGAGTGCTGGAAGTTAGGCGTGACAGCCAAGACACAGCATAATGAAGTAGCACCTGCACAGCATGAGCTGGCTCCAATCTACGCTCCGGTTAACATCGCAGCAGACCACAACCAGATCATGATGCGCATTCTGAAGAAAGTAGCAAGCCGTCATGGAATGCGCTGCCTTCTTCATGAGAAACCATTTGCAGGACTGAACGGATCCGGCAAGCACAACAACTGGTCCCTTACTACAGACGATGGAATCAATCTTCTGGAGCCTGGCAAGACACCTCACGAGAATATCCAGTTCCTTCTGGTGCTTACCTGTATCTTAAAGGCAGTTGACAAGCATGCAGATCTTCTTCGTGAGTCCGCAGCAGATGTTGGAAACGACCAGCGTCTTGGAGGACATGAGGCTCCGCCGGCTGTTATCTCTGTATTCCTTGGAGAACAGCTTGAGGACGTGCTGGAGCAGCTGATCAGCACCGGAACCGCAACAAGAAGCAAGACTGGCGAGAAGCTTGCTACAGGCGTTAAGACCCTTCCGGATTTTATGAAGGATGCCACAGATCGCAACCGTACTTCCCCATTTGCTTTTACCGGAAACAAATTCGAGTTCCGTATGGTTGGCTCCAAGGATTCCATTTCCGCATGCAATGTAGTGCTGAACACCATTACAGCGGAAGCATTCAAGGAAGCCTGCGACATTCTGGAGAAAGCCGAGGACTTCGATCTGGCTGTCCATGACCTGATCAAGAAATATGCAACAGAGCATCAGAGAATCGTATTTAACGGCAACGGCTACGCACCAGAGTGGGAAAAAGAAGCACGCCGCCGCGGACTTCCAATTCTGCCGTCTATGGTAGATGCCATCCCGGCACTGACTACCGATAAGGCAGTGGAGCTTTTCGGAGAATTCGGCGTATTTACAAAAACAGAGCTGGAATCCAGAGCGGAAATCCAGTATGAGATTTATGCGAAAGCAATCAATATTGAAGCCAAGACCATGATCGACATGGCTACCAAACAGATCATTCCGGCAGTGATCAAGTACACAACGGTCCTTGCAGAATCCATCAATCAGGTGAAAGCAGTTGGACCCATTGATGTAAGCGTACAGATGGATCTTCTGAAAAAGGCAAGCAAGCTTCTGAAGGAAGTGAACAGTGCCATGAATAAGTTAAGCAAGCTGGTAGATCAGGTGGAGGCTCATCCGGAAGGACGTGAAAGAGCAGTGTTCTGCAGAGAGAAGCTGGTACCTGCAATGGAAAAATTAAGACAGCCGGTTGACGAGCTGGAGATGCTGGTTGACAAGGAAATGTGGCCGATGCCATCTTACGGAGATCTTGTTTTCGAGCCGTAAGTTTTTAGGAGGACTGTACAGACAGTCCTCTTTTCTATTAAAGGGATAAAGTGTCAAAAGTAACAGGAGATTTCAGAATATATGAATGAGTTTGATTTTTTAGAGGAACAGGGTGTTGCAGAAGGGCTGATTCAGGCAGCAGCAGACTACCGGAAAGAGTATGGTGTTTCAGAAGAGGCGAAGCACCGTCTTATGAAACCGTCCCTTCCATTTTATGGAAAGGAAACCCTGGAAATGGGAATGGCTGCTATACTGGAAGGGGAGAATCTTCTTCTTGCCGGCCCCAAGGCAACTGGGAAAAATGTGCTGGCAGAGAATTTGGCATATATTTTCGGACGTCCGGTGTATAACGTATCTTTCCATGTCAATACCAACAGCGGAGACCTGATCGGGACCGATACCTTTGAGGACAATCAGGTGAAGCTTCGCAAGGGAAGCATATACCAGTGCGCCCAGGAAGGCGGATTTGGAATTCTGGATGAGATCAATATGGCGAAAAATGATGCAGTTTCCGTGCTTCATGCCACATTGGACTACCGCCGTTCCATTGATGTGCCGGGATACGATAAGATCGACCTGCACCCTGCGGCAAGGTTTATCGGAACTATGAACTACGGATATGCAGGAACCAAGGAGTTGAATGAGGCGCTGGTGTCCCGTTTCCTGGTAATCGATATGCCTGCACAGAACGAGGAGACCCTTGGATTTATTTTTCACAGGATGTTCCCGGATGCAAAGAAGGAAGCTGTAGAGCAGTTTATCGGCGTGTTTATGGACCTGCAGCAAAAATCCATGAACAGTGAGATTTCCACAAAGCCTCTGGACCTTCGCGGACTTCTGGCAGCCATGAAGATCGTGCGCACCGGACTTTCCCCATGGCAGGCTGTGCGCATGGGAATTGTGAATAAGACATTCGATGTGTTTGAAAAGGAAATCGTGGAGGATGTGGTGAGAACCAGAATTCCTCTAAGCTGGACATGGGAAGATGTTTATGGAAGATAAGGCGAAAAAAGTTTCCCTGGAAATGAAGCCTTCCACAGAAAAAAGGGCAGATGGTGAGTCTGAGAAGCTTTTGGCAAAAGTAGTTGATCTTGAGGATGCAGAAGAATCTCAGGCCAAGTGGAATGACAAGGAAGAACTTAGAATTCAGGATTATCAGTTAGAACTGGAAAACCGGATCCGAAATCTTCTGTGGACCATCAGCGGGGACTATACCCAGCAGATGAAGCCAGATGTTTCTCTTTTTCTGCGTTCTAAGGACATTGCCCTTTACGACGGGATCAAGCAGGGAGCACTGGCGAAGTTTTTTGATAAGGATTTCCTGGGAATGTATCTGGTGAAGAAGATTTTTATGGGTGCAGATGAGACAGCTCTTACCTTTGTCTCCCAGCTTTGTATTGAGGAAGCCATTGGAGACCGGATCTGCCAGGAGCGCCCTGGAATCTGGGAAATGCAAAGAAGAGCCTGTGAGGATATTCTGGACCAGGAATATGAGCGGATGCCGTCGGCAGCAGACAAGCTTGGATACCTGAGGGTGAATATGCTGCGAAGAAGGATTGACAGAGGAAAACAAGGTGCTGCTGTTTCAAAAAAAGTTGCAGAAGACAGTGCTTCCTTAAGCGCTTCAGACCGTTCCAAAGGAATCTATCATTATATAAATATGATAGCTGGTGCGGCTGATGTAAAGGACACCATGTCCTTAATCCGCATGATCGACACCGTATATAATGAAGTGGCGGATCCTGATTTTTCCCAAAAGACAACCCTTGAGCAGGTTCTTGCTGTCACCGTAGAGGATCTGACAGAATTTGACTGGCGGGATTATCTTTCCGAGGAAATGTACGAGGATGCTCTGGAAAGCTACATGGAGCAGCTGACCTCCAACGCGGCAGGCATGGAGAATGCCAATGTGACCCAGGAGATGGAGGAAGAACGGCAGACAAAGCACAAGATTAAGGTGGTGCCGCCGGAAGCACTGGAAAAAGCCCATACTTATGTAGAACTGAATTTTGGCAAAACCTATCTGAATGAGATGGAAGAGAAGCGGATGAACCAGCTGATGTGCCGTGATATCCATGGTGACTGCAGCCTGTATTTTACGGAAGGAATCCTGAAAAATCCGGTAAGGCGAAATTACCAGTATGAATATGCAAAAAGGCTGAAAAATAAGAATATCTGGCTGTACCATGACAAACACCGGATCGTGAAGCGAAATATTGCCCTTCTCACAGAAATGCTGAAGAAGTCTCTGGTGATCAAAAGTGAAAGCCAGGAGATCCTTTCGGACCGTGGAACCATTGTGCCGTCCAGACTGTGGCGTCTTGGAAGAAGCGGCGAAGCAAAGGTTTTCAAGCGGGAATTAAAAGGAGATTCCTCAGATTTCGTGGTGGATGTGCTGATCGATGCCAGCGGTTCCCAGATGAGCCGTCAGGGCGAGGTGGCGCTGCAGGCCTATATCATCAGCGAATCCTTAAGCAACGCAGGACTTCCCCACAGGGTGATGAGCTACTGCACCTTCTGGGATTACACCATTCTCCATCGTTTCCGGGAATATGACGATCCAAGAAGTGCCAATGAAAATATCTTTAATTATGTGACCTCTTCCAACAACCGGGACGGACTTGCCATCCGGGCAGCTGGCTATGGACTTCTGATGCGGGAAGAGGAGAAAAAGATCCTGATCATTTTAAGTGACGGACGCCCTTATGATGTGGTGGTAAACCGTCCAAATGCCAGAAATCCCCATCCTTACCATGGAAAATATGCCATCACGGATACTGCAGCCCAGATCCGGAAGCTGCGAAGCCAGGGCGTAAGCGTTCTGGGTGTTTTTGCAGGGGAGGAGAAGGATCTTGCAACGGAGAAGAAGATTTTTGGAAAGGATTTTGCATACATCCGCAATATTACAGGCTTTTCCAAGATCGTAGGACGTTATCTGACCAAACAGCTGGAGGATGACGAATAAACGGATAGACCCTCCTGCGGGAGGGAATCACTATAAAAGAAGGAGTGTGACTATGTTTCAGAACAACAAAAGAGCAGCGTATCTGGATTATCTGATGATCATTGTGGGAACTGCGCTGATGGCAGTTGCCATAAACAGTGTTTTCGATATGTCCGGAATGGTAACCGGAGGATTTTCCGGTATCGCCATTCTGGTAAAGGAGTGGACACAGGGCGTGATCCCGGGAGGAATACCGCTGTGGATCACCAATATGAGTCTGAATATTCCCCTGTTTTTGATCGGAATGAAAATCGGCGGATTTCAGTTTGTAAAAAAAGCCCTGGTGGGAGAGGTCTGTCTGTCCTTCTGGCTGGCTGTGCTGCCTGCTTTTGATCTTGCAGGAAATGACCTGCTGCTGGCAGCCGTATACGGCGGCGTGATCCAGGGAATCGGAATCGGCCTTGTATTTCTGGGAAGAGGAACCACAGGCGGTACTGATATGATGGCGGCACTGCTTCAGAGAAAATTAAGACATTATTCCATCGCGCAGATCATGCAGTTTATTGACGGCGCCATTGTCCTTGTTGGTATGTACGTGTTTGGCGTGCAAAAGGCATTGTACGCTATCATCGCTGTATTTCTCGTGACCAAGGTATCGGACAGTATGATCGAGGGTCTGAAATTTTCCAAGCAGGCGTATATCATTACCAGCAAGCCCCAGGAGATTTCCAGTGAGATCATGGAAAAGCTGGATCGCGGCGTTACCGGAATCCATGGAAAAGGAATGTATTCTGATCAGGACAAGCTGCTGCTTTACTGTGTAGTTGGCCGCAAGGAGATCGTTGCATTAAAGGAGTTGGTGGATTCCATTGATCCGGATGCTTTTGTGATCGTATCGGATGTCAGAGAAGTTCTTGGAGAAGGCTTTATAGAAAGAAAATAGAAAATACATCAAAAATTTGTAAATTTTTTCTGATTTCCTCTTTCTTTTTTGGTGAATTTGTATTAAAATAGTTCCATGAATATCGGAATGACTTTTATTCATGGTGATATTGCCGCAATGCGGCATGTCCGTTTAGGCTGGTTTATCCGGCACACATATATTTTACAAGAAGGGATGGAAGGGTAATGATATCGAATCAGGTACTGCAGAATACACTTGAGGGGCTCAAGGAGATATCCAGGACGGAGTTTTGCATTATTGATACAGATGGCAAGACACTGGCGTCCACCTACAGTGATTTTGAGATTCAGCCGCAAGATGTCCAGGCATTTGTAGAATCCCAGGCTGCCAGCCAGCTTGTGAAAGGTTACCAGTATTTCAAGGTCTGTGATGACTATCAGTTGGAATACATTCTGGTTGCCCACGGAGAAGATGAAGATACTTATATGGTAGGAAAGCTTGCTGCTTTCCAGATCCAGAGCCTGATCGTGGCATATAAAGAGCGTTTTGACAAGGACAGCTTTATCAAGAACCTGCTGCTTGACAATCTGCTTCTGGTAGATATTTATAATCGTGCGAAGAAGCTTCATATTGAGGCAGATGTGCGCCGCGTGGTTATGATCCTGGAGCTTGAGCAGGAGAGAGAGCACAGTTCTATGGAGAGCGTGAAGAGCCTGTTCGGAGGCAAGAGCAAGGACTTTATCACAGCAGTTGACGAGAAGAGCATTATTATTGTCAAGGAGCTTGAGGAGAATGAGGGCTATGAGGAGATGGACAAGCTGGCCCAGACCATTCTGGATACTCTTGGACTTGACAGGGAGAATGATACTCATATTGCATATGGAACCATTGTCAGTGAGCTGAAGGAGGTTTCCCGTTCCTATAAGGAAGCCAGAATGGCTCTTGATGTAGGCAAGATCTTCTCACCGGAGAAGGATGTGATCGCTTACAGTTCTCTTGGAATCGGCCGTCTGATCTATCAGCTTCCGATCCCGCTGTGCAAGATGTTTATCAAGGAGATTTTCGGCGGCAAGTCCCCGGATGACTTTGATGAGGAGACTCTGGTCACAATCGACAAGTTCTTTGAGAACAGCCTGAATGTATCCGAGACATCCAGACAGCTTTATATTCATCGTAATACTCTGGTATATCGTCTGGATAAACTCCAGAAGAGTACCGGACTGGATCTTCGCGTATTCGAGGATGCCATCACATTTAAGATTGCGCTGATGGTTGTACGCTATATGAAATATATGGAGACTCTGGAATACTAAGAGACGGATTCCAAATGCACAGCCAGGGCATTTTGATGACTGCATCTGGTTTTTACAACAGTATTTTATGTGCCTGTCGTTTGAAGAAAGCGGCAGGCATTTTTTATGTGTTTCCTTTGTGAAATCCCTTGCGTTCTCCTTATTCTTTGGTATAATAAATGTTACTGTTCACTCCGTGCCTAGTGTACCGACAAGTTGATTTCCAGAACAATCTTGCGTCTAAATTTCTTATTTCTGCGTTGTCGTCGGTCGCCGTAGCCACCGCTACGCCTCCTTCCTCCGCCTTGAAATAAAAAATTTATCCTGCAAGATTGTTACAAGAATCAACTTGTCGGCACACTAGTAACACGCTTCGCGATGCCCAGAAAGACGAACCTTCTTGTGCATTGCACAAGAAGTAGCGTTTGCTGCGAAAACTTAATTCTCAGGTTTTCTGTGAACTTTGTTCACAAAAAACACCTCGCGGAACATTACCAGTGAATAGTAACTAATAAATTACTGCTTACAGGCAGGTGAAAAAATAAGGTTGCATTTTCACCTGATATATATTACAATATTGTTACATAAAAATTAAGAAAATAACAAAATGCTTATTTGAAGAAAAATGAAGGAGGATATCATGATTGATCTGATAGATGTGAGCAAGTCCTATGGACAGGGCCTGCCGGCAGTGAATCACGCCAATCTCCATGTAGATAAAGGGGAATTCGTGTTTATAGTAGGAAGCAGCGGTTCCGGCAAATCCACTTTGATCAAGCTTCTTCTCAAGGAACTGGATTCCACATCCGGTACTACGATCGTAAGCGGTGAGAAGCTTGAGGGAATGAAGCACCGCCGTGTTGCCAAGTACCGCCGTAAGCTGGGGGTTGTATTCCAGGATTTCCGTCTTCTGAAGGACCGGGATGTCTATGAGAATGTGGCATTTGCACAGCGTGTGGTGAACCGCCCGACAAGAGTGATCCGCAAGCGTGTTCCTGAGGTTTTGCAGGAAGTTGGACTTGCAGGCAAATATAAGGCATACCCGGATGAGCTCTCCGGAGGCGAGCAGCAGAGAGTTGCCCTTGCCAGAGCCATTGTAAACCGCCCGGATATTCTGCTGGCAGATGAGCCTACCGGCAACCTGGATCCGAAGACCTCAGAGGAAATCATGAAGCTGCTTGAGGAGATCAATGAGCGCGGTACCACCGTTCTGGTAGTAACCCACAACAAAGAGATCGTCAATTCCATGAAGAAGCGTGTCCTGACCATGCACAATGGAGTGATCATCAGCGACGAGAAAGAGGGAGAATATTATGAGGCCTAGTACGATCTGGTATACCCTGAAGCAGGGTGTCAAGAACATTAAGAGGAATTTCATGTTTTCCATTGCTTCTGTTATCACTATGGCAGCATGTATTTTTCTTTTTGGAATTTTCTTTTCCATTGTAAATAATGTAAATACCCTGGCACATAAGGTTGAGGAAGATGTGCCGATCACGGTGCTTTTTAATGAAGGAACCACTCAGGAACAGATGGATGCGGTAGGCGAGCTGATCAAGGCGCGCCCTGAGGTGTCCAAGATTGAGTTCGAGTCTGCGGATGAAGCATGGGAGAAGATGAAGAAGGAATACTTCGGAGACGATGCGGAGGCAGCAGACGGATTTAAGGATGACAATCCTCTTGCAAACTCTTCCAACTACCGTGTATACATGAACAATATTGAGAAACAGTCTGAGTTGGTTGCATACATTAAGACCCTGGACAATGTCCGTGAGGTCAATCAGTCTGAGCAGGCGGCCAAAACCCTTGGCTCGATCAACCGTATTGTTTCCTATGTATCTGTGGCAGTCATTGTGATCCTGCTGATCATTTCCATTTTTCTGATCAGCAATACCATTTCTGTTGGTATTACAGTTCGTAAGGAAGAGATTGGAATCATGAAATACATAGGTGCTACAGATGGATTTGTCCGTGCGCCGTTTCTTCTGGAAGGTATGGTGCTTGGCCTGATTGGTGCAGGCATTCCGCTGGTGATCCTGTATTTCTGCTACAACAGTGTGGTAACTTATGTGTACACCAAGTTCAGCGTGCTGATGGGCGTTGTGGATTTCATTCCGGTAGGACAGATCTACCAGACACTGGTTCCCATTGCGCTGGCATTAGGACTTGGAATCGGTCTTGTGGGAAGTTTTATTACGACAAGAAAACACTTGAAGGTGTGAGAAATCTGTTTTACAATAAAGGCGGTTATTCGCATTCCGCCAGAGAATATGAGAAAAGATATGGGGGCTGCTGGAGAAATCCGGCAGCCCTTTTGTATAAAAAAGAGTGTGTGCTCGGGGTGGATACATTTAGGCAAATGATAGTATATGAATAGAACTTAGATAGCGAAAATGAGGAGAACGATAAATGGCAGATAAACAATTTATAAAGGGAGCCATAACCGGTGTGCTGTGTGCATCTTTAGCGCTGGGAGGCGGCTACGTGGGTCTGCAGAAAGCAGGGCGTGCGGGAAGCATGGTTTTGTCCGATGTGGCAGTGCCCCAGAAAATCAAATACCTGGAGGATATCATTGATCAGAATTATCTGGATGAGGTAGATGAGGATTCCCTGAAGGAGGGACTCTATACAGGTCTTCTGTATGGCATTGGAGATCCCTATTCCCGGTATTACACAGAGGAAGAATATGAGGAGGAAATGCGCGATACGGAAGGCTCTTACTCCGGAATCGGCGTGAGCATCACCCAGAATTCGGAAGGCGGAATTCTGGTAGTGGACTGTTATGAGGGCGGTCCGGCTGATCTTGCGGGAATTAAGGTAAATGACGTAATTACAGCAGTGGATGGAACAGATGTGACAGAAATGACTCCTTCAGAGGTTTCCGAAATGATCCGAAACAAAGAGGACGGAACCTCTGTGCTGACGGTTTATCACCAGGAAGCAGATGAGCCGGAAGAGATTACGGTTACCATCAGCAATGTGGAGCTGCCCACGGTTTCTTATGAGATGCTGGAGGACTCTATCGGATATCTTCGCATTACGGAGTTTACCCTTGTGACGCCCCAGCAGTTTGAGGATGCCTACCAGGATTTTCAGGCAAAAGGCATGGAGAAGCTGATTGTGGATCTTCGCGACAATCCGGGCGGTGTGCTTTCTTCTGTGTGCGATGTGCTTCGCCAGATTTTGCCCGAGGGACTGATCGTGTATACAGAGGACAAATACGGGGAAAGAAATGAGATGAAGTGTGACGGGGATACGCCAATCGACATTCCTCTTGCCGTGCTGGTAAATGAGAACAGCGCCAGTGCTTCCGAGATTTTTGCAGGAGCGGTGAAGGATTACGAAATCGGCACCATTGTGGGAACAACCACCTATGGAAAAGGAATCGTCCAGAGTATCCGCCAGCTGTCAGACGGAAGTGCGGTGAAGCTGACCACAGCCAAATATTTTACTCCAAAGGGCAATGACATCCATAAGGTGGGAATCACGCCGGATGTGGAAGTGAAGCTGGATGCCAGCCTTTTGAATAAGACAGAGATTAGCCATGAGGAAGATAATCAGCTTCAGGCGGCAATACAGGCGGTTTCTCGTTGACAAAAGGACTGTGTTGGATTAGAATGATAAAAGATTTAATGTGGAGGAACCATAGATGAAACACAATTTTAAAAAAATCGAGCCGAAATGGCAGAAAAAATGGGAAGAGCAGCAGGCTTTTAAAGCTGTTGACGGAAGTGATAAACCGAAATTTTACGGCCTTGTAGAGTTCCCGTACCCAAGCGGTGCCGGAATGCACGTTGGCCATATCAAAGCATACTCCAGTATCGAGGTACTTTCCAGAAAGAGAAGAATGCAGGGATACAATGTACTGTTCCCAATTGGATTCGATGCTTTCGGACTTCCGACTGAGAACTATGCGATCAAGACAAACACACATCCCCGTGTGATCACAGACCAGAACATTGAGAAATTCACCAATCAGCTGAAGAGCGTTGGATTCTCCTTTGACTGGAGCCGTGTGATCGATACCACACAGGAGGATTTCTACAAATGGACACAGTGGATCTTCCTGAAAATGTTTGAGAACGGACTTGTTTTCCGTGATAAGACACTGGTTAACTACTGCCCGTCCTGTAAGGTCGTTCTTTCCAACGAGGACAGCCAGGGAGGCAAATGCGATATCTGCCACAGTGATGTTATCCAGAAATCCAAGGACGTATGGTATCTGCGCATTACCCAGTATGCAGACAAGCTTCTTGAGGGCCTGAAGGATGTAGATTATCCTGCAAACATCAAGCAGCAGCAGGTGAACTGGATCGGTAAATCTACAGGTGCTTTCGTGAACTTCGCAGTTGACGGAATTGATGAGACACTTCAGATTTATACCACCAGACCGGATACCCTGTTCGGTGTAACCTTTATGGTTATCGCACCGGAGCATCCTCTGATCGACAAATATGCTGACCGCATCACAAACATGGATGAGATCAAGGCATATCGTGAAGAGTGCGCCAAGAAGACAGAGTTCGAGAGAACCCAGCTTGTAAAAGAAAAAACTGGTGTATGCATCCAGGGTCTTGAGGGCGTAAACCCTGTAAACGGCAAGAAGATCCCGATTTACATTGCAGACTATGTAATGATGGGATATGGTACCGGAGCTATTATGGCAGTACCGGCACATGACCAGAGAGACTATGATTTTGCAAAGAAATTTGGCATTGACATTATCCAGGTTATCAAGGGCGGCGACATCGAGAAGGAAGCCTACACAGGCGACGGCGAGATGATCAACTCTGATTTCCTGAACGGATATACCAATAAGAAGGACTCCATCGAGCGTATGCTTGAGGAACTGGAGAAGAAGGGCATCGGCAAGGCTGGTGTTCAGTACAAGATGAAGGACTGGGCATTCAACCGCCAGAGATACTGGGGCGAGCCAATCCCGATCGTTCACTGCCCGAAATGCGGTGATGTAGCGGTTCCATATGAGGAGCTTCCGCTTCGTCTGCCGAAGATTGAGGACTTCCAGCCAGGAGAGGATGGACAGTCACCTCTTGCAAGAATTGAATCCTTTGTAAACTGCAAATGCCCGAAGTGCGGCGGCGATGCCAAGAGAGAGACTGATACCATGCCTCAGTGGGCTGGATCTTCCTGGTATTTCCTTCGCTATGTGGATCCGCACAATACAGAAGCTCTTGCAGACCGCAAGAAGATGGAATACTGGATGCCGGTTGACTGGTACAACGGCGGTATGGAGCACGTAACCAGACATATGATCTACTCCAGATTCTGGCATCATTTCCTGTATGACATGGGAATCGTCAATACTCCTGAGCCATATGCGAAGCGTTCTGCACAGGGTATGATCCTTGGTTCTGACGGAGATAAGATGAGTAAATCCAAGGGCAACGTAGTAGATCCGCTGGATATTGTAGACGAGTATGGTGCAGACGCACTTCGTACCTATGTACTGTTCATGGGGGATTACGGCGCTGCTGCTCCGTGGAATGACAGCTCTGTAAGAGGCTGCAAGCGTTTCCTTGAGAGAGTTGCTGGACTTACCGATATTATGACTGATGAGCCTGCTTCCAAGGATATGGAGGTTAAGATCCACAAGGCAATCAAGAAGGTATCTTCCGATATCGAGGCTATGAAGTTCAATACTGCAATTGCGTGCCTCATGACTCTGATTAACGAGATCTATGCAGTTGGCAAGATCAGCAGAGATGACCTTGTAATCTTCATCAAGCTTCTTTGCCCATTTGCACCTCACCTTTGCGAGGAAATCTGGGAGACCATCGGCGGAGAAGGATTGCTTTCCCTTTCCCAGTGGCCGGAGTACGAGGAGAGCAAGACTGTAGAGGCTTCCGTAGAGATTGGTGTACAGGTTAACGGTAAAGTCCGCGGAACCATCGTAATCCCGAACGGATGCGCCAAAGAGGAAGCTCTTGAGCTGGCTAAGAAGGATGAGAGAGTTGCTTCCTTCTTAGAGGGCAAAACTCTTGTAAAAGAGATTTATGTACCGAATAAGATTGTAAACTTTGTTGCGAAATAATCACGCTGCCAAGTTATAAAAGCTGTTATATAAGTAGTGCAGAAAAATCCCCATCAGAATGAACTGGTGGGGATTTTCACAGTTAGAGCGTGTTTGTCATTGTATTGTTTGTTTTTAGGAGAGAAATTTATATGGAAGGTCTCAGCAAAAAAATATATCTTGAGTTATCCGCGCCGACGGAAGAGGATTCCCGTTCTGACCAGCAGCGCATTCTGGAAGCATTGAGTGCGGAAGGGATAGAGGAGCAGGTTCATATGCCTGTCCACATTTTGCGAATGATATACCCACTGGTTGAAAATGCAAAGTGGAAAATCACAGTATCTCTTGGCTGGAATGGGGAAAACTGGGAAATACTAGACATAGAGGCTGGAAATCAGACCGGGCATCATTATGGACTGGCGGTAGATCTTGGAAGCACTACCGTGGTGGCAAGACTTCTGGACTGTGTTTCCGGCAGGGTGGTGAAGGAAGTCAGCTGCTTTAACCGCCAGATCCAGTGGGGAACGGATATCCTTTCCAGGATTTTTTACTGTAAGGATAATCCCAGAAAGCTGGAAGAAGTGCGGCAGGCTACGGTGGACTCCATTGTGGAATGCATGGATAAGCTAGACGCGCAGTGGTTGGATGAATGCAGGGCAAAAGAAGCAGATAGAAAAGTACAAAGAAAGACAGAAGAATGCGATAATACAGAAGTGGATGGAGCCAGGCGAGGCGGTGCTTCGTGCCGAGAAGATTCTGATGCCGAGAGTATTACTCGCAGCTGCGTTTCGATGGTAGTTGCGGGAAACACTACCATGATTCATTTTCTCCTTGGAATGGATGCTTTCTGCGTATTTTACACTCCTCATGCAGTTCATGGGGACAGGCCTGGCTTCCAGCCTGCGAAGGATTTGGGAATTCCGATAAAGGGGTACGTCTATTGCTATCCATCCAAATCCAATTACCTTGGCGGTGATATTATCAGCGGCATGATCGATACCGAACTGTACAAGAAGGAGGAAATCAGCGTTTTCTTTGATATCGGCACCAACGGAGAGCTGGTAATCGGAAATAAGGAGTTCCTTCTCTGCGGCGCGGGGGCAGCAGGTCCTGCACTGGAGGGCGGCGTGGTGAGCACCGGAATGCGGGCAGACACAGGCGCTGTAGATGAGGTAAAAATACGGGACGGAAAAATCCTGGTGCATGTGATTGGAAATGAAGACGGGGAATTTCAGAAAATGGATTCTGGCAATAAATCTGATAAGCAAGAGACATTAAAGAATGGCGGAAAACCTCTGCAAATAGAGGCAAAGGGAATCTGCGGGTCCGGTATTATTGACTTGATTGCGGAGCTTTTCCTGGAGGGCTGGATTGACATCCGAGGGAAATTTTCCCCGGAGAAAAGTCCGCTGATCCAGAAAAAGGAGGGGCAGTGGTGCGTGGAGTATGCGCCTGGCCTGCATTTTTACCAGAAGGATATTGACGAATTTATCCGTACCAAATCTGCTGCGCACACCATGGTGGAAATCATGCTTCGGGAATCCGGGCTGGAACTTGACCAGGCAGAACGGTTCTATGTGGCAGGGGCTTTTGGAAAGCATGTATCCAAGGAGTCTGCCATTACCATCGGCATGTATCCGGATATGGACCGGGACCACATTATAAATGCAGGAAACTCTTCCCTGGAAGGAGCGGCAAAGCTGCTTTTGAACCGGGCACTTCTTAAAGATATTGACCAGATTCTGGAAGAAATGGTGTATATCCAGTTTGCGGAGGTGGAAGATTTCCTGGAGCTGATGGTAGCTGCACAGGCATTGCCTCATACGGATTTCCAGCGCTATCCCACTGTTATGAAGAAAATACAGGAGCGGCAGGCAAAAAAAGAAAATGTGATTTCTATAAAGAATGACATAAATGTTAAAAAAATTATAAATTATTAGAAAAATATAGTAATTAATAACAAAATCTGCTATACTTGTGCCAAATAAAAGGACAGGAAGTGGACGCAATGACAGAACCTAAGAAACCGCCTATTACCAAAAGCTTTGGCTATGCATTTGAGGGAATTTTTACCTGTATCCGCAGGGAGCGGAACATGAAGATTCACTGCGTGATGGCTGTGCTTGTGGTGATTGCAGGACTGATCCTGGGACTTTCCCCCATTGAATGGTGTATCTGTCTGGCTCTTTTCGGGCTGGTGATGGCGCTGGAACTGGTGAATACAGCGGTAGAATCAGTGGTGGATCTTGTGACCAGTGAGTACAGGCCACTGGCGAAAATTGCCAAGGATACGGCAGCAGGGGCAGTTCTTATCGCAGCGATTATGGCGGCGATTGCAGGTCTGATCATTTTCGTTCCCAAAGGACTGGCATTTCTGGGAATTTTGTGAGAATTCCAGATTTACAGGCAATGATGCCTGTGAGTTTTATGCCAGAACACCGGAAACTGTCCGGCATTTTTCACAGAGCAGAAAGGAGCATATATTATGGAACTTGGAGAAGGCATCAAAAAATTATTACTTGCAGGAATCGGTACAGCAGCAGTGACCGCTGAGAAATCCAAAGAGGTTCTGGACGAACTTGTGAAGAAAGGCGAGCTCACTGTAGAACAGGGCAAGGTCCTGAATCAGGAACTGAAGCACAACATCAAAGAAAGCGTTAAGAAAAATGTGAACGTTACTCTGAAGCCATCCAATCCGGATGAACTGAAAGATGTGCTGAATAAAATGACACCAGACCAGCTCGCAGCCCTGAAGGAGCAGATCTCACAGATGCAGGCGAAGGACGTGGATGCAGAGGGAGCAAAAGAAGAGCCGGAAGAAGCGAAGGAAGCTGAGGCAGAAGAAGCTCCTGCAGAAGATCCAGAAGAAAACTAAGTAAAGGAAACAATAAGGGCAGGACCAGGCGTTTTGCTGCAGCCCGTTGGAAAGCGGTGCAGCATCTTCCAAGTCCTGCCCTTGAAGCAGGTGGACAGATATGGAACCGACAGAGGCAAAAAACACAGCCAATGAGAAGCTGACACACAACAAAGAAAATACCGGAAAAGAAGCCGGGACTGCCCCGAAAGAGAAAATTGTTCTTGAATCTGGAAAAAATTCATCAGACAAAGACAAAAACGGCTACAAGGAACGGCTGAAAGAGATTACAGCGGTTCTTCACAAGCATGCCATCACAAGAGGCGTTTCCCCGGAGAAACTGCGTCTGATCCTTACAGATCTTGGCCCTACGTTTATCAAGTTGGGACAGGTCATGTCCATGCGTTCTGATATTTTGCCCAAACGCTACTGCGACGAACTGATGAAGCTGTGCTCAGATGTAGAGCCCATGCCTTTTTCCGAGGTGGAAGAAGTGCTGCAGGAAGCTTTCGGCTGTCCGTGGCAGGAAGAATTTCAGGAAATCCAGAGGAAGCCCCTTGGCTCAGCCTCCATCGCCCAGGTGCACCGCGCCGTCCTGAAAACAGGGGAAGAAGTGGTGGTGAAGGTTCAGCGAAAGGGCATCTATGAGGTCATGGCCCGTGATATCGGTCTTATGAAAAAGGCGGTGAAGCTGCTGCCGCCAGTGAGTATTAAGGAGGCCGTGGATCTGAATCTGGTTCTGGAAGAGCTGTGGCGGGTTACTCAGGAGGAGATGAATTTCCTTACCGAAGCTGCCAATATGGAGGAATTTTCCAGGAAAAACAAGAACGTTGCATTTGTGAAAACGCCTATCCTTTATCGGGAATACACCACTGCCAGCGTGCTTGTGATGGAATACATTGACGGCATTCCCATTGACGACAAGGAGACTTTGCTGGCAGGAGGCTATGATCTGGACGAGATCGGAAGCAAATTTGTTGATAATTTTATTAAGCAGGTAATGGACGATGGATTTTTCCATGCAGATCCCCATCCTGGAAATGTGATGATCCAGGGCGGCAAGATTGTGTGGATCGATATGGGAATGATGGGACGGCTGAGTGACCGCGACCGGGAACTGATCGGGGAGGCAATTGAAGGCGTGGCGCTGAATGACATCGGGAAAATCCAGGATGCAGTGCTGGCGCTTGGGGAGTTTAAGGGCAAGCCGGATCAGAGCCGTCTTTACACGGATATCCGGGATCTTATGGCAAAATACGGTACCGCTGATCTGGGTCAGATTGACATTGTGGAAATTTTTACAGACCTAATGGATGTGATGAAGGAAAACAAAATTGTTATGCCCCACGGTCTTACCATGCTTGCCAGGGGACTGACTCATATGGAGGGTGTACTTTCCGACATCAGTCCTGAGATCAATATGGTGCAGATTGCAGCTGCGCGTATGAAAGGAAATCTTCTGGAGAAAGAAAACTGGAAGAAGCAGCTGAAGGGGACTGGCAAGAAGCTGTATCGTTCTGTGCTTCGGGCGATTGATATTCCCACACTTGCGGCAGATTTTCTCCAGGGCTGTATGAAGGGGGAGACGAAGATCAATCTGGATCTGCATGCCTCCGATGATCTGGCATGGCTGATGCGCCGGCTGATCCGGAATATTGTGCTGGGGCTTTGGGTTATGGCGCTGCTGATCAGTTCCAGTATTATCTGTACTACGGATATGATGCCGAAGATGTTTGGAATTCCGGCGCTGGGCGTGTTGGGATATTTTGGAGCACTTGTGATTTTGATGTATTTGTTTATCAAACATTTTATGAAGAAGTAGAATTGCGGGAGCTGCTTTGCAGCGGAGCAATTCGTGGATATCATGTTAGGGGCAAAAGAATTTTTGACCCTAACATCATAGTATACGGGAAAGTTCAAAAGAATCGAGGGATTGGGAAAATGAAAAATTACAGAGCGGAACTGACTGGCGTATTTGGTGATCCTGTGGATGACAACCCAACTGGCGTAGTGGAAGAAGCTGCTTTTGCGGCAAAGAACCTGAATTACAGATATCTGACTATTAAGGTGCGGCCGGAAGACCTTGAGACGGCAATGAACAGTGTCCGTATTTTTGATATGAGAGGAATTAACCTTACAATGCCTCACAAGATTAAGGTGATTCCCTATCTGGACGAGCTGAGTCCCGCAGCTGAGATTATTGGTGCTGTAAATACTGTCATTCAGAAGGACGGCAGATTATATGGAGAAAATACAGACGGCAAGGGTTTTGTAACAGCACTCAAAGCATCCGGAGAAACGCTTGAGAATAAGACAGTCACCATACTGGGAGCCGGAGGCGCAGCCAGAGCAATTGCGGTAGAGTGTGCGTTAAATGGGGCAAGACAGATTCATATTATCAACAGAAGCCAGGAAAAAGGAATGGAGCTTGCCGCCCTGATCAGGAGCAGAACCAAAAGTGATTCCGCCTATATTCCCTGGACCAGAAATATAGTAATCCCGGAAGATACGGACATTTTAATCAATGGTACTTCCATCGGTTTTTCACCGAATGTAACCGAGAAACCAGATGTTGATTATACATCCATTCGCCCCAACATGTGCGTATGCGATGTAATTTTCAACCCATGTGATACCCTGTTCCTTAAGGCAGCCCAAAAGAACGGCGCCAAAACCGTAAACGGCCTTGGCATGCTGGTGCAGCAAGCCGCCCTCAACTTCACCCTCTGGACCGGAGAGGAAGCTCCGGTGGAAGTTATGGAAGAGGCGCTGCGGAAAGAATTTTGAGAAGATTATAAAAAGGCGATCAAAAATAGAACCAGAAAATGACAGTCCAAAACTGTTGTTTCCTGGTTCTATTTTTACGAACTATTCTATAAGAAAAATTCTAAAGCTGATTCTATATTACACTCAGCCAGCGGCTCTGCCTTACTGCAGTTTCTTCCCCTGCTCGAATTTCGGTTCGCAGGTGAGTTCGATGCCAAGCTTGCGGAAGGAGAGGATATCCACGGAGGAAAGCATAACGGAGGTATGTGCCTGGCAGCCTTTCAGCTTCGGAATCTGCTCGAGGGCAAGGCGGGCATCCGGGTTGGTAGCTGCGCTGATGGAAAGGGCGATCATAGTCTCATCCATATGCAGTCTTGGGTTCTTGCTTCCAAGGTAGTTTGTCTTCAGCTCCTGGATCGGATGAATGGCATCCGGAGAGATTACATGCACTGCATGGTCGATTCCTGCAAGCTCCTTCAGAGCATTCAGAAGAAGAGCAGAAGATGCGCCAAGAAGATCAGAAGTCTTTCCTGTGATCACTCTTCCGTCATCAAGCTCCATAGCAGCAGCCGGAGCACCAGCAGCCTTCTCCAGTTCAAGCGAAGCCGGAACAACCTTGCGGTCTTCCAATGCAGCATGAGCCTGCTTCAGAAGAAGCTCAATCTTGTAAACCTCCTCCTCAGTGCCGGTGCCTGCAATCAGAGCATCCATGCCTTTGTAATATCTGCGGATAATTTCCTGACGGGATGCCTCCTGGCAGACTTCATCGTCTATAATGCAGTTTCCTGCCATATTTACACCCATATCTGTAGGTGATTTGTACGGGCACTCACCCATAATTTTCTCAAACATAGCCTGTACAACCGGGAAAATCTCAACATCACGGTTATAGTTAACTGTGGTAACGCCATAGGCATCCAGATGGAAAGGATCGATCATATTTACGTCATTTAAGTCAGCTGTAGCAGCCTCATAAGCAAGGTTCACCGGATGCTTCAGCGGGATATTCCAGATTGGGAAAGTCTCGAATTTGGCGTAGCCTGCGCTGACGCCTCTCTTATATTCATGATAAAGCTGGGAAAGACAGGTGGCCATTTTTCCGCTTCCAGGTCCTGGTGCTGTGATCACAACGAGGGGGCGGGTGGTTTCGATATAGTCGTTCTTTCCGTATCCTTCATCGCTTACGATCAGGGAAGTATTGCTTGGATATCCCGGAATATTATAAAGAACATAAACCTTAATGCCAAGCTTCTCCAGACGCTTCTTAAATGCATCTGCCCCTTCCTGTCCGGAATAGCGTGTGATGCATACGCTTCCTACATAAAGGCCTCTGCTGGTAAATTCATGCATCAGGCGGAGCACATCCTCATCATAGGTGATGCCAAGATCGCCGCGGACCTTATTTTTCTCAATATCAGGCGCACTGATGACGATTACGATCTCTGCCTGGTCGGAAAGCTGCATAAGCATACGCAGTTTGCTGTCCGGCTCAAATCCCGGAAGAACACGGGATGCGTGATAGTCGTCAAATAATTTGCCTCCGAATTCCAGATAAAGTTTGTTGTCAAATTTGCTGATACGCTCACGAATGTGTTCGGACTGCATTTTCAGATACTTGTCATTATCGAATCCAATTTTTTTCATTCTGCTTTTCCTCTCTCTCTTTCTCTGGTTCCTCATCCATTGTATTTAAAATAAAATGATGCCTGCAAAAAGCAGACAGTTTGCGGTGTGATATAAGTCAAAAAAACCACGTTCCTAGTATACTACAGTTTTCCCGTTAAAAAAAGTATCTATTTGATTTGGAAATGTAAATTTTTTTGCATCTTTTTTCTCAAAAATTCAGAGGGTTTTCACAATATCGCAGTTGATTTATCCGGGTTTTCTCTTTATAATAAAAAGGATAATAAGGAGGAACGAAATGGATAATAATCTGGATAACAATCAAGGCGGACGCCGCCCTGATAAAGGGGATCCGAGAAGAAATCAGGATCCGAACCGCAATAAGAAAAATCATCAGTCCATTCTGGCTTTTCTGATATGTCTTTTGGTTACTCTGGTGTGTTTCAGCCTGTTTACCAATATGCTGCAGGATAATTCCAGTGAGATTACGTATGATAAGTTTATTGACATGGTGAACAATGATGAAGTGAAATCCGTTACACTTCAGTCTGATACCCTGACCATCGTGCCGAAGAAGCAGGTAAGCCCTTATCAGGAGATCAGCTATTACACCAATCTGACAGAAGATGAGACTGCACTTACCAAGCGTCTGGAAGGTACCGGAATCATTTTCAAATCCGAGCCGCCAGATGCATTCGGCGAATTTATGGCAATGATGCTCAGCGTGCTTCTGCCGTCTGTGCTGCTGTTTGTGCTTCTGATGTTCTTCATGCGCCGCATGAACAAAGGCGGCGGTGGCGTCATGGGCGTTGGGAAAAGCCGCGCCAAGGCTTACGTCCAGAAGGAGACCGGAATCACATTCAAGGATGTGGCAGGTCAGGACGAGGCCAAGGAATCCCTGCAGGAGGTTGTGGAGTTTCTCCATAATCCAGGCAAATACGTGGAAATCGGAGCCAAGCTTCCCAAGGGAGCTCTGCTTGTAGGACCTCCAGGTACCGGTAAGACCCTTCTTGCCAAGGCAGTTGCAGGGGAAGCACATGTCCCGTTCTTCTCCCTTTCAGGATCTGAATTTGTGGAGATGTTCGTAGGTGTAGGTGCATCCCGTGTCCGTGATCTTTTCGAGGAAGCCAAGAAGAATGCTCCTTGTATTGTGTTTATTGACGAGATTGATGCCATCGGTAAAAGCCGTGATTCTCATTACGGCGGCGGGAATGATGAGCGTGAGCAGACTCTGAACCAGCTGCTTGCAGAGATGGATGGATTTGATACTTCCAAGGGTCTTCTGATCCTGGCTGCAACCAACCGTCCGGAGGTTCTGGACCCGGCACTTCTTCGTCCAGGCCGTTTTGACCGCCGTGTGATCGTTGACCGTCCGGATCTGAAAGGCCGTATTGATATTCTGAAGGTTCACGCCAAGAACGTGCGTCTTGACGATACCGTTGATTTCGAGGCCATTGCCCTTGCCACATCCGGTGCTGTTGGTTCTGACCTTGCAAATATGGTTAATGAAGCAGCCATCCTGGCAGTTAAGAACGGCAGGCATGCAGTTTCCCAGAAGGACCTGCAGGAGTCTGTAGAGGTGGTGCTTGTTGGTAAAGAGAAGAAAGACCGCATTCTGAGTGCACAGGAGCGCCGCATTGTTTCTTATCATGAGGTTGGACATGCGTTAGTAAGCGCTCTTCAGAAGGACGCAGAGCCGGTTCAGAAGATTACCATTGTGCCCCGTACTATGGGCGCACTTGGCTACGTAATGCAGGTTCCGGAGGAAGAGAAGTACCTGAATACCCAGAAGGAGCTGGAAGCCATGCTGGTAGGCTATCTGGGCGGCCGCGCTGCAGAGGAAATCGTATTCGACAGTGTGACCACAGGTGCGTCCAATGATATTGAGCAGGCGACCAAGGTTGCCCGTGCCATGATCACCCAGTATGGTATGTCCAAGAAATTCGGCCTTATGGGACTTGCCACTCAGGAGAACCAGTACCTCAATGGCCGCGCAGTGCTGAACTGCGGCGACGATACAGCCACAGAGGTTGACCATGAGGTAATGGAACTGCTTCGGGTTTCCTATGAGGAAGCCAAGCGCCTGATTAGCAGCCATAGAGAAGCTCTTGACAAGATCGCTGCATATCTGATCCGCAAGGAGACCATCACCGGCAAAGAGTTTATGATCATTTTCCGCGCTGTAGAACATGGTCTGGAGGTTTCTGACGAGCTGGATAAAGAAGGGCTGAAGGCTCTGGATGAGGCTGTGAAGGCACTGACAGAGAAAAAAGAGCAGGCTGAAAACAATACAGATGCAAAGATGTCTGGCGAAGACGGTCAGGCGGAGCAGAAAGGCAGTGCAGAGTCAGAGAGCAATGAAGCAAAAGCTGTTTCTGAGACTGCTGCCACAGTGGATACAGCGGAAGCTACAGCTTCTTCCGAGAACCCGGCAGACTCAGCCGACCCCCAGAATCTGTAAATTTCAGAATTTTCACATACAGATGACAATATAGGACAGAATAAGAACCGGGAGCATTCCCGGTTCTTTTCAGAAGGAGAAATAGTATGTTCCTGATCGAAGAAGAATTAAAAAAGCTTCCCGGTAAGCCGGGAGTTTACATTATGCACGGGGAGAAGGACGAGATTATTTATGTAGGCAAGGCTGTCAGCCTGAAGAACCGCGTCCGCCAGTATTTCCAGAGCAGCCGCAACAAAGGTGCCAAAATTGAGCAGATGGTCACCCACATCACAAGGTTTGAATATATTGTCACCGATTCCGAGTTAGAAGCACTGGTGCTGGAGTGCAACCTGATCAAGGAGCACCGTCCAAAATACAATACCATGCTAAAGGATGACAAAACCTACCCCTTTATCAAAGTAACTGTAAATGAACCCTACCCCAGAGTTCTTTTTTCCAGAACTATGAAAAAGGACAAGGCGAAATATTTCGGTCCCTACACAAGTTCCACCGCAGTCAAAGATGTCATTGAGCTGGTGCGGAAGATTTACATGGTCCGTTCCTGCAACCGCACGCTGCCAAGAGACTGCGGCAAAGACCGCCCCTGCCTGTATTATCACATGAAGCAGTGCACAGCCCCCTGCCAGGGAAATGTAAGCGAGGAAGAATATAAGAAAAACATTGCTCAGGTGCTCCACTTTCTCAACGGAAATTTCCAGGAAACCATTGACCAGCTGACGGAGAAAATGATGGCAGCCTCAGAGGATATGCGCTTTGAGGACGCAGCTGGATACCGTGACCTGATCAACAGCATCAAACGGATTGGAGAGCGGCAGAAGATCACCACCTACGGGGAAGAGGACATGGACATTATTGCAGTGGCCATGGACGAAAGCGAGGATCTGCGGGAGCAGGACGCAGTGGTGCAGGTATTTTTCATGCGCGGCGGCAAGCTGATCGGAAGAGACCATTTCTTTTTGCGGGTTGCAAGAGGAGATACCAAGGAACAGGTGCTGTCCAGTTTCCTGAAGCAGTTTTATGCGGGTACCCCATTTATTCCTGCGGAAATCATGCTGCAGAAAGAAATCGAAGATGCGGATATTATTGAGGACTGGCTGTCCTCTCGAAGAAAGCAGCGTGTTCATATCCGGGTGCCAAAGAAAGGCACCAAGGAGAAGCTGGTAGAGCTGGCCAAAGAAAATGCCTGGATGGTTCTTTCCAAGGACAGAGAGCGGATCAAAAGAGAGGAAGGCCGTACCATCGGTGCAGTTAAGGAAATTGAGGGATGGCTTGGACTGAAGAACCTTGTGCGTATGGAAGCCTACGACATTTCCAATATCAGCGGATTTGAATCAGTAGGCTCCATGGTGGTTTATGAAAAAGGCAAGCCCAAGCGCAGTGATTACCGCAAATTCAAGATCAAATGGGTGCAGGGACCAAATGATTACGCAAGCATGGAAGAGGTGCTTACAAGGCGTTTTACCCATGAATCCAAGGGGGAATTCGACAGCTTTTCCAGATTTCCGGACCTGATCCTGATGGATGGAGGCCGGGGCCAGGTAAACATTGCCTTGAAGGTTCTTGGCGAGCTTGGAATTGACATTCCGGTATGCGGCATGGTAAAGGATGACAACCACCGCACAAGAGGGGTGTATTTCAACAATGTGGAGATTCCTATCGACACATCCAGTGAGGGCTTTCATCTGGTCACAAGGATTCAGGATGAAGCTCATCGTTTTGCCATCGAATATCACCGTTCCCTCAGAAGCAAGGAGCAGGTGCACTCTGTTCTGGATGATATCCCTGGAATCGGGGAAACAAGGCGCAAGGCCCTGATGCGCAGGTTCCGCTCTATTGAGAATATCCGGGATGCTTCCGTGGAAGAATTAAGCCAGACAGAATCCATGAATATGCAAAGTGCAGAATCTGTATATGCATTTTTTCACAAGATTCAACATTGAAGTTATAAGAAGAATTGTGTATAATAAAAAAGAGTGCGGTTTTCCGTCAAAACATCAAATAAAAAGGAGATAAAAGCATGAAAGGTGTACAGCTTACCAAGCTGGCGCAGGAACTGAATCTGACCAACCTGACGCCTGATATTGACCTTACAGAAATTTATGTGAAGACAGCAGAAATAAATCGTCCGGCTTTGCAGCTTACAGGATACCTGGAGCATTTTGCAAACGAGCGTGTTCAGATCATCGGATATGTAGAGTATACTTATCTGATGCAGTTAAGTGATGAGGAGCGGGCATTTAAGTACGAGCGTTTTATCTCCAGCAAGATTCCCTGCGTAATCTTCAGCACCATGACAAGACCGTCCCAGGATATGATCGATCTTGCCTATAAGTACAATGTACCGACCTTCGTTACAGAGAGAACCACATCCAGCCTTATGGCGGAGATCATCCGTTGGCTTGGCGTTCAGCTGGCTCCCTGCATTTCCATTCACGGTGTGCTTGTGGATGTTTATGGTGAGGGTGTCCTTATTACAGGCGAGAGCGGAATCGGCAAGAGCGAGGCAGCCCTTGAGCTGATCAAGCGTGGTCACCGACTTGTAAGTGATGACGTGGTAGAGCTGCGCAAGGTAAGTGATGTAACACTGGTTGGTTCCGCACCGGATATCACCCGTCATTTTATTGAGCTTCGCGGTATCGGCATCATTGATGTGAAGACCCTGTTCGGTGTTGAGAGCGTTAAGGATACCCAGTCTGTTGACCTGGTCATCAAGCTTGAGGAGTGGGACCGCGACAAGGAATATGACCGTCTGGGACTTCACGAGGAATATACAGAGTATCTTGGAAATAAGATCGTGTGTCATTCCCTTCCTATTCGTCCGGGACGTAATCTGGCGGTTATCGTTGAGTCTGCGGCAGTCAACCACAGACAGAAGAAGATGGGCTACAATGCAGCTGAGGAGCTGTACAAGCGTGTTCAGGCAAATATTGCCAGAAAGCGTGAGGAGTAAGCTTTATACAGGGACTTTCCCGGCAGGGAGAGGGAACCAGGAAGCCTGCGGCGCTTTTTTCGGGCAGTTAATTGCATAGAGTTAGAAAGGATGGAAATTTACAATGGGTATGTATTGTTTTGGAATTGATGTGGGCGGAACTTCCGTAAAATGCGGATTATTCCTGACCAATGGAACTCTGGTTGAGCAGTGGGAGATCCCTACCAGATTGGAGAATAACGGTTCTTCGATTCTTCCGGATGTTGCAGACGCAATTAAGGTAAAGCTGGATGAGCGAGGAATTACCAAGGATAATGTAGATGGTGTAGGTATCGGCATTCCAGGACCTGTCAATGAGAATGGAGAGGTTCCTATGGCAGTAAACCTTCACTGGGGCTTTAAGGCCGTTGCAAGCGAATTAAGCGCACTGACAGGACTTCCTGCAAAGGCAGCTAATGACGCTAATATTGCAGCTCTTGGAGAGGCATGGAAGGGTGCTGCAGAAGGCTCTAAGAATGTGATCATGGTAACTCTTGGAACCGGTGTTGGAGGCGGTATCATCATTGACAGCAAGATTATTGCAGGCCATCATGGTGCCGGCGGTGAGATTGGACATGCATGTGTAAATCATAACGAGGTTCGTCCATGCAACTGCGGCAATCACGGATGTCTGGAGCAGTATGCGTCCGCTACCGGTATTGTACGCGTAGCCAATGACATTCTGGAGGAGAGCCAGGAAGACAGCAAAATGCGTCATGTGGAGAAGCTTTCCGCAAAGAACGTGCTTGACTTCTACAAAGAAGGAGATGCACTGGCTGTTAAGACAATGGAGAAGGTTGGAGATATTCTGGGAAGCACACTTGCTATGTTTGCCTGCGTAACGGACCCGGAGGCCATCGTAATCGGCGGCGGTGTATCCAAGGCTGGTAAAGCTCTTACAGACTGCATCCAGAAATACTATCAGAAATATGCATTCCCGTCCTGCAAGAGCACACCGATCATTCTTGCAAGCCTTGGAAATGATGCTGGTATCTACGGTGCAGCACGTATGGTGATCAAGGACTGATGCTCCAAAAATCAGCAGGTGCGAAGCATTTGGCTGCTCACTTTTAACTGTACATGTAATACATAAAAAACGCCCGGCGAAGATCTGTTCATCCGAACATTTCCTCGCTGGGCATTTTATTTTGCATTTAAGATTTCAAATATAAAAGTTTTGATCTGACATTCTGCTTAATCGTAATAGTAAATATTATCATCACCGTTATCAGCTCCGGCATCTTCACCGCCGTTATCACCGCCGTCGCCGCTTCCGTCATCCGGAACATCGATTACTCCGTCATCCGGATTCTCAGTGGTACCGTCCGGGTTCTCCGGATCAGGAGTTGGAGTGAGCTGTTCGTCAAAAATCTCCATTTCTTCTTCATCTTCATCATAATCATAGAAGTGCTGATCACAGTAATCGGTTGGCATGGTTCCCACATCGAAATATTCCTCTGTAACCGGGCAGCCGGCTCTTGGAAGAAGTCCTGTCTCAGAACAGATGCTGATCTGCTCAATATCGGCTGGCTGTTCGAATTCCTTGTATTCCATTCCCTGATGGATACGGTTCATAACCTTGCGCCACAGGGTCTTGTGGAAGTTGCGGGCATCGCCTTCCGGCATCTTCTGGTTGCCGTCGTAACCGGACCATACTGCACAGGTGTAATATGGGGTGTAGCCTACGAACCAGAGATCATTGTAATCCTCTGTAGTACCTGTCTTACCTGCAATTGCCATATTGTCAAGCTGGCATGCAGTACCGGTACCGTTCTGTACAACGTCCTCCATAGCACTGGTAAGAAGATAAGCAGTGGTCTCCTTGATTACGGAACGTCCTGCTGAATTGTTCTCAATGAGTACGTTTCCATTGTGGTCAAGGATCTTGGTGTAGTAAACCGGCTTGATATAATTGCCGTTATTTGCAATGGCTGCATATGCTGCACAAAGCTCTACGTTGGTAACACCGTAGGTCAGACCGCCAAGTGCTGTAGGAAGGTTGGCATCTGTAAACACATTGCCGTTGGCATCTGTGTCAGCCTCTGTGCCATGGGCAAGAGTGGTGAAACCAAAGTTATCCAGATATTTCAGACCAAGCTCCGGGGTAACATCCTCGAAACACTGGACTGCAACGGTATTGACAGAATTACGGATCGCGGTGCGGATGGTAGTGGTACCATTGAAGGAACCGCTGGCGTTGTTGACCGGAGCGCCATTTTCATAAGTGATAGGCTCATCCTCATAAGTGGTAGCCAGAGTCATGCCCTTCTCATTCAGAGCAGGTGCATAAGTGGATACGATCTTGAAAGTAGATCCAGGCTGACGGGTACTGTCTGTAGCACGGTTCAGCGTCAGGCTGGCTGTCTTCTCACCGCGTCCTCCGATGATCGCTTTCACATATCCGGTATGCTGGTCAATGACGGTCATTGCTGACTGCGGCTGAGGTATGAAATTCACACGCTCTGCCACAACTGTGCTTCCGTCAGAAAGGATATCCGCTTTGTAACGGTCTACATAGGTCTGTGCCTCATCCTGAGAGTCAAACAAAAGGTCAAAGGATGAATCCTCGTTCTGGAAGTAGAGCTTCAGCATTTCCTTGCTGTAGTTGACCTCTGTGCCGTCAGGCTTCTTCACAGTAAGGGCATATTCCAGGGAATACTGCACATAATCCGGATAGTTGGACGGATCTGCGTATTCTTCATCCAGAATATTCTGAATGTCAGGATCCTGGGTGGTCATGATCTTCAGACCGCCGCTGTACAGAAGGTTCTGTGCCTGGGTCTTGGTATATCCCTTGATATTCATCAGGGCATTGACAACCTGCTGGGTAAGCTCATCCTCGAAATAGGAGTAAGTCTTGCTTTGAGACTGTGTATTGTAAGCCTGTGCTTCCTGAATGCGGGTATAGACATCATCATTAATGGCTTCGTCATACTGCTCCTGGGTGATATATCCCTGATCCAGCATGTGATCCAGAACTTCCTTACGTCTCTTGGCATTCTCTTTCGGGTTCTCAATGGGATTGTATTTGGTAGGAGCCTGGGTGATACCTGCGATGGTAGCACACTCAGAAAGGTTCAGATCCCATACATCCTTATTGAAATACTGGCGGGCTGCTGCCTGCACACCGTAAGCGCCTGCACCAAGGTTGATGGTATTCAGGTAATTCTCAAGGATTACATTTTTATCATTGATCTTCTTCTCAATCTCAATGGCAAGGTACTGCTCCTGAAGCTTACGCGTAAATCTTTCAACTTGGGTGGACTCGTTGGTCCAGTTGGTGAAGACATTGTTCTTCAGAAGCTGCTGGGTAATGGTACTTGCACCCTCTGAAAAGCCTCCGCTGGTAAGTGCTTTCACACCGGCACGGAGAATACCTCTCACATCGATTCCGTTATGCTCGTAAAAACGCTCATCCTCAATGGCAACGACTGCATGCTGCAGATCCTCGGGAATCTGGTCGATGGATACCGGAAGACGGTTGGCATTAGGTGCTGCCAGCTTACGGATCTGGTTTCCATTGCAGTCGTAGAGGAAAGTAGCATAGCCAAGGGGCATGATGTCCACTTCATCTACATTCGGTGTATTGGCAAGGATTCCGCGGATGGAACCGATTCCAAGACTGGATACCCCGACGCAAAGGGCAATCAGACCGATGAAAAGGACTCTGATAAACGAAACATGAGCTCTTTTCCCCATCATGGACGAGCGGGAAATAAGAGAATTCCGCTTCTTAGAGGCCGATTTTTTTCCGTAGTTCATGATAAACCTCCTTTATAATCCGTTCTATTATATCAAATCTCAATTCGTAAATAAACCCTAAAATCGAATATTTCTGTGAACTCTTTACCAAATCCGTTCCCATCTTAAGGCATTTTTTCCAGAAAAAAGAATTTCTATGCTTTATTATAGCAGATGGTGGGCTGCTCTTTCGAAAAATGCATTTTCCTGGGGTGGAAACCAGGGAGAATTCATGTTAAACTATAGGAAAACGGATGTCCAGGCAGGAAATGGACATCTGTGGAGAAACAAGCTTGGAGGTTCCGGTATGCTGGAAAATTATAAGACCATCTATGCTGGCGGTGAGGGAGAGATCACAGAGAAAAAATCCCGTTTTATTGCCACTGTCCGTCTGGTAGAAAAAGAAGAGGACGCTCTTGCTTTTATAGAAGAAATGAAGAAGAAATACTGGGACGCCAGACATAACTGTTACGCCTATTCCATCGGGGAACACCGGGAATTTACAAGATGCAGTGATGACGGCGAGCCCTCAGGAACTGCAGGCAGGCCTATGCTGGATGTGATTCTCGGAGAGGACATCTACAATGTAGCCGTGGTTGTCACCAGATACTTCGGAGGCGTGCTTCTTGGCACAGGCGGTCTTGTGAGGGCTTATTCCGGAGCCGTGCAGGCAGGCCTTGGGGCAAGCAAGGTAATTGAGAAGCATCACGGCATTTCCCTGGCGCTTACAGCGGATTATACAGCCATCGGCAAGCTGCAGTACATTGCCGGGGAAAATCAGCTGCCCATTCTTGACACAGAATATACGGACAGAGTGATTATGCACCTTCTTGTGCCAAATGACCAGGCAGGAAGAATTGAGAAAACCATCACAGAAGCCACCAGCGGAAGAGTGAAGATGGAGAAGGAAAAAGAGTTGTATTTTGCGGATGTGGACGGCGAGATCATAGTATTTGACCATTAAAAATAAAAATGCTCAGGGAATATTCGGCAGCTGCGAATTTCCCTGAGCATTTGTGCACTCATATGTGATTTATGATCAGCATTTCTCTGGTTCCGGATAATCTACGCCGAAGGTATCCACTGTCATGGATTTGATCTTCTGTTCGTCAAGAGGTCTGTCGCTGTAGTCGGTATCGGTCTCGGCAATCTTGTTCACAACATCCATTCCCTCGATCACTTTGCCGAAAGCAGCGTATGCGCCGTCAAGATGCGGAGCATTCTTGTGCATGATGAAGAACTGGCTTCCTGCTGAATCCGGATGCATGGCTCTTGCCATGGAAAGAACGCCCTCAGTATGTCTTAAGTCATTCTTCACGCCGTTCTGTGCGAACTCACCCTTAATGCTGTATCCCGGGCCGCCCATTCCGGTTCCGTCCGGGCATCCACCCTGGATCATAAATCCGCAGATAACGCGGTGGAAGATCAGTCCGTCATAAAAGCCCCTCTTCACAAGGCTGATAAAGTTATTTACAGTATTCGGTGCGATTTCCGGATATAATTCTGCTTTCATCACATCGCCATTCTCCATGGTGATGGTAACAACTGGATTTGCCATAGTTTAATCTCCTTTTTCAAAAAGTATTGTATTTCGTTATTCGTTCTATTATAATATGCAAAGAACAATTCTGCAAGGAAAAACGGTTAAAAAGGAGCTTTACAAAGCTATGATAAAAGAAACATTCAGCCCCGAGGAGACCTTTTCATTTGGAAAATGGATCGGGGAAAATGCCCTTCCCGGTCAGGTATATACCCTGGTTGGAGATTTAGGGGTAGGCAAGACGGTTTTCACCCAGGGAGTGGCCGCAGGGCTTGGCATCACAGAGCCTGTGAACAGTCCCACCTTTACCATTATTCAGGAATATGAGACAGGGCGCATGCCCTTTTACCACTTTGATGTATACCGGATCGGGGACATTGAAGAGATGGAGGAAATCGGCTACGATGATTACTTCTACGGAAACGGAATCTGCCTCATCGAGTGGGCGAACCTGATCGAGGAAATCCTGCCGGAACACATCATTGAGATCACCATTGAGAAAAATCTGGAGAAAGGTTTCGACTACCGTAAGATCACGGTAACCGGACTTCCGGAATAAAAGTCCCCGGACAAGACTTCCGGCTTCAGAGAAAAAAGCCAAAAGCGGGGCAGACAAGGAGAAAATATGAAGATTTTAGGATTAGACAGCTCAGGAATCGTCGCTTCCGTAGCCATAGTGGAGGAGGACAACCTGATCGCCGAATATACAGTGAATTACAAAAAGACACATTCCCAGACACTTCTTCCCATGCTGGATGAGCTGGCGAAGATGACAGAACTGGACATGGACACCATTGATGCTATCGCAGTAGCAGCAGGACCGGGCTCCTTCACCGGACTTCGTATCGGATCTGCCACAGCCAAGGGACTTGGTCTTGCGTTGAAGAAGCCTCTTGTGGAGATCCCCACAGTGGACGCTCTGGCGTACAATTTATATGATGCGAAGGCTTTGATCTGCCCGATCATGGATGCAAGAAGAAGCCAGGTTTATACGGGAATCTACCGTTTTGAGGACCATAAGCTGGTGACGGTGGAAGCACAGATGGCAGTGCCTATGATGGAAATGATCGACAAGCTGAATGAGAGAGGGGAAGAGGTAATCTTCCTTGGAGACGGTGTTCCTGTTTTTGCGAAAATGATCCAGGAGAATCTGAAGGTGCCCTATTCCTTCGCACCTGCACATGTGAACAAGCAGAGAGCTGCAGCAGTCGCAGCTCTTGGCGCACTCTACGCGAAAGAGGGCAAGGTGGTAACGGCCATGGAGCATGTGCCGGAATATTTAAGGGTTTCCCAGGCTGAACGGGAACGTGCGCAGAAGCTGAAGGAGCAGGAAGCTGCAGGCGAGGCTGCAAAGAACGAGGTGCAGCCATGATCCTTCGGGAAATGCTGGTGGATGACCTGGAACAGGTAATGAAGATCGAGACAGAGCTTTTTTCACCGCCCTGGACCAAGGAGGGATTTTTTACCTATCTCACACGTAAGGACGCCATGTTCCTGGTGGTGGAAGAGAAAGGGGAAATCCTGGCTTACTGCGGGCTTCTTATGGTTCTGGATGAAGGGGACATTACCAATGTGGCAGTGCGTCCGGACAGACAGAGAGAGGGAATTGGGCATTTTCTCATGGACAGCCTGATCCGCCTTGCGGAACAGCAGGGGATTACCACCATCCATCTTGAGGTTCGTGTTGGAAACAGGACGGCAATCCGTCTTTACGAAAGAATGGGATTTACAAGAGACGGGATCCGCAAAAAATATTATACGGATCCCGTGGAAGATGCTTTACTTATGACGAGGCAGGCACAGAAGGTTCCACAAAATTAAGAACAAGGCTGCAAGACAGCTGAATATAAGACCAAGGGACTTACCGGGCGCATGGAATTCAAGTACGATTTCATGTGCCCCTTTTTGTAAAGGAAATCCAACGAAGGCTTTGTTAACCTGAACCGGGGTCACTTCAGTGCCGTCCACATAAGCTTTATAGCCATTAGAATAGGTATAGGAGGTAACGAAATAGCCATCCTCCGGCATGGTAATGGTGCCGTTTACAATCTGTTTTCCGGCGGTGTCATGTTCCTGAAACGTTACCACTCCCGGATGGGAAAGGGAAGACAAAGGAATGGTGTAAGCGGAAACATTTTTTATTTCATAATCCCCCTTGGAAAATGTGATTTCCAGGGAATCCCGATCCTGGTCACTGGATAACATATAGCTGAAGGTATGATTGTTGTTTGGATAAGGAGCCAGGGAACCGGAAAGCCGGTTGCGGACGCCATCAATAATAATAGAAACGTCCCGTTCCCCGTCGTATTCTACATCAAAGGAAATCAGCAAAATAGTGGAAGCTGTCAGCGTTTCGGGCAGCTTTTTCTCCACTGTGATGTTCTTTTTGGAAGTTTCCCTGGAGAAGAAATCTCCGGGAAGCGTGTAGTTCTTCATCTGGGAAACATAGGGCGTGGATTTTAATGCCGTATCATCACTGGCACCAGAAACAATCGTACGGTTTGCAAGGGTATCCAGGTTTTCCGGGTAGGAAAGCTGGTCGTAATCGTCCTCTGTCATCAGCGCCATGCTTCCATAGGCAAAGGGCAGAACATTTTCATTTTCCGCAAGCACATGTCCCTCTTTTTCCTGAAGCACCGTGTATCCGGCAGGAACCTTATCTGCCTTGGTCTGAATGTAGCGCACGCCCATCAGGTATTCCTGGAAAGGATTTTCATCGGCAGTCATTGCCACACGGTTGCGGATGCTGATGGGCATTTTCAGAATGTCATAAATCAGATTGTTGTAGGTACTGTTGGTAATAGAAGAATACAGGGTACTCTTGTTCTGATCTCCGGTGATCACATAATTGGTATTGTTGGAAGGATGCTCAATAATGTCAAAACGTGACTGCGTATTTTCACAGTAACCTTCCAGATCCTCCTGGGAAAAATAATCCCTGGATTCATCAGAGCGGGAGGCGTACCGTTCTTCCTGACCCTTGGCAAGATAAAGCATAGCCGGGACCGCGCAAAGAAGAACCAGTCCGCAGATGTTTGCAAAAAGCGGCCTGCATGGAAGAGAAAACTCCTTCTTTTCCAGGAAAAGGGAAATCGTCACCACCAAAAGAAGCAAAATCAGGTCAGCCATAGTAAGGTGACGCACCTGGTCATTGCGAAGCAGGAAAACAAGCTGCACGATCACCGGAATGGCACAAAGCAGCGTCAGGGGCAGGCTGTGGCGTATTTTTTTCAAATGAAGGCCTTCCAGCGCCTGGGCTGTGAGATACAGGATCAGGGGAAGGAAAGGAATCAGGCTTTTGGGCCGCACGTATAAAGTTGCATTTAAGATCCAGTAAAAAATGTCAAAAAACAGCAGTGCAAAAATAGCAATGGCAAGCTTGCGGGTCCTTTTTTCCCGGATACAGAGAAACAGGGCATAGAGGCAGATTACCGTAAGGCCGCAGCCGTAAGGACTGTAAAGGATGCTGTCAAGGGTTGGGTTCACACCCAGGATCTTTAAAAGGGAGGTGCTGTTTCCAGTGTCTTTTTTGTTCCCCAAAATAGCAAGTCCGGTTGGCAGAAGGAGAAACATGTTCATGGATACCGCAATGGACACGTCGAGAATATAGTTCCACCAGATTTTATGCTTTAATTTTTTACGGATGGTTTCCTCTGCATTCTGGAGGAAATCCGGCAGCAGATGAAATATGTAAAGAATGCACGCCGTAAAGCAGGACGGGAAAAAATAAAAGCTGTGCAAAATGCAGAAAAACAGGGAAATCACCAGCCCTACATGGGGACGAAAACGGTATTTTGCGGCTTTTCGCACATCCAGGATCTGATCCAGAAACAAAAAGGCCAGGATCAGAAATGGCATATAATTTACAAACATGATCTGTCTGTGCGCCTGGAAAAAGCAGTTTGCAGTGAGATAAAAAAATCCGCATGCAAAGCTGGTAAAATCAGAAAATCCCTTTCTGTGAAGCCAGTAATAAATAAGTCCTCCGCCCAAAAGAATTTCCAGTATGGCGTATCCCTGAATGAAATAGGCCATTGCAATACCTGGGAAAAGGTAGGAAATCAGCACATCCGGCCGCATGAAACCGTAATAGGACAGGGAAAAGAAGTTGGTTCCTCCGCCGAGCCCTGTGAAATCTGGAAAAAGCTGTCCGGTAGCATAGAAATTTTTTCTCATATAATCCGCAATGGTCATATGCTGGGAGTACCAGTCTGTCTGGGAACCAAACCAGGATCCCTCCGGAATCAGTCTCCAGATGAGAAAGCCTCCCGCAGATAGAAGAAGCAATAAAATAACAAAATTTCTCCGGGTGAATTTTTGAGGTCTGCTGCAGAAAATCATAGTAAGTCCTTTCTTGAGTCCTAAAGCTGTTGTGGCAGGTTGTTAACTGTAATTTTGATATCAAAACACATTGTATGCCGTTTGTCAAGTTACAGTGCCTGATTTTACAGGGAAAAGCTTAAGAGAAAAGGCGGGAAAATCTGAAGAATTTCTGAATATTTTCCCGATTCACAAGTCCAGCCACTTGTTTTAGCAAACCGCTTGTGTTAAACTTTCCCAGAGAATGTTAAATGAAAAGAGGATATTTTAATATATGTTAGATGTTTGTCTGGTTGGAACCGGAGGAATGATGCCACTTCCAAGAAGGTGGCTGACTGCCCTGATGACCCGGTATAAAGGAAGCAGTCTTCTCATTGACTGCGGTGAGGGAACCCAGGTTGCCATTAAGGAAAAAGGCTGGAGCTTCAAGCCCATTGACGTGATCTGCTTCACCCATTTTCACGGCGACCACATCAGCGGCCTTCCGGGACTTCTTCTTACAATGGGAAATGCGGAGCGCACAGAGCCATTGACTTTGATTGGCCCGAAAGGCCTTGAGAGAGTGGTAAATGCTCTTCGGGTGATCGCGCCTGAGCTTCCTTTTGAACTGAAATTTATTGAGATCAACGGTCCGGAACAGGTTTTTGAGATTAATGGCTACCGGATCACGGCATTTCGCGTAAACCACAATGTACTTTGCTACGGATATACTCTGGAGATTCTTCGTCAGGGGAAATTTTCCCCGGAGCGTGCCCGTGAGCAGGGAATTCCTCTGGAATACTGGAATCCGCTGCAGAAGGGAAATGTAATCGAGGCAGACGGCGTGACATACACACCGGATATGGTGTTAGGACCTGCTAGAAAAGGCCTGAAGGTTACTTACACCACAGATACCCGCCCAACAGAATCCATTGTGAAGCATGCCCCGGGTTCTGATCTTTTTATCTGCGAGGGAATGTACGGGGAGGATGACAAGCTGGAGAAGGCAAAGGGTTATAAGCATATGACCTTCCGCGAGGCTGCCGCCCTTGCAAGAGACGCCGGAGTGAAGGAAATGTGGCTGACCCATTACAGCCCGTCACTGATCCGCCCGGATGAATATATGGATATGGTAAGAGGAATTTTCCCCAATGCTTATCCAGGCAAAGATGGAAAAACAATGGAATTAAATTTTGAAGAGGATTAAAGAATGAAAGATACATTAATTCTTGCAATAGAGAGCTCCTGTGACGAAACTGCAGCTTCCGTAGTAAAAAACGGCAGGACCATTTTATCAAACGTGATCTCTTCCCAGATCGCACTTCATACCTTATATGGAGGCGTTGTGCCGGAAATCGCGTCACGCAAGCATATTGAGAAAATAAACCAGGTGATCAAGGAGGCACTGAAAGAGGCGGGTGTCACCCTGGATGATCTGGATGCAATCGGTGTTACCTACGGTCCCGGACTTGTAGGTGCCCTTCTTGTAGGCGTAGCAGAGGCCAAGGCAATTGCATATGCAAAGAAGCTTCCCCTTGTAGGCGTTCATCACATCGAGGGACACGTTTCCGCCAACTATATTGAGCATCCTGACCTGGAACCGCCGTTTCTGTGCCTGATCGTATCTGGCGGACATACCCATCTTGTAATCGTAAAGGACTACGGCGAGTTTGAGATTCTGGGACGCACCAGGGATGATGCAGCGGGAGAGGCCTTTGACAAGGTTGCCCGTGCCATTGGACTTGGTTATCCGGGAGGACCTAAGGTGGATAAACTGGCCCGTGAGGGAAATCCGGATGCCATTGTTTTCCCAAAAGGAAAGCTGGGGGACTGCCCATACGATTTCAGCTTCAGCGGCGTGAAGTCTGCAGTTTTGAACTATATCAACAATGCCCAGATGAAAGGGGAGGAGATCAACCGCGCAGATCTTGCTGCTTCCTTCCAGAAATCTGTGGTAGACGTACTGGTGGAGCATACCATGCTTGCAGCCAAGGACTATCATATGGATAAAATTGCCATTGCAGGCGGCGTTGCATCCAACGGTGCCCTTCGTGAGGCTATGACCAGAGCATGTGAAAAAAGAGGATACAAATTCTACCGTCCGTCCCCGATCTTCTGTACAGACAATGCGGCAATGATCGGCGTTGCGGCTTACTATGAGTATATAAAAGGAACCCGTCACGGCTGGGATCTGAATGCGGTTCCAAATCTGAAGCTGGGAGAAAGATAATGGAGCAGGGCAGATGTACAGCCATTGTTCTGGCAGCAGGACAGGGCAAAAGAATGCACAGCAAAATACAGAAACAGTTTCTGGAAATAGGAGGGAAACCCATTCTGTATTATTCTATGGAGTGTTTTCAGAAGAGCCCGCTGATCCAGGATATAATTCTGGTGACGGGAGAAGATATGATTTCCTATTGCCAGAGTGAAATTGTGGAGAAATATGGCTTTACCAAGGTTTGCAAAGTGACTGCAGGCGGAAAAGAGCGCTATGATTCCGTGTATGCGGGACTTTTGTGCTGTCAGGATACCGATTATGTGTATATTCATGATGGAGCCAGACCCTTTGTCACAGAGGAGATGATCCAGAGAGGCTATGAGGCTGTGAAAAGGACAAATGCGTGCGTTATGGGCATGCCATCCAAGGATACCGTGAAGCTTGCAGATCCGTCAGGCTATATTAAAGAGACCCCGGACCGCAAAATTGTATGGAATATTCAGACTCCTCAGATATTTTCTTATGATCTGATTCGCGGAGCCTATGAAAGCATCCGTAAGAAAGACATGAGTAATGTGACAGATGACGCCATGGTAGTAGAGCAGGAGACGGGAACGAAGATCCTTCTGGTGGAGGGATCTTATCAGAATATTAAGATCACAACCCCGGAAGATCTGGCGGTTGCGGAGGCTTTTTTGCGATATTGAACGAATTTTTGAAAAAAATAAAAAATCTTGTTGACACCAAAAGGATTTGATGATAAAATACGTTTTGCACTGACAGAGACAACCTCTTGAGTGAAGGACAACTCCTGATGTGCGAAACGGTTTTATTTGATCATTTATGGAGAGATATCGAAGTGGTCATAACGAGGCGGTCTTGAAAACCGTTTGTCCGCAAGGGCGCGTGGGTTCGAATCCCACTCTCTCCGCTTGTTAAGAACTTTGAAAAATAATTAAAAAAAGTTCTTGACAAATTAAGAAACATCGGTTATACTAAACAAGCTTTCGTAAGAGAGCAAACAACAACACAGAGAACTACTTAGTAAGTAGGACAATTTGGAGAAGTACCCAAGCTGGCCGAAGGGGCTCCCCTGGAAAGGGAGTAGGTCGTTAATAGCGGCGCGAGGGTTCAAATCCCTCCTTCTCCGCTTTGAATTTCTTTGAAAAAGAAATTTAAAAAAGTTGTTGACAAACATTTGAACATATGATAATATGAACAAGCTGTTTTGAAAACAACAGCAAATAACCTTGATAACTAAACAGTGAAACACATACGATTCTCGAAAATTTCTTTTACAAACATCATTCGAAGAGAATGAACTTTTTAGAACAGTAATGACGAGAGATAACTAAGCTAGTTGGTTG
>NZ_QTVN01000008.1:0-233163 GCF_003460605.1 Ruminococcus sp. AF31-8BH
ACTGTAAATCTGCTGGCGATGCCTTCGAAGGTTCGAATCCTTCTCCATCCACTTGATGAATAATTTCATCTGTTGTAGCCAATGGTTACGCGCCGATGTGGCTCAATTGGCAGAGCAGCTGATTTGTAATCAGCAGGTTATCGGTTCGAGTCCGATCATCGGCTTTTTCTTTGAAAAAGAATAAAATATCGCGGGATGGAGCAGTCTGGAAGCTCGTCGGGCTCATAACCCGAAGGTCATAGGTTCAAATCCTATTCCCGCTACTTATGCCCAGATAGCTCAGTTGGTAGAGCAGAGGACTGAAAATCCTCGTGTCGCTGGTTCGATTCCGGCTCTGGGCATTTTGAATGCGATGGCTGTTTAGAAAAAGCCTGAGCATTTTAAATGTCAAAGGCTTCTTCTAAACAGCCAGACGTTTAAAATAAAAAATATAATATGGAGCATTAGCTCAGTTGGTAGAGCACTTGACTTTTAATCAAGTTGTCCGGGGTTCGAATCCCCGATGCTTCACTAAAAAAATGCCGAAGACCTTCAAATAGGTTTTCGGTCTTTTTTTTGTTTGAAAACATGACTTGCATAATAGAAAACTGTCCTGTACAATTATAAAAAATAATAAAAATTACGGGGGCATGTTATGAAGAAGTTAATATGGGGAATTATGATTGTTTTTCTATTTTGCTTTCCTGTTTCAGCAGAGGCACAGACTTATTCGTTTAGTGCCTCCAAGGTAGTAATAAAGACTGGAAGTAAAAAAGAAATTCCTGTATATTCTGGAAAGAAGAAAGTGAAGGCTGATCTTTTTAAATGGAAGTCTTCTAATAAAGGAATTGTTACCGTTTCTTCTAAGGGCATTATACGTGCCAAGAAGGCTGGGAGTGCGTATATTACGGCCAGCAGGGGTAAGAAGAACATTCGCTGCAAAATTTTTGTATATTCTAAGACTGTAAAAACAGGATTTTATTCATACGGCAGTAGCGTTTCTATGAAAACGGGTGAGGGCATTACACTTGTTCCGAAAAAGAAAGGCTCTGTAACAGTTTATAAATCTTCAGCACCGAGTATTGCCAGTGTTTCCTCGAATGGTACCGTATATGCGAAGAAAAAAGGAAAAACAAAAATTACCTATACATCTTATGGAAAATATAAGTATACAGCATCTGTTACTATTCAGGTAAAAGCACGGGGAACTTCTTATACATATACGAAGACAAATTTCATTATGCATCGTGGGCTTCTAAGAGAAGCTCCTGAAAATACGCTGCCCTCCTTTAAATTAGCTGGTTCACGAGGTGCAAAATATCTGGAATGTGATGTACGAAAAACTCTTGATGGGGTATATGTAGTAGCTCATGACAGTAATTTGATGCGCATGTGCGGTGTTGATAAAAGAATTGAGAAGATTACATATGCTGAGTTGAAATCCTATCCCATTATTGGCGGTATGAATGCAGAATTGTATCCAGGTAATTATACACCGACTTTGCAGGAATACATTAATGTTTGCAATCAATATTTTGCAACTCCGGTCATTGAGCTGAAATGGACTTGCAAAGATGCTGAAGTAGAGCAAATGAACAAGATTTTCCTAACTTCCAAACGTCAGCCAATAGTTATTTCTTTCCGGGAAAAGCCGTTAATTAAATTGAGACAGATTAATTCAAAAATAGGCATTCAGTATATTATGAGGGAGGGAATTACAGAGTCTGCGCTTCGAGATGCTAGGGTTTATGGTTTTCAACTTAGCGTAAGCAGTGCGTATGTGAACCAAAAGACAATAGATGATCTGCATAAACAGGGAATTAAAATCGCAGTCTGGGATATAACCAGTGAGCAGATCATGCGGCAGTATGTAGGCTGGAAGGCGGATTATATCACAACGGAAGAAATTTCCTGGGCCACAAAGACTTTATAAAGGACATTGATTTTTTAATAGATAAATATCTAAGAGGTGTATAAAAAATCCAAGCTTTTAAGTAGTAATATAAATACTTAAAAACTTGGATTTTTTTGTAATATTATTTGCGCAGCAAACGCTATTTTGGGGTGCACAAGATGATCTATCTTTGGTGGCTTGCAATCTCGTAAAAGGTATTGCTGTGCACAAGCTTTATAGTAATGAATTATGGGCGTACAATAGTTCCGGCGTTTTCCATGATTTCTACGATTTCATACATGTTTGTAACACCGCCTACGGCTAATTTCTCTTTTAGGCCGTAGAAATCAAGGCAGGTTCCGCAGGTGAGGATTTTGACGCCTTCTGCTTCCAGGGACTTCAGATCTTCGAGAGAGTCAGAACCTTCGCAGGTAAGGTAAGCGCCGGAATTATAGCAAAGGATGGTTTCCGGGAGCTGATCCTGTTTGGTAAGGGCAAAGATGAAAGATTTCATAAGAATTTTGCCAAGCTGTTCCTCTCCGTTTCCCATGGTGTTGGCGGACAGAACAGCTACAAGGCCGTGCTTCTTGGAATCTGGAGCACAGGTTGGTTCAGATGCGGCTGTGGGCTGAGAAGCTGTAGCTGCATTCTGTGCGCCTTTTTCTGGAATCTGGAAAGTTACAGCGTAATCTTTTTCGCCTTTTTTCTCAGCGGTAGACTGGAAGCCTCTGCTTGCTGCAAATTTAGTCAGGTTCTGAACGGCGATTTCATTATCCACCAGAACGGTAAGAACACCGCCTTCAGTCATTTCTTCAGATGCTTTCTTGGCATTTACTACGGGAAGAGGGCATGCCATGCCTCTTGCGTCTACAGTTTTGTTCTGCATATAAAGTTCCTCCTTATAAGCACTTGTCAGTATTCTGTTAAATGATGCATTCATAAATTCCCTCAGGCTGTAGATCCTGCTGTGAAAGCAGTTCTTCGAGAGATTGACGGCTGTTAAGATCTGCGCACCAGGAAAGTCCGCAGCTGGCGGAAATCGCCCTTGGAACAGGAATTAACCGCCCAGGTGCCTGGGCTGCCTTGCAGGCTTTTTCCATAGCGATGGCATCTGTGGTGCAGCGAAAGGTTATGATAAGTCGTTTTTCTCTGGATATCATTCTATACCTCCTGAGGTTTTGTGTTATATTCAGTATAGTATTAAAATTGCAAATTTGCAAGTTTTGTTGACAAAGTATTACTACAAGTGTAGAATTAAAGTGATTATTCACTGGCTGCATTCTGCGTTACTGTGCATGGTGGGACCAGCAGCTAATTACCATACTATCTATTGTGGGAAATATAGATAGAGAGGATGTACAAGGAGAACTTAAATAGGAATATGCGTGTTTGATGTGTCAATAAGGAGGGATAGAGTAGGATGAAAAAAACAATTAACCGTCTTCCAGATTCGGAACTGGATATTATGCTGGTTTTGTGGAAGTATGAGCCGCCGATGACCAGAATTGAGATTGAACGTGTGGTAAATGAGAAAAAAGCTTTAGCGCCAACAACCATACTTTCACTTCTTACCAGACTGGAGAAAAAGAATTTTGTGAAAGTGACAAAACAGGGAAAAATGAATCTTTACACGCCGCTGATTTCCCAGGAGGAATATCAGCAGAGTGAAAGCAAAAGTGTGCTGGAGAAGCTGTACGGCAATTCTCTGAAGAAATTTGTGGCTTCTTTGTACCAGGGCAAAAAAATGAATCAGGATGACATTAAAGAACTTCATGACTTTTTAGAGGAGCTGGAGGATAAAGAAGAGGATTTATGACATCATTTATGTTTCTGATTTTGAAGATGAATGTGATTGCAGCATTGATAATCTGCGCAACTGTGTGGATCGGACATTTTACGAAGGGAAAATATTCATCGAAATGGAAATATTATATGTGGCTGATTGTTATGGTTTTTCTGCTGATACCCGTGGATTTCTCAGGAGGAAGTCTGCTTAGGATTCAGATCGGGCAGAAGGAAGCAAATAGCAGTGCAAGCAGTTCCTGGAGGGGAAAACAAAATGCCAGCAACCAGGCGGAGAATAAAAATGAAGCTGGGGAAACCTCCACAACAGATGCAGTACTTTCGGGAAATCTGATCAGTACAGTTGTTGATGAGAAGTCTAATGCTGTAAATAATGCAGCTGAAGAAAGTGCTAAGAGTGGACAAGTACCTTCTAAAGGTATTTCTACGATTACTCTCAGTTACGGCACGCTGCCGCTCGAAAAGCTTCTGAATGCGGCAGGAATCATCTGGCTGTGCGGAATTCTTCTGTTTGGCTTCACCAGGGGTATGCGCTATTATTTTTCCTTGCATAAGATGGAGCGTTGGAGTTACCCCGCAGATAATGAGGAAATGCAGGAATTGTATTTCAGGCTCTGCCGTAAGAAACATATCAAAAATCCGCCAAGGCTTCTTGTATGGGAAGGGCTTACCTCCCCGATGCTGGCAGGAATTCGCAATCCCGGACTTTATGTGCCGGAAAAGGCATTCACGCTGGAAGAACTGGAATTTATCTTTTCCCATGAGCTGTCCCATTATATGAGACATGACCTGTGGTATAAAATGCTGATGCTCATCGTTACAACCATCTACTGGTTTAACCCGGCCCTTTACCTGATGCAGCGGGAAGCGGAGAAAGATATTGAAAATCTTTGTGACGGAAAAATGGCAGCCCATTATACCATGAAGAATCGGATGAAATATGGGGAGCTATTGCTAAAGATTGCGGCGAGCCAAAATCACATTCCTTATATGTCAGTGGGATTCAGTGATGGCAAGAAGGTTTTTAAGGACCGTATTTTGTATATGAAAAATTTAAGGTGCCTGAAGGAAAATGTTTTTCCGGCAGTATTGCTGGGAGCTATTTTGGTGGGAGCTCAGGTATTTGTAGGAGTTTCCTTCGATGCGGTTCAGGCGGCTGTAGGTGACCTGGTGGAATTTCAGCCAGATCGGGGAGCTGCAGGAGAATATGTAAACCTTATAGCAGAAAACAGTTCTGATAGCTCTTACGGAGCAGGAAGAGACAAGGATTCCGTTGCAGGAAGAAATCAATCTGCTTCCGGGAATATAAATGCAGATGGCAGCGAGACTTTGAACAGTGAGAGTACGAGTAAAGCTGATTATTCAGAGGGCATAGATACTAACGATGGAAGTACATCAGACAGTACTTCTGAATCTGGAAATTCAGGTACGGATTCAAGTGATGACTCCGTGACAGGCAGTGCCGAAACCAGAGGAATTACCTTAACGGATGAACAGGTCACAGTTTGGGCGAAGGATGGTTCCTGGGCAAATTATGTATATCGTGCCACAGATGGAAACTGGTATGATGGCAGCGGAAGACTGTATTATGAAAATGGCGGCGGAGAATGGACCCAGGCTGCAACTGGTGAACAGGGGTCAGAAGATGCGCCGGAAACACCTTCTGAGAATGCGCAGGCGTCTTTGGTTGTTGTGGATGAGGAAGGGCTGAACTATCAGACTCTTTATCAGAACAGTGCCGGAGAATGGGAAAATAATGCTTCTGGTGCGTATTCGGATAATGGAGACGGAACGTTTACAGGGCCGGATGGAACCTTGTGGTATGAGAATTAAGTTAAAAATAAAATAATGTGAAATGTGGAAATCCCACCGAAATATTTGAGTATCTGACTCAAGGTATTTCGATGGGATTTTTAATTTCATTCCTGCAAATCTTTAGCTGTAGAACCCGCAGGTTCAGCATCGTCAGCAACGGATGCAACTGCGCTTTGGGCACCAGGTACTTCAGCATTTTCTTTCTCAAGTGTTCCTTCTTCAGAATCCCCCGGATCTTCCTCTTCTGTCACCAGATATCCATGTGAGACCGGTTCAATGGTCTGTTCCATAATGCGGTGAAGCAGTTCCAGGCCGCCGGCACCTTTGAAGGTGCCATAGAGGAAGTTTTTGGAGATTTCTTCCGTGATAGATTCAAGTCCTTCCATAATCATGCCTTTTCCCGGAGTTTCGTACCAGCGAATCTGAAGTTCATCCTCTGGCAGGAAGAAAATATGGATTTTTCTGCGCACGCATTCTTCCAGAAAAGTAATCTCAAGCTTCAGGACAGCGGTGCCATTTTCGTCAGTGGTAAATTCTCCGCAGGTACCAACCAGATAACTCTCTTCATGAAGCGTAAGCCAGGATTCCTTTGCCTGCCCGAATCCAACCGGGAGGGGATGCCACTCTCCGGATTCCAGGAAGTTTACAGAGAACTCCCCTTTTTCACAGGTGAAAGAAAGCTTTTGCACACCCTCCGTCATATTATTGTGGAAAACCTGGATAAACAGAGGAAAAAGTCCAATGCTCTGTGGAGAAAGTTCAAAAATTTTCCCATTCAGTTGTAAGGCTGCCTGATGGGGATCAGGTGAAGGAATTCCTTTCACATAATTCCAGATATTCTGGCGGGCACCGGTGCTGCGGCGAAGTCCGGCAGGATTCTTTTTCCAGCCGCCTTTTCGAAGGGATGAAAGTGTCTGGGCAGTGGCGGTGCCGTTTTCTAACTGGGCAGTAAGGCGGTTCAACAGGCTCTGCGCGCATGGATTCTCAGGGAGAACGTCTGCAGGGTGAAATTTCCGTGGAAAATACTTGCGGATAATATTCAGCATGACGCAGTTCTGAAACAGCTCGTTGTTGCCTGCATTGGTGACGATTACCATATTCATGTCCGGATAAACAATTACGTTCTGCCCCAACATTCCGTTAAATTCAAAGCTGCCGGGGCGGGCCTCCATCCATATCTGGTAACCGTATCCGTAAGTGCCCTCGATGCTCTCCTTATGCTTGGCTGTGGAAACTTCCACCCAGAATTCAGGAATGATCTGCTGGCCGTTCCATTTGCCTTTCTGCAGATAAAGCTGTCCAAGTTTAGCCATGTCTTCCGCACAAAGGAAAAGTCCCCATCCTCCCTTGGTAATACCCTTAGGACAGGTTTCCCAGAAATAACGGGTAATGCCAAGGGGAGCGAAAAGCCGCGGCTCCAGATACTCTGTAAGTGTCTGACCAGTGCGCTCTGTGATAATTGCGGAAAGAACATAGGTGTTCAGACTGTTGTATAGGAAATTTTCTCCAGGGTTTCCGGTGATGGAAGAATTCATGTAGCTGGTGAGCCAGTCGTTGCCAGACACAATGCCGGATTCATTGAAGGTGATGCCGCTGGTCATGGTGAGAAGATTCTCCACGGTGACGGTGGGACGGAAAATTTTGGTGAAGGTATTCAAATTCTTCTGGAAAATATCATAAATATTTTCGTCCAGGGAAAGCTTGCCCTCTTCTACAAGAAGTCCGATAGCCATTCCTGTGATGCTTTTGCACATGGAATGGGTGACATGCCAGATTCCGCTGCGATAAGGCGCGAAGTTGGCTTCGCAGATGACTTTCCCGTTTCGAAGAACCATGAAATGATGCATGTCTGTATAGTGGGAAGCCACCAGATCACGGAGCAGATCCGCCAGCATATCGGAAGAAATGCCCTGGCTTTCCGGTGTTGCTCTGGGAAATGGCTGCTCATAGGGCTTGTCAAATGGGAACTTGGGCTTTTGCGGGAAAAAATCTACTCTGCTTGCGCCATCGGTTTTTCCAAGAATGATATTGGTGATCAGTTCTGCAACTGCAATTTGTTCTTTTGCCATAGGCTGCTCCTTTCTGGTGAAGGGAATATTAGGTAACTGCTATATTAGTATAACCAAAAGTTGATTGAGCTTATTGTAGCAGTGGACAATTGCGGTGTCAATAAGGCAAAAAAGGAAAGTGCGGCTGTGATTTGGCAAAAATTTTTCAGAAATCAGGTTCTATCCTGCAAGCGGACAGGCATAAGAATAACTATACCTGCACAATCATGGAAAGTGCGCAGTTCCATCGCGGTTGTGGACAGGCATGAAAAAAAGGAGGACCTTTATGAAGCATTTTTTTGATATGATGATGACTGTTATGGTTGGCTTTGTCACAGGAGTATTTTGTGGAAAAGGTAATGCACTTCAGTTCGTAAAGGTACTTGTGAGCGGACAGGCTGCAGGCGCCCAGACTTGGTTAAGATCAGGATGCAGTGAAGGCCCCTGTAGTGTCCGTGAGAAATCAATTTCAGGAAAATTATTGCAGAAAATGACATCAGAAGAAATGCATGCGGCAGATGCGGAGAAAAGAAAAGTGACGGCCGCAGAAATGCGCGGAAAAAATAGCAATCGGATACGGGATGTTTTTTATAAAAGAAGCAACCGAATAAGGGATGTTTTTCATAAAAACAGCAACCGGATAAGAGATGTTTATTTCAAAAAAGGACTGCCGTATATGCGGCAGTCCGTGTGCAGAGGCAGTCCTTTGTGAGGAAAGCTATAAGGATTGCCTGAAAAATGTTTTGTAAACGGTGTTATTTCGTAAAATGAATGGTGATAGGACAGATCTCGCTGTCGGTTCCTACTCTCATGCTTGGTCCCCAGATTCCGGCCCCGGAAGTGACAATGTTGTGCATGCTTCCTTTCTGAAGGTAGCCACAGGAATTTTCCCAGAATAGATGGATAATGAGATTTCCGGGGAAAATCTGGCCGTCATGAGTGTGACCGCAAAGGTCCAGATCCACACCGGCAGCAGCTGTTTCTGAAAGCTCTTTCGGCTGATGATCGATAAATATAATTGGTTTGCTCTGGTCCAGCGCTTGGGTAAGCTGGGCCGGAGTCTGACGGGAGCCTTCTACTTTTTCACAGCGGGAGGCGTCCCGGCGCCCAACTATGTAAAACTTGTTGTCAATCAGTACAGATTCGTCATCCAGCAGGTGAATGCCTGCATCTGTAAGAAATTCTTCCATTCTTGGATCGTTGTAGCTGTCTTCTGTTCCATTAAAGGTAAATCCTGCAAGAATCGGCTCGTTGAGATCGTGATTTCCCCAGCAGGCGTACACCCCATATCTGGATTTGATCCCTTTTAAAATTTTCTTTAATTTATTCGGTTCAGAAATTGCATCGTATTCGTTGTCGAAAATATCTCCGGCAATACAGACGACATCAGGATTTTCGGCATTGATTTTTTTCACAATGCGTTTTGCCTGGGCGGTGCCCATGCTGTAGCCGAAATGAGTGTCTGCAAGAAGAACTACTTTCAGGGAATCCATGCCGTCCACTGATTTTTCCACAGTAACCTCATAAGGCGTGGTTTTCACATTGGCGACATGAAGAATTCCGTAAATGCTGACTGCAATGATCAGAACCGTGCAGATCAGTCCGGTGATCACAAAGGTGCTCCGCTGTCCGATAAAGGGCGCGTGGAAAACGTATTTCAGTATCAGGCGTCCGAAATCCACAACAGCGATTACAAGAAGAATGTAAATAAAAGTACCGAGAAAGTAATTTCCAATATGCTTCAAAATGCGGTGCAGGCTGAGCGGTTTTTTCACAAGAAAACCGGTGAGCAGTGCAGTGGCAAGTATAATATAAATTCCCACAAAGGAAACGCGGAATGCCATAGTCTGGAAAAGCCTGTGACATGCGCCCATCCAGCGTATCATCCAGCGGACCACATAAAAGTTGATCAGGATGTACACAGGTGCAAGAAGTATTGCTCCCATAGAAACCTCCATTATTTATAAAATTCTGTAAAACAGGTTCAGTATACTACGGTTCATAAGTTTTTGCAATTGTGCATATAATAGGGAGAAAATGATAAGGACGAGTGTGCCGCAAGTTGCGCCTGGACGATACTGGGGAAAAGGCGGCACGGGGCTGGCATGAGAAAGTGGTTTCGGAAGTTTTGTTCTTCGGGATTTTTCATTCCCCTTGTTCTGTTGATGCCTTATGTGTGTACGATTCTGTTAAACGGTGCGGATAAAGCACTTTTACTTTCTTCTCTGGATGAGGAGGTTATGGTTCCACTGCTGCTTATGGTGCAGCTGAAAGGGGATTATGAGGAGGAAGCGGTGAAGGCTCAGGCTGTGATCGCCAGGTCGAATTTGTACAGGCGGCTGGCAGCAGGGGAGCAGGCGGGGAAAATTATGGAAGAAGTAAGCGGGGAAGTTACCGGGAAAAATACGGACAGAAATAGCGGTGGAGAGTATTCGTTTATTCTGGATGGGACTCTGTCACCAGGACATTTGTCCCAAATCTGGGAGATGATGAAAAAGGCTGATACGCTGCAGGAAAATAAAAACGCGGCAGATGCAACTGCCGGGCAGGTGCTTACTTATCAGGGAGAACTGAAGCTGGTGCCGTATCACCAGATCAGCAGCGGAATGACCAGGGATGGGGCGGAGGTTTTTCATAATGAAGAATATTCCTATTTGAAATCTGTGGACAGCAGCCAGGACAAGGATGCTCCGGATTATGTAAACAGTACATATGTGTCAGCAAGTCAGCTTCCAGCCAGGCTTGTGATCAAAAAAAGGGACAGCGCAGGCTATGTGACTGCTTTGACCGCAGACGGAAGCTGGCTGGAAGGAGAGAGCTTCCGGGAGGGAATGCATCTGGCTTCGGCGGATTTTTCCATGCAAAAAGTGGGAAATGCGGTGCGGTTTCTGTGCAAGGGAAAAGGACATGGGCTGGGTTTTTCCCAGTATGGGGGAAATGAGATGGCGAAGGAGGGCAGCAGCTGGGAGGAAATTCTGGAGGCTTATTTTCCGGAGATGGAGCTTCAAAATATAAATTCCGTGTAGATTTTTTACAAATCTGGCAGATAAAATGAATAAGCCTGTTTATTCTGGACACCCTATAAATACAGACGGTACAACAGCTGTGAACAGAATGTATGTAGAGGTGAAAAGAATATGAGGAAAAACAGAACAGCAAGATTTATTTTTAATGGCGCGCTTCTGGCAGTGATGGCAGTTTTGGGCGTGACAGCTTATCAGGTGTCAAACAAACAGGAACATATTCAGGAGGTGCTTCCCCTGGAAAGTACACAGGAAAACGATACGGCGAATGGGGAAAGTTCCGCGGATTCCGGAACTTTGGCAGAGGCAGGAACCAGCCTGGTTGAGGCAGATATGGACGAAATGTCTGATACAGGAATTTTGGATGAGGAAGCTGTAGTGAAGGAAGCTGCCAATGAGGTGGATAATGCGGCTGATCTTACAGGTGTTGAAAATTCTGCGGACATCGGAGAAAGTACCAGCGTGAATGCCCAGGTTTCCCTGAATCAGAGTCCGGAAATCAATTTTTCTGAGGATACATTGATGGAATGGCCAGTGAACGGACATGTGATGATCGACTACAGCATGGATCAGAGCGTTTATTTTCCAACTCTTGACCAGTATAAATTAAGTCCTGCGATTTCCGTACAGGCAGTGGAAGGGGCACCTGTTGTGTCTGCCGTGAACGGCACTGTGTACTCCATTGAGAATGACGCTGAGACAGGAACTACCGTGACCATGGAGCTTGGAAACGGCTATCAGGCAATTTACGGACAGTTGACAGATCTGGATGTGGCAGAAGGTGACTCGGTTGAAAAAGGAGAGATCATCGGCTATGTTGCAGCGCCTACCAAGTATTACAGTGAGGAAGGCAGCAACCTGTATTTCGCAATGAAGAAGGACGGAGAGCCCATTGATCCGATCGCATATCTGCCGTAAGATGGGAGCTTAGGCTCTTGATAGTAACCGCTTATGAATAACAAAGCGGTTACTGATCTCGGTGTGAGCAGTAACTCTTTGTATGCTATAAATTGTGTTTATAACAGGATGGCAGCATTCACAAAAGAGTAAAAACAACGTATAATAAAGCAGGTGGGAAAATTCGCAGTCGGTGTTGTGTCCTACCTGCTTTTTTCCGGCTCCGCAGGGAAATGATGGGGCTTGTTGGTGAAATACTGTAGTTTGGACCGATTGCTTTTTATAAAGATAAGGGGTGCTGGCCGTTGGGAAAGACGAAGGCGGTGCTCCTTTACATAGAATGAAATTGACGCTGCCAGAAGCCAGGAAATACTTATCAACTGGAAAAAACGTGGTAATGCTCTATAAAAGATTCGGGAATTGGAAAGGATAAAAATGAATTATACTTATATTGTGCAGTGCGCGGACGGAACCCTTTATACCGGGTGGACAAACTGTCTGGAGAAGCGCCTGAAGGCGCACAACAGCGGGAAAAACGGAGCGAAATACACGAAGACGAAGCGGCCGGTGACCCTTGTGTATTATGAGGGATACGCGACGAAGGAGGAGGCGATGAGCCGGGAGTATGCCATTAAGCAGCTGACGCGGGCTAAGAAATTTGCGCTGATGGAATTTTGAGATGGCAGAGGGCAGCAGCCGTCTGACTAGAGCGTGTTTGAAAAATCATTCCCGCAATCTGCACGCCCCACTTTGCGGTATATTTAGTCCGAATTCAGTTGCCGTAGACAGAATGGGAAAAAATATTTCGACCTGTATACCTGATTTGCGGTATATTTTACCCGAATTCGGGCTCCAGCTACGAGTCCCTCATCCGGGTAAAATGTCTCACAAATTATTGCAGAAAGCCTTTTTCAAATATGTTTTAGGAAAAAGCCATTACACTGGCATATTTGCCACAAAGCAATACATCACAATAAAGTGGCAGGCACTTCCCAGCATAATAAATACATGGAAGATTTCATGTGATCCAAAGTTCTTGTGTCTGGCGTTGAAAATGGGGAGCTTCAGTGCGTAGATCACACCGCCGATGGTGTAGATAATACCGCCGGCAAGCAGCCATCCAAACCCAGCCTTGGGAAGTGCGTGAATAATTGGAACGAAGGCCAGAACACACAGCCAGCCCATGCCAATGTACAGCACGGAAGATACCCATTTGGGACATGTGACCCAAAATCCTTTGAATACAATACCAAGGATTGCAGTTGCCCAAACAAGAGCGCAGAGTGCATAACCAATCTTGCCGTGAAGTACGATCAGGCACACTGGTGTGTAACTGCCTGCAATCATTACGAAGATCATCATGTGATCCAGCTTTTTCAGACGTCGGTTCACCTTGTCTGTAGAATCAACGGAGTGATAAAGTGTGCTGGCCGCGTAAAGCAGCATCATGGTAAGAATAAAAATGCTAAGTGCCAGAACATGAATGTGGTCGCTCCACACTGAGGAACGAATCAAAAGCGGCGCAGCTCCGGCAGCAGCCAGAAGAAAGGCAATACCGTGGGTAATCGCGCTTCCGGGATCTTTTAATTTGAATTTCATAAACAACACCTCCAGACAAATGGAAAACGAAAACTAATATACGTAGTATTAAAAACTATGTCATCAAGTATGCAATAACTATACCATTTTTTTTCGAAAATGCAAGGGGTTTTAGAAAAGTTTTATAATAAAAGTTTTTGGGGTTTGGGGGCAGCCAGAAATTGTCTGGAAGACAAAAATAGATAGCACTTAAGTTTGCAGCATGGTATAATGAGTTTCAAGAAAGCAGCATATTTAAGAGAATGCTGCGAAGAATTTGCAGGGGGTAACTAATTGTGAAGGTAACAGAAGAGCTTTTACAGAAAGCTGATCAAATCCAGAATTTTTCAGATGGAATCATTATGCCGGATGGAGATTACAGGCTGATCGAAGAGAATGGACATCTCCAGACCATGATGGCGCTTTTGCCATATCCGGAGAAAGAAATCTGGAAAATGATACCGGAGAATGACTCCGCACTATTCTGGATGATCGAGAGAACCGGATGCGTGCTTACAGATTACAATTCCACAGTAGGAATGGCCATGACGCCAGAACAGAAAGAGGTTTTTGACGCGCTGGTGAAGCATGGGATTATTTCTCCAGAGTATTTCGATATTACCAAACAGAGACAGAAGATGAGAGAGCAGGCGAAATAAGAAAAAATAAAACTGCTGTACCGACTGGCATATAAAAAATATACCAGGGTGCAGCAGTTTTTTTGTCTGAAAAAGTGTGTGAAGCGTTACTGCTCCATCTGCCGTCCAAGGAATCCGGCGGCGGTCTGGACCAGGAGTTTTACGTTGGTACCCATGATGTCTTTGTCGCCTTTTCCCATGAGGATGACACTGCCGATGGCGTCGCCTGCGGCAATGATGGGGTGGATGACCTGGGAACTGGAAACGTCAGGCTGTTCGTCCACTACGGGGATTTTGCCCCGGTCTTTGGTGTTCAAGCATTTGGATTCCCTGTCGTTGATCACGCCTTCTAACTGGTGGCTGATCATTTTTCCGATAAATTCTTTGCTTCCCGGTCCGGCAGCAGCCACTACCTGGTCGTGGTCGGTAATGCAGGAAAGCATGCCGGTGGACTGGGAAAGGGATTCGGCGTATTCTTTTGCGAAAATGCTCAGCTCTCCGATTGGGGAGTACTTTTTCAAGATGATTTCGCCTTCACGGTCGGTAAAGATTTCAAGGGGTGTGCCTTCTTTGATTCGCAGAGTCCGGCGGATTTCTTTGGGTATGACCACCCTGCCCAGGTCGTCAATTCTTCTTACAATTCCTGTCGCTTTCATTTATCTGTTCCTCCTGTATATTTCATCTGCTTCCATATTTTGTACTGTATGGATAGTATGTGAAAAATTGGGGGAATTATGCCTGACATTTAATGTTTTTTAGCGTTTCCAAAACATTAAAATTTCCATTTTTCGAAACCGCTGGCGGATTTTGTTTTAACGGGAAAATCCAGATATTCTTCCAGCGTCATTCCGGTAAGGGTCAGATATCCGGAAAGCTCCCGTGTGACGTAGCGGATATGCCAGGGCTCGTATGGAATTCCGGTAATGTCTTCTTTGTTCTGGGGATAGCGGAGAATAAATCCGAAAAGAGATGCGTTGCGGGTAAGCCATTTGCCTTCTGGAGTTTGGGCAAATTCAGGAATCAGTTCCAGGCCAACGGCAGGACAGGAAACATCCAGTGCCAGTCCGCTCTGGTGCTCACTGGTGCCAGGCTGGGCAACATAGGGATTGCCTGTGTAAAGCTCCTGCTGGCGCTTATAAGAACGATATCCGGAGATTCCATAAAGGCATAATCCTTCTTTGCAAGCTGCATTTATAAGGCAAAGGGCAGCGTGAGCAGTCTTTTTTTCCAGAAGACGTTTCGGATCCCCGGGACGGGTATCGAATGGAATTCCAATATCAACAAGATTTTCGGGAACATAGTCGGGTGGAAGCGGGTGATTGCGGTTGATCAGGCGAGTATAAATATTCTGCATAAAAAAGTCCCCCTTTCTGCAACATCCTTTTATATGTATGCAGGAAAAGGGGGAAATATTCTTTAGCCCTGTCCGCCCCAGAAATCTACGGGTTCGTAATCCTGCAGCTTGGCCAGGAAACCGCGCTGACGAAGTTCTTCCTGGATGGTGTCCAGGATCTCTTCACTTTCGGCGTCTATGGTGTGGTAGTGGTAGCCGGAGGTTACATTTTTCAGAAGGCTGGACTTGCCGGTGCTGATTTCTTCCATGTAGGCACGGATGTCACGGCGGGATTTAATTCCCATGTCTGCTTTGAGGACGCCGTAGACCTTGTGATAGACAAACACATCACGGATCTGTCCGCCTGCATCTACAATGGCACTCAGTTCTTCTTCCACCTGGTCATCGGTGTGATACACCTTAAAAACTCTGGAATATTTCTTCTCTTCCTGAAGCAGATAACCCTTGTTTGTGGAAAAAATAGTGGCACCGTTGGCACGCAGGAGAGAAATGTCCTGTACAATAATCTGGCGGCTTACATGCAGCTCCTGTGACAAAGTGCCGCCGGAAACCGGACCAGTGCTGGAGGATAAGATATTTAAAAGCTGCTTTCTTCTTTCTTCACCCTTCATAATTTCATCTCCTGTCTGCTTGTTATGCGAAGTTACTCCACTGCGTGAAGATTCTTCATAGATAAATCCATAATAGGAGCAGAATGGGTAAGTGCTCCGCTTGATACATAATTTACACCCAAACCGGTAAGTCTGGCAATGTTTTCTTTTGTAACATTTCCGGAAACTTCGATTTCGGCACGTCCGGCAATGTAATCAATGGATTCCTTCAGCTGCCCGGTGGTCATATTATCCAGCATGATAATGTCAGCGCCTGCCTCTACAGCCTCTTTTACCATATCAAGATTCTCCACTTCCACTTCGATTTTGCGGACAAAAGGTGCGTAGGCCTTTGCCATGGAAATTGCCTGCTTCACTCCGCCAGCTGCGCCGATGTGGTTGTCTTTCAGAAGAACGCCGTCGGAAAGGTTGTAGCGGTGATTATTTCCTCCGCCGATGCGTACGGAATATTTCTCGAAAATACGGTTGTTCGGTGAGGTCTTTCTGGTATCCAGAAGCTTGATTCCGGTACCTTCCAGAAGGGCTGCCACCTGGCTTGTGTAAGTGGCGATTCCGCTCATTCTCTGAAGATAGTTAAGGGCGGTTCTTTCGCCGCAGAGCAGCACGCGGATGTCTCCGTAAACTTTTCCAATCAGCTGTTTGTTTTCTACATGGTCGCCGTCTTTTACGTAGAATTCAGCCTTTGTGGATGGATCCAGAAGTGTAAAAACACGCTCAAAAACCTGCAGTCCGCAGATGATTCCGTCCTGCTTGCAGATAAGGTCTACCACGCCTGGGGTAGGAGTTGGCATAACGCTGTTGGTGGATACGTCTTCGCTTGTGATATCTTCTTTTAATGCGCTTAAAATAAATGGGTCAACATTTAACCCAAGAGTTACCTGATCAAACATATAAAAATTCCTTTCTGTTGGCTGTATTTGCGCCAAGTGTGATGGCTTCGGTTGCAAGGTGATGGTAAGCTTCGGCAAGGGCCTGCTGGTCTTCGTACTGGTGAAGGTCTACATGGGAAGCTAAGTAGTCTGCAGTAATTTGTGTATCGTGAATATCTGCAGTATTGGCTGCTGCATATGTATTGGACATCTCTGTGATGCTGCTATCTGTGCCGCAGTCTGCCGCGTCATCTGTCTGTGAAAAAACATTTTTTGCCATATCCTGTGCTGCCCGTTTGGCGAAAACAAGGCTTTCCAGCAGGGAATTGCTTGCCAGTCGGTTTTTGCCGTGGACGCCGTTGCATGCGGCTTCGCCTACTACATAAAGATTTTCCATGGAGGAACGGCTCTGGTGGTCAACCTTTACGCCGCCCATGAAGTAGTGCTGTGCTGGAACCACAGGGATGCATTCTTTGAAAACATCATAGCCCATTTCTTTGCAGTGTTCAACAATGTTTGGAAAATGGTGACGGAGAGTTTCTTCCGGGATGGTACGCAGATCTTCCCACACAAAATCTGTGCCATCCTTTGCCATCTGCTCGTGGATTTTTTCAGAAAGAAGGTCGCGGGGCAGAAGCTCGTTGGTGAAACGGTTCATATTTTTGTCGTATAATTTGGCACCTTCGCCTCTGACAGACTCGGAAATCAGGAAGCTGCGGTCTTCCGGGCGTCTGGTATAGAAGGTGGTTGGGTGAATCTGTACATAATCTGGATTCTGCAGTTCAATTCCATGCTTGCGGGCAATGGCAAGAGAATCGCCGGTAAGGTGGCGGAAATTGGTGGAATGCCGGTAAAGTCCGCCTACTCCACCGCTTGCCATAACTGTACAGGAAGCAGTTACGGTATCAAGGGAACCGTCCGGGCGGCGGATCACAGCACCGTAGCAGTGGTTGTCTTTTTCCAGGATATCTACCATGGTGGTGTATTCCAGAAGCTCAACATTGGAAAGCTTCTGAACTTCCCGGAGCAGGGAACTGGTGATTTCTTTGCCGGTGACATCCTCATGGAAAATAATGCGGTTGGTGGAATGGGCGCCTTCTTTGGTGTAGGAAAGGCTGCCGTCCTCATTACGTTCGAAACGTGCGCCGTAGGAAACCAGATCTTTGACTACTTCCGGGGAAGTTTTGATCATGATTTCTACTGATTTTTTGTCATTTTCGTAATGACCGGCTTTCATGGTGTCTTCGAAAAAGCTGTCGTAATCGGATTCTTCTTTCAGCATACACATACCGCCCTGTGCAAGGTAGGAGTCGTTGCTGGTCAGATCGGACTTGGTGATAATGGTAATTTTTTTATCGCGGGGAAGCTGGAGGGCACAGTAAAGGCCGGAGCAGCCGGAGCCTGCGATGAGAATATCTGTTTTCATAGTTGGGTTCCTTTTTTGATAATTTGAATTTGGGGGCAGACGGCAGACGCGAAATGGAAAGTGTTCTGGCTGCCTGCAGCGTTTTTTGCCGGGTGACATGCCCTGTAGTATAACACTAAAGTTTACACTTGACAAGATATCTGTAAACTTTTTGGTTGACAGTGAGGAGGAAGGAGAATATAATCCTAAGAAAATGCCCGAAAACAGGAGAAAAAATAATTATGATGACTACAAGACAACTGCAGGATGAAATTCTGCGTTTAAAGAAAGAAAAAGACATCTGCATTCTTGCCCACGCATATCAGAGCCAGGAAATTCTGGAGGTGGCAGATTATACAGGAGATTCTTACGGACTGAGCCAGCAGGCGGCCAAAGCGCCTCAGAAAAATGTGCTGATGTGCGGAGTTCGTTTTATGGCAGAGACGGTGAAGATTCTTTCCCCGGAGAAAACGGTTTACCTTTCCAACAGCGGCGCCGGATGTCCAATGGCGGAGCAGCTGGATGTGGAGATGCTTTCTGCGCTGAAGGCGTCCAACCCGGATTATACAGTTGTGGCTTATATTAACACCACCTCAGAGCTGAAAACGATTTGCGATGTGTGCGTAACTTCTTCATCGGCTGTGAAGATCGTGAGGAACATTGATAACGATAAGATTTTGTTTATCCCGGATTGCAATCTGGGAGCCTGGGTGGAGAAGCAGGTGCCTGAGAAAACATTTAAGTTTGTTCACGGCGGATGTCCTACCCATCTAAGAATGTCTGTCAGAGATGTGAAAAAGGCCCGGGCAGCGCACCCGGAGGCGAAACTCCTGGTTCACCCGGAGTGCCTGTCAGAAGTTTCCGCCATGGCAGATTATATCGGAAGCACAACCGGAATCATGAAGTATGCCAAAGAAAGTGATGCCAAAGAGTTCATCATTGGCACAGAAAACAGTATTGTACAGCATCTTCAGTTCGAGTGCCCGGACAAGAAGTTCTACCCGCTTTCCAAAGACTGCGTATGCCACAACATGAAGCTGACCACCCTGATGGATGTTTACAACTGCGTCCGCGGCCAGGGCGGTGAGGAAATTAAGCTGGATGAAACTGTGAGGATGAAGGCGAAGGCTTGTATTGATACGATGCTCACGCTGGGGGAGTAGCTACAACTCCCCAATCAATTTTTCCAGCCTCTGCGCAAACTGTCCAATGTGCAGTCCATCTATAAGGCGGTGGTTTACCTCTATAGAAATGCCAAGTTCCAGGCGGTCGCCGTTTGGGACGTATTTTCCCCAGGCGATGCGGGGGATGGAGTCGTTTTTGCTGTCGGGGGAGGAAAAATCGCGCTCATTTGTGAGTGCGGTAAGGTCTAACCAGGGCAGGCAGGAGAAGTAGATTACACGGTCGGTTTCCTGGGAGGTATCCAGGAAAAACTGCTGGGCGGCACTGCGTTTTCTGGCTTCTTCGTTGAATTCTGCAAGTGAACCCATGGTCGGCATGGTAACAATGTGGAAATATTCGCTGTCTTTTTTCAGATCGGTAAAGCTGGGGATGCGCGGATCCAGATAAAAGACCTGTTCTCCTCTTATGGTATATCGAAATGCTTCCACGTCATTAATTGCCTGGGTGCACAGATAGACCAGCGAATAATAAAATGACAGATGATGCTTTTTCACGTAGGCGTATAACGGTGCGACATCTATGCGGAACGTTACCATATAATAGGGATTGGATGCATGGCTGAAGAAATCAAAAATTTCTTTTCGTTTCCAGGTGGAAAGGTCGATCTGTTTTTCCATGAATGTGTACCTCCGTATAGTATTCGGGGAGGCCGCAGCTTGTTTGGAGCTGGGAAGCCTCCCCTTAGTTTTATGTTATTTAGCTCTGCCTCTTTTTACCGCACTGGATGGACCATATATTGCTTTTTTGTTGACTACACGGTATGGGAGCAGCTTGTAGCTATAAACAGTGCCTCTTCTGGTGCTAACTGTGTACGTAGTAGTTCTGGAAGAAAGTTTCTTTATTCGTTTGAAAGAACCATTTCCAGTCTTTTGATACAGCAAGTAGCCGCTGGCACCGGAAACTCTCCGCCAGGAAATGGTTTGCCTTCTTGTGGTTGTTTTTAAAGTAAGTGCTGGTCTGGAAAGGGTTGGTGTTGCGGATACAGCTCTGGCATAGGCGCTGTAAATGTAACTGGAACCCACTTTTCTGCAGGCGCGAACTCTGTAGGTGTATTTGGTACCTACCAAAACTCTTGTATCTTTGTAAGAAAATGTTCTGGAATTCAGTGTTTTAAGCCTGGTATATCTGCCAGAACCAGTTTGTCTGTAAATAATGTAGCTCTGAGCATTTGCAACTCTCTTCCAACTGATGGTGACGCTGTTCCATGCCGTTGCCAGCTTCGCTGTTGGCCTGGACAAAGTTGGTTTCGGAGTTGGAGTGGCGGTTGGCTTTGGCGTCGGCGTAGCGGTCGGCTTCGGAGTTGGCGTAGCGGTCGGTTTCGGAGTCGGCGTTGCCGTCGGTTTCGGAGTCGGCGTTGCAGTTGGCGCAGGTGCCACAATTTTGAAATTCACTGTCACGCTTGCGAAGTAATTATTCAATCCGGTAATCGTAACCGATCCGGTTCCCACCTTTGTATTATTGCTCCAGGAAAGGGTATAATCCGTTCCTTCCTTCAGTACAGTAGAACCAAATTTTACAGTCGGCTTTGGATTCAGTGCACTTCCTTTATAAGTCTGGTTTCCAATCGCAGAAACTGCACATCTTTTCAAAGAAGTCATATTTCTGGATTCTCCGGTATAATTTCCTGTATATTCAATGGTAAAAGCAAGAATCTCATTATCAGAAGATCCCCAGACAGAATAAAATTCCATGCAGTCAGACGGAATCTGAGTGCCCTTGTAAGTAACGACTACATTATTTTTCAGGAAATCCAACATGCTTCCATTGCCGAAATTTGTCTTTGTAACTTTGACCGTCTCGCCTGAAACTTTAATCGGATTGATGGTAAAATATTTTCTCACACCGCTTCTGTAAAGACCAATTCCGCTAATCTCTACATAAGGCTTGTTGTATCTGGAACTTGCATTCTTATTATTGCCGTAAGAAAGGACGTAATCTTTATCCTTTTTCAAAAGCACGCCGTCCAGGGTAACGGTGGGCTCCGGCTTAAACTCTTTTCCAGGAGCATAGTCATATGTAGGAATATTGCCGATTACAGCGGTATGAATCGGTGTGGTATCAATATAAAAATGGCTGTTTTTCTCGTCTTTGAAGTTTCCCTTGCCAGTAACAGTAATGTATGCGTTACCCTGCTGATTATTATTGCTCCAGGAAAGCGTATAATCTTTGCCCTCTGTCAGTGTTTTTTCCTTCCAGGTGACAGTTGGCTTGGGAGTCAGCGGCGTTCCCTTATAAATATAAGAGGACTGGTCAAAAGTAATTTCTGCATCTCGGATTGAAGCATTGTAAATGAAAAAATAGGAGGTCAGGGTGCCTTTGTAAAGACCAAGACCTTTAATTGTGTAGCTGGCTCTTCCGGCATTCACATTGTTTTCAAAAGAAACCGTGTAGTCCTTTCCCTGTGTCAGCGTCTGACTGTTGAAAGTAACTGTTACAGCAGGTGTTGCTGCGCTTCCCGTGTAGTTATAGGAACGAGGGGAAATATTGTAATATGCATTATTCAGATCAAAATATGCATTCAGCTGTGCCGTCAGGGACTTGGTTGGTGCAGACTTCATAGATGCTGTAACCGTAGTAGTTCCTGCATTTTTCAGCTGAATTACGCCGTTCTGGTTTACAGAAGCAATTGCGGAATCTCCGGTTGACCAGTTAAAGGATGTTGGATCCAGAACGGATTTCATATAAGAAAATCCTGCGCATGTCACATAGATTTTCATCGTTTTCTGTGCTTCGGTAAAGCTTACAGGGGAAGTTTCACTGAAACTGATATTTACCAGATCCGGAAGTGCGGAAATGGTGGGGGAAACCTTCTGATTTGCCGGCTGTGAACAGATCTGCGCAGCATGAGAAGAAAAGCACTGTATCCAGTAAAGTGCCCCATTCTGGTAAAAGCATCCGATTCCTGCAGATACATTTCCAGAAGCCATAATATTGGTACGATGGCCAGAGGAATTCATCCAGGAGTTCATAACATCTTCCGGAGATACCTGATTAATTGCCAGGTTTTCACTTGAGTTATACCCGAAATATGGAAAAGCAGTCATACAGCTGGCGCCGTTTGGACGGGTATGGGACGCGTAAAGAGTCAGTTCCTGGGCTCTTGTCATGGCGCATTCCAGAAGATTTTTGTCCATAGTTACGGGCTGCAGGTTTGATTTCGCACGTTCCTGGTTCACTAGATTCAGAACCTCATATGCGTAATCGTAACGTCTGATTCCTTCTGCCAGCTTCACATCGATCAGGCTGTTGTCAGTTGCCGCCTGAACTTTAGTTGCCTGTCCCGGAGTCAGTAATAGCAAAAGAAGCAGGCAAAAAACTGTTCCAAGAAGGTAATGATTTGTCTTTTTCTGTTTCATAAAGCTCCTCCTTCGTAAACATAAATTTCTTTGCTTTCATTTTACACAATTCAGAAAAGTTTTCAATTATAAGTTGAAAAAAGCCGTTAAAAAAATTTCCCTAAGCCCCACAGAATTGAGCTGCACAAAATTGACACCACCCATTGGATGAATATAATAAAATTATATTTACAAAACGTTATAACAAGTAGAATTTACGGAGGCAGAGCACCTATGGAACTGAGAGTACTGCGTTATTTTTTGACTGTGGCAAAGGAGCAGAGCTTTACTAAGGCTGCGGAACAACTGCATATAACCCAGCCCACCCTTTCCAGACAGCTGGCGGCGCTGGAGGAGGAGCTTGGAACTGCGCTTTTTAACAGAGGCGGACGCTGCATCACGCTGACCGCTGCAGGACTGCTTCTGAAGAGGCGGGCGCTGGAAATTATGGATCTGGAAGATAAAATCATTGACGAAATCAAAGGGAACGAGGACGTGATCGAAGGCGTTATTACCATCGGTTGCGGCGAGTTTGCGGCAGTGGAAATCCTTGCGCAGATCAGTCGGTCCTTTAAGGAAAAATACCCACTGGTTCAGATTGCCCTGCATACAGGAACCGCGGATACCATTCTGGAAATGATGAATAAAGGTCTGGTAGATATCGGGCTGTTTCTGGAACCGGTAAGTACGGAAAATCTTGAATATATCAGAATCCCGGACAGCGACCAGTGGGTGGTGGGAATGCGCCCGGATGATCCTCTTGCGGAAAAAGAAGTTGTCACAAAACAGGATCTTCTGAATCTTCCCCTTATTCTTCCAGAGCGTCTTGGAATCCAGAGTGAGCTTGCCAACTGGTTCGGAAAAGATTTTGAAAAGCTGAACCTATCTTTTACCAGCAATCTGGGAACCAACGCGGGAGTGATGGCGATGTACGGGCTGGCCTACCCTGTTTCCATCCAGGGTGCCGCAAAATACTGGCGGGAGGATCTGCTGGTTCAAAGACGCCTGTATCCGGAAATAACGTCCAGCACTGTAATCGCCTGGCGGCGAAACATCCCCTATTCCAGGGCAATCCAGCTGTTTATAGAGGAGATAAATGCCTTTTAGGCATAATATAAAATACATTATAAGTATTAGTAATAATTTAAGAATGGCATTATAATTGTAACTGTAAAGAAAATGAACAGCTACCTATGATTAATATGTGATGACAGGATGAAACAGATTTTTCCTGGCATAAACAGGTAAGCAGAGAAAGCATGCTCAAAGGAGGCAGCAATTATGGAAAAAAAACTTGTGGCATATTTCAGTGCAAGCGGCACAACAAAGAAAACAGCAGAAATGGTTGCAGAGGCAGCCGGAGCTGATTTATATGAGATCACACCTGCAGTTGCATATACAAAGACTGACCTTAACTGGATGGACAAAAAATCCAGAAGCAGCGTGGAAATGAACGACAAAAAGATCAGACCTGAGATGACAGACACAGATGCCGGAATTGAAAATTATGACGAGATTCTTCTGGGATTCCCAATCTGGTGGTATGTGGCACCGACAATTATCAATACGTTCCTTGAGAAATATGATTTCTCCGGCAAGAAGATTATTCTGTTCGCTACATCAGGCGGAAGCGGATTTGGAAACACCATCTCCGAGTTACAGCCGTCCGCACCGGGTGCTGAATTTGTAGAAGGAAGACTTCTGAACCGTGCAAATAAACAGGAAATTGAGAAATGGGTAAAATCACTGTAGGAGGTTGAAAATAATGGCAAAAATTACACAGACAGCAGGAAGAAATGCTCTTGGAGAATTTGCTCCGGAGTTTGCACATTTTAATGATGATGTTCTTTTTGGTGAGAACTGGAACAACAATGACATTGATGTAAAAACAAGAAGCATTATTACAGTCGTTGCGCTGATGGCGCAGGGAATCACGGATTCCTCCTTGAAATTCCATCTGCAGAATGCAAAGAATCACGGCGTAACACAGAAGGAAATCGCTGCGATCATCACACATGTGGCATTTTATGCTGGCTGGCCAAAAGGCTGGGCTGTATTTAATCTGGCAAAAGAAGTGTGGGCTGTAAATGAGGGTGATCTTCCCTATGAAGATGAGGCAATGAGAGCTCATGCCAAAGAAATGGTATTCCCGATCGGACAGCCGAATGATGCTTTTGCACAGTATTTCATTGGAAAGAGTTATCTGGCACCGGTATCTACCAGCCAGGTTGGAATCTTTAATGTAACCTTCGAGCCTGGATGCCGCAATAACTGGCACATCCATCACGCAAAGAGCGGCGGCGGACAGATTCTGGTCTGTGTCGCAGGACGGGGCTACTACCAGGAAGAGGGCAAGGATCCCATCGAGATGAAACCTGGTGACTGCATTAACATCCCGGCAGAAGTAAAACACTGGCACGGTGCTGCACCGGACAGCTGGTTCAGCCATCTGGCAATTGAAGTACCGGGCGAGGAAGGCTCTAATGAGTGGTGTGAGCCGGTGACAAATGAAGTTTACAGCAAATTGAAATAAGAATAACATATAGGCAATAACAGACCGCCGCGTTGGTTTGAGAGAGCAATGCGGCGGCTTTTTGCGATGGAAGTTTTGAATTAGCGATTGCAAAAAGGTGCAGGCATTGGGATTATACGCAGTTTACGAACCCACAGGCATATGCTACAATGCAGTTACAGATGAACAATAAGCTGGAAATCAGAACCCGTTATATTGGGTAAAGCAGTTGAGTGGTAGAATAATCGTTTGGCTGAAACTGACATATGGAAAAACAGGAGTGACAAAATTATGGAAATAAAATCAGTGGCAGTTCTTGGAGCGGGAGCCGTAGGCTCTTATGTGATCTGGGGACTTTCCGGGGTGAAAAATATTGAACTTGGTGTTGTGGCAGAAGGGGAGAGGGCGAAGCGCCTGAAGGAAAAGGGATGCACGATTAATCATACCGTTTACCATCCTCATGTGTGGACACCGCAGGAAGATCATGGAGTAGATCTGCTGGTTGTTTCCCTGAAGTACGGAGCTTTGCCGGGAGCACTGGAGAGTATACGGGAAGCGGTGGGTGAGAACACTATTGTGATGAGCCTTATGAATGGCGTGGACAGCGAAGAAATGATTTCTACTGTGATTCCCAAGGCTAATATCATGTATTCTCTGATCAAGGTGGCATCTCATAAGGAAGAAGATGGATATTGTTTTGACCCGGAGACTACCATCGGAATTATTTTCGGGGAACTGGAAGCACCTTATGAAAGTGAAAGGGTGCGTGCGATCGAGGAGCTTTTTGCAGATACGGGGATTCATTTCCGCCATACAGACTATATCCGGGAAGAGATGTGGAGTAAATTCCGGTTGAATGTGTGCAACAATCTGCCCCAGGCAATTCTGGGCGCGGGAGTTGGCTGCTACAGGGACAGCATTCACATGAAGGCGATCAGTGAAGGGCTGCGGCAGGAGCTTGAGGCTGTTGCGGCTGCGAAAGGAATTGATATCAGCAAGGCAGCAGCGTCTTCCAGCCATGGCAGTGCAGTTCCCCCATTTGCCCGCTATTCCACACTTCAGGACCTGGACGCAGGACGTCACACCGAGATCGACATGTTCTCCGGCGCTTTGATCCGCATGGGAAAAGAAAGTGGCATTCCAACCCCATACAACGAATACACCTACCACATGATTAAAGCTCTGGAAGAGAAAAACGACGGACTTTTTGATTATGAAGGCAAAACAGAAGAGAGCACCTGGTCGAAATAATGGGTGCCAATAAAACAAGGATGAGGAGGAAATACAATGAAAACACGAAGATTGGGAAAAACTGGGCTTATGGTGAGCGAAATTGGATTCGGCGGGGAGTGGCTGGAGCGGCACCCGGAGGAAGAAGGAATTGAGCTGATCCACTATGCGTCATCTCTTGGAATCAATATTCTGGACTGCTGGATGGCGGACCCGAAATCCAGAGATATTATTGGAAAAGGAATTAAGGAAAACCGCAGCAACTGGTTTATTCAGGGACACATTGGTTCCACATGGAAGGATGAGCAGTATTTCCGCACAAGGGATATGAAATATGTGCGCCCTGCATATGAGGATTTGCTGAAAAGACTGCAGACAGATTATATTGACATGGGAATGATTCACTATGTAGATTCTGAGGAAGAGTGGGAACAAATCCAGCACTCTGACTATCTGGATTATGTAATGGAATTAAAAAACAGCGGCGTAATCCGTCATATCGGCATCAGCTCCCACAACCCGAAGGTTGCCATTAAAGCAGCAGAATCCGGATATGTGGAAATGATTCTTTTCAGCATTAATCCAGCTTTTGACATGCTTCCGGCAAGTGAAAATATTGACACTATGTTTGCGGAGGAGTTTGACGCCGGTTTGAAAGGAATTGATGGAGACCGCGCACGGTTATATAAGGTCTGTGAGCAGAATGACGTAGGAATTACGGTAATGAAGGGCTTTGCAGGCGGCAGACTGTTTGATGAAAAACGTTCCCCATTTGGTGTAAGTCTGACACCTGTGCAGTGTATCCACTATGCGCTGACCAGACCCGCAGTCTGTTCCATTATGTGCGGCTACGATACGAAAGAGCAGGTTGATGCAGCCGCAGCATATGAAGATGCTTCAGAAGAGGAAAAAGACTATGCATCTGTGATCGCGAATGCGCCGTTCCATTCCTACAGCGGTGAATGCACCTACTGCGGCCATTGCAAACCCTGTGTCTCCAATCTGGATATTGCGATGATCAACAAATTCTATGACCTGGCAACCATGCAGCCTAAGGTGCCTGCAACGGTACAGTCCCATTACGAACTGCTGGAACACAAAGCATCCGAGTGCATTGGCTGTCATGCCTGCGAAGCACGCTGCCCATTTGGCGTTCCTATTGCAGAGCGAATGGAAAAAACAGCGAAATTATTTGGGTGCTAAAGACGGGGAAAGATATGAAAATATATGAAATTCAGGAACGGGATCCGCAGATTCTGGCGGAGCTTTTGAAGGTTTGGGAGGCTTCGGTTCGGGAGACCCATCTTTTCCTTTCGGAGGAAGAGGTAAATAAAATTAAGACGTATGTTCCCCAGGCGTTAAGCGGGGTGGAACATCTGATCGTTGCCCGGGAGGAATCGGGCGAAACGGCAGGGTTTATGGGAGTAGAAAAGAAACGGCTGGAGATGCTGTTTCTTTCCCCGGAAGTAAGGGGAAAGGGCCTGGGAAGGCAGCTGCTTCAATACGGAACTGCAAATTATGATGTACAGGAATTAACCGTAAATGAACAGAACCCCGGGGCTGTTGGATTCTACAGACATTTGGGCTTTGAAACATACAAAAGAACCGATCACGATGAAGAAGGAAATCCATATCCGCTCCTGTACATGAAGCGGCATGGAAATTGACAAATATACCTGAATGGTTATCATAAATTTGCGCTTAAAAACGTATAAAAAGCTGCCGAAAGGCGGCTTTTTATTTGTGGTTTATTCTGCAATCATGTATAATCATGAAAGAGAAAACACGACGAGGTTATAAAAATGGCAAAATTATATTTCCGTTATGGAGCAATGGGCAGTTCGAAATCTGCTAATATTTTGATGGTTCGCTATAATTATGAGGAGCGTGGACAATATGCGGTACTGCTGAAGCCGCGGACGGACAATCGTGACGGAGAGCGCGAGATCCAGTCCCGTATGGGATTATCTGCGCCTGCGGATTATGTAGATGAATTTTTAAAAGAGATTTCCCAAATCTGGAATGCAAACAGCACAGAATATTTGTATCATGGGAAAAAAGTAGACGCAGTTCTGGTAGACGAGGCACAGTTCCTTTCCCCTGAGGAGGTGGACACCCTGTCGGACCTTGTGGATTTCTACAATATTCCGGTGATCTGCTACGGTCTGCGTACCGATTTCCTGAACCATCTTTTCCCAGGATCCAGGCGGCTCATGGAAATCGCAGATGTGATCGAGGAAGTCCCTACTGTCTGTTGGTGCGGCAAGCGCGCCCAGTGCAACACTAGATACGCAAACGGAAAAATTGTACGGGAAGGCGCCCAGATTTTCCTTGGCTCCAATGAGAGCTACGTAGCTCTTTGCAGAAAGCATTATAAAGAGGGAAAATTATGGCCCGATGAATAAAAATTGGACTGAAATTCAGCGGCTTTTTGTTGACGATATATTTAGACTTTCCTGAACAATATGTCGCATGACATCCGAACTATTGTGCAGCCCAATATTGCTTCCAGACAGCTGGATTTTCTTATTGATACCGTGGATGTAAGAGATGAAGACATTATTGCGGATAAACTGAGACTGACACAGGTGCTGCTGAATATTCTGAGCAATGGTATTAAATTCAACAAAATTGGAGGCATCATCGGCATCCGGGTAAAACAGCTGAAATCTGCGCCTACCGGATATGGAAGCTACCAGTTCATTATTCGTGATACCGGAATCGGCATGAAGCCTGAGTTTCAGGAACATATTTTTGAATCCTTTTCAAGAGAAGAGACTTCTACCGTCAGCGGAATCCAGGGAACTGGGCTCGGTATGGCAATTACCAAGAACATTGTGGATATGATGGGCGGTACCATCACTGTGAAAAGTGAGGAAGGAAAAGGCAGCCCCGGGACAGTACGATCTGATCCTGATGGATATGATTTATAAGGTGATCAAATAATGACTGGAACGTCAGCCTGAATGAAAATCGGGCTGGCGTTCTTCTTTCGAATTAAAATCCACCTGAAACTGCCTTACAATAAACTTAATTTTTGGCGCGTCTAAATATGGTTCTGAAAATCAGTCTTGCAAGCGGTCCTACGATAATAAGCTGCAGCGGCAGTGCCATAACGAAGTTGCTGCAATAGGTTGTAAGATAGTCAGGCAGGAAATTGCTGGTGAAGCCATAACCATGGTATACACCAAGCACGCTTGCAAACAGAACCTGCCAGATGACGGTGAAGATCTGGATCGAGAAAATAATAAAAATAGGTCTGTCACCAGGCTGAACTACTCTGAAAGCGCACATTTTTGCAAGATGGCCGGATACGAAATAGGCTAGCAGTGCGATGATGATGTACTCAATCCACATTTCTTTTAGTGCGATGAGAAAGGCGGCATTTGTGAAGCTTCCCATGGCAATTGCTATGTTATACAAGGTCATGACATAGACCATCATCCATGCTGTAATAGCTGTAAAAAATATTGACTCTCCTTTTGTCTTAGGCATCGTGCTTTCCTCCATTCATTTTTTTCATAAACTTTCTCCTCTCCGACAACAAAAAAAGACAACAAATGTACCCATCCGTCCGACAGTGGATAGGCGACATTTATTGTCTTATTCGCGTCTTTTTTATTTGATTTATCTTCTTTATTTTAATGGAAAATGAAATTGGAGTCAAGAAAGAAATTTGCTTTTCGATGGCAAAAAATATGGTATACTGGTAAAAAATATATGCATGTTTTTTTTTTGACAAATCTGACGGGCGTGGTGTGATATGGAGAATGGACAGCAGCGTATGATAACAACGTATGAATATGGAAACCCGGAGGCGGATGTTGTTTTGATCCAGCTTACGGGAGAGCATGAACTGGCGGTGCTTGAGAATGAGGTCAAGGAAATCCGGAAACGGGCTTCATCAGGAGAACTGGATTTCCGGTTTATTGCGGCAAAAGTAGAGAACTGGAATGATGAACTTTCGCCGTGGAAAGCCCCGGCAGTGTTTAAAAATGAAGATTTTGGCGGCGGTGCGGCCGAAACCTTGGAAAAGATTCTCGCACTGTGTACAGATCCGGGCAAGACGTATTATATTGGGGGATATTCTCTGGCTGGCCTGTTTGCGCTGTGGGCAGCGTACCAGACAGATCGATTTTCCGGTGTTGCGGCAGCTTCTCCGTCTGTGTGGTTCCCGGGCTTTTCAGCTTATATGAGAGAGCACAGGATGAAAACCGGAACTGTTTATTTAAGCCTTGGCGATAGAGAGGAAAAGACCAGAAATCCAGTTATGGCGCAGGTGGGGGCATGTATCAGAGATGCCTGCTCCTGGATGTCGGAGCAGGGTATAAATTGTACCCTGGAATGGAACCAGGGAAATCATTTTCAGGAACCAGATGTGAGGACAGCGAAGGCGTTTGCGTGGGTGATGGAAAAGAGAACCGGGAAAGTAGTAAAGGGAAGGCTGAGAAGATGATTTATATTGGTTTAGTGGATGATGAATGCGAGCATTTAATGAAAATGCGCACTTTTTTGCTGCAGTATGAAGAAGAACACAATACCAAATTCAGTATACAGGAGTTTCATAATGGATTAAACTTTGTTGAGGATTATAAAGGTGATTTGGACATTGTGTTTTTGAATAAACTTGAAAAGGCTATTCGTTTTGCAAAATTGAAGGTAGAAAAAGAACTGGTACTTCAAACAGAAGACCGATTTTTGGCGGAACAGGATCCGGAACTGTAGATACAGCAACAGCGGTAGGAATTCTTCAGGGACTGAACAATGCTGGATTTGAAACAAATGAAGAATTATCAGATATGTATGTAAAGTACAGGGCAGATCGTCCAATCATTAGTATTAATGACGGTCAGGACTGGACTCTTCCGGAAGTTCCGGCAGCAGATTACTCTGATGAGATTATGGAAAATGCAAAAGAGTTTTCAGACAAAGCAGCAATTGTAATATCACGTACCGGTGGTGAAGGTGCCGACCTTCCAACAGATATGGGACCGATCATGGATGGTTCAACAATGGATATTGGTACAAAATATATGAAAGGTTCTTATACCAATAATTCTTCAGAGTATGATAACTTTCAGGCTGGACAGTCTTATCTGGAACTCAGCCAGACAGAAAAAGATCTTGTAGATATGGTATGCAGCGAATTTGATGATGTTATTATTATCTACAATGGCGCAAATCCGCTTGAATTAGGATGGACAGAAGGCTATAAGCAGATAAAGAGTGTTCTTCTTTGTGCCAGAGCAGGCGCAACGGGATTTAATGCTCTTGGAAATATTATTGCCGGTAATGTAAATCCTTCCGGAAAAACTACAGATACCTGGTTGAGGGATCTTCATCAGGCACCATATTTTAATAACATCGGACATTTTGCATACACAAACACTCAGGATGTATCAGATGCAGCAAAAGAGGCCTGGGAAAGAGCTGATGGAATTGTATCTTTCGTTAATTATTCTGAGAGTATCTATGTAGGCTATCGTTTTTATGAAACAGCAGATCAGGAGAACCTGATTGATTACGATGACACGGTTCTTTATCCGTTTGGTTATGGATTAAGTTATACTACATTTGAACAGGAAATGGGTGATATCCAGACTTTAACATTAGAATTTGATGTGGAAGATATGGAAAAACTGCGTACCGATTATCTGGATCTGATGTTGCTGCATCAGCCTTTTGGTGATACTTACGGTGCATGGCGTGCTTTGGAAGAGCTGTACAGGGAAGGGAAACTTAGGGCAATCGGCATTTCCAATCATTATGCAGACCGCATGGTAGAATTTGCAAACTTTACAAGTATTAAGCCAATGGTGAATCAGATGGAAACGCACCCTCTCAACCAGCAGAAAACATTAAAAGAATGGGCTGACAAATATGATATCCGACTGGAAGCGTGGGCACCATTTGGCGAAGGAAGAAACGGACTTTTTGAGAACGAAGTCCTGAAAGCAATCGGACAGAAATATGGAAAATCAACAGCTCAGGTAATGCTCCGCTGGCATATTCAAAGAGGGGTGATCGTAATTCCAAAGTCAGTACATAAAGAACGTATGATTGAGAACCTTAATGTATTTGACTTTAGGCTTGATGAGAATGATATGAGCCAGATTTCACAATTGGATACGGCTACGAGTGCATTTTTCTCACATCAGGACCCGGCGGCAATGGTGGAATGGTTTGTAAAAATGGTTGAGAAACGCAAATCACAGCATGACAGCAGTAAAGAAAAAAAGAACTGGTAAAGCTGTTTTGCCCTTGTAAAAAAGCCTTTTTGTAAATAATATTGACGAAAGAATAAAAAATATGGAATATGTAAAATTAAATAATGGTGTGGAAATGCCCATAATTGGATTCGGAGTATTTGAAATTCCGGCAGAGCATACGGCGCAGTGTGTCTATGATGCAATAGAGTGTGGGTATCGTCTGTAGAAGAATCTTTGAGAAAGCTGAAAACGGATTATCTTGATCTTGTGTTGATTCATCAATGCCTGTCGGATTATTATGGAGCATATCATGCACTGGAAAGTTTGTATGATGAGGGCAAGATCAGGGCTATCGGTGTTTCTAATTTTAGTGCAGAACGTATGGCAGATATTGCAACTTTTAATCGGATTGCGCCTGCGGTTAATCAAGTGGAAACGCATTTATTTTGGCAGCAGTATAATCTGCACGAGTGGATGGTGAAGTACAACATCCAGCACGAGGCGTGGGGACCGCTTGCCCAGCACCGTTTGAAAGAAGTCCTCGAAAATCCCGTTGTAAAGCAAATTGCAGATGCACATGGGAAAACACCAGCACAGGTTGCTCTTCGGCAGCACATTCAGCGTGGAATTGTTGTAATTCCTAAGAGTGTGCATAAGGAACGCATGAAGCAAAATATGGATATTTTTGATTTTAAATTGACCGACAACGAAATGGAGCAACTCAAAATGTTGGACGAGAACAAATCCATGTGGGCGGAATATGATGATCCCATGATTGTGCAGTACGCAATGGCGGAGGAGTAAACAAAAAATTTTAAAAGTCTCGGAAAGCAGGTATGCCCCTTCCGGGACTTTTATGGTGCCGGAAATGGAATCAATGTTTGAGCGTGCAAAACGAGGGGATTGTGAAGGACTGTTTCGCTGGCATTGGGTGCTGATCGATAGCCTGGAGATTTTTTTCGATATCATGCATCATCCCTATTTTGGCCCGAAAAAGACATTAAAGTGGATGGAAGAAAAGCATCCGGAATCCTTTGACTGTTACAGAAAGGCTCTTCAAAACCTTGATATGGAGTGTTTGGAGGAATGGGTTGTGCACTTTTTATTACGCTATCAGTTTTTGCATATTTTATTGAAAAGTTGGATGGCGTTGTGCTGCAGGTGGGTATTCTTATGATCGTATTATTTGCTGAGATCGCATGGGTTCAGGTTGAATATAATGCGATGAAAAAGAAGATGATAAAAAAGAAGAAATAGACAATCGGAATTCGGAGGAATCGTCATTTTAAATTGACCTAAGATTGACCTATCGCATCTGAAAACCACCAAAAATGCAGTAAAAATCAGTAAGGAAAATAAGGGGAAAATTGTCTGCCAGAGTCCTGAGAAAAGATTCTTAGAAATATTTTAAAAGTCCCGCAAAGCCAGTAAATATGCGGCTTCCGGGACTTTCATAACATGAAAAAAGCACCTCATCTGAGGTGCTTCATTTAGCAGGGCTACAAGGATTCGAACCTTGAAATGACGGAGTCAGAGTCCGTTGCCTTACCATTTGGCGATAGCCCTATGCGCTTTAGCAAGTTGTTTTCTCGCTTGCGACATGTTGTATTATATATCAACGTATATATAAAAGTCAACCCCTTTTTTCAAAATTTTTAAAAAAATTTATTCAATTCACTGGAAGCCTTGATTTTACGGGAAAAAATACTGCTTTGCCCTGTGAATTTCAGGGGAAATATGATATAATCAAGCAAAATAATTACCTGCCTGACAGGTCCTATTGATGAGGAGAATGAACATGAGAGCAAATAACCTGACTCTGCTCACGGATCTTTATGAGCTTACCATGATGCAGGGGTATTTTAAAAACCCAACTGACCAGACTGTCGTTTTCGACATGTTTTACCGTGATAATCCATGCGGAGGCGGTTTTGCCATTTGTGCCGGACTGGAGCAGGTGATTGAGTATATTGAGAATCTGAGATTTACAGATGAGGATATCGAATATCTGCGCAGTCTTTCCATATTTGAAGAAGATTTTCTGGAATATCTTCGCGCTTTCCATTTTACAGGTGATATTTATGCAATCCCGGAAGGTACCGTTATTTTCCCGAGAGAGCCTATGGTGAAGGTGGTTGCGCCTATTATGGAGGCACAGCTTGTAGAGACTGCTATTTTGAATATCATGAACCATCAGAGCCTGATTGCTACCAAAGCAGCCCGTGTTTGCTATGCTGCTAAGGGAGACGGAATTATGGAATTTGGACTTCGCCGTGCCCAGGGACCGGACGCTGGTATTTTCGGTGCAAGAGCAGCGGTGATCGGCGGATGTATCGGAACCTCCTGCGTGCTGACCGGACAGATGTTTGACGTGCCGGTACTGGGAACCCATGCACATTCCTGGATTATGAGCTTCCCGGATGAGTACACCGCATTTAAGACTTATGCAAGAATGTATCCGGATGCCTGCATCCTTCTGGTAGACACCTATGACGTGCTGAAATCCGGCGTTCCAAACGCAATCCGTGTATTTGAGGAAATGCGGGAGGAAGGCATTCAGCTGAAAAAATATGGAATCCGTATCGACAGCGGTGACCTTGCTTATCTTTCCAAGGAAGCTTATAAGATGCTGTCTGCAGCCGGATTTGATGATGCCACCATTTCCGCGTCCAGTGATCTGGACGAGTACCTGATTGAGAGCCTGAAAGCACAGGATGCCAAGATTAATTCCTGGGGCGTTGGAACACGTCTGATCACCTCCAATGACAACCCGGCATTTGGTGGTGTTTATAAGCTGGCAGCAGTGAAAGACCCGACGACAGGTGAGTTTGTGCCGAAGATTAAGCTTTCCGAGAACACTGCGAAAGTAACCAATCCTGGCAATAAGACCGTATACCGTATTTACAGCAAATCCACAGGCAAGATTAAGGCCGATCTGATTTGTCTTGCAGATGAAAAGATCAATCCGGATGAGACGATGGTTGTATTTGACCCGGTTGACACCTGGAAGAAGACCAAAATTCTTGGCGGAACTTATGAAGTTCGTGAGCTTCTGGTACCAGTTATCAAAGAGGGCAAACGCGTCTACACTTCCCCGTCTGTCATGGAACTGCGCGCTATTTGCCAGAAGGAGCAGAGTACACTCTGGGATGAGTCCAGACGATTCTCCAATCCGCAGAAGGTTTATGTGGATCTTTCCGCGAAGCTTTTCGAGGTGAAGAGAGAGCTGATCGAGGAAATGAGCCGCAAGGATCTGGAGTTCGAGGAAGAGTAAATTTGAGACTGGGCCTTCGGGAAAAAAAGCCAGTGAATCTAACAGAATGTAAAAATATGACATACCCTCTATCGTTTGTGGTGGAGGGTAATGTTGTTTTATGTGGATGTAATAAAAATGGAAATTTCATGCCTATCAGCCGGAAAATCCTGTGAAGTGCAGGATTTATGCGCTTCTTTTCGAGCCTGTGCTGCTTGCCGGGCAGTACAATGGAGAAATTTTCCGGAAGTATGTTGCCCCGGTGCTGAATTCAGAGATTTCCGGAGTGGAAATTCCAGCATCAGATCCGGCATTTGTGTATATTGAAGAAATGATCCGTCTGTCATCTCAGGAACCGCAGTACTATGAAATTCGGGTGCGCACCCAGCTGGAAGAATTCTGGTGCAGGCTGCTTGATAAAATAACTGCGGTGCAGATCGAACCTTCTTCCCACAGAGAAGATTCTGCGCGGATTAAGGAGATGCTGACCTCAACCACCCGTACAATTACGGAAATCAGTGAAATGTGCGGATTCAGCTCACTGAGTTATTTCGGAAAGATATTTCGTCAGCATACCGGAGTTACGCCTGTGCAGTACCGGAGCGGATTGTAAAATTTGGTCTAAGTGGTGGAGAATCAGGCAATGTTACTGACATCCTCTGTATTTAAGTCATTAAAAAAATTGGCTTCCTCCATATAATGCTCAAGTTCCGGAATCTGAGCCGGAGTATATTTTGTCAGGTTCAGAATCATGGAATCCACTGGCCCCTGGGACATGATTTCCAGGATATCGTACATGTTGATTTCTTCCTTTCTTACTCTTACAAATCCGGCAATATTGAAACGGACGATCATATTTGCATAGTTTCTAAAGTCATTTACGGTTCTTAAATGAATGTTATACTGTAGCATAATCAGGACTCCTTTCATTTATGAATTCTTATCTTTGATTTAATAATACGCGAAAATATCAGATTAGAAAATCTATATATGGACTTGAAGTAGTAAAATCCGGACTAAAGAAAAATGACCGGACAGTAATATTGGAGAAGCTTTGAAATGCTAGGGCGTGCAGATTGCAGGAATGATTTTTCAAACAGGCTCTAGAACGTGAACATCCTTACTTGACAATTCTAACTGCAATGTGCAAAATTATCTTATATAAAAAGTAATAATAGAAAGCTGTGATGTAATATGAAACGTATTGATTTTGAAAACGGTACTGTGACCAGAAATATTTTCAGTGCGGCGATTCCTATGCTGGTGGCACAGATTTTGAGCCTTTTGTATAACATTGTGGATCGTATTTATATTGCGAGGATTCCGGAAGTGGGAACGACGGCGCTGGGAGCGGTGGGACTTTGCTTTCCGCTGATTATGATTATTACGGCGTTTGCCAATCTGTTTGGAAGCGGCGGCGCGCCTTTATTTTCCATTAACAGAGGAATGAAAGAGAACCAAAAGGCGCAGATGGTCATGAACACTTCCTTTACTATGGTCTGCGCAAGCGGTGTGGTGCTGATGGTGATTGGCCTTCTGTTTGCAAGACCGTTGCTGGTGATGTTCGGGGCGTCCGAGGAGGCGCTGGTGCATGCGTACCCGTATATGATGATTTACCTGATCGGAACGGTGCCGTCTATGATTGCCACGGGAATGAACCCGTTTATCAATGCGCAGGGATACGCCACTACGGGAATGCTGTCTGTTGCAATTGGAGCTGTGGCCAATCTGATTCTGGATCCGCTGTTTATTTTTGTGTTTGGACTTGGAATCAAAGGTGCGGCAATTGCAACGGTGCTTTCCCAGTTTTTGTCCGCAGCATATGTGCTTCTTTTCCTGGAGCGAAAGGCGGAGATGAAGGCGCGGCTTTTACAGAAAAAGGAACTGCACAGCTGTGTGGAATACGCGAAAAATATTGTAAGCCTTGGAACGGCGGGCTTTATTATGCAGCTGACCAACAGTCTGGTAACGATTTGCTGCAATAATGTGCTTGGCGTGACTGGCGGGGATGTGTACATATCGGTTATGACCATTGTGTCAAGTGTGCGGCAGATGGTGGAGACGCCTATTTATGCTATCAATGAGGGCACTTCCCCGATTCTAAGCTATAATTATGGAGCTCATCGTCCTGCACTTGTGCGCAAAGCTATGGTGACAATGGCTATGATGATTCTGGTTTACACGGCTGTAATGTGGAGCGTGATTATTTTTGCACCGGATTATCTGATTGCAGTATTCAGTTCGGATAAGCTCCTTGTGAAGGATGCGGTTCCGGCGCTGAAAACTTATTTTGCCGCTTTTATTTTCATGGATCTGCAGTACATTGGACAGACTGTTTTCAAGTCCCTGAATAAGAAAAAACAGGCAATTTTCTTTTCCCTGCTGAGGAAAGTTGTGATCGTGGTGCCGCTTACTTATCTGTTTCCCTATGTGTTTCACATGGGAACACATGGAGTATTTCTGGCGGAGCCAGTGTCAAATGTGATTGGCGGAGGGCTGTGTTTTGTTACCATGCTGGCAACGATTCTGCCAGAGCTGAAGCGGATGGAAAACCAACCGACAAGAAATTAATAGTTAAGGTCTGCCTGAAAATCCGCGCTGTACATCTTGGGCGTTCTGTGAACTATGTTTACAAAAAAATGATTTGCGCAATAGTGCGGCTGAATAGCTGCGAAAGATTTCAAGCACAGGATCGAAAAAGGGAGAAATATTGATATGGAAAATACACTCATGATTGGTGTCGTAAGCTTGCTTTGCATCTTTGCCCACGTCCCCAGTCTGCTCCTGCGAATAGTCCCATTTTATGAAAAAATTTCGGCTAAAGACAAGTGCCGTTTAACTGCAATTTATCTGGCTGGTCTGGCTGTGGATTTCGGGATCTGCATGTGGATGGGAATCAATCAGGTAATTGATGTGCCTTTTTATAAGGTGAATCTGATTGTCTTCTGCATTGTTATGGCAGTGGTAAATGTGCAGATCGTCCGCGGATACACCAAAGTGCATTTATTTGTCTTTGGAATTGTGGCGGATATTGTTATGATTACACTGGCCGTTGGAGCGTATATCAGCTCCCATCTTGGAATGCAGGGAGATGCAGCAGGGATTGCCCAGACCAGTGTGATTGCGATTATCATCTATGCCGTTTTGTATCCATTGCTTAGACGTTTGATGAGGTATACCGTTACCCCATTCCTGGAAATCGACTGCAAGAACTATTGGGATTCTATCTGGTTTATTCCCATTGCCTTGTTTTTCGCAAGCATTTTTTCGGATAGCGCAGACGTTTATACCAGCACCTTTGGACAGATGCTGAGCAAGTGTCTGATTGGTGCGGCGACCATACTGCTTTGCATCGCCATTGCCCGCGATCACCAGCGCTTCCGCAATGAGGAAAAGATGAATCAACAGATCGACCAGCAGAAAGGTTACTACCAGGCACTTACCGGGCAGGTTCTTGCAGAAAGGGAAGCACGCCACAATTTCCGCCACCAGGTGGCGGCAATCAAGGGACTTCTTGACGCTGACGACCTTCAGGGCCTGCGGGATTACTGTGACAATCTGGAACTGGAACAAATGGGAAAAGTGGATATTCCATACACGGGAAATGCTGCGGCAGACGGTGTCCTCTACCATTACGGCTGTCTTGCCAAGGCGAAAAACATTGACTTTTCCGTGTGCTGTCATCTGAAAGACCTCTCAATCCCGGACACAGATTTTTGCACCATTCTGGGAAATGCACTGGACAACGCAGTAACCGCAGCCGGGTCATATGAGGGGGAACGCTATATCGAAGTTTTTTCAGAGAAAAAGCACGACATGCTGCTGATTACAGTAGACAATTCCTTTGACGGAATTTTACTCCAGGAGAAAGATAAGATTTATTCCAAAAAGCGGGAAAAAGGAGAGGAAGGAATCGGAATCCTTTCCATCAAAAAGCTGTGCGGGAAAAACGGCGGCACCTGTAAGTTTGAGGCCGACGGAAACCGGTTCCAGGCCAGTTTTCTGCTGAAAAATATGTAGCGAACATATTCTATAAAACGAAAGATGATTCGATAAAACGAACGACATGATATAAAATTAATTCTGAAAAACGTAAAACAATGCAAAAGTCTTTCTGTATATCGAAATACCATTCGACATACAGAAAGATTGATGCTATAACGATATAAAACATTTCTAAATAGCGCAATATATTTTGATAAAACGAAATCTTTTTACAAAGGACTTATTTCCGCAAATCGAATTTCAAAAGGTTCCAGCTCTGCAGTATATGTAAGCGCGTGTTTTTCTGCGTAGAGCCTGCTCTGGTGGAATCCTGGGACACATAATCCGCGGAATAGATCCGTATCTTTGGGCGAAAGCGGAATAGCGCCCATCTCCAGCCAGATATCGTAAGCATTTCCATGATGGCGGTTTACAAAATACTCTTTCACATTGTAATTTCCGTTGGCAACCTCCGTTAACTGCAAAGAAATATCGAAGCTTTTCGTTGTATCAAAAGCGGTATAACGGTTGGTTTCTGTAATATCGAACAATTCTCCGGCAGCAAAAAGATCACCATAGTGGATGTAATGATAAGTGATAATCTGGTAGCTGTCGCCTTTTCGTGTGATGAAATACCCATCTCCGGAAGCAATCAATTCATCTCCAAGCATATTGGCAAAATAAAAAACATAAAATACACCCTTGCGCAGTCCGCTGCTTGTATAGATTCCAAGTCCGCCATGGAATTGATTAGGCGGAAGCGGATTTTCCCGGATCAGGTCCGTAAGGCTCCAGTAACAAAAGGAATCCAGTCTGTCATAGTTTTTCAGAAGATTTTTCATAATATAACAGGTTTTGAAACTGGTATCGCTGATCAGGTTGCGGTGTGACATGGTGAAATTCCATTCAGTCATGTATACCGGCTTATCCTGAAGTCCGAGAGTCTTAAATATTTTTTTGACACCGCCTATGAAAAGACTGAAATCGTCGGTTATTTGGGGAAAACAGGATGCGGTTGCTTTGTTAAGAAAAAAATCATCCCCGGATGTTGGCAGAATAATATCTGCATAATAGTGAATATTCATAAAATCCGGAAGACAATTGTTTTCCTGGCACCACCCTACAAAACGATAAATCCAGTCCGCGTTTCCAAGGTTTTCAATATACAGCATGGAAGGACTTCCAAATTGAATATCCTGGCAAACTGATTTCACAGTGTCATAAGTATGTTTATAAAAGCGGAAAAACAGTGCATCATCTCCGAAGCCAAACATCTTTTTGGAAGTAACCGGTTCGTTCCATACAGTAAAAGGCCATTGCTTCACCTCATCAAGTCCGTAGCGTTCAATCAGGTGCCTGGTAAAGTCCTCAATTAAAAAGTTCCATTCTTTCATATCAGCAGGCGGACTGGTAATAAAAGGACAATAGCATACCGTTTTATCTGGATTTTCCGCTAATTCTTTTGGCATAAAAGAAAGCTGGATCAGGGGTTTCAACTGAATAGACAAAAGAAAATCCAGAACTTGGTCTACCAAAGTATAGGTAAAACGAAGCTCCTGCCCGATGCGGCTGACCACCATCATGTCATCAGAAAGAATCCCATGAAATTTTATATAACGGAATCCCACATTTTTCTGTAGATCAATAAGCATTTCCTGAATATTCCGGTCCAAAAGCTCGGCAGCGCGGCCTACACTTGTGAAAGTTTTGAAGGTATGCCGAAGGGGTGTAAGTGTTTCGGTTACCGGAATGTCTGATACGACCAGTTCCTTGTGTACCGCGGACGGCATGGAGTGAGCAGAAAGGTCGTTGGTGGAAAGGTACTTGGTGAGTGCCTGCAGGTAATTGCTTGGCTCAAGAAGCAGATAATTAATATCATTTGCGTGGGCTGTAAGTGTAGGATTCTGGGCCTGTTGCTTGCGAAAAGCACTTGGAAGCATCTGATACTGTTTTTTGAACGCGCGGATAAAAGCGTGGGATTCTGTGAAACCATTTCGCATAGCAATCGTTTCAATAGAATCCTTAGTGGAAATCAGATCACTTACTGCATGTTCCAGTTTAATGCCAGTGTAGTACTGGATAAATTTTACTCCCATATATTTGTCAAAAAACTGAGAAAGGTAAGGTACAGACAGATTTTCCATGGCGGCAAGGTCACTGAGGGAAAAATTTTCCGCATAATGCTCATTTATGAAATTGATGATTCGGGTAAGACGCTCCATGTATTTTTGCTGTTTCTGTAAAGTCTCCGAAGCATTGGATTTAAAATTTTCCAGTAACTGGGAGACCAGATAATAGCTGAGAGAATAGTTCATGTAGTCCGTTCCATCGGAATGATAGGAATTTGCCTGAATCAGAGAAGCAATAGCAAAGCGGATGTTGGCATACCTCTTGAAGTCCGGTGTGGTTGCACTGTTGCAGTCAAAAACAATAGAAGTCAGATCAGTTTGAAACTGATTGAACAAAGAAAGCTTAATCTGGACTGCAATCATGACAGCACCGTTTTCTGAATGAATTTCGTGGATGCTGTTGGAGTTGATAAGAATTACGTCCTCGTCTTTCAGCTGCCAGGTTTCCCCATCTACAGTAATGGAAATGTTTCCCTCCAGTACCATGAGCAGCTCCAGGCTGGAATGCCAGTGCTTGGAAACGGAGCCAAGCTTATGAATGAATATTTTCAGGGGAATGTGTGGGCCAAATTCAATTATTTCGTGGCGTTCGTCTAACATAGGGAATGTCCTTTCTATGAATTTCTTTGCAAACATCGGCGATTATCCTAAAAATCGAAATGAAATTATGTTAACCAATTGCCTGAGTAGGCTGTGCCGCACTATGTTACCTTCATTATGATATACGTATTTCCAAATGTAAATATAAAAATGTACATTTTTTTATGTGAAAAAAGATGAAAGAGGTGCTCTATGAAGAAATTTTATGATTTTTATTAAAAAGTGTACGATTCAATGCAAAAAAGTAGCCTTGAAGCACCATGACCGAAAACGGTACAATATAATCATGAAAAGCAAGAGACACAGGAGTGAAACAATTCGGAGGAAACTATGGAAAAAGAGTTACTCATTGAAGTAAAAAATATGACAAAGTTTTTCGGACCGACTCAGGCTCTGAAAGGAGTAGACATGAGGTTTTACCGCGGAGAGATCCGCGGCCTGATCGGAGAAAACGGAAGCGGAAAGTCAACGGTTACTTCAATTATTGCAGGAATGCAGGCTGCCAGCGGAGGAACCATGACATACAAAGGGCAAAGCTGGAAACCTGAAAATATGGTGGAGGCTCAGAAAGCCGGAATCAGCATGGTACTTCAGGAAGCAAACACGATTCCAGATTGTACAGTGGCAGAGAATTTGCTGGCTGGAAGATTTGATGAATTTTCAAAGTTTGGATTCGTCAGCATGAAAAAGGCAAATGCTGAGGCTGAGAAAATGCTTCTGAGCTTTGGAATCACCAATATTCATGCAAAAGACAGCATTAATAAGCTCACATTCGAGGACAGAAAACTGATTGAGATTGTGAGATGCGTATCTGATGAAACAGAAGTTTTCGTGGTGGATGAGACTACAACAGCTCTTTCCCTGGAAGGTCGTCAGATTCTGTATAAGCTGATTCATGAGCTGAAGGAGAAGGGAAAATGTGTGATCTTTATTTCCCATGATATGGATGAGATCCTGGAACAGTGTACAGACTTGACGGTTCTTCGTGATGGAAATATTATCGGACATCTGAACCGGGAAGAAATGGATGCACCGGATGCAGTCCAGAGAATTCGTTACATGATGGTTGGAAGAGAAATCGGAGAGGCTTATTACCGCGAGGATTACGATACCAGCCACAGCGATGAGATTGCGCTGGAACTGAAAAATGTCTCCTTTGGACCGATTAAAGATTTTTCACTTACCTTACATAAAGGCGAGATTCTTGGTTTCGGCGGTCTGTCCGGATGTGGAATGCATGAGGTTGGAAGAGCCGCATTTGGATTAGAGAAGCTTGAATCTGGAAGTGTTGTGAGAAACGGAAAAGAGATTAAAACCTGTCTGCAGGCGATTGAATCCGGAATCGGATATATTTCCAAGAACCGTGACAAAGAGGCACTGATACTGGACGGTTCTATTCAGGATAACATCGTACTTCCGCTGCTTCCGTCACTGGAGCATGGAACCTTCATAAACCCGGCTTCTGAAAAAGATCGCGCAGATAAAGAAATTGATTCTTTCAGAATTAAATGCGGAACTGGAAAACAGTGGGTAAATACTCTGAGCGGTGGAAACAAGCAGAAGGTTTCTTTTGCAAAGTGGACAGCGAGAGGCTCGGAAGTTCTGATTATGGACTGTCCTACCCGAGGCGTTGATATTGGCGTGAAACAGTCTATGTATGCACTGATTGCCCAGATGAAGAAAGAAGGAAAGGCAATCATTCTGATCAGTGAAGAAATGGCGGAACTGATCGGTATGGCAGATAAGATTATTATTATGAAAGATTTCAGAAAATCAGGCGAAGTAATGCGTGCTCCGGAACTGAAGGAGACCGACATTATCGAGTACATGATATAAGGAGGCAAAGAAGTGGAAAAAGAGAAAAATAAAACAGCCTCCTGGCTGAAAGGACATGTTTATGATGTGGCTGCTTATGCAGGACTGGTAATTACGATAATTTTATTTCTGATTTTCAGCGGAGATAAGCTGATGTACAATGCGACCACAGTTTTACAGACTGTTGCGCCATATGCAATCATTTCCTTGGGAGCGGTGTTTGTTTACTCCATGGGATTTATGGACGTCAGCGTTGGTCAGCAGGTTGGTGTATATGCGATTTTGTACATACTGATCTCCAACAAAATGGGTGGAACAACTGCTGGTGTAGCGGTTGCGTTTATTGTAGTTCTGGCAATCGCCCTTGCCTGTGGCGCTTTTAACGGCGCTGTTGCAGTGTGGTTGGGGCTTCCGTCAATCGTAACCTCCCTGTTTCTGATGTTCTTCTTCACAGGAGCGCAGTTGCTTCTCATGGAGGGAACTGGAAATACAAGTATTTCCATTCAGGCAAAAATCAAGCCAATGGACAGAAATCAGTACACACTTATGCTGATTATTGCAATTGCAGTGGTGGCAGTGCTTGTTACATATTTCTTCAAATATACGAAATTTGGAAAATATACCAAAGCAATTGGCGCTAACGAGATTGCGGCCGAACAGTCCGGCGTAAATACTACAAAGTGGAAGGTATTTGCATATATGGCATTTGGCGTGACTGTAGCAATTGGAGCTTTTATTATGCTTACCCGTACAGGAAGTGCTGGAAAAGGAACTGGAACGGGCTTTGCAATGGACGTTATGATCTGCCTGATCCTTGGTGGAATGCCTCTTTCAGGCGGAATGAAGTCAAAGGTCAGCAGTGCATTAGTGGGAACCTTTACCTACGTGCTTCTCAGCAATGACCTTACCACAATGGGCGTTGACCTGAATATGATCAACTTCCTGAAAGCAGTGATTTTTATCATTATTGTTATGATAACCTGCCGGAAGCGTGATGGAGTACTTCCAAGATAAAATTAGATGTAAGGAGTAAGAAAATGAAGAAAAGAAAGTTATTTTTAGCTGGTGTTTGTTTATCTATGTTGTTTGGAGTCCAGGTTAAAGCTGAGGCAATGGAAAATGTGGAGCTGAAAGCTTCTGACGCAGAAGTTAGTGGAACTGGTTATGATCAGAATGGAGAAGAAGTAGAGTCCGGGTATAACGAAAGCCTTGGGGTTATTACACAGGTAGGAGATAATACTGAGGTGGTATTTGATGTTCCGGACGGCGTAGAGGGAACATATGATGTTTATTTGGAGCTTGGTAAATCACCTTACGCAGCAGGTACAACTTATGTAGGTATTACTGTTGGTGATGCCAGAGAATATGTGCCGATTATTCCAATCCAATATTGTAATGAGACTTATTCAGATATTAATGAGTTAGGACTTTTTGTGGTAGATAAAGCTGTTGAAGTAGAAGCCGGTGAGAAAATTACCGTGTCTTATAAACCAGGATACACTATGGAATGGGGAGGAACCATGTCCTGTGCATTGCCTCCAATGGGAAATATGTATCTGTATGAAGCTGGAAGCGCTGTGGCAGTCGGCTATGGGGATGACGCCAGTGTTCCGCAAGAAAATAATGCAGATGCAGATGAGTCAGATCCTATTTCCGGAAAAACAATTGTATGGCTAGGCTCTTCAGTTACATTTGGGGATAATGGATATAGTATGGCAGAGACAGTTGCAGAAAATCACAGTGCTGTTTCCACATATAAATATGCAATTTCCGGAACTATGCTTACCAATACTTCAGATTCTTCTTATGTTGAGAGAATGAAAGAAATAGACCCGAATATGGATATTGATGCTTTTGTGGTACAGTTGTCTACGAATGATGCTACAAATGGAATGCCATTAGGTGAAATCAGTGATAGTGATGAATACGATGATACCACTATAGTTGGTGCTATGGAAACAATTATCTCATATGTAAAAAGCACCTGGGATTGTCCGGTTGTATTCTACACAGGCACATATTTTGAGTCAGATGAATATCAGGCAATGGTGGATAAACTGTTTGAACTTAAAGACAAATGGGATATTGATGTAGTTGATTTATGGAACAACGAAAAACTGAAAGATATGTGTCTTTCAGGAGAAATCAATTCTTATATGAAGACAAAATATGGAACAGAAAATGAACCAGATCCTATTCATCCAAATGCAACTGGCTATAAAGAACTGTGGACACCTGTGTTTGAGGAAACACTTTCTGAAATATTAAAATAATGCAATTTAAAAGAATAACAACAATAACAATAAAAACAATTCAAGGAGGAATCATCAAATGAAAACATCTAAGAAAATTATGGCACTTGCACTGACTGGTGCACTGGCTGCTTCTTCTGTAAGCGTGGTATCCGTATCCGCAGAGCCAAAGAAAGCGACAATTGGCGTTTGCTTCTACCAGGATACAGGAAAGGCTCCGAATGCTACAAAAGCATTTCTGGAATCCCTGGCTGACACATTAAATGTAGAATTTAAATATGGTACATTTACCCAGACTGATGAAGCTGCAAACCTTACAAAGGTACAGGAGTTAATTGCTTCCGGTGTAGACGGAATCATTGGCACTATGGATCTTGGAACACAGTCCATTCTTTCTGAATGTGAGGCGGCCGGAATTTATTATGCAGGTTATCTTTGCGACTTTGATACTTCTTACACAACTGCTTATGATGATGTATTCGGAAATTCCAACTTCCTTGGAACAGTTGTTGATGGACATGCCCCGGATGATGTCAATATTGGAGATCAGTTCTTTGACAGCTTGATCGAATATAATGAAAGAAATGCGGATGCGCCGCTTACCCATGTTTCAATGGCGGTTTTCCCGGTATGGGCTTTCCCGGCACAGACAACTGCTGCTGAACAGTTTGTTGCCGATGTGGAAGAGTATAATAAAACTGCTGAAACACCGATTACAGTAGATCCATTGGATGAAGAAGTAGATGTATTAAACTTTGCTCCGCTTGACAGCACCTATTTCTCCAAACACCCTGACACACAGGCAATTATGAGCTTCGCAGCAGGAACAAGCTTTGTATATCCTACAATGGTTTCTGCTGGTGTAGATTCCGATATTAAGCTGTTTACAACTGGTGCAGACGGCGGAGAGGAAACAAACTTTGGATCCGCAGGAACACAGACCTATCAGCAGATTGCATTTACTGGTGCAGAGTCAATTGTTTATCCGCTTGTATTAATGTTAAATAAGATTAATGATACTGAATTTGCAGATATGCCAGAAAAGGCAGAGAGAATCAGCACGGAACTGTATATTGTAAACAGTGATGAGGATATGGAGCTTTATGTTAATTCCCTTTACAATACCGCTGATGCAGCTAATGCAGCATATACACCGGAGGATGTGTTAAATATGACTGCATTTGGAAATCCCGATGCGACTTATGCCGGACTTGTAGAAGCTGTACAGACTCTGACATATTAAGGAGAAGATAGGCTGACGATTGGAGTATGCTATGAAAGCTGTAAAAAAAGTATTATTGTCACTGGCATTTCCAGTGCTGATGTTTGTGGTGATGCTTGTCATCACCATGAACAGCGATAAATGTTTTGTAAATGGACACAATATTTTCCTGGGAAAAGATATGGTCAAGCAGGTTGTGATCAACAGCTGCATGACAGTATGTGTGGCACTTGCTATCTGGCTTCAGCTAAAAAACGGCCGCTTTGATTTTTCCGGAGGTGCTTCCATGGTACTTGCCGCAATTGGTGCAGGCTATGCGGGACAGCAGACGGGAAGCATGTGGACTGCATTTGCAGTTGCCGTAGCTCTGGGCGTGGTTCTTTCTATGGGAACAGCCATTGTATATATTGTGGGAAGACTTCCGATCATCATTTGTACCATTGGAATGACACTTTTGTATGAATCACTGACCTATCTGCTGTTTGGGGGTCAGGGAATCCGTGGGTTTTACTCCACGCCGACTCTTTCCAGAATGGGACGTATGCCGCTGGTTCTTCTTCCAGCAGTGCTGGCAATGCTCATTTTTGTGGTATATACATACTTTACAGCTTCAGGAAGAAGAGGAAAAATTCTCGCAAACAATCAGAGCGCTGGAGTAAATATTGGAATCAATGAGAATAAAAACGTATTTACTTCCTATATTTTTTCCGGGCTGATTATTGGAATGGCTGCAATCGTGTACATCTCACAGAATGATGTCACTCCACAGTCTGGCCTGGCAACCTCATCCATTATGTTCTCCTATATTGTTCCGGTATTTATGGGAACTTTTATTGGACTGGCAAGCAATGATGTGATTGGAATCGCAATTGCAGCAATTGGAATGCAGATTATGAACTATGGTCTGAACTGCCTGAATCTGGGAGCTGGCGGATGGCAGCAGATTATTATGGGAGTTTTCGTACTGGGCTTCTATACCTTTTCTTCCCAGTCAGGAAAAATTGCAGCTTTCTTTGAAAAGAGAAAAGCAGCGCATGCATAAAATGTGAAATCAGATACTGTTGCAAATGGAGATGCGGACGGAAAAAGCGAGCTTCTGTTTGCAGCAGTATTTTTGTACCCAAATTTAGTGAAAAAGGATGAAAAAAACGATGATAGATATTAAAGCGGCACCATTCAACCTGGATGACGAGGGTGTGAAGTGGGTAGAAGAGACAAAACAGAATATGACCCTGGAAGAGAAAATCGGGCAATTAATGATTCCCATTGGATATTCTGCTGATCCGGGATATTTGCAGCATGTAATGCTGGATCACCATATTGGAGGAATCTTATACCGCTGTGGGGAAAGCGAGGAAATGCAGGCTTGCCACAGATGGCTTCAGGAACACAGCAAAATCCCGCTGTTTATTGCAGCCAATCTGGAAGCTGGCGGTGATGGAATTGCAACGGATGGAACCTCTTTTGGAAAACAGATGGAGATTGCCGCAACTGGTGATCCGGAGCAGGCATACCGTCTCGGAAAAGTCTCCTGTGCTGAGGGAAAAGCGGTTGGCTGTAACTGGGCTTTTGCACCAGTGGTAGATATTGACAGAAACTGGAGAAATCCCATTACAAACGTGCGTACTTATGGAGATGATCCGGAGTTTGTATTGAAATGCGGACTTGCATACAAACGTGCCGCAGATGAGGAAAATGTGGCAGTTTCTATTAAGCATTTTCCAGGAGATGGCTGCGATGAAGTTGACCAGCATATTCTCACAAGCGTGAATAATCTTTCCTGTGAAGAGTGGGATGAAACTTATGGAAAAATTTACAAGGGTCTAATTGATGATGGGGCACTTACGGTAATGGTTGGCCATATCGCCCAGCCGGCATACCAGAAGCATTTCAACCCGGATTTTCCAGACAAACTGGTTCCTGCAACTTTAAGCTCGGAGCTTCTTCAGGGACTGCTTCGAGGCAGGCTTGGCTTTAATGGACTGATTAGTACAGATTCCACCTGTATGCTTGGCTTTACAGTTGGAATGAAGCGTGAAATGGCAGTTCCATATTCCATTGAGGCAGGCTGTGATATGTTCCTTTTCAACAAGGATCTTCATGAAGACTATCAGTACATGATGGAAGGCTATAAGAAAGGCATTCTTTCAGAGAAGAGACTGGATGAAGCTGTGACCAGAATTCTGGCTGCGAAAGCCACAATTGGTTTACATAAAAAAACAAAAGAAGAGTTGGTTCCAGGAAAAGAAGACTTAAGAATTCTTCGCAATGAAACATATGAAAACTGGGCGAAGGAGTGTGCGGATAAATCTGTGACGCTGGTAAAAAATAACGAAAACATTCTGCCTCTTTCTCCCGCAAAAACAAAGCGCGTTCTGCTGGAAATTTTGGGAAATTATCCGTCAAGCACCCGTGTTACAGAGCATTGGAAAGCATTACTGGAAAAAGAAGGTTTTGAAGTTTCTGTATATGAGAAAGAAGATTTTTCATCTGCGCCTGATTTTTCCGTTGGAACCTTCGTAAGCAAATACGATCTTGTTCTCTATGTTGGAAATATGGAAAATGCATCCAATCAGGTGACAAACCGTTACCAGTGGTACACATTCTGGGGCAATGGAGACAATTGTCCATGGTTTACAGCTGAGGTTCCGGTTGTTTACATAAGTATGGCCAATCCTTATTCTCTTGTAGACATACCGCAGATTCAGACCTATATTAACTGCTACTCAAACAACGATTATGTGATTGATGCGTGCGTGGAGAAGCTGATGGGAAGATCTGAATTTAAAGGAAAAAGCCCGGTAGATCCGTTCTGCGGAAAAGAGTATTTGAAATATTAAAAATAACGAGACTTTGAAAAATCAGAGGAAACAATGCATGAAAATCTGTGATATTAAAATTAATGGCATTACAAATCCAGTAGGATTCCATCTGGATCAGGTGAAGGTTTCATGGAAGGTACGGGAAAGTGAGTCCTGCCGGGCTGAGAATATTAGGATTGAAGTGAGTAAAAAGGCGGATTTTTCAGATTGTATCTGGAAAAAGGATGGGGCAGAACTGAAAAGTATTGGACAGGAAATTGGGGTGCGTGTAGAGCCTTGTACACGCTACTACTGCCGGGTTACAGTGACTGGAGATAAGGGGGACCAGGCGTCTGGCATAGCTTTCTTCGAAAGAGGAAAGGGCAGGAAGCCATGGAACGGAAAGTTTATCAGTACGGCGAAAGAGGATAAGTTTCTTCCGGTGTTTGAGAAGAAATTTGAAATTAAGAGTAGTTCGGTAACAGAAAAGAATGAAAATGGCTTTGTGCCAGGGATTGCACAGGCGAGATTGTATATAACAGGTCTTGGTTTATACGAAGCATATATTAACGGAAAAAAAGCTGGTGATGATATTCTTGCGCCATTCTGCAACGATTATCGTGAGAAGATACAATATCAGACCTATGATGTGGCGGACTGCTTATGCTCTGGTCAGGATAATTCCATTTCCATCTACTGCGGCAATGGCTGGTACAAGGGCAGACTGGGTTACGATGGTGCATCCCAGTGCTATGGTACAAGATTTGCTGCAATTGCGGAGCTTCATATCTGGTATGAAGACGGAAGAGAAGATGTAATTGCAACAGACGAGACATGGAAATATCGCGGCAGTGATATTGAGATGAGTGATATTTATGACGGGGAAGTATTAAACCGTCAGTTGTGGAAGAATACGGAGAATCCATGGAAGCAGGCTGAATTAATTGAGCGGGATGAGGGAACTCTGATGGGAAATATTTCCCTAATTCCTTCCCACCTCACAGAACGTTACAGTCTTCCGGTTATTGTAAAGGAAAAACTTGCAGTTCAGGAAGTAATTCATACGCCTGCAGGAGAGACTGTTCTGGATATGGGACAGAACATGGTGGGATTTATGGAGTTTGAGTCTGCGCTTCCACAAGGCACAAAGGTTACTTTAGATTTTGGAGAAGTACTGCAGAATGGAAATTTCTATAACGATAATTACAGAACTGCAAAAGCAAGATTCGAATACATTTCAGATGGCAGAAAAGAAACGGTTCGCCTGCATTTTACTTTTTTGGGATTCCGTTATGTCCGTGTAAATGGGTGGCCAGGAGAGGTAGAACCATCAGCTTTCCGAGGCTGTGTTGTGTATTCTGATCTTGAAACAACCACATATTTTAATTCCTCATCTGCTCAGTTAAACCGCCTTGCGAAAAACTGTATGTGGGGACAAAAGTCCAATTTCCTGGATATGCCTACAGATTGTCCTCAGCGGGATGAAAGACTGGGATGGACTGGGGATGCGCAGGTTTTTGCGCCAACTGCCTGTTATAACATGGATACCAGGGCTTTTTATCATAAGTTTTTAAAGGATTTGCACATTGAGCAGAGAAAACAAAACGGAGCAATTCCAAATTTTATTCCAAATTTAGGCGGCCTTCCGGGCGGTTCCAGTGTGTGGGGAGATGTGGCAGCTTTTATGCCTATGGTTTTGTATCAGCATTATGGCGATAAGGATGAGCTGAGACGAAATTATTCTATGATGAAAGAATGGGTAGACTGGATTATCCGAAGCGAGGAGCAAAATGGAAATCACAACCTGTGGGACTTCGGTTTTCATTTTGGAGATTGGCTGGCACAGGATGGAATTAGTCCGCAGAGCATGAAGGGTGGCACGGATGATACCCTGGTTGCTTCTCTGTACTATTATGCTTCAACCGGAAAAGTGGCAAAGGCGGCTGAAATTCTGGGGTACAAGATGGAGGCAGAATATTATTACGAGAAAGCAGAGAAAATCCAGGGAGCAATTCTGGATGAGTTTTTTGCAGTAAATGGAAGACTTGCCGTGGATACGCAGACAGCATATCTCATGTGTCTGAATTTTGGCGTGTATCGTGATAAAAATAAACTGATTGCTGGACTAAAAGAAAGATTAAGAAAAGATTGTTATAAGATTAAAGGCGGATTTGTAGGCGCGACAATGCTTTGTCAGGTGCTGGCACAGAATGGACTTGAGGATGTGGCGAGCTACATTCTTTTCCAGGAAGGCTTCCCGGGATGGATGCACTGCGTAAATCTGGGAGCAACTACGATCTGGGAACGCTGGAATTCTATTTTGGATGACGGAACTATCAGTGGAACAGAAATGAATTCCCTGAATCATTATTCTTATGGTTCTGTTATGGAGTATGTGTACCGCTATATGGCTGGAATTCAGGAAACACAGGCTGGATTTGGAGCAGTTCATTTTGCGCCGCAGCTGAACAATAAACTGAGATTTGTGGAATACAGGTACGATTCCGTAAGTGGAAAATATACCTCTGCATGGTCGGTAAATGAGGACGGTTCGGTAACCGTTCGTTTTGAGGTACCCTTTGGCTGCCATGCAACTGCAGTACTGCCGTCAGTGGCGGAAACAGAAAAGAAAAATCTGCAGGAGGAGATAAAGCTGGAGCCTGGTGTTCATGAGTTCCGATACAGAACGAAGCGCGATTACAGAAAAGCGTACACCATGGATTCCCGTCTGGAGGAAATGCAGAATGATCCCCGGGCACTGGAAATTCTGGAAAGAAAAATGCCATTAGCATTGGCAAAAATACAGGGAAAAGATGCGGAGGACCTGAACCTGAGTTTGAACGAACTGCAATATATGTTTTTTCTGGGCTTTCATCCGGATATGGTACAGAGCGCTGCAGAGGAACTTTTACAGTTAGATGTAATTTATAAATAGGAGTATATTATGAAAGCATTTATTTTTGATTTGGATGGTGTTATTGTATTTACAGATAAGTTTCATTACCTGGCATGGAAAAAAATGGCAGATGAGATGGGGATTTATTTTGACGAGACGATTAATAACCGTCTCCGCGGTGTAAGCCGTGCAGAAAGCCTGGAAATTATTTTGGAGAGATATGAGGGACCAGCTCTTTCTCAGGAGAAAAAAGCAGAATTAATGGAAGGCAAAAACAATACTTACAAGGAACTTCTAGGTGGTATGACACCTGATGATGTGACAGATGAAGTAAGAAATACACTCGCTGAGCTGCATAACAGGGGCTATAAACTGGCACTTGGCTCTTCCAGTAAAAATGCGAAATTTATTCTGGAAAAGGTAGAGCTGCTGGGTGCATTTGATGCAATTTCTGATGGAACGAATATTACGAAGTCTAAGCCGGACCCGGAAGTATTTCTGAAAGCGGCAGAGTTTCTTGGCGAAAAGCCAGAGGAATGCTATGTTGTGGAAGATGCTTATGCAGGAATTGACGCGGCAAAAAGTGCAGGCATGCAGGCTGTGGGAATTGGAGATGCAGCTGGATATGGAGCTACGGATAAGAAAATCAAGAGCTTTGGAGAACTTTTGACATTGGAGGAATAAATGTCCGGTAAATTGCAGTTCTGAAAATAAAAAATTCCAGAGTACGGGCAACATTGGAGGAGTAGAATGGAAAGTGTAAAGAAATGGGATATATTTGAATTGACTTTTTGTGTAGAAAATATGTCAGAGCCTGTTCAGGCAGGAGCTTTGAAAGCGGCTTTCCACGGGGAAAAGGAAACTGTGGAAGTGGAAAGCTTTTATGATGGCGGCAACGTTTACAAGGTTCGTTTTATGCCGTCTTACGAAGGCCATTATACTTATAAAGTTGAAACTGGAAATTATCAGCTGAATAAGAAATCTGACAAATATGAGGGTGAATTTGAGGTAATTGCCGCAGACGGTGGAAATCATGGCCCTGTGCAGGTTAAAAACAGTAGATATCTGGCATATGCAGATGGCACTATTTATCACAGTGTTGGAACTACCTGTTACGCCTGGCTTTATCAGACAGAGGAACTGCAGCGTCAGACATTGGAAACTTTGAAGAACAGCTGTTTCAATAAAATACGTTTCTGCATATTTCCCAAATATTATGAGTTCAACGAGAATGAACCACAGTATTATCCTTTTGAAAGAGGAATAAGCAGAGGGCAGGATGAAGAAAAGGCTGCAGGGAAAATTCCAATTACTTTTCCGCAAACAAAAGAAGCGAAGGATATCAGAGACTTTAATTTTTATAAACCAAATTCTGCATATTTTAAAAAAGTGGACGACCAAATTGCTCAGCTCAGAGACCTTGGGATTGAAGCGGATATTATTCTTTTTCACCCTTATGACAAATGGGGATTTTCTACTATGGAGAAGGCTTGTAATGAGCAATATCTGCAATATATGGTGGCGAGATACAGTGCATATCACAACGTGTGGTGGTCTATGGCAAATGAATATGATCTGATGCCATTTACGAAAGAGGAATGGAATTATTATGGCAGACTGGTTCGCCAGAATGATGCATACGGACATTTATGTTCTATTCATAACTGTATGGGATTTTTTGACTATACAGAAGACTGGATTACTCATTGCAGTATGCAGAAAAATACAACTTACGAACATGTAGAAAAAACTGAACAGCATCTGGAAAAGTATAAAAAGCCAGTAGTATGGGATGAAATTGGCTATGAAGGAAATGTTGACCGTGGTTGGGGGAATATTTCCGGGCAGGAGCTGGTTAGGCGGTTCTGGGAGAGCGTATTGCGAGGCGGATGTGCCGGACATGGAGAGACATATATTCATCCAGAGGACATTCTCTGGTGGGCTAAGGGTGGAGTGCTTCATGGCGACAGCGAACCACGGCTTAAATTCCTGAAAAAAATCTGGGATGAAACACCGGGGGGATGCTTGAAGGCAATCAATGAGGAACCCTTTGACGAAGTAATCAGTATTCCGGTAGAGGAAAATAAAATCTGCAACTGGATGCAAACCACATGGTGCAGCTATGAACTTCATTATTTCGGAATCGGAAGACCTGCATACAGAATACTGGAACTGCCGGAGGATGCCTCTTATCAGGTTGAGGTTATTGATACCTGGAACATGACGATTACCGATACTGGTGTGCATAGTGGCTTTACGAAAGTCGAGCTTCCAGGACAAGAGTGGATGGCGATTAGGATTATAAAGAAATAGATTGGAAAAAATAATACTAACAGAATCAAAAAATGGCGGAGCATAAAGCGATATGCTGCCGCCATTTTTTTCCTTATACAGGTGTATTTTTTTCTTCATCCACGCCATCCAGCGTCAGCATGACCCGGCAGATAAAGGACTCTTTTGTGGCGGAAAAGTCCGCTGCGCCGTTGTATTTCTCGGCAATCTGGCGGATGAGACGGATGCCGTAGCCGTGGTAGCTGGGGTTGCTTTTGGTGGTTTTCAGGTCTGGATTATTTTCCAGTACATTGCCGGAAGTTACAAGCTGTTCCGCTGTGGGAATATCCTCAAGCATATCCTGCAATTCTTGGTCCAGTGTCTGGTAATCCTGCTTCTTCAAAAGTGTTTTCATAAGGAGCAGTTTTCCCTGGTATTCATGCCGGAAAAGACGGATCTGCTGGGATTTTTCTTCAAGTTCAAAAATATAATTGCGATAGCTGTTTTCGATTTCCTGCTGAAATAAAAGTCGCTGATTTTCTGCCTGATGCCGGGAAGATTCTCCGATGAGAAGGAAGATTAGAAGGGAGATAATTACCAGCAAAGTGTAGGTGATATTCAGGATAAACATAGAATTCATAATAGCACCAAGGTAGATATCCGCAATGTTTAATCCAAGGGCGCAGACCGTAATCAGACACAGAAAAAAGGGGTCTGTAATCTTTATAAGTAATCGCCCAAGCTTGATAAGAATCCAGGTCAGCAGTACGGACAAAACCAAAATACACAGGGCACGAATCACATAAATCATATTCCAGCCAGGAAGCAAGTCTGCTGGCCACAGATAACTAATGGTATAGGAAAGCGGGTGAAGCTGACCGCTTACCGGGATATAAAAAAGAGCCAGAATTACCAGATGGCTTAAGGTTGCTTTTGTCAGAAGACAGCCCATAAAAACTGCAAAAATAAGAAGCATTAACGGGCGGATATTGGGTGTACCTTCCTGTAAGGGAAAAACATCGTCTGGTCTTCGTATGGATCCACACGGTGCTTGCTCACCGGAATGTGGTCCCCGTTGTCCAACTGGATGTCTTGTCGGTTGATGGTAAAAATGTAGCGGTAATTTACCAGAAAACCTTTATGCACCCTAAGAAAACCATAGGGCAAAAGCTCCTTTTCCAAGGAAGAAAGCGTATAGGGAATGGAAATATTCTGTACCGGATTTGCGTAATGAATGTGCAGGATTTTGTTCTGACATTCCACATAACAAATGCTAAGCGGGTGGAGCGTGTAAATGGAATGTGCGCAATTCAGGGTAATCGTTTCCAGCAGATGGATGCGCATATCTGCCAGCAGTGCAGTGATAACTTCCGGTAATTCCGATTCACAGAAACGCTTGCGGATAAACCAAAAAGGATTTACCTTGAAGGTCTGGTATACAAGGCTTTCCACAGTGGAGACAAAAATAAGATAAGGCTTAATCTCGTATGCTTTTAAGGAAACAGCCAGATCAATTCCATTGGTTTCGGGCATATCAATATCCAGAAAAAGAATATCACAGGGCTGCTTTTTCTGAAAGGCATCTGTGAGTGCGGATGCAGATAAAAAGGTATGGATGTCTGTATCAATCTGATGTTTATGTAGTTCTTATTTAACCAGTTCTGCAAATTTGTCTGCAAATATCCGGTCGTCATCACAGATAAAAATATGCATGGATAAAATTCCTTCTTTCTGTTCGTAAATGCTGCATGCTGGGAATGCGTAAATGGATAACGATATTGTATAAAATTACTTATAAAAAGTCAAACGTATAAGATTACTTGTGCGTTTCCAGTTGCGCCTGAAAAAGACCAGTTGCGAAAATGGGTAGATTTCACAAAAAATATGTGATAATGTTCGTATTACCATAAAAAATAACCATAGAACAAAACCAAATGGAAAAAGCCTTAAGGGGGAGGCTGTTCTTAGTGAAGAAGCTTCTGCAGATGTGGAAAAGACACTGGATACTCTGGATCTTACAGATGCTTCCTGGAATCTGCTCATTCACAGCTATGGACCTGGAGAGGATGAAAATGATCCAAGTGTAAGCAAGATCACAGACGTTGATTTTGGCGAGCAGAAGCTTGGTAAGTGGAAAGATATTGCAGCTACAGAAGACCAGCTGAATGAGCTGGGCGTAACCGATATGCTTTATGTTTCCGGTGTTGGTGAGTATACGACAACCTTTACTTTACCAGAGGATTGGAGCGATACAACCGGAGCATACCTGGATGTAACTTATGGAAAGGATCAGATCGGTGAGATCACAATTAATGGAACTGCTCTGGATGCAAATAATGCAAGTGACAGAGTGGATCTTGGCGGATATCTTGTTTCTGGAGAAAACACACTGACCATTAAGCTTTCCACAACATTATATGCAAGAATGTACGCAGCAAACAGCGGTTATGAAGGACGCGATTTTGGTATGGTACCGGATTTATGCAGCCAGAGGATCCAGAGGCATTCTATGATGGTTTATTAAGCGTTACTTTGACACCTTATACACAGGTTACGATTCAGTAAAAAATAATAAAAATTGCACGGAAAAGAAGCAATAAATAAAAGAAGCTTCCGGGATCAGGCATGAATCTCGGAGGCTTCTTTTATTTGTGGAAGAATATTTCTCATATTGTGGAAAAATCCTTTCCAAATAATGTTGTGAATGGTATAACAAGAGTGGGAAAATTAAGAAAAAACGAAATGTTGGACTAAAATATAATTATATGGCTGATAAGAGGTAATCTACAATGGTAAAGGTTGACTTAATTACAGGTTTTCTTGGCTCAGGGAAAACTACATTTATAAAGAAATATGCATCCTGGCTGATGAAGCAGGGGCAGAATATTGGGATTCTGGAAAATGATTTCGGGGCAGTGAATGTGGATATGATGCTGCTTCATGATCTGGAAGGCGAGAATTGCGAGCTGGAAATGGTTTCCGGCGGATGTGACAAGGACTGCCACAGAAGAAGGTTTAAGACCAAGCTGATCGCAATGGGAATGTGCGGTTATGACCGGGTGCTGATCGAGCCGTCTGGAATTTTTGATGTGGATGAATTTTTTGATGCGCTTTATGAAGAACCGTTGGACAAATGGTATCAGATTGGAAATGTAATCACCATTCTTGACGCAAGGCTGGAGAAGAAGCTACAGCCACAGGCGGAATATCTGCTGGCATCTGAGGCAGCGGATGCCGGATGCATTGTTCTGAGTAAAAGCCAGGAGGCGTCCGCAGAGGAAATTACGGGAACGGTGGAGCATTTGAACCGGGCACTGGAGAGCGTGAAGTGCAAGCGGCGTTTTACAGAACAGGACGTGCTATGTAAAGATTGGGAGCAGTTTACGGATGAGGATTTCCAGAGGATTTTTCACAGTGGGTATGTGATGGAGGACTTTGAGAAGCAGTGCTTTGATGAGAAAGAGGGATTCCAGTCACTGTATTTTATGGAACTGAAAATTTCGGAGGAGAAGCTGGAAAAGGCGGCCCATGAGATCCTGGAAGATTCGAAGTGCGGGGATGTTTTTCGAATTAAGGGATTCGTGAAGCTGGCTGAGCAGGTGGATACTAGCTGTGATGAGGAGGCAAAGACGCCAGCTGGCGTTCCTGACCATGGAGCCCAGTGGCTGGAGCTCAACGCCACCCGCAAGGAATTTTCCCTGAGGCCAATTTCTGTAGGCCAGGAAGTGGTGATTGTGATCGGGGAGAATATGAACGAAGAACGGATACGGGGGTATCTGGAAAGGGAATAATTAGAGATTTGCGGCAGCGCAGAAGTGTTTGCTCTGCGGCAATCTTCCCCAAAATGTTATATCGGTTAATAAATTTGCTTTCCGTATTTCTTTATATCTTCCAGTAAATATTCGTTTCTTATGCTATCAAAATCGACAATAATTCTTCCAATACTGCGCGGTATATTTTGTCTGACTTCAGTTGCCGTAGCCATAGAAAAATTTGGGTAGAATCCTTGCAGAATAATGATATCACCTTAAAAATGTTCTAATAATACATATTCTCGACCTTAAAAATGTTTTGCTACAACATAAACTCAGCCTTAAAAGTGTTGACTCAAGCATGAGATGGTAATAAAATGAAAAGAGCAGGATATAATATTCATATGGATATTTAACACAATCAATGGGGAGGGAAATAGATGAAACGCTTTGCATTGGAAAAATTAAAAGAGTGGAAAACCAAACCAAACAGAAAACCTTTGATTATCCGGGGTGCCAGGCAAGTGGGAAAAACATGGCTGATGAAAGAGTTTGGAAGAACCTGTTTTGAGAATGTTGCTTATGTAAATTTTGATAGTAATACAAGAATGCAGCAAGTGTTTGAAGGGGAAATCAGCATAGAGAGAATTGTGCTGGCAATCAGTGCGGAAACAGGAATCTCTATTGATGCCCAAAATACACTGCTGATATTTGATGAAGTGCAGGAAGTTCCAAAGGCATTATCTTCCTTAAAATATTTTTGTGAGAATGCACCTGAATATGCAATCGTGGCAGCTGGTTCCCTTCTTGGTGTAGCACTGCACAAAGGAACGTCTTTCCCGGTTGGTAAAGTGGATTTTATGGATTTACATCCGTTAACATTTCAGGAATTTCTATGTGCTCTGGGAGAAGAACGTTTTGTAGAAATTCTGCAGGGACCAGATACCGATATGGTGACTATGTTCAAGTCCAAGTATATAGATCGGTTACGGGAGTACTATTATGTAGGAGGTATGCCGGAAGTAGTACAGACATATGCGGAAACCAAAGATTTTAACCGTGTCAGAGAGATACAGAAGAACCTTTTGAACTATTATCAGCAGGATTTTTCGAAACATGCTGAAATTTCTTTAGTTCCAAGGCTAAATCTGGTGTGGAATTCAATTCCTATGCAGCTTGCAAAGGAAAATAAAAAGTACATTTATGGACAGGTGCGGAAAGGTGCCAGAGCGAAAGACTTTGAGTTGGCAATACAATGGCTCTTGGATTGCGGACTTATTCATAAGGTACAGAGGGCAGGGAAAGCTGCACTTCCGCTGAAGGCATATCTGGATTTGGATGTTTTTAAAATGTATCTCCTGGATGTGGGGCTGTTGATGGCCATGACAGACATAAACGCGCAGGTAATTATTGATGGAAATCGTATCTTTACAGAATTTAAAGGTGCATTAACAGAACAGTATGTTTTACAACAACTGGTCGCACTGGATTGTATAGAGCCATACTATTATTCTGCAGCAAATTCCAGTGGAGAAATTGACTTTCTCTTACAGGGAAGAACCTCTATTGTTCCATTGGAAGTAAAGGCAGAAGAAAATTTACGGGCAAAAAGTCTTAAAGCTTTTTGTGAAAAATATAAGCCGAAATACGCAGTAAGAACATCAATGTCGGATTATCGGAGACAGGAATGGATGACCAACATTCCTTTGTACAATATTGATAGAATTAGAGAATATTTGGAAAAATAATTCATGAAGGCAAGGTGAAAAGCGAGCTGGGATTTCGAAATCCTGGCTCGTTTTTTTGTGGTGAAAATAGAAAAAACTTTGGTAAAAATTCCCACAAATATATAAAGAAAAAAAAGAAACGAGCTGGCCGCTTGAGCAATAGCTGTACGGTTGTAAAACTCGTTTCTTTTTTTATATTATCAATATTTAATAAAATGTCAAGATGTTTTGAATGTTAAATTACCTTCCGTCCCTGCACATACTTTCCGACCAGATTCCGGTCATCGGACAGGTAGACCAGTCGCTCCAGTCGATCGCGGGTGGAGATTTCCTGGGGGTGGCGGATGTTGTGGTCGTCCAGGATCATAGCGTCGAATTCGTAGCCTTTCTCGAAGCTTCCTACTTTTCCGAAGAAGGAACCGCCGCCGATGGTGGCCATGTAAAAGGCCTCTTCCAGAGTGACAGGAGCCAGGTTCTGGTCCATTAATCTCCAGCGGAGCTTGGATACCTGGATGGTGTCGGCGATGGCGCGGAACATGGAGAGGGAGAAACCTCCAGCAACGTCAGTGCCAAGGCCTACGTGAAGGCCCATGTCCAGATAACGGCGGATTGGCGCGATGCCGGACGCAATGTCGGTATTGGATTCCGGACAGTGAGCAATGTAAACACCCTGATCCTTGATCATCTGAATTTCCTCGTCTGTGGAGTGGACGCAGTGCGCCATAATTGTGGGGCAGGAATTGCTGTTTGCGGACGCTGCTGTGTAATCAAGTTCGCTTTCTGCATTTTTCGTTCCGAACAGTCCAAACATGTCATAAGCGTCCCCATAAAATCGGCTGGTTGGGCAAAGCTCCTTCACCCATGCGATTTCCCCGAAATTCTCAGACAGGTGTGACTGCACAGGAACGTGATATTCTTTCTGAATTTTACCAAGTTCCGTCATCAGTTCGTCCGTACAGGATGGGGTAAAACGTGGAGTAAGAATGGGGTAAGTGTGGTCGTAACGTCTCTTAATATCTTCCAGCCACTGACGGGTATCCGCCGCAGATGCCTGCGCACTTTCCTCCTGAAGCTCCGGTGAGCCGTTGCGGTCCATATTTACTTTTCCAACCATAGTTGCCAGACCGCTTTCCTCCAGCATATCCATAAGAAGTTCGGTAGCCGGACGGTGCAGGGTGGCGAAAATGCAGGCTCTTGTGGTAAAGCTGTGCTTCAGATCATCTACAAAAATAGAGTAGGCTTTTTTCGCATAAGAAAGATCCGCATAACGTGCTTCCTGTGGGAAGGTAATGGTATTCAGCCAGTCCAGAAGTTCCAGATCCATTCCGGTTCCCCGGTAAGCGTACTGGGGAGCATGAAGATGCAAGTCTGTAAATCCCGGGATAATCAGGCGGTTGCCCAGATCTTCCACTGGAACATCCTTATATTCTTCTGGAAGCTGGGAAAAAACACCTGCGCAGATGCCGTTTTCACAGACCACATAGGAGTCCTCCATGAAAACCATTTCGCGCTGATTCTTGCTGTAACAGATCATACCTTTTAAAGCAAACAATTCTTTTTTCATATCAAACCATCCTTTCCGCGACAGAAGTGCCAAGCATAATGGGAAGAAGTTTTTGGCTGTGCAGTTTCAGTCAAAGCCAGACCAATAAAAAACCACCCGCAATATGTTACACCTGCACACCTCCTCGCATGCAGCTTATAGACAACTATTAGGGTAGTTGGTAGAAACGTCCAACCGGATTATGGACATATATAAGCGTTCGCTGTTTTGTTTTTATAACTTTATTGTACACAGAATTGCATGCCAAATCAAGAAAAATTTCACAAATGTTCGCCATATTTTCATACCATTGTCACAGAATTTGGTATATAATGAAGTAAAATTACGGAGGTGATTTTACGCTACGCAAACGGAGCGAAGCGGAGTTCGCGGTTCCCGTCACGGAAGCGATTTTACGCTACGCAAAAAAAGGAGATTGACATCATATGAGCTACAGCTTTAAAGGCCGTGTTAGATACAGTGAAATAGGAGAGAACGGATGCCTGACCCTGCCGGGGATTCAGGATTATTATCAGGATTGCTGCACATTCCAGTCTGAAAGCATTGGACAGGGAATGGAGGTTCTTGAGAATCGCCAGAGAGCCTGGGTACTTTCTTCCTGGCAGATCATAGTGGAACGCTATCCCAAGATGGGTGAATCCATCATTGCCACCACAGCCCCATATGGTTTCAAGGGCTTCCTGGGAATGCGTAACTTTACCCTGGAAACAGAAGATGGGGAGCGTTTATCCTGGGCGAACAGCATCTGGACAAATATTGACACCCAGACCGGGCTGCCGGCACGCCTTACAGATGAAGATACCAGAGGCTATGTGCTGGATGAGAAACTGGACATGGATTATGCTCCGCGCAAAATTGCATTGCCGGAGAACATGACTGCGGAAGAACCCTTTGCTATTCAGAAGCACCATCTGGACACCCATCATCATGTAAACAACTGCCAGTATATCCGCATGGCAGCAGATTATCTGCCGGAGGGCTTTGTGATCCGTCAGATGAGAGCGGAGTACAAGAAACAGGCACTGCTGGGAGATATTTTTTACCCGTCAGTGAAGCAGGAAACCGGGAAAGTTACCGTCGCCCTTTCCACAGAAGGCGGCGAACCCTACGCTGTGGTAGAATTTACAGAAGCCTGATTTCTATATATTGCCAATTGTATTGCCAGGCAGAGAAAAATTTTGCAGCCAGGCTGAAACATAATAGGAACAGACCGCTGGCTATTTTACAGCCAATAATGAAACAGTACCGGAAATATACAAAATACAAGTGGAAATACGTCTGTACAAGTGATATAGTATAGATAATAGTATACGTGCAAAGGAGGACACAACTATGCTGGAGAAATTAAAAGAAGAAGTTTACAAAGCAAATATGGATCTGCCGAAATATGGTCTGGTTACTTTTACCTGGGGAAATGTAAGCGGAATCGATCGTGAAAAGGGTCTTTTTGTAATAAAACCAAGTGGCGTAGATTATGATAAGCTGACACCAGAGGATATGGTAGTGGTGGATTTAGAGGGAAATAAAGTAGAAGGAAAATATAATCCATCTTCTGATACACCTACTCATGTAGTGCTTTACAATGCATTCCCGAAAATCGGCGGAATCGTACATACCCATTCTTCCTGGGCTACAAGCTGGGCACAGGCAGGACGCGCAATTCCTTGCTATGGAACTACCCATGCAGATTACATTTACGGAGAAGTTCCATGTGTCCGTAATCTGGATAAAAGCGAGATTGCAGAAGCATATGAGAGAAATACAGGTATCCTGATCGCAGATTATTTCAAGAAGAGAGACTATGAAGCTGTTCCCGCAGTTCTCTGCAAGAACCACGGACCTTTCACATGGGGAAAAGATGCTCATGAAGCTGTTCACAACGCAGTTGTACTGGAAGAGGTTGCCAAGATGGCTTCCCGCTGCGAGCTGATAAATCCAGATGTGAAACCGGCACCGCAGGAGCTTCAGGATAAGCATTATTACAGAAAACATGGCGAGAATGCTTATTACGGACAGGGAACCTTGGAAATCTAACATAGTTTGCAAATACGCTTCAACAAAACATCAACAGCCTTCCGACATCTTTCCGGAAGGCTGTTTCTCATAGAAAAATCATTCTTTTTCCAAAATACATTCTACAGGTTCTTCTTCGTAATCCTGAAAAACCTTCATCAGCAGCATAGAATTGCAGTATGCCAGAAAAGAAAATCCCAGCAAAATCATAAATACCTTTGCAAAATCAGAAAATCCAAAGCAGAAGAATAGATATACCGCCAAAATTCCCGCAAGCCCCAATGTAAATTTAGGATGGGTTATGGCAACGAAAAATGCGTTTTTCATGGACTGCGTCAGGGTGTTATCAAATCTTGCCATCAAAGGATAGCAGTACATAAAAGTCAGTGCAAGAACCACCAGAAGTGCAGTCATTACAAACATAAGTGCATTTCCCAGTACGGTATTCTGTTCGCCCCAGAAATGTGCATTAAAAAGAAACACAAGTGCCAGAACCAGCTGAATCAGAAACGCCGCAGCAGACTGGCGGAAATTTTCTTTGAATGCTTTGAAGTAGGTGGAGAAAATGTATCCGCCTTCTTTGCGTGCTTCTTTCAAGGTTACCGTATAAAGTGCCGTCAGAGCCGGGCCTATGGTAAAAATCGGCAGACATGTAATCAGAAAGATCACGTTCAGTCCGATAAATGCCGCCAGAGAATTCATAAACTGAAAAAATGGACTGTCGGGATTGAATTTCATAATGTTTTACCTCCAGAGTATTCAGATGTAAATAGCTCAACTGTTCAGCAATGTTACTTAATGACATTGTTTCATTTAGAGTTCTTACTCCCTCATATTATATAGAAAGAATTTTACGGTCTACAGTAAAAATCATATCTTGGGTACAGCAATAGTGATTTCTCATTTGTCTATGAATTAATTCTAAAATTTCCATAAACCATGTCAAATTTTCACCGTATTTTCCAATAAAAATTAGTGCTACCATGACAACAGCTAAAAGAGAGCTGTGAACGCAGAAGCAGCAGCTGGCTGCAACTTGCGGTAAACAGATCTTTAAAAAGAAGGAGGGAAAAAACAGATGGCGAAAGCTACATCCGCGGCAAAAACCGCAACACCAAAAGGTTCTAAGAAAAACAAGAAACTGACTCTTATGATCATACCTTTTGTAATTTTAGTATTTCTGTTTTCTTATTTCCCATTGCATGGCTGGATTTATGCATTCTACGATTACAAACCGCCGCTTCCACTTAGCAAATGCGAGTTTGTAGGACTGCAGTGGTTTAAGATGCTATTTGGAAATAAGACACAGGTTGCTCAGATGATCCAGGTTATGAAGAACACCTTTGCAATGAGCTTGCTGGGAATTGCAACTTCTATGCTCCCGCTGTTCTTCGCAATTTTATTAAATGAGATCAAGTGCAAATGGTTCAAAACAATGGTACAGACCCTGACAACCCTGCCGAACTTCATCAGCTGGGTTATGGTATATTCCGTTGCGTTCTGTCTGTTTTCCAACACTGGTATGGTAAACACCTTACTGCAGAACCTTGGCTGGATTTCCGAACCAATTAAATTCCTGGACAGTGATTCCCACACATGGCTGACAATGCTTCTGTGGAATACATGGAAAGGCCTTGGCTGGGGCGCGATCATGTATCTGGCATCTATCACAGGAATTGACCAGGAACAGTACGAAGCTGCAAGAGTGGATGGAGCAAACCGCTTCCAGCTCATGCTTCACATTACATTCCCGGCGCTGCTTCCAACCTACTTCGTAATGCTGATGCTTTCCGTAGCAAACTTCCTGAACAATGGTATGGACCAGTATTTCGTATTCCAGAACTCTTTCAACAAGGCTCATATCCAGGTGCTTGACCTGTACGTATATAACATCGGTATGACCGGATCAAGCCTTTCCCTTGCAACTGCGATCAGTATGCTGAAGAGTGTGGTAAGTGTGGTACTGCTGTTCGTTGTAAACTTTGTTTCCAAGAAGACCCGTGGAGAATCCATTATCTAAAAGGAAGGAGAAAGAGATGAAAGAAAAAGTTGTATTTAAAGAAAAGAAAAAACCTCTGTCTGCTTCCGATAAGGTTTTTAACGTATTTAACTATCTGCTGTTTGGCCTTTTGACACTGATCTGCCTGTATCCGTTTTATTATCTGATCATTAACACCATCAGTGCCAACGATTTAAGTGCCAACGGTCTGATTACCCTGATTCCAAAAGGAATCCATTTTGAAAATTACAAGCAGGTACTTCAGCTTTCCGGTCTTTCTACTGCGGCGCTGATCTCCGTGGCAAGAACCGTGCTGGGAACCGGACTTACCGTACTGGCAAGTGCGTTCCTTGGGTTCATGTTTACGCAGGAAAAAATGTGGGGAAGAAGCTTCTGGTATCGTGTAATTGTAATCACCATGTATTTTAACGCAGGTCTGATTCCAATGTTTATCACCATGAAAACCCTGCATTTGAACAACACCTTCTGGGTTTACATTCTTCCGGCAATTGTGCAGCCGTACAACATTATTCTGGTTAAAACCTATGTGGAATCCATTCCAAAGGCTTTACAGGAGGCTGCTGAGATTGACGGAGCCGGAACCTTTAAGATTTTCTACAAGATCATTCTTCCGGCTTGTACCCCGATCCTTGCAACCGTTGCTATTTTCGCGGCAGTTGCACAGTGGAACTCTTTCCAGGATACCCTGATCTACATTACCGATCAGAAGCTTTACTCTCTGCAGTATCTTCTGTACACCTACATCAACCAGGCAAGTTCCCTTGCAACAATGGTTAAGAACAGTACCGGCGGTGCACTGAATATGGCGGCCATTGCCACTCAGCAGACCCCGACCTCAATCCGTATGACCGTATCCGTAATCGTTGTACTTCCGATCCTGTTTATTTACCCATTATTCCAGAGATTCTTTGTCAAAGGTATTATGATCGGTTCTGTAAAAGGTTGATAAAAAATAAGTGACAAACTTATACATAGCAAGTAAAATGAAAACATCAATGGAGGATGGAAAACATGAAAAGAAAAGCAATCAGCGCATGCTTAGTGCAGCACTTATTGCCGGAACTCTGGCAGGCTGCGGTTCTGACAACAGTGATTCCACAGAAAGCACTGCCGTAGAAAGCACAGCAGGCGACAGCACAGAAAGTGCGGACAGCAGTGATGGCGAGACCGAAGGAAACTCCAAATACAAGGACTTTATTACAGTTGATGTATTTGACAGCATGGCAAACTATCAGGGAATCCAGTCTGGCTGGTTTGCAAAAATCGTAAAAGACAAATTCAATATGGAACTGAATATTATTGCACAGAACGTAGCCGGCGGCGGTGATACTCTTTTCCAGACACGTTCTGCGGCAGGAGACCTTGGTGACCTGATTATTACAGGATGCGGAAATGGACGTCTTCAGAACCTGGTAACAGCTGGTCTGGTTATTGATATGACAGATTACCTGAAGGATGCTGAGAACGTTCACAGATATGACAGCGCAATTGAAACAACGAGTCAGCTTGTAGAAGAAGATGGAATCTGGGCAATTCCTTCTGAATCTTCCAGTAACTCCCCGACAACCTCTTCAGAAGGTCTTGAGCCAAACTATGGCGCTTATCTCAGATGGGATGCATACAAGGCAGCCGGATATCCGGAACTGAACACATTGGAGGATCTTCTTCCGGCACTTCAGAAAATGCAGGAAGCAGTACCTACAAGCGACAGCGGAAAACAGACTTATGCCATTTCCCTGTTCAAGGACTGGGATGGAAACCTGATGTCAAATGCAAAGCCGGAAGCAAGCCTTTATGGATATGATGAGATCGGTTTCGTGCTTGCAAAAGCAGACGGTTCTGATTATCAGAGCTTTATTGACAGTGATTCTGCATATGTAAGGTCTCTGAAATTCCTGTTTGAGGCAAATCAGATGGGACTTGTAGATCCGGAATCTACAACTCAGAATTATGGCACTCTGTTTGCAAAATATCAGGACGGACAGATCTTGTTTTCCCCATATCCATGGCTCGGTCAGTCTGCGTACAATACAGATGCCAATAAAGCTGAGGGAAAAGGCTTCATGCTTGCTCCAATCGCAGATGAATGTATTTTCTCTTATGGATGTCAGGTCAACGGAAACGGTGGAAATGCTGGAATTATGATTGGAAGTAAAGCAGAGGATCCGCAGAGACTGGCAGATTTTATTGACTGGCTGTATTCTCCGGAGGGAATCATGGAATCCTGTGCACAGACAGCAAGTACTTGTGGGCCAGAAGGCCTTACCTGGGAAATGAAAGATGGTGAGCCGGTTATTACAGATTTTGGTAAACAGGCTCTTTATGGTGAGACTGTAAATGTTCCGGACGAATGGGGCGGTGGTACATGGAAAGATGGTGTTTCCGCATTGAATTACAAAGCAGTAAACCAGCTTGATGTGAATCCGGAAACTGGAATCTGTTATGATTATACAACCTGGAGTTCTGTTCTTGAAAATCAGGACAATACTCTCTACGCTGACTGGAAAACTCAGACGGGAGCAGAGACAACAATGGATTACCTTACAAGCCATGACCAGATTTTGGTGGCACCTGGAAGCGGATATGCAGTACCTGAGGAAGACTCTCAGATTAGTACGCTTCGCGGTCAGTGTAAGGCTTCTATCGTAGATTATTCCTGGAAGATGGTATTTGCGTCCAATGAAGATGAGTTTAATTCTCTTCTTGCAGAAATGCAGGATACTTTGGAAGGCCTGGATTATCAGACTGTACTGGATTATGACATGGAGTGCGCAAAGGCTCAGAACGATGCCCGCGTAGCTACTGTAAAACAGTATGAGGAAGAGCACGGAACTGATGCAGCTGCTGAAGAGACTGCAGACGGAAGTGCAGATGACAGTGCGGAAGCTGATACATCTGCAGGGATCGATACAGCAGCAGATAGTGCAGATACAGCTGAGGCTGAGGTTACTGAGGCTCCGGAAGAATAAAGATAATTGGAGCAGATTTGCAGTGCAAGGCAGTAGTTGAAATCAGAATGAAATAAATGCCGGATTTATAAACGAGGGCAGGGGGATCCGTAAAGGGGTTCTCCTGCTTTTGTTTATAATGGAGATTATTTAAATTTGGAAAACTAGAATTATGTAAACTAAATGCGGCATATTTGAAAAGGAGAAAAAATGTTTCAGGACAGCAGAATCAATAAAGTTTTATATGGCGGAGATTACAACCCGGAGCAGTGGCCGGAGGAAATCTGGGAAGAGGATATGCGGCTTTTTAAGCTGGCGGGAATTGATGAGGTAACCTTGAATGTATTTTCCTGGGCAGCTTTGCAGCCAAGTGAGGATACTTATAATTTTGAAAAACTGGATAAGATCATGGATCTGGTGGAGGCAAATGGGCTGAAGGTTTTCCTTGCCACCTCTACAGCGGCTCATCCGGCGTGGATGGCGAAACGCCACCCAGATATTTTGCGCACCGAGTTTAGCGGCATGAAGCGAAAATTTGGAAGCCGCCACAATTCCTGCCAGAACAGTCCAACCTATCAGAAGTATTCTGTTCTTCTGGCGAAAAAGCTGGCAGAGCGGTATGGAGAACGGGAGTGCGTGATTGGCTGGCACATCTGCAATGAGTATGGCGGAGAGTGCTACTGTGAAAACTGCGAAAAGCAGTTCCGGGTCTGGCTGAAGGAAAAATACGGCACCATTGAGGAAGTAAATAAAGCTTGGGATACCAGCTTTTGGGGACATACCTTCTATGACTGGGACGAAATTGTGCTGCCAAATATGCTGAGTGAACATTTTGAGCCAGACCGCACTACTTTTCAGGGGATTTCCCTGGACTACCGCCGTTTCAATTCAGAAGGGATGCTGAAATGTTACCAGGCAGAGGCTGCGGCAATCCGTTCTGTGGTTCCGGATGCCAAAATTACAACTAATCTCATGGGATTTTATAAGCCGCTGGATTATCAGATGTGGGCAAAATCCATGGATTTTATCTCATGGGACAATTATCCGGCAAATGAAGATCCTTACTCCAGAATTGCCATGAATCATGACCTGATGCGGGGAATCAAAGGGGGACAGCCTTTTGTGCTGATGGAACAGACGCCAAGTGTGACCAACTGGCTGGCGTATAATGCACTGAAGCGTCCTGGAGTTATGCGTCTGTGGAGCTATCAGGCAATGGCGCATGGGGCAGATGCGGTGCTGTTTTTCCAGATGAGACGTTCCATTGGTGCATGTGAAAAGTATCATGGTGCAGTGATTGACCATGTTGGGACAGAGAATACCAGAGTTTTCCGTGAAATTTCCCAGCTTGGAAAGGAACTGCAGCAGCTTGGGGATAAGACTCTGGGTGCCAGAAGCCGGGCAAAGGCAGCGATTCTGGTTGACTGGGACAACTGGTGGGCAATTGAGTACTCTGCCGGCCCGAGCCGTGATCTGAAATATCTGGACGAGGTTTTTCTATATTACAGGGCGCTGGAGGAACAGAATTATGCAGTGGACATTATTGGCGTGGAGGACGATCTGGAGCAGTATGAAGTAGTGACCGCACCTCTTCTTTATATGACAAAGGGAAATACGGATGAGAAGATCCGCCAGTTTGTGAAGAAGGGCGGCACGTTTATTACTTCTTATTTCAGCGGCATTGTGGATGAGCATGACCTGGTTATTACAGGGGGCTATCCGGGAAAGTTGCGTGATATTCTGGGAATCTGGGTGGAGGAGTCCGATGCCCTTCCCCGGGATAAGAGAAATCACTTTATGTATGGCGGTGTTTCCTGTGAGGCGTCTTTGCTGTGTGATCTGATGCATTTGGAGGGGGCCAGAGAGCTGGCTTCTTATGAAGAAGATTTTTACGCGGGCACGCCTGTGATTACGGAAAACAGCTTTGGGGCTGGAAAGGCGTATTATGTGGGAACCCGGTCTTCACAGGAATTTTACCGGATGTTTATGCGGGAGCGTATGGAAGAAAAAGGGATTTCTCCGGTTCTGGAGGCTCCGGAGGGAGTTGAGGCAACGGAGAGGTTTAAAGATGGAAAAGGCGTGATGTTTGTGCTGAACCATAATGATGAGGAGACTGTATTTGTGCTGAATGAGGCGCGGAAAGATCTGCTTACTGGGGAGCAGTATGAAGGCGGAACGGTGGTGACGCTGGAGGCAAAAGGGGTTATGTTGTTGGAAAATTGACGGTGGATTGCTGGACGTGCGTTTGCAATGTATATTCACCGCAGGTCGTCGCAACATTCCGCAGAGTGTCAATTTTCCCTTGATTTTTAATGAATTGGTATTAAGATAGGGTTAGAATTATGTTTGAAAAATCATTCAATATATAGGAGGCTGTACCAATGATTCATGAAAAAATAGAAATCCAGTTAAAGGACTCAGAATTTAAGGCAAATTTGTTCACTTATTTCCTGGATAATTCACCGGAGATTGATTTGGGGAGAAAGAGGCCGGTTGTTTTGATTTGTCCGGGAGGCGGATATGAGATGACTTCAGATCGTGAGGCGGAGGCGCTGGCTGTTAAGTTTATGGCTATGGGCTATCATGCGGCAATTCTGCGCTACAGCGTAGCTCCGGCACGGTTCCCGGAAGCACTTCTGCAGCTTGCCACAGCAGTTGCAATGCTTCGTGAAAATGCAGAAAAGTGGCATATTGATACAGGCAAGATCGTAGTTCAGGGATCTTCCGCAGGAGGACACTTGGCAGCAAGTCTTGGAGTGTTCTGGAACAAGCCATTTGTAGCGGAGGCTCTGGGAATGGATGCCGGGAAATTCCGTCCTAATGGACTGATGCTTAGCTATCCGGTTATCACTTCCGGGGAAAAGGCTCATCAGGGATCTTTTGAAAAAGTTCTTGGCGAGGACTATGTAGATGAAGAGAAGCGCAGATTTTTATCGCTGGAATATAGTGTCAGCAAGGATACACCGCCGACTTTCCTGTGGCATACCGCTCCGGATGACACCGTTCCGGTAGAGAATTCCCTGCTGTTTTTCCAGGCACTTCATGCACTGGATATTCCGGCAGAGCTGCATATTTATCCAGTAGGCGGTCACGGCCTTGGCCTTGCCACTGCAGAAACCGCCTGCCCCAACGGCTACGGTATCCAGCCCGAATGCGAAAGCTGGATCCAGCTGGCTGGGGATTGGATGAAGCATATGTTTGAAAATAAGTAAGGATAAGAAAAAGGGGAGTGCAGTTTTGGGCACTCCCTGTTCTGAAAAATATGAAATTCATTCAATATCCAGTTCCGGCGGTTCATCCATTGTATCGGAAACATATTTTCCGTTCTTTTTGCGCTGCCGGACACATTCGGTAAGCAGATATTCAATCTGACCGTTTACGGAGCGGAAATCATCCTCAGCCCAGGCTGCAATCTGGTCATACAGCTTGGCAGACAGCCTGAGGGGAATCTGTTTCTTCGGTCTGGTATCAGCCATTAATAAAGACTTCCCGAATTCACAATCGGCTGCGCATCATGATTGCCGCACAGCACTACCAGAAGGTTGGAAACCATGGCAGCCTTCCGCTCCTCGTCAAGCTCCACCACGTTATTCTCATTCAACCGTTCTAACGCCATTTCTACCATACCAACAGCACCGTCTACGATCATCTTTCTGGCATCAATAATAGCAGATGCCTGCTGTCTTTGCAGCATAACTGCAGCAATCTCAGGTGCATAAGCCAGATATGTAATACGTGCCTCGATGATCTCAAGACCTGCTTCTGCAACCTTCTGCTGAATCTCGTCACGAATACGTCCGGCTACGATCTCACTGGAACCGCGAAGGCTTCCTTCGTCCGCAACTCCGTCGCCGGTAGTATCTACATTAGGAGCCACATCATAAGGATAAATTCTTACAATATTACGAAGTGCGCTGTCGCACTGCAGAGAAAGGTATTCCTTGTAGTTGTCAACATTGAAAACTGCTTTTGCTGTGTCAGTTACACGCCACATAACTGCAATTCCAATCTCCACCGGGTTACCCAGACAATCGTTGATTTTCTGACGGTTATTGTTAAGAGTCATAATTTTCAGGGAAATCTTCTTGTTTACGTAAGAGCTGCTTGCAGAAGCAGTGGTTCCTGCTGCTGCGAGAGTCAGAACTGACTTGGCAGTGTTTCCTCCGTCTACATCTCCACTTTGATTCAGCTTGGTCTTCGCTGCCGGGTTCACTGCTGTACAGAACGGATTTACCCAGTAGAAACCATCGTTCTTCAGAGTTCCCACATACTTACCAAACAAAGTAAGTACCAGAGCTTCCTGTGGCTTCAGCACTTTTAATCCGCAAAAGGGAATCCATCCCAGGGATAGCCAAATAATTCCAATGACCACCAATGGAATCCAGTAAAACATGGCACCGATTGTAGTAAAGGCAGCAGCTGCTACGTAAAGCAGAATAAACAATACCATCATACCCATACCATTTTTCTTGTTATCCAAAACTTTTTCCTGCATAATAAGCCTCCTGACCGGGATAACGATTATAACAGATATCCCTGAATGTATGTGACAGCTATGATACGGAATAGCTGTCTTATATTGCCTTTGGATATTGATATGATATCATTTAGATATCATAATGTCAACTATAAATGTTTTGGAAGCAGTTATTTGGTTAAATTTGGGAATACAGAGATTTGTGATATCAGGAAAAATATAATAAATTTGAGGATGTACAGAAGAAGATATGTTAATATAAACGCAGGCTCCACCATATACGAGTGGATAGGACTGAAAAAGGGGATGACAGTTTATGAAAGCAGTGATTGCAATTGATTCATTTAAAGGAAGTATGGATTCTATAGAGGCGGGAGAGGCAGCAGAGAAAGGGATTCGGAGAGTGTTTACAGATGCGGAAACGATCGTGTATCCGTTAGCAGATGGCGGCGAGGGAACGGTACAGGCTTTGGCGAAAGGGCTTGGAGGCAGACTGGAAAAAGTAAAGGTGACAGGACCGCTGGGGAAGCCTGTGATTTGTGAGTATGGGATTGTGGAAGAGAAAACTGCAATTATAGAAATGGCAGGAGCAGCTGGGATTACTCTGGTTCAACCGGAGCTTCGCAATCCGCTGAACACTACAACCTACGGTGTTGGTGAAGTGATAAAAGACGCAATAGGAAAAGGCTGCCGTCATTTTATTATCGGAATTGGCGGAAGTGCAACCAACGATGGCGGAGTCGGCATGCTTCAGGCATTAGGTGCAGAATTTCTGGATGAAGGTGGAAAACAGGTACCGTTTGGAGCTCGAGGTGTGGAAAATCTGGCGGCAATCAACTGCGAGCATATGCTGCCAGAACTGAAAGACTGTGATTTTCGAATTGCCTGTGACGTAGATAATCCCTTATGCGGCGAAAACGGCTGCAGCCATATTTTCGGCCCGCAAAAGGGTGCAACCCCGGAAATGGCAGAGCAGATGGATCAGTGGATGGAGAAATATGCGGAAATAACAGCAGAATATTTTCAGAACGCTGGTAATGATGAGTTGGAGCCAGAACGAAAAGAAAATGTAGCTGAGAAAGAACTGCAAGATAATCCTGATTTAATGAAAGTAAAGGTACGCGTTAAAGGTAAAAATTTATCTGTGGACGCAGGCTGGAAGCTCGCTGATATTGGTAAAAATTACAACTCAGATTATCCAGGTTGCGGTGCGGCGGGAGGTCTTGGTTTTGCATTCCGTGCATTTCTTCATGGAAAGCTTGAACCCGGAATCAACATTGTTCTGGAAGAAATCGGAATCGAATCAGCAATAAAAGCTGCTGACATTGTAATTACAGGTGAAGGGCGCCTTGACGGCCAGACTGTAATGGGCAAAGCTCCTATCGGCATTGCCCGACTTGCCAAAAAGTACGGCAAGCCCGTCATCGCCTTCTCTGGCGCAGTCACTGAGGATGCCGCTGCATGCAACCAAGCCGGAATAGACGCCTTTTTTCCCATACTGCGTCAGGTAACCACATTGGAAGCCGCCATGTCCCCTGCCACTGCAATAAGGAACATGACAGCTGCCGTGGAGCAGACCTTTCGTTTGCTGAAAATGTCTTTTATTTATGGAAAAGAATTTAAAATGTATTCCGTTTCCCCTCTTGACTTCTCCCACAAACAAGAGTAATATGAACTACAACGCAATGGCGCGTTAGCAAGATAACGCCGCCATTGCATTTTTTTTACCCTGAAACAAGAAAAAGGGGCGAAAAACCTCATGTTATATGATTAATAAAAGGCTATTAAGAGGAGGAAACAAACATGAAGAAGAACTATTTATGGAGAAAAATGACAAGTGGTCTTATGGCAGCTGCGGTTACAGTAACTGCAATGCAGGGACTTGGACTTACAATGGTACAGGCAGAAGAAAAGAAAACATTAAAAGTAGCTATGGAGTGCAGTTATGCTCCATACAACTGGACTCAGCCAGATGATTCCAACGGAGCAGTTCCCATTTCAGGAAGCTCTGACTACGCATATGGCTATGACGTCATGATGGCAAAACATATCTGCGACGAGCTGGGCTATGACCTGGAAATCGTAAAGCTGGACTGGGATTCTCTGGTACCTGCTGTACAGTCCGGAAAAGTTGACTGTGTTATTGCAGGACAGTCAATTACATCTGAGCGTCAGCAGATGGTAGATTTCACAGAGCCATATTACTACGCCTCCATTATCACACTGGTAAAAAGTGATGGAGATTACGCTGATGCAGCAAGCGTAGCAGACTTAAAAGGCGTAACCTGTACTTCCCAGCAGAACACCATCTGGTATGATTCCTGCCTGCCGCAGATTGAAGATGCAAACATCCTGCCTGCACAGGAAAGTGCACCGGCTATGCTGGTTGCTTTGGAGTCTGGCAAATGCGATGCCGTTGTAACCGATATGCCAACCGGAATGGCTGCATGCGTAGCTTACCCGGATTTCAAACTCCTTGATTTCTCCGGCACAGACGGAGCCTTCGATGTATCTGACGAAGATATCAACATTGGTATTTCCGTACAGAAAGGCAACACCGAACTTCTGGATGCACTGAACAGTGTTCTGGACAAAATGACAGAGGACGATTACACCAAGATGATGGACGAGGCAATTTCCGTACAGCCATTATCCGAATAATGTAGCAAGGAGGAGAAAAAACGATGCTTCCTGAAACCTTCTGGGGACGGATTCAGTATCTGCTCCAGCAATACGGCACCTCTTTTTTGTCAGGCGCCGGAAATACAATGATCATAGCAATTGTAGGCACCTTTTTAGGGTGCCTCATTGGCTTTATAGTTGGAATTATCCAGACAATCCCGGTAGATCAAAGAGATTCAAAGGCCAAGAAAATCCTGGTAGGAATCCTGAAATTTATCATGGCCTGCTACGTGGAATTTTTCCGCGGAACCCCTATGATGGTTCAGGCCATGTTCATTTACTATGGAAGTGCCTACCTGTTTAACATTAACATGTCCATGTGGTTTGCCGCATTTTTCGTAGTGTCCATCAACACCGGAGCCTACATGGCAGAAACTGTCCGCGGCGGAATTCTTTCCGTTGACGAAGGCCAGACCGAGGCTGCTAAGGCCATTGGAATGACCCATGTGCAGACCATGATAAACGTAATCCTTCCACAGGCTCTGCGAAATATTATGCCTCAGATCGGCAACAACCTGATCATTAACATCAAAGATACCTGTGTACTTTCCATCATCGGAATCGTAGAGCTTTTCTACACCACAAAAGGCGTGGCAGGCGCTTACTACACCTACTTTGAGGCATTCACCATTGCTATGGTAATGTACTTCATTCTCACATTTGCCTGCTCCAGACTGCTTCGTCTCCTGGAACATAAAATGGAAGGACCGCAGAACTATGATTTGGCGACAACGGATACACTGACGCACACAAGTGGTCTGTATTCTTATCCGAAAAAGAAGGAGGAGAAATGATCATGAGTGAAAAAATTCTTGAAGTAAAGCATCTGGGAAAAGCCTTTGGAAGTAATCAGGTTCTGCGCGACATCGACTTCTCTGTAAGCGCTGGTGATGTAACCTGTATTATCGGACCCTCCGGTTCCGGTAAATCCACTTTGCTTCGCTGCCTGAATATGTTGGAAACACCCTCCGGCGGTGAGATAAACTATCATGGAACAGACATTACCAGTAAAAATGTAAATGTCCCTGAGTATCGTTCCAAGGTAGGAATGGTTTTCCAGAACTTTAACCTGTTTAACAATATGACTGCCTTGAAAAACTGTACCATCGGTCAGGAAAAGGTCCTGAAAAAAAGTAAAGAAGAGGCTGAGAAAAAAGCACTGTATTATTTGGAAAAGGTTGGAATGGCACCATATATTAATGCTAAGCCGAAACAGCTTTCCGGCGGTCAGAAGCAGCGTGTGGCAATTGCAAGAGCACTTGCTATGGAACCGGAAATCCTGCTCTTTGATGAGCCCACATCTGCACTGGATCCACAGATGGTAGGTGAGGTTCTGGAGGTTATGCGAGACCTGGCACACGAAGGACTTACCATGATCATTGTAACCCATGAAATGGCATTTGCCCGGGACGTTTCCAAAAGAGTGATTTTTATGGCGAACGGGATCATCGTAGAAGACCGCCCACCAAAAGAGCTTTTTGAAAATCCGAAGGATCAGTTGACAAAGGAATTCCTAAGCCGATTTAGAAATGCTTAGATTTACATGTACGGTTATTTTATAGAAAATGCAGCGAATCACAGAAGCAGAGCGCAAGGGAAGAGATGCGCCAGTCGATTTTCTGCATTTTTTATATTGACTTCAATAAGTTGGTGTTCACAGTGAAGGCAAATGTGTGCTATACTGAAAAAAGACTAAAAGACTGCCTGGCAAAGGCATTTCAGTATATTGAGTAAGGAGAATTCATGATCGAAATAGGAAAAAAACAGAAGCTTATTGTAGTGAAGACCGTAGATTTTGGTGTTTATCTGGCTGAGAATAAAAATGCGGGACAGGAAGAGCGAGTGCTTCTTCCCGGGAAACAGATTCCGGAAGGAACGAAAGAAGGCGATACACTGGAAGTATTTATTTATAAAGATTCCAGAGACCGTCTTATTGCAACTACGAAGGAACCTCTTTTGCAGGTGGGACAGACTGCAGTTTTGAAAGTACTTCAGGTAACCAGGATTGGTGCATTCCTTGACTGGGGGCTTGAGAAGGATCTTCTTCTTCCCTATCACGAGCAGACCAGCCGTGTAAGAGAGGGACAGGAATGTCTGGTGGCACTTTATGTAGACAAAAGCAGCAGGCTTTGTGCCACTATGAAGGTATATCACTATCTTTCCACCAGAACTCCGTATGTAGTAGGAGACTCTGTAAAGGGGCGTGTATATGAGATCAGTGACCGCTTCGGGGTATTTGTAGCGGTTGATGATAAATATTCTGCGTTAATTCCGGCAAGAGAAGCCAATGGGAAATACCGCCCGGGAGAAATCCTTGACCTTCGCGTTTCCGAAGTAAAAGAAGACGGCAAGATGAATGTTACCGATCGTCAGAAAGCATATCTCCAGATTAACGAAGATGCAGAGAGTGTGCTGAGTGTAATTGAAGAATTTGCAGGTGTTCTTCCGTTTGACGATAAGGCTTCACCGGATGTGATCAAGAGAGAGTTTGGCCTGAGTAAGAATGCATTTAAGCGTGCAGTTGGTCACCTTCTGAAAGAAGGAAAGATTGAAATCAGAGACAGACGTATCTATAAGAAAGAATACTAAAAGAGAAAAATATTAAAAATCGCATACCTTATTCTGGCTGTTAAATCGCGGAGTGGGGTATGCAATTTTTTCCTATTTTGTTTTTAACAAAAGGAGATAACAAATGGCATTTACGCACCTTCACGTCCATACAGAATACAGTCTGCTGGACGGTTCCAACAAAATAAAAGAATACGTTGCCCGTGTGAAAGAGCTTGGGATGGACAGTGCCGCCATTACTGATCATGGCGTTATGTACGGAATCATCGATTTTTACCGTGCTGCCCGTGCCGCAGGAATTAATCCGATTCTGGGCTGCGAGGTTTACGTTGCTCCGGGCTCCCGCTTTGACAGGGAAATTGGCAGCGGCGACGACCGCTATTATCATCTGGTACTTCTGGCAGAGAATAACAAGGGCTACCAGAATCTTATGAAAATTGTGTCAAAGAGCTTTAAAGAAGGCTTTTATTATAAGCCGCGTGTAGACCTGGAGCTTCTTCAGGAATACCATGAAGGACTGATTGCATTAAGCGCCTGCCTCGCTGGTGAAGTAGCTCGTTTTATTAACAGAGGTCTTTATGAGGATGCTAAGAAGGCCGCACTTCGTTACCAGGACATCTTTGGTAAGGGGAACTTTTTCCTGGAGCTTCAGGATCACGGCATCCCGGAACAGCAGAATGTAAACCAGCAGCTGCTTCGCATGCATCAGGAAACAGGAATCGATCTGGTTGCCACCAACGATATCCACTATACCTATGCAGAGGATGCAGATCCTCATGATATTCTTCTCTGTCTGCAGACAGGAAAGAAATTGTCTGACACTGACCGTATGCGTTATGAAGGCGGACAATATTATGTGAAATCAGAAGAAGAGATGGCAGCTCTTTTTCCATATGCACTGGAAGCACTGGAGAATACTCATAAGATCGCACAGCGATGCCATGTGGAAATTGAATTTGGTGTTACCAAGCTGCCGCGCTTTGACGTGCCAGATGGTTATACTTCCTGGGAATACCTGAACAAGCTCTGTTTCGAAGGCCTGGATAGACTTTACAATCCGGTTACCCCAAAACTTCGGGAACGTCTGGAGTACGAGCTTTCCACCATTCAAAATATGGGATACGTAGATTATTTCCTGATTGTATGGGATTTCATCCATTATGCAAGGCAGAACGGGATCGAGGTAGGACCGGGACGAGGCTCTGCTGCAGGGAGTATTGTAGCGTACACATTGGGAATCACTTTGCTGGATCCCATCAAATATGACCTTCTGTTTGAGCGTTTCCTGAATCCGGAACGTGTATCTATGCCTGATATTGATGTGGATTTCGGATTTGAGCGAAGACAGGAAGTAATCGATTACGTTGTGCGCAAATACGGCAAAGACTGTGTGGTTCAGATTGTTACCTTCGGTACCCTGGCAGCCCGGGGAGTTATCCGTGATGTGGGACGTGTCCTTGATATGCCATATGCACAGGTAGATACCATTGCCAAAATGGTCCCAACTAAGATTCCGGGTGTGAAAGTAGTCACTATTAACAAGGCTATGGAAGTAAATCCGGAGATGAAAAAGGCATACGACGAGCAGCCGGATATTCATCATCTCATTGATATGGCAAAACGTCTTGAGGGACTTCCAAGACACACCTCCATGCATGCAGCAGGAGTTGTAATCAGCCAGAAGGATGTTTCCGAGTATGTTCCTCTTTCCCGTGCCCAGGACGGAACTATCGTGACCCAGTTTACAATGACCACTCTGGAAGAGCTTGGTCTTCTGAAGATGGACTTTTTGGGGCTTCGTACCCTGACTGTTATTAACAACGCAGTAAAAAATGTTAAGAAAAATTACGGCATATCTCTGGATATGCAAAAAGTAGATTACAATGATCAGAAGGTACTGGACTCTCTGGGAACCGGACGAACAGATGGTGTGTTCCAGCTGGAGAGTGGGGGAATGAAAGGGTTTATGAAGGAACTAAAGCCTCATAGCCTGGAGGATGTAATTGCTGGAATTTCCCTGTACCGCCCGGGTCCTATGGATTTTATTCCTCAATACATCAGAGGAAAGAACCGACCGGATACAATCCATTATGATTGTCCTCAATTGGAGCCGATTCTGAAGGCGACCCATGGATGTATCGTTTATCAGGAACAGGTAATGCAGATCGTGCAGAGTCTTGGCGGCTTTACCTTGGGGAGAAGCGATCTTTTGCGCCGTGCCATGTCCAAGAAAAAACTGGATGTCATGGAAAAAGAGCGTCAGGCATTCGTTTACGGAAATGAAGAAGAGGGGGTTCCCGGCTGCATTAAAAACGGAATTGATGAAAAAGTGGCTAACAAAATCTATGATGAGATGATTGATTTCGCCCAGTATGCTTTTAATAAATCTCATGCGGCGGCATATGCGTATGTAACCTATCAGACTGCTTTCCTGAAATATTATTATCCGGTAGAATATATGGCAGCTCTGATGACCTCTGTTATTGACGTTCCAACCAAGGTTGCGGAATATATTCAGGTTTGCCGTCAGATGAGCATCCCGATTCTGCCACCAGATATTAACAGTGGAGAATATGGATTTTCCGTATCAGACGGCTCTATCCGTTACGCTCTTTCCGCAATCAAAAGTGTAGGCCGCCCGGTAATTGATGCCATTGTTGCAGAACGAAAGGAACATGGAGAGTATCTTTCTCTGAAAAATTTTATTGAGCGCAATATAGAGGCGGTTAATAAACGTGCCCTTGAGAACTTTATTAAGGCTGGAGCATTGGATTGCCTGGAAGGAAACCGTCATCAGAAAATGATTGTTTTCGGTCAGATCGTAGATGACATTTCCCGTAACAAAAAGCAGTCCATGGCAGGCCAGCTCAGCCTGTTTGACATTGCAAGCGAAGAGGACAAAAAAGAGTTTGAGATCCGCATGCCAAATGTGGAAGAGTACGATAAAGAAACCATTCTTGCCTACGAGAAAGAGGTCCTTGGAATTTACTTAAGCGGTCATCCTCTGGAGCGTTACCGCAATATGATGGAGAAAATGATCTCCGCCAGAACCATAGATTTCCAGCCGACAGACGAGGATGAAGATGAAAATCATGTGAGAGACAACCAGAAGGTTATCATCGGCGGCATGATCGTGGAGAAAAACATCAAGTACACCAAGACCAATAAAGTCATGGCATTTCTTACGGTAGAAGATCTGCTTGGAACTGTAGAGGTTATGGTTTTTCCAAGAGACTATGAGAAATGGCAGAACATGATCAATGAGGATGCACGTGTTTTTATTCAGGGGCGTGTATCAGCAGAGGAAGATAAAGCCAGCAAGCTGATTCTCGAAAAAGTCCGCGCTTTTTCCGATATTCCAAAAGAACTGTGGATCCAGTTTGAGAGCAAGGCAGACTACAGCCAGAAGGAAAAAGAACTGTTGGAGGATCTGCGAAAGTCCCAGGGAACGGACAGTGTTATTGTCTATTTAAAAGACGTAAAAGCGATGAAAAAACTGTCCGCAGCATACCATGTGAATGTGCAGGATGACTGGCTTGCCCAGATGTGTAAAAAATATGGAAATAACAATGTTAAAGTTGTTGAAAGAGTCTTGAAAAACCTTTGAAAATGCTATAAACTTAATGCTGAATATGTGTATAGAAAAATGAGGGCGTTTCCAATGAAAATGGAGACACAGCTCACGACGATTCATAAGATGGAGGAGATTATTATGGCAGAAAACAAGATTAAGACCATTGGTGTCCTTACCAGCGGCGGTGACGCTCCTGGAATGAATGCTGCAATTCGTGCAGTTGTAAGACGTGGACTTTCCAACGGACTTAAAGTAAAAGGTATCCAGAAAGGTTATAATGGCCTTTTAAGTGAAGAAATCATCGATATGTCAGCAAGAGATGTATCTGACACAATCGAGCGCGGCGGTACAATTCTTTACACTGCAAGATGTGCGGAATTCCGTACACCGGAAGGACAGCAGCGTGGTGCAGAAATCTGCCGTAAGCATGGTATTGACGGACTTGTAGTAATTGGTGGAGACGGTTCCTTTGCCGGAGCTCAGAAGCTTGCAAATCTTGGAATCAATACAATTGGTATTCCAGGAACCATCGACCTTGATATTGCATGTACAGAGTATACTATTGGTTTTGATACCGCTGTTAACACTGCTATGGAAGCAATTGATAAGGTTCGTGATACATCTACTTCTCATGAGAGATGCAGTATCATCGAGGTTATGGGACGTGGCGCCGGATGGCTTGCACTGTGGTGCGGTATTGCCAACGGAGCTGAGGATGTTCTTATTCCTGAGAAATATGACTATGATGAGCAGAAGCTGATCAATAACATTATTGAAAGCCGTAAGATGGGTAAGAAGCATCATATTATTATCAATGCAGAAGGTATTGGCCATTCACAGGCTATGGCAATGCGTATCGAGGCTGCTACAGGAATTGAGACACGTGCGACAATTCTTGGTCACATGCAGCGTGGTGGAAGCCCGACCTGTAAAGACCGTGTATATGCATCTATGATGGGTGCTATGGCAGTAGACCTTCTTCTTGAGGGCAAGAAGAGCCGTGTCGTTGGTTATCGTCATGGCGATTTCGTTGATTTTGATATTAACGAAGCTCTTGCAATGGAGAAGAGCGTAACTCCATATATGTGGGAAGTTTGTGAGTCCCTTTCTCATAACTATAAGAAATAATAAAGGAATTTTATGTTTATTCAAAATCTGCAATATAAATTGCATAAACTGAATACAGCACAAATAATTACCCTCAGCTTTGCGGGGGTAATTTTTGTAGGCGGATTAATTTTGTGGCTGCCATTGTGTACAGCACCGGGACAAACCACATCATTTTCAGATGCCATGTTTACAGCAACTACATGCGTATGTGTTACCGGTTTGGTAACTGTAGTCACAGCTACCCACTGGAGCTTAATCGGCAAGCTGGTAATCTTGCTGCTGATACAGATTGGCGGAATTGGTTTGATTGCGCTGGCAAGTGTGATTTTCATTTATTTAAATAAGAAAATTAGCATGAAAAACCGTCGAATGATCCAGGAATCCTATAATCTGGAGCAGATGTCAGGTCTTGTGAAGGTTGTACGAAAAGTTGTACTGTGTGTGTTTGCAGCAGAAGGAATCGGAGCAATTAGCTATGGGATTTATTTTATTCCCAGATTTGGTTTGGTGAAGGGTGCCGGTCAGGCCATATTTACTGCGGTTTCTGCGTTCTGCAATGCGGGAATTGATCTTTTGGGAGATAATAGCCTGGCTGATTATGTGACGAATCCGTTGCTGAACTTTACTACCATCAGTTTGATCATTGCCTCAGGACTTGGTTTTACAGTGTGGTGGGATTTGGGAAAACGTTTTAAGCTGATTTTTCAGAAAAAGCTTTCCTTTGGCAGATTCTACAGAACACTTCATTTACAGAGCAAGATCGTGCTTGTGACCACCGGCATTTTATTGGTGGGAGGAACCTTCCTGATTTTTCTGTTTGAATATGACAATCCGGCTTCAATAGGAAAACTCACATTGGGACAAAAACTGATGGCTTCGCTGTTCCAGGCTGTAACAACCAGAACCGCAGGATTTTTTACAGTTGATCAGGCTGCGTTTACCAATGGAACTGCAATGCTTTGTCTGTTTCTTATGCTGATTGGAGGTTCTCCGATGGGAACAGCAGGTGGTATAAAGACGACAACTCTTGCAGTTCTGGTGCTGAGCATTATAACGAACCTTCGCGGAAAGAAGGATGTGGAGGTCTGTGGTCGCAAAATTCGAAGCAGCTATGTCCGTTCAGCACTTGTGGTCGCAGGAATGGCAGTGAGTGTTTTGTTTGTTTCCCTGTTGGCATTTTTTGCAGTAATGCCTGATGCTCCGTTTATTGATGTACTTTATGAACTGACATCAGCAGTGGGAACGGTAGGACTTTCCAGAGGTTTGACTTCTGTATTGAATACACCAGCCAAGTGGATTGTGATTTTTACCATGTACATTGGAAGAATCGGTCCGCTGACATTAGGTGCAGCTGTTGTATCTCGTGCACAGAAGAAATCTGAGAAGGTACATCTGGCAGAAGAAAATATTATGATTGGATAACCAGAAAATAAAATCATTAAAAAGCATTTATACTATGAAAACATGAGGGCAGACCATGAAAGCAAAATCTTTTGCAGTAATCGGATTAGGGCAGTTTGGAATGACACTTGCCAGAGAACTGGCGAATGCAGATTATGATGTGCTGGCAATCGATGATAAGGATGAAAATATTCAGGAGATTGCGGAGACTGTTACCTATGCGGTACGGGCAGATGTGCGTGAACCAGATATACTGAAGTCTCTTGGAGTACAGAATGTGGATGTGGCAATTGTTGCTGTTGCAGAAAATATGGAAGCCAGTATTACTGCAACAATGCAGGCTAAGGATTTAGGCGTTCCCTGTGTTGTTTCCAAGGCTATGAATACGCTTCATGGACGTATTCTGGAAAAAATCGGGGCCGATCAGGTGATTTATCCGGAGCGTTCCATGGGACTTCGAGTAGCACGAAATCTGACCTCCAATGGTTTTGAAGATATTTTTGAGTTATCATCAGAGTTCAGTATGGCTGAATTCCGTATACCGGCGGATTGGGCAGGGAAAAGTCTGGCGGAGCTGAAAATCCGGGAGAAATATAAAATCAATGTAGTGGCTGTGAAGCTTGGCGACGAAGTGAATGTAAACATAGATCCCGCAGAGAAACTGAAAGAAGGCTGCATTGTGGTTGCAGCCGGAAAAAATCAGGATCTGAACCGGGTGAAACGTACCATATGATTTAAATAAAACTAACAACCGGGTATGATGAAAATTAAGATAAATCAATAGGTTTGGTATTTAAGGCTCATTGTACCAGCATCAGAGGATAATTTATGATAACCAGTGCGAGCAATACACAGGTAAAAAACATTATACAGCTGAATCAGAAAGCAAAAGCCCGCAGAGAGCAGGGGTTATTTGTAGCAGAAGGACGGAAAATGTTCGGGGAGGCTCCCAGGGATTGGATTTCTAAAGTCTATGTAATGGAATCCCTGACTTCGGATAGTTCATTAATGGAGCAGATAAGCATGCTGCCTGAGGGAAAAGCAGAGATTGTAGCAGATCATGTTTTTCGTCAGATGTGTGATACCAAAACCCCGCAGGGAATTCTTACTGTGCTGAGAAAGCCTGTGTGGACAATACAGGATATCCTAAGGGGAGACTCTCCTCTTATTATGATCTTGGAGGATCTGCAGGATCCGGGAAATGCGGGGACTATTTTCAGAACCGGAGAAGGAGCCGGAGTATCCGGAGTTTTTCTCACAAAGACATGTGTGGATATCACAAATCCAAAAGTCATTCGTTCCACTATGGGATCTGTTTACAGAATGCCTTTTCTATATGTGGAGGATGTGGTATCATTAAAAGCAGAACTGAAGCAAAAAGGAATCCGTACCTTTGCTGCCCATCTGAAAGGGAAAAATTCCTATGATCAGGAAAATTATCAGGGTGGCACTGCTTTTCTGATTGGAAATGAAGGAAACGGGCTGACAGAAGAAGCGGCAGAAACAGCGGATTGCCTTATCCGTATTCCAATGTGTGGAAAAGTGGAATCTCTTAATGCAGCTATGGCAGCAGGAATACTGATGTATGAAGCAGCAAGGCAGAGACGATAAAAAGGGGGAGTCTTATGGAACCAATCATATGGCTGGGAATTCTGGCAGTGCTTTTGGTCATTGAAGGGCTTACTACGGCGCTTACTACCATCTGGTTTGCCGGCGGCGCATTGGCAGCTGCCATTGCATCTGGTATTGGAGTTGGAATTGTGCCTCAGCTTCTTCTGTTTTTTGGTGTTTCTCTTGTGCTTCTGATTTTCACAAGACCGGTAGCCATGAAGCTTATGAATAAGAACACAGAGAAAACAAATGTGGATAGTCTTCTGGGCAAAACAGCTGTTGTGATTCAAAAAATCGACAATCTGGCACAGACCGGACAGGTTCGCATTAATGATATTGAATGGATGGCCCGGACATCCGATGATACCAAAACAATTCCGGTTGACACTGTAGTAACGATCAAGGCGGTTCATGGCGTCAGATTGATCGTGGAGCCTAAATAAAAACAGGAGGCGGAAATATGGGAAAAGTGATAGTTTTATTGATCGTCATTATTCTGGTGTTATGGATCCTTGCATCTTGCATTCGTATCGTACCTCAGGCATATGCGATCGTACTTGAGCGCTTAGGCGCTTATCAGGCAACATGGGGAACTGGCGTACACTTTAAACTTCCATTTGTTGAGCGTGTGGCAAGGAAGGTTAACCTGAAAGAGCAGGTTGTTGATTTCCCGCCTCAGCCGGTTATCACCAAAGATAACGTAACCATGCAGATCGATACCGTTGTATTTTTCCAGATCACAGACCCGAAGCTTTATGCTTATGGCGTAGAGAACCCGATCATGGCGATCGAGAATCTTTCCGCTACTACTCTGCGTAACATCATCGGTGATATGGAACTGGATGAAACACTGACTTCCCGTGAGGTTATCAATACCAAGATGCGCGCGTCACTTGATGTAGCCACAGATCCGTGGGGAATCAAGGTAAACCGTGTAGAGCTTAAGAACATCATTCCGCCAGCTGCGATCCAGGAAGCAATGGAGAAGCAGATGAAGGCAGAGCGTGAGAGACGAGAAGCTATACTTATTGCAGAGGGTGAGAAGAAGTCTACTATTCTTGTAGCAGAAGGTAAAAAGGAATCAGCCATTCTTGACGCAGAGGCCGAAAAGCAGGCTGCAATTCTTCGTGCAGAGGCGCAGAAGGAGCGCATGATCAAGGAAGCTGAAGGTCAGGCAGAGGCTGTTCTGAAGGTTCAGAAGGCAAATGCAGAAGGTCTTCGCATGATTAAGGAAGCCGGAGCAGACAGTGCAGTCCTTACCCTGAAGAGCTTCGAGGCACTTGCAAAAGTGGCAGACGGCAAGTCTACCAAGATCATTATCCCGTCCGAGATTCAGAACCTGGCGGGCCTTGCAGCTTCTTTGAAGGAAGTTGTAGTGGATGAGAAGAAGACTGAAGAATAAACAAAAGAGGAGAATTATTATGAACTTAAAAGGCAGAAATTTTTTGACACTGAAAGACTTTACACCAGAGGAAATTCTGTATCTTCTTGATTTATCCGCTGATTTAAAGGCAAAGAAAAAAGCTGGCGAGCTGACTGAGTATTACAAAGGCAAAAACATTGCCCTGATCTTTGAAAAAACCAGCACAAGAACACGCTGCTCCTTCGAGGTTGCAGCTCATGACCTTGGAATGGGAAGCACCTATCTGGATCCAACAGGTTCCCAGATCGGCAAGAAAGAGAGCATTGCAGATACTGCAAGAGTTCTTGGAAGAATGTATGACGGTATTGAGTACCGCGGATTTGGCCAGGACATCGTAGAAGAGCTTGCCAAATACGCAGGTGTTCCGGTTTGGAACGGTCTGACAAATGAGTATCATCCTACTCAGATGCTTGCTGATATGCTGACTATCCGTGAGCATTTCGGATACCTGAAGGGCATTAAGCTGGTATACATGGGGGATGCCCGCTACAACATGGGCAACTCCCTGATGGTAGCATGCTCCAAGCTTGGAATGCATTTCGTAGCATGCACAAGCAAGAAATATTTCCCGAATGAGGAGCTTGTAGCACAGTGCCAGGAGTACGCTGCACAGTCTGGCGCAACCATCACTCTTACTGAGGATGTGGAGGCTGGAACCAAGGATGCAGATGTTATTTACACAGATGTATGGGTATCCATGGGCGAGCCGGATGCAGTATGGGAAGAGAGAATCCATGACCTGACACCTTACAAGGTAACTTCCGCAGTTATGAAGAACGCTGGTGAGAAAGCAATCTTCCTTCACTGCCTGCCTGCATTCCATGACCTTAAGACCAAGATCGGCAAAGAGATGGGCGAGCGCTTCAACCTTACCGATATGGAAGTAACGGACGAAGTATTTGAGTCCCCAGCTTCCAAGGTATTTGATGAGGCAGAGAACCGTATGCATACAATCAAAGCAGTTATGGTTGCTACTTTAGGAGAGCCGGAGACAAGATAATGTTTGCTTACAACGAAAATACAATTTCAGATCAGATACACACAAAATGGGCGGGCAAAACCGTCCATTTTGCAAAAGAAACGGATTCTACAAATTTGTGGATCAAGCGCCTTGCCAAAGAAGGCGCACCGCAGGGAACGCTTGCCCTTGCAGAATTTCAGTCTGCAGGAAGAGGACGTCTTGGACGCTCCTGGGAGGTACCGGAAGGAACCTCCGTAATGATGAGTATTCTTTTGAGACCGGAGTTTGAGCCTCAGTATGCACCTATGCTGACGCTGGTAATGGGTATGGCAGTGGCGAAAGCTGTGAAGCTGCTTGGCTTTGAGGTAAGCATTAAGTGGCCCAATGATGTGGTGGTTTCCCACAAAAAGATATGCGGGATTCTCACTGAAATGGGAGTTCGTGATGGAAAAATCGATTATGCGGTCATAGGCGTGGGAATTAATGTAAATATCAGAGAGTTTCCTGCAGAAATGGAAGATAAAGCCACTTCTCTTTATCTGGAAAGTGGAAGAGAGTTTGACAGAAGCCAGATTCCGGGACTTGTAATGGAAGCCTTTGAAAATTATTATGAAAAATTTGCAGCAACCTGTAATCTCAGTGGACTCAAAGCTGAGTATGAAAGTATTCTGGCCAATTATAATCAGCCTGTCCGTGTGCTGGCGAAGGAGCCTTATGAAGGAATTGCCAGGGGAATCACCGACAGCGGGGAGCTGCTTGTGGAAAAAACGGATGGAACAGTAGTGGAAGTCAGCGCAGGAGAGGTTTCTGTGCGAGGCTTGTACAGCTACGTGTAAAATAAACGAAAGGTGGTATCTATTTGTATCAGGATAATGTAGTGCTTTGCGGTGCAAGTGCTTATGAGCAGAAATATTATTTTAATAAAGACTTTAATTCTCTGCCGGATCATGTGAAGAAAGAGCTTCAGATTATGTGTGTACTCTATACAGAAGAGATCGGAGGAATCTTTACTCTGGAGTTTGATAATCAGGGCGATCTTCAGTTTAAGACAGAAGCGGCTGAAGCAGATGGCTTTTATGATGATATCGGTGGGGCATTGAAGATTAAACAGCTTCGCCAGGAAAAACAGGAGCTTCTGGAATCCCTGGAAATGTATTACCGGGTATTTTTCCTGGGAGAAGATGTGGAAGAAAAATAAGACAGAACATAAAGGTTAATATGAATAGTAATTTAGACAGTAACTTGAAAAATGGGAATACCATGCATAAAATTCCTGAAAAAATGTCATGGAAAATTGGAAATGTAGAGATTCCTAATCGTTTTGTTCTTGCTCCTATGGCAGGGGTGACAGATCTTGCTTTTCGCAGACTGTGTAAGGAACAGGGAGCTGGGCTTCTCTGTATGGAGATGATCAGTGCCAAGGCAATTTCCTATAAGAACAAGAATACCAGGGAGCTTATGAAAATAGATCCTGTGGAGCATCCCATTTCTCTTCAGCTATTTGGAAGTGAGCCACAGCTGATGGCAGAGGTGGCAAAGGAGATTGAAGAGGAGCCATTTGATATTCTGGATATCAATATGGGATGCCCGGTACCTAAGGTGGTAAATAACGGAGAGGGATCTGCACTTTTGAAGAACCCGGAGTTGATCGCAGATATTGTGAAAAGCGTGTCTTCTGCAATCAGTAAGCCTCTTACTGTGAAGGTGCGCATTGGTTTTGAGAAAGAGCCTGTTGATATTATTGATATTGTGAAACGCATTGAGGATGCCGGAGCAGCCGCGATTGCAGTTCACGGACGGACAAGGCAGCAGTATTATTCCGGAACCGCAGACTGGGAAACTATCGCCAGGATCAAAGAAGCAGTGTCTATTCCGGTAATTGGGAATGGAGATGTGGATTCTCCAAAAAAGGCAGAGGCTTTGTTTTGCCAGACCGGCTGTGATGCTGTAATGATCGGAAGGGCTGTTGAGGGAAATCCCTGGATCTTCCGGGAAATGAATCACTACTTTGCAACGGGCGAAGAACTGCAAAGACCGACGCTGGATGAGATTAAGGAAACAATTCTGAAGCATGCGAGGGCGCAAATCCAGATGAAGGGCGAATTTATCGGAATTCGTGAAATGCGGAAGCATGTGGCATGGTATACAGCCGGAATGCCTCATAGTGCCGGACTTCGCAGAGAGTCCAACAACATCAGCAGCTATGAGGAATTACAGCAGCTGTTGGAGCGGCTGTAGCAAGGATACGGCAGGTAAGGAGCAATCACTATCATGAAAGAGTTATTAAGATGCAAGACGGTTCAGGAAGCATTTAGGTTTTTAGAAAAGGACGACAAGAGGACGTTGCAGGAAACTCTGGAAATGTGCCAGATTCCGGCGCCCTCTTATCAGGAAGAGAAGAAAGCAGAATATGTTTTTGGTAAGATGCAGGAGGCTGGTCTTGAAGATGTGCACATTGATGCGGTGGGAAATGTTCTGGGTGTCCGAAAGGGAAACGGAAATGGTCCTCGTATCGTGCTTGCAGGACACACTGATACAGTTTTCCCGATGGAAACAGACCTGACGCTGAAGCAGGATGGAAACCGCTACAGCTGTCCGGGAATCGGAGATGATACAAGAGCTGTGGCAGAACATCTTAGCATCGCAAGAGCAATGAATGCTGTAGGAATCCGTGGCGAGGGAGATATTGTTTTTTGTGCGAATGTGTGCGAGGAAGGTCTTGGAGATTTGCGGGGAACGAAGTATGTCTTCGGTGTTGATGGGGATGCACTCCACCAATATGATGGTTTCGTGTCTATCGATGATAAAAATACTGCTGGAATCATTTATCAGGCAGTAGGAAGCGAGCGATACCTGGTGACCTTTCATGGCATCGGCGGCCACAGCTACACTGGCTTTGGAACTCCAAGTCCTATCCACGCAATGGGACGCGCAATTGCAAAAATCAGTGATTTTCAGGTACCCTCAGATCCAAAAACTACGTTCAATGTGGGCATAGTAAACGGTGGCTCTTCTGTGAATGTAATTGCAGAAGAAGCGTCCATGCTGGTAGATATGCGTTCATTGGACGCAAATGCGTTAACGGAGCTTTCTGCTAAATTTCATGAAGCAGTAGAGGAAGCGGTGGAGGAAGAGAATGCAAGATGGGGACTTGGAACAGGGAATTCCACTTCTGATTGCATTACTGTCACCTTTGAACAAAAAGGCAAGCGTCCAGCTGGAACCCAGGAAAAACAATGCCAGATTGTGCAGGCTGCTAATGCGGCGAATCAGGCACTTGGTATGGAAACTTTATACATAGGTGCTGCAAGCACAGATGCCAACATTCCAATCAGCCTTGGAATTCCTGCAATTACCGTAGGCTGGGGCGGTAAAGGCGGTGGAGAGCATACCATCCATGAATGGTATGAGCATATCGAATCCTGGAAAGGTCCTCAGCGAGATTTGCTGCTGCTTTTGGCGTTGTCGGGATTTGAAGGAAATTATAAATATCAGCTTCCCCACATTGCCAATTTTAACATTGATTTTCCAGAGGTGTGAGATATAATAAAAGCAAAAGTTTTCAAATAACTCAAGGAGAAAAGGTCTCTAATAGTACCGAAAGACAATCTTGTAGAAAGGGGATTTTATCATGGAAAAAACAATTCAGGAATTAACAGCTGATCTGCTGGCAGCACCATCAGCATGCAAGGAAATCAAAGAGGCGGCCCAGAATTATCTGGATGCGGTTGGAAAAGATACAGAGGCAAAGGCTGCCAAAGCTTATGTTGCAGAGCTGGAAGCTGATATTATGCCAATTGATGGATTGATTTCTTTCGCAGAATCTGATATGGGTGCAAAGGTATTCGGTGCAGATGGCGCTAAGAATATTTTGAACCATGCGAAGGAGCGTAAGGCAGCAGGCGCAAAATACTGCGATTGTGCTGCATGTGCAGCTTGCGAGGCACTGCTGAATAAGAAGGATGAGATTTTGAAATAATTTGTAAAAGAGTGTGCTACGAACGCTGAGCCACTTACAGCTAACGTGCAAGCTTATTTAAGAGGAAGGGTCTAAGTGGATTCTTTCTCTTATTTTATGTTGTTCATGTAATTAATGAATATTTTTCTTGTACTATTTTACAATGCGGCAATTTGTGTATGTGATGAAATACAAGAAATCAGTGTACAAAACCACTTTAATGTTGTATAGTGATAAAAATAATAGAGAACTGTTATTTGGGAGGTATGAGATGGCTGGATATTTAATTTCAGAGACAACGCGCGAGGAGCGAGAAAAAATAGTTGCAGAATCCCTGGGATATATAGAAGCAACCTGCGATGGCTGCATGGCCGGACTGGCAGAAATATATCAGGATTACATTGATGGCAAAAAGGAACTGCGCCAGATTAATATGGAGTTCAATGCCAGATATGTAAAAGGAGAGGACATGCCGGGAAGAAATCGCTGCCCAATGTAAAAGACCATTGTAGACAGACATAAAGGAGCTTACCGGACTTATCTGGGCAGCAGCACTGATGCGCCCATCTAAGAGTACCAAGGATATGGAGCTGAAATCTCTCAAGAAAAAATACAAGAGCAAAGGCTTTGCTGCCGGATGCTCCCGTGAGGTAATCGAAAGAGGCGCACAGCAGCTTGGCTGGGATTTGGAGAAGCTTCTGACCATGACTTTACAGGCAATGGCTGCAAGTGAAGATACTATTAACGCAGAGATGGCAGCAGAACAGGAGGAATTAGGAAAATGATATTAGAAACCTGGTATTATGAGGTGGTTTCCATAGATGGAGATTATGCGAATCTGCGCCGAACCGATGCAGATTCCCCGGAACTTAAACTGGTAGCCCGTGCACTTCTGCCGGCAGAAATCAAAGAAGGCACAAAGCTGAAATATGAGATGATGCAGTATGAAGTAATTGGATAAAAGAAACAAAACCAACGGGTATCCCTGGAAACGGTGATACCCGTTATTTTCACTTATGCAAATTCCTCCACTCTCTGGGTGAAACCCCATACACATTTTTAAACGCCCGTGAAAAATGGAGAGGATTTTCGTACCCTACGGCGCAGCCGATATCACTCACAGAGAGAGTCGTCAGCTTCAGAAGTTCAGCCGCTTTTGTCATGCGGTAGCTGATCAGAAACTCCTGCGGGGAGCGACCGGTACTGGTGCGGAAAATTCGTCCCAGATAACTTCTGTTAATACCGCACACAGCGGCAACATCTTCGATAGAAATATCATTCTGGAAGTTCTGTTCAATAAAATTAATCGCTTCTTTGATATAATAATCACTCATTTTGCTGCTGGCAGCAGGCTTTGGTACAGGAGCTGACTGCGCCAGCAAATCCAGAAAAAGATACAGGTGTCCCATCAGATGAAACACAGACTGGTCTGAATGCTCAGAAATATACAAAAGCTCTTTGGCCATTTTTTCCCGCAGCTCGGCAGAACGGGTACGATAAACAGGAGAATCCGTAGAGAAGCCGCAGACACTCAGAATTTCCGTAGTCCGCAGTCCGTCAAATTCCACCCACACATATTCCCAGGGTACATTTACGTCTGCAATATACGTAGTAATCTGGCCGGGAAAAATCATAAAGCCCTGTCCGCTGCGAATCTGGTAGCTGTGGTTTTCTCCCTTGGAATCAGCAGCCATCAGAGTTCCTGTCCCGGAAAGCACATAATGAAACAGATAATGATTCCGTGTCGCCGGACCAAATAAATGTCCGGGGGTACATTTTTCATGTCCGTATTGATAGAGACACAGATCAATGAAGTTCTCGCTTGGGAAAATGTGGAAGTTGTTGTTCATATGCTGAAAATCTCCTGTGGAAGTTCTGTGGTATCAATATTATACTACGTTCTTACTGTTAAAAAAACACAGATTGCACAAGTAGATCAGATTGTGGAAGAAAATCAACGGCGGTATGATATTTGGAGGAAAAAACAGTAGAATTGTACAGAACAGAGAATGCAAAGGCAATGGATAGGTGTAATATATATCTTAATGCGATATTATATTTCATTATACAATAAAAATGCACCATAAAGCCATGAAACAGGAAAAAGATTGCTATTTAAGTGCTTATTTTGGTATGTTATACTAAACGTGAATTGAAGTAAAAGCTGAATTGAAAAATTAGATTATAGAGTTTAAAAGAAAAAAGGAGGCTCCTACCCATGTCAATCACATTCAACGAATCCACCCGTATTTTCACCCTTAATACCGCTCATTCCACCTATCAGATGCAGGCAGATATGCATGATTATCTGCTTCATCTGTACTACGGTGCCAGAACAGCTGGAGAAATGGACTATCTCCTCAGTTATGCAGACCGTGGCTTTTCCGGAAATCCGTATTCAGCAGAAATGGACAGAACCTATTCTCTGGATGCGTTGCCACAGGAATATCCTTCTCTTGGAACCGGAGACTTCCGTAATTTTGCATTAAATATTGAAAATGCAGATGGCTCCCAGTGCTGCGATCCAGTCTATGTAAGTCATAAAATCACAAAAGGAAAATACAATTTATCCGGACTTCCGGCAGTACGTGCCAGGGAAAATGAGGCAGAAACATTGGAAATTCTACTGGCAGATCCAAACACAAATATGGAAATCCACCTCCTTTACGGCGTACTGGAAAAAGAGGATATTATTACAAGAAGTGTGATCATTAAAAATGCAGGGGAAGCTTCTGTAACCATCAGAAAAGCCCAGTCTGCATGCCTGGATTTCCTTCATGGAGACTATGACCTGATTAAATTTTATGGAAAACATGCTATGGAAAGAAATATGGAGAGAGTACCGGTTTCTCATGGAAGTATTCGCCTGGGAAGCCGCAGAGGAACATCCAGCCACCAGTACAATCCAGGTGTGATCCTTGCGCAAAAAAATGCAAATGAGGATAGCGGAAGCTGTTATGGAATGCTGCTTGTGTATAGTGGGAATTTCCTTTGTGAGGCAGAAAAGGATCAGTATAATCAGACCAGACTTCAAATGGGCCTTACGGATGAACTGTTTGCATATCCTCTTGCACCAGGGGCTGAATTTACAGCACCGGAAGTTATTTTGTCATACTCCAACAAAGGTTTTTCCAGACTTTCCCAGCAGTATCATCACTGCATTATGAACCATATCTGTCAGGGTAAATATGTTCATGAAAACCGTCCGGTTCTGATCAATAGCTGGGAAGCTGCGTACTTTGACTTTACCGGAGATACCATTGTGGAGCTTGCAAAACAGGCAAAAGAGCTGGGAATTGACATGGTTGTTATGGACGACGGTTGGTTCGGAAAGCGAAATGATGACAACTCTTCTCTAGGTGACTGGTGTGTAAATGAGGAGAAATTAGGGGGAACTCTTTCCCAACTGATTGAGCGTGTGAATGCAGAAGGAGTAAAATTCGGCATCTGGATTGAGCCGGAAATGGTAAACGAAGACAGCGAGCTTTATCGAAAACATCCTGATTGGGCGATTACCATTCCGGGACGAAATCCAATTCGTTCCAGAAATCAGCTGCTTCTTGATTTTTCAAGAAAAGAGGTTCGCAACCATGTTTTTGAACAGATTTGTGCAGTGCTGGATCAGGGAAATATTGAGTATGTAAAATGGGATATGAACCGTAGTATGACAGATGTATATGCTCCTAATGTAACCTATGATTATGTTGTTGGCGTATATGATTTTCTGGAAAAACTCACCTCAAAATATCCGAATATTCTGATTGAAGGCTGCAGCGGAGGTGGCGGAAGATTTGACGCAGGAATGCTGTATTATACTCCTCAGATCTGGTGCAGTGATAATACAGATGCCATTAATCGTACCAGAATTCAGTATGGAACCTCCTTCTTCTATCCGGTGGCAGCTATGGGCTCTCATGTATCAGCAGTGCCAAATCATCAGACCGGAAGAGTGACAAGCCTTCATACAAGAGGCGTTGCGGCAATGTCAGGAACCTTTGGATATGAGCTGAATCCTGCACTTTTAAGTGTGGAAGAAAAAGCAGAAATCCGCATGCAGCTTGCCAAATATCGGGAACATCAGGAGCTGATCCGTGAGGGAAATTATTACCGCCTTTCTGATCCGTTTCAGGATGATTTTGCTGCATGGATGGTAGTGTCTGAAGATCAGAATCAGGCACTGGTAAGTGTAGTCAGATTGACTGCAGAAGCAAATCCGGTGGCAGCTTATGTAACTCTAAGAGGACTTGCTGAAGATGCTTTTTACCTGGAAAAAACAACGGGAAAGGTTTATGCCGGTGCAGCTCTTATGGAAGCAGGCATGCTTCTTCCTGCGCCAAAAGGAGAATATGAGGCATATCAGATTATGCTGCAAAGAGTGACAGAGTAACACATGGTATCTATGATTCCGTTCGGTCTTCTTGCCGGATTTGCAGGAGACCGGGAGATAAGGATTACAAAATTAGATGAAACCGGCTTTGGTTTTCGACTGTGCAAGGAAAACCAAATGATGGCTTCCGGGAATACAAAAGCCGGAAAAGACAAGACAAACACAGTTCCGCAGCAGCTGTTCAGGCTCTGCTTTTATGATCTGGAAAAAGGCGAATATAATGAAGTAAAGATTTCCTTCTATGACCTGAAAAAAGAGACTGATGAGCCCTCTGAATTTTATGAAAAATTCTGGGTTTTCGTTGATCAGCCGGACTATAAGCAGGCTGTACAGAGCCTGCTAAGACAGTACAGCAGATATATTCACTTAAAGCTGGAAGAGGATGACAGTGGGCTAGCAAAAAATATGACTGGTTATCCGGGGGAACTGGATCAGGTAAGGTGTAAGAGTCTGGAAGCGCAGATCCAGATCTGGGATGAAGAGGTGCAGGCTGTTGCATCAGAAGCAGCTTCGGATGGGAAAGAAAATTGGGAGAAGCTGAATGCAGAGCTGGCATTAGAACTGGATCGTAAGGAAATGTATGTTGATTATCTGCAGCTTTCTTTTGCAGAATTTCTCAAGAAATATGCCGAAAACAGTATTGGTATTTGTAAAAAGCTTTTGCAGTCAGAACGAAAACCGGAACGCTTGTATATTGGGAATCAATTCTGTCACCTATTGTTCCCGGAACAGGATATGTTGTTTAAGCTGATGGAAAAGGCAGTAAAAGAACACCTGAAAATAACCCTTGTTTTTTCTTATGTACGGGAATATAAACTGGATTTTATTTCTCGTTTACTGTGTGAAATTGATAAGTGGTGCCGTCTGCATAATTGTCAGATTGAAGTAGTTGTAAATGACTGGGGAATGGCAGAAATCCTGAAAAATCAGACGGAAAATCTGATTCCCTGCCTTGGCACATTGCTTAATAAACGAAAAAAGGATCCGCGTATTTCCTATAAAACAGGTGATCAAAAATTATTTAAAGAAAATAGCCTGAATGCACAGTTTTATAGGAACTTTCTGCGAAATACCTACGGAATCTGCCGCTTTGAATGGGAAACCTGTGGTTATACGCAGTTGTTTCCCATAGGAAAAAACAGTCTTCATATACCTTTTTATCAGACAAATACGTCGCAGTACTGTCCGTTATTTGCGGTTTGTGCAAATGGTGAAAGAGGTCGCCAGAAGCTGATAAAAAACTGTCCGGAATACTGCAGGGAATATGTACTTTTGTATCCGGAGCATTTGCATATGATGGGAAGATATAATTCTTTATTTGGTATTGATATGGATGCTTTGAAGGATATAAAAGTTTTGGAGACTTATATAAAAAACGGCGTGGACAGACTGGTAATAGGAGAGCAAAAATGACTAATTGGATTGAAATAAAAGACTTTAATACGCCGGAGCTTGGCTTATATGCCAGCCTGTCAGAGGTGCAGCTGTTGAGATATTATGAACCAAAGCCAGGGCTTTTTATAGCAGAAAGTCCAAAGGTAATTCAGCGTGCAGTCAATGCAGGCTATGAGCCGATTTCCTTTCTTGTGGAGCATAGGGATCTGGAAGGAGCGGCGAAGGAAATTCTGGCGCAGTTTCCGGAAACCCCGGTTTATACAGCAGAGTATGATGTGTTGGTAAAGCTTACAGGCTTTGCGCTGACAAGAGGAATGCTATGTGCCATGAAACGGCGTCAGCTGCCGTCAGTAGAGGAAATCTGTCAAAATGCCTGCAGAGTAGCAGTGCTGGAAAATGTGGTAAACCCAACGAATATAGGTGCGATTTTTCGTTCTGCGGCAGCTTTACATATGGACGCAGTGCTGCTTACAGGAGGGTGCTGCGACCCTCTTTATCGAAGAGCTGCCAGAGTGAGTATGGGAACTGTTTTTCAAATTCCGTGGACCTATTTTGACAAGAAGATTTCCTGGCCGGAGACTGGAATGGACAGCCTGAAAAAAATGGGATTTAAATCTGTGGCAATGGCACTTCGTGATGATTCTGTCAGTATTGATGATCCTGCTCTTTTGGCGGAAGAGAAGCTGGCAATTATTCTTGGAACAGAAGGAGATGGTCTGTCCGGTCAGACGATTGCTGACTGTGATTACACAGTGAAAATCCCTATGTCTCACGACGTGGATTCCCTGAATGTGGCCGCAGCCAGTGCAGTGGCATTTTGGGAGCTTGGAAAGAAAAACTTAAATAATATTCAGTAAATGCTATTTCACGAGGAATTATAATTATGAAAATTGTAGCAGGATTAGGCTCGATCGATGAATATGAGCGCTTTGTAAAAGCAGGAGCAGATGAGTTTTTCTGTGGATATGTACCCTATTCCTGGTCAAAAAAATATGGCACAGTACTGCCGTTAAATCGTCGTGAAGTGCTTTGCTATAATGTGCAGCTTGGAGCCTTTGAAGAACTCAGGATTCTTGCAGCTATGATAAAAAAGTATGGGAAACCAGTTCATCTTACTTTTAATTCTCTGTACTATATTCCGAAACAGTACCCGGAAATTGCAGAAATCATTCGATGCTGTATGACAATTGGATTTCACAGCTATATTATTGCAGATCCGGCATTGATGGTGTACTTGCGGGAAAATAATGTGGACTGTGACTTGCATATCAGTGGAGAAACAGGAGAAATCAATAGGCGTATGGTGGATGCAGTGGCACAATTTCATCCCAAAAGACTGATATTTCACAGAAAAAATACCTTCGAGGATATGGAAAGTGTTATTAAAAGCTGTAAGAATAAACAGCAGAATCTGTTATCAAAGCAAATGTATGAGGCGGGAAAAGAAGCAGAAATCTGTGAGTTTGAGGCATTTGTTTTGAATGAATTGTGTCAGTTTACAGGTGCATTTTGTAATTCCCTGCACTGTGATGAAATGGGATATCTTTGCCGGGTGCCATATGTTCCGGGAAAGAAAAAAGCAGGAAAAACAGAACTGGCTTTAGAAGTGTTAACAGATGAAATAGAAGAGGATATTTTGGATGTGCCGGATTATATTTGCGGCGAAACCGGATGCGGATTATGTGCGCTTTATCAGCTTCAAAGGGCTGGAATCACACACTTGAAGCTGGTAGGAAGAGGAAATTACGTGAATTATATGGAGAATGATATCCGTAATTTAAAGCAGGCGTTAGAGATCCTGGATTGTGCGAAAAATGAAGCTGATTTTATAAATAAAATGAAAGCCAAACTGTTTGAGAAAGGCTGCAGCGGCAATTGTTATTATGAAACTTATGGTATGAAAAAATAGTATTTACGAAAAAGGTCCCGGCAGACGCCGGAACCTTTTTCGATTTATTTTATGCAATTGGTTCGAAATCAGCAGCTCCATGCTTACACAGCGGGCAGATATAATCCTCCGGAAGCTCATCTCCCTCATAAATATATCCGCAAACCTTGCACACAAATCCCTTTTTGCCTTCGGTCTGTGGCTTTGGTTTCACATACTTCTGATAATAGGTGTAGGTCATAGTGTCCTGATCGCTCATAACGCGGGCCTCTGTAACGCTGCAAATGAACATTCCGTGAGTTCCCAGATCTACATACTGCTCTACCTTCAGAGACATAAAAGCGTTAATATATTTATCCAGGAAAACCAGTCCGTTATCGGAACGGCGAACTGTCTGACCGGCAAATTTATCTACGCTTCGACCGGTCTGGAAACCAAACTGCTGGAAAACAGAGAATGGTGCTTCTACAGAAAGGCAGTTTACATTCAGCACACCTGTCTGTTTGATCACATGATGTGAATAGTTTGCCTTGTTAATGTTTACGGCTACGCGATTCGGTGTATCGGTAAGCTGGGTTACAGTATTTACGATCAGCCCGTTGTCTTTTTTGCCGTCATTGGAGGTAACCACATAAAGACCGTATCCGATTCGGAAAAGGGCAGTCATATCATTCTTGTTTGCAAGCTCGTCACTCTTTGCAATGTATTCCTTACAAAGCTCGTCGGTCATAGCTTCCAGCTGCTCTTTGTTTTCCTGATTTACAGCAGACAGAATCTTTACAGTGGTGTCCAGCCAGTTGATTTTTTTGCATGGGGAAAGCATTTCTTTCATAACCTTTGCTGCAAGAGGTGCCCAGGAACCGTTTTCAATAATGCCTACAGTGCGGTTCTGGAAATTGTGCTCCACCAGGCGTGTGATATAGTCGTGCATAAACGGATAAATGCTGGCATTGTATGTGGTAGTTGCAAGAACCAGCTTGCTGTAACGGAAGGCATCGGACAAAGCCAGAGACATATCATCTCTTGCAAGATCATAAACAACTACTTTTGGACACCCTTTGCTGCGAAGCTTATCAGCCAGCAATTCTACTGCTTTCTTTGTATGGCCGTAAACAGAAGTATAGGCAATTACAATTCCTTCTGTTTCCGGAGTATAGGAGGACCAGGTATCATACAGCCCAATGTAATGGCCAAGATTTTCCTTAAGAACAGGTCCGTGAAGCGGGCAAATGATCTGAATGTCAAGCCCGGCAGCCACCTTCAGCAGATTCTGTACCTGCGGTCCGTATTTTCCAACGATTCCGATAAAATATCTGCGAGCTTCGTCATCCCAATCTTCTTCTACATCAAGAGCACCGAATTTTCCAAATCCGTCTGCAGAGAAAAGAACCTTGTCTGTGCTGTCATAGGTTACCATAACTTCTGGCCAGTGCACCATTGGGGCAAAAACAAAGGTCAGGTTGTGCTTTCCAAGGCTGAGAGTACCGCCATTTTTTACTTCAAGCTTCTGACCCTCCAGGTCGAGGTCAAAGAAGTTGCGGATCATATTGAAGGTTTTTGCATTGGCAACAACAGTTGTGTCTGGGTAAACCTTAAGAAAATTTGCCACATTGGCTGCGTGATCCGGTTCCATGTGCTGTACGATCAGGTAATCCGGTTTGCGTCCGTTAAGAGCCTGATCCAGATTATCCAGCCATTCGTGTGTGAAATTAGCATCTACTGTATCCATAACTGCAATTTTCTCATCAAGGATTACATAAGAATTGTAAGCCATGCCGTTTGGCACTTTGTACTGACCCTCAAAAAGGTCCACCTGATGATCGTTTACGCCTACATATTTAATGGTATCTGTGATTTTCATACGCTTCGTCTCCTTTTTATAACCGGAAATTGTTAACTTTTTAACTTGATTGTATTATATGACATGAGTGCCAAAAGGTCTTTTGACATTGATATCATTATATCCATATTTCACGAAAAAATCTGTTGCAAATACAACAAAAAGGAGTATTCTGATAAAAAAGAGTAAAAGCTGTTTGGAATATATAAATATAAAATACGAAGGAGAAGAAAGATGAATCCAGTTACACTTTTTTCCTATATAACGCAGGAAGAACAGGAAAGAATGAAGGTGTGCTTTGGTATGCGAGAGGCTTGTTATGAGAATAACGAAACGATCATGGAGTATGCCCATTCCATGAAAAAAATCGGTTTGCTTCTGGAGGGACAGGCAGTGCTTTATTGCTGCGATGAAGAGGGAAATCAGTACATGATGGACAATCTGGAAACGGACAGTGTTTTTGGGGAGCCGTTTTTGCTTCCAGAAGAATCTCAGCATTATTATGTCTGCGCAAGAGGAAAGACCAGGGTACTGTTTATTGATTATGAGCATGTGATCAAACGCTGCGAAAATGCCTGCAGGTTTCACAGCCAGCTGGTAAGTAATTTGCTTCAGATGATTGCAGCGCGCGCCAGCCAACAGGCGAGCAGGATTTATGTGCTTTCCAGAAACAGTACCAGGAAAAAAATCATGGCATATCTGAATTCCGTAGCCGGGGAAAACAGAGGGGAAAGCTTTATCCTTCCCATGTCTTACACAACTTTGGCTGAATACTTAAGTGTAGACCGCAGCGCCATGATGCGGGAACTGAAAAATCTGGCGGAGGAAGGAATCATTGAGCGCGAGGGAAAGAAGTTAAGGATTCTTTAAGGGTGGTATTCTGGCATCAGATTATAGATATTTGACTGTATTGAGTGAAAATTTGGTTGACGCAGGTGGATTTGTGCAACATAATATAGACAGAAAAGATTGCAGAGGCAGTGTAACTGCGCAGCAATCTGCAATACGGAACTGCTGCAAAGAGACAACGAATGAACGGAGGTTTTTTTCATGAAGGTATTAAATTATGGCTCATTAAATGTGGATTACGTCTATTCAGTAGATCACATTATTGTTGGCGGGGAAACACAGCACTCTTCTAAACTGGAGGTGTTTAGCGGAGGAAAAGGCCTGAATCAATCTATTGCATTGGCGAAGGCTGGTGTACCGGTATACCATGCCGGTATTGTGGGAACGGACGGAGACATTCTTCTGGATGCATGTAAGGAAGCCGGAGTAAACACCAAATATATCCGCAGACTTCCTGTAAAAGGCGGACATACCATGATCCAGGTGGATAAGAATGCTCAGAACTGCATTATTCTCTATGGCGGAACCAATCAGATGCAGACGAAGGAATTTGTGGATGAGGTCCTGGCTGATTTTGGTGAAGGTGACTACCTGATTTTGCAGAATGAGATCAATATGCTGGATTACATCATTGACCAGGCATACGAGAAAAAGATGAAAATAGTTATGAATCCGTCACCATTTGATGAAAAATTAAATTCCTGTGATCTGGGAAAGGTTTACCTGTTCCTGCTTAATGAGATTGAGGGTGAGCAGATTACCGGGTACAAGGATAAAGACAGAATTCTGGATGCAATGGCAGAGAAGTTCCCGGATGCATGTTTTGTTCTCACTTTGGGAAGCGATGGTGCTATTTACTATGATGGAAAAGAAAAAGTGTTTCAGGATATTTTTAAGGTAAAAGCAGTGGATACTACGGCGGCAGGAGATACCTTTACCGGATATTTTATTGCAGCGACTATTGAAGGAAGAAGCATTCAGGAGGCGCTTAGAATGGCTGCTAAGGCTTCTTCTATTGCAGTTTCAAGACCTGGTGCAACTCCGTCTATTCCGGAAGCGGAGGAAGTGAAAAAAGAATTGGAAATACTTTAAAAATCACAAGAATAGAAAATAAAATTTGACTGAGCATATGGATAGAAAAAACGGGGCAGATGAAATCTGCCCCTTAAATTTTATATAAATATTTATATAAATGTTTATATAAACAAACAAGCGAAAATGATAAAACAGACAATTTTATGGTAAAAAGTAACTAAAAAAATGCGAAAAATGTTGTGCATACATACAAAATAACATATAAAACTAAAAAGGATATTGAAATATTTGCATAAATGTTTATAATCAAATTATCAACAGTTCGGAGCGAAAACGAACAAAACAGAGTATATTTTTTAAGGAGGACGTATTAATGAAAGCAAGAAAAGCAATGGCATTAGCTATGACAGCAGCTATGGTTGGAGGATTAATGACAGTGCCGGTAATGGCAGAAGAGAACGCTGAATTACTTCCTGGTGGCGGAAGCAACATTATTTATTGCATTACACCTTCCACATCCAATCCGTTCTTCAACACAGAACAGGTAATTGCAAAAGAGAAAGCAGAAGAGCTTGGATATGAAGTGAAATGTGCTTCACATGATGATGACGCTGCTACACAGCTTGAGCTTTTCGAAGCAGCTATCAATGACGGAGCAGCAGCAATCATCTGCGATAACGCTGGTGCAGATGCTTCAATCGAAGCTGTTCAGAAGGCATATGATGCCGGAATTCCTACATTCCTGATCGACCGTGAAATTAACCAGTCAGGACTTGCAGTAGCACAGATCGTAGCAGATAATGCACAGGGCGCAGCAGCAATTGCCGAAGTATGGGTTGAGGCTATGAACTATGAAGGCAAATATGCAGAGCTTCTTGGACTTGAGTCCGATACAAACTGCCAGGTTCGTTCTGATAACTATCATTCTGTAATTGACGAGTACGAAGATCTTGAAATGGTAGCTCAGCAGTCTGCTAACTGGGATCAGACAGAAGCTTACGAGAAGACAGAAGCAATCCTTCAGTCCAATCCGGAGATTACAGGTATCATCTGTGGTAACGATACCATGGCATGCGGTGCTGTTCAGGCTTGTCTTGATGCAGGACGTAAAGACATTAAGATCATCGGTCTTGACGGATCTGACGAAGCAAACGCTTATATCAAATCCGGTGACATGGTTGGTACAGCTCTTCAGCAGATTGCGCTGATCACAGAGATGGCAGTTGAGCAGGCTGACGCTTACCTTAACGGAACAGCTCCGGAAGAAGAGAAACAGCTTGTTCCTTGCGTAGCAATCACAGCTGATAATACAGATTGCCTGAACGCATTTGTTTATACAGAGCCAGATGCTAAATAAGAGGATAAGATCAAGGTCAAAAGGTTAAAATGGAAGGCGGTGCGTCTGCGCCGCCTTTTATAATAGAAAGCAGGGAGAGATGATTATGAAAAGCAGAAGAATTTTGGCGGTTCTGGCCGCATGTACAGCAGTAACCTTTACCGGCTGTGGTGTAGTAACCGTGGTTCCGATTGGAGAAGAAGCTTCTTATACCGGTAAACAGGAATTTGATTCCGCAGCAGAATCAGAAGGAGACTGGTCATCTGTTGTAGCGGATATTTCCCAAAAAGCACAGGATCTTGTGGGATTGTTAAATGGTGATGGCATTACAGAAACAACGGCAGTAAAAGGAACAGGAAAAATTAAAGAATATAATACAGATACTCCGAAGCATTATCTTGTAGTGGAACTGGATGGTTTTACCGGAACAAAAGAAATCCGTGTCCGTACAGACGGACCGAATTCCAGTACTGCAATCCGTGACCTTCAGTCACTGAAAAACTTTGAAAGCTTTACCAACCAGACGGAATGGTCAAGCTATGGAAAAGAACTGAACAAGCAGGCGCTTGCGCAGGTTATTGATCCACTTGAAATCGACGAAAGTGTAGTTGGCAAGACTGTTACATTTACCGGCGGAGCAGAAGCAGGTGCAGATGCAGTAACGATTACAGCAGTTGAGCTGACAATTGAATAAAAGGAGGAAGCATTATGTTTGATGATCCGAATGTTGTTCTCCATTGTGAAAAAATTGATAAAATTTATCCGGGAACCAAAGCCCTTGATCAGGTTTCCTTTGATCTTTTAAAAGGTCAGGTAAATGTTTTGATCGGAGAAAATGGCGCAGGAAAATCTACCCTGATGAAAATGATCGCCGGAATTGAGCAGCCGTCTTCCGGAAAAATGTACATGGATGGAAAAGAAGTTTATTTTAAGGATACCAATGCTGCCCGAGCCAAGGGAATTGGAATTATTCATCAGGAGCTTTCTCTTTTCCCGAATATGACAGTGTATCAGAACATTTTTATGGGACATGAGAAAAAGAAGGGGATTTTCCTGGATGACAAAGCTCATTCAGAGGGTGCCAAAAAGATCCTGAAACGTCTGGAGCATGAGATTCCGCCGGATACAATGGTTGGAGATCTTCGTGTAGGCCAGCAGCAGATGGTAGAGATTGCACGTAATCTGAATCAGGACGATCTGCGGGTACTGATCATGGACGAGCCTACATCGTCTCTTTCAGCAGCAGAGGTTAAAGTTCTTTTCAAAATCATGAGAGAGCTTCTGGAGGCTGGGATTTCTATTGTATATATTTCTCATCGTCTGGAAGAAATTATGGAAATCGGCGATCATGTTACCATACTCCGGGATGGAAAATACGTTGCAGATGCAGCAGTTAAAGATATTGAGCTTAGCTGGATCGTAGAGAATATGGTAGGAAAGAATACACAGTACCACCGATTTGAACGAAGCATTGATCTTTCCAAGCAGCCTAAGATGCTGGAGATTAAAAATCTGTGCCTTCCGAAAAAAGGCGGCGGCTGGACACTTGACCATGTGAGCCTTGACCTGAAAAAAGGTGAAGTTCTTGGTATTTACGGACTTTTGGGAGCCGGACGAAGTGAATTGTTTGAATGCCTTATGGGGCTTCACCCGGAGCATACCGGAGATGTATTTTATGAAGGTAAAAAGCTGAAAATCAAGGATGTTGCGACTCAGATTCAAAATGGTTTTGCGCTTGTTCCGGAGGACAGACAGAGCCAGGGACTGATTCAGACTCTTGATATTGGCAAGAATACATCTATTTCTTCTCTGAAGGATTATGTAAAAGGTCTGTTTCTTGATGAAAAAGCAGAGAATGCGGCAGTTGACGAACAGATCAGGGATATCCATATTAAAGTGGCGGATAAGAGACTTCCTATTTTGTCTCTGTCCGGTGGAAACCAGCAGAAGGTTGTTATCGGTAAGGGCCTTTTGACTAAGCCGAAGATCCTGCTTCTGGATGAGCCTTCCCGTGGTATCGATATTGGTGCGAAGACAGAGGTCTTTGAGATCATTCATGAACTTGCGGAAAAAGGACTTTCTATTATTGTTATCTCATCTGAGCTAAAAGAAATCATGGCAATCGCAGATCGAATCTGTGTATTGTCCAATGGTAAAAAGACCGGCGAGCTGACCGGAGATGAGATTACAGAAGACACACTTGTACGTACATCTTATGCCGGACTTGGAACCGGAAGAAATGCGTAAACCGGGGAGGAGCAGAATAATGAATAACAAAAAATCAAATAATAATCAGTTATTAATGACCCTGTTAAAAGGACGTACCTTTATTGTATTGGTACTTCTGGTCATCTTTTTTACCATTGTAAAAGGAACTACATTTCTGTCAGCATCTACACTGACCATGGTTGCAAAACATGTGGCTCTGTATGGAATCCTGGCACTTGGTATGACATTTGTAATTATTACCGGCGGTATTGACCTTTCCGTAGGTTCTGTAGTTGGCTTGGTTGGAATGCTTGCAGGAGGAATGATTCAGGAAGGTATCACTCTGAAATTTGCAGGTGTAACACTTTATTTCAGTGTACCGGTAATTGTAATTGCCATGTTGATTGTTGGCTGTCTGATTGGAGCAGTTAACGGACTCATTGTAACAAAATTAGGTGTAGCACCGTTTATTGCTACACTTGGTACTATGTATATCTGCCGTGGTTTTGCAAACCTTCGCTCCAACGGTGCAACCTTCTCCGACATCAAAGGCTATGACGGACTTGGAAATACAGGCTTTAAGATTCTTGGAAGCAACATTGCAGGTATTCCTACTGGTGTTTACATTTTCGCAGTGCTTGCAGTTATTTCTGTTATCATTCTGAAGAAGCTTCCATTTGGCTGGTATGTACTTGCAGTCGGCGGCAATGAGAAATCTGCACGTCTTTCCGGCATTAAAGCGGACAAGATCAAGATCATTGTTTATATGATTTCTGGCTTTTGCGCAGCCTGGGTTGGTATGATTAACACAGCACAGCTTTCAGCAGCACATCCTGCATCCGGTGATGGCTGGGAAATGAACGCAATCGCAGCTACCGTACTTGGCGGAACCTCCATGAGTGGTGGATCCGGAACCATTATCGGAACTGTAGTTGGTGCATTCGTTATCGGTGTTATCAACGATGGTATGACAATGTGTGGTGTATCTGAGTTCTGGCAGAAGGTTATCCGTGGTCTGGTTATCATTCTTGCAGTTGTAATTGATCAGACACAGAGAAATCTCCAGGCGAAGATGGCGCTTCAGGCAAGAAATGAGAATAAATAAACATTTGGAAATATTGCAAAAATTTACAAAAAGATTTATAGTAAAATGAAGAAGCAGGAGGAAGAAACGTGAAGAAATCAGGGATTTTAAATGCCCAGCTGATTCGCTGCATCGCGGAGCTTGGACACAAAGATCTGTTCATGATCGGTGATGCGGGAATGCCGATTCCGAAAGGCGTGGAGATCGTGGATCTGGTTGTATGCGGAGGGGTTCCTACCTTTAAACAGGTAATGGATGCTGTGCTGGCAGAAACAGAAGTGGAAGCTTACACCATTGCAAATGAGATCGAGGAAAAAAATCCGGAGCTTCTTGCATATATTCAGCAGAACCTTCCTGAGGCTGAGGAGAGCAGAATTGACCACGTAGACCTGAAAAAGATGTCCGCGCAGTGCAAATTTGCGATCCGTACAGGTGAGTTTACACCTTATCCGAACATAATTTTAAGAGCGGGAGTTGCTTTCCCGGCATAAAGCATGATCAGAGAAGACGCTGCGAAAGACAGGTAGAACCTAGTTTTGCAGCGTCTTTTTGTTTGAAGCGGCGAAAAATTTTCAGGGGGCCAGGAAAAGATGTGTATGCGGATATTTACTCACAGAGGAGGACTTGAATATGAAAGTAAGTGTGAAGAAAATCAGTGAGATCACCGGATTTTCTCCAGCGACGGTATCAAATGCATTAAATTATAAAAAAGGCGTGAATGCAGAGACATCTGCGAAAATTTTCAAAGTGGCACAGGATCTGGGCTATTTTGAGGAAAATCATATTCGCAAGGTAAAGTTTGTGATGTTTAAGCGGGATGGCTCTGTGGTAGAGGACTCTCCATTTTTTATTCAGCTGATTTCCGGAGTGGAGCAGGAATGCCGTGCCTGTGGCATGGAGATGCAGCTATGCAATCTGGACAAGCGGGATCCCGGGTATCAGGAACAGGCGAAATGGATTATGAACGATAAGGCGTCCGCTGTGATTCTTCTGGGGACAGAGATGGTGGATTCGGATATTAATCTGATCCGGGGCATGACCTGTCCGTTTATTGTGATTGATTACTGGAAAGAGGATATGAGCTTTGATGCCATGCTCATTAATAATGCGGATTCAGCCCGTATGGCAACGGAGTACCTGATTGCAAACGGACATAAAGAAATTGGGTATCTTCAGGGAAAATTCAGGATTAAACCTTTCCGCTCCCGTTCGGCAGGTTATCAGACCGCATTGCAGAAAGCAGGGCTGCATTTAAATAAGGACTATGTTTTTACCATGTCAACTACTATTGACGGTGCATATGAGGATATGAAGCAGTATCTGTCTAAGAAGGCGAAGCTGCCTACTGCATTTTTTTCAGATAATGACATGATTGCTTTGGGTGCTATGAAGGCTATGGCGGAATTCGGAATCCGGATTCCGGAGGATGTTTCTATTGTAGGATTTGATGATCTGACTTTTTCCTCTATTTCCTATCCACCGCTGACCACTCTGCGCGTACCGAAGCAGGAGATGGGCAGAGCGGTTGTAAGAAGGCTGCGGGATATGCTCAAGGACAATGACGGAATCAAACTTAAGATGCAGATGTGTACGCAGTTTATTGAGCGGGAGAGTGTGAAAAAAATATAAGGATGCTTCAAAAATGATGCATTGGTAGAAATTAAATCTAATAAAGTCCTGATTTCTCAGAAATCAGGACTTATTAAGTTTCTGGCTTAGGCGCGAATTGCGTTCATAATTGCGTCGTAAAGCTCGTCATAAGTTTCATAAGCGGGGATTTTTGGATACTCGGCTTTAATTGCATCGGTGCTCTTAAAGAGGAATCCGGCCTTGCTTGCCTGGATCATGCCAAGGTCATTGTGGCTGTCTCCGCTGGCAATGGTGTCATAGCCGATAGACTGCAGTGCTTTGACTGTGGTGTATTTGGACTTCTCACAGCGCATCTTAAAGTCAGTGATCTCGCCGTTTTCCCCTACAACCAGGGAGTTGCAGAAGATGGTCGGGTAGCCCAGCTTTTTCATAAGAGGACCTGCAAACTGGGAGAAGGTATCGCTGAGGATGATAACCTGGGTCTGCGCACGCAGCTTATCCAGAAATTCCTTTGCACCCGGAATCGGATCAATTTTGGCAATGGTTTCCTGGATCTCCTTCAGTCCAAGTCCGTGTTCCTTCAGGATATTCAGACGATATTTCATTAATTTATCATAATCCGGCTCATCGCGAGTCGTTCTCTTCAGCTCCGGAATCCCCGTAGCCTCGGCAAAGGCGATCCAAATCTCCGGCACCAGTACGCCCTCTAAATCTAAGCAAACAATTTCCATAATTTCCTCCATTCTGCGGCCATATGCTGCCGTCGCTATTTTCAATTTAAATAAATGGAATCGTGTGAAGTCAGTTATTATGTTTGCTTTCACACATTATCCTATTATAGCGTAAAAATGTAAGGAGTGCCAGACCTAAATTAGAATGGAGGGAAAATGTTTGGAAATCAGGGAAAAATAGAGAAAAATTGTCTGGTCGAAATTTCTCGGTTGTATTGCCGTATTGAGAAAAATGTGGTATATTATTAGTATCTGTAGTAATAATAGACAAAATAAACAGAATAACAATGGCAGGAGTGGTTAAAATGTATAACGAAGAGTACAAACGCTGGATGGCGGCAGATTTCGAAGATGCAGATCTGAAACCAGAATTATCTAAGATTGAAGGAAATGATGAGGAGATCAAGGAGCGCTTTGCTGTTTCCCTGAAATTTGGTACAGCAGGACTTCGCGGTGTTCTTGGCGCAGGTACCAACCGCATGAATATCTATGTAGTACGTCAGGCTACACAGGGCCTTGCGAACTGGGTAAAGACACAGGGCGGCACACAGACCGTAGCCATCAGCTATGACAGCCGTCTGAAGAGTGATGTATTTGCCAAGACAGCTGCAGGCGTGCTGGCTGCCAACGGAATCAAGGTCAGAATTTATGACGCATTAATGCCTGTTCCGGCTCTTTCCTTTGCAACACGCTACTATGAGTGTAATGCAGGAATCATGGTTACAGCTTCTCATAACCCTGCTAAATATAACGGATATAAGGCTTACGGCCCGGATGGCTGCCAGATGACAGATGACGCAGCAGCCATCGTTTATGATGAGATCCAGAAGACAGACGTACTGACTGGTGCCAAATACATGTCCTTTGCAGAAGGCGTTGAGGAAGGCCTGATCCGCTTTGTGGGAGATGACTGTAAACGTGCTCTGTATGATGCGATCGAGTCCCGTCAGGTTCGTCCAGGCCTTTGCAAGACCGCTGGCCTGAAGCTGGTTTACAGCCCGCTGAACGGTTCCGGACTTGTACCGGTAACCCAGATCCTCAAGGATATCGGAATCACAGATGTGACAATCGTTCCAGATCAGGAATACCCGAACGGATACTTTACCACATGCAGCTACCCGAACCCGGAGATTTTCGCAGCTCTGGAGCAGGGCCTGAAGCTTGCTAAGGAGACAGGTGCAGATCTTATGCTTGCAACTGACCCGGACGCAGACCGTGTTGGTATTGCTATGAAATGCCCGGATGGCTCCTATGAGCTGGTAAGCGGAAATGAAGTGGGAGTTCTTCTTCTTGACTATATTGCAGCAGGACGCATTGAGAAGGGTACAATGCCGAAGAACCCGGTTGCAGTGAAATCCATTGTATCCACACCTCTGGCAGATGCAGTTGCTGAGCACTATGGCGTAGAGCTTAGAAGCGTACTTACCGGATTCAAGTGGATCGGTGACCAGATCGCACAGTTAGAAGCAGCTGGCGAAGTTGACCGTTTCATCTTCGGATTTGAGGAGAGTTACGGATACCTTGCAGGACCATATGTACGTGATAAAGATGCGATCATCGGATCCATGCTGATTTGCGAGATGGCTGCATATTACAGAAGCATTGGAAGCTCCCTGAAGCAGAGACTTGAGGAAATCTATGCGCAGTACGGCCGTTACCTGAACAAGGTAGACAGCTTCGAATTCCCAGGCCTTAGCGGAATGGATACCATGGCAGGAATCATGCAGAAATTCCGTGACAATCCGCCGGCAGATATCGCAGGCTACAAGGTTGTGAAGGTTACCGATTACAAGAAACCTGAGGAAACAGGACTTCCGGCAGCCAACGTTCTGATCTACAAGCTGGAGAACAATGAGACTGTTGTTGTTCGTCCATCCGGAACAGAGCCGAAGATCAAGATCTACTATACAACTCTTGGCAAAGACCTTGCAGAGGCAGAAGCTGAAAAAGAGAAACTGGCTAAGGCACTTGAGCCGATGATGGCTTAAAACCTTTTTCAAACAAGTTCTAAGGCACTTGGTGCAGAAGAAACATAGCTTGAACGCAGATCGCGAAGCGACTGCGTTCATGAGCAAGTAGCGAAGCGGATTGCGAATGTCCGCTTTACTATAGTTTAGTAAATGACTCTGGAATCCCTCTTGCGTATAGCAGCGTAAGGGGGATTCTTTGCGCTGATAACTTTATTTATTTGCATAATGTGAAGATATTTTATTTTGTAATTCGTTAATTATAATAAAGGGAAAAACATATAGTATAATTCCCGAAAAGAAAACGAGGTGACTGATGAATGTGGACGTTATTATTTATATTTTTGATGTTTGGCGTATTCGGTAAACTGATTGGACTTGCATTCCGTGCCACATGGGGAATTACGAAGATCTTTTTCCGCCTGATCTTTCTTCCGGTAGTCCTGATCGGACTTGTGCTGGCTGGCCTGATGTACATAGCCCTGCCGCTGCTTGTAGTCATCGGAATCGCAGTGCTGGTGCTGGCGTAATTACGTGAGATTTTTTATATATATTTATAAAAATAAAAATACACGAAAATAAAATCGAAAATATGTGCGATTTGCCAGATGACAAAATGCGACAGATATGTTAGTATAGATACATCAACAAAAGACAAGAGATAGAAGTACGAAAGAAAATTCGAACTCACCTGCGAATTTCCAAATTACAAAAGCAATCAAGCATACTAAAGAAATCAAAAGTACAAAAGACAATCAAATTACAAAAGAAACCAGAAGTACTAAAGAATTTCAAAACACGAAAGCACTTAAACTACAAAAGAACTTTAACAACCAAAGACCCTGTAAGAAATACTCCAGATAAGACAGTATCCCCTGCAGAACACATCCGATAAAATCTATAACAAAACACATCAGAAAATTGGCTGGGAACTTATTTCCCAGCTATATTTATAACAAAATCCAACAACTGTTTATATTTGAAACCTATAGCCTTTCTCAGAGAAATCGTGTATACTAAATGTTAAAAACAGATCCCAAAAGAGACCGTAAAATTATTGGGTTTAATGAAAGTATACAATTCTTTTATCAGTTCCAAAATAGATGATTATAACAGCAGTGTATATTACGAAAATCCGTCCTATATATGAATGTTATAAAGAAAATAAAATGCTATAACTGTCAATAGAAAGGCATGCAATGAATTTACAGCAAGCGAGTGAACTTCTCGGAATTAATCAGGATGATGATGAACGGGAGATAAAACGGAAATATCATAATTCCCTTGTGAAACCGGAAAGCACCGATGGGAAAGGGCAGAGAATTTACCACTTTAAGGCATTTCTGGCTGCGCCGCCTCAGACAGTGGAGAGCACACGGATTGCCAACCTGCAGCCAGGAGAATATCTTTACCCAAGAGCATTCCACGGCAATCAGATTCAGCTCATGAACAAAGAACGGCAGATACTAGGATATCTCCGCATGGAAGATGACAGCCTATATTTTTGCATCATTCCTCTGTTAAAACGCCACGCCGCCCAGGTGAAGCTTCTGGTGAAATCTGATGACACAGAAGAGAAGGGAATCCATCGAAGTAAATGCGAAAGAAGTTCCGGTAACGCAGGCAGAAGCCGTACCAGAAATCATACTACAAAGGCCGATATAGATTTCTACTTCCGCCTGGAAGATGAGAACTACAATGTTACAGATTTAAACCTGAAAATAGCAGAATTTCTTTCTGAATATGAGAAATACCTGCGGCAAGACCGCTTTTCCGATTTGTTTGCGCGTCTGGCTCACTCCAATTTCCGCAGCCGTTTCCATCTGAAAGAGAAGGACAGGCAGTACATTCAGGAGAAAGGAATGGACACGATCCGAAGCCATGCCAGGGATTTTGTGCGTACGAGGCTGGCACCTGCCCAGATTCCAAACGATGGCAAGCAGACTCCCATGCGTGGACATCCGGTATTTCTGGCGCAGCATGCCACAGGCTGCTGTTGCCGCGGTTGCCTGTACAAATGGCATCGAATTCCACAGGGCGTACAGCTTACTCAGAACCAACAGGACTATGTGGTAGATGTACTTATGACCTGGATCGAAAAAGAAAATACCGGTAAGTAGGAATATTTCGTTTGATAGAGCATGCTTACCCACTATTTTATAATCAAATATTAAACAGAGGAATTGCCCATGAAAATTTTTCATCTATCCGATTTACACATTGGACTAAAATTAATTAATCGAGATCTTAGAGAAGATCAGGAATATATTTTGAACCAGATTATTCAGAAAGCGAAGGAGGAAAAGCCGGATGCAATTTTGATTGCAGGTGATATTTACGACAAAGCTGTTCCGTCTGCTGAAGCGGTAGAGGTATTCGATCATTTTATTGGAAACCTGCGCACAGCAGTACCGGAATCAGTTGTTATGATGATCAGCGGCAATCACGACAGTGCACCCCGCGTCAATTGCTTCCGAAGCGTGCTGACCCACCAGCGCATCCACATGATCGGAATGCCTCCGCAGACCGAAGAAGACCACATTGAGAAAGTAGTACTTCAGGACGAATATGGATCTGTGAATTTTTATCTTCTTCCCTTTGTGAAACCTTCTATGGTGAAGTTGATCGTAGGAACTGATGAGAATGGAAATAATCTATCATATAATGAGACCATTCATCGTCTGCTTGATCGTGAGGAAATTGATGAAACTCAGAGGAATATTCTGGTCAGCCATCAGTTCTATCTTCCCTCTGGCGAAAATGCAGAAGAGGTAGAACGAATGGATTCTGAGATTCGTACTATCGGAAATATTGACCAGGTATCCGCTGATATCCTGAAGAAATTTGATTATGCAGCCCTGGGACATATTCACAAACCAATGAAAGTAGGAAGCGAATTTTACCGTTATTGCGGTACGCCCCTTGCATGCTCTGTCAGCGAAGCAGGCCAGAGCAAAGGAATTATAATGGTTGACATAAAACAAAAAAACCAGATTACTACAGAGATTTTGCCTCTTGTTCCATTGCGGCAGGTCAGAGTGATTCGTGGTGACCTTGAGGAGGTTCTGGCACAGACCTGTAGGGATTATGTAACAGTTATTCTTACGGATAAAGTAGACCTGGATGTAATCGATATGCAGGATCGTCTGCGTCTGGCATTCCCGGGACTTCTGGAAATACGCCGGGAAACGGTACGGCAGGCAGACTATACCAGACATGCGGCTGTAGAGAAAACCTTAAATCCTTTTGAACTCTGCTGTCAGTTCCTGAATGACGCAGACGAGGAGGAGAAAGAGATTCTTCAGGACATCATCAATACTGTACAGGGGGTGACGAAATGAGACCTGTGAAGCTTACCATGCAGGCATTTGGTTCCTACGGAAATCTGACCAAGATTGATTTTAGCGAGCCAGACCAGAACCTATTTCTGGTAACAGGAGACACTGGCGCAGGCAAAACCACTATATTTGATGCTATTGTATTTGCGCTTTACGGCGAGGCAAGCTCCAGCACCAATAAGAAAGACGGTGTTGTGCTTCAGAGTCAATACGTAGAACTAAATGTAGAGCCTTTTGTAGAACTTGTTTTTTCTGAAGGTACAGGAGAGACTCGTCAGCTTTATACAGTTCGTCGTGTCCCAAGGCATTTGAAGCGTCTTACAAGAGGTGCCGGGAAAAACACCGGAAGCCGTGAAGTGACAGGCTCTGTCAGCTTGATCATGCCAGATGGAACTGAATATCCGCAGAAAGAAGCGGACAGCAAGCTTGGCGAAATCCTTGGTCTTAATAAAGGCCAGTTTATGCAGGTAGCTATGATTGCGCAAGGGGAGTTTATGGAGCTTCTTCGCGCCAAATCTGACGATAAGAAGGTGATTTTCCGTAAGCTTTTTAATACAGAGCTGTATCAGAATATTGTAGATGAGCTGATGAACCGCAAACGATCATTAGAAAAAGACATTGCCCAGATTAAGACTGCCTGTCAGACTGAGACTGCTCATGTGGTAATTTCCCAGGAATATGAGAAATGGGAAGAAATGGAAGCACTGAAAAAGCAGATTCAGAACGGTGAGATTGTAGTGATGGACCAGTTTCTCACTCAGTTGACAGAGCTATGCAGTACATTGAGGACTCGTATACAAGAGGCACAGAAAGATCTGGATACTCTTTCTAAGCTTCGGGATGAAAAGAGGGATGCCTATACCAGCGCCAGTCAGCTGCAGGGCTTATATAACCAGCTTGAAGAGGCACTTTTTGAGTTAAAAGCATGCGAAGACGTAGAAGCACAGATAAAGGAGAAGATGCTTCTTTCTGAGCACATACGAACTGCATATGAGATTCAAGCAGAGTACCTGCGCTGTCAGGACGCCTTTGGAAATCTGCGAAATCATGAAAATGCCTTGAAAGAGCAGCAGGAACGCAGCCCACAACTGGAAAACCAGGCGAAGCTTACAGCAGAAGAAGCATCTAAAGTGCAGGAACTTGCTGAAGGAGAGAAAGAAGTTTATACCACCATATATGAGCGGGTAAATAAGGAAATGAAGCTTCGCAAGCGGATTAGCGAAGCGCAGGCTATAGCCAGAGAGAGCCAGGAAACGCGTCAGGCAGCGGAAACAGCTGCACAGAAAGCACGTGAAGATTTGGACAGCCTGGAGAAAAAGGAAGAAGAGTGGCGCACCCAGGCGGAGACACTTGCAGATACTGGAGAGAAAATAGCCCTTTGGAAAGGGCTGAACCAGGAGCTTGAAGCTCTCTTTGCAGATCTGGAAGATGCAGAAAAGCAGCTTCAAATGACCGAAAAGCAGAAGAAAGAGTCTGAAAAAGCGAAGAAATCCTATATTAAAATCCGTGCGCTTTATGAAAGCCAGAACCAGAAATATGAATCCATGAGACGAATTTTTCTGGATGAGCAGGCAGGCTTCCTTGCCAGAGAACTTCAGCCAGGCAAACCATGTCCGGTATGCGGAGCTTTGGAGCATCCACATCCTTGTGCCACATCGGAATCCCATGCCGACCTTACCAGAGAGCAGTTAGATCTGGCAGAGAAGGAAGCCTCCCGGCTGCGCAGCCAGCAGGAACAGCTTGCAGGAGAAGCCCGTGCGGCAGCAGACCTTGCCATAGAGAAAGAAAAGGGATACCAGGATAAACTGGAGAAGCTGTGCGGAGGAATGCAGGAGCTTTTCAAAGATGCTGCTGAAGAAAATGCGCAGAATGCCGCTGGAATTTCCGGGATAATAGACCGGTCTCCTTTGGAGTTCATAAAACAGCAGTTGGAAACCAGAAAGCTTGCGTTGCAAAAACAGTATACACAGCTTCAAAAAGACCAGAACACTTTGCTGAAGCTCCAGAATCAGCTTAGCCACGTAGAAGAAACGAAAAAACAGGGAAAACTCACCGTTGAGGAAACCAACCAGAAGCTGACAGAAGCAATCGCCGCTGCAAAAAGCAGTCAGGATGTGCTGGAACAGCTTAGCAGTTCTCTGGAATATCCGTCGGAAGAAGCCGCTATGCAGGAATTTGATAAATCCAAGGCGAAATGGAAAAAAGCTGCCAGGGATGCAGAAGATGCACAGAAGAAATCATCTACAGCTTCCGAAGCCTTTGTGAACTGCATCAGCCTGATTCAGCGTTACATGGATGAACTGCCTGGATTACAGAAAGCTTTGCAGGAGAGACAGGCTTCTTATACAGAATTGCTGCATGCCAAAGATATGACAGAGAGTGAATGGAAGCCTTTAACAGAGGAATATTCCCGCCAGATGGCAGACCAGCTGCAGAAAGAAACCGACACCTGGAAACAGAAAAAAATTGCGGCGCAGACAGTGAAAGATTCTACCAGCAAGGCAATTGACGGAAGAACGAAACCAGATCTGGAGCTTGCGAAGGCTCAGATGGAGGAAGCGGAAGTAAAACGCAGATTGGCACAGGAAAAACTGGATTCATATAAAGAACAATATAAAGCAGATCAGGATGCCTGCAGTATTCTTACTCCGCAGATGGAGAAGCGAGGCAAGATTATTGAGAAGCATGCCAAGCTGGAAACTTTGTATAAATTGCTGTCTGGAAATATGTCCGGTAACAGAATGGATCTGGAAACCTTTGTGCAGAGATATTATCTGGAGAAAATATTATATGCAGCTAATCGCCGCTTTTCAGATATGTCTGCGGGACAGTTTGAGCTTCGAATGGTAGATGCAGCCAATGCCGGCAAGGGTAAAAACCGTGGTCTGGATCTTATGGTATATTCCAATGTAACCGGAAAGGAGCGGGAGGTCCGCACTCTTTCCGGCGGAGAGTCCTTTATGGCTGCATTGTCCCTTGCTCTTGGAATGGCAGACCAGATTCAGGAAAGCTCTGCATCTATTAATTTAGATGTAATGTTTGTAGATGAGGGCTTTGGCTCATTAGATGAGCATTCCAGAGAGCAGGCCGTAAAGGTTCTTCAGGAACTTGCTGGTGGCAGCAAACTGATCGGTATTATTTCCCATGTAACGGAATTGAAACAGGAAATTGAAGACCAGCTAATCGTTACGAAGGACGAGAAGGGAAGTCATGTAAGGTGGCAGATTAGTTAGAGAACTGCTGAAAAATCAGGAAATGATTTTTCAAAAATTTTCTAAATGCCTTGAATAAATTTGTTAAATTCTTCCGGATTGTCATAGTCTGTAATTATGCAATCCACAATGCGGCGGATTTCATCCTGGTGTTCCTCGTGCTCATCATAAACAGCAGCCACATAGAAACCATCATTTTTGGCTGTTGTCAGTGCATGGAGAGAATCTTCGAAAACAATAGTATTGCTTCTGTCAGTACCAAGAAATTTCATAGCTTCCCGATAGATAGCTGGTTCGTCCTTACCTGCTCCCACGGAAGTACAGGTAAATATTTCACTGAAACAATGAAGCACCCCGCAGCGAGTCAGAACGGTCTCTACCAGAGATCGTTCTGCGGCGGTTGCAATGCACATTTTAACACCTGCCTGCTGAAGCTGCGTGAGGAATTTGGCTGCGTGAGGCTTTAGTTGAGCCTCATAGCGGTAGAAGTCATCTACAATTGCGACAGCACCCTTGATCAGATCGTCAGGAGTCTGCTTTACGCCATAATAATCAATAAAGTAATCAGCTGCCTGCTGAAGACTCATAGTAGCAATTATCTCATTAAGATCAGGCTCCGGCTCGATTCCCTGGCTTCGCAGGTAAATTTCGCCTACATGATCCCAGGCGGACATGGAATCCAGAAGAGTTCCGTCCAGATCCCAGATTGCACCCTTTAACATAAATATCCTCCTAGTGATTTGCTCCGCAGCTCTGAACCATATTCTGGGTAAGCTCTTTGAGCTCCTTTGTGGCTTCTGTAATATTTTTTGCTGCGAAGATAGCGCTGACCACTGCAATTCCACAGATTCCGGTACCCTGAAGCTCCATAACATTTTCACGGGAAATTCCGCCAATAGCAATAACTGGGATGTTTACTGCTTCGCAAATCTGTTTCACAGTTTCATGGCTGATGCTGTTAGCATCTTTTTTGGTTCCGGTATGAAATACAGCACCGACACCCAGGTAATCAGCACCATTTTTTTCGGCAAGCACTGCTTGTTCTACTGTCTGGGCAGAAACACCGATGATTTTATCCGGTCCAAGAATCGCCCGCACATTGGATGCTTCCATATCATGCTGTCCTACATGTACGCCGTCAGCGTCAATTTTTTTTGCAATCTCTACGTTGTCATTAATTACAAATGGCACATGATAACGTGCACATAGTTCTTTAATTTCCACAGCCTCCTTCAGAAAGCTGTCAGCATCCAGATCTTTTTCACGGAGCTGGATAAATGTGGCACCGCCTTTCAGGGCATCCTCTACCTGCTCGTATAAAGTTCTGCCATTTAACCAGCTGCGGTCTGTAACGCCATAAAGTAAAAGATCGTTTTTATCACAGTTCATATCAAAATCTCCTAACTTCATAATAATTATGGTAAAAAAACATAAACCAGTTCTGTTTACTATAAGGCAGTATACCACAAAACTATTCCCATGAAAAAGCCTTAGTTGACCGTGCGCGGAAATTTTTTTACACCATGTGGGTAAGCTGCCAGGAAAGCAAGAAGTACCCTAATAGCTCTACACAGGTTTTATGCTGTGTTTTACTATTAGGGTACAGTTAATTATTTTTATTCAATATATGAGGCTTTTAAATTATTCTTGCTCCTGTGTTGGGAACTGGAAGTACTGCTGTGTAAATTCTCCCATCAGTTCTTCTAATGGTGCTAATGGTTCGGAATGTACGGTTATACCTGCTCCGAAATCGATATAACCCATGTTTTCATCTGCTTCCGGCCACTGAGCTAAGCCTTCTCCGTTTGGATCACCGTTGGTAATGAAATTCACCCAGTACTGATTCATTTTTTCTGCCAGTTCATAGTCCCAATCTCTCCAGTTTCTGGAGGCAGGTACACCATCCCGCATGGAGTTAAATGCATAGAACTGTTCGCTGGAATGCCATGCCCACTGCTCGGCGGCAGAACGGTCTGTTCCTATCTCTGTGATGCTTTCCGGAGTTATCTGGCTGAACAGATAAGTATAATTCTTTGCCTTTCCATCAGTTCTCTCAGCCATAAGCTTGCCATAAAGACGATTTACCATAAGATTGCGGCTATCCTGAGTTCCGAAGCCTAATGTTCCAAGCTGACGGCTGGTAACCATAGCAGTTTTATCTGTGATTTTCAAAAGATTTTCAAAATCATATTTGTCATACAGATCACCTAACTGTTCTTTGTATTCAGCATAAAAATCATCAGCAGTTGCTGTTGCCAGGTATTTTGCTTCTCCCATATTTGTTCCTGAAAGAATAGATACATCATCAAATACACCTTCATTGATGGCTTCCTGGATACTTGGATATGCTATATAAAGATCATCCTGGTTCATGCTGCCCGGATAATGCTCACTTGCAGATTTCAGCAGTTCTTCTCCGTCCATAGCTCTTAATTCTTCCATGGAAATATCAGCAGACAGACCTAAATCCTCCAGATATGCAGTTCCGTTCTTTTCTGCATCTTCCTGGCTCTGGAATGCTCCGACATACTTCAGTCCGCTCTCCAGAATCAGTTTATCTACATCAACATCCATTTGCGGTGAGGCTATCATGGACATTGCTTTCATTGTGCCGCCTGACTGACCTCCAACAGTGATGTTTTCAGGATCTCCTCCGAAATTTGCAATATTTTCCTTGATCCATTCCAGTGCTTTGATCTGATCCATCAATCCGTAGTTTCCGCTCTGTCCCTGCTCTTCAGAAAGCTGAGGCAGAGATAAATAACCGAATACTCCAAGTCTCTGCTCTACAGAAACTGCAATTACATCATTTTCTGCAAAAGCATCCAGGTTTCCCTCAGCACTGTAGGTATGTCCGACTGTCAGTCCGCCTCCATGGAACCACACATAGACTGGTTTTTTCTCATCACCTGTCAGGTTCTCCTCTGTGGTAGAAATATTCAGGTACAGACAATCCTCACTCATTTCCGGCGCTGTGTTATTGTGGAAATCTGTTCCGCTGGGTTCTACAAAGCCGAGCTCCTGCATGGGCATTTCCCTATTGGTATCGCACACAAGAATATCATCCCATTTCTCGTGATCCATAGGTGCCTTCCATCTAAGGTCTCCTACAGGCGGGGCTGCATATGGCACGCCTTTGAACTGTACCACATTCTCATACCCTTCATCCGTACTGTTGATTCCTTGAACCTTTCCGTAACTGGTATCTACAACATTATCGAGATTCTCTGAAGCTGATACAGTCATTCCTGATAACATCATCATGGCCGCTGATGCCATTAAAACTACCATTCTTTTTTTCATTTACATTTCCTCCTCGTATTCTTTGTTACTTACATTGCTTTTTTTCTTTTATATTGCCGATGATTTATTATGGCATTTTTTTAATTCTCTCACTATAAGTATTTTTCTTTCTTCCTATAACTTTTTTGATTTCTAAGGAGATAAGAAAAATCAAAAAGTACCCTAATAGCTCCACACAGCTTGTGTTCTGTGGTTTACTATTAGGGTACAGTTGCCTATTGGGGAATTATGGCAGCTATGCAGCGTAAATACTTTTTAATTCAGCGTGTTTTTCTATTATTCTGATAATGGAACCTGGAAATACTGCTGTGCAAATTCTTCCATCAGTTCTTCTAATGGTGCTAATGGTTCGGAATGTACGGTTATACCTGCTCCGAAGTCGATATAGCCCATGTTTTCGTCTGCTTCTGGCCACTGAGCTAAGCCTTCTCCATTTGGATCACCATTGGTAATGAAATTCACCCAGTACTGATTCATCTTCTCTGCCAGTTCATAGTCCCAGTCTCTCCAGTCTCTGGAAGCAGGTACACCATCCCGCATAGAATTAAAGACATAAAACTGTTCGCTGGAATGCCATGCCCACTGCTCGGCGGCAGAGCGGTCTGTTCCTATCTCTGTAATGCGTTCCGGAGTTACCTGGCTGAACAGATAAGTATAATTCTTCGCTTTTCCATCGGTTCTTTCAGTCATCAGTTTGCCATAAAGACGATTCATCATGATATTAGCGCCGCTCCAGCTTCCGAAGCCTAATGTTCCAAGCTGTCGGCTGGTAATCATAGCAGTATTGTCTGTAACCTTCAAAAGATTCTCGAAATCATATTTGTCATACAGATCGCCTAATTTTTCTTTGTATGCAGCATAAAATTCATCCGCAGTTGGTGTCTGTAAGTACTGTCCTTCTCCCATATTTGCACCGGAAAGAATCGACACATCATCAAACACACCTTCATTAACAGCTTCCTGGATGCTTGGATATGCTACATAAAGACCGTCCTGATTCATACGACCGGGGTAATGTTCACTTGCGGATTTCAGCAGTTCTTCTCCGTCCATAGCTCTTAATTCTTCCATGGAAATATCAGCAGACAGACCTAAATCCTCCAGATATGCAGTTCCGTTCTTTTCTGCATCTTCCTGGCTCTGGAATGTTCCAGGATAATTCAGTCCGCTCTCAAGAACCAGTTTATCTACATCAACATCCATTTTTGGTGAAGCTATCATAGTTGTTGCTTTTGTTGTGCCGCCTGACTGACCTCCAACAGTGATGTTTTCAGGATCTCCTCCGAAATTTGCAATATTTTCCTTGATCCATTCCAGTGCTTTGATCTGATCCATCAATCCGTAGTTTCCGCTCTGTCCCTGCTCTTCAGAAAGCTGAGGCAGAGATAAATAACCGAATACTCCAAGTCTTTGCTCTACAGAAACTGCAATTACACCATTTTCTGCGAAAGCATCCAGATTTCCTTCAGCACTGTAGGTATGTCCGACTGTCAGTCCGCCGCCATGGAACCATACATAGACTGGTTTTTTCTCGTCACCTGCCAGGTTCTCCTCTGTGGTGGAAATATTCAAGTACAGACAGTCTTCGCTCATTTCCGGTGCTGTGTTATTGTGAAAATCTGTTCCACTTGGTTCTACAAAGCCAAGCTCCTGCATGGGCATTTCCCTATTGGTATCACATACAAGAATATCATCCCATTTCTCGTGATCCACAGGTGCCTTCCATCTAAGGTCTCCTACAGGCGGGGCTGCATATGGCACTCCCTTGAACTGTACCACATTCTCATACCCTTCGTCCGTACTGTTGATTCCCTGAACCTTTCCGTAACTGGTATCTACAACATTATCCAGATTTTCTGAAGCCGATACGGTCATTCCTGATAACATCATCATGGCCGCTGATGCCATTAAAACTACCATTCTTTTTTTCATTTGCGTTTTCTCCTTTCGTATTCCTGGCTGAATTTCCGTGGTATTTAAAAGGTTTCTGGTATGATTCCCTATCTGCGTATACGGCCTTCTTCCTCCTCTCACGCTGCTGATAATTTATTATGACATTTATTTTATCTTCTCACCATAATTCTTTTTCTTTCTTCCTATAATTTTCTTGCTTTCTTTTGCAGGGAAAGAAGATAGAAAAAAATAATTTGATAAAATTTACGATGCATAATAAATGGAAATATAGATGCTAATGTGATATGATTTAAAGTAATAAAGAACGAAAAAACTGAATTTTTATGCGGGAGGAGCAAGTATGAAGAAGTATATTTTACCAGCTGTTTTGCTGGCAGCAGGCTTTTCGCTTTCCACTATCGGCTTTCAGAAGCAGGAAATAAAGGCAGCAGAAGAAATCGGAACAGAAGTTGAAGAAACATCAACAGAACAAGTAAAAATCAGTCCGACAGAAGGCGAATCAGATGGCATGGCACTATATTCTTCCTGTCCGTTTATTTACGAAGAAACAGAATGGGAGCTTCAGACCTTTGTGCAGGAAGATATGCTTATAGATGGAGAACTGGCAATGGATGACAGAGGGCATTTCCTGATACAGGTTAGTTCTGGTGAAGATTCCTATGTAATGTTTGATGATATAGTTCAGCTGGGAATGCCGGAGGCAGATGCCTGGATAGATGACCAGGAGAAGCTGCATATCGTAGTTCGGGATGTGCGGACTGCCAGATACAGAGTAACCGATTTTACTTACGATTCAGAGAAAAAAGAATTTGTTGGAAATGATGTGCTCAATGGAGATGGAATCAATTATTTGGGAACAACAGGTAAATAGCTTTTGTACAGCATCGATTTTCTCAAAATAATTTAAGAAAGGCAGAATCACCATGGATCAATTTGAAAAACAAAAGATAGAACGCCAGGCACTTAATGGCAAAATGACAATGATGTTTGGAGGGATTTTCCTGATGTTTTCAGCAATCACCTCTACACTGATGTATGGAATCAATTTTTTTATGACAGCACAACAGGCTGACAAGGGTGTGGCAGAATATGTAGAGCTTCTTAAAAAAGCCGGCGTAGGAAGCAACTTCCTGAGAGTAGCAGGAGTTTGCTTCCTGCTGGTTGGAATTTATGAGATTATTGCAGGCTTTATAACTGCAAAGAACAGCAACCGCATTGATAAAAGCTTGTTTACCATGAAAATTATTATTTCTCTTTTAATAGTAGAAATTATGATGCAGGTGTATCTGTTTTTTACAGGTCTTATGAATTTTGGCTTTTTATTTACGGCGATTTTGCTGCCATTGTTTATGCTTTGGGGAGTTACCAGATTGCGGAAGGTGGCAAAGGCGGATCCGGAGCGTGTTTATGCAGCAAAGCCTGCGGCCAGAGATAAATCCAGACAGCAGAGCGCGGCTCCAAAGAAGAGTATTCGGGAAAGAGCGGCTATGCAGGCAAGAGAGGATGACGGTGAACCAAAGCAATAATACTACAGAGAAGGTGAATAGCAGATTATGGACATGAAGGAAGTTATCGCAAGTGCAGCGAGAAAGCTGATTCTGGAAAAGAAGGTTAAGAAGCTGACAGTGAAGGATATTGTGGAAGAGTGCCAGATTACCAGACAGGCGTTCTATTATCACTTTGAGGGAATTCCGGATCTGATTCAGTGGAGCATAGGGAAAGGCGTAGACAGGCTTCTTGAAGAAACCCGTCAGCAAGATGGACCGGAAGCTGCGCTGAAATATTTGTTTGTATTTGCTATTAACGCCATGCCAGATGTGCGAAGAGGCGTGGAGAGTAACTATGGAAAGGAAGTGGAGCAGACGCTGAGACGAGGCGCATATGAGCTGTTTGAGAAGATCGTGGAAGAAGAAAATCTCTATCAGAATTATGGACGTCAGGAGTTAAAGCTGCTTCTCCGTTATCATAGCAGTGCAATCCTGGGGCTTCTCCAGGACTGGACACCAGAGGACACTAGAAATCTGGATGCCATTGTCCACGAAGTTTACCTGATTATGATGGGAAAAGTTGTTTCCAGTGGAAATTTTATTAATCAGTAAAATATAGTTTGGTAGATAAAAGTAAAGATATGCGTAGTTTTGTAAAGAACATCCATAGAATTAAAAGCGGTTCTTCAGTATAATTAAATAAAAAGGTTACTCAAATAGTATTTAAAAGTTAGATGGATAGAAAAACATTGTATAAAAGGAGATCGCTTATGGAAAAAAGAGAATTACAGGCTATTTTGGAAGATATGTCTTTGGAAGAAAAAGTTGGACAGCTGATACAGCTGATTGGACGTTTTTACAGAGAGGAAACAAAAGATATTATGACAGGTCCTGAGGAAGAGATTGGTCTTCCCCCAAAATATCTGGATTTGCCTGGATCTATAATGAATATATATGGTGCCGACCGTTTGAAAAAACTCCAGACAGAATGCATGGAGAAACAGCCGCATCACATTCCTGTTCTTTTCATGATGGACATTATTCATGGAATGAAGACTATTTTTCCGGTACCATTAGGACAAGCTGCTACTTTTGATCCTGAGCTTACCAGGATGGGAGCAGAAATTGCAGCGAAAGAATCTGCGGTAATGGGATTGCATGTTGGTTTTTCACCTATGTCAGATTTGGTACGTGATCCTAGATGGGGAAGAGTGGTAGAATCCTATGGAGAAGATCCATATATGATTTCTCGTTTTGTGGAAGCTCATGTAAAGGGCTTCCAAGGGACAAATATGAAAGAGCCTGGAAAAATGTGTGCGTGTATCAAACATTTTGCAGGGTATGGTGGAGCTGAGGCTGGCAGGGATTACAATACAGTGAGTATTGATGAGCATTCATTCAGGGAATATTATTTGAAGGGATATCAATCAGGAATAACAGCAGGTGCAGGAATGGTGATGACCTCGTTTAATACCATTGATGGAATTCCAGCTACTGCCAATTATCATCTTATGCGGGATATTCTTCGAGGAGAAATGGGATTTGATGGAGTGTTGATATCGGATTTCGCTGCTATTAAGGAAACAATTGCACATGGTTATTCTGAGAATGAAAAAGATGCTGCAGAAAAATGTCTGAGAGCGGGCGTGGACATTGATATGATGACAAGCGTGTATGCAAAACATGCAGGTGAGCTTATAGAAACAGGTGTGCTGCAGCAGAGCATTCTTGATGAGAGTGTAATGCGTATTCTCGAGTTAAAAAATAAGCTTGGACTTTTTGAAAATCCATATAAGGACGCTGATGCAGAAAAAGAAAAAAATTTTTTACTGTGTCAGACACATCGGGAAGCGGCAAGAAAGGCAGCAGCCAATTCTTTAGTACTTTTAAAAAATGAAGGAATTCTTCCGCTTTCATTAAACCAGAAAAATGCATTTATTGGTCCTTATGTAAATGAGAAACATTTGTTGAGTACATGGGCATTTACTGGTGACGTCAATGACTGTGTGTCCATTCGGGAAGCTGCTGAAGAGGTTTTTGACAAAAGAAAAACAAATTATATGGAAGGATGCCCTATGCTGGATCCGAAATACAGCGAAAAACAGCTTCGCAGAAAAATAAACAGAGAAAGCTATTCTCGTAGAATGATAGAAGAAATGATAGAACAGGCATGTATAAGAGCAACAATGGCAGACACAGTAATAATGCCTCTTGGAGAATATTATCTGTTGTCAGGAGAAGCTACCAGCAGAGGAATTCTGGAACTACCAGAAGTTCAGTTGGAGCTTCTTGAAGCAGTAGCAAGAGTAAATCCGAACATCGTGGTCCTTATATTTAGTGGAAGACCGTTAGATCTGCGACGAGTGGATAAGCTGGCTAAAGCTGTTCTTGAAGTGTGGCTGCCTGGAACAGAAGGCGGACATGCTATTATTGATGTATTGACTGGAAAGATAAATCCATCAGGAAAGCTGCCTGTGAGTTTTCCTTATTGCGTAGGTCAGATACCAGTTTATTATAATCATTTGTCTACGGGAAGGAAAGATTTTTCGGAATGCGGTGACCATTTCCGCTCTCGCTATATTGACATTCCAAATGAGCCACTGTATCCATTTGGATATGGTTTAAGTTATACAAAATTTGAAATTTCTTCTGTAGAGCTGAATAATACAAAATTGTCAGTTGGAGAGAATATCACAGCTTCTGTTATCGTAAAAAATGTAGGGGAGTATGCGGGCGCGGAAACACTACAGCTTTACATTCAGGATGTGACAGCCAGTGTAACACGCCCCGTAAAAGAACTAAAAGGCTTTCGGAAGATATATCTGGAAAAAGGAGAAAGCCGGAAAGTGTCTTTTGAAGTGAATGAGGAAATGTTACGTTTTGTTCGTGCAGATGGTACAATTGGAAGTGAACCGGGGCTTTTCCGCATATGGATAGGCAATTCCAGTGAAGTGGACGCATACAAAGAGTTTTATTTATTGCAATAAGTGCAGCTGACGTGTGGAAGGTCTGTTAAAAAAGCTGCGTTGCCTTACTTTAAAGAGTGTTCGGAAAAAAGAGGGAAGATTGCAGAGTATGGAATATAAAGTAGAATTAAAAGATTGGCCGTATCAGGTAAAAGCAGCGGTCATGCGAGGAAATCGTCCGTTTATGAATCACTGCCATCAGGAAATGGAGATCATTCTTCAAAAAAAGGGAAATCTGGAAGTTACGGCTGCTGGCGAATCTGTGGTGCTGGTGCCGGGTGAAATATGCATTATTCCGCCTTTTCGAAATCATAGCATAGGTATGGGGTCAGAGGACTGTGAGCGTCTGGCCCTTCTTTTGAACCTAAAGCTTATGGGGAAAGGTATAGATGAAGGTGGCGAAGGACTCTGGATTAGAGAGGAAATTCAGGATCGACAGATGTTCAGCTTGTTTTGGGAGGAAGAAACGAAAGAGAAGTTCCGGGAAATTGTAGAAAAAATATATGAAGAATACATTCATAAAGAATATGCATGGCCACTGGCATTGAAAACTTATGCAAATCAACTGCTTCTTTTGGCGGTGCGTAATATTCCAAAAGTTCAAAGAGAAAAAAGGAGAGAGCAGATTTCCAGACTTCAGAATATTCTGGAGTATATTGCGCTGCATTATTGTGAAAACATCACATTGGGTGAATGCGCAAAATTTGCAGGATTCAATCCGGCATATTTTTCCAGGTATTTTAGCAAGTGTATGGGTGTTACTTTTCAGGAATACATAAAGAAACTGCGAATCGAAAGGGCAAAATGGCTTCTTATGACAGGAAGTACAGGCGTGACGGAAATTTGTTATCAGTCTGGTTTCCGGGATGTGAAAACCTTTAATAAACTTTTCAAACAGGATTGTGGTATGAGCCCAAGTGGATTCCGAAAGGAAAATGGAGGATGGCTGTAAGCCTCAAAAGAGAAAAAGGAATATTGATATCCCCCTAAAAAAGAGCAGAGAGATAGGCAAAAGGAGTGTTGGAGATGGAAACAGCTGTAAAGACGAAAAGAAAGTGGAGGATTCCCTGGAAGTCATTCAGATTTCGGGTTTTGGCGGTAACGATTGCAGCGGTGACCATCCTGATGGGGATTTTGCTATTTAACAATATTTATGCGATTAATGTAGTACATAATCAGGTTTCGGAGAGCAACTACAGAGTTCTAAACATGTACATGAGTAATGTAGACAATTGTTTTGAAGCAATAGAAAATTACTTTGTGGGTCTGCAAAGTTCCAGCTCATTGATTACAGCAGCATATACGAAGAATGATAAAGAATTTTATATTTCTCAGGCACGGCTCATCCGGGAGTTAGAAGCATCGGTTTCCTCATATGATTATATTGAGGATCTTTTTGTTTATGTAAAACAGCGGGATCAATATATGGATGCGTCCAAATACAGTATAGCAGGAGATGAGCGAGGCCGTATTAAAAAAATGGTCAAGGACGTGATTAGCCAGAAAGAAGAGGGACACTATGAAGGGGGGACGTGGATCTGGTATTGGATTAATGGAGAACCCTATCTGATTCGGCTCCTTCAAATGCGCAGCACATACATGGGTGGCTGTGTAAAAGTTTCAACCTTGATAAAACGACTTCGGCAGGATGGCTTTGGAAAAATGGATTATCTTGCCTTTGTTACACAGGACGGACAGGAACTTGGAACACAGCTTCCGCAGCTTACTGGAAATATTCAGCTTACTGGAAAAAGACAATATTATCGGGCGAAACAAGGGATACATGAACGTTACATGGCACTTACTGTTCCCTCTGATTGCGGAGAGTATGGCCTGGTGGCTATGATTCGTGATAATAATATTTTGGAGGGCTTACAGTCCCTGCGTGTCCTGATTTGGATTTTGGTGATTCTATTGGCAGCTTTTCTTGCAGGGTTTACCATGATTATGCGGCGCTGGGTGTTGAGACCACTGAATCGTTTGATCAAGGCTATGCAAGAGTTAAGCGAAGGTCAGTTTAATATCCGGCTTCGTGAAAATGAGAGGGATGAATGTGAAGAGTTTACTATGGTAAACAAGGCATTTGATGATATGATTAGCCAGATTGAGAGTCTGAAGATTGATGTTTATGAGGAAAATATCAGACGCCAGAGAGCAGAACTTCAGTATATGAAGCTTCAGGCGAATCCTCATTTTTATATTAATTGCCTGAATGTAATTCATAATCTTTCTATGATGGGCAAAAATGATCTTCTTCAGCAAATGACAACTTATCTGGGAAACCATTTGCGTTACACAATGGAAGGCAGTGCCCTTGATACTTTGGAGAAAGAAATGGATTGCGTGGAAAATTATCTGCGGATACAGCAGCTTCGTTTTCCTGACAGCATTGTGTGTGAGATGGAAGTGACGCAGGATGTAAGATCTGTTCTGGCACCGCCGCTTCTGATCCAGACTTTTGCCGAAAATACAGTAAAATATCAGGTAACAGCAGGGGAAATTACCCATATCTGGATTAAAGTACACCGTACAGAGGAGAATCCGCATGTAGTAGAAATTGAGATTCGTGATGATGGCGAAGGCTATCCGCAGAGTGTTCTGGATTGCCTGGAGAAAAATCAGAAAATTTTTGATAAAAGAGGCGAACATTTTGGAATTCGAAATGTAAGCCAGAGATTGTGGCTGTTGTATCATGATGCGGCAAAACTGATTTGTTATAATGACAAAGAAACAGGCGGAGCCTGTACCAAAATATATCTCCCTGATGATATTGTGGAAAATAAGCAGAAATAACAGGGGGAAAACAGATATAATATAAAAACACATATCATGACGGAAAAATTATAATTCATATCGGAAATTTTATACTATCCTTCCAGAATAATATGATAAAGTTTAGACACTTGATAAAGGAACGCAAAACAAATCGTAAAAGAGAAGGAGAAATGACTATGAAGAAAAAAGCGTTGGCAATGTTAATGGCAATCTGTACAATGGCAGCAGGAATGAGCGTGAATGTCAGTGCAGAAACAGGAGATACCGATAAACTGGTAGTTGCACTTCGTATTACAGGAACTACACCGGCAGACGTATCCGAAGTCCAGGATAAAATGAACGAGATTTTAAGAGATAAAATTGGAGCAGAAGTAGAACTTCTGATCATTCCATCCGGAAGTTACAAACAGCAGATGACCCTGATGCTTTCCGGCGATGAAAAGCTTGATGTAATGGGATGTAATTCTGGTATCTATACCACCGCTCTTGCAAGTGAAGCATTAAAACCACTGGATGATCTTCTTGCTGAATATGGTCAGGGAATTGTGGATGCAGAAGGCGAGGCACAGTTGGAACAGGGTCAGGTGGATGGTGTTCAATATGGTATTCCGGTAATGTGTGACACAGCTGTTGGATATGGAACTTTTGGAATGAGAACTGACATTCTGGAGAAGTACAATATTGATGTGTCTGATGTACATTCTTATGATGACATGACAGAAGTTTTCAAAATTGTTCATGAGAATGAACCAGACATGACAGTAATAGCACCGACTACAGTTGGATATTCTCCAATGCAGTATTGTGTAGAGTGGGATAAATTAGGTGATTACTTCGGCGTTCTGGAAGATCACGGACAAACAACAACAGTTACCAATCTGTTTGAGTCCGATGCTTATCGCAATTATCTGGATGTTATGCATAACTGGTATGAAAGCGGATATTTCAGTAAAGATGTCACAACTGCTACAGAGGCTGGATCAAGTCTTATGAAAGGTGGAAATCTCTTCTGCTATTTTAATGCAAACAAACCTGGAATTAAGACACAGGAAGAGAATTCCTGCGGTCTGGATCTTACATTCGTACAGGTGCTGGATACCTTTACACAGACTTCTAATAACTGGCAGTGGACAATTCCGGAGAACTGTGAATATCCGGAAAAAGCAATGCAGTTTATCAATGAACTCTACACAGATCCAGACATCATTAATCTTCTCTGCTATGGTATTGATGGTGAGCATTATGTAGAGAATGAAGATGGCACCATTACATATCCAGAAGGTGTAGATGCTACTACAGTTGGGTATAATATGGCACCAAATGTGTGGGCAGTTGGAAATGAATTTCTTGCAAAAGTATGGGATACAAATGATCCGGACGTTTGGGAGCAGACTCAGGAATGGAATAAGTCTGGTATTGTTTCCAAGGCATATGGTTTCTTCTATGATAACATTAATGTAACAACTGAAATGGCAGCTGTTCAGAGTGTATATGACGAGTATCGTATGAGCCTTGAGTGTGGTGTCCTTGACCCTGAGACAGCACTTCCAGAAATGAATGAAAAAATGTATGCGGCAGGTCTTCAGAATATTATTGATGAGAAACAGGCTCAGCTGGATAAATGGCTTGAATCAAAAGGTGAATAATCATAATGTAATACATTTAGAGTAAAAGTAGCGAGGGAGCTCGGCGGACTCCGCCGGGCTCCTTTTATACCCTAAATACATATACGGAGGATTTGATGATGGAAAAGACAAAGAAAAAAAGTAAAGTCCGCCGGTATCTGCCTTTTTATCTGATGGCGTTGCCGGGACTGGTATATCTGTTTATCAATAACTATATGCCAATGGGCGGTCTGATACTGGCTTTCAAAAATTATAGTGCAAGAAAAGGAATCTGGGGCAGCAATTGGGCTGGATTGAAGAATTTTAAGTTTTTATTTGCAACTCAGGATGCATGGACTATCACAAGAAATACCTTGTGCTATAATATCGCATTTATTATCCTTGGAACTATTTTATCTGTAACAATTGCAATCCTACTCAGTGAAGTAAAGGCAAAAGCAGCGAAATTTTATCAGAGCTTTATCTTACTTCCCCACTTGATTTCCTGGGTAATCATTAGTTATCTGGTATTTGCGTTTTTAAGTGCAGAATCTGGTTTTATTAACAATACAATCCTTGCAGCATTAGGAAAAGAAGGAATTAACTGGTATAGTGAAGCAAAGTACTGGCCGGTGATCATTGTTCTGGTATATTTGTGGCAGAGCACTGGATACACGAGTATTGTATATTATGCATCTGTAGTTGGATTTGACAAAGGCTATTATGAAGCAGCAGAGCTGGAGGGTGCAGGCCCGTGGCAGAAGATTCGTTATATTACACTTCCACTGCTTCGTCCGGTAATCATTACCATGGTAATGCTGTCAGTAGGAAGAATTTTCTACTCTGACTTTGGATTGTTCTATCAGATTCCAATGAACTCCGGTACTATTTATTCAACCACAAACGTAATTGATACCTATGTATATCGCGGATTGCTCCAGCAGGGTAATATCGGAATGAGTGCAGCTGCTGGTCTGTATCAGTCAGTTGTTGGATTTATCATTGTCCTGATTGCCAATGGAATTGTTCGCAAGATTGATAAAGACAGTGCATTTATTTAGGAGGTGGCAGAATGTATTCGAAAAAAACAAAAGGTTTTCTGGCTTTTGCCAATATTTTTCTGGCACTGGATGTGATCTGCTGTATTGTTCCCCTGGTGCTGCTGGTAATTTCTTCATTTACAGATAATACAACTTTAATCCGAAATGGATATCAGTTTATTCCGGAAAAATTCAGCCTGGATGCATATGCATATCTGCTGAAAAGCGGCAAACTGATTATGAAAGCGTATGGAATGTCCTTTGTGGTAACTGGTCTTGGCGTAGCAGTCAGCCTGACCGTTACAACAATGCTTGCTTATGCAATTTCCAGACCTGGTATTCCAGGCAAAAAAATTCTTACATTTTTTGTATTCTTCACTATGTTATTCAATGGCGGCCTGGTTCCTACATATATGATGTATACCGGCGTGTTCCACATCAAAAATACGATCTGGGCACTGTTGATCCCGAATCTTCTTGTACGTGCTTACTATGTAATGCTTATGCGAAGCTACTTCCAGACCAGTATTCCAGAGGAAATTCTGGAGGCTGCATCCATTGACGGCGCAAGCGAATTCCAGACATTTTATAAAGTTTCCATTCCTATGGCAAAACCAATTATTGCAACAGTTGCACTGTTTAGCATGATTTTATACTGGAATGACTGGCAGAACGGTCTTTATTACCTGACAACGAGAACAGATTTGTTCACCATTCAGAACCTTCTGAATCGAATGATTCAGGAAATTCAGTTCCTGTCATCTAACATTGCAGTAGGACAGACAGCGGACGTTGCAAGTCTGCCGTCCACCGCAGTGCGTATGGCGATTGCAGTAATCGGTATCCTTCCAATCGCAATTACTTATCCATTTATTCAGAATAACTTTGCAAAAGGAATTACATTGGGCGCTGTGAAAGGATGATGGAAAATGATAACAGAAGAGCTGAAGGCATTTATACAGGAAAATCAGGAAGAAGTGAAAAAACTGCTCTGGATACTTTGTGAGATTCCGGCGCCAAGCCATCATGAAGAAAGACGGGCTGCTTTTATTAAAGACTGGTTGGAAAAACAGGGAGCCGAAGGTGTATTTATTGATGAAGCGAAGAATGTAATTTATCCTTACCACTATAAAGAGAATCAATCTACAGCACTTTTCATGGCACACATTGATACTGTTTTCCCAGATATGGAACCCATGGGTGTCCGAGAAGAGGGGGACAAAATGTTTTCCCCGGGTGTTGGAGATGACACCGCAAATGTAGCAATTTTACTGATGATGGCAAAATATCTTGCCATACATAAGCCGAAAACCAAAGGAAATCTGATTCTGGCAGCCAATTCCTGTGAAGAGGGACTGGGCAACCTGAAAGGGTCCAGAGCACTGGTTGAAAGATATCGCGACAGTCTGGCACAGGTGGTTTCTTTTGATGGATATATTGATGAGGTCTGCAGCTGTGCAGTTGGTTCTACACGCTACAGGGTAGAAATCAAAACAGAAGGTGGCCATTCTTATTTCGATTTTGGGAATAAAAATGCTCTTGCAGAGCTTTCGGAGATGATCTATGAATTGTACCAGTATAAGGTACCAGATGACGGAAGCAAAACGACCTACAATGTGGGAATGGTAAAAGGCGGAACGTCTGTCAATACCATAGCCCAGCAGGCGGAAATGCTTTATGAATTCAGATCTGACAATCTGGACAGTATGGTTCTGGTACGCGAAAATTTTGAAAAAGTAGTAGAGAAATTCCGGAAGAACGGTCTGGAAGTAAACGTAGACATTATGGGCGAACGTCCCTGCGGACGCAAGAACAGTGATGATCCTGCACAGAAAGAGCTTTCCTTTAAATGCAGAGACATTATTGCTGCACATCATACCCGTATTCCTGGATTTACCTCGGCCTCTACGGACTGCAATATTCCATTCTCCCTTGGGATTCCAGCAGCTACTATTGGTCTTTGCCTGGGAGGAAAAGCCCATACCAGACAAGAGTGGATCTATACAGAAAGTCTGAAAACCGGGTTTGCGATTGCTGCGGATTTGATTTCAGAACAGTTTGCATAAAAGATTAAGTAAGTCCAGACGGAAAACAGGAGGCTGGATATGACAGCAAAAGAAAAAATTTTTCAGTCCATCGAAGAGAAAAAAGAACAGTATATCCAGGCAGCAGACCATATCTGGGAATATGCAGAAACCAGTTTCAGAGAATATCGTTCCAGCAGAGAACTGGCAGAAATCCTGGAAAAAGAAGGATTTACAGTAGACAAGGGAATTGCTGGCATTCCTACTGCGTTTCGCGGAACATACGGAAAAGGCAGCCCTGTAATTGGAATTCTTGGAGAATATGATGCATTAGCCGGACTTAGCCAGAAGGGCGGTGCGGTGGAAAGAGAGGCTGTGACACCTGGAGGAAACGGACATGGGTGCGGACATAACTGTCTGGGTACCGGTGCGCTGGCAGGGGCTGTTGCAGTAAAAGATTATTTGAAAGAACATCCGGAAATTTCCGGTACTATCGTATATCTGGGCTGTCCGGCGGAAGAAGGCGGTTCCGGAAAAGTATTTATGGCAAGGGCGGGAATTTTTGATAATCTGGATGTGGCATTGACCTGGCATCCATATGCAACTGCAAATGTTTTCAGCGGCTCAACCCTTGCGGTCATTCATCTGGAAGTAAGTTTTCACGGTATTGCAGCTCATGCGGCTGCGACACCGGAGAGCGGAAGGTCTGCACTGGATGCAGCGGAACTTATGAATGTGGGCGTGCAGTTTTTAAGAGAGCATATGCCGGAAAAAGCCAGAGTGCATTATGCATTTCTGGATGCCGGCGGCAAAGCACCTAACGTGGTGCAGGATTATACAAAGCTGGAATACAGTATTCGCAGTCCCAGAGTAGCAGAAGCCATGGAACTTTGTGAATGGGTGAAAAAAATTGCAAAAGGCGCCGGGATGATGACGGAGACGACAGTAGATATTGAATTCAGGTCTGCGCTTTCCGAGACAATACCAAATGAGACGTTGGAAAAAGTTCTTCAGGATAATCTGGAGGCGGCTCCATTTCCGGTATATACAAAAGAAGAGTATGAGTTTGGCGCAGCTATTAATAAATCCTATGAAGTAAAAGGCAGTGTAGCTGACCTGGCAGCAAAGCTGAATCCGGAATGGGAAAAAATTCTAGCAGACCGTGCGGCAATAAAAGGATGGAATCTGAATGATCTGGTTCTTCCTTACAAACATTGGGATTTTCCAATTTGTGCAAGCACGGATGTGGGAGATGTAAGTTATATCTGCCCAACAGCCATGTTTTTCGCGCCCACAGCTGCTGCAAGAATTCTGGAACATTCCTGGCAGTATGTGGCATGCAACAATACAAGCATTGCACATAAGGGGCTGATTTATGCTGGACAAGTACTTGCTGGAGCAGGAATAGATCTTCTCGAAAATCCGGAAAAAGTAAAACTGGCAAAAGAAGAGTTTATCCGAAATTTGGATGGCAGAACCTATTGCTGTCCGATCCCGGATGAGGTGCAGCCAGATATTGAAAAGTAAAGAAATGCGTATTCTCACAAAAGGAAAAATAAAAAACTGATAAGATGATAGTATCAAAGAAAGAGAGGAAAAACTATGGCATTAAAAGTTGGTATTCAGTTATATTCTGTTCGCGAATTGATGAAACAGGATCCGATTAAAACAATTTATCAGGTAGCAGATGCTGGATATAAATATCTGGAAGCTGCAAACCACAACGCACTGGAAGATCAGGGAATTGGTTTTGGAGTCAGCGCAGAAGAGTTAAAGAAAGTGCTGGATGATGCTGGTGCCCAGGTTGTCAGTGCCCACATTTATCCCTTTAATATGGAAAACTACAAGAAAGTCATTGAATATAATCAGAAGATTGGCAACACCACAGTTATTTATCCAATGGAGTATTTTTCCAGCAGAGACGATGTAATGCGTAAAGTGGAAATGTATGAGCAAATGGGAAAAATTGCAGCGGAAGAAGGAATGACTTTCCTTTATCACAATCATTATCATGAGTTCCAGGAGTTTGACGGAGAGACAGTAATGGATGCAATCGTAAATAATACAGATCCGGCACATGTAAATCTGGAACTTGATACATATTGGACACTGCGAGGCGGAGTTGATCCTGTTGAGGCTGTGAAGCATTTTGGAACCCGTATCAAGAAGCTTCATCAGAAAGACCTTGTAAAGGATTCTAAGAATCCGGTGAACATGTTTGATATCGTAGGAAAGGATACCATTATTGACCAGAAGCTCTGGGTAGGAACAAAATGCAACGATGATTTCACAGAGATTGGTTATGGATGCATGGATATCCAGTCAATTATTGATACTGCAAACAAGATTGGAAGCATGGATTATATCATTCTGGAGCAGGATGCTACCAAATTGAACCAGCTTGACAGTGTAAAGCGCAGCATGGAAGGCTTCCATAAATTCGGAGGCATTGTTTGGGAATGAGCATATCGAAGAAATCAGGATTGTGGACAAAGCCTTATATCCTGTTGTCGGTGACAAATTTTTTCGCATGGCTTAGCTATAATATGGTCACACCGGTTCTTACCGGATATATGGGCACACTTGGAGCAAGTGTGTCCATTTGTGGAATTACGGGAGGTTTATTTGCATTTACCTCCCTCCTTTCCAGACCAGTAAGTGGTGTTCTGGCAGATATGAAAAACAGAAAACACCTGATGGCAGGTTTTACGATTTTAATGACTGTCTCTTTACTTATTTACTCTGTAATTCCAAGTGTCCCGGTTATTTTATTATTTCGTGGTCTTCACGGAGTTGCCTTCGGAATTTCCAGTACTGCCAGTCTTGTACTGGTAAGCGAAAGTGCCCCGGAAGAGCGTATGGGAGAGGCAATCAGCTATTATGGCCTGATGTCTGTGGCAAGTATGGCCATTGGACCAAGTCTTGGAATCTGGCTTTCGGCACAGGCGGGATATCAGGTCTGCATGTTGGCAGGGACAGTTATGCTGGCAATTGCCAGTGTGGCGTCCGTGCTGTTTCCATATACATGCCCGGTGGAAACCGTTTCAAAAAAGGTTTCCACAAAAGCAAAATCCGGGAAAGGTTTTTGTCTGCCGCCCATTGCAGAAAAAAGTCTTATCGGACTATCCGGAATCAATGCTTCTTTTACTATGATGAATGGAGTGGTGAGCACTTTTCTGGTTGTGTTTGCTGCGGAGCGGGGAATTGGAAATGTACAGATGCACTTTACAGTAAATGCGATTGTTCTCTTGGTGACACGAATTGCGCTGGCGAAAAAATTAAACAATGGAACATTGGGAATGAGTTTATATCCAGCATTTATTTGCGGAGTGGCCACTCTTTTGATAATCAGTAATGCCTGGTCTTATGGCATTCTGATCCTGGCAGGCTGTACGAAAGCCATTGCACAGGGAATGTCCCAGCCGGCCCTTCAGACAGAGGCATTAAGAAGTGTACCGTCGGAAAAGAGAGGGCTTGCCAGCAGCACCATGTATATTGGCGGGGACTTGGGACAGGCAGTGGGACCGATCCTGGGCGGTGTTGTGGCAGAGCGGGCTGGATATGGAGCTATGTATTTTCTCAGTGCAATTCCGATTGCTGTGGCATGGGCGTATTTTGTTTTGCGTGAAAGAAAGCTGAAGAGAGCAAATGGAATAATTAATGGTTGACAAATAGGAGCATGATAAATGGATCAGAAAGTGAAAAGATTACTGGAAAATAAGGGCAACAATTATATTTTCCCATTTTTCTGGCAGCATGGAGAGTCCGAAGAGGTCTTGCGTGAGTATATGAAAGTAATCCGGGAAAGCAACATCCGCGCCGTATGTGTGGAAAGCCGTCCGCACCCGGATTTTCTGGGAGAAAAATGGTGGAAGGATATGGATATAATTCTGGATGAAGCCAGAAAACGGGATATGAAGGTGTGGATCCTGGATGACAGCCATTTTCCTACCGGGTATGCGAATGGCGCCATTGAGGGAAAAAACCTGGATCTGCGCAGGCAGAGCATTGCCACCCGCACTATAAAATGCGAAAAAAGTAGTGTGGAAATGGTGCTGTCGCTGGAAGATATAAAGACAGAGCAGGTCTGGCAGCCAACACCGATGGAAGAACGAATGCTAAAAGGAAAAGTGCAGCCAGTATTTGATGATGATAGCATAATCAGTGTGACGGCAATAAGGACGGATGAAAATGGCACCAATAAACTGGGGGCAGATTCTCTTATCGCAGATCTTTCAACACAAATTCCCTCTGGAAAAATATGCTTTAGAGTACCGGAAGGCGAGTGGAAGCTGGTAGTGTGCTACCGTACCCGGAACCGTGGTCCTCATCGTAGCTATATCAACATGATGGATAAAGAAAGCTGTAAAGTTTTGATTGATACTGTTTATGAACCCCATTATCAGCATTACAAGAACGATTTTGGCACTACCATTGCAGGCTTCTTTTCCGATGAGCCAGAAATCGGAAACGGACATCTCTATGAGATGGGAAAACAGATCAGTGATCTGGAAGACCAGGCGTGGAGCAGGGAAGTGGAAGCAGAACTGAAAAAACGCTGGGGCAGGTCATTTACAGCATGGCTGTCTCTTATCTGGAATCAGCCGGTGGATTCTGATCTGTGCGCAAAGGTACGCTACGATTACATGGATGTAGTCACCTGGGCAGTAGAAAAGGATTTTTCTTACCAGATTGGAAACTGGTGTCGCAAGCGCGGCGTTCAGTATATTGGACACCTGATTGAAGATAATAATCAGCATAGTCGTACCGGAAGCAGTCTTGGACATTATTTCAGAGGGCTTGCCGGACAGGATATGGCGGGAATTGACAATATTGTAGGACAGGTCCTTCCGTGCCAGGAGGAGACAAGCGGCGTCTATCCAGGTTCTAAAGGAAGAGATGGTCATTTTTACCATTATGTACTTGGAAAGCTGGCAGCGTCCGCTGCTGCATTGGAACCGTTAAAAAAAGGTCGTTCTATGTGCGAGATTTTTGGGGCTTATGGCTGGTCGGAAGGAGTGCAGCTGGAGAAGCATCTGCTGGATCATTTCCTGGTGAGAGGAATCAATCATTTCGTTCCTCATGCATTTTCAGCCAAAGCATTTCCAGATCCAGACTGCCCGCCACACTTTTATGCACATGGGAATAATCCGCAATACCGGCATTTTGGAAAGCTGATGGCTTATGCAAATCGTGTCTGCGAACTGCTCAGCGGTGGAAAACATATAGCACCTGTGGGAATTTTATATCAGGCAGAATCTGACTGGACTGGAAAATGCGTTATGATGCAGGAAGCTGCGATGCAGCTGGCAGACCGACAGATTGATTATGATTTTATCCCTTCTGATGTTTTTGAACAAAGGGAAGGCTTTCATACCAGGATCGGCAAAACACTGAAGATCAATCATCAGGAATACCAGATCCTTCTGGTCCCGGAGTATGAATACATTACGAAAGCTGCTGCAGCTGGAATTGAAGAATTTCTGCAAAAAGGCGGAATCGTAATCTTTAATGTACAGACCCCGAAAATAATCGGGAAAGATATAGAGATGGCGGAAACTGGGCGAAATATAGAAGAAAACAAGAATTGGGCTTTGGGCAGCCTACATATTTCTCTCGCAGAAACAGGCGAAAAAACAGCTCAGCTGCTGGAAAAGAAAAACGCCTGGGATGTACAGATTGTTCCAGCTGCGCGCCGTATTAGATATCTTCATTATCAGAATGAAAATGGTACACATTTATATATGATTTCCAACGAGGAAAATGAAGCGTACAAAGGACTTATTCGCATCAATCACAGAGGCAGCTGCTATGGCTACAATGCATGGGAGAATATTCTGGAAAAGCTTCCAATTCAAAGGTCGGAAGAAGGAACACTGCTGCAGGCAGAAATAGAGCCTTTGAAGCCGCTGATTGTGATATTTGACAATGAAGAAGACGAAATTCAGGATCCATTGTGCCTTGGTGAGGGAAAACAGCCATTTACTATGGGCTGGAAACGCAGCATTTGCAGAAGTATTGATTACCCTGCGTTCAAAGAAAAGAAAACTGTGAAAATACCAGATAAGCTTGCAGAAGAGAAACCGGATTTTTCCGGATTCGTGCGCTACGAAAACCAGATTGTGTGGGAGAAAGGAAGCCGGTTTTTGCTGGAAATCCAGAATGCATCAGAAGGCGTGGAAGTGTTTGTAAATAACGTCAGTGCCGGGATTCAAGTTGCGCCGCCGTTTCGATATGACCTGACCGATTTTATGAAAGAAGGCAAAAATGAAATTGCTATTGAAGTAGCAACGACTCTGGAACGTGAGATGTATGCCCGTACCAGAAAAGGTCAGGAGCCAACCTGCGGCTCTGGAATCACAGGACTTATTTTTACAGAAGAAATACGAGAGAAAAAAGAAGAAAAGATAGTCATTCCGCTACAGGATTGTTCAAATCTTAGGTATCGTGGTTTCCTTTATGCAGGTGGAAAATATCAGGAAATCGGTGGAAAAAACTGTTTTGCAGGACAAATGTATGTGGAAGTGTATGTTCCAAAGAAGATGCAGCATCCTTATCCAGTCGTATTTCTTCATGGCGCAGCGCAAACGGGCTGTTGCTGGCTGTATACCCCAGATGGAAGACCAGGTTGGGCATGGGATTTTTTGAATAGAGGGTATGAAGTGTATGTAGTGGATCAGCCAGAGCGCGGAAGATCTGCCTGCCATCCTGAGATTCGCGGACCCCGTTATATGTTTTCTGCAGAAGAGATTCATAATAGTTTTACCGGGCCTTCGGCTGTAAAGGGATGTGTACATGACAAGTGGCCGGGGAAAGGCGGCAGCATAGGCAGCCCAGGCGATCCTGTTTTTGATGAATTTTATGCTTCGCAGGTTGACTGTCTTATAGGAATTGAAGAGACACAGCGTCTGGTGAGAGATGCAGTATGCGCACTTCTGGAAAAAACCGGGCCAGTCATTTTAATTGGACACTCTCAGGCTGGACCATGTGTCTGGGAAATTGCAGATACGTGTCCGGATAAGGTAAAGGCAATGATTGCTGTGGAACCTTCCGGCCCGCCATTTATAAATATCCAGACCGGAAAGCCTGAGACAGATGCGGAAGGAAATCCGAAGAATTGGGGGATTGCACATCTTCCAATGACTTTTGATCCGCCTGTTGATACAGCTGCAGACTTGAAGATTCGTTCATTTGAAAGAAGTGAATGCTGGAAAGGAATGGCGGCCAAAGGATATCTTCAGGCTGAGCCTGTACATAAATTGAAAAACCTGCAAAATATACCGCTTCTTATGGTAACTGGGGAATGCTCTTATCATGCGGCATTTGACTGGCAAACAGCAAAATTTCTGGAACAGGCCGGAGTTCAGACGGACTACTGGTATCTGCCGGATTTGGGAATCCATGGAAATGGGCATATGATGATGCTGGAAAAAAACAGCAGTCAGATTGCCGGATGGATTGCCGATTGGGCAGAGCGTGTATTGCATCTTAAAAAGTAAAGATATGCGTAGTTTTGAAAAAGAATAACCATAGAAGAAAAAGGAGCTTTTTCATATAATACAACCATCAGATGAAACGGAAGAAACCTTGAAATGAAAGGATGATAAATATGAAAAAACTCAGATTAGGAATTATTGGATATGGATTTATGGGACAATGGCATAACAATCATGCCGGAACTCTGGAAGAAGTAGAAATCGTGGCAATTTGTGATACAGATCCGGAAAAACGTGCAGAAGCACCGGAAAATGTGAAGATGTATACAGATTATAAAGCGCTTCTTGCAGATTCGGATGTAGAGTGGGTCATGATCTCAGTGCCGAACCATCTTCATCATGACATTGCCATTGATGCCGCAAAGGCAAAGAAAAATATTATTGTGGAAAAGCCGTGTGCTTTAAATGTGCAGGAATTTGATGAGATGTATCAGGCTGCAAAAGACAATGGAGTGCTTTTTACAGTCGATCAGAACCGCCGTTGGGACCGTGACTACTGCACGGTAAAGAAAGTCCTGGAGCAAAACAGCATTGGCAAAGTATTTATGGTCAAGTCTAGTCATTATGGAGTATTCGGAAGAATGCACGACTGGCACGAATATCCGGAATGCGGCGGCGGAATGCTCTATGACTGGGGCGTTCATCTCATTGACCAGATGCTGGATCTTATCCCCGGAAAGATTACACAGATCAGCGCAGACATGAAATGTGCAGTAAACAAATCAGTAGATGATTATTTCCGCATCCTTCTTTACTTTGACAACGGACTGGCAGCAGAAATTGAGCTTGGCACCTTCCTTCTGAAAAAACTTCCAAGATGGTATGTTGCCGGAGATACAGGAACATTAGTGGTTGAAAACATCAAGGCAGATGAGGGTGCAATTTATCGGGCAAAAGAGTTTAGAGAGGCACTTCCGAAAACAGTGAAAAACATTGATGCAGGCCCTACCAGAACCTTCTCTGTGAAAGCAGAAGATGTAGTTTCCACAGAACCTCTTCCGGAAATCCATCGCAAACACAATGACTGGAACGATTTCTTCCGCAACATTGTAGGCGTGATCAATGGCACCGAGGAATTGATCGTGAAACCGGAACAGGTAAGAAGAGTGCTTCAGGTTATGGAACTTGCAAGAAAATCAGCAGCACTGAGAAAATCAGTTGATTTTGAATAGTGAAACGGAATGTTGCCTGCGGGTGACATCACCATATATGAAAATGAATTAAGAAAAATGGAGGACAAGACAAATGAAAGACGGAAAGTTACAGATTGGATTTATTGGATGTGGCGGTATTGCTTTTAACAAACATTTTCCATCCTTACAGGCACTGCCGGATTTATGCGATATGGTTGCATTCTGCGACATCGTAGAAGAAAGAGCTGTAAAAGCAGCAAAAGAGTATGGCGCTCCAGGTGCCAAAACTTATACAGACTATAATGAAATGCTCAAAGATGATTCCATTGATGTAGTTCATGTACTTACACCCAACGTGGTCCATGCTCCGGCAACTGTAGCAGCATTTGAAGCTGGAAAGCATGTTCTCTGTGAGAAACCTATGGCTCACAGCACAGAAGCTGCAAACCAGATGCTTGCAGCCTGGAAAAAATCCGGTAAGAAATTCACAATTGGCTACCAGAACCGTTTCCGTCCAGAAGTAGAGGCTCTTCATAAAGCATGTGAGGCTGGAGAGCTTGGTGAGATTTATTTTGCAAAAGCACATGCAGTACGACGCAGGGCAGTTCCTACATGGGGCGTATTCCCGAACAAAGCTCTTCAGGGTGGCGGTCCTCTTATTGATATCGGAACACATGCCCTTGATATGACACTGTGGATGATGGACAACTATAAACCGGTATCTGTTTCCGGTTCTGTATTCTACAAGCTGGGCCATCTGGAAGAAGCAGCAGAGAGCAACATTTTTGGACCATGGGATCCGAAAACTTATGAAGTAGAAGACTCTGCATTTGGCTTTATTAAGATGGAAAATGGAGCAACTATTTATCTTGAGTCTTCCTGGGCATTAAATATGTTAGGTGCAAAAGAGGCAGCAACGACTCTTTGCGGAACAAAAGCTGGCGCTGAGATTCGTTCCGGTATGAGTGTAAAAGATAAAGAGGATAAGCTTGTTTACAACCGTGGAGTACATGGAAAGCTTATGGAGGAGCATTGCTCACCGGGAAGTGCTGTTGCATATTTCAGCGGACCGAAGCTTACAGATGGAGTAAAGGAAGCAATGCAGTGGCTTAATGCAATCAAGAATGATACAGAGCCGTTAGTAAAACCTGAGCAGGCATTTGTTGTAACCCAGATTCTGGAGGGAATTTACAAAGCAGCAGAGACAGGTAAAGAAGTATTCTTCTAAAAGGAGGACATGGAGATGAAGTTAGGACTGATCAGTGCCATTTTGGGAGATCTGAGCTTTGAAGAAATGATTGATTTCCTGGCTGAGTGCGGACTGGAATGTGTGGAAGTTGCTTGTTGGCCAAAAGGAAAAGCAGAGCGCCGTTATGCAGGGGTAAGCCATATTGACGTAGATACACTGGACGATGAGAAATGTGCGCATATTCTGGATTACTGCCAGAAAAAGGGTGTTGAAATTTCATCCCTTGCATATTATCCAAATACAATGGATCCGGATGTAGAGAAGAGAACAGCATATATTGAACATTTACATAAGCTGATTGATGCATCCGCAAAACTGGGTGTAAACATGATCACAACCTTTATTGGAAGAGATCCAAAGAAAACAGTAAGCCAAAATCTGGAACTGGTGAAAGAAATCTGGCCTCCGATTCTGGATCATGCAAAGGAAAAAGGTGTGAAAGTTGCAATTGAAAATTGTCCGATGCTTTTTACAGAAGATGAGTGGCCAGGTGGACAGAATCTGATGACAACTCCGGCAATCTGGAGACAGGTATTTGAGATTCTGGATTATGATAACTTCGGAATTAACTATGATCCGTCTCATTTTATCTGGCAGCAGGTTGATTACATTCGTCCGCTGTATGAGTTTAAGGATAAAATTTTCCATGTGCACTACAAAGATATCAAAATCTATCCGGAGAAACTGGCGGATGTTGGAATCATGGCAACGCCTCTGCAGTATATGTCTCCGAAGATTCCTGGCCTTGGAGATGTTGACTGGGGCAAATATGTATCTGCCTTGACAGATATCGAATACAAAGGATATACCTGCATTGAGATTGAAGATAAAGCCTTTGAAGGTACAGTAGAAGATGCCAAAAATGCAGTACGTCTCAGCACAAGGTATCTGAGAAATTTTGTGATTTGATGGTTACTGTTCGCTGGTAATGTTCCGCGAGAACGGTAACATTTGACTGGAAATTGCCTGAAACAAGGCTTTGACAATTGCATAATCAGACACTATAATAAGTGTAATTGATGAGCTTTTTAGCGTAAACAAGGGTGATTACAGAGAACGTAATTGCCCTTTTCGCATTAAAAACGCAGGAGGCAAATGGCAAATGATAGGCGTATTGATCGTGGATGATGAGGTGCTTTGTGCGGAAGGCGTAAAATGCAGTACAGATTGGAATGCATTGGAAGTTGACCAGGTATATACTGCATACAGCATGAAACAGGCTATGAAAGTCCTGGAAGAACATGAGGTGGATATCATACTTACCGATGTGGAAATGCCCAAAGGAACCGGACTGGATTTGCTGGAATGGGTTCGTGAAGGGGGGATGAATCCTGTGAGCATTTTGCTTACCAGCTATGCACAGTTCAATTATGCGAAACAGGCAATTGAACTTGGGGTATTGGAATATCTTTTGAAACCGATAGACTCGAAACTGCTGTATCAGGTATTCGAAAAGGCTGTTGCAAAAGTAAAGGAAAAACGGGAATACAAAGAAATCCATGAACAAGCCCAGTATTGGACTGTTGCGGAAAAGGACAGACTTCGTAACTTCTGGCGGAGTGTTCTGGAGCGAAGAATTGATGCCAACAGTAGGATAATTCGGGAACAAGCTGCAAAAGAACATCTCCCTTTTCATGAAAACCATTTATGTATGCTGGTAATGTTTAAAATCCACATGGAACAATCAGCCGGAAGCTGGCTGAACTGTACAGGACCTTTAAAAGAGGAACTGCAGGCTTGTGTATTTCCAGACTGGAAGCAGGTGGTACCCGCCTACCGTGAGGATAGACTTCTTGCTATTGCGGAACTTTCAGATGGTATGGACGAGTACAGGGCAAATATGATGAGAAACTGTGGCCAATTTATCCGAAACTGCAAAGAGCACTTTAATATTGTTTTTTCCTGTTATGTGGGTGAATTCAGAGAGCCGGGAGAACTGGCAGACCAATATGAACGCCTTGGAAAAGTAGATGCGAATAATGTGGCAGAACGTTCTGGTGTATATGGAATTGAAATGGCAGAAGTAAGGCTTCCATACAAAAGACCGGATATTGAAACCTGGATCCGCTTTATGTCGCGTAGAGAATACAATGCTGCCGCTGACCGGATGGAGCATGATTTGCATGTAATGAGCCATGAGAGAAAAATTGACAGAGGAGTGCTGGAACAGCTTGGCCATGATTTTACTCAAGCTTTTTACGGATTCCTGGAGATGAAAGGACTGCAGGCCCATCAGTTTTTGGATGATGAGAAGGCTGTGGAATTGTATCAGCGCAGAACTGTCACTGTGGCAAATTTTCTTAAATGGAGTCGCTATGTAATAAAAAGAGCTGAAACAGCTTTGGAAATTGCAGAAAACTCTCAAAGTGCTGTCAGCTGTGTGAAGAAATATATAGATAATCATTTGGAGGAAGACTTGAATCGTAATCAACTGGCAGGACTGGTATATATGAGTGCTGATTATCTGTCAAAGCTGTTTTTGCAGGAGATAGGATGCAAATTGTCTGAGTACATCATCAGTGCAAGAATAAAAGCAGCTTCTAAACTTCTGGAGGAAACAGACCTTACGGTAGGTGAGGTGGCGGATAAAGTGGGATATTCTAATCTGGCTTACTTTACAAAGGTATTTCGTGAAAAAAATGGTAGTACTCCGGCCGTGTACAGGGCATCTTTTCGTAAAAAGAATTAGGCAAGGTTTGTTAAGCGGGGGAGGGCAAGAAGTGAAATATGGCCTATTTACATGACATATTCAGAAATTCTTCCATCGCCTTAGTGAAATATCGTCCTTTTTTCCAGTAAAAACAAATCCTTCTGCTGTTATGCTGTGCCGGAAGCTTGTAATAAACTACATTATGATTATGTGGGATTCGGGACAGCATAATATCACCAATAAAGGAAATTCCCATTCCAGACTGACAGATGTTATAAGCAGTCATCTGCTGGTCCATATTTAAAACAACATCTGGTTCAAAATCATTAGCCTGGCAAATCTGCCGGGCTCTTTTTCCCGTATCATTCTCATTTTTCATCATAATAAAAGGAAGTCCCTTGAAGCTTTTAATTGGAACTATTGGAAAAGAAGGATTCAGGAAGCTGCCATTCTGTATTTGCAAGTCTGTTATCTGGTAATCCTTCAGAGAGGCATTTATAGGAAAATGGCTGGGGACTGCCAGAATCAGATGCTCTTCATGAAAAATGCGGCTGTCAAAAATATCCGGATTCAGGGCAGTGTTGTCAAGAATCAGGTCTACAGAACCCTTTTGCAGAAGCTCAGCCAGCTGAGCCGTACTTTCTTCAATCAAATTTATCTTTATATGGGGATAACACGTTACAAAGGCAGAAATCAAAGGGGGCAAAATCCAGGAGGAAAAGAGATTGCTTCCGCCAAGAGTAAGATTTCCGGTGGACAGCTTATCCCAGTCATGTATAAAGGCGGAAAAGCTTCTGTGAATGCCCAGGATTTCTTCCACACAGCGGATGTATTCTTTTCCGCATTCGGTTAATCCAAGAGGCTTGGTACTGCGGTCAAAAATGGGATAGCCGATACGGTTTTCTACCCGTTTTACATTTGCGCTTAAAGAAGGCTGGGAAATAAAAAGATTAGCAGCAGCTTTGGAAAAGCTTTTTTCTTTATAGACCTCATAAACATATTCCATTCCCTGAAACATAAAAACTCCTTTCTGAACTTCAGACCTTTTCCTTTGGTATCGTTATTATAATTTGCAAATTATAATTATTATAAAAATATAAGTATTTGCTTATATTATATAAGATACTTATAATAAGGGCAAGTAAAAAAACAAAGCGGGAAACCGCAGGAAATAAATAGATAAAGATGGGAGAAATTAGAAATGAGCGAGCAGGAATTCCGTACGGAAAAAGATTCAATTGGTACCAAAAATGTACCGGAAGATGTATATTATGGTGTGCAGTCATTACGCGCAGCAGAGAACTTTCATATTACAGGTTTAAATATGCATCCGGAAATTATTAACAGTCTTGCTTATATCAAAAAGGCGGCAGCAATTACAAACTGTGAAGCTGGCCTTCTGGACAAAAAAATTGCACAGGCAATTGTAAAGGCATGTGATGAAATTCTTGGAGGAAAGCTTCATGAGGATTTTATTGTAGATCCTATTCAGGGTGGAGCCGGAACCTCTTTAAATATGAATGCAAATGAGGTAATCGCAAACAGAGCCAATGAAATTCTCGGCGGCAAAAAGGGTGATTATTCTATAGTAAATCCAAACGATCATGTAAACTGCGGACAGTCTACCAATGACGTAATTCCTACTGCCGGAAAAATGACATCTCTTCGCCTTCTTAAGAATTTAAAGAAAGAGCTTATGAGACTGCATACTGCACTGGAGAAAAAAGCAGAAGAGTTTGACGGCGTGATCAAAATGGGAAGAACACAGCTGCAGGACGCTGTTCCTATTCGTCTTGGACAGGAATTTAAAGCATACAGTGTAGCTGTACTTCGCGATATCAGACGTATGGATAAGGCAATGGATGAAATGCGGACTCTGAATATGGGTGGAACTGCAGTAGGAACCGGACTGAATGCAGACGAAGCTTATCTTCGCCGAATTGTACCGAACCTTAGTGAAATTTCCGATATGGAACTGGTACAGGCTTATGATCTTATTGATTCCACTCAGAACCTGGATCCTTTTGTGGCAGTATCAGGAGCTGTGAAGGCTTGTGCAGTGACTCTTTCCAAAATTGCCAATGACCTTCGACTTATGTCCTCTGGTCCGAGAGCCGGATTTGGGGAAATCAATCTTCCGGCGAAGCAGAATGGTTCTTCCATTATGCCGGGAAAAGTAAACCCTGTTATTCCTGAGGTAGTAAATCAGGTGGCATTTAATGTAATAGGAAACGATGTGACAATTACTATGGCTGCAGAAGCCGGACAGCTGGAATTGAATGCTTTTGAGCCGATTATCTTCTATTGTCTGTTTCAGTCTATTGATACTCTTGGATATGCAGTACAGACGTTCGTTGATAACTGTGTTACCGGAATCACAGCAAATGAGACAAGATGCCGCTATTTCGTAGAAAATAGTGTGGGAATCATTACTGCAATCTGTCCGTATGTTGGTTATCAGAAAGCAGCAGAAATAGCAAAAGAAGCAATTAAAACAGGAGAATCTGTAAAAAAATTAATCATTGAGCAGGGTATTCTTACAGAGAAACAGATGGATGAAATCCTGGATCCGGTACAGATGACAGAACCTGGAATTTCCGGAAAAGAGCATCTGACAGATTAAAAATTTCAAATCGATTATTATGTAAAGGCAAGGTGCTATTTGACACTTTGCCTTTTTTGTCTATACACGAGAAAAACTCTGACTATCGACACCTTTGTATGACTGGACTAAAATAAGAACTATGATCTAGGCAGTTACAAACCATAAGAGAGGGGGATTCAGATGGCACACCCAATATTATCAGTGAAAATGTATGAGCTGGATAAGAAACTGGAGCAGACACATAGCCGTATTCAGTTTGCAGAAACTATGGATACAGAAAGACTGCATCAGCAGATTCAGAATCTTCGCCAGGAATGTGCAGAAAGCAGGATCACACTGGAAAACAGGCTGCATTATTCAAAGACAGGATGTGTGACAAGACTGGCAAATGTTTTTGATCAGGTGGAAGCAGCAGTGGAAAAGGTTCTGGAGTCAAGAAATCTGGATTTGAGAGCAGAAAAAAGCGAGCAGTTAAATGCAAATTTTCTTCCCAGCGCAGAGGAAAAAATTCTCACTGCGGAATATGCCCTTGATTTTGCCGTACAGGCAGTAAACCGGGCATTGCTGGTGTCCCTGGAAGCAATAGAGGCTCAGCGACTGGAAGAAGAGAAGGAGGAAAATAAATCATGAAGGAAGTAAAAACGCCAAAAAAGCCGTTGATCTACTATTATGGCATCGTGCTTTTGGTACTGATTGTTTTTAATTTGGTGGTATCTCCTATTTTGATGGAGCATCAGGTGGAAGAAACAGATTATGGTACATTTATGAGCATGATTGATGCAAAAAATATCGGTGAGGTTGAGGTAGAGGATAACCAGATCGTATTTACCGACAAAAATAATGAAAAGATTTATAAAACCGGGCTTATGAATGACCCGGAGCTTACAGACAGACTGTACAAATGCGGAGCTACCTTTGCCAAAGATATTGACCAGCAAACATCACCTATTATTAGTTTTCTGGTAACCGGAATCCTTCCTCTGCTGATTTTTATCGCTCTTGGAAACTACATGGCAAAGAAATTGATGGAGCAGGCAGGCGGCAAAAACTCAATGGCGTTTGGAATGGGAAAAAGCAACGCCAAGGTTTATGTGCAGTCCAGTGAAGGAATTCGTTTCGCAGATGTGGCAGGTGAGGATGAGGCAAAGGAAAATCTGGCTGAGATTGTAGATTATCTTCATAATCCAAAGAAATACACAGATGTAGGAGCGTCCATGCCAAAAGGAGTTCTTCTTGTAGGCCCTCCAGGAACCGGTAAAACAATGCTTGCCAAGGCTGTTGCCGGAGAAGCGAATGTGCCGTTCTTCTCCATGTCCGGTTCTGAGTTTGTGGAAATGTTTGTAGGTATGGGTGCTTCAAAGGTTCGTGATCTTTTTAAGCAGGCGAAGGAAAAAGCACCATGTATTGTATTCATTGATGAAATTGATGCCATTGGTAAAAAACGTGACGGTCAGGTTGGCGGCAATGATGAACGTGAGCAGACATTGAACCAGCTGCTGACAGAGATGGATGGCTTTGAGGGCAACAACGGTGTTATCATTCTGGCAGCAACCAACCGTCCGGAATCCCTTGACCCGGCGCTTACCCGTCCTGGCCGTTTTGATCGCCGCGTTCCGGTTGAGCTTCCGGATCTTGCAGGCCGTGAAGCAATTCTGAAGGTTCATGCAAGAAAAATCAAAGCGTCTGATGATGTGGATTTCCATACAATTGCACGTATGGCATCTGGCGCATCTGGTGCAGAGCTGGCAAATATTATTAATGAGGCAGCACTTCGGGCAGTCCGCAGTGGACGTACCATAGTTACAGAAGCAGATCTGGAAGAAAGTATTGAGGTGGTTATTGCAGGTTACCAGAAGAAAAATGCAGTGCTTTCCGATCAGGAGAAAAAAGTGGTTTCCTATCATGAGATTGGACATGCGTTGGTGGCTGCTCTTCAGAGCCATTCTGCACCTGTGCAGAAAATTACCATTATTCCACGTACCTCCGGTGCGCTTGGTTATACCATGCAGGTGGAGACTGGTGACAAATACCTGATGACAAAGAAGGAACTGGAAAACAAAATCGCTACATTTACTGGCGGACGTGCCGCTGAGGAAATTGTTTTCGGCGAGATTACGACAGGAGCTTCAAACGATATTGAACAGGCAACCAAGATCGCCCGTGCTATGATCACCCGTTACGGAATGACGGATGAGTTTGATATGGTTGCGATGGAGACGGTTACCAACCAGTATCTTGGCGGCGATGCTTCTCTTTCCTGCTCAGCAGATACGCAGAAAGAAATTGACGAAAAGGTTGTGGAGCTTGTGAAACGGGAGCATGAAAAAGCGAAGAAGATCTTGATGGATAACCGTAAGAAGCTGGATGAGCTTGCAATGTTCCTTTATGAAAAGGAAACAATTACAGGAGAGGAATTCATGGAGATTCTGAATAAAGAGGAGAGTGAGAAAAAATGAGAAGACGTTCACGTTATGGCTGGCTGGAACTCATTGAGGGAATCCTGCTGATTCTTCTTGGAATTTATACGCTGATCAATCCTGGAAATATGATTCGTGGTGTCACAGTGGTTTATGGCTTTTTGGCAGTAGTTACCGGAATTTCCGATATTGTATTTTATGCGAAAACAGACCGCTATATTGGTTTTGGTCCTACCATTTCGCTGGTTTCGGGAATCCTTAGCATTCTTGCCGGATTGATGCTTTTGATGTACCCAAATGCCGGAGAACTGATTACTATTATGCTTCTTCCGATTTGGTTTATCGCCCATTCCGTATCCAGACTGACCCATCTCCCTCTTGTTCGTCTGGCTGGAAAATTTTTCTATTATTTTACGATGATTTTGAACATTGTGGGAATCATTCTTGGCTGTCTGATGATCATCTGGCCAGTCATTGCCCTGTTTTCCATAGGCTTCATTATCGGCTTTTACCTGATCCTTTTGGGAATCGACAGTATCGTCATGGCCTGCAGCAACATGGACTCCGGATGGATGTAAAATATAATTTTCCAAAACGCAGCCTCACAGCATGTGTCTGCGTTTTTTTGACGTAAATCCAACCTGTATTTATCGGTTGACATAGCAAGTTGCCAGATGATAAAATCAACTTAGAGACAACATGAAAAATTATTAGAATATTTCGTTGAATTATTGTATTATCTGCGGAACACAATAAAGGAGACTTACATATGGCAACACTTAAGGATGTAGCAAAAGCATCTGGTCTTACGGTGGGAACCGTTTCCAGAGTATTGAACAACAGAGGATATATCAGTGACAAAACAAGGGAAAAGGTGTATCAGGTAATGAAAGACCTGAATTATCAGCCGAACGAAACAGCCCGTGCCCTGTCCAAGCAGAAGAGCAATACCATTGGAATTATTCTCCCCAATATTGAACATCCTTATTTCGCTAAGGTGTTAAGCCGATTGGAACGGGAGGCGGCGAAGCATGGATATCGCATTATGCTCTTTGTTTCCAGATATAAGGAGGAGCGGGAAGAGCAGTGCATTGAAATGTGTAAAAGCGGAAGAGTAGCAGGTGTTATTGTTTGCAGCGGCAGCTTTGAGACTGAGAAGTTTAAGGGCCTGGATTTTCCGTTGATTACCCTGGAGCGCTCTATGGATGAGGGAACCTCCGGGATTGAATGCGATAACTACCAGGGCGGAGTAATGGCAACAGAGCTTCTGATCCAAAAGGGATGCCGGAAGCTGATGTATATTGGCGGAGTGAGTGCCGGGGTAGATATACAGATGCCCGGCGATCTTCGTGAGGTTGCATTTAGGGATACGTGTAAAAGAACGAAGACTGACAATGTGGTTATAGTAACCGATAAGGGGCTTTTTGATTCCCTTGAATACTATGAATTTGTGCGGAAGGCACTTATGGAGCACCCAGATGTGGATGGCGTGTTTGCAAGCTCGGATGTAATTGGTGCACATGTGCTGCAGGCATGCAGTAATCTTGGTATTGAGGTACCGGAGCAGTTGAAAATCGTAGGCTTTGATGATGTAAATATTGCGCAGTTTACAAGTCCGGGTCTTACGACGATTCACCAGCCGGTGGAACAGATGGCAGAAATGGCTGTCTCTGCCATTGCACAGATTGATGCGGGGAAGGTGGTTCCTACCAAGACGGTATTTCCTGTGACCCTGGTTGAGCGCGGAACAACCTGATTCATGCTCCGCAGTGCTTATTTGCTGTTGGTAGAAGAATTATGAAAGTATTAAATATCAGATATTAGACTTCTATATTACGGGAAGTTTATTATCTGATATTTTTATTTTTGAGGAAAGAACGCCTTTAATGGTTTTGTAGAAAGTTAAAATGACATGCGGTTGCGATAAAAAAGATGCTAAATTTTGAAAAAAACAAAGAAAATATAAAATTAAATTTAATCCACCAAAATTAGCATGTAAAAATGCACAAAAACGGAATGATGAAATAGTATAACTCTAACAAAATGACTTTAAAACAGAAAAAATATATGACAACCGCTTGACATATTTAGACCATAATGCTATCATACAATCATCAAGAACACGTCAAAGAGAACGTAAAAAATAGGAGGAAGAAAGAAATGAAAAAACGTATTTCAATGGCAATCGCAGTGGCAACCGCAGCAGCAATGATGACAGGCGCAGCTGTACCGGTTATGGCAGATGATGTGAACATCACAATTTTCAACTCCAAAATGGAGATTCAGAGCCAGTTCGAAGAGAAGGCTGCTGAGTACACAGAAGAGACAGGAGTTGGCGTAGAGGTTTATTACAACAGTGATACAGTATCTGCACATCTGGCTACCAGATATTCTGCAAACGATCCATACACAATTTCTATGGTAGATCCGAAAGACATCTATTCACTGGCAGCAGACCATGCAATCGACTTAAGTGATCAGAGCTGGGTTAACGAGACAGATTATGCAATCGGCGTAGACGGACAGATCAATGGCTTCCCAACCTGCCTTGAGGCACGTGGACTTATTTACAATGCAGATGCAATTGAAGCAATCACAGGCGAGACCTTCAATCCGGATGACTACAAGACACTGGATTCCTTCAAAGAGCTTCTTGAGAAGCTTAAAGAAGGCGGTATGGAGACACCTACCGGAATCATGAAAGAGGACTGGTCTCTTGCAGCTCACTTCCTTGCTGAGATTTATGAGGAGCAGCCGGATGTAGAAGCATTTATCACATCCCTTCATGAAGGAACAGCTGATCTTGCAAACAATGAGAAATTCAATTCTCTTATGGATTTCTTCGATGTGATGATGGAGAACAACTACGCTAAAGATTCTGCAATTGCTGCAGAGCGTGAGACAACTGAGATGATGCTTGCAGAAGGACAGATCGCATTCCTGTTCGGGGGAAACTGGGACTGGTCTGTAATCAATGCTTATGATTACACAGAGAACATGGGAATGATGCCTGTACCGCAGAACACAGATGATGGCTCCAATGAGAAGCTTGTTGGTGGAGGTTCCAAATTTATGATGATTGATTCTTCCGATGCTACAAGTGATGAGCAGCGTCAGGCAGCTAAGGATTTCCTTACATGGCTTGCTGATTCCGATGAAGGACAGAGCTTCATCGCAGAGACATGTGCACTTGTTCCGGCATTCTCCAACAATGAGAAAGAAGTTTCCGATCCACTTGGAAAATCTGTTAAGAAATATGCAGATGAAGGTGCTCTGATTCCGAACTACAACTACCTTCCGGATGATCACATCTCCATGTGCGGTGCAATCTTCCAGAAATATCTTGCAGGACAGGTTGACAGAGCAGAGTTCGCAGCTGAGCTTGAGAACTACTGGCAGAACACTACTCCTGTAGAACACTAAAAAGCTTCATAGTTCTGTTTCAATATAGAAATATGCCACCCCCTTCAAGAGGCTGCACGCCTGTGTCATGCGGCGTGCGGTCTCTTTCCCTCTTTGAGGCTAAGCACCAAAAAAGCAGGGAAAAGGGGAAAAAGAAAAGGGAAAGGGGATCGTGATCATGGAAAGAAACACCATGAAATATAAAGTAAAACAGTATTTAATGTTTGCTGGCGTTTCCACTGTTCTGTTTTGTGCAGTTGTAATCCTTCCGTTTATTTATGGATTATATCTTACCTTCACAAGCTGGGACGGTGTTTCAAAAGAGAAACCATTTGTTGGTTTGGCAAACTATATTGCTACATTCCAGGATGCAGCTTACTGGCAGGCACTTGGCCGTACATTAATTTATTCAGTTATTGCCGTAATTCTGGTAAACGTAGTAGCATTTTTCCTTGCATACCTTCTGACCAGCGGAATCAAAGGACAGAACTTCTTCCGCGCAGGCTTCTTCGTACCAAACCTGATTGGTGGTATCGTACTTGGTTATGTCTGGAAATTCGTATTTAACCGTGCGTTTGTTGCACTTGGAAAATCTCTTTCCGTAGGAGCGCTTTCCACCTCCTGGCTGGCTACCACAAACGGTGCTATGGCCTGCTTGATCATAGTATCTGTATGGCAGTATGCCGGATATATGATGCTGATCTATGTAGCTGGATTCATGAGCGTATCCAAGAGCCTTATGGAAGCTGCACAGATTGATGGATGTACTAAGACTCAGGCAACCTTGAACGTGACGATTCCGCTTATGAGATCATCCTTCGTACAGTGTCTATTCCTTACAATCACAAGATGCTTTATGGTATACGATGTAAACCTTTCCCTGACAAAGGGTGAACCCTTCAACTCTTCAGTAATGGCAGCAATGCACGTATACAATCAGGCGTTCTCTTATAAAAATTATGGTACTGGCCAGGCAGAGGCATTGGTTCTGTTTGTTGTCTGCGCAATAGTAGGTGTTACTCAGGTTTATATTGGTAAGAAAGGGGAGGTGGCAGCATAATGGACGAAAACAAAAAAGCAGCTCAGAAAAAGAAAGTCACCCATTTTATTACAATGGCAGTGCTGGTCATCCTGTTTCTTGCCTTCATCTTCCCATTTATTATGGTTATCATCAATGCATTTAAAACCAAAGGTGATATCACAGCAGATCCGTTAGCATTGATTGGTTCTCATGGATTTATTCTGACCAACTTTACAGATGCCATGAAGAAGATGAATTTTGCTACATCCTTCACAAACTCTTTGATGATCACTACAATTTCTACAATCTTTACAATTCTGCTTTCAGCAATGACAGCGTTTGTAATTGTTCGTAACAAATGGAAAGCATGCGGACTTTTGTTTTCCTTAATGATTGCTTCTATGGTTATTCCGTTCCAGGTACTTATGATTCCTCTGGTATCCTTATACGGCGGTATCTTTGGTGTGCTGAACAGCAGAATCACCCTGATTCTTATGCACATCGGATTCTCACTTTCCATGGCAACCTTCATGTTCCACGGAGCTATTCATACCAGCATTCCTTTGGAACTGGAAGAAGCAGCACTTATTGATGGATGTACCAGATGGCAGACCTACTGGAAAATTGTATTCCCGCTTCTGAAACCAACCATCGCAACAGTAGCAATTATTGATGCAATGGCATTCTGGAATGACTACCTTCTTCCAAGCCTTGTTCTTGGACGTAAGGAGCTGTACACACTTCCAATCGCCACACAGGCATTTTATGGTACATATTCAACAGACCTTGGATTGGTAATGGCGGCCCTCCTTCTGGCAATGCTTCCGATCCTGGTATTATATCTGTTCCTGCAGCGTTACATTGTTGAGGGTGTTACCTCCGGAGCAGTCAAAGGTTAACAACGAATACACATGGGGCCCAATGATAGCGATATTTTTGGGTCCCATAACTACTATAGGGAGATAAAAATATGACAAGTCAGACTTTACGAGATGCCAGAAGATATGAAGAAGCAATGGCACAGAATATTACAGCCCAGGAGAGACCGGAATTTCATTTATCTCCAAGAGTTGGCTGGATGAATGATCCTAACGGCTTTTCTTATTATAAAGACAAATTTCATTTATTTTACCAGTATTATCCATATGATTCTCAGTGGGGCCCAATGCATTGGGGACATGCGGTAAGTGAGGACCTTCTGCACTGGGAATACCTTCCGGCAGCTATTGCTCCGGATATGCCATATGATTATGTTGGATGCTTCTCAGGAAGTGCCCTTGAGCTTCCGGATGGACAGCAGCTTTTTATGTATACCAGTGTGCGTAAAGAAGCGCAGCCGGACGGCAGTGTCCGTGATATCCAGACACAGAGCCTTGCAGTCGGAGATGGAATGGACTATGAGAAGGATGTGAGAAACCCGATTCTGACTGTGGAAGATATGCCAAAGAACAGCAGTCCTTTTGATTTTCGCGATCCTAAAATGTGGAAATGTGAGGATGGCACGTATCGCTGTGTGATGGTAAATAACAGAATGGATGGTACAGGAGGACGTATTCTTCTCTATAAGAGTGCAGATGGATATAACTGGGAATTTGAATCTGTTATGCTTTCTAATGATGGCAGCTTCGGAAAAATGTGGGAGTGCCCGGATTTCTTTACACTGGATGGAAAAGATGTGGTGCTGATAAGTCCGCAGGATATGCTTCCTAAAGGCTTTGAGTATCACAATGGAGATGGAACTCTTTGCCTTATCGGTAAATTTGATGAGGAAACCAAGACCTTTATTCCGGAAAAGGACCAGGCAGTAGACTATGGTATCGACTATTATGCAATGCAGACAGTAGAAGCACCGGACGGCAGAAGAATTATGATTGGCTGGATGCAGAACTGGGATACATGTGCGAATAATAGAATTCCAAAAGGTAAATGGTTTGGACAGATGAGTATTCCAAGAGAGCTTTCTATTAAGGATGGCAGACTGATCCAGAAACCTGTCCGTGAATTGGAGAACCTCCGCACAAACAAAGTGGAGTACAAAAATGTTGCTTTTGAGGATGTAATCCGTCTGGACGGTGTATCCGGCAGATGTGTGGATATGGAGATCACACTTCGTCCAGGAGATGCACAGGATATTTATAAGAAATTTGCAGTTCGTTTTGCTCAGAATGAAACCTGTCATACTGCAGTAAGCTTCCGTCCTTATGAATCTATACTGAAAATTGACCGTAAATTCTCCGGTTCCAGAAGAGCAATCATTCATCAGAGAAGAAGTCTTGTGAACAGCGAGAATGGGGAATTGAAGCTTCGTCTGATCCTGGATCGCTACAGTGCAGAGATTTTTGTAAATGATGGAGAGCATGTGCTTACAGCTACCCTTTATACAGATCTGGAAGCAGATGGAATTTCCTTCTTTGCAGATGGTAAGGTGGAAATGGATGTTACCCGGTATGAACTGCGCAAATAAATCAGGAAAATGATCTGATGGCAGATATGAGGAGGAAAAGAACGTGAACCAGAGGGAAAGAAAGAAAAGAACAGTAAAAGCTGAGACTGCTGCAAAGACAGCATTGACAGCGAAAGAGATAAAAACAGAAAAAACAGTATCAGCAGTGAAGGAAAAAAAAGCAGTTAAGCCTGACACACAGGGGATTTTCGATAACCGCATGGCTGAGAAGATTGATGAGCTGCGCTGGCTGTACATGGAGCTTTATGGAAATGACTCTATGTTTGCAGAATTATGCGGTCAGCTTCAGGCGTTTTACCAGGAGCGCACAGATGCTTTGAAGAACCTGGATTTAAAACGTGAGGCAGATCCGGACTGGTACAAGAAAAATGATATGCTTGGCATGATGTTTTATATTGATAATTTTGCGGGAAACATGAAGGGTGTGGAAAGCAAGATTGATTATCTGGAAAAGAACAATGTAAACTATATTCACCTGATGCCTTTCCTTGATACACCTGAGGGACGTTCTGATGGCGGATATGCAGTGGCAGACTTCCGAAAGGTCCAGGAGAAGCTTGGAACTATGGAAGATCTGGAAGAGCTTACCGGTGCATGCCATGAAAAAGGCATAAGCGTGTGTATGGATTTTGTTATGAATCATACCTCAGAGGATCATGAATGGGCAAAAAAAGCCCGTCAGGGTGACGGGGAATATATGAGCAGATATTTCTTCTACGACAATCCGTATATTCCATCCCTTTATGAGAAAACCGTACCACAGGTATTTCCTACCACAGCGCCTGGTAATTTTACCTGGCTGCCGGAAATCGGACATTACGTAATGACAACCTTCTATCCGTATCAGTGGGACCTGAATTACAGAAATCCCCGTGTGTTCAATGAAATGATGTACAATTTCCTTTTCCTTGCAAATAAAGGTATTGATATTATTCGAATCGATGCGGTGCCATATATATGGAAAGAACTGAACACCCCATGCCGGAATCTTCCACAGGTACATACTATTGTGCGTATGATGCGTCTGATCAGTGAGATTGTGTGCCCGGGAATTCTGCTTTTGGGAGAGGTTGTTATGGAGCCGGAAAAGGTTGTTCCATATTTCGGAACAGTTGAAAAGCCGGAATGCCATATGCTTTATAATGTAACCACAATGGCAACTACCTGGCATACAGTTGCAACCAGAGATGTTCGTTTGCTGAAAAAGCAGCTGGACATTGTGAACAGTCTGCCTAAGGATTATGTATTTCTGAACTATCTGCGTTGTCATGATGATATTGGATGGGGGCTGGATTATGCAACTCTTAGCCAGGAGGGAATTGAAGAGCGCTCTCATAAGAAATATCTGAATGATTATTTCCAGGGCTTTGCGGGGGAGAGCAATAGCCGTGGTGTTCTTTATAATGAGGATCCGGTTACAGGAGATGCAAGATTCTGTGGAACGACAGCATCCATGTGTGGAATTGAGAAAGCCGGATTCGAGAAGAATAAAGTGGCTATGAAAAAGGCAATCCAGATGGATGTAATGCTTCATGCCTATATGTTTATGCAGTCTGGAATCCCGGTTATTTATAGCGGTGATGAGATTGGACAGGTGAATGATTATTCTTACAAATTGGATCCGCACAAAGCGCCGGATTCCCGTTACATTCACAGAGGTGTGATGAACTGGGAACTGGCGGCAAAAAGTGATAATCCAAGAACTGTAGAAGGCCAGCTGAACAGACGACTGAATCAGCTGGAGAAGATCCGCAAGAATGAAAAAGCATTTATGACAAATGCAGATACCTGGACAGTAGAGACCTGGGACAATAGCATCCTTTGTATCGGACGCTATTTTGAGGGCGAGAAAATCTACGGTTTGTTTAATTTTAGTGAATATGACAAGACAGCCTGGATTAATGAGCGTGACGGATTGTATAAGGATTTGATCACAGGTCAGGAAATGGAAGCAGCAGGGGTTAATGTACCGGCCTATGGTTTCTTCTGGCTGAAGAAAAAATAAAGCCTGAAGGGGAATTCTAAAGCTTCGTGACTTCCGGGAAGGGAATCATTGCCGGCTGCTCTTGATGATGGCTGCCGATCATCTTCTCCATCCAGACCATATTGTACCACCGTCCGAATTTGTAGGCGCATTTATGAAACTCACCTATCATGGAATAACCAAGGTGCTGGTGGAACTGAATACTGTTATGGTTTAAATATTCATCGTCTGTTTCCGGGCTGGCAATGCAGGCATTTACATTCGTAATGTTCTGGGCGGCAAGGACTTTCTCCAAAGCGGAGTAAAGTGCCTTGCCGATCCCGGATTTTTTTTCGCTTTTTTTTACATAAATGGAGGTTTCCACAGACCAGGCATAGGCAGCACGCGCATGGAGCGGACCTGCATAGGCGTAGCCTACGATTTCTGTGGAAGCGTCGCTGTTGGTGCTGGTTTCCCGCTGGGCAACCAAATAGGGATACAGCTTTAGGGTATGTACGATTCGATCCCGAAATTCTTCGACTGACGGAACCTCATATTCAAAGGTGATTGCAGTCTGCTCTACATAAGGAGCGTAAATAGAGAGCAGTGCCTCGGCGTCATCCGGCGTGGCAGGGCGAATGGTAATCTTGGATGCAGACATGGTGAATTCCTCCTTGGGTTTGCATAAAGATTGTAAGGCTGAATATGCTAAAGCTATATGGCTTCAGCATATTTTCAGCATATTTTCCAGAGAAAACAGCTTATCTGAAGCAAGCAGATTTTCAAGAGCGTTCAGATTCAGGTCTGAATGCTCCAGTTCCCTGGAGAATCGGTAGCAGATGGAAATCTGGTCTCCCAGACAAAAAATGCGGCCGTTTTTCAGATAAGTGCCAATATCAAGCTCGTGAATCAGCAGGGTACAGATTACAGCCATTTTTATTTTGGCAAAAATTTCTTCATCATAAACTGCACCGCAGAAATAGGTGTAAATCCAGTACACAAGTAATTGCTCTTCCTGAATATTCCAGTCCGGATAGGCTTTTGAGAAATCGTCTTTGTGCTCCAAATAAGCCGGAGCAGATTTTCCGTAAAGAGCACTTAAGGCTTTATTTAAAAAATCATGCCATCCGGGTCTTAAAACTTCCATTTCCGGAACAATCGTTTTCCACATTTTTTTAAACAGCTGCTCTGGTGTATCCTTTTGATTTATATGTTGTTTTACTTTGTTTGAAAAACCTTCTCCGAATCCGGACGCTTTATGGCGCTGGCGGATATCTTCCCACTTAAAAAGTTCATTTTTGTCCAGGCAGCGCTGGAAGTCACTGGCAGCAGCCAGTATTTTCTGAAGACGAAGCTTCATAGGGATTTGCCGGTTCTGTACAATTTCCAGAAAGAAGTCGCGGGTATCCATAAGTGCCGTAAAAAGCAGGTAATCGAAATCCTCATAGGTTTCCTCAGATACCGGAATCTCTGCAGTTTGGAAGGTGGTTTTTTCTTTTTTTCCAAGAAGGATGCGTGCAGCCTCCGGGCAGGAAAGGGAAAGGGAATATTCCCGAAGTCCTTCAAATTCTTCAATATGCCGGGGGTATTTTCGGCAGGTATCGCACAGCATTTTTTTTCCGATTTCGCTGTAAATATCACAGAGATTCTTTTCATTTAAAAATGCACAGCGTCTGTGATACTGGTGGAAAACCTGCTCCTTCCAGTCAATGTCATTGTGAAGCCGTCCCCGGAAAGGTCCCTTTACACGGCGATATTTCTTCAGGCTTTTTTCATCAATGACAATTTGCCAGCCTGCACAGCAGGTATCGGGACAGACATCTGCAATGCAGGTGAATTCTTTATAATAATCAGGTCTTGTAATTTGCATGGAAATCCTCCTGTTTTTATCATTGGTATAAACAGATATGCACCGCTATTATAAAATAAGGTGTAGGATTGTGCAAGAGTATGAGAGAATCTGGATTTTTTGTGGGGAATGCTGTTGACATTAATATAGTAGACTGTTAAACTGAAAATATCTATCTGAAGCTGTTGGATGAGGCGAGGATGCCGGAAACTGATAGTATCCGGAATTATGAAATGCTGTAAAATTTGAGAATAGAACGGTGGGGGGGGGTAAACCACACCTGCAGAGGAATATATACATGAGTGAAATGGTAACACAGCGAAGAAAGAAGATTCTTATTGCAGATGATTCTGAGATGAATCGAGATCTTCTGGCTGCAATTCTGGAAGATGAATATGATATTGTGCAGGCTAATGATGGTGTTAAGGCGGTAGATTATCTGCATAAGCACGCAGAAGAGCTTTCTCTGGTGCTTTTGGATCTTGTTATGCCTCAGATGGACGGCTTTGAAGTACTTGCATATATGAACAAGGAACACTGGATCGATTATATTCCGGTAATTATTATTTCGGCAGAGGATTCGCCGGCTTACATTAAGAGAGGCTATGATCTTGGAGTGACAGACTTTATTGGCAAGCCCTTTGATGGAAACATGGTTCGCCGACGTTCTGCCAATGCGATTTTGCTGGGAGCGAAGCAACGTCGAATGACAAGAATTGTAACGGACCAGATTTACGAAAGAGAGAAGAGCAGCAAGCTGATGGTTAGCATTCTCTCTCATATTGTAGAATTTCGTAATGGCGAGAGCGGGCTTCATGTTCTGCACATTCAGGTGATCACAGACATGCTTCTGCGACATCTGGTACAGAAAGAACAAAACCCTTATGCTATCAGCAAAGAGCAAATCGGGCTGATCAGTACGGCATCTGCTCTTCATGATATTGGTAAAATTACCATTCCGGATGAGATTTTGAACAAGCCGGGCAGACTGACAGCTGAAGAATTTGCTGTTATGAAGGGGCATTCTATGGCCGGAGCCAATATGCTGGATCAGCTTCCTTTTGAACAGAGGGAAGAACCTCTTGTGAAGACAGCATATGAAATCTGTCGCTGGCATCATGAGCGTTATGACGGCGGCGGTTATCCGGATGGATTAAAGGAAGATGAGATACCGATTTCTGCTCAGGCAGTTTCTCTGGCTGATGTGTATGATGCACTTACCAGCGAACGATGCTACAAGGCGGCTTATTCCCACGAGAAAGCGATTGAGATGATTCTGGCAGGACAGTGCGGTGCATTTAATCCGCTTCTGTTGGAGTGCCTGTTGGATATTTCCGGTGCCCTGAAGCGGGAGATGAGCCTGAAATCCAATTCTCATCGCTATGACAATACAAATATGGTGAACATAGCGAATCGTTTTCATGATTTTGAACTGGAATCTTCTGAGAAAATTGTTCAGCAGTTAGAATATGAGAGACAGAGTCTTGCTTTTCTGACAGAGAATTCTGATAATATTATCTTTACATACATTGCTTCTCCGCCGATTCTGAATATAAACAAAGCCGGAACCAAAAGAAGTGGGATTACGGAGCCGATACTTTCTCCGCTGTCCAGTGATGCTCTTGGAAGGCTTATTGAGAAAAGTTCTCTGAATCGCCTCACAAAGAAAATCAGGGAGGCAACCAGAGAGATGCCGCATGTGGTCAGCGATATCCGTTTTCTTGATGGCAGGACTCCGGAACGTTACCGCTGTGACTGCAAGGTAATATGGGCTTCTGAAGAGAATAATGAATATACTGGCGTGGTTGGCAAGCTAACAGATATTGATGCAGATTATAGTGTTGTAAGTGATGCAAAAGACATTGCTATAAAGCATGGACGCAGTGCTGCTTTCTCTAATTTTTATGACAGGTTCAAGGCGCAGGGATTTACGGTTTCCGGAGAAGAGGCCTGGGTTCTTCTTCAGTATCTGCAGATTACCTTTGATTTGGTCCGCTATGTGAATCCGATTACCAGAAAAATGATTCATGTAGAGAAGGACGGAAGAGTATGGGAAACAGAATTTGACTGTTATGCAGTATGGAACTGTAACGAGGGCTGCAGTAATTGTATTTCAGCATCTTGTGTGCGTACGAAAGAGCGTAAGATGAAAATCGAAGCGGCAGACAATGAGGCTTTTCAGGTTGTGTCCATGTATGTGGAAATTGAAGGGAAGCCGTGCTGCCTGGAACTAGTGGTTAAAATAGATGACACCTTTGTTCCTCAGGGATATTCCAAGGAAGAGATCCTTAGTTCTGTTCGTATTCATAAAGAAAATATGTATCTTGACCGGGTGACCGGTATATATAATAAATTCTATTACACAGAGAAGCTTTGCAGAATGGAAGCTGTTGCGGCGGTTGCTATGGCAGATATAAAGGACTTTAAGAGAATTAATGAGAACTTCGGGCACCAGACTGGAGATGATGTGCTTCGCAGAGTTGCCGGCGTAATCCATGATGCTGTTGGAGAAAACGGAGATGCACTGAGATATTCAGGGGACAATTTTGTGATGGTATTTTCAGATATTTCTAATGATAAATTTGAGGAAATTCTTGAAGATATCCGCAAAAATGTAGAATCCCTGGTATTTATGGAACTGCCTGGCGTGAAGCTGGAGCTTAATGTTTCAGGCGTATGCCGTCCAGGAAAGGTGGATGAGCTTCTTGATCAGGTGAGAATCTGATTTAATAGCTGTTTTGGGGCTTCATTATGTGAATAAAAAATTGCCAGAGTCATAAGATATATGACTCTGGCAATTTTTGTTATGTAAGAGGAAATTATGTCAGAATTTCATTTAGATTATGTCGCCTCTTTTAATGTATCCCGGAAGTGCCGGGTCAGAAACAACTTCTTTCACATGAAGAATCTTAGCCAGCTTGTCTACAACCTGGTTCTCTACATGTACGCCTTCTCCAATCTCTGCGCCTGCAAGTACAACGCTGTTTTTGATAACAGCACCCTTGTGGATGATGCAGCCACGACCGAGAATAGAGTTCTCAATAGTTCCCTCAACCTGGCAGCCATTGGAAACAACGGAATTGCGGATTTCTGCCGTGCCATAATAATGAGTCGGACAGGAATCGTTTGTACGTGTATAGATCGGCCACTCTGAATCAAACAGTGTCTGAGCAGTTTTGATGTTGATCAGATCCATATTTGCATCGTAGTAGCTCTGGAAATCGGTGATGGAAGCGAAGAATCCACGATGGGAAATTCCGCGGACATCCAGATCATTGTGAAGCTCATTGATAATATCTGTCAATGTAAAGGCTGAAGAAGTGGCTCTTGCCTTTTTGATCAGATCTACTAACAGATCCTTCTTCATGATATAGGTATCCATGAAGATATTACGGTTCTTGGCATTGCCGTGGTTTGGCTCAATGGAGAGAACACCCCTCTGTTTGTTCAGATTCAGGATATTACAGTTCAGGTAAGCTTCCTTAGCGTTGTCAACAGAATGATACAGTAAGGTGATATCTGCGCCTGAATCAATGTGCTGCGCGATCAGTGTGGAGAAATCAGCAGAGTATACCATATAATCCGGTGTAATGACAACATATTCATGATGCATTGCTTCAATGCATTCAAGGTTCTCATAGTAAGCTGCGATATCTGTATTATAGATGTCATTTCTCTTGGCAGTATCAGAGAAAAGAATCTGCAGTCTGCCGCTCTTGGAGTTAATATTATAATGACGGCCTGTACCAATGTGTGAAACAAGTGTACGAGGTTTTTCCTGTACGTAAATCTGGATACGGTCGATGTCACTGTTGCTCAGATTGGAAATCGGGAAGTCGATAACACGATATCTGCCCAGGAAGGAGAATGCTCCGATTGGACGGTAGTCTTCAAGTCCCTCTACTCTGATATTTTTGGATGATGAGTTTACAATTCCAAATGCCTTATACATATTATTCAGCCCCCTTTACACGTTTCGCAATAAGCTCGATGTGCTCGCTGTCTGCACTTCCTACCAGAGCACCCTTGCCTACAGTAATACCGTTGGCAACAAGAGCGCGTACTACAACAGCGCCGTCTTCCACAACAGCACCTGGCATAAGTACACTGTCAATTACTTTGGCACCGGGCCTTACCTTTGCGCCGGTAAAGATAACAGAATTGGTAACTTCACCCTCAATGATACAGCCCTGGGTTATGTATGCATTCTGAATCTTGGCTTCTGTACCGATATACTGCGGAAGGGCAGTTACATCCTCTGTATAGATAGTCCATGTACGGTCACTTAAGTCAAGCTCATTATCTGGGCTGAGAAGATCCATGTTTGCCTCCCAGAGGGAATCAATAGTTCCGACATCCTTCCAGTAGCCTTTGAAGCGGTAAGCAAAAAGCCTCTTGTCATCGCCAAGAAGAGTAGGGATAATATCCTTACCAAAGTCATGGCTGGACTCCGGATTCTTCATATCTGCAAGGAGAAGCCTGCGAAGAAGCTTCCAGTTAAAAATATAAATACCCATAGAAGCAAGATTGCTCTGTGGTACAGGTGGTTTCTCAACAAATTCTGTGATACGGTCTGTCTCGCCGTCAGTATTCATAATACCGAAACGGCTGGCTTCTTTAAGAGGAACTTCAATAACTGCAATTGTAGCATCTGCCTGTCTCTCTTTGTGATAAGCAAGCATCTTGTCATAGTTCATTTTATAAATATGGTCGCCGGAGAGAACAAGAAGATACTCTGGAGCGTATTGATCTATAAAATCGATATTCTGGGAAATCGCGTCGGCTGTTCCGCGGTATACGTCAAGTCCGGCATCTGCTTTCTCACGGGGCGGAAGTACATATACGCCACTGTCCTTGGAATCCAGTCCCCAACGTCTGCCTGCTGCAACATAGCTGTTCAGTTCTACTGACTCATACTGGGTCAGTACGCCGACTACATCAATGCCGCTGTTGGCGCAGTTACTGAGGGGAAAGTCAACGATACGGTATTTCCCGCCATAGGAAACTGCCGGTTTAGCCACTTTGTTGGTAAGATCGTGAAGACGGCTGCCACGGCCGCCAGCCAGAATCATTGCTAACATACTGTTCTGTTTCATGGTGAACCCTCACTTTCATTTCTTTGAGATATATTATACAATCTTTACACAAAAAATTCAATTTTTTTGTGCAAAAAAACCGTAAAAATCAGATGAAATTTAGCTGAATTTTCATTGGTAATTCTGTAAACTTTTCACAGCATCTATATCTTCTGAGGTTACTTTCATGTTGGAAGTAAAGGTTTTGCCGTCAGGAGAGGTGATTTGTACTTCGATTATAGTTCCTTCCGGGATTCCGGCTTGCTGTACAGCTGAAAGAAACTGAGGAAATTTGGGATGTCGTTTGGTAAAGGCACTCCAGAGATTTTTTAGTTCCAGTAATTTCATTGGGTTGATTGCCATATTTTGTTCCTCCTATCGGGGCTGATTAAGGTTTATTGTTTCGAGCTAAGAATGTGATCCGATACAAAATAGTATATCAGAAAAAAATCATACTGCAAATACTCAGGGGGAAATTATCACGAATATTTTGGAACTGAACTAACATTCTGGAGCAAATGGAAAAAGAATTTGAGAAATACAACGATCATCCGGTTGAAATGTGAAAAAATGTAAAAACAGAAGGAATTTCAGGTAAAATCATGCCTTGTCCCGGAGTATTATTTCATTTATAATTATAACTATAAGGTTTTATAAAAAACAACAGAAAAGGATATATTATGAACGTATTTGATATTTTAGGTCCTGTTATGATTGGTCCTTCCAGCTCACACACAGCAGGGGCAGCCAGAATTGGTCTTGTGACCAGGGCTCTGCTTGGGAAAACTCCGGTGAAGGCGCATATCTTTTTGCACGGTTCCTTTGCGAAAACCTATAAAGGACACGGAACGGATAAGGCACTGGTGGCAGGAATCCTGGGGATGCAGACCGATGACGAGCGCATTCGTTTTTCCCTGGATGTAGCGAAGCGGGAAGGCCTGGAAATTCAGATTGAAACCGGAGAACTGGAAGATGCCCACCCCAATACGGCGGAAATCACCCTGACAGCCGAAGACGGGGAAAAGGTGTCTTTGCGGGGCAGCAGTATCGGCGGAGGTAATATTCTGATCACCCGAGTGAATGGAATGGAGGTTTCCCTTACCGGGCAGAATCCGGCGCTGATCGTTCTTCATAAAGATGCGCCTGGAACCATTGCGGCCGTGACCGAGATCATGGCGGAATATGGTGCCAATATCTGCAGCTTCCATCTGGCGCGGGAAGCCAAGGGAGGTCTGGCAGTCATGACCATCGAGAGCGACAGTTGCTTAGGCCCGGACTTAAATGAGAAGATCAATCAGCTGGAAAATATTTATTCCAGTACTTTGCTTGAGCGCGTTTAAATAATCATTTCTGCAATCTGTATGGTTTGTTTTGTAGCATATTTTGCAGAAGGTTTAAGCGGAATCGTATGAAAAGGAGACCCTTATCGTGGAATTAAACTACCATTCAATAGAAGCCCTGTTAAATGCAGCTAAAGAAAATAACTGCCGCCTGTCCCAGTTGGTCCTTACTCAGCAGGCAGAGCAGATGGAGCTGCCGGAGCAGGAAATATATGAAAAAATGCGGCAGAATTATCAGGTTATGGCATCCTGCATCCAGCCAGGAAGCGCCCCGGACCTGAAAAGTACCAGCGGACTTACCGGCGGCGATGCCTACCGCATGCGTACTGCCGTAGAACAGGGGAAAAACCTGACCGGCCCTCTTCTTGGCGGCGCTCTCTACCGTGCCCTTGCAGTATCGGAATTAAATGCTTCCATGGGAAGAATCGTGGCGGCGCCTACAGCCGGAAGCTGCGGAATCGTGCCGGCAGCAGTGCTGACCATGCAGGAGCAGTACAAGCTTACAGAGAGGGAATGCGTCATGTCCCTTTTTACTGCATCCGCAGTGGGAATGGTAATCGCCAATAATGCTTCCCTTGCAGGAGCCCAGGGCGGCTGCCAGGCAGAGTGCGGCTCTGCTTCCGCTATGGCGGCAGCTGCAATCGTGGAACTGGCTGGCGGTGCCCCGGACATGATCGGTTCTGCAATTGCCACAGCGCTGAAAAATATTCTGGGCCTTGTATGTGACCCGGTAGCAGGCCTTGTGGAAATTCCCTGCATCAAGCGAAACGCCTCCGGAGTGGCTGGCGCTTTCGTGGCAGCTGAGCTTGCCCTTGCAGGAATCCGAAGTGCCATTCCGGCAGATGAAGTAATCTGGTCTATGAAAAAGGTGGGAGATGTTATGCCTGCCGCCCTGAAGGAAACTGCCGAAGGCGGCCTTGCCGCCACCCCAACCGGAAAAATGCTGCACGGGCAGGTATTTGGGGAGTAAAACCGAAAAAGCACACAGGGAAATATTGCAAAATGTTAAAAAACTGTTCCAAAAATTACAAAAGTATGTTATCCTTTATTCATAAAATTTTTACAGGGTGACGGAAATGAGAAAGAATTCGAAAGAAAATACGAAGGAACAGGAAATCCCATATTCGTATCTGATAGATAATATAAAGATATTGCTGATATTTCTTGTTGTTTTTAACCATATTATAGCGTTCCAGCTGGTGAAAGAGGACGAAGTCGTCCGCTTCATCTGGTACGGAATCACCATATTCCACATGCCGGCTTTTATTTTTGTTTCCGGATATCTTTCCAAGAAGCCGCAGGACGTATTAAAGAACGTGAAGAACCTGCTGATTCCCTATATTCTGGGCTACACGCTCACATGGGCGTCACAGATCTGGCTGGGAAACCGCATGGATTTCGAGCTGCTCAGACCATCCGGAACCGTTATGTGGTATGTGCTGGCGCTGTTTGCCTACCGCCTCACCATTGAGGCATTTGGCAGAATCCGTTTTATTGTGCCTCTCAGCATTGTTTTTGCACTGTGGACAGGAACCAGGGCAGAGTTCAGTACCTTTTTATCAGCGTCCCGAATCGTAGTATTTTTCCCGTTCTTTGCAGCGGGCTATTTGTGGAAAAGTGAATACACCAGGGCAATCCGTAAGTTTAAAGGCAAGATCGTAATACCGCTGTTTGCATTTATCCTTCTGTTTGTTGCCACCAATTACATGATCGGCAACAATATTCCGGTAGCCATTTTCCGCGGAAATCATTCCTATCTGGGAAGCGGCATGGACGATGTGGAAGGAATGGTAGTAAGGGGAATGATGTACCTGATTTCCTTTATTATTATTTTTGCACTGCTGGTACTGATGCCAGACAAACGCCATCCTTTCATTTTCCTTGGAAGAAACACAATGGGAATCTATTTCTTCCACTATCCGATCATGATCGTGATGAACGGACTTTTGATCCTGAAGCTTCCGCAGCTTCTGAATGTGTGGTCTTTACTTGGCGTTTCCCTGATATTTGTGCTGGTTCTGGGATGTCCGCCAGTGAACTGGCTGTATAATAATGTGCTCAGCCTGCTTACCTTCCTTATTTTCAAAAGAGAAAAGAAAGAAGAGGAGGACGAAGAAGTACTGGAAGATGAGTACGACAACAAAAATCAGGAAGATAAATTTGCAAAGCTTGCAGAACGGCGAATGGCAATTGATGAGCTTGCCGCCATGCTGGACGCAGAAGACAGTGAAGAACATAAAGAGTATGAGCAACATGAATTGTATGAAGAGCATGAAGAACACGAAGAAGGACAGTCCTGACGGATTGTCTTTCTTTGACAGGAGAGAATATTATGAAGCGAGTGATCACTTATGGAACCTTTGATCTGTTTCACGAGGGCCATTATAATATTTTAAAAAGAGCCAAAGCGCTGGGCGATTATCTGATCGTGGGTGTAACCAGCGAGAGTTATGACATTGAGCGCGGCAAGCTGAATGTGCGCGACAGTCTTCTGAAAAGAATTGAAAACGTGCGGCGCACCGGTTTTGCAGACGAGATTATCATAGAAGAGTATCAGGGACAGAAGCTCAGTGATATTATTAAGTACAAGGTGGATCTGCTTGTGCTCGGCTCTGACTGGCGGGGCAAATTTGATTATCTGAAGGATTACTGCGATGTGAAGTATCTGGAGCGGACCAAGAACATTTCCAGCACCAAGCTTCGGGGCGAAGGAAGCACCTACACGGTAGGCGTGGTTACAGATGACGATGAGGACAGTGGTATTGTATGGGAGACGAAATATGTCAGCGGTCTTCATGTAGAATGTGTTTTTTCCGAGAATGAAGATGCGGCCAGGTCCTTCTGCGACAAATACGAGCTGGATTCCTACTACTGTGTGGAAGCCCAGACCAGCGAATGGGAGCCAGGCTTTGACTGCTTTTTGTCTCAGGTAGATATTGTATATATTAAGACAGAGCAGGCGAAGCGGGAGCTTTATATCAGGAAGGCTTTGGAGAGCGGAAAGCATGTGATCAGCGATGCTCCTATGACTGGGAACAAGGAGAAGCTGAAGGAGCTTTTCGCCCTTGCTGCGAAGAACAAGGTGCTGCTGGTTGAGAAGATTACGCTGGTTTATCTGCGTGCCTTTAATCAGCTGGTATGGCAGACCCACAGTGCTCTTGTGGGTGAGATCGTAAGTGTGAAATGTTCCATTTCCCAGGATCACTTTGAAGGCGGCAGAAGCTTTTCGGAGACGGCGGTGCAGCCATTGTGTGCGATCATCAAGATCCTTGGGAAAAATTATCTGGAAGTAAAATCCAATGTGGTGAAGGATAAAGCGGGAAATTGTATTTATGATATGATCACCATGCGGTATCCAGATGCCCTTGCCACCATTGAAATCGGTACCACAGTAGATGTGGAGGATGAGTTTGTGGTGATCGGTACCAAAGGCCGTGTGACCATTCCCAATGACTGGTGGAACACCGGATATTTCGAAGCGAAGATCGATGACAGCAAGGGACTGAAACGATACTGCTTTAACTTTGAGGGCAACGGGCTTCGGTACCTTCTGCAGGAACTGCTGATTATGATTAGTGACGAGAGAACAGAATGCACCCGTCTTTTCAATGAGGAATCTGAGACGCTGGCGGACATTCTGGAAATAATAAATCAGAGGGGATAAAAATGACAGAGAAACAGGAACGTCTGTTGCAGCTTTTGGGCGAGTTTGCCCGGATCTGCAGGGAAAATGATCTGAAATACGTGACTGCGGAAAAGACGGCTCTTGGCGTGATGCAAAGAGGCGGCTTCCTTCCGGGAGACGATACGGTGACTGTTTATATGCCGGCAGAGGACTGGCATAAGCTGATGAATCTGGCAGGAACTGTGCTTGAGGCAAACCGCACTCTTTTGTGCCTGGAAAGTGACAGCAGCTTCGGCAGTGTTGGTGCGGCATATGCATCTACGGACCGCTGTGCCCTGCGCAGGCATCAGATTATGGGAAACGGATGTGCAGGAGAGCGCATTGATGTGTTTTTGCTGGACCCTGTTTCAGCGGATAAGGAAGAATATGAGAAATATTGTGCCGATTTGATGTTATATGCAGATCTTGCAGACCCGGGGCAGGTGTACGGCGACCGATGGGAAATTTCCGGGGCTGCCTATAAACGGGGGCTTCTTTCCTGTCAGGTTACGGGGAAAGACCGCGTGCTGAAGAAGCTGGAAGAGAATTTGCAGGTGCATGAAACAGAAGAATGCCCGCGCTATGCGGTGCGCTCAGGGGAGGTTCCTTTCCTTTTGGAAAAGGATATGCTTTTTCCTGCAAAAGAAAAAGATTTCCAGGGCATTCCGGTAATGGTGCCGGGGCAGATCTGCCAGTATCTCATAGAATGGTATGGAGATGAATGGTCCTGTTTTTCAGATTATGAAAAGCCGGAATCCCAGGAAATGGCTGAGGTAGAGGGTTTGTCAGATCAGGAGTTTCGCCAGGATTATATGCCAGGTATCCGCAAGGGAAAGCTTCTGAGATCCTGTACCGGACAAAAAGTACACGTTTTGTCCAGTGCCAAAAAGGAACATCAGCTGAGGGAGAACAATGCTCAGATTCTGGGAAGTGACACGAAAATGGCGCTGGAAAACCAGATCCAGAAGTGCGGACAGAGCATAAAGAGCCTTCTGGAACAGCAGGATTTCCAGAAATTAAGCGAAATTTTTTCGGAATATTACAAGGTACAGTTGAGCGAAGAGTTTATTGGACGAAAAGCTCTTAAAGGGCTTTATGAATTTTATCATCCTGTGCTGATGGAGATTGGTGCGGAGAATTTTTATGCGGCAGTGCTTACGCTTGTGTATAAGGAGCAGATCGGCAGAGCGAAAAGACTGCTGGAGATTCGGGAACAGACAGGTGCGCTCTCCCCGGAAGCGGCACAGCTGAAGGCAAATCTGGAGATTTTTGAAAAAGCAGTATCTGATTATGAGTGCAGGCATTTCCAGGAGGCGGAGGATGCACTGGAGCCGCTTTTGGAGCGCTATCCCAAGGTTCCGGGCTTTATGAAACTGAAGAGCCGCTTCCTTATGGAACATGCCCGCAATGGAATTGAGCGGGTGGAAGCGGAGCTTTATATGGATGAAGCCTTGCGTATTTTCCCGGAGGACGGATATTTCCTGAAATACAAAGGGGAACTGCAATGGATGCTGGGAAAATGTGCGGATGCGCTGGAAATTTTCGCAGATGCCCGTGAGCACACGGACAATCAGGTGGTTCTGCATGAACTGGACCAGTTCCTGACACCATACTGTAAGGAAACCGTCAATACCTGTCAGATGCTTCTGGACGCCGGACAAAAAGACGGGGCAAAGAGGCTGATTGAGCTTTGGGGCAGGCTTTTGCCGGGAAATCTGCGGATTCAGGAGTGCTATGACCTGGTTCGCGTCAGCACGGCGAAGACCTATACAGAGATGGAAGCCGTGGCTGAGAAAATTATGGAACAGATTCAGAAGGATGGAAGGGGTGCGTCTGGCGCGGAGAAGGGCAAGGAACGTTACAGAGCTGCCCTGACCAGAGCATGGGAGCGTCTGGGCTATCCCAAAGAACTAGCGCAGATTCGCACAGATCTTATTTTTACCAAAGAGACTGGTGATATGGAGTGGCTGGCGGAGAAAGCCAAGGACTGCCAGATCCGCAAGGAGAAACGTGCCCAGGTATATAAGCTGATCGGTGATATCAAAAGAAAACAGGGCCAGACAGATGCGGCCTTTGACAATTATAAGAAAGCAGTGGACTGCGGCGGAAAAGGTTATGTGAACATTGAGCTTTACCGGATCTTTTTCGCAGATTTTCTGGAAGGCAGCAAACGGGCTGCGGCATACGCAAAGGTTCTGGATGCTTCCGAATATCTGGATCACTGGCTGGGCAGATATGGAAGCACAGAGGAGCTGCAGCAGCTTGTGAAGGAACTGGCCGGAAATAGTCAGTATCTGAAGATCGCAAAGGAGAATCACCTGGAAAAAACGGTGCCGCAGACCGCGGAGCAGGAAAACAGAAAAGAAAGCTATCTGGACCGCAGCTGGGATTATGTGAAATTCTGCGCGTCCAAGATCGCTCTTGAGAAAGAATACCTGGAAAACAAAGATTGTATCATTAATTTATATAAGAATAAAGACTATCCGGCTCTTGAGAAGATGTTTGCCCGGTATACAGAGGCAACGGTGAAGAGCATGGAAACGGATGAGGTTTTTGTTCCGGACGAGGAACTGCAGCATATTTTTGTGGATGTGCTGGAGAAAACCGGAAATGTGAAGCTGAAAAAGAAAGTGGAAAAATACTGGAAATAAAGAAAGGCAGACCAAATGAAAGTAACAGATTATATTGTGGAATTTCTTCAGAGAAAAGGGATTCATGATTTCTTCGGATATCAGGGAACCATGATCGCCCATCTGGTAGATTCCATTGAGAAAAATCCCAATACCAGAAGTCATTCCAGCTACAATGAGCAGGGCGCTTCTTTTGCTGCCTGCGGATATGCCCAGGCAGGAGAAAAATGTGCCTGCGCTTATGCCACCAGCGGACCTGGTGCAGTGAATCTGATTTCTGGAATTGCAGACGCATATTTTGATTCCCTTCCGGTGATTTTTCTTACCGGACAGCTGAACACCTATGAATACTCCGGAATCCCCAGGCTGAGGCAGCAGGGATTCCAGGAAATCGACATTGTGGCCATGACCAGACCTGTGACCAAATATGCAGTGCAGATCCGTGAGGATGAAGATATTGTAAAAGAACTGAACAAAGCATGGCATATTGCGAATACAGGACGAAAGGGACCTGTACTGATTGACCTTCCCATGAACATTCAGCGCGGGGATGTGAAGAACCCGGTTTATGAGATGAGCCTGGAAAATATAAACCTGGGTGATGTGAATTCGGAAAAATTAGAGATGGAAGAGCTGGGCCAGATGGATATGCGCTCAGAAAAAATAGGATCAAAGGAATCTGGGGCGAAAATCGAAAATTCCGGAATTGCAGAGACTGCGTTATTTAATGTATCTGCTGATGTGAAGGAATGCGCAGCTGCCATCCGCAGTGCCCTTCAGGAAGCGAAGCGCCCGGTAATCATGCTGGGCCACGGCGTCAGCGACAAGGCAGTTCGCGAAGAACTGTTTGCCCTTGCCCGCCAGTGGAAGATCCCGGTAATCACAAGCGTGCTGGAAATGTCCGCACTATCCTGGGACGATCCGCTGAACTTCGGCTGTATCGGCGGCGCTTACGGCCACCGCTACGCCAACATGATCGCCAATGCCAAAAGTGACCTTCTGATCTGTCTTGGCATTTCTCTCTGCACCCGCCAGATTGGCACCAAGGTGCATGAGTTTGCAAAAGGCGCGAAGATTATTCGTGCGGATATTGACTCTTATAATCTGCGGAGAAACATTCACGAAAACGGAACGAACGAACTGAAATTCTGCGTGGACGCAGCAGATGTGATTCATATGTTAGCTGGTTGGACAGGAAATGAAACAGGCGTTTCAATAAACAGAACTGGTGAGGCAGAAATTCATAGTTGGAATCTGGCACACCTTGATTTCACAGAATGGCTTTCTGTGTGTACAGACATCCGCAGTTCTTTAAGAGCTGTGGACGACGCAATTCCGGAACGTTATCCCAACCGTATGATCGCAGATTTAAGTGATCTGCTTGCAGACACTTCCGCAGTAGCAATTGACGTGGGACAGCACATGGTATGGAGCTATCAGTCCTTCCACAACCAGAAGAACCAGAAGCTTCTTTTCTCCGGCGGACATGGTGCCATGGGCTATGCCCTTCCTGCAGCCATCGGCGCCCATTACGCCACTGGAAAGCCAGTAGCCTGCATCTGTGGAGACGGTGCATTCCAGATGAATATTCAGGAATTAGAATGGGTGAAGCGTGAGAATCTTCCTATTACCATGATCGTAATGAACAACCACGCTCTTGGAATGATCCGCCACCTGCAGCGTGACTACTTTGAGCAGGTATATGCAGACACTGCAGAAGGAACCGGATTCTCTTCCTGTAACTTTGCAGAAGTAGCCAGAGCATACGGTCTGACCAGTACCTGTATGGAAGCAGAAGCAGTGAAGGATAATGCTGCCGGTTTCTTCTGCAGCACAATTGCCCCACGCCTTCTTGAAATCCTTCTGGAGCCTGGAACCTACGCCTACCCAAAAACCTGCCTTGGGGAGCCCATCCACAACCAGCAGCCATACATTCCAAAGGAGATTTATAACAGACTGATGAGTCTTTAAAGAAAGGACACGCTTTCATGAGTAAAGTCACCATAATCACCGGCGGCACATCCGGAATTGGCAGGGGGATCGCGGAGAAGATCCTGGCCAATTCGGGAGCCGATGATATTCTATACGTAAGCTTCGGGCACAATCAGAAACAAGCCGAAGAATTTCTCCATGCCCAGTCCGAAGCTGACCAGAAGAAACTCCGTCTGATCCAGGCCGACATGTCCTCCTATGATCAGATGATGAACTTTGTCACCCGGATCAAAAAAGAAACCGACCACGTAGACTGGCTGGTAAATAACGTGGGCATCAGCACCTATGCCAAATACGAAGACTACACCTTCGAAGAATGGAGCAAAATCGTAAACACCAACCTGTCCGTCCCTGTATTTCTGGTAAAAGAACTCCGCCCCATCATAAGAGAAGGCGGCAGTATCCTGTTCACAGGCTCCTACGCCGGACAGCAGGCTTACTCCTCCTCTCTGGTCTACGGAGTAACCAAATCCGCCATCCATTTTCTTACCAAATCCCTGGTCAAAGAACTGGAACCCAAGCAGATCCGCGTAAACGCCATCGCCCCCGGCTTCATTGAAACCAGCTGGCACAAAAACCGCACCCCGGAAAGCTATGAGCGGATCAACCGCAAAATTGCTCTCCACCGCTTCGGCGAAATCTCCGAAGTAGCAGATATGGCATACGAAATTTTGAAAAATGGATACATGAACGGCAGCATCGTAGATATTCATGGCGGATATGACTATTTTTAATTGATTTTAAAACAATGATGTGATAAAGTGTTACCATTGCCGTTTGAAAGAGAGGACAAAACATTGCTGAAAAGTGATGAAAAATATCAGGATTATGTAAAAATCCTGGAAGAAGAACTGATTCCCGCAATGGGCTGCACGGAACCAATCGCCATCGCCTACGCAGGAGCAGTGGCAAGAGAAACTCTTGGCTGTTTGCCCGATGAGATGGACATCCAGGTAAGCGGGAACATTATCAAGAACGTAAAAAGCGTAATCGTTCCAAACACAGGCGGAATGCGCGGAATCGCAGCTGCACTGTGTGCAGGTGTGATCGCAGGAGACGCGCAGGCTCTTCTGGAAGTAATCGCCGGGGTAACACCAGCACAGAAAGAAGAAATCAAGACGTACATGGATCAGGTAAAGCTGAAAATCACGCCAGCATCCTCCGGGCATGTGTTTGAAATTGATGTGACCGTTTCCGGCAGGAACGGAAATGCCCGCGTGCGGATCATAGACAATCACACCAACATTATTCTTGTAGAGAAAAACGGACAGCCCATTTTCACAAAAGACGTCTGTTCAGAAGAGAAAGAAATTAAAACGGATCATTCTGTATTAAATATAGAAGACATCATTGATTTCGCCAACACAGTAGATGTGGAAGATGTGCGGGAAGTTCTGGAACGCCAGATCCGCTACAACATGGCCATTTCCGAGGAAGGCCTGCGCGGCAATTACGGTGCCAATATCGGAAAAGTGCTTCTGCACACCTACGGCGATAACATCAAGATCCGCGCCAGAGCCAAGGCGGCAGCAGGCTCAGATGCCAGAATGAATGGCTGTGAGCTTCCGGTAGTGATCAATTCGGGAAGCGGCAATCAGGGAATGACCGCCAGCATTCCGGTTATTGAATTTGCAAAGGAACTGCAGGTTTCCCATGACAAAATGCTCCGTGCCCTGGTGCTGTCCAATCTTGTGACCATTCACCTGAAAACCGGAATTGGAACCCTTTCCGCTTACTGCGGTGCGGTAAGTGCAGGCTGCGGAAGCGGTGCCGGAATTGCTTATCTTTACGGCGGGGACTATAAAGTTATCGCCCACACCATCGTCAATTCCCTGGCAATCGTTTCCGGAATCATCTGCGACGGAGCCAAGGCATCCTGTGCAGCCAAAATTTCCGCAGCTGTGGATGCTGGAATCATGGGCTATGAAATGTACATACAGGGACAGCAGTTTTATGGCGGGGACGGAATCGTCACCCACGGCGTAGAAAATACCATCCGGAATGTAGGTCAGCTTGCAAAAGAAGGAATGTGCGAGACGGACAAGGAAATCATCCGGATCATGGTTGGAAAAGGAGATGAGATGAAAGCATTATGAGATTGAAATACATATTAAAAAGAATACTGATCGCCATTCCCACTTTTTTCGGAATCACCATACTGGCGTATTTCATTCTGAACCTTGCACCAGGTTCTCCGTTGGATGCACTTCTGGCGGACCCGGGAATCACTCCCGCAGAGCTGGAGCGTAAACGTGTGGCACTGGGACTGGATCAGCCGGTGATCGTTCAGTATTTTACATGGCTGAAACAGCTGCTTACAGGAAATCTTGGATTTTCCTACAGTACACAAAGGCCGGTTGCCACAATGATCCTGGAGAGACTTCCAGCCACTGCAATCCTGGCTGCAAGCTCTATTCTGCTTTCTTTGGTGGTATCGATTCCTCTTGGAATTTTTGCGGCATCCAAGCCGAACTCAAAAAGAGATTATTTCTCCGGCGGACTTTCCATGCTGATGATGGCAACGCCCAACTTCTTTGTTGGTCTGGTATTTATTTACCTGTTTGCTATTGTATTCCAGATTCTGCCATCTGGCGGAATGTACAGTTCCAGCGGAGCACGTACCTTTGGAGATCTGATGAAGCATATGATCCTGCCATGCCTGGTGCTTTCCTTCCAGCAGATCGGAGGCTGGGTAAGGCATATGCGAAGCAGTATGCTTGAGGTTATGCAGGACGATTACATCCGTACCGCCAAGTCCAAAGGTCTTGGAAAATGGAAGGTAATCATGAAGCACGCCCTGAAAAACGCCCTCACTCCGGTTGTTACAGTAGTAGGCATGTCCATTCCTTCTATTGTAGGAGGAGCAGTCGTAACGGAGCAGGTTTTCGGCTGGCCAGGAATCGGTTCCCTTATGGTAACTGCCATCAACGGAAGAGATTATCCGGTTATTATGGGTGTTACCGTTATGATTGCGGCGGCAGTTCTGATCGCAAACATTCTTACTGATGTGGCGTACGGCATCCTGGATCCGCGAATCAGCTATAAATAAGGGAGGATAGAAGAAAAGAAATGAAAAAACAGAAAAACGAAAATGTAAGCTATCTTTCCGAGGTACTTGATAAACTGAAAGAACATAAAATGGCTATGGCAGGTCTGGTGGTTCTCATTCTGGAGATTTTGATGGTGGTTTTTCTCCCCATTATCTTGAACCTGGATCCCTACACATCTGACTATACCGCCTTTTCCGCGGTACCAAGCGGGGCACATATTCTGGGAACAGATGCTATTGGCCGAGATGTTTTTGCCCGTCTGATGTATGGCGGAAGAACCTCTCTGCTGGTTGGTTTTGTTTCCACGCTGATCAGCTGTGCCATCGGCGTTCCCCTTGGACTGGTGGCTGGTTATGCGAGAGGAAAGGCAGAAGCAATTATTATGCGAATTGCAGATATTTTCATGTCTTTCCCGTCAATTGTATTGATCCTGGTACTGGTTGCAGTTCTGGGACCATCTGTGTGGTCTGTAACCTGCGTAATTGGTGTTCTGGGATGGACACAGTTTGCCAGACTGATCTATGCTAATGTACTTTCTGTATCGGAAAAAGAATACGTGGAATCTGCAAGAGCAATTGGAACTTCTAATTTCAAAATCGTGACAAAGTATGTTCTTCCAAACTCCTTTGCTCCGATTCTGATCGCGATCACATTCCAGATGGCAAGCGCCATCCTTTCCGAATCATCCTTAAGCTTCCTGGGAATGGGCGTGCAGCCGCCGGGAGCAAGCTGGGGAAATATGCTCTATGACGCACAGTCCATCACTGTGCTTTCCCAGAAGTTATGGATCTGGCTCCCGCCGGGACTTGCCCTTCTGATCACAGTACTGAGCATTAACTTCCTGGGTGACGGTATCCGCGATGCCCTGGACCCGAAGATCAAGCTGTAATATAGTTTACAGGTGACACCTTATGAAATAAAAGTAAGCTGTCATGGGCTTATGGCACATTAGAGCCTGTTTAAAAAATCATTCCTGCAATCTGCACGCCCCACTTTGTGGTATATTTCACCCGAATTCGGTTGTCGTAGCACGCTACGACGCCCTCATCCGGGTAAAATCTCCCACAAATTGTGACGCACATCTTGCAGAAAGCCTTTTTCAAACATGCTCTGGCAGAGACTTTTATAATACATATGCCGGGGAAAAACAGTTGCTGAACGCAATGCGGACAGCGGCAGAAGCCCTGACTGAAGGAAAAAAGGAGGAAACATATGAAACTCAACATGAAAAAAGCGGCAGCTCTTCTTCTTGCTGGAAGCATGGTTGCAGCTTATGCCGTTCCGGCAGCAGCTGAGACAGAAGAAAAAGTGGTAACTGCAGCAATGGATCAGGCATGGGACACCATGATGCCAATGAACACCACCAGCAACTACACACGTTTTATCTGCGACCAGATCTATGACCGTCTGACACAGACAAACGCAGACGGTACCATCGAAGGACGTCTTGCTGAGTCCTGGACAGTCAACGATGCCAGCGATGCAGTTACATTCAAGCTTCACGAGGACGCAGTTTGGTCTGACGGTGAGCCTGTAACAGCAGACGACGTTGTATTCAGCTATCAGATGTACTCAGATCCGTCTGTAGACGCAAAGAGCCGTTATCATCTGGAATATATCGCAGGTGTAGATGAGTCCGGAGCCGAGCTTTCCGAGGATTCTATTGAAGTAACTGCAGATAGCGAATACGAAGTAACCTTCAAATTAAAAGAGGCTATGTACCCGGATACCTTCCTTCAGGATATAGACACTGTTTTCATCATTCCGAAGCATGTGTTTGAGGGTAAAACAGCAGAAGAGATCAATGCTCCTGATCTTTGGGCAAACCCGGTTGGCTCCGGTCCATTTATCTATGACAGTGAGATTAACGGCGAGCGTATGGAGTTTACAAAGAATGAAAATTATTATCTTGGAGCTCCGAATATTGATCGTCTTATTATCCGTGTGGTACCGTCTGCAAACGTTCTTTCCGGTCTTATGAACGGTGAGCTTGACATGATTGGATTTGGTTCCGTACTGACAGATGACTGGGAAACAGCCAAATCCCAGGATAATCTGGTAACAGAGTCTATTCCTACCACTTCATATTCTACCTTGATCTTCAATACTCAGAAGGAATATCTGACTCAGGAAGTTCGTCAGGCACTGAATATGGCAATTAACCGTGATGTACTGGTAAATGGTCTTCTTATGGGTGAGGGAACTCCGATCATGACTCCGATCGCTCCGGTAAGCCCATATTATAATGATAAAGTACAGGTTCAGTACGATCCTGAAAAAGCAAAAGAAATGCTTGCAGAGGCTGGTTTCCCGGCAGGACAGACACTGAAATTCTTCATTTCCTCCGGAAGCAGCATCACAGAGAGATGTGCAGCCCTGATCGTACAGGATTTCGCAAACGTAGGTGTGCAGGTACAGATTGAGCAGATGGACTTTGCAACACTGATGAGTCGCATGTTAGACGGCGAGCATGATCTTGGAATTATCGGTTCCGGCGGAACTCTGGATCCAAGTGAAAGCCGTGAGATGATCTATCCGGGAAGCTCCTGCAACTTCTGCCAGCTTCAGGACACAGAGCTTTCAGATCTTATCGACAAGGGAAATGCTGAGCTTACTTTCGAAGCAAGAAAACCATACTTTGACGAGTATCAGGAAAAAGTTGTGGAAAAAGCAGCTATGGGATACTTATATACAAAGAACCTTCTCACTGCCTACAATAAGAGCATGAAGAACCTGAATGTTGCAGACTTCAACGGACTGAACTGGTCTTCCTGGGAGTGGGATAAAGAATAAGAAACAGGGGAAAAGGACATAAGCCTTTATGGCTTATGTTCCTGAAACCCGCCAGGCGTGAGAATGTGGCGGCTGAAAAGGTGATTCTCATATCTGGCGGATTTCAGGAACAGAAAAGTGATGGTTCACTTACAGTAATAAGAAAAAAGGAGTACAACTATGGCATCTTTGCTTTCCGTAGAGAATTTACAGGTACAGTTTCAAACCAAAAAAGGCATTAATACAGCCGTTGACGGCGTAAGCTTTTCCATAGAAAAAGGCAGAATCCTTGGAATCGTAGGAGAATCCGGCTGCGGCAAAAGCGTTACCTCCATGTCCATTCTTCAGCTTCTTGGCAGCAACGCCCGGATTTCCGGCGGCAGCATTAAGCTGGATGGAAAGGAACTGGTAGGGCTTCCGGAGAAGGAAATGTGTAAGATCCGGGGAAATGATATTGCAATGATCTTCCAGGATCCTATGACAGCCCTGAATCCTACCCTGACCATTGGAAACCAGCTGATGGAGCCGATCATGCTTCACCAGAACTGCAATAAAAAGGAAGCCTGGACAAGGGCTGTGGATGTTCTGAAACGTGTTGGGATCGCAGCACCGGAGAAACGAATGAAGGAATATCCTCATCAGCTTTCCGGAGGTATGCGCCAGAGAGTCATGATCGCCATGGCTGTTTCCTGCGAGCCGCGCCTTCTGATCGCGGACGAGCCCACCACAGCGCTGGACGTAACCATCCAGGCACAGATCCTGGAGCTGATGTGCGAGCTCCGGGAAAAAATGGGAACCGCGATCATGCTCATCACCCACGATATGGGCGTAGTTGCAGAGACTGCGGATGATGTGCTTGTGCTTTATGCAGGCAAGGCTGTGGAATACGGCAGCATTGAGGATATTTTTGAAAGACCGAAGCATCCCTACACACAGGGACTTCTGAATTCCATTCCAAGACTTGACGAGGATGTGGAAATGCTGAATACCATCGAGGGTACCGTGCCTGCACCGGATGCCATGCCGTCCGGCTGCAGATTTGCTCCCAGATGTCCTTATGGAAATCCGCGCTGCATGACAGAAAAACCTGGCGTTTACCACGCAGAGAATTCTCTGGTAAGCTGCTTCAGATACGAGGGTGAGAAATAATGAGCGAGAACACGAACATTTTGTTGGAAACAAAAAATTTATCCAAATATTTTACAGGGAAAAAAGGTCTTCTGAACCGTCAGCCAGCCCAGGTAAAAGCGGTAGACCATGTAAGCCTTACTGTAAATAAAGGAGAGACCCTGGGTCTGGTAGGAGAGTCCGGCTGCGGAAAATCCACTCTTGGCAGAACCATTCTCCGCCTGATTCCTGCAACAGAAGGACAGGTACTTTATAACGGGGAAGACATTCTTACCTATGACAAGAAAAAAATGTGGGAAATGCGCCGGAAGCTGCAGATCATTTTCCAGGATCCATACAGCTCCCTGAATCCAAGAATGACGGTTTACGATCTGATCAGTGCGCCTCTTGAGGTATATAAGATCGGCACCAAAGCAGAGCGCAGGGAAATGGTGGAAGAGATCCTTCAGGAGGTTGGACTTGACAAACAGTACCTGAACCGTTTCCCCCACGAGTTCTCCGGCGGACAGAGACAGCGAATTGGAATCGCAAGGGCACTGATCCTGAATCCGGAATTTGTTGTCTGTGACGAGGCGGTATCCGCTCTGGATGTATCGGTCCGTGCCCAGGTGCTGAATCTGATGAGAAATATGCAGCAGAAGAAAAATCTGACTTATCTGTTTATTTCCCATGACTTAAGCGTGGTCCGCCACATCAGCGACCGCATTGCAGTTATGTATCTTGGAAGTGTGGCAGAAGTTGCTGAAAAAGCCCAGCTTTATTCCAATCCTATGCATCCCTATACCAAAGCGCTTCTTTCCGCCATTCCGCTTCCGGATGTGAAAAAGAAACGCCAACGCATCATTCTGCAGGGGGATGTGCCAAGCGCTTACAACCCGCCTTCAGGATGTAAGTTCCATACCCGCTGTCCATACGCAACAGACCGCTGCAAACAGGAAATTCCAGTGCTTCGCCAGATGGAAAAAGGACATCAGGTGGCCTGTCACAGAGCTGAAGAATTAATGTGATAATAAGGCGAAGCGGGCGGCAGAAATGCCATAAAAAAACATAAGAATTATATGCAAAAGACTTGACGGATATGTCTGCTGTGTGGTAAACTGTACAAGCGACATGGAAGTTAGGTCTTTTTTTTATGCCGAAAAATGGTGGCGGATACACCGAAGAGGCTGGATTTAAGACCATGCAAATGAAAACACTGGAGGTGGAAGTTGTGCGCGTTAGGATTACATTAGCATGTACAGAGTGCAAGCAGCGTAACTACAATATGACCAAGGAGAAAAAGAACCATCCTGAGAGAATGGAAACCAAGAAATATTGTAAGTTCTGCCAGAGACACACAATGCACAAGGAAACAAAATAGTCACTTTAGATTGTGAGGTTAGGCTATGCAAGAAAAAGAGAAATCTGCAGGCAAGACCGCCAAGGCTAAGGAATCTAAGAAATCCTGGTTCCAGGGGCTGAAGGCAGAGTTCAATAAAATTGTCTGGACAGACCGCGAGACACTGATGAAACAGTCAGTTGTTGTTATTGTCATAACCGTAATTCTCGGTGTGATCATCAGTGTGATGGATGCAGGCATTCTGGAATGCATTAATCTTTTAATCAAATAAGGACAAAGGTGATTGTATGTCAGAAGCAAAATGGTACGTTGTCCATACCTATTCCGGTTATGAGAACAAGGTAAAGGCCAACATTGAGAAGACAATTGAAAACCGACATCTTGAGGATCAGATTCTGGAAGTACGGGTTCCTCTGGAAGACGTTGTGGAGATGCGTAACGGCGTTTCCAAACAGGTTCAGAGAAAAATGTTCCCAAGCTATGTTCTTATCAACATGGTCATGAACGACGATACCTGGTATGTTGTCCGGAATACACGTGGAGTGACTGGTTTTGTTGGTCCGGGATCCAAGCCTGTACCGCTCACAGAAGAAGAAATGAAACCGCTGGGCATCAAAGATGAGACTGTCCGCGTAGATTTCGCTGAGGGCGATACTGTTGTAGTAACAGGCGGAGCCTGGAAAGAGACTACAGGCGTTGTTACTGCGATCAATCCGCAGAAGCAGCTTGTAACGATCAATGTAGAGATGTTTGGACGCGAAACACCGGTTGTGATCAGTTTCGCAGAAGTTCAGAAAATGTAACAGACAAAGGTAACACAATATCGTGGGAGGGACATACCCCCGCCAATACCACATAGGAGGTGCCGAAAATGGCAAAGAAAGTAACAGGATATATCAAATTACAGATTCCCGCTGGTAAAGCAACTCCAGCACCACCTGTAGGTCCGGCTCTTGGACAGCACGGTGTAAATATCGTTCAGTTTACAAAAGAGTTCAACGCAAGAACAGCTGATCAGGATGGTATGATCATTCCTGTAGTAATCACTGTTTATGCAGACAGAAGTTTCAGCTTCATAACCAAGACTCCGCCGGCTGCAGTTCTTCTTAAGAAAGCTGCAAACATCAAATCCGGTTCCGGCGTACCGAACAAAACAAAAGTTGCTAAAGTTACAAAGGCTCAGGTTGAGGAAATCGCTCAGCTTAAGATGAAAGACTTAAATGCAGCATCCATCGAAGCAGCAGCAAGCATGATTGCTGGTACTGCAAGAAGTATGGGAATTGAAGTAGTTGATTAATCACAAATAGTAAGTGGGAGGGCTTTTCCCCGCAAATACCACAGGAGGTTATAGAAATGAAACGAGGAAAGAAATACGTGGAAGCTGCTAAGGCAGTAGACCGCGCAACATTATACGATACTAACGAAGCTATCAGCTTAGTTAAAAAAGCTGCTGTAGCTAAATTTGACGAGACTATCGAAGTTCATATCCGCACAGGCTGCGATGGACGTCATGCAGATCAGCAGATTCGTGGTGCAGTTGTTCTGCCGCACGGAACTGGTAAAAAAGTTCGTGTTCTTGTATTTGCTAAGGATGCGAAGGCTGAGGAAGCTAAGGCAGCAGGCGCTGACTTTGTAGGCGCTGAGGATCTTATTCCGAAGATCCAGAACGAAGGATGGCTTGACTTTGACGTTGTTGTTGCAACTCCAGACATGATGGGTGTTGTTGGACGTCTTGGTCGTGTACTTGGACCGAAAGGTTTAATGCCAAACCCGAAGGCTGGTACAGTAACTATGGATGTTACTAAAGCTGTTAATGATATCAAAGCTGGTAAGATTGAGTATCGTCTTGACAAATCAAACATTATCCATGTGCCGATCGGTAAAGCATCCTTTACTGAGGAGCAGTTAAGCGACAACTTCCAGACGCTGATTGGAGCTATTGTAAAGGCTAGACCTAGCACACTGAAGGGACAGTATTTAAAGAGCGTTGTTATCGCTCCGACAATGGGTCCTGGAGTGAAGATCAACCCGATCAAATTAGCTTAATAGATGAAATGAGAAGAGCATTCACCGTAAGGTGGGTGCTCTTTTTGCGTGGTGCGGGGAACTGTCTTCCTATGTCACGATTTTGATATTTTATAGTGAGTTTTTGTATATGCTTTTCATTATATGAGGTATGATATGAGAAAACAGCAGCCGTTATAAGGGCTAAGAGGGAGTGTGCAGGTATGAACTACGGATATTTTGATGATGAGAAACGGGAGTATGTGATCACGAGACCAGATACACCGGCGCCATGGGTAAATTATTTAGGAGATCCGGAATATGGTGCAATCGTGTCTAATAATGCAGGTGGATACAGCTTTGCAAAATCTGGAGCTAACGGAAGAATTTTACGTTATGTTTTTAACCAGTTTGATGAGCCGGGAAGATATATTTATCTGAGAGATAATGAAACAAAGGATTTCTGGTCAACATCCTGGCAGCCGGTAGGAAAGGCTCTGGAGGAATATAAATGCGAATGCCATCATGGTACAGCTTACACCAAGATGCTGACTGATTATAGCGGAATCCATTCTGAGGTTCGATATTATGTACCGCTGGGACAGTCCCATGAGGTATGGAGTCTTTGCGTAGAGAACTGTTCTGACCGGGAACGTGAGATCAGCGTGACTGGATATGCGGAATTTACCAACAACAGTAATTATGAACAGGATCAAGTAAACCTGCAGTATTCCCAGTATATTACACGCACTGTTTTCAGAGGAAACCGTGTTCGTCAGATGATCCATGCAAATCTGGATCGTCTTGATGAGGGTGAAAAGGTTGATAATAAGGATGTAACGAATCGTTTCCTGGGATTAGCTGGTGTGCCGGTGGATTCTTGGTGCGGTGAAAAAGAAGCGTTCCTGGGAAGATACCACGGATATGGAAATCCGGTAGGGGTTATGGAAGGCAAACTAAATTGTGAGGGAAACTACAATGAGAATAGCTGCGGCGCACTAACTGCTGTAGTGAAGCTTGCCCCGGGAGAAAAGAAAGAGCTGGCTTTCCTCGTTGGCATGAAAAATGATGACGAGGCCGCAGAAATTACAGCCCGTTATGATAAGGACTGCCAGCAGATCTGCAAAAAAGAGCTGGAAGAACTGATCCATTACTGGCATGAAAAGCTTTCCCACTTTCAGATTAAAACTCCAAGCAGTGAATTTAATACCATGATCAATACATGGAATGCGTATAACTGCTTTATGACATTTATCTGGTCAAGAGCAGCATCCTTTACTTACTGCGGTCTGCGCAACGGATATGGATACCGTGACACAGTACAGGATATCCAGGGGGTGATCCATCTGGCTCCGGAAATGGCGGCAGATAAGATTCGATTTATGCTTTCCGCACAGGTGGATAATGGCGGCGGACTTCCGCTTGTTAAGTTTACCCATAATCCGGGACATGAGGATACACCGGATGATGCTTCTTATGTACAGGAAACAGGTCATCCTGCATATCGTGCAGATGATGCTTTATGGTTGTTCCCAACTGTATATAAATATGTATCAGAGACAGGAAACGTAGATTTTATTGATGAAGTAATCCCCTTTGCAAATAAAGATGAAGGAACTGTATATGAGCACCTGAAACGTGCCATTCAGTTCTCAATGGAGCACCTTGGAAAGCATGGACTGCCGGCTGGTCTTTATGCAGACTGGAATGATTGCCTGAGACTTGGAAAAGATGGGGAGTCTACATTTGTAGCTCTGCAGTTTTATTATGCAATGACTATCCTGAAAGAGTTTGCAGCATACGAAAAGGATGAGGCTTATATTGCATATTTGGAAAAAAGCCAGGAGGAGCTTGGCAAACTGATCGAAGAGCTTTGCTGGGATGAGGACCGATTTATCCGCGGATTTACAGAAGCAGGTGAAGTAATCGGACAGCGTATAGACCCGGAAGCAAATATGTGGCTGAACCCTCAGAGCTGGGCAGTGATCAGCGGTCTTGCAACAAAGGAACAGGCAGAACTGGCACTTGAGCAGGTTTATGAAAGACTGAATACAGAGTATGGAGCTATTCTTATGGATCCGCCATATCATGCACATGCTTTTGACGGTGCACTGGCAGTAATTTATAATGCAGGAACAAAAGAAAATGCAGGTATCTTTTCCCAGTCGCAGGGATGGATCATTCTTGCGGAAGCATTAATGGGACATGGAGAAAGAGCATTTGGCTACTTCATGGAAAATGCTCCGGCTGCACAGAATGATAAAGCTGAAATCCGCAGACTTGAGCCATATTGCTATGGTCAGTTTACAGAGGGAAAAGCAAGCCCGAATTTTGGCCGCTCTCATGTGCACTGGCTTACCGGAACTGCATCTACTGTTATGGTGGGATGCGTGGAAGGTATTCTGGGAATGCGTCCTGATTTCTATGGTCTTCGCATTGCGCCGTCTATTCCGAAAGAATGGGATGGCTTTGAGGCTGAAAAGGACTTCCGTGGCTGTCACCTGCATATTAAAGTGAAAAATCCGGGACATGCAGAAAGCGGATTTAAGAAGCTTACAGTAAATGGCGAGGAATTAAAGGACAACTATATTCCGCAGGATAAGCTGACTACTGAAACTGAGATTGAATTGTATCTTTCCTAAATTTGATATATTTTGGCAGAAAGGGAGAAACTCAGATGAAACATATAGAATTTCAGGATAAAAAAGGAACCTTTATCATTCATAATCCGGAAAATTATAGTGGACTATATCTGCCGCTGGCAGGAGAAAAAGGGCTGAAATCCAGTATTACCCCTAATCTTGGAGGAGATAGCAAAACAGATCAGAATCATTTTCTTCTTGAACCTGTAAGTATTGAGAACCTGCATAATAACCGAAATACCAGAAACTTCTGGTGCCGGGTATATAAGGTTTCTGATGAGAAGAATGAACTTTCTCGGGGGATAAATCCACAGCTTCTGGGCTGCTGGTCTGTCTGCGGAAATTCAGCAGAACAGGAATTTGAAAAATTTACAGAGAAACAGGAAGAAAGCGTGTTGGAAGCCGGTTTTATGTGGCAGAAGCTTTCCCGCAGATCAGAAAAATATGGCCTTCAGGCTGAGGTAACCTCTTTTGTCACTATTTCCGGTGATATGGAAGTAGAATATGTGGAAATCACAAATATTTCTGATAAAGATGTGGAGGTCGTGCCAATTGGTGTAATTCCTGTGTATGGAAGAAGTGCGGATAACCTGCGTGATCACCGCCATGTTACTTCCCTGCTCCATCGGATTCAGACAACTGAGTATGGAGTAGAAGTGAAGCCGGTTCTGTCTTTTGATGAGCGCGGACACCAGAAAAATAACACTACTTATTTTGTATATGGTTCTTCTGAGAATGGAGAGAAGCCGGAAAGCTTTTACCCTACCGTAGAGGATTTTATTGGTGAAGGGGGCACTTTCCTAAATCCGGAAGCTGTCAGAACAAATAAGCCAGGTAAAACCGCTGGAACAAAAATCCAAGGAAAAGAGGCAGTGGGCGGTCTCCGGTTCAGCAGAAAAACGCTGAAGCCAAAAGAAGCAGCTGGCTACATTTTGTTAAGCGGCACCACAAAAACATCTGACAGTATTGCGTTGCTGACCTCCGGCTGCAAAACAAAGCTTCAGGTGCAAAAAATGCTTGAAGAAGTAAAAGAACATTGGATTCAAAAGGTAAATGTAGCATTTGAAACTGGAAATAGTGATGTGGATAATTATCTGAAATGGATCTGCTTCCAGCCGATTCTCAGAAGAATTTACGGCTGTTCCTTCCTTCCCTATCATGATTATGGGAAGGGCGGCCGTGGATGGCGCGATTTGTGGCAGGATTGTCTTGCGCTTTTGATCATGGAGCCTTCGGATGTAAGACAGATGATCGTAGATAATTATGGTGGGGTTCGTATTGATGGGACAAATGCCACAATTATCGGAAGCAGTCAGGGTGAATTTATTGCAGACAGGAATAACATTACCCGTGTGTGGATGGATCACAGCTTCTGGCCATTTGTAACTACAAAATTATATCTGGATCAGACCGGGGACTTTGATATTCTGTTTGAAAAGATTCCATATTTTAAGGACTTTCAGTCAAAACGCGGAACCGATCATGACCAGGAGTGGAACAGCAGCTATGGTAACTGGCAGAAAACAGACAATGCGGAAGTGTATTATGGAACTGTTCTGGAGCATATCCTTCTGCAGAATCTGTGTGCTTTCTTTGACGTGGGAGAGCATAACGAAATGCGCCTGCATGGAGCAGACTGGAATGATGCCATGGATATGGCCTGGGAAAAGGGCGAGAGTGTTGCCTTTACCTGTGCTTATGCAGGAAATCTGAAGGAGATTGCTCACGTACTAAGGGAACTGGAACGTGTTCAGGGAATCAATAAGATTGAGCTTGCTGAAGAAATGGAATGTCTGTTTGCTTATGGAAAACAGTTGTATGAAAGTCCGAAGGAAAAACTGCAGATCCTGAAACAGTATACAGATCTGAGTGCCCATAATTTAAGCGGAAATAAGGTTGTGCTTTCCCTGGAAAAGGTGTGCAGAAATCTGGAAGAAAAAGCAGACTGGCTGATGGAAAACATCCGGAAAAACGAATGGATTCAGGATGGGGACAAGGGATGGTTTAACGGATATTATGACAACCACGGAAGAAAGGTAGAATACAGTGCAGTTCCAGACGAAGCTGGAAATAACGCCTGTGCGAAGAACGGCGTGCGGATGATGCTTACCGGTCAGGTATTTGCCATTATGAGCGGTACTGCCACAGATCAGCAGATACAGGAAATCTGCAAAGGTGCAGATGCATATCTGTATGACAGGAACGCTGGTGGCTATCGTCTGAACACAGATTTCAAGGAAGAAAAATTTGATCTGGGAAGAATGTTTGGATTTGCATACGGCGAAAAGGAAAATGGTGCAGTCTTTTCCCATATGGCAGTTATGTATGCAAATGCATTGTATAAAACCGGTCATGCCAGAGAAGGCTATAAGGTTCTTCGGACACTGTTGGATACTGCAATGGATTTTGACCGCAGTAAAATGTATCCTGGAATTCCTGAATACTTTGATAATCAGGGACGGGGGTTATATGCATACCTTACCGGAGCTGCCAGCTGGTATATGCTGACTATGATTACAGAGGTTTTTGGTGTAAAAGGTCAGCTGGGAGACATGGTAATCGCACCTGCACTTATGCCGGAGCAGTATGACCAGGAAGGAAAGGCTTCTCTGGAGATGGAATTTGCCGGAAAGAAATTTGCCATCCATATCTTTAACAAAGAGAAAAAAGAATGGAATGAAGCACAGATTAGAGAAGCGTTCTGTGACGGAATAACGCTTCTGGCAGAAACAGGACGGAAGGCTCGTCTGATGCGTTCGGAAATTGAAAAACTGGAACTGGAAAAAGTACATGAAATCAATATTATTCTAAAATAAACCATTGGGGACGGAGTTTTCTGGCTTTTTAAGCCGGAAAACTCCGTCCCCAATAATTTTCTGCAGAAATGGCGGTCAGATCACCACATGGATTTATAATATTTATCCCGGTATTTCTTGGGTGTCAGACCTGTGAAATTCTCAAATACCTGTATAAAATGACTTTGGGAAGAAAAGGAAAGGTAGTTGGCAATATCCACTACGGATTTATCCGAATAACGCAGAAGGTGGGTTGCCTTTTCTATTTTCTGTTCCCGTATGTAGTCACTGATGGAAATTCCCAGATTTTGCTTGAACACCCTGGAAAGGTAATTCTGGGAAAGACCGGTGTAGCAGGCAAGATCTTCGATGGTAATACGTTCTTTGATATGGGTATAAATATAATCTACGCACTGCATGACAGGTTTGGAAAGCACAGAGCTTTTTTTCTGCAGAGCCATTTTCCCGGTAAAATCCTTTGCCATAATATGATGAAGGTCTGCAATCTGCTGCTGGGTAGTGCAGGAGTCCATTTTCAGAATATAAAAGTCACTGAGGCGGTAGGCCTGTTCCGATTCCATTCCGCCGTCAATGCAGTATCTGGTGAGCATGGCTGCAGTAACTACAAAATGGTATTTAAGATTGGTAACCGCATTTCTGGAAAGTATGCCTGTTCCTTCCAGATGAGTAAAAGAATTTGCATTGCAGTTTTGGATAACTGTTTCCATGTCACCGGTTTTCACAGCTGTATAAAAGGAATATTCAACAGAAGGCGGACGGTGCTTGGACTCCAGTTCGTTTTCTTCAAATTCGGTATTATACCAGTCTTTAGACATTGTCATGTAAAGCCCTCCCGGATAGAAATAAATGTGTCATTTTTTTATATTATGACACGAATCTGATATTTTGTTAAGAGAAATAATATAATGTCAAAAACAAAAATGATATATTTATTTTACCAAAGAGATACAGCATTAAAAAATGCTTAAAAAGGAGGAAAATTTATATGAAAAAAAGAGCAGTAGCTGTGTTATTAACAGCAGTTATGGCAGTCACCGGCATGAGCGCAACTGTTGTATGCCATGCAGAATCTGAAGAAGGAAAGGTTATCAACATCTATTCCTGGAATGATGAGTTCCGTACCCGTCTGGAAGCAATTTATCCGGAAGTTGAGTCTACATCCAGTGACGGAACCGTTACAACCTTAAAGGACGGAACTGAGATCCACTGGATCATAAATCCAAATCAGGATGGTGTTTACCAGCAGAAACTTGACGAGGCACTGTTAAACCAGGCTGATGCTTCTGCAGATGATAAGGTAGATATTTTCCTGTCAGAAACAGACTATGTTTTCAAATATACAGATAAAGATGCTGATGTAGCAATGCCGCTTACAGATCTTGGAATTGACCCGGATACAGATCTTGCAGATCAGTACGATTTCACAAGAACAACTGCTTCTGACTCTGACGGAGTACAGAGAGGTTCTACATGGCAGTGCTGCCCAGGAACCCTGGTATACCGTCGTGATATTGCAAAAGAAGTCTTTGGAACAGATGATCCGGCAGAAGTAGGCGAGAAAGTAAAAGACTGGGATACAATGAAAGAGACTGCTGCTCAACTGAAGGAGAAAGGTTACTACACATTTTCTTCTTATGCAGATACCTTCCGTTTATATGGAAACAGCATCGCACAGTCCTGGGTACAGCCTGGTGAGACAACCATTACAGTTGACCAGAAGATTATGGATTGGGTAAATGATTCAAAAGAGTGGCTGGATGCAGGTTACCTTAACCCGACTGTAAAAGGACAGTGGAACGATGACTGGAACAAAGCTATGGGCTCCCAGTCAAAAGTATTTGCATTTCTGTTTCCGGCATGGGGAATCGACTTTACATTAAGTCCAAACTGGGATGGCGATGCAGGCTCATGGGCAGTTACAAATCCTCCGCAGGAATACAATTGGGGCGGTTCTTACATTCATGCAGCAACAGGTACTGATAATCCAGAGCATGCAAAAGACATTATCCTTGCTATGACTGCAGACAAAGACAACCTGTTAAAGATTTCTGAGGATTATTCAGACTTCACAAATACAAAGAGTGGTATGGCAGAAGCAGCTACTGATGATGCAAACTTCTCTTCTGAGTTCCTTGGCGGACAGAACCCATTTGCATATTTTGCACCTGTTGCAGAGAACATTAAGATTGCACCGCTTTCTGCATATGATCAGGGATGTGTAGAGCTTATCCAGAATTCCTTCAGTGATTATTTCCAGGGAAATGTTGACTTTGATAAAGCAAAGGCAAACTTTGAGACTGCTATTAAAGAGCGTTATCCTGAGATTTCTGAGGTAACATGGCCGGAATAAAAGTGGATATCGTGTAAGGCAATCCAACGCAGGCGGAGAATCGAACTATGCAGGCTTCTTCGCCTGCGGATTGTATGTAAAGGAGAGCAGTTATGAAGAAAAAAAGCATTAATTACGGAAAATGGGGTTACCTGTTTATTCTTCCTTTTTTTATAATCTATTTTATTTTTTCTTTAATTCCGTTGGTTGATACAGTTCGCTACAGCTTCTTTGAATATTTCCGTTCCGGAATCAAGGAAATCGGACCGAATTTTATTGGTATGGAAAATTACATCAGTCTGCTGAAATCCGATATGTTTAAGTACGGAGCAAACACTCTGATTCTGTGGCTGATCGGATTTGTGCCGCAGATTGTGATTGCGTTGGTTCTGGCAGCCTGGTTTACAGATGCACGTCTGAAAATACGAGGAAAACAGTTTTTTAAAGTTGTTATTTATCTGCCAAACCTGATCATGGCATCTGCATTTGCCCTTTTGTTTTTTACCATGTTTTCCACAAACGGACCTGTGAATTCCATTCTTATGTCTCTTGGCTGGATTAAGGCTCCTATTGATTTTATGGGTTCTGTATTTGGTACAAGGTCTCTGATTGGATTTATGAATTTTTTGATGTGGTTTGGCAATACAACTATTATGCTGATGGCTGCAGTTATGGGTATTAGCATGGATGTATTCGAGGCATCTGATCTGGACGGCTGCAACAGCATTCAGCGTTTCTTTTATATTACACTGCCGCTGATCCGCCCGATTCTTTCCTATACACTGATTACTTCCATTATCGGTGGTCTTCAGATGTTCGATGTACCTCAGATTCTCACAAACGGACAGGGTAATCCGGATAGAACTTCTATGACACTGATCATGTTCCTGAACAGCCACCTGAAGAGTAAGAACTATGGTATGGCCGGTGCATTATCTGTTTACCTGTTTATTGTCAGCGGTATCCTGTGCTTCTTTGTATACCGTATGACAAATGACAATGATCCGGATGGATCCAAAAAAGCAGCTAAGAAACGTGCTAAAGAAGAAAGGAGAAGATTAAGAGGATGAAAAAAACAGGAAGTAGCTTCAGAACAGTTTTCGCACATATCGTACTGATTCTTTTGTCCTTTATGTGTCTGTTTTTCTTTTACGTACTGATTATTAATGCAACCAGATCTCATGCAGATCTGCAGAAAGGCTTCTCTGCCCTTCCTGGAAAAAATTTTCTGGAAAACCTGAAAAACGTGGCAAATGATGGAAGCTTTCCTATGTTCCGCGGTATTTTAAACAGTATAGTGGTATCTGGATGCAGTGCAGTGCTGTGTACTTATTTTTCTTCCCTTACTGCATATGGTCTTTATGCTTATGAGTTTAAGGCAAGAAAAGCAGCATTTACATTTATTATGGCAATCCTTGTAATGCCTACTCAGGTAACTGCAATGGGCTTCCTTCGTCTGGTTACAAAGATGGGATTATATGATTCCCTTCTGCCACTGATTATTCCGTCTATTGCTTCCCCGGCTGTATTCTATTTCATGTACAGCTACCTGCAGTCCTCTCTGCCGCTTTCTCTTGTAGAGGCAGCCAGAATTGACGGCTCCGGAGAATTTCATACCTTTAACCGTATCGTGATTCCGATTATGAAACCAGCCATTGCGGTTCAGGCAATTTTCACATTTGTTGGTTCCTGGAATAACTACTTTGTACCGGCCCTGATCATCCAGTCCAAGAATAAAATGACAGTGCCGATTTTGATTGCTACCCTTCGTGGAGCCGATTATATGAACTTTGATATGGGTAAAATCTACATGATGATCACAGTTGCCATTGTGCCGATCATTATTGTATACCTGCTTCTTTCTAAATATATTATTGCAGGTGTTACCCTTGGTGGAGTTAAGGAATAATGGCATTTGCCAGGTTTAAACGCAGCGGGACTATGAATCCTGAAATTTCTGAACGCGAGAAGAGCCATAGCTCTTTTGCTGAGCTTGCGGCAGAAGAATGCATAGTTCTGCTGAAAAACGAAAATATTCTTCCCCTTCCATTATTTGCACCGATTGCCCTTTTGGGAAGCGGTGCAGATAAAACCGTCAAAGGGGGAATTGGTTCCGGAGATGTAAATAACAGACAGAATATTACCATTTACGAAGGAATGGCAGAATCCGGAATTCAGATTACCAGCAGGGACTGGCTGGATAATTATGAACATCGCTATCAGGAAGCGAGACTTATATGGAAAGAAAAGATTCTTGAGGAAGCAAAGCATGTAGATAATCCTTTTGATGCGTATGCCTCCAATCCGTTTATTATGCCAGAGGGGCGTCCTGTATCTGAAAAAGATATTGAGGGGGCAAGTGCCGCTGTTTATGTGATCAGCCGCATTTCCGGTGAGGGAAAAGACCGCCGCCTGGAAAAAGGTGATTATTATCTTAGTGAGAGAGAAGAGGAAGATATCCTTTTTCTGAACAGCAGACAGGTACCTATTATCCTCCTTATAAATGCAGGCGGCGCTGTAGAGCTTACAGACATTTTGGAAAAAACGCAGTGGATAAAAGGTATCTTTAATATTTCCCAGCTTGGGCAGGAAGGTGGACGTGCGGTTGCCCGTATTCTTCTTGGAGAAGCGGTTCCAAGCGGAAAGCTTACCACAACCTGGGCAAAAAAATATGCAGATATGCCATTTGCAGAAAATTTCAGTTATTTGAATGGAAATCTGGAACTGGAAGAATACAAAGAAGGAATTTATATAGGCTATCGGTATTTTGACAGCTTTGGCGTCAAGCCGCTGTTTCCTTTTGGCTTTGGCCTTTCTTATACGGATTTTGAAATTCAGTTCTGCGGTATTGAAACCGATCAGGACAAGATTGGGGTAAACGTATCTGTAGAAAACACTGGAAGCAGATTTTCGGGAAGTGAAGTTGTGCAGATTTATGCTGTGCTTCCTCATGGCAGATTGGAGAAAGAACACCATCGTCTGGTTGGATATGCAAAAACAAATGTATTAAAGCCCGGAGAAAAACAGCAGGTAAGGATCCTGATTGAGGGAAAAGCCCTTGCAAGCTTTTTTGAAGAGGATCATGCCTGGATCGTAGAAGCCGGAAACTATGAATTGTGGATTGGAAACAGTTCGGACAATCTGAAACTGGAAGCGCTTGTAAAAGTGAACGGGGATACTGTTCTGGAGAAGACCCGGAAGCTGGAAACGGCAGCAGAGTTAACCGGAGTCCTGGAGAGATCATACATTGTAAACTCAGAAGAAACGCAGAAGAAAGCTGGAAATCATGATATCCCGTCTGTACAGTTTGAAGATTTATGTCTGACTGGAGTTTTGGGGAAAACCCAAAAAGAAAAGCAAGAATGCTGTGAAAAAACACTGGAATCCCTTGCAGACGAGCTGCCGGTGGAAGAGATGATTCCGCTTTTATGCGGAAACACAGGGGGCATTAGCAGCAATCTGGGAGCAGCAGGAATTAAAGTGCCCGGTTCTGCTGGCGAAACCTCAGAAGCACTTTATGAGAAATATGGGGTTCCGGTACTGATTATGGCAGATGGACCCGCTGGTGTCCGGCTGCAGAGAAGCTATGAGGTGGACCGCAAGACAGATTCTGTTTATGGAATTGGTGTTCTTGGATCTCTGGAAAATGGATTTCTGATAACACAAAAGCCTCATGAAAATGCAGATATGTATTATCAGTATTGTACAGCTTTTCCCGTTGGCACCGCTTTGGCACAGTCCTGGAATCAGGAACTGTTAAGAGAATTCGGCGTAGCTGTTGCAGAGGAAATGGAAGAATTCGGCGTAAATCTGTGGTTGGCTCCAGGGATGAATATTCACAGAAATCCTCTGTGCGGAAGAAATTTTGAATATTATTCCGAGGACCCGCTTCTTGCAGGTAGCCTGGCTGCCGCTGTTTCCAAAGGAGTTCAAAGTAAAGCCGGATGCGGCGTGACCATTAAGCATTTTGCATGTAACAATCAGGAAGACAATCGTATGGGGGTAGATGTACATCTTTCTGAAAGAACTCTTCGTGAGATTTACTGCCGTGGTTTTGAAATTGCAGTAAAAGAAAGCAAACCAGTAGCAATTATGTCATCATATAACCTGGTAAATGGAATACATGCTGCAAACAGTAAGGATCTATGTACTACAATTGTACGCAATGAGTGGGGATTTGACGGCGTGATCATGTCAGACTGGAATACTACAGTGCCCGAGGATGGAAGTATTCCATGGAAATGTGCAGCTGCTGGAAATGATATTATCATGCCAGGAAATGAAAATGATCACAGAAATATTCTGGAAGCATATAGAAGCGGCAAGCTTTCCGAAGAAGAAATCCGTATGTGTGCGAGAAGGATTTTACAGTTGATTGAAAAGTTATAAAAAATATATTACTGCTATTAACAGATTAGGAGATAAAATCGCTGCAATGCCTGAAGAGACAGACATTGCAGCGATTTTTTAGTTATTCTTTAAGTGATCATTGAATATATGTTTATTCAAGTCTGTTATCAGAAGATATGATTATGGGTGGAAAACATAAGTTTTTTATAGAAATTATAGAGGAGGGTGTGGTAGGATAGGAAGTATATCTAGAGCCTGTTTGAAAAATCATTTCTGCAACCTGCATGCTCTAGAGGAAAGGTGGTGCTTTGCGGTGGCAGAGTATAGAGATAGAAGCGGCAGAGGTTCCGGGAAGAGAAGAAATACCAGTAGCAGAAAGAAAAGAAAGCAGCAGAGACGGCGGATTCTGGTGAGTGCGTTAATAGAAGTTATAATTTTGCTTTTGCTGGCAGGCGCTTTTTGCTGGGAAAGAGGGCTGAAGGCCAGGGTAATCGGACTTGCAGGGTATTTTGACGGGCCGCCTGTAAAGGAATTGGATGTGACAGGCGCGAATAGTTCAAATGTAATTTTGATGGATGCAAAAAGCGGAAAGGTAATCGGCAATCTAAGTGGAGAGGAACAGATTTATCCGGCTTCTATGACAAAGATTATGACGGCAATTGTGGCACTGGAGACATTTTCTGATTTGGACAGAGAAATTACATTAAGTGAAGATATTTTCTATACCCTGAATGGTCAGGATGCCACCCAGGCAGGATTCCAGCCTGGGGAAGAGGTACGGCTCCGGGATCTGGTGTATGGAGTGATTTTGCCGTCAGGAGCTGAGTGCTGTCTGGCGTTAGCAGATGAGGTGTCTGGATCAGAAAAGGCATTTGTGGAGAAGATGAATCAGAAGGCAAAAACCATTGGAATGAAGAACACCAATTTCGTGGACTGCACAGGACTTCATGATCCGGAGCATTACAGCACGGCTTATGACATTGCACTGCTGCTTAGGTATGCTTTGCATAATGAAACATTTTGTGATGTGATTGAAAGCCATTTCCATTCCACTCCCGGTACAAATGTGCATCCCGATGGGATTACTTATTATAGTACTATGTTTAAGAATATGTCAGATACCAGTGTTGTTGGAGGAGAAATCCTGGGCGGCAAGACAGGCTATACCTCCGAGGCAGGACATTGCCTGGCAAGCTTCGCTCAGATTTATGACAGAGAGTATATACTGGTTACGGCAGGCGCAGCCGCAGATGCCACGGGAATTCCGCACATTCAGGATGCGAAGACCCTTTATAATCGACTTGGGGAAGCAGTGGCGGAAAAAAAGTAAATTTAAAATAGGGCAGCCTTTTTGCAGGGCTGTCCTATTTGTGGCTATGAGGTGCAGGAATGGTTTTTCAATAGCTGCAACTGTTACCTCGCCATTTTAAGAATTGCTGCAATGTCTTCCTTATTTAGCGGCTGGAAGAAGCCGATGTGTCCATTTCTGCCGAAAACACATTTTTCTGCCATTTCTTCAATCTGGGCGTCAGTTGGCTGGATGCCAAGTTCAGCGAGAGTGGTTGGCATGTTAATGGAGCGGCACCAGTTTTCCCAGGCAGTGATGGAATCGCTATCCCCGAAAACTTTCTCACCAAATTGTGCAAATCTTCCCGGATTTGTCTTGTATACGTATCTTGCCCAGCTTCCCCAGATGGCAGCAAGGCCGGCACCGTGAGCCACATCAAACATACCGCCAAGCTCATGCTCAATCTTATGTGTGGCGAAATCAGATACCCTGCCTGCACCAGTCAGACCATTGTGGGAAAGGCCTCCGGCCCACATGAGAGTAGCCCGGGCTTCATAATTTTCAGGCTCTTTTACCGCAACCTGGGCTGCATCACGGACGGAAACCATCAGTCCTTCTGCAATTCGGTCGGTAAGGCTGGTATCTGTGTCTGTTGGGGTAAAATAGCGCTCCATAGTGTGCATCATAATATCAACAGCGCCGCTGGCTGTCTGATAAGTCGGAAGACTATAAGTAAGTGCCGGATTCATAATAGCAAATTTGGGGCGTGAGCAGTCATGACCGTAAGAACGCTTCATCATTCCGTCTTCAATGGTGAGAACCATGGAAGAAGACATTTCAGAGCCTGCAGCAGCGATTGTGAGAACAACGCCAATGGGCAGATTTTTATCTGTTTTTACACGTCCGTAAAGAAGGTCTTCCATCTCAAAATCATTGGCGATTCCGTAACCGATTCCCTTAGCCGTATCAATGACGCTGCCGCCGCCAATGGGCAGAAGAAAGTCAATGTCTTCCGCCCGTCCAATACGGATTCCCTCTTTTACCAGGGAAAGACGTGGATTTGGTACAACGCCGTTCAAATCTACATAAGAAAGTCCTGCGTCACGAAGGCTCTTATGCACACGCTCCAAAAGCCCAGAAGCTTCAATATGTCCTCCCTTTTTTCCGTAAACGATCATAACCCTATGCCCACCAAAAGCCGCAACCTGTTTTCCAACCTCACTTTCACGGCCTGCCCCGAACAGAATCTTAGTGGGAGCGAAAAAATCAAAATTTATCATAAGAAAATTCCTCCATATAACGATTATTGTGTCAACAGTTTTTTATAGGTAAAATCCATTCCGATCGCTCCCAGGGGCGCTGTGATCAAAATCCCAAGCACTGCTACAGAAAGAATAATCTGTCCGCAGGACAGTCCCATAGCCATAGGAACAGAACCGATAGCGGCCTGGACGGTGGCCTTGGGCAGATAGGCGATGGAGCAGAAAAGCCGTTCCTTCCAGTTCAGATTGGTTCCTGTCACACAAAGGGAAACGCCGATGGTACGGATCAGAAGTGCGGCGAAAATCATGGCAAGTGCAGCCGGGCCTGCTTTTAAGGTGTAGCGGATATCCACAGAAGCTCCCACCAATACGAAAAGCAGAACCTCCGCAGCCAGCCACAGCTTCCCGAATTTCTGGGAAAGACGGGCAGAAACGGAAACTGTACATTTCAGCTTCAGTATGCAGGCCATACTGACTACAGCCAGAAGTCCGGAAACAGAAACAATTGGTTTTAGCCAGGTTTCAATAGACATCAGCAGAAAAGAAGCACCCAGAACCACGATTACCTTTATACTGTTGCGTACCATATGACTATGAGCATATGCTGTCTCAAAAAACAGGGAAAGCAGATACCCGGCAGTGCTTCCAAGGACAATTCCCAGAACAATAGATATGGGAATGTTGATAAAATCCTGAACATGTGCACTGCCACCCTGTGCCATAGTAGAAAATGTGGAAAAAAGCACGATCACATAAATATCATCGCAGGAAGCACCTGCCAGAATCATTTGAGGAATGCTTTTTGCGGTTCCACATTTTTCATCCATAAGCTGTACCATTCGCGGTACAACCACTGCAGGTGACACTGCACCCATGACAGCCCCCATCACCGCTGCTTCCAGTCTTGTAATTCCCAGGAAATAAGGTGCCAGCAAAATATAAGCCAGAATCTCAAAGGTGGCAGGGATGCAAGCCATCATTACTGCCGGACGTCCTACTTTTTTCAGATCTGCAAGATTCAGGGAAAGCCCTGCTTTCAGCAGGATAATGATCAGTGCAATCTGGCGAAGCTCCGATGAGATAGAAAGAATAGAAGAATCCAGCAGGTTCAGTACATACGGTCCCAGCAGGATGCCGGTAATCAGCATTCCGATAATACGGGGAAGCTTCAGTCTCTGGCAGATTGCTGCCAGGGAAAGACCAATAAGAAAAATAAAAGCCAGTGAAGCTAACATTAATATCATTTCCTCCTTTATACGCAAAAAAGCTGATGCCTTTTGCGATTGTACTCATCACAGAAGTCATCAGCTTAATAAGCGGTTTGGGAAAATCCCGGGGAGACATTCATTCCCCTTGTAAAACTTTTATTCTATGCGATTTTCTTATTCTCCGAAGTATCTCTTAAGCAGACCAGCGAATGCTTTTCCGTGTCTAGCTTCGTCTCTTGCCATTTCATGAACAGTGTCATGAATTGCATCAAGGTTAGCTGCTTTCGCACGTTTAGCAAGATCGGTTTTACCAGCTGTAGCACCGTTCTCAGCTGCTACACGCATTTCAAGGTTCTTCTTGGTGCTGTCTGTAACAACTTCGCCTAATAATTCAGCAAATTTAGCTGCATGCTCTGCTTCCTCATAAGCAGCCTTCTCATAGTATAAACCAACTTCCGGATATCCTTCTCTATGAGCAACACGTGCCATAGCAAGATACATACCAACCTCAGAACACTCACCCTCGAAGTTCGCTCTTAAATCAGCAAGGATGTCTTCACTTACACCTTTAGCAACGCCTACAACATGCTCAGCTGCCCATGCCATTTCATCATCTTGCTTAGTAAACTTCTCAGCTGGAGCTTTGCAGATTGGACATACTTCCGGAGCTGTGTCACCTTCATGAACATAACCGCATACACTACATACCCATTTAGCCATAATTAAATCTCCTTTTCTTATATAAAATTATTTATTTGATTCTTGATAATAGTAATTATTACTGTTTTAAGATAACATATTACATTGATATTGTCAAGGACTATTGAAAAAATTTTTCAATGAGAGTCTTTCTGAAGGCAGTCATTGCAGATTCCGAAAAATCTTGCTTTATAGTCGGAAATCTGACCATCCGTAAAATCAGCGGCAATATCTTCAAGACTCTTATCAATATGTTCGCTGAAAACATCCATCACTCTGCCGCAGCAGGTACACATAAAGTGACAATGAGGAGCTGTGCGGGCATCGAATCGGTCTGCTCCGCCAAAACTGGAAAGCTTCTGTATCTCACCCAGATCAGCAAGAAGAGAGAGGTTCCGGTATACGGTACCAAGGCTGATATTTGGATAGATCTGCTTCATATTCTCATAAACAAAATCAGCTGTGGGATGGTCGGTTCTGCCTGTAAGAAATTCTTTGATCGATTCTCTCTGGCGGCTGTATTTCAATGTGGCCATCTGTTTCTCCTTTCTCTTAATAATAGTAATTATTACTGATACTAATATATACTATATTTTCTGATTTGTCAAGAGCAAAATGAGAAGAGTGTGTATTTATTCAGCGGAAAATGGGTTTACAAAATCTATAAAATGTGATACGCTTCTACATATAAAATACAAGGGTGTTAAAGCGTGTTTGAAAAATGTGCCAGCCCTTGTTATAATTCAAACCCATAGAGAAAGAGAGTACATTTGTGTACCGCATTACAGAGAATCCCCCAGGATATGTATAGTATAATTTCCGCAGGCTGAGAGGGGTGTGTATGGAGCAGATGGAAGATGGCTTTGGAGGGGCGTAGCTGAAGAGATGTAGGCTGCGACAGGAACGCCTGTTATAGCGGAAGGGTATGGAAGTACCCGGTAAGGTTCCCGTAGATATGTAAGCTCCGGCGGTTGTTATGAAGATATTTGTGAAAATCCGCTGGTTTTTATAAATATCTGTACCGTGAGGCGGGAATGAACAGAAGTGGTAACACGGGAATAGCTCGTCTTCTCAGAATGTGAGAGGGCGATTTTTTTATGTAATAGGATATGTAACAGGAATTACTCCGAAATACTTCTATTATATAAAAAACACTCCGCAAGGTTGCGTGAAAAGAAGGAGAAAATACAATGAGTAAACCAAAATATTACATTACTACAGCCATTGCCTATACATCCGGCAAGCCCCACATCGGCAACACCTATGAGGCTGTTCTGGCAGATGCCATCGCACGTTACAAAAGACAGCAGGGCTATGACGTATTTTTCCAGACCGGAACTGACGAGCACGGCCAGAAAATTGAGCTGAAAGCAGAAGAAGCCGGAGTGACACCGAAGGAATTCGTTGACAATGTATCCGGCCAGATCAAGAATATCTGGGATCTGATGAACACATCCTATGACAAATTCATCCGTACCACAGATGAGGACCATGAGAAACAGGTTCAGAAGATTTTCAAAAAAATGTATGCAAAGGGAGATATCTACAAGGGAGAGTACGAAGGAATGTACTGTACTCCATGTGAGTCTTTCTTCACTGAATCCCAGCTTGTAGACGGCAAATGTCCGGACTGTGGACGTCCATGCGTGCCTGCAAAGGAAGAGGCTTACTTCTTCAAAATGAGCAAATACGCAGACCGCCTCATCGAGCACATTAAAACCCATCCGGAATTTATTCAGCCGGAATCCCGTAAGAATGAGATGATGAACAACTTCCTTCTTCCGGGACTTCAGGATCTGTGTGTATCCAGAACCTCTTTCAAATGGGGAATTCCGGTAGACTTCGATCCGAAGCATGTTGTATATGTATGGCTTGATGCCCTGACCAACTATATCACCGGAATCGGCTATGACTGCGATGGCGACAACAAAGATCTGTTTAACAAGATGTGGCCGGCAGACCTTCATCTTATTGGAAAAGATATCATCCGTTTCCATACTATTTACTGGCCGATTTTCCTGATGTCTCTGGATCTGCCTCTTCCGAAGCAGGTATTTGGCCATCCGTGGCTGCTTCAGGGCGATGGCAAAATGAGTAAATCCAAAGGAAATGTTATCTACGCAGATGAGCTGGTAGACTTCTTTGGTGTTGACGCTGTCCGTTATTTCGTACTTCACGAAATGCCATTTGACAACGACGGTGTGATCACCTGGGAGCTGATGGTAGAGCGTATGAATTCCGAGCTTGCAAATACACTTGGAAACCTTGTAAACCGTACCATTTCCATGTCCAATAAATACTTTGGCGGCGTAGTAGAGAACAAAGGCGTAACCGAGCCTGTAGATGATGATCTGAAGAACTTCATCCTTTCCGTACCAGCCAAGGTAGATGCCAAGATGGAGAAGCTTCGTGTGGCAGATGCCATTACAGAAGTATTTACAATTTTCAAACGCTGCAACAAATATATCGACGAGACAATGCCATGGGCACTTGCAAAGGATGAGTCCAAGCAGGATCGTCTTGCAACGGTTCTTTACAATCTGGTTGAGGGCATCTGCATGGGAACTACACTTCTTGAGTCCTTCATGCCTGAGACAACCAAGAGAATCCTTAGTCAGCTGAATGCTTCCGAGAGAACTCTTGAGGACCTGAAGACATTTGGGCTCTATCCATCTGGAAACAAAGTAACAGACAAGCCGGAGATTCTTTTTGCACGTATGGACATTAAGGAAGTGATGGAGAAAGTAAATGAGCTTCATCCTCCGAAAGAAGAGCCGAAGGAAGAGAAACCAGAAGAGAAGGTTGTGGATATTGAGGCAAAGCCGGAGATCACATTTGATGATTTTGCAAAGCTTCAGTTCCAGGTTGGTGAGGTTATCGCCTGCGAGGCAGTGAAGAAATCCAAGAAGCTTCTTTGTTCCCAGGTTAAGATCGGAAGCCAGGTACGCCAGATCGTATCCGGAATCAAAGCTTACTATACACCGGAAGAAATGGTTGGAAAGAAGGTTATGGTAGTAACCAACTTAAAGCCTGCTAAGCTTGCTGGAATCTTAAGCGAGGGCATGATCCTCTGCGCAGAAGATGCAGATGGAAATGTATGCGTAGTCAGCCCGGAGAAGAACATGCCTGCAGGATCTGAGATCTGCTAATTGTTTTTAACATCATATAATAGGATATAGAATTGTAGTGCCAGGGGCAGGAAGGTGATTTTTGCTCCTGGTATTATGCTATCTGGATACAAGGAATAAATATGGAAAATAAACTGAGTCATTTTGACGAAAACGGCAATGCTGTTATGGTAGATGTATCGGATAAACCAGTCACCCATAGAACTGCTGTTGCCACTGGTTCTATCCAGGTTGGCACAGAAATTATGGAGCGTCTGACAGAGGGTACCGTAGCCAAAGGTGATGTTCTGGGGGTTGCCAGAGTTGCAGGAATTATGTCTGTGAAGCACACCTCCGACCTGGTGCCAATGTGTCACCCCCTTCCCGTCACCAAATGCACCGTGGATTTTGAACTGGAAAAAGAAAAAGGAATCATCCGCACCTTCTGCACTGTGAAAACAGACGGCAAAACCGGCGTGGAAATGGAAGCGCTTACTGGTGTACAGGTGACCTTACTTACCATTTACGATATGTGTAAGGCAATTGATAAGCACATGGTGATGACGGACATCCATCTGGTGGAGAAGACCGGCGGCAAGAGCGGGGATTTTGTATTTGAAAGGAGGATGAACACATGAAGCGAGTTGCAATTATCACATCCAGCGACATGGGATATCAGGGAAAACGAGAAGATTTAAGCGGCCCGGCGATTAAGGAGATCGTAGAACGAGAAGGTTATCAGGTAGTGTCTATGGACATTCTGCCAGATGACCGCTCCATGCTTTCCAAAAGAATGGCGGAAATTGCAGATGGGAACCAGGCAGAACTGATTCTGACTACAGGCGGCACAGGTTTTTCCCCAAGAGATGTGATGCCGGAAGCCACCGAAGATATAACGGAACGAAAAGTGCCGGGAATCCCGGAGGCCATCCGCGCTTACAGCATGACAATTACAAACCGTGCCATGTTAAGCCGTGCCACAGCGGGAATTCGCAAACAGACCCTGATCATTAATCTTCCTGGAAGCCCCAAAGCAGTAAAGGAAAGCCTGGAATATATTATCGGGGCATTAGACCACGGCATTGAGATTATGACCGGAGAGGCTGGAAACTGCGCAACTATGAGGCTGCAGAATTGAGGTAAACTATGATTTTTGATACACATGCACATTATGATGACGAGGCATTTGACGAAGACAGGGATCAGCTCCTCTCCTCTATGAAGGATGGGGGAGTGGGCTGTATTGTAAATGTGTGCGCTTCCGCAGGGGGATTTGACGGAACCCTGAAGCTGATGGAAGCCTATCCTTTTGTTTACGGAGCTGTGGGCGTTCACCCGGACGATGCGGAAATTATGACCCAGGACACCCTGGACGAGATCCGCAGACTTTCCCATATGGAGAAAATGGTTGCCATCGGGGAAATCGGCCTGGACTATTACTGGCACAAAGAAGAATCCGAACATCAGCGCCAGCAGGAAATGTTTCGTGCCCAGATGGACATTGCAAGAGAAGAAAAACTTCCCTTCATGATCCACAGCCGCGACGCAGCCGAGGACACCCTGAACATTGTCCGTGACTACATGAAAAAAGATATGTCCGGCGGAATCATCCACTGCTTTTCCTACAGTAAGGAAATCGCAGCCGAATACCTGAAAATGGGCCTGTACCTTGGCATCGGCGGAGTTCTCACCTTCAAAAATGCCAAAAAACTAAAAGAAGTAGCCGCCATGGCCCCACTTTCCCAAATTGTTCTGGAAACCGACTGTCCCTACATGTCCCCCGAACCCCACCGCGGCAAACGCAACTCCTCCCTCAACCTCCCCTACGTAGCCGCCGCCCTCGCCGAGATTAAAGGAATCACCCCGGAGGAAGTCATTGCAGTAACGGAGGAGAATGCGAAGAAATTGCTATTTAAATAATATCAAATAAAAAGAGCTGGAAAACAGGCAATCTATTTGCCGTATTTTCCAGCCCTTTTGCAATCTCACATCTTATTTGGTGCCGAAAATTCTATCTCCCGCGTCACCAAGTCCCGGACAAATATAAGCTCTCTCATTCAGCTCTCTGTCCAGATGACCAACATAAATCTGCACATCCGGATGAACCTCATGAAGTCTCTTCAATCCCTCAGGAGCCGCAATCACAAACATACACTTAATGCTCTTGCCGCCATGTTCCTTAATGAAATTCACAGCTGCAATAGCAGAACCGCCGGTAGCCAGCATCGGGTCAACCATAACGATCAGACGCTGATCGATAGGATCCGGAAGCTTGCAGTAATACTCATGAGGCTCATGAGTAACAGGATCACGGTAAAGGCCAATATGACCGATCTTGGCAGAAGGAACCAAAGTAGTAATACCGTTCACCATACCAAGACCTGCACGAAGAACAGGAACAACAGCCAGCTTCTTACCGGAAATCATGGGAGTCTTGCAAGTCTCAATAGGAGTCTCAACCTCTACATCCTCAAGCGGAAGATCACGAAGTGCCTCAAAACCCATAAGAACTGCAATCTCTTCAATAAGCTTACGGAATTCATTTGTTCCCGTCTCTTTGTTGCGGAGAATAGAAATCTTATGCTGGATCAGCGGATGATCCATAATAAAAACATTGTCCATATCTGAAAAATTTGACATGATTAAAAACCTCCGTCGTGTGCTAAACTTTGTCATTGCCCTATGCAATAACAAACTCCCCTATGGGAATACTGGTAAAATGATACCGCACTTTAAGCAGAAAGTCAATAATTGTAAAAACTTGTCGCATCCCTTATACTAGTATAAGTTGTATTGGCGTTTCTTATACCAATACTAGAGCGTGTTTGAAAAAGGAGGAGCTTTATTATGAAGTTCAGAGTAGAAGGCATTTATGATGCCAAGAAGCTGGGAATTCCGCAGATGCTGATTCTGGGACTCCAGCACATGTTTGCCATGTTCGGCGCTACCATTCTGGTACCGATCCTGGTAAACAACTATTTTCACGGCGAAGGCTTATCCATCCAGGTAACCCTGTTCTGCGCCGGATTCGGAACACTTCTGTTCCACGTACTTACCAAGCTGAAGGTTCCGGCATTCCTTGGTTCATCCTTTGCATTCCTTGGCGGATTTGCTACAGTTGCAGAGCTTGATACCGGAATTTTCGCAAACATGTCCTATGGAGAGAAGCTTCCATACGCATGCGGCGGTGTATTTGTAGCAGGTCTTCTGTACCTGGTACTTGCCCTGATTGTAAAAGCTATCGGCGTAAAACGTGTTATGCGTTATCTGCCGCCAGTTGTAACCGGCCCGATCATCATCTGCATCGGACTTAGCCTTGCACCATCCGCGATCAGCAATGCTTCCCAGAACTGGGTACTTGCCCTGATCGCCCTTGGAACTGTTATTTTCTTCAATATCTGGGGAATCGGCATGTTCCGTATCATTCCGATTCTGATGGGTATTGTGGTATCCTATGCAGCTGCCCTGATCATGAATGCACTGGGCATGACAAATGCAGACGGAAGCGCCATCCTGAACTTTGCAGGCGTTGCAAGCGCACCAATCGTAGGTGTTCCGAAATTCTTCCTCTGCAAATTTAATATCACTGCAATCCTTGCAATGGCACCTATCGCGATTGCATCTATGATGGAGCACATCGGTGATATTTCTGCTATATCCGCAACTGTTGACCGCAATTTCATCGAGGATCCGGGACTTCACCGCACACTTCTTGGTGACGGACTTGCAACCTCTCTGTCAGCCCTGATCGGCGGACCTGCCAACACCACTTACGGTGAGAACACAAGCGTTCTTGCACTGAGCCGCGTATACGATCCGAAGGTAATCCGTCTGGCAGCTATTTATGCAGTCATCCTCAGCTTCATTCCTAAGATGGCAGAGGTGATCAGCTCCCTTCCGTCCGCAATCATCGGCGGTATCAGCTTTATCCTTTATGGAATGATCTCTGCAGTCGGTGTACGTAATGTAGTTGAGAATAAGGTTGACCTGACACGTTCCCGTAACCTGGTTATCACAGCCGTTATCCTGGTATGCGGACTGGGTGTTTCTGATGGTCTTACCTTTACAATTGCAGGCGCTCACATCACTCTGACAGGCCTTGCACTGGCAGCAATCGTTGGAATCGTTCTGAACGCAGTTCTTCCGGGAAATGATTATGTATTCGAGAGCGGAAAGAAAAAAGAAGAATATGAAGACGACTGATTAAAGAAACATAAGCAGTAATTATAACAATTTTATAAAGCCTCCGCAAAAGTCTGGATAATGATCGGACTTTTGCGGAGGATTTTTGTATGGTGCTGGCCGGGAAGCCTGTTCTCTGCCAGCACAGCGTATGTACTTTTAGAAGCTTCCTCCTGTGCCGCCGTGGCTGCTGTCGGAACCGCCTGTGTCGGAGGTGTCATCCTTAGGCTTGGCCGTGCGGGTAACGGTGTTGTAAAGGAAAATATCGTTTGACCGTGTAACATCCATGCTGCCGCTGCGCACATAGTCTACAGCGCTTTCCTGGCTGCGCACGGACTTCAGCTGAGCCCTCATTCCCATGGTACAAAGCAGTGCCAGAACAAAGCCAATGGCAATGGAGATGGGAATCCACATAAGAGAAAATGGTTCTTTGGGAAGGGTAGAAGCATCATATGGCTCTTCCGTGGCTGCCTGTTCCAGGAACATCTCACACTGGTCGGCAAATTCGTTAAAGGCTCCGGCAAAGTCCTCGTCCTTTAATTCCGGCTGAACCTTTTCTTTCAGATAATCCAGGCCATCCTGATTGAAAACAGTCATGCCATAGCCGTGAGTGGTAATGTGCCATTCCCGGTCGCCAATGCTGACCATAAAGAGGATGCCGTCGTAATCATCACCTAGTCCATAATAATTGTCATCATAGAAGGTGTCGGTAAATTTGTTCATGGCCACGCCGTCTGTGGACTGTACCGTAGCTACTGCAACGTCAAAATCGTATTCCTCACTTAAGGAATCCAGTCTGTCAAGAAGCTGGGACTCTTCCTCATCGGTAAGAAGGTCGGCCGCGTCATAAACCCTGGGAAGAAATTCGTAATTATCATCGGTCTCTGCCTGAACAGTCAGGGCAGCAGGAAAAAGGCTTCCCACGCTGAGGGCGGCAGCCAGCATAACTGCAAAAGATTGTTTTTTCATGGCGCATCCCTCCTTATAATGTATGAACCAGCCATGCGATCACATAGGCGGCTACAGAAAAACCAGCAGTCAGACCAAGGAGCCATTTGGTAAAAATACTTTTGTCTACAGGTAGGTTTCCAACGAATTTGCCAGTCTGGCCGTTCATTCCGAACAGATAGTGATTTCCTTTCCAGGTGGTGGAAAGCAGCCACACAGGAAACAAGGCGTAGTGGGTTTTGCCCCCGTGAAGCTGGATATGGGAATCTTCCGGTGTGACGGTGTCATATCCGTTTACTGTAGAGCGAAAAGCGTCTTCCGCAGCTCTTCGCACACGCTGGTTGGCACGCTCTACAGATTCTTCTGCGGAGACATCGTACTTGTCAGCAACGTAGCCTGCCAGGTAAGGTGTCTGGAAATCTACAGCTTCTGAAATTACATAAGGTTCCAGAGATTCTGTAAGGTCATTGTCAATCTTGGAAGAGCCGTCTACAGGAATCTGGTCGAAACCGATATTTCCGGCGCGGAAAACAGAGTAGTGGCTGGTTTCCGTATAGTCATACTCATCATCGCTCCAGAAACGGGTGCGGGTGGCATGATAGCGGATATCTGCAGTGGCGTCTGTGTCAAAAAGCCAGAATGGCACGTAGACGCCTTTGATCTCGTCAATATGGTTCTCTTTTTTGAAAACCTTGGGAAGAAGGATCTTGCCGTGAAGGTGCTTGTTCAGGCCTTCTTTGGCAGCCTTTTTGTCCAGCTTAAAGGGAATGATAAAGTCTGGACGCAGATCACCGGAGAATTTACCGGATATTACTACCGGGTTGCCGCAAAACGGGCAGCTGGAAGCGCCTGTGCTTTCGTCCGCAACGATCTCACCGCCGCAGGACTGGCATACGTAGACGGACATTTTGTCAGTTTCGTTTTCCTTCCAGTCTGTGCCGGAAGCATTTTCCCAGGTCATGTCATCGGCCTGCTGGCTGGCGGCAGCTTCATTAAATTCCTTAACGGTTTCCATGTCGAATTCGGTGTCGCAGTAAGGGCATTTCATCTTCTGAAGCTTGCTGTTGAACTCAATGGCTCCGCCGCAGCAAGGGCATTTATATTCAAGGATATCGGACAATATTTCATCTCCTCTCGGATAAAAATAGGATCAGTCCCGTAAAAGAGTCTGGGGAGTATCCCATCTTTTTACGGGACATATATGGTCAGTTACTGAATGTCGTTCTCATTAAACGGGTCGCCGCAGTTCGGGCAGAATTTCGGCGGATTGGTGAGATCTGCCGGTTCCCATCCGCACTTGTCACAGCGGTAGCGCGGCTTCATAGCAGGCTTTGGAGAACCGCAGTTGGTGCAGAATTTGCCTGTATTGACAGCACCGCAGGAACAGGTCCAGCTTGCATTTGCTACAGGAGCCTGAGGCTTCTTAGCGCCGCACTCCGGGCAGAAGTTGCCGGAAACAACAGCACCGCAGGAGCACTTCCACTGATCACCGGAAGGCTGGGCAGATGGAGTACTCTGAGGAGCCGCCTGCTGTGCCTGGGCTGCCTGCTGCTGTCCCATGTTATAGAGATCCTGGGTATTGAAGCCGCCTGCCATATTTGCCATATTCATTCCCATAAATCCGGTCATAGCGCCTGCAGAATTGCCTGCTGCTGTTTTCATAGCGTCTGCCTGGGCGCCTGCAAGTGTGGCAGCAGCCATAGCAGGATTGCGCAGCATTGCCATACGCTGTGCGTCTTTGATCATCTTGGCATCTTCTTCAGGAAGCGTGATCGGGTTCATGGCAACAGAGACGATCACAAGTCCGCGAAGCTGGCTCCATTTCTGGGTAAGGGCCTGGTTCATGGCATCACAAAGCTCCATTGCATGGGCAGGAAGGGCGCTTGGACGGATTCCCTGCTGGGAGATGCTTGCAAATGCTGGCTGAAGAGCGGAGATAAACTCTGTTTTCAGCTGGCTCTCGATCTGCTCTCTGTCATACTGCTGCTCGAAGTTTCCGCAAACATTGGAATAGAAGAGAAGCGGGTCTGCAATGCGATAAGAATAAACGCCGCTGCAGCGCACGGATACATCAATATCCAAACCGATATTTTGATCTACCACGCGGAATGGAATCGGATTCGGTGTGCCGAATTTATTGTCCACCAGTTCTTTGGTATTGAAATAATAAACGCGCTGGTCTTTGCCTGTGTCACCGCCGTAGGCAAAACGTTTGCCGATGGTGTGGAAGGTATTCATAATGGCATCGCCCAGATTGCCGGAAAAAATGCTGGGCTCTGTGGATGCATCGTAGGTATATTCGCCAGGCTCTGCGCAGATATCCACGATCTTGCCCTGTTCTACGATCATCATGCACTGTCCGTCTGCAACTGCGATTCCGGAGCCGCTGGTGATGATGTTGTCGTTTCCTCTGGTGTTGGAGGAGCGTTTGGAGGTGCGTTTCTGGCCTTTCACTGCCAGAACGTCATTGTCGATGGCATCGCAGTAGAAAAACTCTTTCCACTGATCTGCAAGTGTACCGCCTGCTGCTCCAAGAGCTGCTTTAATAAGTCCCATAATAGTAACCCCTTTCTTTTTTGATATGGTCTGGCTATATTCTTGCTTAGAGTTTATATGATTTTGTCAGAAAATACAAGCGACATGTGAAAAATGACAGGTTTTCGTGATAATAAGACGGAAAAAGAAAAAAATCTACAGCCTATAAGCATAGTACTGTAGATTTTTTGCATTTGAAATACTAATACTAGAGCCTGTTTGAAAAATCATTCCCGCAATCTGCACGCCCCACTTTGCGGTATATTTCACCCGAATTCGGTTGTCGTAGCCCGCTACGACTCCCTCATCCGGGCAAAATCTCCCACAAATTGTGACGCACATCTTGCAGCAAGCCTTTTTCAAACACGCTCTAGGTATTTTTTATTCTTCGGAAGAATCTTCTGAGCTGTCGCCAGAACTGCTCAGGTTCTGATAATATTGGGAGGAAGTGATGGAATCGGTATCCTCCACATAGTTGCCGGAAGCGTCATACATGTTGCCGTCAGAATCAAAGGTGACATCCAGAAGGGTAGTCTTGGTGGATGGGGTCACGTTCATGGACATGATCTCGTCATATTTGGTCTGAAGGTTCTCAAGGGTAAATTCATCTCCGATGGATTCCCGGACACTGTGAGCAGATGCCAGGGCGTCTGTGTATTCGGAAAGCTTGTATGGTCGGTATTCCTTATTGTCATAGCTGTAATGCATAACCAGCGGTGTCAGGGCAGCATCCTGGATTTCAATGGTGGTCTGGTCGCCTTCTACAGTTTTCTGGATGGTAAAGGTAGCCATGCCTCCAAGGAGCTGCTTCAAAGTTTCCTGTCCGGTAACAAAGTTGCCCAGGGAGTAGTAGATCAGCATGTTGTGTCCGGCGTCATCGGTAAGATATCCGTATGGCTGAAGCACGTTAGGGTTGGTGCCGATTACCACATCTACGCCCTGCTCCATCAGGAAGTTCGCCCATTCTTTTTCATATTCGGTAGGCATTGGTTCTTCTGTCTTGCCCCAGTTTGCAGAGAAAATCACGCAGTCTGCAGATGCACGGGCTGTCTGGATGGCAGCTGCCACGGCTGTGGTGTTAAAGGTATCTATCATAGAACCGGAAGAAGCGGTGCTGGAATCTGCGGATGCAGTGTCGGTACCTTCTGTGTCTTCTTCAGAGTCCTGACTGGAATCGGACTGACTGCTGTAGGATGGGAACGTGTAGTCCAGGAAAGCAATCTTGATTCCGTTTATCTCCACAATCTTTGGCGCGGAACTGGTCTGACTGTCGTGGATTCCTACAAGGGTGACATCCGGCTGCAGGGTATTCCAGTAATTCAGGGTTTCATCTAACATGGAAGTTCCATTGTCATCGATCAGTGCAGTCGCAGAGGTAACCACATTAAAGCCTGCATTTACAAGTGCGTCGCCAATCTCGGTTGGGGTTGCATATGGGGCAGTGCCGCTGACGGCATCATGGTTTGCGGTAAATGGTGTTTCCTGATTGACAATGGCAATATCTGCCGCCTGTATGTCTGAGCGGAGATTGTCATAAACGCTGTCATAGTTCCAGGCACCGCTTTCGGACTGGCCGGAGGAAAGAAGGCTTGGCTGAACCAGGTTGTCGCCTACTGCAAGTACTGTGGCAGTGGTGGTTTCCGCTGCAGCGACTGTGTTTTCCTTTTCCTTTTGTTTCTGGGCTTCTGCCGCTTTTTTCGCCTGGGCTGCGGGCTGACGGATCATGGCGTAGTCCATCTGATTAAAAATCAGGCACAGGACAACCAGAACCGCTGCTGACACCAGGAAGCTGGTCCTGGAATTCAGCCGTTCTTTATAATTTAATGGAAGATCGTCTCTTTTTTTCATAATTTCTGTCCTTTGAATGATTAATTGTAAAGTTTGAGTTTATTATAACAAACTATTATGCTTAAAGAAAGAAGGTATTCCATAAAATTTTAAAAAATTGTTACAGGACTTTGCGTTTGACAGTTCGTGTACCAGCAAGATTATTTCAAACACGCTCTAAAGTGCCTGGTTGATATATTTTTTTAGAACCGGGAATTGTACCGGGCCAATGGCGAGAATCTGCTGGTGAAATGCTTTCAGGTCAAAATCTTCGCCAAGAAGCGTTTGCTGCTCTTCTTTCAGATCCAGGAAATTCAGGTATCCCACGTAGTATTTCAGGTAATTAGCGGGCGTTTCCACAATGTATCGGTAAATTTCCGAAATCGCGGAGGCATCCCGGATGCCGAAAGCATTCAGGAAGCGGGCTGCCTGCGAGGGAGTCCAGCCACGGTAGTGGATTCCAATGTCCAGAAGGGAATAGATGCACAGGTTTACGCTTCGGTTCAGCCATGCGGCGCGAGTAAGGGCAGCAGAGGGGATTGCTTCGGATGCAGCTTGCCTCTGGGATTCCTGCGTCGTATTTTCCCGGGAAAGATATTGGGCGGCGTAATCGTAGGCGTAACTTTCCACATAGGTTGCCCAGCCCTCCACGTATCCGCCGGAGTCAATAAGATAGCGGATGTGCGCCGGATTCTGGCGGGCAAAATATACAGTCTGGTAAAGATGCCCCGGAAAGCCTTCGTGGGCCAGCGTGGTGAAAAGCTCCAGATTGCTGATAGAACGGCCGTTGTTGATATAAATGACGTTCGGGGAGCCTGTGTCCATAGGCGGTGTCAAATAAAAAGCCGGGCTGAGAAATTCCTCCATAGATTTATGTACCGTGCGGATTTCAAAGCCGACAGCCGGTGTTTCCGGGAAATCCTGTCGGATTTTTTCCTGAAGGAGATTTACGATGGTTTCGGGTTCCATAGCAGGCAGGTCTGTATTCTGGCTTTGCTGGGAAAACAGATCCGGATATTTTTTTAATAGAAGGGAAATTTCCCTGGAGTCTGCGGAAAGTTGCTGGGTAAGACGCTGCTCCAGCTGTTTTACAGGGAGATAGATGCCTACTTTGCTTTGCAGGAGATATTGGTAGTATTCTTTTCCACCGGAAAAATTGGACAGGCCTCCAGAGTTTTTTCCGGTTCCGCGTAGCTGCTCCAGGCCTTCTATCAGTTTCTGATAGGCGGGAAGGACTTTTTCTTTGAGAATCTGGCGGTGTGCCTGATTCAGCAGCCTCTGGTCTTTTTCGGAAAGCTTTCCGTAGTCTTTTAGTTTCTGGGAAAAAATTTCAAGCATGTAATTGGAGTCTGGATCTTGGATGAAGGAGAGGCATTGCGTCTGGATTCGGTCAAGGGTTTCGTCACTCATGAAAAATCCAGCATCGGATTTTGCCTGCTCGAAGGCGAGAATGCTCTGGAAATAATCCCCTGTGGTGGTGAGCAGATTCAGGTAGTCGGTGATATCCTGATTATTATAGAAGTTATATTCTGCAAGGAGGACGGGAAGCTGGGCCTGAATGCCAAGGCTGGGGCCAAGGGGCTCCTCCAGAAGATAATGTTCCCCAAGAGAGGCCTGGGTGTGGTAGTAGAGCAGGAGCATGTCAAGGGTCAGGCGGTTGGTCTGGGAAAGCTTGGCGGGGGAAAAGGTCTTTAGTTTTGCTTCGTATTGTTCATATTGGCGAATGGCGTTGGAGTTGTCGGTGGCGAGGGTGCCAAGGGAGGCTCTGGGGCGGGAAATGCCCTGCTTTTCCGGATTTGCCAGGGAATAGTGAAGGTTCAGGACATTCTCGGAAACTTCTTTTTCGAAAAGGGATTCGGCGAAGTTCTCGAAGCGGGCATTTTCGGATATAGCATGGCGAAAGAGCCAGGGAAGGGCGATACAGGCGGAAAATATGAGGGAAAAAGCCGCAATGATAAGGGCTTTCTGCCTGGAATGGACTTGTTTTTTGAGGGTGGAAAGCATGGGGGATCCTCCCTGCCAGAGGGATTTTTACTATATTATTGAGATTTTCGGTAAAGTATGCATTTTATTTGGTCCCATGGGAGGTGTAGGTGTGAGGATTGTGTGTCCAGGATGGTGGGATTTGCCAAATTAAAAGAGGGTGAGGGGAAAATGATTGGAAGATTTCACGAAATGGGGAGGGCGATGCGGCTGGCGTGAAAATTGACGGGGAAAATTTTGTGTGATATTATACACACCTGTTACGTAGACTTAATAAAAATGTAATAATTATCGCGGGAATGCGCCGCAGTGTGCTGCGGCAGCAGATGATAACGCGGTATACAGAAAAGGAACCCAGTCAATGTGGGGTATTAATTTCGAGAGGTGAATGGATGTTAAAAAATAAAATGAAGAAAATTCTGTGCGGCGTGGCCATATGTGTAACGGTATGTTCCCAGGTGATTTTTCCGCAGGCGGTATTTGCCGCAACAAAGAAAGCGGTGGAAAAGGCAGGAGAGGAATTTGTGGCAGCAATGGAAGCGGATGCTGACGAGAGTGCAGAGCTGACTGCTGAAAGTGTGGATTCCGAGAATGCGGAGCAAACTGTTGAGAGCGGTACTGCTGTAAGTGCTGATACAGGTGCAGAGGTAAGCTCGGAAAATGTGGATACAGATGTTTCTGCTGAGGAGAGTGTGGATAACTCAGAAACTGAGGAAGAGGCACAGAGTGGACCAACAGAGGAAGAACTGAGAGCGCAGATTGTGGATTTCGCCCTGCAGTTCGAGGGAAATCCTTATGTTTATGGCGGGACAAGCCTGACAAACGGTGCAGATTGCTCCGGATTTGTAATGTCTGTGTTTGCACAGTTTGGATATTCTTTACCAAGGGTGGCAGCAGACCAGTATTATCAGTCTGTTCAGAAGTCAGTAGCGGATCTGGAGCCGGGAGACCTGGTATTCTATGGAAGCGGAATCAGCCATGTAGCGCTGTACATCGGTGATGGACAGATCATCCACGCCAGCACATCCGCGTCCGGAATAAAGATTTCCAATTATGATTATGAAACTCCCGTTGGTGTGGGAACTTATATTGAATCAGACGGATTTTATGGGGAATAAAAAAATAGGGGCATTGCTTTTGGGCAGAGCCTGTTTAAATAAATACGCTTATAGGACTGGGATGAATTTCCTGGTCCTTTTTTTATCATACAATTACAGGGGAAAAATGTGTGTGGAAGTGGGATTTGTCTGTATTTTGCCGGATATTGTAAATACGATATTTTTAAGGGTTGAGTGTCGAAATATGTTGAAATTAGCAGATTGCACAAATTCTTTTTTGAAATGTGGATAGGTGAATTTGTGTGGGAAAAGTTTTCCACTTTTTGAAATCTGGAAAAACGTTGAAAAATCAAGTTATACACAAAGTTATCCACATTATCCACATGGAAAAGCATGTGGATGAGTTGATTTACATAATGAGGAGAGAAACAAATGTTTTGGTTATTGTTATGAAAATTGATTTTTCGACAAAAATCGGGAAAAATGTATTGACTTTTTTGAAATCAAAATATTATTGAATATTCACGGGAAATATCACAATTCAGGGCGTAAGAGGAAAATTATCTGACAAAAAGAACACGGTGAGAGAGGCAGTATTCAAATGAGTCCGACTGCCTCTTCACAGTTTATAGTGGTGAGACAACTAAATAAAAAAATGTGCGCTTCGTTAAAATGCTTTTATCTTTTTTTTAATCCTGTTCACATATTGCTTCGAGCAATGCAGAATCTCCCCGATTTCCTTATCCGAATACCCAGCCAGCAGGAGCCTGAAAATCCGGGAGTAAACAATCGGCTTGTTTGTTAAAAGCATTTCGTAATCAAATAATGTTTCAACATCATCATATTTTTCTGTAAATCCATATTCACATAATTTGGCATCCTCTGTTGCTTCTTCGCTGTTTTGGTAATTTCCCCTGCATAAAGCACAAAACCTACGGTAAAGGCCATTTCGGGTATAGGAAACACATTCAACTTCACTATTGTAATAGCTCATACTATGTACCGCGATAAGAAATGCCAGCTTCATTTCCTGCTCCGCGTCCTCTGCATCCATATAAAACAGCTTCCCGGCGTATTTTTTGATCAGAGGTGAAAATAAAGAAATCAGCTGTTCCATTTTCTTGGGATCGTACTTTGCTTCACGTAATAAAACGCATAAATGATTCTCCATAAAAACCCTCCTTTTCCTTAAAAAAAGAAAAATTGGATTAAATGGAAACAAAAATGTCAAACTTAGTTTCTAAAAATTTTTTCAGGGATTTTTTATAGAAGTAAGCACTTATAAATAACTGTTTGAAAGGAAAAGAAAGTATGGAAATCAACACATCTTATCTATCAGATCATAATACTTACAGGACAAATAATCCAGGATACATTGTTGTGCACAATACGGATAATTTTTCAGAAGGGGCAGATGCCAGGGCGCACGCCTATGCGCAGTTTCACGGCAACCTGTCTGGCACATCGGTCCACTTTTATACGGATGATAAAGGGATTGCATACCAGACAGCAGAACTTCAGAGGGGCTGCTGGCATGTCGGGGTTAATTACGGGGGAAAGCTGTTTGGGACAGTGAACAACCGGAATTCCATTGGCGTGGAGATGTGTGTACAAAAGGGCTACGATTTTGAAAAAGCATTTGAAAACACGGTGGAACTGCTCAAAACCCTGCTGCGTATGACGGGGATTTCCCCGGAACATGTAGTACAGCATTATGATGTATGCCTGAAAAACTGCCCGTCACAGATCCGAAAGAAAAATGCATGGAAGCGGCTGCAGCAGGAGATCGGTGTCCCGGACAATGCTGCATTAGGACAGGGGCTGTATAAAGTAACAGCAGATGCATTGAACATCCGCTCAGGCCCGGGAACTGAAAATGATATTACGGGAGTGATCGAGGACAGGGGTGTCTACACCATTGTCCAGATCGAAAACGGGAACTGGGGCAGGCTTTTATCCGGTGCCGGATGGATCTGCCTGGAATATGCAAAAAAAATTTAAAAGCAGTTTCCAGACAGAAGGATACTGTCTTTTTATATAAATGTAAGTGCTTACGCAAAATAAAAAATACAGGAGGAAAACAATGAAGCGAAAAGAAGTAGTAGAAAAACGTACGGAAAATTCAAAGCTGTATGAAAACCAGGATCATTCTTTTACCAGAGAGATCTTTCTGGAAGCCGTGCATTATGAAGATGCAGACGGCAGATGGAAAGAAAAAGAGGCGCTGGAATGCTGTCTGGCCGGTCAGGGGGATGACAGTGCTCTGGTCTCCTTATCAAAAGACGGCTGTATGCTTTCATGGGGCGTACAGGGTGCAGCCCACGCTGTTGGGAAAAAGACAGAAGCCGGGACCCTGTATCCGGAAATTTTTGGAGATGTGGACATGAGATGCCAGACGCTGGGAGAGAAAGTCAAGGAAGACTTTATCCTGAGATCAGCCCGTGCAGCCAGATCCTTTACTTATCTGTACCATATGAAAGGATTAAAAGCGGTACAGGATGGGGACTATGTGGCATTCCTAAATGAAAAAGGGGATGAGGTATTTACTGTGTGTGCTCCATACATGCAGGATGCCGCAGGCAGCCGCTCTGATGAGATCCGTCTCCTTTTTACCCAGGAAGATGATGCACACTGTAAAATTTCTTTTGAGGCAGATGAAAAGTGGCTGGATGCGCCGGACCGCTGTTTCCCCGTTGTCCTGGATCCGGTGACGACCACATCCAAAAAAGCAAAAGATATTATGGATGCCCATGTGGATTCCAAGCATGAAGAAGACAACTTCCAGACAAATATGTTTCTGAAAACAATGGGCGGGGACAATATCCAGAGAAGCTTTGTGAAATTTGTACTGCCAGAGATCAGCACCGGTGACATGGTGCTGAACGCAAGACTGGTGCTGGTATCCCTGACAACAGATGGAAAAGAGAGGACAGTTAATGTGCACCGCGTCATGCAGGACTGGGATTCTTCCACGATCAACTGGTACAACAAACCTGTTTATGAGGAGACCGTCCAGGATTCCTGCAGATATACAGCAGACAAACAGAAATACATAACCCTGGATATCACAAGGCTTGTAAAAGACTGGTACCAGAATGGGAAGAATTTCGGCCTGATGTTCAAGGACGATTATGAGCTTTCAGGGTATACAAGTTTTCTTTCTTCTGACTGTGACAGCGGCTATCAGGACATGCGTCCGCGCATTGATATTACATATGCAAATTATTCCGGTCTGGAAGATTTCTGGAACTATCACAGCCAGGACGCCGGAAGGGCGGGCACCGTGCATGTCAATGACTTCAATGGAAACCTGATCCTTGAGCGTACGGATTTCGCAATGGGCGGAAGCCTCATGCCGGTTTCCCTGAAGCACGTATACAATTCCAATAACCGTAAGGAAAATCTTGGATACGGGCTGGGATTCCGTCTGAACTACCACCAGACCTTAAAAAAGGTAACAATTGCAGGAACGGATTATTACCAGCATGTAGACGGGGACGGCACAGTCCATTACTTCTATTATGACAGCAGCAAGAAGACCTGGAAGGATGAATTCGGACTGGAATTTACCCTCACCGTAAACTCCGGTACTGCGGAACCCTATGTGATCCGGGACAAAGAGGATAACCTGCTGGTATTTGACAGCAATGGTTATCTGATCAAGGTGCGGGACAAAAACAGCAATACACTTGCCATCACCTACAGCAATAGCCGTATTGCAAAAATTACGGACGGGGCTGGAAGGGTTACCAGTTTTACCTATCTGAAAGACGCAAACGGGACAGCCACAGACCTTAGCCAGATCACGATGCCATCCGGACAGACCATTGCATTTGCATACACATCACATATGCTGACTTCTGTTACGGATATGGATGGAACCGTAACAAAATATACGTTTGCTTCCAATGGCAATTTAAGCTCTGTGGTAAACGCAGACGGATACCAGTTGAAATATGGATACTATGGAACTGCCCCATACAGGGTAAAAAGCATTGCAGAGTATGGCGGGGCTACAGCGGGAAATACACTTACACTGACCTACGGATACAACAGTACCAAATTTACGGATTCCAAAGGCCGCAGTGAGATCTACCGCTTTGATAACAGCTGTAACCTGCTCCATATCCATGACGGGTTCGGGCATGCTGCCAGCGGAAAATACACGAAGGATGGAAAACATGTGAACCGCCTTGAAAATGCCACAAAGCTTCAGTCCAACATCGTCCAGCTCCTCAAGGACCCGATCATCCAGGCGAAGACCATCGGCTGGACACCAAAGGTATATGCCGAAGGCACGGGAACCACATCTGTAAATACAGATACAAAGTACTGCATGGTTGGGAACCGTTCCTTAAAAGCGGAGTGTACTGCACAGACCAGCTATGCCTACTGGGCACAGAATGTAACCGTGAAAAAAGGCGAAACCTACACCGCTTCCATGTATGTGAAGGCTGCCGTGACATCAGCCGCAGAGGATGGAGGCTGCCTGCTGAGGGTCCGCTACCTGGATAAGGATGGTACACAGCACCTGCTGGACAGCGAAGTCCTGAAAAAGACCACTACGGATTTCGTAAGGCTGAAAAGGACTTTTACCATTCCGGCAGATGCGGGCAGCGATTCCATAAAGATCTATATGGTTGTATGGCATGCAGTGGGAACCATGTATGGGGATATGGCACAGCTGGAAACCGGGACCACTGCCAACCGGTGCAATCTGGTAGACAATGGGGAGTTCCACAGGGGAAGCACCTCCGGTTTCAGCAAAACCGGTGATACGGAAGACTGTCTGGTCAAACTGGGAGAAAACAGTTTCATCCCCATGCAGGAGGCACTGATGGCGACTGCTGCGGGTGTCATCTATAACCTTCCGTCCACCAGCGGAACCCAGGTGGCCTCTGTTGTCAAAAACCAGCATCTTGCCGGATATGCAAGATATACGGATACAGATGGCAAAAAATGGCACCATGTGAAGAATGCATCCGGCCAGTGGGGCTATATCCTTTCCAGCAGCGTGACACCGTATCTGGGGGGAAGTTCCTGCAATGCGACTGCAGTGGTCGGCGTTACCGGGGCAGTCCTCAGGGCATCTGCATCTGATACGGGAACCCCGGTCCAGGAGGCGATCCCGAAAGGGACAAGCCTTGCAATCGGGGCAAAACAGAAGGATTCCGGTGGAAAAACCTGGTATTACGTTGGCATGCAGATTGACGAAACGCGTTATTGCGGTTATATATCTGCTGACTACGTTATCCGTATCTACTGGAACTATGTATACGGAAAGATGTCCGCAGCAGACAGCTGCTATGAGAAGCCGTCAAAATCCTCCACAGTCAGGGGAAGCGTGAAATCCGGTGAGACGGTTGCCGTGAACGGGGTCATGGAAAAGAACAATGGGGAGATCTGGTATGCGGTCCTGAAAGGGAAGGAATATGCGTTCCTGCCCCAGGCTAACTTTACCATGTCCAACAAGGGGTATTACGGAATGCTTTCAACTGCAAAAGTTACGGAAAGCATCGGCGGCCTGGAAGAGCATATATACAAATTCCTTGGAAACCCGGAAAAGAACAAGAAGCTTACCAAAACACTGGATATACAGGGAGCAGCCGGGGACACCTACATGGTAAATGCATGGGGACGCGGAACAGCCCTGCCGGAAACCTCCAATGACACCGCCCGCCGGTTCGGTGTGGAAGTGGTCTTTGTATGCACGGACGGCACAAATGACACCCACTATACCAATTTCAGCCCGGATATCCTGGACTGGCAGTTCCTGAGCGATATTTATGTTGCCAAAAAGGCATATTCCAGCATCCGGATCTCCTACACTTACTGCCACAATGCCAACATTGCCTTTTTCGACGGGCTTTCCCTGTTCCGTGAAGAGTTTGGCCAGAGCTATACCTATGATGATAAGAATAACGTGATCTCAGTCGTGGATGCCAAGAAGCAGGCGTCAAAATTTGAGTACAACAGCACCAATGACCTGACCGGTGTTACGGATGCAAAAGGCAACAAATTTACTTATGAATATGATAAAAAGCATAACCCTGTAAAGGGCACCTCTGCCCAGGGCATGGTCTACAGCCTGGAATATGATGACAAAGGAAATGTCAAAAAGAGCGGATGCGTGGATCCTGCAGAAACCAGCAGGGGAATCTGGCTGGATAAAGCAATGACCACAAGCAGGAACTATACTGCCTCAGTGACGGATGCCAGAAACAACACTGTGAAGTATACATGGAATGAGAGCCGGGACCAGCTCACAGCAGTAACAGATGCCAGGGGAAATAAACTGTCCTATGGCTATGACAGTGCAAACCGTCTTTCTTCTGTCTCCCATGATGTGACCCAGAACGGAACCAAAAGTACGGTTAAAAATACATATACGTATACAAAGGACAGGCTTACCGGGATCAGCCACAATGGGTTCAGTTATGGTTTTGCGTATGATGCATTCGGAAACCTTACAGGAGAATCTGCAGCAGGAAAACAGATCATCGGGTATGAATACGAAGCCGCCAACGGAAACCTGCTGAAGACCACTTATGCAAACGGTGATTATGTCCGCTTTACCTATGATGGACAGGACCGTGTGCTCCTGAGCTATTACAAGCCGGCTTCCGGCAGCGAGCAGAAGCTGAATGAATACGTGTATGACCGGAGTGGAAACCTTGCAAAAGTGACCAGTCATATGACCGGAAAGAGCTATGAGTTTGATTATGATTTCCTGGACCGCCTGATGCGTGCAAGGGATAACGCGGACAATTACTATGAATATACGTATGATGTCAATAATAATATGACCCGTATGTACCATGGGGCAGGAGTTTATGGAATTGCCACAACCTACAGCTACGATAAGGACGGAAGGGAGACCACCGCGTCTGCATCCAAGAATTATTACCGGACAACGGAGTACGATCCGCTGGGTCGTATTGCAAACCAACTGTGGCATACCCCTGCAGCCATCAGCGGTGCGATCTACGAATACAGCGGCAGCGGTACCAGGGAAAACGGCCTGCCGTCTTCCATGCAGGTCGGAGGCAGTAATTACGGCTATACCTATGACCAGAACGGGAACATCACCCAGTATCAGGTAAGCGATACCAATGCATCCGGTGGAACAACCAAAACCGTGACTTACCAGTATGACGAACTGAACCGTCTGATCCGTGAGAACAACCAGATCCTGAACAAGACAGTCACCTATGCTTACGATATTGGAGGAAACCTGGTCAGTGAAAAGGAATATGCCTATGCATCAGGAACCCTTCCAGCTTCCGCTTCTGTGACAAAAACAGGAACCTTTGATTCTGTATGGAAGGATAAGCTGATCAAATGGAACGGCGTTGCAATGACTTATGACGCATCCGGAAACATGCTCACAAAGGGAAGCACCAGGTATACCTGGACATTAGGAAATGCCCTTGCAGCAGTATCAAATGGAAAGAATATCCAGTATTCCTATGACTATGCCGGACACCGGATCAGGAAAGTCGTGGACGGTGCTGTCACCCAGATGTGCTATGCTGGTGATCTGCTTGCCTCAGAGAGGACAGGAAGTGAGAAAACGCTCTGGTACCGTTATGATTCCTCAGGAAATGTGATCGCGCTGACCTATGAGAGTGAGATCTATATGTACCTTAGAAATGCCCAGAATGACATCATCGGTCTTCTTGACAAGGATGGAAAGGTCGTTGTAAGATATACCTATGACAGCTGGGGACAGGTAGTTAAGATTGAAGGAACCTTAAAAGACAAGGTGGGAGCAAGAAACCCGTTCCGTTATAAGGGATATTATTATGACGTGGAGACCGGCCTGTATTACTGCCGCAGCCGTTATTACGATCCTGTGATCCGCAGATTCATCAGCGCGGATGACACACAGGTTTTAAGGGACAATCTTGATATGCTGGGTGAGAAGAACCTGTATGCATACTGTGATGATAACCCGATTACGAGAGTTGATGGCGATGGACAATGCTGGAATATTTTAGCTGGAGCTGTAATTGGAGCCGCTATGAATGTTTTGGCGGGAGGAGTAGCTGCTGCTGTAACAGGGCAGGAATATACTGCTGGAGATATGATTGCCGCAGCTATAGCTGGCGGTATAGCTGGTGGATTTGGAAGTGCAAACAAAGCTATCCTCAAAATAGTGGGTGCTATTGGTGGTGGAATTTTTAGCGCAATTTATGCAGGGCAATATAGTTACAAAAGAGAAGATTCGTTGCTTGCTATTATCAGTAATGCTAGTACAGCTTTTTTTGCCACTACATTTATAAGCAATTTAACTGGATTTGCACTTTCAGCAACTGGATTTGAAAATACTATTGCTGTTACCTGGGGAGCAACTTATGGAGTTGGAGCAAGCTCAATTGCAGCCAGTGTGTCTTTGGGCGTTTCTAGTTCTGCATCACAGAAAAGGACACAGGAACAACATGTCTATTGGGAAAAAAAGATAGGACAAGGACGGTATTTTGATGGAAGAACTGGTACTTCTGTTAATTATAACATTTGGAAGTCTTCCGCTGGAACTTTGAAAAAAAGACCTAAAAGAACCTATAGACCGTCTAATGCATATTCTGTATAAAGGTAGTTCAGATTGGAGGTATAAATGAAAATTTTATCGAAAAAACCATTTTATGCAGATGGACTTTTGGCTGTTATTTGTATATTAACAGCATTCATAGAACCTCCAATTAGTTCGAGAAACTTTTGGACAATATTTTCTTTTATTCTTTTACTAAGTCTTATAATTTTTTTTGTATTACCTCATGCAAGAGTGGTAGAACTAAATCGGGAAGGGTGCACTGTATGCTGGTTTGGAACAAAAAGGAATTTTAAATGGAAAGAACTCGAAGTGATTAGTTATGGAGACATTGGGGTAGTAAGGGGGGAAAGGTGGGAAGGAATTTTTTTCTCTAATAAAGCATTGACGCCAAAAGGCAAACGAATGACGACGATCGAGAGAATTTATTTTTCCTTGAACATTTTTGATCAGTTTTTTGTTATTTTTAATGATGAAAAAGAGAAAGAACAAATTATGAATCAGTTGAAAGAATGGGACGTGAATGTTACCACTGACAGAGATTTTGCGCAAAGAAAAGAACGTGAGCGTATACTGGAAGAAAAAACTAAAATGCGGGAAGAACGCAAAAAGCTTTATGAAGAAAGTAAAAAAAGAAAGCGGTGATATGTAAAATTTAGAATGTATATTTCCAAGCTAGTGTAAATCAAAACCACAGGGGATGGTTGGTATTTTCGACTAACCATTCCCTTTTTATACTCTTTTTTTGAAAGAAGGTGAAAAATGAAGTACCGAATTATAACGATTATAAGCTTTATCGGCAGCACCGTCATTTCTTTGCTGGGTGGATGGGATAAATCCTTGCAGACCCTGATAATTTTTATGACCATCGACTGGCTGACTGGCGGTATCCTTTTGCCCGTAGTCTTCCAGAAAAGTCCCAAATCCCAAAATGGAGCGTTGGAAAGTCATGCAGGCTGGAAAGGACTTTGCCGAAAAGCGATGACACTATTTTATGTTCTGGTAGGCGCACAGTTAGATTCCCTGATGGGTACAGAATATGTTCGTGATGCTGTATGCATCGGATTCATCTGCAACGAGGCACTTTCCATCATAGAAAACGCCGGTCTCATGGGCATGCCTCTCCCCGAAATCCTCCGAAAAAGCATCGACGCTTTAAAAAGCGAGAAAAACGCATAGAAAAAAACCATCTGTAAAATATTGTCCTCAATATATAATCTATAAAATTTATTTTATATATTTTTAATATATTTCCTATTTCCAAAAAGCACAGACTGTGCTAAGATAAATACAAAGCATATTTCTTTCAATTATCAAGGTGCGCTGGCACTGTCTTGTATCATCTAAACACATTTCAGAAATCTATGCTTTTAACCCGAAAATATTTAAGAGCAGGAGATTTCGGAATAAGTGTATTCAGGTCTCCTGGGAAAGGAGCACCTATTATGATGGAACTACAAGCTGACAGTGGAGTACAGGAGGAGCAGAACATCCTCCCGGCTGCAAACAGGAAGTACAAGGATACTATTTTTCGAATGCTTTTTTCAGATAAGAAAAATCTGCTGTCCTTGTACAATGCACTAAATGGGAAAAACTACAGTGATTGTGCTCAGCTGGAGATTGTGACCCTGGAGAATGCTATATACATGAGCATGAAAAATGATCTGGCATTTATTTTGGACCTGGCTTTGTTTCTCTGGGAGCATCAGTCTACGTATAATCCTAATATTCCCCTGCGTGATCTGATGTACATAGCCAAGGAATACGA
>NZ_QTVN01000008.1:233173-234359 GCF_003460605.1 Ruminococcus sp. AF31-8BH
CTTGTACAATGCACTAAATGGGAAAAACTACAGTGATTGTGCTCAGCTGGAGATTGTGACCCTGGAGAATGCTATATACATGAGCATGAAAAATGATCTGGCATTTATTTTGGACCTGGCTTTGTTTCTCTGGGAGCATCAGTCTACGTATAATCCTAATATTCCCCTGCGTGATCTGATGTACATAGCCAAGGAATACGAGAAGTATATAAAGGAAAAAGGAATTTCCTTATACTCCAACAGACAGCAGAAAATTCCCGCACCGCAGTTTATTGTATTCTATAACGGGAACCGTAAGATTGGAGAACGGATGGAACACCGTTTGTCCGATGCATACGAAACATCCAATGGAGAGCCTGCATTGGAACTGAAGGTTCTGGTAATTAATATCAATGAAGGCTACAACCAGAAGCTCATGGAAAGCTGCCAGATCCTGAAGGAATATGCCCAGTACGTGTCAAAAGTAAGAACATACAAGAAAACGCTGAGTTTAAACGAGGCGGTAGAAAAAGCAGTGGAAGAATGCATTCAGGAAGGAATTCTTCGGGAATTTCTTCTGAAGCATCGTGCGGAGGTAGTCGCAATGAGTATATTTGAATACGACCGGGAATGGGAAGAAGAGTTGCTACGAAAAGAGGAATTCGAGGCCGGGAGAGAATTGGGAAAAGAGCTTGGGGAAAAACTCGGGAGAGAACTTGGAAAAGAAGAGGAGCGAAAGAATACAGAAAAAGAGCGTAGGCGCGCTGACAATGCGGAAAGAGAACTTTTGCTTCTGAAAAAAAAGCTTGCTTTACTGGAGGGAAAATAGAAAATTAGGTGTTTACCAAGCCAGGAAATTGCAGTACTGTATGCTGTTGATTTCCTGGTTTTATTTTATGAAATACTGAACAATTCCAGAATTATTGAAATAGAAATTTATATGTAGTTTTGAAATGGCAGAATGGTGGTTGAAGTCATATTGACAAGGGCGAAACGGTGGTTGTAAGATATACCTATGACAGCTGGAAATCGGCCTGCATTACTGCCGCAGCCGTTACTACGATCCTGCAATCCGCAGATTCATCAGCGCGGATGACACACAGGTTTTAAGGGACAATCTCGATATGCTGGGCGAGAAGAACCTGTATGCATACTGTGATGATAACCCGATCACGAGAGTTGATGTTAATGGACAGTTTTCTTTGAT
>NZ_QTVN01000009.1:0-14767 GCF_003460605.1 Ruminococcus sp. AF31-8BH
CCGCCGATCCTGCCGTATTCGGCGGTCAGCTTCCCAACAGCGGCAAGCAGCTCGTCGTTGACGGGGGAAACGGTTATGATGGGGCGTATGGCTGCCCCGGTTATGGCTTGGCGGATAAACTCGGCTTGGCTCATGTTGCAGGCAGAAAGCCTTTCCGCAAACTCGGCGTATTCTTCCTCGGTCATGCGTGTCTTGACTACCCGGCTGCGGTGCGGTGTGTTATATCGTTTTCGCATGGTAAAAACCTCCTTTCGGCTGCCGCATGGCTGCGGCGGGATAAGCGGCGTAAGCCGCATAAGCAGGGTTTGGGGAAGGCACTCCCCAACAAGATTCCCGCAGGGGCAAAATGAGCGAAAAGCGAATTTTGGTACTGCGGTAGAATCTTGCTCTAAGAAACTGCCGGCCTGCCGTTCACTTGCTACTGCCACTTTTTCAGAAAATCTATAACCAGCTTTTTTTATAAAAGGCTGCGGGCTGGCGTTTTTCCCTTACTCCCTACAAACCACAAAAGAGCAGAATGGACGGACTTTCCGGCAAGAACTTTTCCGGCGGCTCGGTCTTTCCCGACAATAAGGCGTTTCGGAAGCTGCGTTTTGCCCGCTGTCTGAAAAAAATGGCAGCCTTTTTTGGTTTCACTGTCTAATACGGAACTTTTGGAAATTTGCCAAAAATGGACGCAAAAAAAGCAGCAAATCTTTTTCGGATTTACTGCTTCATGTGCCGCTGCGGTGCGGCGGGATGGATATTCAGTTGAAATAAAAGAGGATGGTGGTACTTTAGTCTATCGACTCTTTACTAACTATTAGGTAATCTTGAAAGATTTTCCTTGAATTTATCTAAAGAATGTTCATTGTTTCCCGCAAAAATAAGTGGAATTGTATATTCATATGATATGCCATTTTCATAGTCCGATAATTGTATTTTTATAGTATCATCCCTCTCATCTTTAGGTGCTATATATATGAATGAATTTTTATTTATATCAGATATTTTCCCTTTTTCAGAAGAAACAGTATAACCCCAGTCTGTTAAATTTGTCTTTATTGTAACTTCTGTTTCTGTTTCTTTTCTAGTCTGCAATGCTGTTTTATCGATTTGGATATCAAAAGGAGTCGAACCTAACAATTCACTGTTTATATTTACAAGTTCTTCTCCATTTGTTTTAGAAATATTAGATTCATCTTCATAATTTTGTTGAGATTCATCTTTTGGTGTTTCTCTGTTACATCCTAATAAAAAGCATAAAATAATTAGTACTAATACAGAAAGTTGTTTTTTTTGCATTTATTTCTCCTTTCATATTATCAAAGAAAGCACTGAGAGTACTTTCAAGAAATTTTGAAATATTCTCAATGCTTTCTATTTTTTGATCATAAACTTGCCGGTAATGATACTATGTTAATTTATCTCTTTCGCGTAACCTTTGTTGCAATATACACATGCACCATTCACCCATTTGTGAGACATTTCAATCGTCTCAACTTCATAAATGCTTACTTCTCCACAAATTAAACATTGTTTGTAATTATATACATGACGTGTCGCACATTTATCCCCGTCATCATATATACCAGGCATTTCATCTTCATATCCATAGTACTGGGGAGAACCCCAACTATGAGTATGAGCGGCAAATACAGTCATTGGAGCAGCTACAATTCCAGCTACTACTGAAAGTGCTAAAATAGATTTTCTTAAATTCATAAGTTCCTCCCTTTCCTTAAAAATACATAGCTCTTTGTTACATTGTCATTTTAACATAATAATTGGTAAAATGCAATAATTTATTTTCTATTTACGAGAAAATACTGTGCATATTATCTTATTTAGGAATAGTTAAGGCGGCTACCTAAATCTTTTTATTACTTTACCGCACATGAGCATTTGCACCTGGGTTGTCATTTCCGTAGCCCTCCAAGAGGTTGATAACGCCCCAAATGCCAAGACCTGCTCCGAGAGCGATAACGAGTGTCTGTAAAACGCCTACTGCGCTGTTGAAAAATGCCATAATATAACTCCTTTCTGCCGCTGTGCGGCTGCCCGAAAAAGGGCATAAAAAACGGCGGTCAGTTTTCGATAACTGCCGCGGTCATAAGTCCCCGCGCTGCGTTTGTTGCTGCGGCGCGGCGGTATTCAGTTGTAAGGGTGCGGCTTCCTGCCGCGATACGCGCAAGGAGTAGGGGCGCGTACCATGTAGCCCGTGTTTATTATTTTTACTTTAAGCTCCCTCCTTTTCAAAAAGTGGTGTGTAGACAGGCATAATGCCGTACTGCCGTTCCCGGACAGCTTCGATATACTTGATATAGGAAATACCTGCCTGTCTTGTCCTGCGTTCCTGTTCCCGCTGCATTTCCTCGGCTGCTTCCACAAGCCCGCTGATAGCTCGGATTAGCTGCTGTTTTGCCTTTTTCTTTCTGATACGCTTATTCATTCTGTATCCTCCTGCAAATCTGCTTCGTCAACTTCGTAATAGTCAAATACCTCGTCCGGCTTTACGATTGCAGGACGGCGGCGCAAGTGCTTTTCCATGTCAAAGGCATTTTTCTTGTCAAAGTCGGAAAGGTACTTGTACTTCGGGTGTTTGGTAATATCATATTTTTCGGAGAAGAACGGGCGCACCCCGCGTAGCTGCAAGATACATTTCCCGCCATCCATGACCGCAATTTCATCTTCGCTCATAAGCTGCTTGCCTAACTTCTGATAGTTCAGCCCGTGGGAAAGCTCCCGTCCTCTTGTTTCGGAAGTATTGAAGCTGTCAATCGTTTCTTTCCCCAAGATTTCCGACATTTCTTTAAGGGTCGTTTTCTCCTTTCCGCCCAAGAACAGGGTCGTATCGCAGTTGCCGACAATGGTATCGGCGTTGTCCTTGTAGATAGCCTTTAGCTGCGACTGGCTCTGCAAGATGATGGACGCGGAGATTTCACGGCTTCGGATAGTGGCAATGAGCTTTTCAAACTTCGGTATCTGCCCGATATTTGCAAACTCGTCAAGCAGACAGCGCACATGAACAGGCAGCCGCCCGCCGTACACATCATCTGCCTTGTCACAAAGCAGATTGAAAAGCTGTGTGTAAAGGATTGATACAACAAAGTTAAAGGTGTCGTCGGTGTCGGAGATAATAACAAAAAGCGCGGTCTTTCGGTCACCCAAGGTGTCAAGCTCCATTTCGTCGGTTTCCATCAGCTCGCGCAGCTCCCGAATGTCAAAGGGTGCAAGCCGCGCACCGCAGGAAATGAGGATAGAGCTTCTTGTTTTTCCGGCAGACAGCAAAAACTTCTTGTACTGGCGCACCGCAAAATGTTCCGGGTCTTTTTCTTCCAAGCGTTCAAACATGAGGTCAACGGGGGATTGAAATTCCGGGTCGTCCTCGCGGGCTTCCGACGCATTTATCATTTCAAGCAGCGTCGTAAAGTTTTTCTCATTCTCCGGGGCTTCGTACCAGATGTAGCCGATAAGGGCGCAGTAAAAAAGCCGTTCCGACTTCACCCAAAAATCCTCGCCGGATTTTTCCCCGTCGCCTTTGGTGTTGGCGATAATGGTATTTACCAGTTTCAAAATATCCTTTTCGCTGCGGAGATAGGCAAAGGGATTGTACCGCATGGATTTCTTGAAATTGATGGTGTTTAGCACCTTGATTTTGTACCCGCCCCGCTGCAAGAGCTTCCCGCACTCGATTAAAACCGTTCCTTTCGGGTCGGTTACAACATAGCTGCTGTGCATTTGCATTAAGTTGGGCTTTACAAAAAACCTCGTCTTGCCGCTGCCGGAGCCGCCGATTACAAGTACGTTTTTGTTTCGTGCATATTTCGGGTGCTTCGGGCGGCTACTCATCATCAGCCTTTCGGTCTGCGTCAGCAGCACGTTATTTTCAAACATGGGGTCGATATATGGCTTTATATCCTCGGTATTGCCCCATGAAGCGTTTTGTCAAGTGCTTTTTTGAGTTATTGACGCAAATTATCGTGAAAGTGCGAAAGTGCAAAGTGCAAAGGGTCTGCGTTTTGCACTTTCAGCTTGCGGGTTCGGGTGGCTGCTTCTTCTTGATGAAGTTGTACCATTGACCGCCGACACGCCTTGCGCCTAAAATGCCGCCCATGCCGCGCTTGGCGTTCTGCACCGTCCTCTCGGATATTCCGGCTTCGGCTGCGGCCTTTACAATGTCCTCGCTGGCAAGCTCTTTCCCGTCTGCCAACAGGTCAAGTATCAGCCGTTCCGCCTGCTCGGTCTTGGTGGCGTTGTTGCCGCCCGCGCCGGACAGCAGCTCGTCGGCGGTAATATCATACTCGCCTATCCACGAAAAGCCTGTTTCCGGGTCAAGGCAAAAGGCAACGGGCTTTCCCTCCGGCGCAAGGGAAGATTTGTCGTGAATGATGACGCGCACATTCGGTTCTCGCTTCACGCGCCCGATCAGCAGGACGCTCCTTGCTGCGGCGCGGAAGTCGATAGAACCTAATCCTCGGTACGCGCTCTGCCCTCCGGCAGCTTTGTTGAGATGTCCGATAAGGATAACGGCGCACCCGGTACGCTCGGCAACATCGGCAAGGCGGCGGAACATGGGGCGCACTTCGTTTGCCCGGTTCATGTCGGTTTTTTCGCCCATGTACGCCTGTATGGGATCAAGGATAATCAGCCGCGCCCCGTTCTGCGTGATTGCCTTTTCTATGCGCTCATCGGAGAGGGTAAGCTCCCGCTTGGCTTCATCAATCACAAGCACGCGGTCAAGGTCGGCTTCGGCTTCCATCAAGCGGGGCTTGACGGTATCGCCCAAACCGTCCTCGGCGGTCTGGTAAATTACTTGGAATGGCGGCAAGGGCTTCATTCCCGGCAGCGTTCCCCCGGTGGTGCAGGCGGCGGCAAGGCGTAGGGCAAAGGTGGTCTTTCCCTCGCCGGGGTTGCCCTGTACTATGGTTACTTTCCCAAAGGGGATATACGGCTCCCATAGCCATTCAACGGTCTGTGTGTCAACCTCGCTCATGCGGATAATCTCAACGGTTTCTTCCTGCGGCGGCTCTTTCAGTCCATAGACCGCTTCGCGGAGATACTTCCCGTCTGTGATTTCTCCCCTGCGCGTCTGTACCTCATTCCAGTCTTTGAAAAGAGGGATAAGGCGGTGGACGGTCAAGCCCTCCGGCATAAGCTCCACAAGGCGGCTGCAAGCGTCGTTTCCGGCTTGGTCGCTGTCAAGGCAGAGGTAAACGGTCTTGATGTTCGGACGGTCAGAGAGGAAACGCAGCAGGGCTTTTTCTCCCACGCCGCCTAACGCCAGATAGCTTTGCCTCTGCCAGTCCTTTTTGAACAGACAGAGGAAAGATAAGAGGTCTATCGGGGCTTCAAAAACAAACAATCTTTCGCCCTCGCCCCGGTAGCAGAAGTTAAAGGCTTTGTCGCTGCCTTTCACATCAAGCCGGAAGTTTCCCGCCGTTCCCTTGCTGTGGGCGTAGCGCGGTATTCCGTCCTCGTCCCGCCCTATGAATACGGCGTTGTGGTGGGCGGCTTCCTCGTAAATATCCCCGGTGGCAAAGAAAAAGCCCGTCACATCTTCGTCAATGCGGCGGGCGGCTGTGAGGTAGTTCCTCGCTATGCGGTTGTCGGTGCTGCGGGGTGGTAGTCGGAAGTCAGAGAGGGGCGCGGGGCTTGGTCTGTCCGGCGGCGGGGCTGCGCCTTTTTCTCCTGTCAGCATTTCAACGGCTTCGGTAAAGCTCTTGCCGAAAAACTCCATGACAAAATCAATGGGGCCGCCGCCTTTGCTCTGGCTGTGCCTGTACCACTTGTTTCCCCGGATTGTCAGGCTGTCATGCCGCTTCCAGCGGTACTCCTGTCCGGCGCGGGTAAGCTGCTCGCCCAGTCCTTGCAGAAAAGAAACAAGGTCGGCTTGGTTGGCGCGGTCTATCTGTTCTTGGGTGTAATACATAAAAGTTCAACTCCTTTCAGCGGTCTATATCGTGCCGCTTGGTGCGGCTCTGCGTCTGCTCCGGCTGGTCGGCGCGGAGTGCAATATCCACGCATTTGCGGATTTTTTGAAGCTCGGCAACCTCGGCGCGGGTCTCTTTCAGCGTGTCATATTCCGCTTCCCTCTGTGTTTTGAGGTCAGCATATTCCTGTTCCCATTCCGCAATAGGCAAGGTCTTTGTTCCTTTAGGCAGATTTGCATGGAGATAGCGGCTTGCTGCGTTCCATAGGGTCAGCTCGGCGCGGTGGGCTTCCTCGTACTTGTCGCGCTTGTTTGTCCAGCCGTTTTGCAGCTTTTTCAGCTCATCGTGAATGGGCTTGTACTCTGTATAGTTCTTCCCGTATTCAATTAGCTTTTGCAGCTTCTTCATGCGTTCCTCGGTGGTTTTCATTCCCTCCCGGATTGAATAGGCTTTATCACTGACAGAGGAAAGAGAAGCGTCCAGCTCATCAAGATTAGAGATACCATGCTCGGAAAGATAGTTGACCGCTGCCGCTATGGTTTTCAGTTCATCGGCTGTGTGCTGTTGTTGCCATCGCTGCGAATACTTCCGGCTCTTTTCTCTCTGAACGCTCAAATACTTCATCAACAGATTTGCAAGGTTGGGAGATTGCGGCGGCTGCTTCGGGGCGGTTTCCCGCGCTTTGAACAGGTCGGCAATCCACTCTTTGAGCTTCCCAATCTGCGCCCGGATTTCCCGGATAAGGCGGTTTGCCTTTTGAATACTGCGGTTCAGTTCGCCTTTCTCGGTGGCGATACCTTTCTTCTCCATCTGGCAAGCCGCCACGCCCATATGGACGGTCGGTATTTCGTCAATGCCGCGCTCGGCGTTACTGCGGTGGTCGATACGCTCCGGGCTTCCGGCACGCTCAAGATAGTCGTTTGAAATATCAGCCCATGCCTTGCGCCAAACAAGCGCATTCTCTTGGCTGTTCCAGCCTGTGAGGTCAACCTTGTGGGTTTTGTATCTTCCGCTTGGCAAGCGGATACGCTCGCCGTTTTCGTCAAGGTCATATTCCTTTTTGGATTTCGCCGCCCATGCTCCGCGCTCGTCAAGGGGGCGCATGGTAAGCATAATATGACAATGGGGGTTGCCGCTGTTGGTGTCGTGAATGGCATAATCAACGCACATTCCTCTGGAAACAAATTGAGAGGAACAGTATTCCCGGACAAGCCGGATCTGTTCCTCTCTGGATAATTCTATGGGGAGCGCCGCGTCAATCTCTCTGGCAAGCTGGGCGTTCCCGGCTTTCTCGTAAAGCTCCACGCTGTTCCACAAGGTTGAGCGGTCAGAGAAAGAGGGCGGGGCATGGGGCGGCAGCATGATCTCTGTATGGACAACGCCGCCTTTGCGGGTGTAGTCATGGGTCATTCCGTCCCATTCGTTTGTCAGCTTTTCACCGCTTCGGTAGGCGGCTGCGGCAATGGCTGATTTGCCTTTTCCTCGGCTCACAATGCCGATGTTCCAATGGTAAATGGCTATGGGTATCACCTCCCGGATAGGATAATAAAGCCCTCAAAAATGGTACAGACGCCAACGGCGGGTGTACTGTTTTTGCGGGTGTGCAGGGATAGCCGCAAAGCGGCGCAAGGGGTGCAGCCCCTTGTTGCGGCAAAGCCGCCATATCGGAGCGCGGGGAACTCTCCCTGTGCGGAGATAAGCCCTCGGCAGAGCGCACACGCCCGCAAGGGTGTATAAGTGCGCCCTTAGTTCCTAAGGGATTTATTCGGCGTTCCCGCTTTCGGCTCGTTTTTTCAGATATTCCCGTGCTGGTTCACTCGTCAGTGCAAGCCGGAGAAGCGCGGCAGCTTCCTCGTCGGTCATGGTCTTTGCTTCCGGCACAATGCTTTCAAAGACTGCGCCCCGGACGATAAGGCGGTGGCTGCGTGTTCTGCGTTCCTCTTTGGATAGCTTTTGACGCAACACCTTTTCCCGATTTTCAAACTGCCGGATTTTCTTCTTTCCGTCCTCAATCTCGGCTTGCAGCTCCTCGCGGGTTTTCTCTCTCGGTTTCGTCATGGTTGGTCGCTCCTTTCTGCCTGTCGGCATAGAAAAAGGACAGTCGATTTTCTCGGCTGTCCCTTGTAGGTGGTTTATTTAGTTTTACTCTATCATTTTCAAGTAAATAAAATAGCTTGCAGTTCCTCCATAACCGTTTTGGGTATTCCAGTCGGCTATTATTTCATAGATATACCCGCCCGGTTTAAGAGTGAGGACATTTCCAGTCATAGTTACATCTTCGCTGTTTGTAGTAGGTTTCCCCCAATATTCATCACTCCAACATTTTACACTTAAAATAGTATCGGGTTCTTCTGTAAAACTTAGTGTAGCTGTTGCTTCTGGTGTTTCATACGGCGGGGATAATAATTCTTCACAATCTAAAGGGTGTGCGCTATCGGTAGTTGTACTTATAGAATTTCCATCAACATCTTTTTTCTGCCACGAATAAGCACCTAATAATGCACTGACATAGGTGTTATCACTTACTAAACCTAAAGCAGGCGGCTCTTCCAAAATCACATTGGCAGTTCCAGAATTTAATAATTCATTGGCATAGCTATTAAGTGCTTGGCATGGCTCATACTTTGTTTTATAGCCTACACCATCAATTATAAGAAATGGGTTATATGCCGTAATCTCTGTCTGTGTGCCGTCGGTCATAATCAGGGTAAAAGTAACGCCTTGCCCTACATATTCTGTGTAAGAATTATCTTGATTATAGATAACTACATCATTCAAATAGCCTACTAACTCTGAAATATCCTCAATTTCAACTGTTTTGTCTGGCGGCGTTAATTGCACTTTGGCTGACGCTATTTGTGCTGCGTCCAGATTTTTATATGGTTTTTTCCCCATTGTAAACAGAAAGACCATTACCACAATGCACAATAAGACCATGCACACCATTGTGATTATTAACCATTTCTTTTTCATAACAGAAGCCTCCTTTATCTTTCATTTTTCTGTTATTTATATAGACGCAAAAAAGAGGAAAAGGTTTCATTATTCATAAATATCATAGCACAAGAGTATGAACAAATCCATATCAATTCAGCCTGTCAGCGGCATTATTTTCTCTGGCATACCTTCGCGCTGCTTCCCGCCGTTTCTCGCTGTATGGGGCGGTCAGACGGAAAGAGAAACGCCCCTTTGCAATATCAAACTCCATGCAGCCCGTTTCGGGGTCTGCGTCGGTCTGGCGGCACTGGTCGGGGTGCTGTCCGGCGTAGGCGGCAAGCCGTTTCTTCAAGTCGGTGTTGTGGGTGCGGATATGGATAAGTGGGTCTTTCTCGTCAAACCAAATATCGGTGGTCTTTTCCTGCTTCGTCAGCCCTGTTCTCATAAACTCTCCTTTCTGCGCCCCTGTTACGCAATAGGGGCATTTTTCGGGTGTTTTTCCCGGCTCTTGACTTGGGGAAAATGAGGATTTTCAAATAGAAACCGCCCGGACAGGGAATGGTTCGTCAGGGCGGCTGTTATCGCAAGATTTCTGTTTTTTCCGGCTCTTGACCGTCAGACGCGGATAAACGCGAACTGTCGGCAAGCACCAGTTTGAGCAGCTTGTCGCGGAATGTTTCTGTGCTGCTGTGATTGAAAAATAACTCCGCAACAATGGTCTGCCCGTTCCTCTGGGTCGTGATGATATTGTCGGGGGTCTGTTCTGCCATAGGCGGCTCCTTTCTCCGGGCGCAAAAGAGGGATTTCCCGTAGTTCGGAAAATCCCTCTTGGTTGACGGTTATTCTGTTTTACTGTGCGGGCTGTGCGGCAGCTGCCTGTGCCTTTCTCCTTGCCCGGTATTCCCGCGCTTTCATGCGGTCATACTCCCGCTGCTTTTCAAGGTTTCGCGCCCGGTACTCCCTTGAATACTGCCGGTGATAGGCGCGGCTCTTTTCCTTTTTGGCTTCTTCGATTTCCTCCCGCATTTGCCGGATTTCCTGCTCGGTCGGTTCTGCAAGCTGTGTCACTTCATTCTCAAACTTGCCGATATAATTGAAATATATGCTGATGTGCTGGATTGCGTATCTCGCCCTTTTCTGGTCGCGCTCATGCACTTCAATCCGGCTGATAAACTCGTTGAGAATGGTGGGTGTAAGGTCGGTAAAGGCGGCATGGCGTTCCGTCAGCTTCAAAAACTTCTGCGCCCGTCCTCCCGCGTTCTCATAAGCGGATAGCTGCTCTTGGAGCGTGGCAAGCTCCGCTTTCAGCGCATAGTATTCTTCCGAATACTTCTGCGACATCTGCTCATAACGGTCTTGCGGGATCGTGCCGAGGGCGTTGTCCTCATAGAGCTTATTCAGCACCTTGTCAATCTGTTCAAGGCGCGTCATGATTTGCGGAATACGCTTCTGCTGCTTTTTGGTCTGGTCGGTCTGCTGCATGGCAAGGTTCTTTTTCACTAAGGCTTCAAACTCTGCCCGGTTGCTGATAGAATAGTCCTCGATTTTCTTCAGCACTTCCGCGATGGTCTGCATGAGCAAGTCCGCGTCCATGATGTGCGGAGAATGGCATTTGGGGTTCTTGGCTTTCCCCTTGTGGTACTCGCTGCAATAGGCAACATGGCGCTTGCCGCCGTTCCGGTAATCTATACGAATGTGCATTTTTGCGCCGCAGTCCTTACAGAAAAGCAAGCCGGACAGAGGGTGGATTTCCCCGTCCCCGTTGGGGCGTCTGACGGGTGCGTTTTCCAAAATCCGCTGTACGGTTTCAAAATCGCTGCGGCTGATAATCGGCTCATGCACATTTTCTGTGATGTGCCACTGGCTCCGGTCTACATAGTGGTTATGTTTATCCCGGAAATGCTTTGTAGTCTTGAAGTTGACTACATCGCCGCAATACTCCTGCCGTGTGAGGATATTGGTCAAGGTGGCTTTGTTCCACTTGCAGCGGTTATCCTCGTTGAGTGTCTTATTTTTACAGGTTCCCCGCCCGCGGTCTTTCATATAGAAAGTGGGGGTAGGGATTTGCTCGTTTTTCAGATGCACGGCGATTTGGTTGCGGTTCTTCCCACCGATAAACAGGCGGAAAATAAGGCGTACAACCTCGGCGGCTTCCTCGTCGATTATCCAAAAATCCTTGTTGTCCGGGTCTTTGACATAGCCGTAAGGGGCTTCGGTGACAATCGGCTTTCCACTCATGCCTTTGGTCTTAATGCCCGTTTTCACTTTCTTGCTGATGTCCTTTGCGTACCACTCCGACATGATATTGATAAAGGGCGCAAACTCCAATGTGTCGGGCTTCTCGCTGTCTATGCCGTTGTTGACCGCGATAAAGCGCACATTGTTCCGTCTGAATATCTCCATCGCGTTGCCGACTTGGAGATAGTCACGCCCCCAGCGGGTAAGGTCTTTCATAATGCAGACACCGATTTTCCCGTTTTCCACATCGTCCATCATGCGGGAGTAGGCGGAACGGTCAAAAAACCTGCCGCTTTCGTCATCGTCAATGTAGTGCCGGATATTGGTTAGGTGCTGCCCTCTGGCATAGTTCTCCAAAAAGATTTTTTGGTTCTGTATGCTGTTGCTCTCGCCGCCGTCCCTGTCCTCATCGCCCACGGAAAGGCGGGAGTAAAGGGCTGTAATTTTGCTATAATCAGTCATGTGCATAACCTCCTGTGCGTCCATGTATGTGTCATTTACACTTAAAATTATGCACTCCAACGTGCAGAGCCGTACTCCATGCCCTTACGGTATTTCTTTGCGTTCTTGCCTTTCACATAGACCGCAAGCCGGATAACGACAGCCCCGACAATGCCGATAAGCAAGTCCATAGGGGCAAAACTCGGCAGGGCATTTGAAAAGGCAGCGGAAAAGCCGCTGCCAATGGAAAGCAGCTTGCCGGAGAGGCCAGCCCCCGGCGAGAGCCGCACCGCCTGTCCGACTTTATCAAAGAGATACACAAAGAGCAGATAGGGGGCGTTTAGGATAAGCAACTTCTTGATATTCGGCTTCATAGCGATACCTCCCTGTCCTTGTGTTTTGTCTTTTGACGGTTCGCATTAAGCTGCTTTGCTGCGTCCCGGAATGTGGCAAGTGCCTTTCGGATAGAGGGCTTTTGCTCCTGTGTCAGCTTCTTTGCGGAAAACTCCTTAAAGGCTGCGGTCAGAGCGTCCGCGTCCCGCCCCTTGAAAAATACAAGATAACGGGGCGGCGTTTCGGTGCTGTCTTTCTTTAGGGCAAAGTCGATACCGTATTTTTTTGCCGTCTGCTCAAAGGCTTTGATATTGCCCTCAGTTATCTCAATGTTGGAAAGCCCCGCGTTCTGCTTCGCAAGCTGCTTTAGCGTCTGCTTCCCGTGGGGCTGTTTTTCCTGCTGCTTTTTTGCCTGTGCAAGCATGGCTTTGATTGCCTTTTGCAGCATTTCAGCGGTCAGCTTTGCTCCCTTGACCGAGAGCGCAACCACTTTTTCGTTGATTTCGTCCTGCAATGTTTACCGTCCTCCTTTCCTGGTAGTAATGATAGTGTTAGGGTGGTACGCCGCTTTTGGGCGTGAAAAAAGGGCGTCCGTTGTTCACGCCGCCCCGTTAAATCCGCACCCGCAGCCCGTTCAAGTCCTCGGCGCGAATACCTACAAGATACCAGTTGTCCCCGTACTCAATCCGGGTCGGCTTCCATTTGCCGCCTGTGAATACGTCCATGCACTCGCCGCAATGCAAGCCGCCGTAATAGTCGGCAATGTCAAAGCGAATGTCGTAGCGGTCAGCGGTTTCATCAAAAATCAAAGCTCCTGTTTTCTGTGCCATGTGGTAAATCCTCCTTTTTTCGTTTACAGGCTTTCGCCCTCGTTGTAGGTGTAATAGTCCAGGTCGCCGTACTTTGGCTTTCTCGGTGCAAGCGCGCCGCTTGCCATATCGTGAGCGACAAGGGAAGTATAGTAGCTGTCAATGGTAGACGGGGCATTGAAAAGCACCGCCTTTAGGTACTGCTTGATGTTGCGGATTTTCGTGGTGTTCTCCTGCATACAGTCAAGCACAAAGCGAATATGTTCGCTGTTCAGCTTCATAAACTTTGACTTCACAAGCTCGGCGGGGTAATCGTCCCCGGCAATACGGATTTTCTTTCTTGCCGTACAGACGGTTTCAAGCATGAGGTCAACAATTTCATTCAGACGGTCGCGGTCAAGGCTTCTGTCCTGTAAGAGAATGTCATAGGCGATATTGTCTTTGATAATTTCCTCATACACTCTGTAAGCGTCGTTCCTTTCCGTTCTTTTCCGTTCCGGCGGCTGTGCCGTTTCGTCCTCGCCATAAGGCAAGGGATTTAGGGAATGGATAGGAATGGAATGGGTACTTGATAAATCCGTATTTGATTTTTCTTTTTTTGGTAAGTTAGTTCTTTGTATATCTTTATTTAATTGCGTTGGATTTTCCGACGTCGGATTATCCGTTGTCGGATTTTCCAATATCGGGTTATCCGCTGTTGGATTTTCCAATACCGGGCAATCCAATTCCGGCGGCTGCGGCTGTTCGTAAATGGTGTACTCGATAGCGGTCATTTTGCCTTTCTCGTCGCGTCCCTGCCGCCTTGTGATATATCCGGCTTTTTCAAGCTCCCAAACGGCGGTACGGATAGCGTCGATACTTTCCCGGTTGATGTAGGACAGCCCCGAAAGGGTATAATCCCAATCCTCCGGCAGGGACAGCATTTGAGATAACAGCCCCTTTGCCTTTAAGGAAAGCTCCTTATTGCGTAAGTGGTGGTTGCTCATTACGGTGTAGCCTGTGTTGCGTTCCACACGGAAAACTGCCATAGCTTCATCACTCCTTTGCTTTAGATTTGTTGCGCAGTAGAACGCGGATTTTGAGGGGTAAGGTATCTTTTCCTTGCTTCCTCTGTTTTGCGTTCTGTAAGCCCGATAAATCAAGGCTTTTTTTGCCCCTACTGCGTAACATGAGGGCATAAAAATAGCGGCGTTCCTGTTCTCCCAGTGAGAGAGTGAGAAACGCCGCTGTGCGGGTCGCTATTTCATTTCTTCTGCTATCAGTTCTTGCATGACTTCTCCAAAGTCTGCCATGAAAGAAAAGATGAAGTATTCCAAAACGTCGGGGTCTGCGTCCATAGGCTCGGCTTCCTCTGAAAAAGGCAAGCCCATTAGCCCATAAAGCAGTTTGATGATTTTGAACAGCTTGCCCCGGTCGGTGGGGTTGTTCATGGTTACAAGTACGTTGGTAAGGCGGTTGATTGTTTCCATGTCGCCGCCTGTCGTTACCCATACCATTTCCGCGAACGGCTGCGTGATTGCCCCGGCGACAAGGTTTATCTTATCCTTGCCGATTTCGCCGGACGGAAGTATAATACCCTTAGTCAAAAGTTCGTTTTTCATGTCGTCCTCCTTATATTCTGTGGTGCTAAAATGGTGCCCGGTCTTACAAAAACACCTTATGCGGAGATATGACAAGAAAAATGAAGATATGCGGAAAACCTTGATTTTAAGCCATTTTCACATTGGTTTATAAACATTTGTGAGGACTTATAAAAGGTTTTGCGTCTATCAAATCAATAAAATATATCCAGTCACTTCTGGGACATGTTGATCCTCGCTCTACAGATGTTTACCTTCATGTGAGCAACAAGACACTTCTTGGAATCCGCAGCCCGTTCGACAACCCGGAAGGTGGTGAATCATGAGTAAGGATTGTACGATTCAGGATGTTTTTCATCGTTTTTATCCATCTTTCGAATCCACACACAGTATTTCTCCCGCTCAGCGAAAGTCCGCTTATCACATCATGAATTGCAAAACCGGTGCCTTTGGTGTGAATGTAAGCGTATGCGAGGATTGCGGCTGCATGTCAGTCCACTATAACTCCTGCCGTGAC
>NZ_QTVN01000009.1:14777-233331 GCF_003460605.1 Ruminococcus sp. AF31-8BH
TGCGGCTGCATGTCAGTCCACTATAACTCCTGCCGTGACAGATGCTGTCCTATGTGTCAGGAGTTTCCAAAAGAAAAATGGGTAGATGCACGGCGTGAGGATATCTTAGATGCTCCGTATTTCCATGTAGTTTTTACAGTTCCAGAAGAACTTAATCCCATTATCTACAGCAACCAGAAATTCTTATACACTGCTCTTTATCATGCGGCTTCAGATACTCTCAGTGAACTTGCTGCTGATAGTAAATATCTCGGGACTGATATCGGCTATATTTGTATCCTCCATACATGGGGAAGCACCATGAATTTTCATCCTCATATCCATGCGATTGTTCTTGGTGGAGGGCTGGATGTGAAAAATCATTGGAAAGACAATGGGAAAGATTTTTTCCTTCCGATTAAGGTAATCTCAAAAACGTTTCGTGGAAAATACATGGCTGAACTTAAGCAGCTCTGGGAAAATGACAGGCTTGAATTTCATGGATCGGCTGCACCTTACAAAAACTACTATACTTTCAAGGAATTGTTAAATACCTGCTATGCAAAGGAATGGATTCCTTATTGCAAGAAACCATTTGACGGTGCCGAATCTGTTATCAGATACCTTGGAAAATACACCCACCGGATTGCTATCAGCAACTACCGTATCAAAAGTATGACAGAAGCTACAGTTACCTTTTCTGCTAAGGATTATAAAAAACAGGGTAAGTGGAAGGAGATTACCATATCTGGTGAGGAGTTTATCCGTCGATTTTTAATGCATGTTCCTCCAAAACGTTTTGTACGTATCAGGCACTACGGTCTTCTTTCATCCAGAAATAAGAAGAAAAAGATTACCCTATGCAGAAACATCCTTGGCTGCAAAAAATATATTTCCAAGCTGAAAGATATGGATGCACCTGCCATTATCCGTCTTCTTTATAATAAAGATATATGCAAGTGCTCTTCCTGTGGTGGTAAGATTATTCCTCTGCCTACAGAACAATATTTTATAAAACCAAAACCACATATGCTCTGTTAACGTATCATAACTGTATATTTTTTTAGCTTCCTTAGGGAGGCTTATTTCTGGTGTCATAATACAGGACTGAATTATAAATTTTATGTGTTTCTATGTGTACACGCTATCCTATTATAAATAGAGTGTCAGAATTAAAAGTCCATATAGAGTTGACGCGCTTTGTTCAACCAGAAAAAATCGAAATTGATGCAAACGAAAGGGCAGTTAATGAAAAATCTCAATACTGCTTTTTCGTTTGCACCACCTTCGATTCTTTCCTTAACGATTTGAAAGGATGATGATATGATGGATAAATTAAAAAAGAACATGGTTTTCTACCTACTGTTGCTGATAGATTTTTATATCGTTCCTTGGTTTATAAAAAACACAGGAAGTGCAATGATTGTTATGTTAGTAATTATTCCTCTAATATGTTTAATAACCTCTGTTTTTTATGGGATTAGGAATGGTTTTAACTTCTGGTATATTTTGATTGTAGCAATAATGTTTGCGCCATCTATATTTATATTTTATAACTCAAGTGCATGGGTTTATGTAGTTGGATATGCTGTTATTGCATTATTGGGAAATTTAATAGCATTGCCATTAGGAAAAAGATAACTTCAAGTTTGTATGCGACAAACATTTGAACACTTTTTGAACACCGCAACCGTGATGAAGTCTTCAAAGCCCCTTTCTATCAGTATTTGAGATTAAGAAAAACGGTTCGATTCCGGTCTGCGGCATGATTAAAAGCTCTTGGATTTCCAAGGGCTTTTTTGATATATACGAATATACACAATACAGGAGGTTAAAAATTATGGATGAAAACATGAAGAAAAGAAACGAGATCCTGGCGAAGACGGTGATTAAAGGGCTGGAGTCCCGCAATATGTCCGGCTACTATGCGGCAGATAAAGAAGCTGCTGTGAAGCAGGCATTAGAGCTTATTCCAGAAGGCAGCACCATTGCAATGGGCGGCTGTGCCAGCGCTTCCGAAGTAGGGCTGATCAGTGCCTTAGAAGATGGCAATTACAACTACCTTGACCGCAGTAAAATGTCTCCAAGAGAAAGCCTTATGGCGGCATATGATGCAGATGTATTCCTTTCCAGCGCAAATGCAATCACAAGCGATGGCGTTATGGTCAACATTGATGGAAATTCCAATCGTGTCTCCTGCATTGCCCAGGGTCCAAGAAAAGTAGTATTCATCGTGGGAATGAACAAAGTCTGTTCCGACCTTGACGCAGCAATGAAACGTGCCAGAAATGTAGCAGCCCCAGCCAATGCCCAGAGATTCGATGTCAAAACTCCATGCAAAGAAACCGGCAAATGCTTCGACTGCAAATCCCCGGATACAATATGCTGCCAGTTCCTGATTACAAGATATTCCCGTCACGAAGGCAGAATCCATGTAATTCTGGTAAATGATACACTGGGATTCTAATATAGAATAATTTGGAAAAAATAATCCCTCTCTACAACTAGTGTGCCAACAAGTTGATTTCTGGAACAATCTTGCGTCTAAATTTCTTATTTCTGCGTTGTTGTCGGTCGCCGTAGCCACCGCTACGCCTCCTTCCTCCGCCTTGAAATAAAAAATTTATCCTGCAAGATTGCTACAAGAATCAACTTGTCGGCACACTAGCTTTATCCCTTTAGATAAGGTACAATAAAAGATACGCGGATAAAAATAAAATGAACCTACAGGAGGAATTTTCCAAAATGAAAAAAGCTACATTATTTGCAGCAGCAACTGCCTTATTAGGTGCAGTCTGGGTATCAGGTGCAACTGTCTTTGCGGAAACAGACGCTTTTCCTGTTACAGTAATGGACGACTTTGGCAATGAAGTTACACTGGAGAAAGCACCAGAGAGCATTGTATCTCTTGCACCAGTGGACACTGAGATCCTGTTTGCTCTTGGAGCAGGCGATTCTGTAACTGGAAGAACAGACTACTGCAATTATCCGGAAGAAGCTGCAGATGTAGATTCTATCGGAACATACATGGAACCAAACATGGAGCTGATCTTATCCAAATCCCCAGATCTTGTTGTAGCATCCGGATTCATCGATGACAACATCCGTCAGCAGTTAGAAGAAAACGGAACCGCCATTTTTATCACAAATGCAAGTGATCTGGAGTCCACAGAGAAAAACATCGAGACACTTGGAAAGCTCATCGGACATGATGCAGAGGCAGAAGAAGTTGTAAAGAACATGGAAGATGAGTGGACAGACTTAAGCGCAGAGCTTGAGAATGTGAAAGAAGAGAAAAGCGCATTTATCGATATAGGAAGCCTTTACAGCGCCGGACCATCTTCACTTCTGGACAATTCCATGCAGATGATCAAGGTAGAGAATGTGGCAGCCGATGCAGACAGCGCATGGCCGCAGCTTTCCGCAGAAGCAGTTGTGGAAGCAAATCCGGACGTATACATTTCCCTGTATTCCACACTTGAGGATGTACAGCAGACTGCAGGACTTTCTGATTTGGCATGCCTGAATGAAGACGGCGGATTCATCTATATCGATGATTCCAGCGTAGAAGGCGACATGATCCAGAGACCAGGCCCGCGTTACGTAGAAGGCTTAAAAGTACTTGCTGAGCTTGTTTATCCGGAAATCGCAGAGTAAATATTGGAATTCTGAAATTTAATAATGGAAGTACAAAGTAAGGGGCAAGGAATTTGCCCCTGCTTTTGTATCATCATATTTAAGAATTCAGAAGGCTTCCAAATACAAAAAGGAAAACTATATGAAAAACAAAAAAAGCAAAACCGGATTTCTTGTGCTGGCTGTTCTTCTTTGTCTTGGAATTGTCTGGGTATGTACCATTACAGGTGCAGCTTCTGTATCCATAAGTGATGCAAACCGCATTTTGCTGAACAAACTGTTTCATCTTAATGTAAGTCTGGAAGAAATCTCAAAAGGCAATATTACTATCATCTGGAACATTCGTTTTCCCAGAATTATTCTGGGTTTCATAACCGGAGCTGCCCTTGCGGTAAGCGGAGCCGGATACCAGGGCATTTTCAAAAATCCAATGGCAGATCCCTTTGTGCTGGGCATCTCATCAGGAGCCGCTTTGGGCGCTGCTGTAGGAATCGTATGCCATTTTACATTTCGCATAGGCGTGTTTAACAGCACCATGCTTCTGGCATTTGCAGGCTCCTTTGCCACATTATTCCTGGTATACAGTATTTCCCGGGTGGGCAGGCGAGTTCCAGTGGCAACCCTGCTGCTGTCGGGAGTGGCAATCAACTCCACACTTTCTGCACTGATGTCCTTTATCATGATGATGAACAAACAGAGCATGGATCAGATTATGTTCTGGACCATGGGAACTTTGAATGGAAAAGGCTGGAACCAGATTGCGGCAGTGTTGCCCTGGGTGCTCATCGGACTTGTGATCATGCTGCTTTCCTGCCGGGAACTGGATGTAATGCTCACTGGAGAAGAAACAGCAACCCAGTTAGGTGTAAATATTGAATTAGTAAAAAGAAAAGTCCTGTTCGCGTCCAGTCTTCTCACTGCATCGGTGATTTCTGTTACCGGAATCATTGGCTTTGTAGGCCTGGTAGTTCCCCATGTGGTACGCCTGCTCACAGGCCCCAAGCACCGCAGGCTGCTTCCGGTATCTATGGTATTTGGCGGCGCATTTATGGTAATCTGCGATACGGCTGCCAGAAGTCTGACCACCTCAGAAATTCCAGTGGGAATTATCACATCCATCTGCGGCGGTCCATTTTTCCTGTATCTGCTTCGAAAATCTAAGAAGGGAGGGGGAGTAGTATGAAAAATGAAAATCAGACAATGCTTTCCTTTTCTCATGCGGCAGTAGGATATGGGGAAAAAGTGGTGCTGCAGGATGTAAGCTTTCAGGTGAAAAAAGGCGAGTATGTGGCGTTAATCGGCTCTAATGGAACAGGCAAATCTACCCTGATCAAATGTGTGTCCGGCCTTCTTCCCCTTACAGGCGGTGAGATTGAGATCTGCGGAAAAAACAGCAGGAAGCTGAAAGCCCGGGAGCGTGCGCAGATGGTAGCTGTGGTTCCGCAGTCCTATTATGTGGACTATGATTTTACTGTAGAGGATATTGTAATGATGGGGCGAAATCCCTACATCGATTTTCGCCATCGTGAAAGCCAGGAAGATCGGGAAATCGCAGAGCGCGCCATGAAACTGACCAAGACAGATATGTTCCGAAATCGGCTTTATAACCAGTTAAGCGGCGGTGAGCGCCAGCGTGTGATCCTTGCAAGAGCCATTAACCAACAGCCTGACATTATCCTTTTGGACGAGCCTACATCTGCACTGGATCTGCATCATCAGATTGAAGTAATGGAACTGATCCGTCAGCTGAACGAGAAAGAGCATATCACAGTGCTGGCAGTTCTTCACGATATCAATCTGGCATCCAGATTCTGCAGCAGAATCGTAATTTTGAAGGACGGAAAAGTGAAAGCCGACGGGCCCCCACGGGAAATTATCAATCGCCGGGAAATTATTCCCATTCGCGTCATGGACGAGAAACAGACTGCGAAGCCTCTTAGGATCCACGTGATTTGCGGGGAAAAAGGCGGCGTGCGTATTTTGGAACAGCTGACCAATATGGGACACTTTGTCAGCGCTGGAGTTGTGAACCGGGAAAGCGATGATGCCGAGATCTGCGAATATCTGGGGATCCCAAGGATTGAGATTAATTCCTTCCAGACAGTAGGTCCAGAAGAGCAGGAGAAAAATCTGGAGCTGATGAAAGATGCAGACGCGGTGATCGTTGCGGACATTCCTTTCGGAGAAGCAAACATCCGCAATCTGGATGGCCTGGAGCATGTGAAGGGAGAACTTTACATTCACAGGAACATCAGGACTCAGGATTTCACACATGGGAAGCTGCAGAAACGCCTGGAGGAAATACAGAAGACAAAAGAAATCCATTTTTTTGAAAAATTCAATGCCGGGGACTGGCAGTAAAATCAAAGCTGTATTGCCCCAATGGAAAAATAACGAAATTGTAACGGAGAACAAAAATGATATACATCAGTCATCTCATTCCGGATGAGAAAATGAAATTCTTTGTGGAAAAATACGGTGTAGGAGTGGAGAGCATTGATTTTTCCATTTCGGACAACCTGGATCAGCTTTCCAGGTCTATAGAGTATTGTCGGGAAAAATTAAAATATATGGGAACGGACCAACTGATTCTGCACGGCCCATTTCTGGATGTGAATCCCTGCGCTTACGACAGTCTGGTAAGGGAAGCCACCATGACCCGTTTTTCCCAGTGCTATGAGGCCGGGCTGGAGCTTGGTGCAAAGAAGATCGTTTTTCACTCAGGAATGAACCCGTATGCCTATTACAAAGAAGGCTGGGCAGATCATGTGTCTGTTTTCTGGCAGGAATTTATGGAGGATAGGCGGGAAATCGAGATTGTTCTGGAAAATGTGTTTGATAACGACTGGGAACTGCTTCTGGATGTTTACCAGCGGGTAAATCAGCCCAATTTCAAGCTTTGCCTGGATATAGGACATGCGCACTGCTATTCCACCGTAGATGCTCGAAAATGGGCGGAAAATCTGGCACCTTATGTGTCTCATGCCCATGTCCATGACAACTGCGGTGACCGGGATTCTCATATTGGTCTGGGAAAGGGAAATCTTCCATGGAAAGAAGTCCTGAAGCTTTTGCCCCAGGATCAGGGGCGTACCTGGACCATTGAATGCATGAAAAAAGAAGACGTACAGGCATGCCTTGAAAGCCTGTATGCCAGTGACTTTTGCGGAGTATGAGCAGTGCCGGATGGACCTCTTTTGTCGAATTATAGTACAAGTTGTCGGACGATTCTTGTTGCAAAATTCTGATATAAAAAGTAGAATAATGACGGAAAGTGCAAGGGAAAAATAGTAAGCTACTAATGAACTGTGCGTAATCAGTACATATCAGGAGGAAAATACAATGGAAATGACAACAAGAATGATCATGCTTCAAAATATTGAGAAGATGGTAAAGGAACAGGATAGAGTAGATGAAGAGGATTCCTATATCAAACAGGACAATGAAGATCTGAAATATCTGGAAGGCAGATACGAACAGCTGCAGCTCCCTCATACTGTGAAGCGTGTAATTGACGATTATATCGCCTGCATGCAGACAAGGGATGAGAGGTATTCTGATCTGTCCTATGCGGCAGGAGTGCGGGATACCATCAATCTGCTGAAGGGGCTTGGAATGCTCAAAGACACTGTTGCTGCGACAACAGGAATTTTGTAAAGTTAAAACAGGAAAAGAGTTATTGCAAGTGTGGCTGTGCCAGAAGCAGAAAACTGCTGGGAAGCCATATTGCAATAACTCTTTTTTGGCTTTTGGATAAATATCTTTTCCATATTTAAGAGTACTTGGAAGAACCAACGACAGTCTGGAGACCGTTACCTTATTCTGGACAGCCTCCGGAATTGAATTGAATGTAAGAGCAACAGAAATCTGTCTTTTCCGTAATATGGAAGGGGACAAGGTAAGAAATGTAAAGTTTCTTAGGGATACACCTGCATTTCCTACAGATGAGAAAACATTGCTTCAGGTGCTAAGTGTTGAGACAGACGGTGAATTTTTCCCGCTTGAGGAGCCAAAGCTTAGAATGGAAGTGATTGGGGACAGTATTACTTCCGGGGAAGGATGCAGCGGCGCAGAGAAGGAGATGACCTGGAATTCATTCTGCTTCAATGCAGTGGATCATTATGCATATATGGCAGCAAAAGAGCTTGGGGCGGTATATCACTGCATCAGCCAGAGCGGCTGGGGCGTTTTCTGTTCCTGGGAAGGCAATGAGCAGCAGGCGATTCCGCTGTATTATGAGCAGGTGTGCGGCCTTTTAAATGGTGAGCGAAATAAAGAACTGGGCGCTCTGGAAAAATGGGATTTCCAGAAGTTCCAGCCAGATGTAGTTGTGGTAAACCTGGGAACCAATGACGGCAGCGGCACCCGGGATATGGAAAAGGTTGAAAAGGCTGTGATTGATTTTTTAAGAAAAATAAGGGCATGCAATCCAGAGAGCATCCGGGACATCTGTCTCACAAAAAGGCAGCGAAGATACTGGCAGAAAAAATCCGGGAGATTTCTGGCAGCAGCGCGGATGTTTCTTTTGAATGAACAGAAAATCATGGTGAATTATCTGTGAAGATATGCTAAAATCGTTAATAATAAAAAACGAGGAGTGACATTATGAAAGTATTGATTGTGCGCCATGGTGATCCGGATTATGATATAGATTCCCTTACGGAAAAAGGCTGGAAAGAGGTGGAATATCTTTCCCAGAAGCTTTCTAAGCTGGATGTGAAGGCATTTTATGTATCACCTCTTGGAAGAGCCAGGGACACCGCAGCCCCAACCCTGAAAAAAATGGGAAGAACCGCAGTGGTATGTGAGTGGCTTCAGGAATTCCCCTGCCAGATCTGGCGCCCGGATGTGAAGGATAAGAAAATTATTGCATGGGACTGGCTGCCCCAGGACTGGATGGCAGACGAGCGCTTTTTCCAGTATGACCACTGGTTTGAGAACGAGGCCATGCAGGAAGGTCATGTGAAGGAAATGTACGATCATGTGACCGGAGAATTCGATAAGGTTCTGGCAAAGCATGGTTATGAGAGAGAAGGCCATTATTATAAAGTAAATGAGGAAAATAACGACACCATTATTTTCTTCTGTCATTTCGGACTGGAATGCGTGCTTCTCAGCCATCTGCTGAATGTATCTCCCATGGTGTTATGGCATGGCTGTGTAGCTGCGCCCTCATCTGTGACAACCCTGACAACCGAAGAACGCCGTCAGGGCATCGCTGCCTTCCGTATGAGCGCTTTCGGTGATATTTCTCACCTGTATGCCAACAACGAGCCGCCGGCTTTCGCCGCAAGATTCTGCGAAGCCTATGGAAATAAAGACCAGAGACACGATTAAGAACTTTTTATTGAATAAAAATTCCATTTGTGTTATAGGCGACAGGGAAAAACAGAGTCAGTAATAGCAAGTTTCGTATTCAGTTACGAGTTCATTATTTTCATTTTAGAAATTTTATAAAATTATTAGAATTTGGACAAATATTTCTCACATTTATGCGATATGATATATACATCTTAAGAGAGAGAACTCTTAAGAAAAACTCTTTCCTTTCCCTAAAAATGTATAAATAAACCACCGTCTGTTGGCAAGAACGTCGACTGGGCGGTGGTTTTACGTTGTGCAAAAGCATATCTGGACAAGTTCTGAAGGATTGACTATAGTAAAGGATACAGACAATATTATGCCTGAGCAATTAAGCTAAATGCTGCTAGTGTACCGACAAGCTGATTTCTAGAACAATCTTGCGTCTAAATTTCTTATTTCTGCGTTGTCGTCGGTCGCCGTAGCCACCGCTACGCCTCCTTCCTCCGCCTTGAAATAAAAAATTTATCCTGCAAGATTGTTACAAGAATCAACTTGTCGGCACACTAGGGGATAGCAGTATTGGCATTTTATAATAAAATATGCAAAAAAATGGAGGATCCATATGCAGTCAGCAATTCAGCTGCAGGAGCTTCTGCGGTCTATTAACCGAAAGAGCTATCCTGCTTACAAGTCTTTGAAAGGTGTTTACCAGTTTCAGAAATATATTTTAGCAATCGACCATGTACAGGGAGATCCCTTTGCATCCCCATCTCATGTGAGCGTAAAAATTTCCCATAAGGCAGCAGGCTTTCCCGCTGCGTATTATAAAGATCATCTTACCAGAATTACGCTTGCGGATTATCTTACCCGCCAGTTTGAGCAGCAGGTGAACCGCTATACATTCCGCGCCAAAGGTTCCGGGAAAAGCGGTCTGATTTCTGTGACGAAGTGCGGACAGGAGGTTCTGGAGCGAACTGCCTGTGAGATTACAGAGCAGGGAATCATTGCCAGATTTTTCGTGGGATTCCCGGCGAATGGACGAACCATCAATTCAGGTGAATTGGAGAAGATTTTCTTTGAGTTTCTCCCTGTTTGTGTGGAAAAAGCATTCTTCTACCGGAATTTAAGTGGAAAAGATCTGGAAAATGCCATATTTCTGGCAGAAGATCAGCAGTTTATCCGTGAGGAGATTTCCAGACGTTCCCTTGCGGCTTTTGTAAACGATGGCGCGGTTTTGCCAAGAGAAAGCGGAATTTCTTCCAGACCGATGAAAAACTGCGTGGACTTTTCTTCCCCGGAAAGCCTGCGGGTGACCATGGAGCTTCCTCACAAAGGAAGGATCACAGGCATGGGAATTCCGAAAGGAATCACTTTGATTGTCGGCGGAGGCTATCACGGCAAATCTACCCTTTTGAATGCTCTGGAACTGGGCGTATACAATCATATCCAGGGGGATGGCAGGGAATATGTGATTACCGATTCCACTGCCCAGAAGCTGCGTTCTGAGGACGGACGATTTATAAAGGATGTGGATATTTCCCTGTTCATCAATGATCTTCCAAACAAAAAAGACACCAGTTGTTTTTCCACAGAGGATGCCAGCGGAAGTACTTCCCAGGCAGCTGGAATTGTGGAGGGAATCGAGGCGGGAAGCCATGTTTTCCTGTTGGATGAGGATACCTCTGCAACCAATTTTATGGTACGGGATGCCTTTATGCAGCGGGTGATCAGCCGGGAAAAAGAGCCCATCACTCCATTTCTGGAGCGTGCCCGTGACCTGTATGAGAAAGCAGGGATTTCTACTATTTTGGTGGCCGGAAGCTCCGGCGCATTTTTCCATATTGCGGATACGGTGATTCAGATGGACAATTACAGGCCTGTGGATATTACGGATAAGGCGCGGAAGCTTTGCGGGGACTATCCTTTAAATGAAAGCACAGCATCCGAATTCTGCCTGCCTCACAGCCATCGGATCATGTCCAAGGCGGCACCGTCCAAAAGCCCCAAAAAGGACTATTACGGCTATTTCAAGCCCCAGGATAAACCAGAGCGCCTGAAGGTAAAAGTACACGGCCGTGATGGTTTTTCCATTGGCAAACAGGACGTGGATCTGCGGTATATTGAGCAGCTGATCGACAGCGAGCAGACCCAGGCCCTTGGCGGGCTTCTGAAGTATGCCGTAGAGAAACTGATCGACGGGAAAAGAACCCTGCCGGAGATTGTGGAGATTCTGTGTGACCGACTGGAAAAAGAAGACATGTCTTTCCTTGCAGAAGGTTACATTTCCTGTGGCTATGCGGTACCCCGCAGACAGGAAATTTACGCCTGCTTCAACCGTTACAGAAGACCATAAACGCGAAATACTGTCGCGGCGCTGCCCATGCGTGCAGGAATAAACCTCCATCAGTTTGTGCAGGAAAGCACATTTGTCAGTAGCTTTTTGGTTCGTTATACGTTATAATGAACTTTGGATGAGGAAAACGCCGGGACCAGAGCGGTGGAAAAAATGATTTCTGCGGTTTGCATGCTCTGGAATTGGCCTGGTGTTGCAAGGATAACAGAAGAAAGGTGGATATAGATTTATGGAACGTCCAAATGCATGGCTTTCATATTCCGAGGCTGATATGAATCAGCTGGAAGATGTAGCAAAGAAATACCGTCATTTCTTAAATGTGGGAAAAACAGAGCGTGAGTGCATCACACAGATCGTGAAAGAAGCCGAAGAGGCTGGTTATGTTTCCCTGGAAGAAAAGGTGAAAAAAGGCGAGGCTCTCAAAGCAGGAGATAAGGTTTACACAGTTGGCATGAAGAAGATCATTGCCCTGTATCATATTGGAGAGGACGATCTGGCAGAAGGTATGAATATCCTTTGCGCGCACATCGATTCCCCAAGACTGGATATCAAGCAGAATCCGTTATATGAGGATACAGACCTTGCATATCTTGACACCCATTATTATGGCGGTGTGAAGAAATACCAGTGGGTTGCCCTTCCTATGGCAATGCACGGCGTAATCGTGAAGAAGGACGGAACCGTTGTGAATGTAACAATCGGTGAGGATGAGGAAGATCCGGTTCTTTATATCACAGACCTTCTGATTCATCTTGCAGGACAGCAGATGGCAAAGAAAGCTTCCGAGGTTGTAGAGGGTGAGAAGCTAGATATCCTCATTGGAAGCCGTCCTCTTGCAGATCTTCCGGATGATAAGAAGAAAGAAGCTGTGAAAGAGAATGTTCTTCGCATCCTGAATGAGAAATATGGTGTGGAAGAGGAAGATTTCCTTTCCGCAGAGCTTGAAATTGTGCCGGCTGGCAAGGCCCGTGACTGCGGACTTGACCGCAGCATGATTGCTGGTTACGGACAGGATGACAGAGTTTGCGCATACACTTCCCTTCTGGCTCTTCTTGAGATGAAAGCTCCAAAGCGTACAAGCTGCTGTCTGCTGGTTGATAAGGAAGAGATCGGAAGCGTAGGAGCTACCGGTATGCAGTCCCGTTTCTTTGAGAACAGCGTAGCAGATGTTCTGGATGCACTGGGACAGTATTCTGACCTGAGACTGAGAAAGGCGCTGAAGAATTCCAGCATGCTCTCCTCTGATGTAAGTGCTGGATATGATCCTGCATTTGCAGAAGCTTTTGAGAAAAAGAATTCTGCATATCTTGGAAGAGGTATTGTGCTGAACAAGTTTACTGGAGCCCGCGGAAAATCCGGTTCCAATGATGCTAACGCTGAGTATGTGGCAAGAGTCCGCAAGATTTTCAACGATCACAATGTATTTTTCCAGACTGCAGAGCTTGGCAAGGTAGATGTGGGCGGCGGCGGAACCATCGCTTATATTGCTGCTCTTTATGAAATGGAAGTAATCGACAGCGGCGTATCTGTTCTCAGCATGCATGCACCGTGGGAGGTTACAAGCAAGGCAGATGTATACGAAGCTTATAAGGCTTACAAGGCATTCCTTCTGGATGCATAATAGAATGAATGAAAGTACCGGGCAGACATTGACATGATGTCTGTCCGATATTTTTCTGGCAGTTAAGTGAGCCATTCAAATTTGGAAAATAACGCAGATGAATATTTAAATGGGGAGAAAACAGTATGATAAAAAAACAGGCACCTGGGGAAACCATCCTGAAAGTGGGCGGCATGCTCCTCCTTTTTCTGGGGGTAATGCTGGCATTTGGCAGCGGAAACACACTTTCCCTGGCAACAAGAGGCAGCGCTGACAGTGCGGTGATAGAGTATCTTCAGCAGAATAATATGACCTATACCCAGCTGGTGGCAAGTACAGTGATGGTCCTGGCAGCAGGAGTAATCTACCTGGCAGCAGGCGTAGTGGGCGTGAAACAGGCAGGCAATATAAAAAACGCAGGAATGTGCATGGGAATGGGAATCCTTCTGGTTGCGGAGGTTATTGCGGAAGTGATGGTCACTATGAATTTTGGCGAATTTGATCCTGCATCTGTAATCCGCATGCTCATGTTCCCGGCAATTTACATGGTAGGAGCCATCCTCAACTGGCAGGCAAAGAACGCCGAAAAGCAGTAAAATAACGGTAGTATGGGTTGCACATCAAATCGTACCAATAACACGAAAAAAACATACAAAAAAATAAATAAAAAAATTCAAAAAAGGTGTTGACAAAACAGTAGGTATCGTGTAGAATACTCATTGTTGCGAGGGAGAAACGCAAGAGCGTAAGAAACTCGTAAGAATCAAATGTGTGTTTAGCTCAGCTGGATAGAGCGTTTGGCTACGGACCAAAAGGCCGGGGGTTCGAATCCTCTAACACACGTAACTAAGAATCGGAATCATTGAGAAATCAGTGGTTCCGATTTTTTTTGTTACCATCTTTCGTTTTTTACGATATATACTATGAATGGAAAAATTCCAATGGAGGATTTCCATTCACAAGGCGCCTTACAATCTTATAGCGCGCCCCCAAATTGTGACGCACATCTTGCAGAAAGCCTTTTGGGGGCACGCTCTAGAAACCTGGAGGATAATCTGTAAATGAAAGACAATGAGATTATAGATTTATTTTTGGCAAGAGATGAGAAAGCAATTGAAGCAGTAAGTGCGAAATATCATCCCTACTGCTATAAGATTGCCTGGAATTTACTTGCAAATAAAGAGGATGCCGAGGAATGCCTGAACGACACCTGGTTTTCGGTCTGGTCGCGGATTCCTCCTGCACGCCCTTTGGCTTTAGCCCAGTTTTGCGGTCAGATTACAAGAAATCTTAGTATTGACCGTCTGAGGAAAAAGCATGCCGGGAAGCGTCCGGACGTTCATATGGCAGATGTTCTTGGTGAAATGGATCAGCTAAATATTGCGTATACCATGGACGATCAGCTGGCAGAAAAAGAGCTGCTGAAAGTCATCAATGATTTTCTTGGAAATCTGAAAGCCGAAGACCGGGATATTTTTGTAAGAAGATACTGGTTTCTGGATTCTATTGCCGCAATTTCCAAAAGACATCATATGTCAGCTGGAAGTGTAAAAATGAATCTGTACAGAAATCGAAAGAAACTGCAGAAGGTGCTGGAAAAAGAAGGAGGCCGCCTATGAAGAAATTTGATTTTTCAAAAGAATTCGGAAATATTGATTCGAAGTACATCAGTGAAGCAGAAGAGGAATGGAAGGGAAAAAAGAACATCTGGACACCAACGTTTTGGAGCAGAGCGGCAGCAGCATGCGTGATCGTGGCATTGGGCTCCGTAATTTTTTCAAACCCGAAGGTACAGGCCGCAATGAAAAATCTTACATTGTCTATAGAAGAGACGCTAGGTTTTCCCAAGAGTATTGCTTCCTACACAGAAGTATTAAACACTTCTCAGACGGACAAAGGAATTACCGTAACCTTAAAAGAGGTAGTTCTGGATGATGGAGTTTTGCTGGCAAAGGTGCATGCAGAAAAAACAGCTTCTGGTCAGGAAGCGGCAGATCCTGATCAGGATGCACTGACTTTTGCAAATACACAACTTGATATTGATTATCACAAAACTACCATAAACGGGCAGAAAATGAATGAGTACGAAAGCGGAAGCTATCTGCCGTATTCAGAAGAAGAGTTATTAAATACAGGACTGGATGAAAATGTCTATGATGCTGTTCTGGAATCCCGCTTTTCCACTGATGGAGATTTGGGGGAGAATCCGGAAGTACATTTGGTGCTTGGTGCCTATAGAGATGAAAATTTAGGCGAAGATTATTTCGCGGAGTTTGAGTTTGACTTTTCTATCCCGCATGAGGAACTTATGAAGCAGACTGTTCACAAAAAACTGGAAGACGTTTCCATTGAAACGGATGAAGGAACCATTAAATTAACCGATTTTTCCATGAATAAACTGCAAAGTACAATGACAGCAGAAATTCCGGAAGAACTTGCGGAAAAACTGTACAATAATTATGAGATGATACTTGTCGGAACAGACAGTAAAGGAAATCAGGTGCAGTATGAACTAAGCAATGAATCGGGGGATGGCAAACCTCACTGGAGCTTCAAAACCAGTTTCTGGGGTATGTATCAGCTGGATTCTGACGGCCCTGTACTTTTGCTTCCGGACATTGACAGCGATGGTTTGGAATTGCAGCTTTATGCTCGTGAGCGTTACATGGCGTCAGATGCGGATATTATTTTTGACGATGGAACAGTGTTGACTACGGATGATCCAGTTGAAACCGCAATTATTGGAGGGGCAGACGCGCCTACTGAAATAGAGATACAGGATAACATGGATCCAAAAGAAAATGCGGATGACGAGCTTTATGGAACAGAAGAAAGTGATGCCTGGGGAGAAGCTGGCATTGAGGATGACTCAGATTATGGAATTGCCGTTGGGAATAAGATAAAGATTCAACTTAAATGATAGGAGAGAATGAATGCCAGAGCCTGCTGCAAAAAGCATCTCATATTTACAGAAATACACTCTGAAAATGCCATTCTAACTCAAAAATCCCTTGTCAAAGAAGCTTTGCGCGTCTGTTTTTCTGGTGTAAAAGGCAAATTGCTTTTCATTTGGCCGTTTTTTTTCTATAATCTCATGTAAGAAAGCAAAAACGACTGGAAGAACAGGAGCGAAGCAAATATGAACATAGGCAGTCAGATACTGAAAATTCGAAAAGAAAAAGGATTAACCCAGGAGGAATTTGGAAAAATATTTCACGTCACCAGGCAGACCGTATCCAACTGGGAAAATGAGAAGAGCTATCCGGATCTGCAGATTCTTATAGACATCAGCAACCGTTTCGACATTTCCCTGGACGTCTTAATAAAAGAAGATGTCAAGATGGTAAAAACCATGGATAAAGAAAGAGTGCTGGGAACATTGAAACGGGAAAAATCTGTTATTGATTTTTTCACAGGCGCAGGTACCGGAATTGTGATTACCTGCCTGTTCTCAGCAGATACTATGGCCAGAACGGTTACCATTGCGTTAGGCGTGGTCATGATCGGAATCGGATGGTACCGTGAAGCTAAATATGATAAAAAACTGTTCCGATATATGAAAGAAGACGAAGAGCGTTGAGGGGGGAAAAGGCATGAAAATCTGGCGTGAATTATTAAGTTATGTGAAATTGATTGTCATAGTAGTGGCGATTACTCTGGTTATCAATAATGTTGTTCTGATTAACGCGAAAATCCCTTCGCCCTCCATGGAAAACACACTTATGGTCAAAGACCGTCTCTTTGGCTTCCGCCTGGCGTACGGAATTAACCTGAATCTGTTCGGCTATGAAATTTCCGAAAAGTTCAAGGATCCTGACCGGTTCGATATTGTAATATTCAAATCTCCGGATGACGAAAGCCGTCTCTTTATCAAGCGGGTAATCGGGCTTCCTGGAGAAACTGTGGAAATTAAAGATGGAAAGGTTTATATAAACGACTCCAGTACTCCATTGGACGATTCCTTTATTCCAGAGAAGATGACGGGAAATTACGGCCCATACAAGGTCCCGGAAAACTGTTATTTTATGCTTGGCGATAACCGGAATAATTCCAACGACTCCCGTTTCTGGAAAAATAAATTCGTCCGCTTCGACCAGCTTGTGGGAAAAGCTGTGGTGAGATATTATCCATCCATCAAGTGGCTGGGCTAGCTACGACAACCGAATTCGGGTGAAATCTCCCGCAAAGTGGGGCGTGCAGATTGCAGGAATGATTTTTCAAACACGCTCTAGATCTAAAATTATTTCTATAATCTGCATGCCTTATGTTACAGAAGGATTTTCCAAATGTCGTATAAAATGCTGCACCCAGAAAAGTGCGGCATTTTAAGATGTACCGGCAAGACCATCAGGCAGGGAAAACTTATAATACATAATCAAAATGATTCTATGCTACAATAATCAAAACTTTAATTCTAAAGGAAACTGCCGTTTAAGCGGCAATACCATAATGATAAGTTCATTTTAGGACACGTTCTGTGTCATCTGCATTCTCAAGGGGAAGAGGAAGCGTAAAGGGAAAAGAAAAATATATAGCTGTTTGCAGTTGGTGCAGCGGCAAAATACGGAGGAAGACATGTGTGGTATCTGTGGATTTACAGGTCGCAGGCAGGATCAGAAAGCAGTCATTGAGAAGATGATGAAATCCATTGAACATAGGGGCCCGGACAGCGAAGGCTCTTTTTGTGGTGGAGAAATTACCCTGGGATTCAGACGACTTAGTATTATAGATTTGGAAGACGGGCAGCAGCCCATGGAAAGCGCAGACGGCAGTCTGCATATTGTATTTAACGGAGAAATTTATGATTATCAGGAATTGCGCGAGGAATTAGAGACTGCTGGGATTACATTTCGCACCCATTCCGACACGGAGGTTCTGGTCAATACCCTTCAGCAGTACGGGGAAAAAGCCCTGGACAAGCTGCGGGGAATGTTTGGATTTGCGGTGTGGAATGAAAAAGAGCAGACTTTGATGCTTGCCCGGGACTTCTTTGGGATTAAGCCTGTGTATTATGCCCAGATTGGGGAACATTTTGTATTTGCGTCTGAGATTAAGAGTATTCTTGCTTTTCCAGGCTATAAGAGGGAAGTGAATCAGCTGGCGCTGGAGCAGTATCTGTCTTTTCAGTATTCTCCTCTGGAAGAGACCTTTTTCAAAGGGATTTACAAGCTGATGCCAGGCCATATTCTGCTCTATAAAGATGGAAAATATAAAATTAAAACATATTTTCAGCCAAGGCTTACGCCGGGAGTATGTCCTAATCTGCAGCCCCTTCAGAAACAGCTGTCAGACGTTCTGGAAGATTCCGTGAAGCATCACATGCTCAGTGATGTGGAAGTTGGTGCCTTTCTCTCTGGCGGCGTGGACTCTGGCTATCTGTCTGCCGCTTCAGGTGCAGACCAGGCTTTTACCGTAGGATTTGATGAAGGAAACCGCTACAACGAAGTCAGCAAGGCAGCAGAAGTTGCCAAGAAAGCCGGGCTGAAGCATCATGTAAAGATCATCTCCAAGCAGGAATTCTGGGATTCCCTTCCGGATGTAATGTATCACATGGATGAACCATTGGGAGACGCTTCCGCAATCGCCCTGTATTTTCTGTCCAGGGAAGCTGCCAAGCATGTGAAAGTAGTGCTCTCCGGTGAGGGAGCCGATGAGCTTTTCGGCGGCTACAATATCTATCGGGAACCAGAGTCTTTGAAAGCAGTATCCTGGATTCCATTCCAGGTTAGAAAGGCAATAGGCAGGCTGGCGGCGAAGCTTCCCGATGTCAAAGGTCGTGATTTCCTGATTCGTGCAGGAATGAAAGTAGAAGAGCGTTTCATCGGAAACGCCTATATTTTCCGGGAGAAAGAGAAAAAACAGATTCTAAAAAATGGCATTACCGGGCCATCCACCCAGGAATTTTTACGCCCGTTTTATGAAGAGATAGAAGATTCAGACATTACTGGAACACCAGAAACGACTGGAATCAAAACAAAAAAATCATCTCGTAGACATCCTTTACAGGATATGGAGAAAATGCAGTCCATCGACCTGAACTACTGGCTTCCCGGCGACATCCTCCAGAAAGCCGACAAGATGAGTATGGCTCATTCCCTGGAAGTGCGGGTGCCGTTCCTTGATAAGGAAGTCTTTGATCTGGCAGCCGGCCTTCCCAAAGACGCCAAGATTGCAGGTGGCACTACCAAATATATTTTCCGCAAAGCCGTATCCGGTTACATCCCCGAGGACACTGACGGCAGAAAAAAGCTGGGCTTTCCCATTCCCATCCGCGTATGGCTGCGGCAGGATGACTGGTACCAGATGGTGATGGAAATGTTCACATCCCGGGAAGCCGGGCAGTTTTTCCATACCGAGAAACTGGCAGAGCTTCTGAAAGACCACAAAGAAGGAAAAAAAGACAACAGCCGCAAGATCTGGACCGTCCTGGCTTTCCTGATCTGGTATCATCGCTTTTTCGTGTAGGCATCAAGTCAGGGTCAAAGATTTTTTGACTCTGATTTCTTATATATCGAAAATATAAACCCAACAGTCATTTTTACCAAAATCTTTCCCGAAATCCCCGAAACTCATTATATTGAGAATTATTCTCACCTTCCCACCTTTCCTTTTTCAGACAAAAGAAGTATGATAAGAACAAGTTAGCATGGACTAACAAAAGAGCAATCTGTCTGGGAGGAAGAGTTATGTTTCTTGAAATTAAAGGATTAAAGAAAGGCTTCGGATCTGGCGACAGCAGGACAGAAGTACTGCGGGGAATTGATTTTTCCGTGGAAAAAGGAGAATTCTGCGTCCTTCTGGGACCATCCGGTTCCGGAAAATCCACACTTTTGAATATTATCGGCGGAATTGATGAGCCGGACGAGGGCTACATTTCCATAAACGGGGAAAAAACAGGGGATATGAAAGAAAAGGCCCTGACCCTTTACCGCAGGAAGCATCTTGGCTACGTGTTCCAGATGTACAATCTGATCCCAAATTTAAATGTCAAAGAAAACATTGAAGTAGGCGCATATCTGAGCAATAAGGCGCTGGATATTGACGAGCTTCTTCATACGTTGGGACTATACGAGCATAGGCATAAGCTGCCAAATCAGCTTTCCGGCGGACAGCAGCAGAGAACCGCCATCGGCCGTGCCATTGTAAAAAATCCGGATATTCTTCTGTGTGATGAGCCAACAGGTGCCCTGGATTACAACACTTCCAAGGAAATTCTGAAGCTGATCGAGCAGGTAAACCAGAAATATGGAAATACCATCATCATGGTTACCCACAATGACGCCATCAAAAATATGGCAGACCGTGTGGTAAAGCTTCGCGACGGCCAGATCCGCAGAAACTATCTCAATGAGTCAAAAGTCTCAGCAGACGATCTTGACTGGTAAGGCGGTGCACTATGAGAAATCCATTGTGGAAACGTCTTCCAAGAGAGCTAAAAAGTGATTTTGGAAAATACATTGTAATCTTTCTGTTTATGACTTTGACCATCGGATTTGTATCCGGTTTTCTGGTTGCAGATGACAGTATGCTTGCAGCCTATGATGAGAGCTTTGAGAAATACAACATTGAGCATGGCAATTTTACCCTGTCCTCAGAAGCCAGCGAAAGCACAATAAAGAAAATTGAGGAAAAAGGAGATGTCCGTCTCTGTAAAAATTTTTACAGAGACGAGTCGGTGGATACGGATCTGGATGGAACGGAAAACGGAACCATCCGAATTTACCAGGACCGTACGGATATGGACCTTGTATGCCTGATGAAAGGGGAAATGCCCCAGGCAAAGAATGAGATTGCCATTGACCGTATGTATGCGGACAACAACAGCCTGACCGTAGGAGACAAGATCAAAGTTGGAGGTGAAGAACTGTCCATTACAGGACTGATAGCGTTATCCGACTACAGTTGTTTATTTTCCAACAACAGCGACATGATGTTCGATGCAGTAAAATTCGGCGTTGCCATTATGACAGAAGAGGGGGCTGACCAGTTCGGCACTACCCATCTGGAATACCGCTATTCCTGGCAGTACGCCAATGAGCCCAAGGATGACATCGAAGCCAAAAACATGTCCGAGGATTTCATTGATATTCTTGTAAAATACGCGAAGGTAACAGAAGTAATTCCGGGCTATGCGAACCAGGCCATTCATTTCACCGGGGATGATATGGGCAGCGATAAGGCGATGATGGAGGTTTTGCTTTATATTCTTATTGTGATCATTGCCTTTGTATTTGCGGTTACCATTAACAACACCATTGCAAAAGAGGCCTCTGTCATCGGAACCCTGCGTGCATCCGGCTATTCCAGAGGGGAACTGCTTCGCCATTATATTTCCCTGCCAATCATCGTGACTGTGATTGCGGCGCTGCTTGGAAATGTGCTGGGATATACTGTTTTTAAGGGCATGTGTGCCGCTATGTATTACGGAAGCTACAGCCTTCCAACCTACGAGACCCGCTGGAATGCAGATGCATTTATTCTTACTACGGTGATTCCCGTAGTGCTGATGCTGGTGATCAATCTGCTTCTGATTTCCAGAAAGCTTCAGCTGTCACCCCTAAAATTCCTGCGTCATGATCTTAGCACTTCCCGCAGGAAAAAAGCAGTGCGTCTGCCTAATTTTAAATTTTTCAGCCGTTTTCGCCTGCGCATTATCCTGCAGAACAAATCCAGTTACCTGACCTTGTTTGTGGGAATCTTTTTTGCTAATGTACTGCTGCTGTTCGGAATGATGATGAAGCCTCTTTTGGATCATTATCAGGAAGAAACTGTGGCGAATATGCTCGCGCCTTATCAGTATATTCTCAACGTACCGGAAGAGCCGGATGAGGATGAGAAATTTACTTTGATGGGAATGATCGAGAAGCTGTTGACTCCGTCCTTAAAAACCAATGAAGAATCCGCAGAAAAACTCTGCCTGGAATCTGTGAAAAACGTTGTGCCGGGAAAAGATGGAGAGACCATCACCGTTTATGGAATTGAAGATGACAGTGATTATGTAAGCACAGAACTGCCCACCGACGGCGTGCTGATTTCCGATGGCTATTCTGAGAAATATAAGGTAAAAAGCGGCGACACCATTTTACTGAAGGAGTCCTACGGAAACGAGGAATATGAATTAACTGTCCGGGGCATTTACCAGTATCCTGGTGCACTGGCTGTGTTCATGCCGGTTGATTCCTTCCGGAAGACATTTGGGAAAAGCGAAGATTACTTTAACGGATATTTTTCCCAGGAAAAGATCACGGATCTGGATGAGGATCTGATTGCAGCGACCATCACAGAAGATGATCTTACCAAAATCAGCCGTCAGCTGGATGTTTCCATGGGCGAGATGTTCCAGCTAATCAATGTTTTTTCTGTGATTCTGTTTGCATTGTTGATTTACCTGCTGACCAAGCTGATTATTGAGAAGAACGCAACGGCGATTTCCATGGTAAAAATTCTGGGCTATCAGAATCGGGAAATCATGAGTCTGTATCTGACTTCTACCACGTGGGTAGTGGTTATTAGTATTTTACTTAGTCTGGTGCTATCCACCTGGACCATACATGGAATTTACAGTTATCTGATGTCCTCCTTCTCCGGCTGGCTGACCCTGTATCTGGAACCGAAGGTTTACCCGGAAATGTTTGCCATGGGCATGGGCGCATATATATTGGTAGCGGTGCTTCAGTTTAGAAGAATCCGGAAGATTCCGATGGATGTAGCGCTGAAGAATGTGGAATAAGGAAAACAAAATAGAATATTGAGGGATTTCAGGCCGGACTCTTGATCTGACAGGAGCCCGGTTTGATTTATTTATTGAGAGATTTATTCACAATTTCATGTTGTGATTTTGGTCTGTTTCGTATATACTTTCCCTTGTAGCCCAAAGTGGATATTTTGTATCCGACAGGGGCATGCTGAATATGATCATTCAGCATGCCCGCCACAGTTTTTCAAGAAGAGGAGATACGAACATGGATTACGCAAAAGAATCCTTAAAAATGCACTATGAGTTAAAAGGTAAAATTGAAGTGGTATCAAGAGCAAAGGTTGATTCCAAGGATGCATTAAGCCTTGCCTACACCCCTGGTGTTGCCCAGCCTTGCCTTGAGATTCAGAAAGATATTAATAAAAGCTATGAGCTTACCAGACGCTGGAATACTGTTGCAGTTGTGACAGACGGTACTGCAGTTCTGGGACTTGGCGATATCGGTCCGGAGGCTGGCATGCCGGTTATGGAAGGAAAATGCGTTCTGTTTAAAGAGTTCGGTGATGTAGATGCCATTCCGCTTTGCGTGCGCAGCAAGGATGTAGATGAGATCGTGCAGACCGTCCGCCTGCTGGCAGGAAGCTTCGGCGGTGTGAATCTGGAGGACATTTCCGCACCAAGATGCTTTGAAATTGAGAAAAAGCTGAAAGAATGCTGCGATATCCCGATCTTCCATGATGATCAGCATGGAACAGCCGTTATCACTCTTGCCGGTGTGATCAATGCACTGAAAGTAGTTGGAAAGAAGATTGAAGACATTAAGATCGTTACTTCCGGTGCAGGTGCTGCTGGTATTGCGATTATTAAGCTTCTGATTTCCATGGGACTTAAGAATGTCATTATGACAGACCGCCAGGGCGCTATTTATGAGGGACGCGAAGGTCTGAACCCGATCAAGGAAGAGATGGCAAAGATCACCAATGCCAATCATGAAAAGGGAACCTTAAGCGAAGTAATCAAAGGCGCAGATGTATTTATCGGTGTTTCCGCACCGGGAACCCTTACTCCGGATATGGTGCGCACCATGGCAAAAGACCCGATCATCTTTGCATGCGCGAACCCTACTCCTGAGATCTTCCCGGAGGAGGCTAAGGCAGCAGGTGCAGCCGTTGTATCCACCGGCCGCTCTGACTATCCAAACCAGGTAAACAACGTTCTGTGCTTCCCGGGAATCTTCCGCGGTGCATTAGATGTCCGCGCTTCCGACATTAACGATGAGATGAAGATCGCCGCAGCTTACGCCATCGCAGGTCTTGTAAGCGATGAAGAGCTGTGCGCCGACTATATCCTCCCGGCTGCCTTCGACTCCCGCGTCAAAGACGCCGTTGCCAAAGCAACTGCAGAAGCAGCGATCAAGAGCGGCGTAGCAAGAATCTAAAGTATAAATTTTAAAGTAAAAACTTACCAGTAACCAGTGATTTTGCAAGGCATATTCGTGAGCAGGTCATTTCAGGAGCGCTCTTAACGGAAACGAGATCCACTGCCTACGAAGACTTAACATCGAAGGCTCTCCTGAGATGTTTAGTCGTAGTTGGCAGTTAGCTCGGTGGAGTGTTGCGACGACCTGCGATGAATATGCCTTGTGAAATCACGTACGGGTAATGGTATTATAAATCCTCTTATTCGCTTCCGCCGAATAAAGCTTCAAATGATGCCCAATCCGAATCGCCTTGGAATCCGTTCCATGTCCAATAAATTTGGTTTGCGCGATCGGCGTCCTTTTTTCTGCAAATTTCAGCACCAGTTCTGCCATATCCGGCTTGCATTCACTGGCCTCTATCTTCGTAAATGTCCCCAGCAAAATCCCGTTTACTTTTTTAAAAACTCCCATCTGACTAAGCTGGCTTAAGTAAGTCACCATCTGGGGAACCCCGCCGCCATAGGACTCCAGCAGCAGAATTTTCTCACGCATATCCGGCCAGAAAGGCGTTCCTGCAAGCTTCAAAAGACAGCGGATATTCCCGCCCACAACCATGCCTTCCATATGCGTTCCCCGGACAAACTCACAGGGAAAATCATAAAGGGCAGAGCTTCCGCCAAGCACAGTCTCCAGAAAATCCGTAATCTGCTCCTGGCTGTGCTCATAAGTCAGATTTCGTACCTGATAAAGTACGGAAAATTTACCCGTGCGTGCATAAATAGCATTCAAAACAGTAGTCAGATCACTGTATCCCCAGAAATGCTTTTTCCCATAGGCAATGGTCTGGAAATCCAGATAAGGCAGAATCTCATTGGCCAGATCCCCGCCGGACACATCGAAAATTTCCTCCACAGAATCATCCCTGTAAAAATTCATTAACGCCTGGGCACGCTCCCTGGCAGTTCCGACCATCCCATTTTCATCCCCATACAGATAAGGGCTAAGCTCCGGCACAAACCCTGATTTCTCCAGAATCTGAACCAGCAGATCAACCGTTTCGGCCTGCTTTTGGTCAAGTCCGTTAGAGCAACAGACAATCCCAACTTTACTTCCCTGCTTCATAAAAAAGAATCCTTTCTGCAATCAAAATACATGTAATTTTTCATATATTTTACCATTAAAAACTGTGCACTAAGCATAAAAACACACTCAGTCACAAATTTTTAGTTATTTCTTTATATTATAAACAAATATTTCCCATAATTCTACCATGTTCCCCAATGTTTCCGAAACAATTACAAAAATTCTGGGCAGAATCAACAAATTTTCAATGGAAAAAAATGAGAAAAAAGTGCAAATAAATTATTGACAGCTTATATAAATTAGAATATACTAATCAACGTAAGTGAAACATAATAATAAATAGGTGTTTCTAAAGCACAAAAGGAAGGATGATATGATGCCGTTATCAATGGTAAACGAAGGAGAGCCGCAGGTGATCAAAAAAGTCGGCGGAAAAGAAGAAACCCGTAAATTTCTTGAGAATCTTGGATTTGTACAGGGAGCTACTGTAACTGTCGTCAGCGAGATTGGCGGTAACATGATCGTGAATGTGAAGGATTCCCGAGTTGCCATTGGCAAAGATATGGCGAATCGGATCATGGTCTGAAATCCAGAAAAAAGGAGTCTAGTATTATGAAAACATTAAGGCAAGTTGGCGTAGGCCAGACTGTCAAAGTGAAAAGACTGCACGGCGAGGGCCCGGTAAAGAGACGTATCATGGACATGGGAATCACCAAAGGTGTAGAGATCTATGTACGTAAGGTTGCACCGCTCGGCGATCCTATCGAGGTAACCGTAAGAGATTACGAGCTGTCTCTGAGAAAAGTCGATGCAGAAATGATCGAGGTAGAATAAGCATCGGTCATTTTTTTACCTGGTCGGTTAGCGGATCCTAATAAATAGGCGATGACGCTAACAAATGAAAGCTGATTGAAACAATCAGCAGTGGCGGTTAATGGATAAGAAGCATCCAGACAGATGATCCGCCGGACAATTGAAGAAAGAAAATCTGGAAAGAAAGAGGAGGCATGAAAATGTCGATTAAGATTGCACTTGCAGGTAACCCTAACTGCGGCAAGACCACATTATTCAATGCACTGACCGGCTCTAACCAGTTCGTTGGTAACTGGCCTGGTGTAACAGTAGAGAAAAAAGAAGGTAAACTGAAAGGCCACAAAGATGTAACAATCATGGACCTACCTGGAATCTATTCCCTTTCTCCATATACTCTGGAGGAGGTTGTAGCCAGAAATTACCTCATTAATGAGATGCCAGATGCGATCATCAACATCGTAGATGGTACAAACCTTGAGCGTAACCTGTATCTGTCCACACAGATCATGGAGCTTGGTATTCCGGTTGTTATGGCCATCAACATGATGGACCTGGTTCAGAAATCCGGAAACAAAATACATATTGATAAATTAAGCAAAAAGCTTGGCTGCGAAGTAGTTGAGATTTCCGCTCTTAAGGGAACCGGAATCATGAAAGCTGCTGAGAAAGCAATCAGCGCAGCACAGAGCAAAAAGAAAACCGTTCCGGTTCACGAGTTCGCACAGGATGTTGAGGACGCAATCAAATCTGTTGAGGACAAACTGACAGGAACTGTTGCAGACGCTCAGAAACGTTTCTTTGCAATCAAACTCATCGAGAAAGATGACAAGATCGTAGAGCAGATGAAGAGTGTTCCAGATGTATCCTACGAAGTAAAAGCTCTGGAAGACAAATTTGATGATGATACAGAGAGTATTATCACAAACGAGCGTTATGTATACATCTCCTCCATTATCGGACAGTGCTATACAAAATCTTCTACAGGAAAGAAACTTACAACTTCTGATAAGATCGACAGAATCGTAACCAACAGATGGTTAGCTCTTCCGATTTTCGCAGTTGTAATGTGGATTGTTTATTATGTATCTGTAAGTACAGTTGGTGGTTTCGTAACAGACTGGACAAACGATGTACTGTTCGGTGAGATCATTCCTCCGGCAATCGAGTCCGCTCTGGAAGCTGTACACTGCGCTGCATGGCTGCAGGGACTGATCCTTGACGGTATTGTTGCCGGTGTTGGTGCTGTACTTGGTTTCGTACCGCAGATGTTAGTTCTGTTCCTGTTCCTTGCATTCCTTGAGTCCTGCGGATACATGGCTCGTGTTGCATTTATCATGGACAGAATCTTCCGTAAATTCGGTCTTTCCGGAAAATCCTTCATCCCAATGCTGATCGGTTCTGGATGCGGTGTTCCTGGAGTTATGGCTTCCCGTACAATCGAGAACGACCGTGACCGTAAAATGACAATCATGACCACAACATTTGTTCCTTGTGGTGCTAAGCTCCCGATCATCGCTATGATCGCTGGTGCATTCTTTGACAACAGTGGATGGGTATCCACAAGTGCTTACTTTGTTGGTATCGCAGCAATCATCTGCTCCGGTATCATCCTGAAGAAAACAAAAATGTTTGCTGGCGAGCCGGCACCATTCGTTATGGAGCTTCCGGCATATCACTGGCCGACAGTTGGAAACGTATTAAGAAGCGTTTGGGAGAGAGCATGGTCCTTCATCAAGAAAGCTGGTACCATCATTCTTCTATCCACCATCGTTCTTTGGTTCCTTATGGGATTCGGTTGGGAAGGCGGTTCCTTCGGAATGGTAGAAGAGCTGAACAACAGTATTCTTGCTAAGATCGGTTCTGCTATCGCATGGATCTTCACTCCACTTGGATGGACAAACGCCGGCGAAGGATGGAAGATGGCAGTTGCTGCTGTTTCCGGTCTTATCGCAAAAGAGAACGTCGTTGCTACATTCGGTATGCTCTTCGGATTTGCTGAGGTTGCAGAGGATGGAGCAGAGATCTGGGGAAATCTTGCAGCAGTTATGACTCCTGTTGCTGCTTATGGATTCCTTGTATTCAACCTTCTGTGTGCTCCTTGCTTCGCAGCTATGGGTGCGATCAAGAGAGAGATGAACAACGCTAAATGGTTCTGGTTCGCAATCGGATATCAGTGCGGTCTTGCTTATGTAGTTGCACTTTGCATCTATCAGATTGGTACACTGCTTACAGGCGGCGGATTTGGACTGGGAACAGTTGTAGCATTTGTTCTGGTTGCAGCATTCCTGTACCTGCTCTTCAGACCATACAAAGAGAGCAACAGCTTAAAAGTAAATACAAAAAGTATTGCTTAAGCAAAAGGTCTTGTAAAAATATTTCAGCCTGTATCCTTTAAAGATACAGGCTGGAATTTTTATATAAGGAGAAATGGAAAATCGTATTTCTTTTTATATAAGAATTCCAGAATAACAAACAATCAAAAGTTCAGAAAAAGGATGGCGATAAAATGATGGAAAAAGCAGTAGGAGAAAAAGCATATCAGAACAATGAAGCATATGAGCGCACACAGATGCAAAAAGATATGATCATAGAACGATTGCGCGAGCAGGGCTGCCGGATTACCAGACAGCGCCAGCTGATCCTGGACATTATTCTGGCAGAAGAATGCTCCTGCTGTAAGGAGATTTATTACAAGGTGCAGGAAAAGGATAAGAACATTGGTCCTGCAACCATTTACCGCATGGTAAATATGCTGGAGCGTATTGGCGCGATCAGCCGCAAAAATATGTACCGGATATCCGGCTGCGAAGCCTGCTGTCAGGCAAATGGCTGCACAGTAAGGCTGAGTGATGATACAGTCTGTAAGTTACCTTCTGAAGTCTGGAAACAGGTAGTAAAGGCGGGACTTAAAAATATGGGCTATATCGGAGATCAGGATATTGAAAGTATTGAGATGACAATGTCGAATTGCCAGGTATAAAGCTGTCTGCAATGAAACGGACAGGCAAATGCCGACTAGGGATCGGGATACGTCAGTATTGTGAGCCGAGGCCCAAAAGAAAGGCGGAGGTGGAGCAATCATGTGGTGTATGAAAAAAGAGGGAATGAAGGAGTCCAGGGAGGATTATCTGGAAACAATTCTGGTGCTGAACCGGAAATCACCGGACGATGTCAGACCTGTGGATGTGGCAAATCATCTGGGAATCACCAAGCCCAGCGTGACAAGGGCCATGACAGAGCTGGAAAAGGAGGGGCATATCAGAAGAAACGAAAAAGGACGTCTGCTTCTTACGGAGTCAGGCCGTGAAATTGCAGAAAAGGTGTATGAAAAGCATTGCGTGATCACACAGCTTTTTTCCAGATGTGCCAATGTATCTGAGGAAACCGCGGAGTCTGATGCGTGCAAAGTAGAGCACGTGATCAGCGAGGAAACCTTTCAGGGAATTAAGAGTTATCTGAACGCCATGCCGAAAAGCGTCGAAAATTAGGGTATGGTTGAAAGATGCTTTTTATAAGATGCGCAGACGATTACAAGCGAGGGTTTAATTATACAATATAGACAAAGTGCACAAAGGTAACAAACGTTAGTTGTATAAAACATGGAAAATAATTGAGAAAGTTTTTCAACAAACAAAAAACCACTGGAAATTGAAAAAAAACTGATATATAATACGAGAAATCGAAAACAAGTAGATAAAAATAAATGTTCTTAAGAGGAGGAATTTAATCATGGCAAGTTTTAAATGGGACAAAACAGGACTTTTTGCAGCAGGTGTTTTATTCGGAACTGCTGGTATCAAGCTCCTTTCCAGCAAAGATGCAAAGAAAGTTTACACAGAGTGCACAGCTGCTGTTTTAAGAGCAAAGGACTGCGTAATGAAGACGGTTACAACTGTTCAGGAGAATGCAGGTGACATCTATGCAGATGCACAGCAGATCAACGAGGACAGAAAGGCAGCAGAGGAGCCATTCGAGGATGAGGCTTCCGAGGGCGAGACTGAGTTCAAGGAGACTGAAGACGAGGCACAGACAACAGAGGAAGCTGCTGAGTAATTTGTCTATCAAACAGATGCATACCGGGGACTGCCGTATTTTTACGACAGTCCTCTTGCTTTGAAAAGTAGGTGAACATATTGAAATTTACGATTAAACATGAGAAGAAAGGACGTATCAGGGTCCATCTTTTTCAGAAATATATGAATTACAATCAGGCAGACACCCTTCAGTATTATCTGGAGAATCTGTCCGGTGTAAAGAAAGCACAGGTATTTAACCGTACCTGTGACGCATTGATTTATTATACAGGAGACAGAAATGAGCTTTTGAAATCCATTCAGGCATTTGGATACACAAGAGTTTCTGTTCCGGTACAGGTTCTGGAGAATTCCGGAAGAGCATTAAATGAGACATACAAGGAGAAACTGGTAGATAAGATTCTTTTCCATTATGGAAGAAAGCTTCTTCTGCCGTATCCATGGTCTGCAATTTACACCACTGCAATGTCAGTGAAATACATCTGGCTTGGAATTAAGACCCTCTGGAAACGGAAAATCGAAGTTCCGGTACTGGATGCAACAGCCATTGGCGTATCCATTTTCCGCGGCGACTTCTCCACTGCAGGTTCTGTTATGTTCCTGCTTGGAATCGGCGAACTGCTTGAGGAGTGGACACACAAGAAATCTGTGGATGACCTTGCACGCACTATGTCCCTGAATACAGGCAAGGTATGGCTGCGCAGCGAAGGCACAGAGGTTCTTGTGGACGCAGACAAGATCCAGACTGGCGACATGGTTGTGGTACATATGGGAAATGTGATCCCATTTGATGGTGTGATCGCAGAAGGCGAGGCAATGGTCAATCAGGCCTCTCTCACTGGCGAATCCGTTCCGGTAAGAAAAGTGGAAGGAAATTCCGTATACGCAGGTACTGTAGTAGAAGAGGGCGAAGCTGTCCTTACTGTAAAAGCAGTAGGCGGAGCAAGCCGTTATGAGAAGATTGCAGCGATGATCGAAGATACTGAGAAGCTGAAATCCGGTCTTGAGAGCAAGGCAGAGCACCTGGCAGACAGACTGGTTCCGTACACACTTGGCGGCACTGCTTTAACTTATCTTCTTACTAGAAATGTAACCAAGGCAGTTTCCGTACTGATGGTTGACTTTTCCTGTGCACTGAAGCTGGCGATGCCGGTTTCCGTACTTTCCGCGATCCGCGAGGCCGGAGAATATAAGATCACTGTTAAGGGCGGTAAGTTCCTGGAGGCAATCGCTGACGCAGATACCATCGTATTTGACAAGACTGGTACTCTTACAAAGGCAGAGCCTACTGTAGCGAAGGTGGTTTCATTTGATGGAAAGAGCGAGGATGAGCTTCTTCGAATTGCAGCCTGCCTGGAGGAACATTTCCCTCACTCTATGGCAAAAGCTGTTGTAGATGCGGCAAAAGAGAGAAAGCTGGACCATGAGGAAATGCACTCCAAAGTAGAATACATTGTAGCGCATGGTATTTCTACAACCATCGAGGGCAAGAAGGTCATTATCGGAAGCTCCCACTTTGTATTTGAAGATGAGAAGTGCACCATTCCGGAAGGCATGGAAGAGCAGTTTAAGAATCTGCCAAATGAGTATTCCCATCTGTATCTTGCAATTGAAGGCAGTCTTGCTGCAGTCATCTGCATCGAGGATCCTCTTCGTGAGGAAGCACCGGCTGTGGTAAAAGCACTGAAAAAAGCCGGCTTTACCAAGGTTGTTATGATGACCGGAGACAGTGAGCGTACAGCCAAAGCTGTTGCTGCAAAAGTTGGCGTTGACGAGTATTATTCTGAGGTTCTTCCTGAGGATAAGGCAAGCTTTGTAGAAAAAGAGAAGGCAAAAGGCCGTAAGGTTGTGATGCTTGGTGATGGAATTAACGATTCTCCTGCACTTTCCGCAGCTGATGCAGGTATTGCGGTAAGCGAAGGTGCTGAAATTGCAAGAGAAATCGCAGATATTACCATCGGTGCAGACAACCTGGAAGGCATCGTAGTTCTGAAGAATATCAGTGATGCACTGATGAAGCGTATTCATAATAACTACAGAACTATCGTAGGATTTAACACAGGTCTGATTCTGCTTGGCGTTGCCGGAATCCTGCAGCCGACTACATCCGCACTGCTTCACAATACCTCTACACTGCTGATCGGTATGAACAGCATGAAGAATCTGGTGACAGAAGACATCTGATCTTTTTGCAGGATGTCGCTCAACTGGTTTAGTCAGGACCTATTAGAGAGTTAATGAGACTATTTTTCATTAGCTCTCTTTTTTTATTTTGCTACTTGACAGCAGTAAAGGATTAGGTTAAACTAACATCATAAAAGTTAGCACTTGCTAACTAAAGCGTATAAACCTGAAACCCGCAGGATATCCTGTGGCGAATACATGAGTGTAACCGTAAAATATAGAGATAGAAGTGAAAACTTCTAATTTTTTTAAGAAAGGGTTAGAATAAGCTAACAAAAATAAGAGATAAGAAACATAAGGGGAATAAGAATCCTGTAATTGGAAATGCTTATCATAAATGCTTAAAAACCCGGAAAGGACAGTTCACATGAGTATTGTAATTATTGGCGGCAACGAGAGAATGGTGTGTCAGTACACGGATATCTGCAAAGATTATGGCTATAAAGCAAAAGTTTTTCCAAAGGAGAATGGCGCAATCCGCAAGAAGATTGGATGTCCGGATCTGATGGTGCTTTTTACCAACACCGTGTCTCATAAAATGGTCATCAGTGCTTCCCAGGAAGCTAAGAAAAATAACATCCCGGTAGCACGTGTTCATACCAGCAGCGCAAGTGCTTTAAAATGCGCTCTTGATGAGCACTGTGTAATGGCATAAGGAGGCCGTCATGATCGAGAAATGTCTCATTGAGCATTGTGCTCCAACTCTTGCTTCCCTGAAAGCTGCAAATCTTTTTAATGCGTGCTGTGAAGAGGGAGAAAATATTGATCTTCAGCTTGTCATCTGGAACCAGATGATGAATCCAAAAGGAGTAAAGCTGATGGCTCTTCGCAAATGGAAGAATCACGCACTAATCTACGTATACCGTGAAAAAAGGCTGGCAGAGAATCTGAAGCGCCCGGGCGTAGCCAGATTTCTGAAAAAATATGGTTACCAAAACGGGGAGCCGGATCAGTGCCTTGCACTTTTGAGAAAGCGCTTTGAAGCAGCACAGGGCTTTCCTCATGAGATTGGGATTTTTCTTGATTATCCACTTGGAGATGTGATTGGTTTTATCCAGAACGGCGGACAGAATTATAAATGTTCCGGCTGCTGGAAAGTTTACTGCAATGAATGTGAAGCATTGAAAATGTTTCAGAAGTATCATAAATGCCGGGAAGTTTACCGAAATTTATGGGAAAAAGGCAGGAGTGTTCTGCAGCTGACAGTGGCTGCTTAACATACATAAAGAGTCGGCGATGGGAAATGAATACAAGAAAGTTTTCGGGGGCTGGCAACAAAATTATTAAGAAGAAAGAGGTAGAATGAAGTCATGAGTAAAGTAGCAGTTGTATATTGGAGCGGAACCGGTAATACAGAGGCAATGGCAAATAAAGTAGCAGAGGGTGCTAAGGCTGCTGGAGCAGAAGTAGAAGTAATCAGCGCTGACGATTTTGACGGAACAGATATCAGTGGTTTTGATGGCGTAGCTTTCGGATGCCCTGCAATGGGAGATGAGGAGCTTGAGGATTCCGTATTCCAGCCAGTATTTGAAGCATGTGAGGCAAAGCTTGCAGGCAAAAAAGTAGCACTTTTTGGTTCCTATGGCTGGGGAGACGGCGAGTGGATGCGCAGCTGGGAAGAGAAATGCCAGAACGATGGCGTTGCACTTGCTGTTGACAGCGTGATCTGCAACGAGGATCCGGATGATGAAGCTCAGGCTGCATGCATCGAGCTTGGAAAAGCAATCTGCTAATTGTTTTATAAAGAACATAAGTATATTGAAGAATATAAAATAAGAGCATAAGGAAACCTCCGTCCCGGCGTACCGCGAAATGCCTGGGAGGGAGGTTTTTTAGTGCGTAAAAATCCCCCGGAAAACAAAAAATTCCCCCTCTTTTCAAAGAATGGAAGATAGAGTAAGATGGTACCAGAGATAGTGATACCTTTGTGTATAAGTAGGTTTTGGGACAATATTTTAGTTCATAAAGGAGAATAAAAAATGGACGTTACAGAGAGAAAATACCAGTTTGGAACCGAAGAAAACCAGGCATTTATGAAAGAAATCAGAGAGGATCTGCTGAAGTTCGGACATCAGTTTCCATCACCAGGAGGAAGCTCCTATTACCTGGGGGATGACGGAACTCCATGGAAAGACAGAAACCGCGAAACATGGATCACATGCCGTATGACCCATGTGTACAGCATTGGCTCCATGCTGGGACATGAGGGTAGCGAAGCTCTGGTTGACGCGGCACTGAAGGGAATCCGCGGGGAACTTCACGATGACAAAAACGGCGGCTGGTACGCAGGCCTTACCAAGGACGGAGAGATTGTTCCTACCAAGCAGTGCTATGCACATGCATTTGCAATTCTGGCTGCCACATCAGGCATTCTTGCAGGCAGAGAGGGAGCAAAAGAGCTTCTGGAAGATGCCCTTAAGGTTTATGATCTTCGCTTCTGGAATGAGGAAGAGGGACTTTCCTGCGATACCTGGAATACAGAATTTACGGAACTGGATCCCTATCGCGGAGTAAACGCAAATATGCACACCGTTGAGGCATTTCTTGCAGCGGCAGATGCAATCGGTGATGAGAAATACCGCGTCCGCGCAGGCAGAATTATTGACCATGTGATCAGCTGGGCGAAGAATAACAGCTGGCGGATTCCAGAGCATTTTTACAGCAACTGGGAGCCAGATCTGGAATGCAACAAAGACCGTCCTGACGATCAGTTCAAGCCATACGGAGCCACTCCTGGCCACGGAATTGAATGGGCGAGACTGATTACCCAGTGGGCTCTTTCTACATACAAAGAGGACAAGACTGGTGCCGCTCCATATATTCAGGCAGCGGAGAATCTTTATAACCGTGCGATCGCAGACGGCTGGAACGCAGACGGCGCACCGGGAATCGTTTACACTACTGACTGGGACGGCAACCCTATCGTCCACGACAGAATGCACTGGACCCTGGCTGAAGCCATTAATACGTCTGCAGTTCTGTACCGTGTAACCGGAAAAGAAAAATACACAGCAGATTACGCTGAGTTTATGGCATATCTGGATGAAAAGGTCCTGGATCATGTAAACGGCTCCTGGTTCCATCAGCTTGACCGCCAGAACCATCTTCTGACAACCGTCTGGCCCGGCAAATCCGACATCTACCACGCCCTCCAGGCAACCCTGATCCCCTACTGCAATCCTGGCCTGTCTGTTGCGGCTGCGGTGAAAAAGCAGGATTACGCATAAGCTTTTGATGCATAATATTATCATGTAAACCAACGAAAACCTAGAATTTTCTATGGCACTAAATGGGACGATTCAAGGTTTTCGTTTGTTTTCCTCACCTTCTCCCGGTCGGAATTTTATGCCGAATTTTGTCGAACGATTTTTCTTTGTTTTACTCCTGTTCTGTGATAAACTTTTTCTATCTTATAAGAGCATTTCTTTTAAAAGAATTTTCTTTGCTTCATTTCGAAGCGAATATTTCTCGAAACAAACGGACTACATTTGATGCGCATCAATGCCTTGTGAAAAGGCAGGAGAGACTTTATGGAAAATAAGCTGAAACAGTATTTTCCTATTATTCAGCAGATTTACTTTTACGGCAGTATAAAAGGTGTCTATACCATAGTGCTTTTTGAAAAAAGCCCGGTACAGTTCCACAAATATCCAGATGTATATACCCATTATTTTTGCCAGAAATCCAACACAGGACTTGAGATGAATTTACTCCAGAATTATGTGTTTATACCACTTGATATTTTTTCGCAGACTGTGCACAATAACGGTATAAGGAACCTGCTTGAAGCATGGCTTGTATTTCTAAGCATAGACTCGCCGGAGCTGATGATCAGCCTGATTACAGAGTACCCGAAGTTCAAAGTCATGTACGAGCATTTATATTACATTTGCCAGAATGTGGAAAGGATGATGGAAATGTATTCAGCAGAACTTAAAATACTTGACCGAAACACTGTACAGTACATGGTAGACCAGATGCAAGAGGCGACTAATTCGTTAAGTGCGGAGGTAAGCATGAAGCAAGAAGCACTTCAATCTAAAGAGCAGCAATTAGAAGAAGCTCATCAGAAAATCAAAGAACTTCAGCAGTTGCTTGGAAAGTAAAACCAGGACGAATACGTGTTGGGAAAACTGATGCATGAGAACTGAACCAGTCATTTTTCCAAAAGCGAACTGGAAGTTTTCCGATATTCCCCCGGTGTCATCCCATACGCTTTCTTAAAAGTGCGCATGAAATGCTCCGTTGTTTCATACCCCACAAGCTTGCAGATGGATGGAATGCTCAGTGTGGTTTCCCGGAGGGCGCGGCAGGCCTGGTTTAGTTTAATATCACGTATGATCTGAAGGAAGGTACGCCCGGTACCTTCCTTTATTAATTTGCTGAAATGAGAGGAACTGTAGCCAAAATGCGCAGCAGTGTCGCTAAGCGATGCAATCTGGAAATTCTGGTTCAGGTAGTTCAGAATTTCAGTCATGGAACTGCCAGTAGTCTCCTTTGTGAGGATGGATTCAATATCATTTTCGTGGTAGCGAAGAAGCTTGGCCCAGAATAAGATCAGCATGGAGTTGAGAAAAGTATAGCTGTATTTCTCATGGCCAAGATATTCTATAAAAAGCTTCTCCACAGATTTCATAACAATTTTATCATTTCCAGTGTGGAAAATCAGAAAATTCCCCTCTGTTTTGTGATAGAGCACATGGGTAAAAAACTGGGACAGTGCGCTGTCTGCAGTCAGTGTCTGGAAAAAGGTGGACTGGAAAGCGGAAGTCCGCACCAGAATATTGATGGCAATGCTGTCATCAAAAATACTCACGCTGTGTCTGGTGTGAGGAGGGATAATGCACACATCTCCCTGCTGCAAAGTATGCGGAATCCCCTGGATGGTGGTCTTTACCGTGCCGTCATAAATGCACATAATTTCAAAAAATTCATGCTCATGGGCAAAGGCTGGAGTGTAGCGGTAGTGCTTGGAAAGCATAATATCCCCTGTAAAATCCTGGAATAAAGTTCCTTCATTCAGATAAGGGAGCCACCCTTCCTTGCGAAGGGCAGGAACATAAAGCTTGCGCTGGGCGATCATTTCCCTGTCCAGATTCTGGCAGTATTCTCGAAACGTCTCTGGATGCTCTTTCTCTGCAAAATAGAGATCACGGTAAAAAATCTCATCCTGTTCGTAAGAATGTATGTAATTCTGAAATTCACTTCTGGTTAATTTCATAGTACAATCCTCATTGCGTTGTCTGTAGATAAGCTGAGTATACCATATCTGATTTTATAAGAAAAGCAATAACTGCCCGAAGATACATTAGAAAAGATCATATTTTCCCGAAAATAAATCGTAAAAAAAATCAGTATTTCGTAAAAAAAATCACAATTGGAGAAAACGCCAAAAAAGGGTAAAGTAAAACCATAAAAGACGGAGGTAATGAAAATGAACGAAGTGGAAAAAAAGTAAAAATCGGACTTTGGCGTCAGAGAATCGGCTATGGTTCCTCTGATTTTGCTTGTAATCTGATCTGGCAGATGATTTCCCTGTATCTGCTGTATTTCTACACAAATGTAATGCATTTAAATGCAGGAGCAGTAAGCATTATGTTCCTGGTAACCAAATTTATTGACGGTGTATCTGACCTGATCGTAGGCTATCTCATTGATAAGACCAATACCAGATGGGGAAAATCAAGACCCTGGATTCTTTTTGGAGCTGTTCCGTTTGGTGTAACAGCTGTGCTTGCTTTCTCTGTACCTGATATAGGACAAACCGGAATGCTGATCTATGCATACGTAACCTACATTCTGCTGTCAACCTCTTACACAATTGTTAATATTCCAATGGCATCCATTCTCCCGGCGCTTAGTGAAAACCCGCATGAGAGAACCGTTCTTGCTTCCTGCAGAACCTTCTTCTCCTCTGTTGGTTCTACGGTTGTAAGTGCTTTTGCCTTAACTCTTGTAGATAAATTTGGAAATGGAAATGAAGCCCTTGGTTTCCGTATTGTTATGATCATCTTCGGTGTGATCGGCTGCCTGGTATTTTTCTTCTGCTTCTTTAACACAAAAGAACGTGTTATGGTACAGGCGGAAAAAGTTAGCCTGAAAGCAAACATTTCCTGTCTGCTTCACAATGGCCCGTGGAAATTATTTGCGCTGAACATTGTATGGTTTTTCGGCGGATATGTAATTCAGGCAAGTGCAGTTATTTACTATTTTACCTATGTAGTACAGAACACCAGCATGGTTCAGATCGTTGCCACCATTACAACACTGGTGCCAATTGTAACCAACCTTCTGGCTCCATTCCTTGTAAAGCTTACAAGCAAGAGAAACCTGATGATCGGAGGAAGCGCGGTACATGCAGGCGGTCTTCTTATCATCTTCTTTGGCGGTACCAATGTACCGGTGCTGATTGGAGGCGCAGTGATCGCTGCCGCAGGATACGGTCTGAAAGGAAGCATGCACTTTGCAATGCAGCCTGACCCGGTTGACTATGGCGAGTGGAAGAGCGGTGTAAATACAGCGGGAACTCTTTCCGCAGTAAACGGATTTATTGGAAAAGTGGGCATGGCAATTGCCAGCAGTATTGGTGCAGCACTGCTTCAGTTCGGCGGATTTGACGCAGTTCTTTCCGTACAGTCTGCAACTGCACAGAGCTACATCACAACCATGTACATTTGGGTTCCCATCGTGATGAACATTGCAACAATTATCACCATGATGTTCTATAACCTTGATAAAATTTACCCGCAGATCATCAAGGAATTAGATGAAAGAAGAGCAGCATAATCCCTGAAAGGAGACATTAGAAGATGGTAAAATTAAACGTGAAAATCGTGTCCATGCAGGATGCCGATAAATTTAACAAAATCTGCAGCAAATTTGACTGCGACATGGATCTGCAGAGCGGAAAATATTATGTGGACGCCAAGTCCATCATGGGAATTTTCAGCCTGGACCTGAGCCAGCCGCTGGTGCTTAACGCAGATACAGATGATGAGCAGAAGGTGCGAGAAGCATTTGCGGAATTTGTTCAAGAAGCATAATTGCCAGACGAAAACCGATTATTGCCATAATCCCATGCGCCCCGGAAATCATTCCGGGGCGTTTGCTGCGTTGAGAAAAGAATGCCGCCTGAACTTTGTTCTGTTATGTTTGTATGGCTTGACATTTTTTACAGAATGTGCACAATAACAGTATAAGTAAAGTGCTATTTATAAAAATAAGGGGGTATCAATGAAACTTACAGAAAAACGCTTTAAATACACATTCTTCACAAGTATTTTCGTAGGTCTTGCGGCACATTTATTTGCACTTACCAATGTACTGCAGAATTACGACAATATCTCACAGACACCAGTGGGTGTTGGAACAGGTGTTACATCAGGAAGGTGGGTAATTGAGTTATTGTCCCAGCTTCATATAAAGTACGGCGTGAACTATAATATTCCTATGGTGAACGGGCTGATTGCCATTTTTCTTTTATCCGTGAGTGTCTGCCTGATCATCGATGTACTGAATATTCAGTCTGTACCGCTTTGCTGTGTATTTGCAGGAATTTTTATCAGCTTTCCTGTTGTTACCAGTTCCATGTTCTTTATGTATGTGGTGGAATATAATTCCCTCGCAGCATTTTTAGCAGTCCTGGCCGTCTGGGTGGCCAGAAAATACCATTGGATCGGTCTCGTCGGCGGAACTCTTTGCCTTGCAGTATCCCTTGGAATCTATCAGGCCTATCTGCCAATGACTGCAAGTTTGTTTGTTATTTTGCTGTTAAAAGAGGTTCTGTCGGGTAAATCCAGATGGCTTACGGTACTTTGCAGAGGAGTTCTTGATCTTTTTACTATGATTCTGGGATTTGCAGCATATTATGGCTGTATGAAATGGAATTTGGCAAAACACGGCGCCGAATTGTCTGATTATCAGGGAATTAATAATATGGGAAATATTTCTTTACGCAGTCTTCCGGGACTTCTGAAGCGTGCGGTGGGAGATATCGTAAAGATGCCATTCATTGATTATTATGGAATTTCATCTACAGTTGTTGTCAGAATCGCAATTGTGATTCTTGCAATAATTTCATTTGTGGGGATTGTTTATCTACTTTGGGCAAAGAAAGCCAGAGTGAGCCTGATTTTAGAATGTATTTTGCTGTGCATGATTTTTCCATTGGCAGTAAACGGCATCACCATTATGTGCTCTGAGAGCGAAATCTATACCATGATGGTATATGGCTCTGTTTTCATTTTTCTGGTGCCGGTTATGGTTATGGATCTGATCGTTCAAAACGCAGATGTGAAAATCAATAAGCTTTCCCGCCGAAAGCTGTATCTGTATGGACGAAACAGCGTAGCAGCACTTCTGATTCTGGTCACGGTTCAATATGTCTGGCTGTCCAATGGAAATTATATGGCAATGTATTACAATACAGAACAAACCAAAGCATATTTAAGTTCCATGCTGACACAGGTACGAATGACGGAAGGCTTTAATACCTCTCTTAGCTGGGCGTTTATTGGAAAAGTATCGGATGAGACCTTTCATAATCAGTGGAAGGACTCCAATAAATTCCACTATGGAGGCAACGGAGTTACAGAAGAAAAACCGCTTGTAAACTATTATTCCAGAAAATCCTGGTTCTGGCATTACATGGGATATGTACCAAACCTTGTTGACAATGACCAGGTAAAAGAACTGAGAAAAGATCCTTATGTAAAAAATATGCCCTGTTATCCGGATTACGGATCAATTGCAATCTATAAGGACACCGTTATTATCAAGTTATCTGACTAAAAAGCTATGAGTTAAAGCAGTGATTTCATGTGAGCATGGAGTTGCTGCTTTTTTGTTGTAAAATTCGTAAAAAAGGTCAGTATTTCATCTCAAAAAAAACAATTGGAAAACACCTAAAAAAGAGGTAAAGTAAACCCATCGAAGGAAGAGTACCGAAAGGAGAAAAGAATTATGCCAGAAGTAAGCATTGATTTAAATATGGTTCGTGTAACCAACGATGATTTTGTAAAAAAAGCAGAGGCCTGCGCACCGAAGCTTCAGGAGACCGTTGTAAAGCCAGTTTCTATCGTGGATGTTGTAAAAACAGAAAACATATATCCAGATGTAGTTGTCAAAGACTCCATTGAAAATCTTTCCAGCTACCATCTTGCCAAAGGGGACAAGCTGTGCCTGGACTTTGGAGATCACCAGGTTGGATATGTAACTCTGAAGCTTGCTTCTGTAGGAAGCCCGCAGGACTCACCTGCATTTTTTCGTCTGAAATTCGGAGAGATTGCAAAAGAGATGACGGAGGATTCCGCAGACTATGACGGATGGATCAGCCGCGGATGGATCCAGGAAGAATTTATTCATATTGATGTGCTGCCAGCAGAACTGAAGCTGCCAAGACGCTATGCTTTCCGCTATCTGGAAATCGAGGCAATCGATACTTCCCTGAAATGGCAGATGGTTGTGGAGGATGTAACCTGTGTCAGTGTTTCTTCTGTAAACATGGATCAGGTAAAGCCTATCAAGAGTGATGACGAAATGATCCGTACACTGGACAAGGTCAGCCTGCGTACTTTAATGAACTGCATGCAGTCTGTATTTGAAGACGGCCCGAAACGTGACCGCAGACTGTGGCTGGGAGACCTGAGACTTCAGGCACTGGCAAATTATGATACATTTAAAAACTATGACCTGGTAAAAAGATGTCTTTACCTGTTTGCAGGCCAGACAAGAGATGACGGAATGGTAAGCGCCTGCCTGTTTACAGAGCCGAAATTTATTGTGGATGATACCTTCCTTCTGGACTACTCTATGTTCTACGGAGCCGCACTTCTTGATTACTATAAGGCTTCCGGTGACATGGAGACTCTTCGTGACCTGAGCAAATGTGCTTACCGCCAGATGGAGCTTGCAGGAAAACAGTTTGACGAGAAAGATCTTCTGATCTGCGGCGAAGGCTTCTGGGCATTTATCGACTGGACTGATGGCCTGGACAAGCAGGCTGCGATGCAGGGCGTATATATTTATTGTGCGAAAAAGGTACGTGAAATTGCTGAAATCCTTGGGGATACCGAAAAAGCAGCAGAGCTTGCAAAGGAAGAAAAAGCCAAAACAGAAGCAGCAAAAAAATATCTTCTGGATTCTGAAGCCGGACTGTTTGTAAGTGGACCGGACAGACAGATTAATTATGCAAGCCAGGTTTGGATGGTACTTGCTGGTGCAGTAGACAAAGAAGACGGCGCACAGATTCTTGAAAAAGTAACAGACATGAAGCCGGAAAAAGGTATGGTTTCCCCGTATATGAATCATCATTATGTAGAAGCACTTCTTCTTTGCGGGAAAAAAGAGCAGGCTCTTGACTATATGAAATATTACTGGGGCGGAATGATCAGCCACGGAGCAGACACCTTCTGGGAGCTTTATAATCCGGAAAATCCGGCAGAGTCTCCTTATGGAAGCAGTATTGTTAACAGCTACTGCCATGCGTGGAGCTGTACCCCGACTTATCTTTTGAGAAAATATTTTGCCTGAGGAGGAAATAATTATGACACGTGTTTTAAAAGAAAGAACTTTTTCAGGAACAACTAACCCGGAAGCTGCGTCATGGGAGAATGAACATCGTCAGATAGCAAGAGAAGCAGCAGATGAGGGAATTGTTCTTCTGAAAAATGAAGACCAGATACTGCCTCTGAAACCGGGAAGTGCAGTTGCTGTTTATGGTGCAGGCGCAGGCAGAACAATCAAGGGTGGAACTGGCTCCGGCGATGTAAATGAGCGTGAGAACATTTCTATCTGGCAGGGGCTGAAAAATGCAGGTTACCAAATCACCAATGAAGACTGGATCAGCAGCTACGATCAGATTTATGAGAAAGCCCGTCAGGACTGGAAAAATGATATTAATGCAAGAGCCAGCCAGACTGGCGGTGATGTGATGGACTTTTTTACGGTTTACAGTACAACACCCTTTATTATGCCAACTGGTGATCCTGTAAAGGTACCGGAAGCTGATGAAAGCACAGACACTGCAATCTATGTACTGAGCCGTGTTGCCGGAGAAGGCGCAGACCGCAATGCAGATAAAGGAGATTATTATCTGAAGGATGACGAGCGCCAGATGGTGGCAGATCTTTGCCAATATTACAAAAATGTTATTATTGTTATCAATGCAGGCGGACAGGTGGACCTTTCCTTTATGGATGAATTTTCCAATATCAAAGCACTTCTGGTGATTGTACAGCCTGGAATGGAAGGAGGAAATGCTTTCGCAGATGTCATTTCCGGCAAGGTAAATCCATCTGGAAAGCTGGTGGATTCCTGGGCATATAAATATGAGGATTATCCAAGCGCAGCTACTTTTTCCCACAATAACGGTAATGTGGAAAAGGAGTTCTATGAGGAAGGACTTTATGTAGGATATCGCTATTTTGATACATTTGGAATTCCGGTTCGCTATGGCTTTGGATACGGACTTTCCTATACCACATTTGAAATTCAGAATGCGTCAGTTAAAAAAGAACAGACAAATCTTCTGAAGGTTTCCATGTCTGTAAAGAATACTGGTGCTGTTGCCGGAAAGGAAGTTGTACAGGCATATGCTTCCTTACCTGGTGGCTCCATGGAAAAAGAGGCACATCGTCTGATCGCATATGCAAAAACAGAACTGTTACAGCCAGGAGAGGCGCAGAGCATCACGCTGGAAATCCCGGCAGAATGCTTAATCTCCTATGATGAGAAAAAAGCAGCATGGGTTCTGGAAAAAGGATTTTATGGAATCTTTCTTGGAAACAGCCTGGAAAGTGCCAATTTGACATTCGGGCTGCAGCTGGATCAGGATGCAGTTCTGGAAAAAGTGAAGAATCTTTTTCCGCTAAAGGATGCATTAAAAGAATTAGAGCAGCCAGCAGGTGCAACCTGTAAACGTGAAGCTGTACAAGCTGCGCTTGCCAGGTCAAAGCAGCTTCCGGTTCTGGAACTGAAAGCTGCTGAGTTTAAGACAAAGAAAATTGTATACCGTAAGAACAGTGAATTGGCTGCACCTGAGGCAATGGAATTTGTAAATACCCTTTCCGTGGAAGAGCTTATTAATCTGGCTGCCGGTGATCCTGGAAAAGCACAGGGTGGAAACCTGGGAGCAGCCGGAATTTCCGTACCAGGCTCCGCAGGTGAGACACATAGATGTGCTATTGACAAAGGTCTGGCAAGTATTGTTCTTGCAGATGGCCCGGCTGGCCTTCGCCTTATGAAATATTACAATGTAAATGAAGGAAAGATCATTTCCATGCCATTTGAATTCAGTCTGGAAGGCGGACTTTTCTACAATGGTCCTACTGAGCTTCCTGGCGACAGATACTACCAGTACTGTACGGCAATTCCAGTGGGAACCATGCTGGCACAGACCTGGAATACAGCCCTGATTGAAAAAGTGGGCGCTATGATTGGAAAAGAGATGGAGCATTTCGGAGTTACCTTATGGCTTGCTCCTGGAATGAATATCCACAGAAATCCTCTTTGTGGAAGAAACTTTGAGTACTATTCCGAGGATCCGTATGTAGCAGGTACCATTGCAGCTGCCATGACAAATGGCGTACAGTCCAACTATGGATGCGGAACTACCATCAAGCATTTTGCATGTAACAACCAGGAAGACAATCGCATGGGCTCTGACAGCATTGTTTCTGAGAGAACCATCCGTGAGCTTTACCTGAAGGGCTTTGAGCTTGCAGTGAAAGAATCTCAGCCTCTTTCCATTATGACAAGTTATAATCTGATCAACGGCGTTCACGCTGCCAACAATTATGATCTTTGCACAGAGGTGGCAAGAAATGAGTGGGGCTTTGGCGGTGCCATCATGACCGACTGGACAACCACTGAACGTGATGACAGCTGTACAGCTTCTGGCTGCATGTGCGCCGGAAACGACCTGGTTATGCCCGGCTGCTTCGGTGACCACGACAACCTGAAAAAAGAACTGGAAGCCGGAACCCTGAAGCTGGAAGACCTGAAAGCCTGCATCGCAAGGCTGGTCAGCGTAATCTGGAAATCCAATCAGTATGAGGAAAATTAAATAAATTTTTATATAAAGGAATCCCCCGGAGACATATGGTGCTCCGGGGGATTCTTTTACGAAATATTCATTGATTTAGAGCGTGCAACCAAAATCATTTCCGCAATTTGCACGCCCCACTTTGCAGTATATTTTACACGAATTCAGTTGCCGTAGCTGGAATGAGAAGAATTCTATTCATCCCATCCTTCATACAACCGTATATTCACCTGAATATTCCGCACTACATCGCCCTCTTCCAGTTCCATGTCGTCAGGGTCGGTAATGGGCGGGAGTTCCGGGACTTCTTCGGAAAGCTCTACTGAGATCCAGTCGAAAGCAGCGGCGTTGGCATTTTCGATGGCTTCGTCTAAGGTGTCACCTTCTCCGAAGCAGCCCTCCAGGTCGGGGAAAGTTCCCTTGTAGCGGCCGTCTTCGGTTTTCTTAAAAACTGCAGGATATATAAATTTCATAATAAACCTCCCAGGAAAATAAAGTAGTAAAATTCATTTTTAGAAATATTATAAGCGTTTAAGTCCGGAAATACAAGAGATGAAACAGTAAGATATTTATGTTTGCATTTAAATGGAAAAAGGAACGGGATTGTAAAAGCTACTGTAAAATGATATTCTTACATTTAAAGATAGTTTATACAATGCTGTTGAAGGCCGATAGTATTTTAGAAAAATGACTGCGGGAGGCAAACTATGGAATTTCAGCATGAACTGATCATACCCAATGAGGGGCTGCCGTTTAAAATATTTTTATTTGAGGGTGGACAGGGCCATTATGAGAGAGAGAAGCACTGGCACACATCTATCGAGATTTTTGCCGTGCTGAAAGGCAGACTGACGTTTTTTCTGAATGATGAGGAATATCCATTGGAGGCGGGTGAGCTGATTATTATCAATTCTAATGAGATTCATTCTATTTATGCGCCGGAAAAAAATGAAACCGTAGTCCTGCAGATTCCGCTGAAGCAATTTGAAAAATATTTTACTGCACAACGCTTTATCCGTTTTACAAGCGCAGCCCGGCTGGCAAAGGATAAGAATACGAAGGCTCCGGATAACCGGAAACTGGCATTTTTTATAGAAGAATTGCACAAGGTATACCAGGCCAGGGAAGAAGGCTGGGAATATCGAACTATGGCATTATATTATAATGTTTTGTACCTTATGGTAAAAGATTATCGTGAAACTAAAGCAGAGCAGGCGGAGATTCAGGATAGCCGTCGCCTGGATGCTTTGTCAAAAATTACCACTTATATGCGGGAGCATTATACCGAAGACCTGAAGCTTTCGGACATGGCAGCCCTTTTTGGATATTCCGATGCTTATTTGTCGCGAATGTTCAAAAAGTATGCGAAAATCAATTTTAAGGCGTATTTGCAGGAAATCCGCATGTCCTACGCCTACAGGGAGTTGAGTAACACAGAGAAAACCATCAGTCAGATTGCTTTGGATAACGGATTTGCAAACAGCCGGGCCTTTTCCGGGGAGTTTCAGAAGAAGTACGGGATATTGCCAAGTGATTTCAGGCAAAAGCTGGCAGATAATAAAAGGTCAAAAAAGTGCTATACATAAGACAAGAAAACCGTCGAAAAGCATGCCAGGATATGGTATGCTTTTTTCAACTTAAGGAGCTTGCGGAAAAGCTGTGGAAGACCGCTGGTTCTGAAATTTTGAGTGTAAGCCTGTCGGCATTCTGACAGGTGAAAAAGGAGGTTAATTGTGAAGATTCAGAAAGTAACAGATCCGGCATTCCGCAAATACGGACAGGTGCTGGAGGGATACGATTTTACAAGCCTTATTAAAGAAATGAAGCACACACCGGTTCCCGAGGATGTAATTTATGTTCCGTCAGTTGAGGAACTGGAAGCACTGGATGTTATGAAAAAATTGCAGAACAAGGGCTACGGCGGACTGCCTATCCAGATCGGATACTGCAACGGACATAACAAGAAATTAAATGCAGTGGAGTATCACCGCAATTCCGAGATCAATGTGGCAGTGACAGACCTGGTTCTTCTGATCGGACATCAGCAGGATATTGAGCCAGATCATACATATGACACATCTAAGATCGAGGCATTCCTGGTACCTGCAGGAACCGGAATCGAAGTTTACGCAACTACACTTCACTATGCACCATGCCATGTGAACGAGGGCGGTTTCCAGTGCGTTGTTGTACTGCCGAAGGGAACCAACACAGAGCTTACTTTCCCAACTGAGAAGACCGGAGAGGACAGCCTGATGACAGCCAAGAACAAATGGCTGATCGCCCACGAGGATGCGAAAATCGAAGGCGCATTCAATGGCCTGAAAGGTGAGAACATCACAATCGACTAAGTTTTTCAAATTAATTATAGCAATCAAATAATAAGAAAATTTAAATATGGAGGAATACCTATTATGAACAATATACCAGTAGTAAAACTTGGATTAATCGCAGTAAGCCGTGACTGTTTCCCAATCGAGCTTTCCGAGAAGAGACGCGCAGCTATCATGGAAGCTTACAAAGGAGAGCTTTATGAATGTCCAGTAACTGTTGAGAATGAGAAAGACATGGAGAAGGCTCTTGAGGATGTAAACAAGGCAGAGTGCAACGCACTGGTTGTTTTCCTTGGAAACTTTGGACCTGAGACTCCTGAGACTCTGATCGCAGAGAGATTTGACGGACCTTGCATGTATGTAGCAGCTGCTGAAGGCGACGGCGACATGATCAACGGACGTGGTGATGCTTACTGCGGTATGCTGAACTGCTCCTACAACTTAAAGATGCGTCATCTTGAGGCTTATATTCCGGAATATCCGGTAGGAAGAGCTGATGACATTGCGAAGATGATCGCAGACTTCGTACCAGTTGCACGTGCTGTCATCGGTGTTCGCAATCTGAAGATCATTACCTTTGGACCGCGTCCGCAGGACTTCTTCGCATGCAACGCACCGATCAAGGGACTTTATGAGCTGGGTGTTGAGATCGAAGAGAACTCTGAGCTTGACCTTCTGGTTGCTTACAAAGAGCATGAGAACGATCCTCGTATCCCGGAAGTTTGCGCAGATATGGCAAAAGAGATGGGCGAAGGCAGATACTATGCTGACCTTAGCGAGAGAATGGCACAGTTTGAGCTGACTCTTCTTGACTGGGCAGAGGCTCACAAGGGTGCAAGAAAATACGTTGCATTCGCTGACAAATGCTGGCCTGCATTCCCGTCACAGTTCGGATTTGAGCCTTGCTATGTAAACAGCCGTCTTGCTTCCAGAGGAATTCCGGTATCCTGTGAGGTTGATATTTACGGAGCACTCAGCGAGTACATCGGACTTTGCATTTCTCAGGATGCTGTTACACTCCTTGACATCAACAACTCTGTTCCGCAGTACATTTATGATGAGGACATCAAGGGAAGATATGATTACAAGCTGACAGATACATTCATGGGCTTCCATTGCGGAAATACTCCGGCATGCAAGATGTGCGAGTCCAGAGCAGTTAAATATCAGCTGATCCAGCACAGACTTCTTGAGCCGGCAGGATCTGAGCCAGACTTTACAAGAGGAACTCTTGAGGGAGATATCGCTGCATCTGATATTACATTCTATCGTCTGCAGTGCAACTCTGAAGGAGAACTGGTTTCCTATGTTGCAGAAGGTGAAGTCCTTGATGTACCTACAAGATCCTTCGGCGGTATCGGTATTTTCGCAATCAAGGAGATGGGAAGATTCTACCGTCACGTTCTCATCGAGGGCAACTTCCCGCATCATGGCGCAGTTATGTTTGGACACTACGGAAAAGCATTCTATGAAGTAGTGAAATTCCTTGGACTTGATGTGAAGAAGATCGGTTACAACCAGCCGGCTGGTGTAAGATATCCAACTGAGAATCCATGGGGCTAATTAAGTAACGTTAATAATTTATAGGCGTATAAAAACGGCCGTACCACTTTATGCGGTACGGCTGTTTTGGTAAGGAGGACAAAATGTATTTTATCGGTGTTGACCTTGGTACTTCCGCAGTGAAGCTTCTTCTTATGGAAGAATCCGGAAAAATCTGTAATATTGTTTCCAAAGAGTATCCCTTATTTTTTCCCCATCCGGGCTGGTCTGAGCAGAATCCGGAAGACTGGTACACCCAGAGCATGGCGGGAATGAAGGAACTGACTGAGGGAATCGACCGCTCACAGGTTGCTGGAATCAGCTTTGGCGGTCAGATGCATGGCCTGGTAACTCTGGACGATCAGGACCAGGTAATCCGTCCTGCAATTCTCTGGAATGACGGGCGTACCTCTGAGGAGACTGATTATCTGAACAATGTGATCGGCAAGGATAAGCTTTCCCAGTACACTGCCAACATTGCGTTTGCCGGTTTTACTGCTCCGAAGATCCTGTGGATGAAGAAAAATGAGCCGGAGAAATTTGCGAAGGTTGTAAAGATCATGCTTCCGAAGGATTATCTTGCTTACCGCTTAAGCGGATCCTTCTGCACAGATGTTTCTGATGCATCCGGTATGCTGCTTCTTGATGTGAAGAACCGCTGCTGGTCTAAGGAAATGCTGGAGATCTGCGGCGTGAAGGAAGAGCAGCTTCCGAAGGTTTACGAGAGCTGGGAGGTTGTGGGAACCCTGAAGCCAGAGGTTGCGAAAGAGCTTGGTTTCTCCGAGAATGTGAAAGTAATCGCAGGAGCAGGTGACAATGCGGCAGCAGCTGTTGGAACCGGAACGGTTGGCGATGGCCAGTGCAACATTTCTCTTGGAACATCTGGAACTGTATTTATTTCCAGCAAGAATTTTGGCGTAGACGAGAACAATGCCCTTCATTCCTTCTGCCATGCAGACGGAAGCTATCACCTTATGGGATGCATGCTCAGCGCTGCTTCCTGCAACAAATGGTGGGCTGAGGAGATTCTTGGAACCAAGGATTTCGCAGCAGAGCAGGCACCGATCACAAAGCTTGGAGAGAACCATGTTTACTTCCTTCCATACCTGATGGGAGAGCGTTCTCCTCACAATGACCCGGATGCAAGAGGCGTATTTTTCGGAATGTCCATGGACACTTCAAGAGCAGATATGACACAGGCTGTTCTGGAGGGGGTTGCGTTTGCACTTCGTGATTCCCTTGAGGTTGCCAAGAGCCTTGGCATCAAGATCGAGCGTACCAAGATCTGCGGCGGCGGAGCAAAGAGCCCTCTCTGGAAAAAGATTATTGCAAATGTGATGAACATTAAGGTGGATGTCCTGGAAGTGGAAGAGGGACCGTCCCTTGGCGGCGCTATGCTTGCAGCGGTAGGCTGCGGCGTTTTCCCGGATGTTGAGACAGCAGGCAAAAAACTTGCCAAAGTAGTAGATACCGTAGAACCAACTCCGGAACTGGCTGCCAAATATGAGGAAAGATACCAGAAATTCAGACAGCTGTATCCGACAATGAAACCATTATTTAAATAAGAATATGGAAGTTTAAGATTAAACAAAAAGCAAAACAGAGCGGTGCGTTATGACCGCTCTGTTTTGCTTTTGAGAACCTTATAGAACAAACTTTTCCAGAACCTCAGCCACTCCGTCTTCATTATTCGTATGCTTTGCAACATAGTCTGCATACTGCTTTACCCCGTCTGGGGCGTTGGACATGGCCGCGCCCAGGGCAGCGTAGCGGATCATGGGGAGGTCGTTGAAACCGTCGCCAATGGCAATGGTTTCGGCAGGGGAAAAGCCGTAGAGTTCTCCAATCCTGTCAATGGCAGCGGCTTTGGACACCTTGCTGTTGAAAAATTCCAGGTAAAAAGGCTTGGAAGTGCAAAAAGTAACATTCTGGAAATGGGCTGCACTGCGCAGCTCTTTTTCTATTTGCTGAATTTTCTCCACATCATCATACCACAGGATTTTGGTAATGCCTTGGGAGAGAAGCTGTTCTATGGAGGGAATGGGAAGAGGCGTTACTTTGGTTGCCTGGCTGTATTCGTGGATGCGGTCATTTAACTGGTTTCCGTATAATTTGTTATCAGACCAGATGCACATGGTAGTGTCATAGCGGATGCCTGCTTCCAGGATTTTGCGGGCGTCATCGGATGCAAGCTCCTGGCGGTAGAGGATTTTTTCTGTTGCAGAATCCAGGATCATAGCGCCGTTGTAGGTGATCACAGGCCCCTGAATGCCAAGCTGCTTCTGGTAGCGGGATACGCCCTGAATGGGACGGCCTGTACAGATGGAAAAAATCAGCCCTTTATCCACTGCCTGGCGGATGATTTTGACTGTATGTGGAGTGATCTCATTAGAATCATTTAATAAAGTGCCGTCCATATCGGCGGCTGCAAATTTGTATTTCATAGTATTCTCCTGAATCGAGCCTGTTTGAAAAATCATTTTTTTAATGGCCTTATGTGTCTTTGGTGATGCAAATAATTATACGATACCTGTGACCTCTCTTCAACTGCTTTTACATGTATAAAGATTGCCCGGGCAGGATTTGCCTGGAATTTACGAAGTGCCTGGCAATCACTTTTTGACTGTTTTTGTGCAAAGAAATTGTCTGGAAAATGTTGACGGACAGGGATAATATATGAAATTTAAGGCGGCATCCAGAGAAACGGTTGTGAAGCGCCTGCGGAAACGAATCGAACTTCAGGAAGAATCCAGCAAACGGGTCAATATGGAAGCGTGGCGGAATGCTCTGTATAAAAGAAGCGAATATGATGAGCTTACAGGCGTGCTGAACCGACGGGGCATCCGAAAATATATGGTTCAGGCATTTTCTGATGCAAAAGCTGTGGGGAATAAATTTGCCGTTTTGATCATTGATGTGGACTTTTTCAAAGAATATAATGATACTTATGGGCATGTAGCAGGGGATGAATTCCTGCTGGCAATCGGCGGATCCCAGACTATGTCAGTTATGGAAGCGGCGGATAAGGCGCTCTATGATTTGAAGAAAAATTCTAAAAATGGCTTTGTAATCGTAGAATCCCTCCAGGGAGAAGAAAATGGATAAAGAAATTGAAAAAAAGTGCGAGAAAGTAATTGAATACAGATTTTCAGATCCCAGAAAGGCATACAATATTTGCAGTGAAATTCTGGAGCATGGTATCAGCAATGAAGAAGCTTATGAGGTAGCATATGCCCGTCTGTACATGGGGGATACCATGTTTTCCATGGGCGAGTTCCAGAAAGCTCTGGCCAATATGATGCTTGCAAAAAAAGTTCAGGAAAAATATGGATATCAGGATCTTCTGATGAAAACCTATAATATTATTGCTATTATTTATGTAAACCAGGGAGATGACCTGTTGGGCCTGGATTATTATTATAAGTCGCTAAAGCTTGCCCGCGAATGTGGTAACAAAGTGATGATGAGAATGGTGTATAACAATATTGGAGCTTTGCTGAATAACGCGGGAGACGCTGCAGGAGCGGCAGAATATTTTAGAAAAGTATATGAACTTTGTCAAAAGAGGGAACAAAGGGATTCGAAAAAAATTGACAATAAAAAGCAGTATCTTGTAAATCTTGCTGTTGGATATCTGGGGGAAAAGAAATATAAACAGGCAAGAAAGTATCTTGACATGGCGTCTATGGAAAGTGACGGAAAATCCCAGGACTGTTGTTCGGCAGCAGAGATTAACAGAATAGTAGATTCTGTGCGTGTTTATGTGGAAACAGGAAATAAAGCTGCTGCAATCAAAGAAGCAGAGAATATACTGTCACTTCCGGAAAAAATTTTGAAGATGTAGAAGCGTTCCGGCATTTTATTTGTCTGGCATCCTGTCTGCTTCAGCTGGAATATTTTGTAAGCCGTTATGGAGGAGATAAGTTTGTAATTCTGGGTATTAATAAATCTGACGAAGAATTAAGAGACTTTATAGAAAAGCTGTTCTGCAATATTAACAGTGCGAAGATGCCTTTTCTTGATCATATGGTCTTCCAGCATGTGACTATTTCCATGGGAGTGGTAAACAAAACCGTGGAAAGTGGTTACAGCCTGGCTGAGTTTATCAGCAGTGCGGACAATAATCTTTATGTGGCGAAGAAAAATGGAAAAAACCGATATGTATTTAAGTAGCGCGGCTGCAGGCAGTGCCTGTAAGGAGAGAAAAACCAGTCGGATACATGGAAATCTGAAAGTTTGTTTCAGTTCTGTGAAGATTCACATGGATTCCTGCAAAAGAAGCTGTGATTTCGGCAATTAGGAGAATTGTTTTTTGCCCTGTGAAATGGTAAAATAATAAGGTAATGCAAATGGAAAATAAGGAACAGGAAGAACTGTTTTTAAAAATATTTTCCAGCAGATAAAACTAAAAAAGAAAAGTGACGAGGTGTAAAGCTATGCAGGAAATGAAGCCAGTTAAAGAAGGCAAAGTGCGCGAGATTTACGACAACGGAGACAGTCTGATCATGGTTGCAACAGACCGTATCAGCTGTTTTGACGTGATCCTGAACAACGAAGTGACTAAGAAGGGCACTGTTCTCACACAGATGTCCAAGTTCTGGTTCGATATGACTCAGGACATCCTGCCAAACCACATGCTTTCTGTTGATGTCAAAGACATGCCGGAGTTTTTCCAGCAGGAGAAATTTGACGGAAACAGCATGATGTGCCGCAAGCTGGATATGATTCCGGTTGAGTGTATCGTTCGCGGATATATTACCGGAAGCGGCTGGGCAAGCTACCAGAAGGACGGCACAGTCTGCGGAATTACTCTTCCGGAGGGACTGAAGGAATCAGACAAGCTGCCTGAGCCTATTTACACACCTTCTACCAAGGCTGAGATCGGAGACCATGACGAGAATATTTCTTTCGAGCAGAGCGTTGCTCACCTTGAGAAATACTATCCGGGACATGGTCAGGAATATGCCGAGAAGATCCGTGATTACACCATCGCATTATATAAAAAATGTGCAGAGTATGCGTTAAGCAAGGGCATCATCATTGCAGATACCAAGTTTGAGTTTGGTCTGGATGAGAATGGAAACATTGTGCTTGGCGATGAAATGCTTACACCGGACAGCTCCAGATTCTGGCCGGCAGATGGATATGAGCCAGGACATGGCCAGCCATCCTTTGACAAGCAGTTCGCCCGCGACTGGCTCAAAGCCAATCCGGACAACAACTGGACTCTCCCACAGGAAATCGTGGACAAGACCATCGACAAATACCTGCAGGCATACGAGATGCTCACAGGCAAGAAGCTGAAATAATTACATAAAACCAAAACCAGCCGGGGAATTGCTCCCCGGCGATTTTTTGCAAAAAAATTCCCGGGAGGTAATATTCTCCCGGGAATTTATAGTTAAATTTCAATTAGAACAGTCCTGTGATCTTGCCTGTTTCGTCTACGTCGATCTTCTCAGCAGCCGGAACCTTCGGAAGACCTGGCATGGTCATGATCTCGCCGGTAAGGGCCACGATGAAGCCTGCACCTGCGGAAATCTTCAGGTTACGAACAGTTACTTCGAAGTCTGTCGGAGCGCCAAGCTTGGTCTGGTCATCTGTTAAGCTGTACTGTGTCTTTGCAACGCAGATCGGACAGTTGCCAAAGCCAAGAGCCTCCAGCTGTTTTGCCTGTTTCTGAGCGTTGGCTGTAAGAACAACTCTCTTGCCGCCATAAATCTTCTGAACGATATTGTTCAGCTTATCTTCGATAGAGCCCTCAAGCTCGTAGGAATATGTGAAGTCGTTCGGCTCTTCAACCAGACGGATAACTTCCTCTGCTAACTTCTTGCCGCCTTCGCCGCCTTTTGCCCATACTTCGGAAAGTGCAACGTTAACGCCAAGCTCTTTGCATTTTGCTTCTACAAGGTCAAGCTCTGCCTTTGTGTCGGTCGGGAATGCGTTGATTGCAACAACACATGGAAGCTTGTAAACGTTCTTGATATTGCTTACATGTTTCAGCAGGTTCGGAAGACCTTTCTCAAGAGCCTCCAGGTTCTCGTTGTTCAGATCTGCTTTTGCAACGCCGCCGTTATATTTAAGAGCACGAACGGTAGCAACGATTACAACTGCGTTTGGATGAAGGTCAGCCATACGGCACTTGATGTCAAGGAACTTCTCAGCACCAAGGTCAGCACCGAATCCAGCCTCTGTGATTGCATAATCAGCAAGCTTCAGAGCCATCTTTGTAGCGGTTACAGAGTTGCATCCGTGAGCGATGTTTGCAAATGGTCCGCCGTGAACGATTGCAGGTACATGCTCAAGAGTCTGAACCAGGTTCGGTTTCAGGGCATCTTTCAGAAGTGCTGTCATAGCACCCTCTGCGTGGAGGTCACCAGCTGTAACTGGTTTCTGCTCTGATGGTTTGCCGTATGTATAACCAATGATCATTCTGGCAAGTCTCTTCTTCAGGTCTGTGATGTCGCTTGCCAGGCAGAGAACTGCCATAATTTCGGAAGCAACGGTGATGTCATAGCCGTCTTCACGAGGCATACCGTTTGTTCTTCCGCCAAGTCCGTCTACTACATTACGAAGCTGACGGTCGTTCATATCTACGCATCTTCTCCATGTGATCTTACGTGGGTCAATGTTCAGAGCGTTGCCCTGGAAAATGTGGTTGTCGATCATTGCTGCCAGAAGGTTGTTAGCTGCGCCAATCGCATGGAAGTCACCTGTGAAGTGAAGGTTGATATCCTCCATAGGAACAACCTGTGCATATCCGCCGCCTGCTGCGCCGCCCTTTACACCGAATACCGGTCCAAGGGATGGCTCACGAAGTGCAACCATAACACTCTTACCCATCTGCTGCATAGCATCTGCAAGACCAACAGTTGTAGTTGTTTTTCCTTCTCCTGCCGGAGTCGGGTTGATGGCTGTAACAAGGATCAGCTTGCCATCCTTCTTGTCGGTTTCTTTTAACAGATTGTAGTCGATTTTTGCTTTGTATTTGCCGTACTGCTCAAGATACTTGTCATCAATACCTGCCTTAGCCGCAATCTCAGTAATTGGTTTCATTTCGCATTCCTGTGCGATTTCGATGTCACTTTTAAACCCCATAATAAAAGCTCCTTTCGTTGTGTAAGATTAAATGGTTTGCAATACCGCTCCTTAAAAAGGCAGCGGCATTATCCCTCGTAAAAGAGGTACCGCCCGGTAAAAAAAGGACAGTATCTGAAAGTTCAAATACTGCCCAGACGGTCGGCTATGATCTGCTTCCGAAGTCCTTGTGGTAAACTCCACGATCCGTCAGTATTCAGAAGCTTTTCAATTGATGCATTAATTGTATCATTAAAAAAACATCTTGTCAAGAAAATAACGAACAGCATTATTGTCAAAAAACGAACAGCATATTTGTGAAAAGTAACAAAAATTTAAAAAGACATTCCATATATATCTTGTAATTTAGAATGCTTTCAGAAAGGCTTCATAAAAATTTTATGACTTGGACAGTTGCGTATGGGGACAAGTATTGTTAGAATATAATATGAAATTTTTAATGACAAATCTGTTATAGAAAGGTTGAATCAATCAGATGAACAGAACTGAATTTCTGGATACATTGAGAAGCCAGCTGTCCGGTCAGATGCATGAGGGCAAGGTGGCTGCACATGTGCGTTATTATGAGGATTATATTCAGTCCCAGGTGAGAAGCGGCCGTGATGAACAGCAGGTTCTTGCGGAGCTTGGAGATCCAAGGCTGATCGCCAGGACTTTACTTGATACAGATGTGGATGATGGTCAGGCTGACTATGCAGAGTACAGCACTTATTCAGACGAGACAGAGGACACACAGAGCTCCGGCGGGAAGCATGCCCATGTATGGCGCTTTGATACCTGGTACAGCAAGCTGCTTGGCGTTGTAGGCCTGCTGATCATCGTATTTCTTTTGTTCCATATTCTGGTGGCGGTGATTCCGTTCTTCGCTGTTCTGGCAGTGATCCTGTTTATCCTGTCACTGATCAAGAACCGGAATTAATGGATTAAGACATTTTTTAGAGGAAAGGTTTTTCAATGAGCAGTATAACAATAGAAGAATTAAAACAGTTACCCGAAAATTCTTATCAGATCATTGATATCCGCGATGAAATCGAGATTTCCCATGGCGCAGTGAAGGGCGCAGTTGCCTGTAAGCCAGAAGAAATTTTGAGCAATCCGGATGTGGATAAGGCGAAGAAGCTTGTCATCTGCTGCAGCCGCGGAATCAACAGCAAGGAAGTGGCTGAGAATCTGACGGAAGAAGGCCTGGATGCAGTGAGCCTGGAGCGCGGCTATATTGCCTGGCTTATGGACGTGATGAAGAATTCCCAGGATGAGGATTTTGCTAAGAATGTGGAGATCAGCCTCCGCAAGAAATTTAAGAAAAAAATCTGGTCCAAATTTACCAAGGCTATCAATACCTATGAGCTTGTGAAGCCGGGAGATAAGATTGCAGTCTGTATTTCCGGCGGCAAAGACTCCATGCTTATGGCAAAATGCTTCCAGGAACTGAAGCTTCACAATAAATTTGATTTTGAGGTGAAGTTCCTTGTTATGGATCCTGGCTACAGCCCGGCCAACCGCCAGGTGATCGAGGAGAATGCGAAGAAGCTGAACATTCCCATCCGCATTTTTGAGTCAGATATTTTTGAATCTGTATTTAATGTAGAGAAGTCTCCATGCTATCTCTGCGCCAGAATGCGAAGAGGCCATTTATATGCCTTTGCAAAAGAAATGGGCTGCAACAAGATTGCCCTGGGCCATCATTATGATGATGTAATTGAGACCATTCTTATGGGAATGCTTTACGGCGCGCAGGTGCAGACTATGATGCCGAAGCTTCACAGCACCAATTTTGAGGGCATGGAGCTGATCCGTCCTTTGTATCTGGTGCGTGAAGACGACATCAAGGCATGGCGGGATTACAATGACCTGCATTTTATCCAGTGCGCATGCAAGTTTACAGATACCTGTACCACCTGCAACAACGAGAACCGCTCCAAGCGTGTGGAGATTAAGGAACTGATCCGCGACCTGAAGCAGGTGAACCCGTTTGTAGAAGGCAATATTTTCAAAAGCGTTGAGAACGTCAATATTGATACCGTTGTTGGCTACAAGCAGTATGGCGTCCGTCATTCCTTCCTGGAAAATTATGACAGGGAGAAAGAGGAAGATGAGTCACAGGAGGATTAACGGCTGACTTTCCTGAGAATCCATACCAGAAGGAGGATGATCAGGATAGCGGCGAAGATTCCTGCCATGCCTTTTCCCATGATGGTAAGGGCAGCCATTACGGTGTTTGCCTGATTGCAGGAAGCAGCCAGATTGATGACCATGCCTCCGGCTATGACTGAGGCAATCTGTCCGGATACATTGGCACCTGCAGCCTGCATGAGAATCACGTTGGTGGGATCTTCTTCCATTGCCATTTTCTGGATTACTCTTGAGGACATGGGGAAGGCTGAGATTCCGGCACCGCCGATCATGGGATTGATCTTTTTTTTCAGGAAAAGATTCATAAATTTGGCCAGAAGGACTCCGCCGATGGTATCCATTACGAAGGCAAAAAGCCCGATCACCAGGATCAGCAGGGTGTCTTTGGTTACGAACTGATCCGCACGCATGCTGAAGGAGATTGTGATTCCAAGAAGCAGGGTGATCAGGTTTGCCAGAATATTCTGGGCAGTATCGGACATGGTTCCAAGAACACCGCATTCACGGATCAGATTTCCGAACATAAGGAAGCCTACCAGCGCAACAGACTGAGGGGCAACAAGTCCCACGATCATGGTTACGGCGATGGGAAAGGCAATCCTTATGGTTTTGGAAACGGATTTGGGATTGTAATCCATGTGAATGCAGCGTTCTTTTTTTGTAGTGACAAGGCGGATGGCGAAGGGCTGCACAATGGGAACCAGAGCCATGTAGGAATAGGCTGCCACTGCAATGGCGCCGATGTACCTGGAGCCAAGAACCTGGGATACCAGAATGGAGGTTGGTCCGTCTGCTGCACCGATAATTCCAATAGAGGCCGCATCTGTAAGACGAAATCCAAGCAGGGCAGCCACGAGAATAGCCGCAAATATTCCAAACTGTGCGCCGGCACCGAATAAAAACAGAGAAGGTCCGGAGAGCAGGGGGCCGAAATCAATCATTGCGCCGATTCCAATAAACAGCAGGATCGGCATCACCTCGGAAGCTTCGATTCCCACATGAAACATCCACTCAATGACGCCGTTTGCCTGGATTCCTCCGGTGAGGGTCTGATTTACCACTCCGGAAAATGGCAGGTTTACAAGAATGGCACCAAATCCCATAGGCAAAAGCAAGGCTGGTTCGAACCCTTTCTTGATTGCCAGCCAGATCAAAGTGATTCCTACAGCGTACATTACCAGTTGCTGCCATGTCAGAGCCATAATTCCATCTGTTAAAAATTCCATAGTGTTTCCTCCTTTGGGGTAGTATTGTGAAAAAAATATATAAAAAAGACTTTTATTACAATAAGGCATACCTAAAGATATGCGAATATTGTAATAAAAGTCTTGCTATTTCAATTCTATGCGGGCTTGCAGCATGCAGAAATCTTTTCGCAAATATGCTTCTGCACTGCTTACCGTTCTGACGCATGAAAATCCATAATGAATCATGCTTCCCAAAAGCAAAAATCCAATATGCCAGCTACTCCCTTTCATTGTGGTCATTATAGTTTGCAGAACCTGGATTTGTCAACAGAAAAAAGCAGGCTTGTAAAAAAAGTTTTCCAGGGGTATGATTAGAGCGTGCCCTCAAAATCATTCCCGCAATCTGCATGCCCCACTTTGCTGGAAATGGGGGAGATATTTCAAGCTTGTTCTGAAGCATACAAGTTATGATACAAGTAAAGAACAGAAGGAGTACAAAATGTTATATTTTGAGAACGATTACTGTGAAGGTGCCCATGAGGCGATTTTAAAAAGATTACTGGAAACAAATATGGAAAAGGTGCCGGGATATGGACAGGACCCTTACTGTGACCAGGCAAAGGAGAAAATCAAGGCTGCCTGCGGCTGCACGGATGGAGAGGTATATTTTCTGGTTGGAGGAACCCAGACAAATGCAGTGGTGATTGCATCCATGCTGAACCGCTATGAGGGCGTGCTTTCTGCAGTGACCGGACATGTGAATGCCCATGAGGCAGGTGCCATCGAATTTACCGGACATAAGGTGCTGCCGCTTCCTCAGAAAGACGGCAAGATCTCAGCTGCAGATCTGAAGAATTATCTGGAAACCTACTATGCAGACGGAAGTTACGACCACATGGTTTTCCCGGGAATGGTATATATTTCCCATCCCACAGAATACGGAACCCTTTACACCAGACAGGAACTGGAAGATATTTCCGGTGTGTGCAGAAAATATGAGATCCCGCTGTTCCTGGACGGCGCAAGACTTGGATACGGCCTGGTGGCAGATACGGATGTAACTTTGAAGGACATTGCCAAATACACAGATGTATTTTATATTGGCGGCACAAAGGTAGGCGCGCTGTGCGGCGAAGCGGTTGTGTTCCCGAAAAAGACTCCGAAGCATTTCTTCACCATGATCAAGCAGCAGGGGGCACTTCTGGCCAAAGGAAGGCTTCTTGGAATTCAGTTCGATGCACTTTTCACAGACAACCTGTACCTGGAAATCAGCAAAAATGCCATTGATACAGCTGCGAAATTAAAGTCTGCCCTGAAGGAAAAGAACTATCAGTTCTTTCTCGATTCTCCTACCAATCAGATTTTCGTAGTGCTTGAGAACCAGAAGATGGAAGAACTGGGCAAAAAGGTGAAATATGGCTTCTGGGAAAAATATGACGACAATCATACAGTGGTTCGCTTTGCAACAAGCTGGGCCACAAAGATGGAAGATATTGATGCGTTGATTGAGATCTTATAATTAACAGGGAAAGTTCTGGACCGTATCCATGAATGTGTTTATGCCTGGCATGGCTCATTCATGGATATGATCCTGGAAAAGCCTTCGGTGTAAATGCCATAAGCGTGAAATAACAGTTTTTTCTATTATTCATATCATTATTAAAATCCAAAAGTAAGTAAAATTTCACAAAGTCTTATATATATTTTGTTGCAGTCTGTCAGTAAACAACAACTTGTCCATATGTGTGTACAAGTTGTAAGATACAAATCAGGAGGAAGGAAACATGACGGAAAACGGCAAGCCCAAATATTTTACCCTGATGGAAGAGCTGAAAGAGGAAATCCTTTCCGGCCAGATACAGCCAGGAGAGAAGCTGCCATCCGAGAATCAGCTTACAGAGAAATATTCCCTCAGCAGACATACCGTGCGCAAAGCCATAGCACTTCTGGAACGGGAAGGCTACGTGGAAGCCTATCACGGCAAGGGAACCTTCTGCTCAGAAAAAATGCGGCACATGAAGAAGTCCAGAAATATTGCAGTAGTGACCACCTATATTTCCGATTATATTTTCCCAAGGCTGATCCAGGGAATGGATAATATCCTGTCCGAGCAGGGATACAGCATTATTCTGAAAAATACGGGAAACAGCCGTCAGAAGGAAGCCAGATGTCTGGAGGAGCTTTTGCAGAAGGATATTGATGGACTGATCATCGAGCCGAGCAAAAGCCAGCTTAGCTGCCGTCACCCAAATCTCTATGAAAATCTGGACAAGTACCAGATCCCTTATGTTTTTATTCAGGGAATTTATACGGAAATGAAGGACAAGCCCCATATCCTTATGGATGATGTGCGGGGAGGATATCTGGTCACCCAGTATCTTCTGGAACTGGGACACCGCCGGATTACAGGATTTTTCAAGGCGGATGATATCCAGGGAATCAATCGGCACAAGGGGTATGTAAAGGCGCTGCAGGAGGCTGGAATCAGCTACGATCCGGATGCAGTTGTATGGTTTCATACAGAAGACCGGAAAAGCAAGCCTGCCATGATGGTTCGAGAAATGGTAAGAAGCGGGAATTTGCCGGACGGGATTGTCTGCTACAATGACCAGATCGCGGTGCAGGTGATCGAGACGCTGGAAGCCTGCGGGCTGAAGGTTCCAGAGGACATATCCGTAACCGGTTACGACAACTCTCTTTATGCCCAGCGTGGAACCGGAATTACTACCATAGCTCATCCCCAGGAAAAACTGGGAGAGATGGCCGCAGAGCTGATTCTGGAAAAAATCGCCGGTGTGCCGGAAGAAGACAGTAAGGTGGAGCGAATGATACAGCCGGAACTGATCATCCGAGGATCCTGCCGGAAATATGACTGAGATAATAACAATATTAACAAAATATATAACACAAGGAGGGTTTTATCAATGAAAACAGGAAGAAATTACAAATTCTGGTTTTGCACAGGATCACAGGACCTTTATGGAGATGAGTGCCTTCGCAAGGTAGCAGAGCATTCCCGCATTATTGTGGATGAGCTGAACAAATCCGGAATGTTTCCCTATGAGATCGTGTGGAAGCCAACCCTGATCACAAACGAACTGATCCGCAAGACCTTCAACGAGGCAAATGCAGATGAGGATTGTGCAGGTGTAATCACCTGGATGCACACCTTTTCCCCGGCAAAATCCTGGATTCTGGGACTGAAGGAATACAGAAAGCCGCTGTGCCATCTTCACACACAGTTCAACCAGGAAATTCCATACGACACCATTGATATGGATTTCATGAATGAGAACCAGTCTGCACACGGCGGCCGTGAATATGGACATATGGTTACCCGTATGGGAATCGAGCGCAAGGTCATTGTAGGACACTGGACAGACAAGAAGGTTCAGGAGCGTCTTGCATCCTGGATGAGAACTGCCATTGGTATTATGGAAAGCAGCCATATCCGTGTATGCCGTGTTGCAGACAACATGCGCAACGTAGCAGTTACAGAGGGTGACAAGGTAGAGGCTCAGATCAAATTTGGCTGGGAGGTTGACGCCTATCCGGTAAACGAGATCGCAGAATATGTAAGTGCTGTTTCCAAGGGAGATATTGACGCTCTTGTGGAAGAATATTATAATAAATATGACATTATTCTGGAGGGTAGAGATCCGGAAGAATTCAAACGTCATGTAGCAGTACAGGCAGGAATCGAGATTGGTTTCGAGAGATTCCTTGAGGAGAAAAATTATCAGGCAATTGTTACCCATTTTGGTGATCTTGGGGCACTGCAGCAGCTTCCGGGACTGGCAATCCAGAGACTGATGGAGAAGGGCTATGGATTTGGCGCAGAGGGTGACTGGAAGACAGCCGCAATGGTACGCCTGATGAAGATCATGTCATCTGGAATGAAGGATGCCAAGGGTACCTCCCTTATGGAAGACTATACCTACAATCTGGTTCCGGGTAAGGAAGGAATCCTGCAGTCCCATATGCTGGAGGTTTGCCCGTCTGTAGCAGATGGAAAGCCAGCCATCAAGGTTTGCCCGCTTAGCATGGGTGAGAGAGAGGATCCGGCAAGACTGGTATTCACATCCAAGACAGGACCTGGAATTGCAACCTCTTTAGTAGATCTGGGAGATCGTTTCCGTCTGATCATCAATGATGTAGACTGCAAGAAAGTAGAGAAACCGATGCCGAAGCTTCCTGTAGGAAGCGCATTCTGGACACCAAAGCCGGATCTGGCAACTGGTGCAGAGGCATGGATCCTTGCCGGCGGCGCACATCACACTGCATTTACCTACGATCTTACTGCAGAGCAGATGGGTGACTGGGCAGCTGCAATGGGAATCGAAGCTGTTTACATTGACGAAGATACTACAATTCGTAATTTCAAGAATGAACTTCGCTGGAACGAGATTGCGTTCCGCAAATAAAAGGGAGGATTTACAATGGGAGCAGCAGAAGCAAAACAGGCGATCCTGGAGAACAGAACCGCTCTTGGAATCGAGTTTGGTTCCACAAGAATCAAGGCCGTACTGGTAGATGGAAATAACATGCCTATCGCATCAGGCGGACATGAGTGGGAGAATCGCTATGAGAATGGTGTGTGGACCTACAGCCTTGAGGACATCTGGTCCGGCATCCAGGACTGCTATCAGCAGATGGTAAAGGATGTAAAGGAGAAATACGGCATAGAGCTGACCCGTGTGGGAGCAATTGGAATCAGTGCTATGATGCACGGCTATATGCCTTTTGACAAGGCAGGAAATCTTCTGGTTCCTTTTAGAACCTGGAGAAACAATATTACCGGAGAGGCAAGCAGAAAGCTGTCAGAGCTTTTCCAGTATAATATCCCGCAGAGATGGAGCATTGCCCATCTGTATCAGGCTATCTTAAACGGCGAGCCTCATGTGAAGGATATTGATTATATCGCTACTCTGGAAGCATATGTACACTGGAAGCTTACCGGACAGAGAGTTCTTGGAATCGGGGATGTTGCCGGAATGTTCCCGGTAGACAGCAGCAAGAAGGACTACAACGAGACCATGGTGCAGCAGTTTGATGAGCTGGTTTCTTCTTACGGTTTCCCGTGGAAGCTTCGTGAAATTCTGCCTAAGTGTCTGGTTGCCGGTGAAGATGCAGGATGCCTTACAGAAGAGGGAGCTAAACTGCTGGATGTGACAGGCAGACTGGAAGCCGGAATTCCAATGTGCCCGCCGGAAGGTGATGCAGGAACCGGAATGGTGGCAACCAACAGTGTTGCAAAGCGTACCGGAAATGTTTCCGCCGGAACTTCTGTATTTGCTTCCATCGTACTGGAGAAAGAATTATCTGCCCCATATTCTGAGATTGATATGGTAGCCACTCCGTCCGGACATCCGGTAGCAATGGCACATTCCAACAACTGTACAACAGATTTAAATGCATGGGTCAATATTTTCCGTGAGTTTACAGAGGCAATGGGCATAGAAGCTGATATGAACAAGCTGTTCGGAACCTTATACAATAAGGCTCTGGAAGGCGATGTAGACTGCGGCGGACTTTTGTCCTACTGCTATTTCTCCGGCGAGCATATGACCGGATTTTCGGAAGGAAGACCGCTGTTCGTACGTTCCCCGGAGAGCAAATTCAATCTGGCAAACTTTATGAGAACCCATCTTTACACCTGTCTTGGTGCCATGAGAGTAGGCCTTGACATTCTGTTTAAGAAAGAGGGCGTAAAAGTAGACCGTCTTCTTGGACACGGCGGACTGTTTAAGACCAAAGGCGTAGGACAGCAGATTCTTGCAGACGCAGTGAACGCTCCGGTTTCTGTTATGGAAACTGCCGGAGAGGGCGGCGCATGGGGAATCGCAGTTCTGGCTTCCTATCTTGTAAATAAAGATGGAAATGAAACTCTGGAAGACTTCCTGGATACCAAGGTATTTGCAGGAAATCAGGGCAGTACCCTGAACCCGGATCCGGAGGGAGTAGAGGGCTTCAACATGTTTATGGAAAGATACATGAAAGGCCTTTCTATCGAGCGTGCAGCTGTGGATTCTAAAATCTGGTAATTTTATTCCATAATCCACATAAATCAGGAACCTTCCATACATCGGCGGCTTTTTTTACATAGCCTCTGGTGTACGGAAGGTTTTTTTGCTATACTAATGCCACAGAAAGGAGAGGCAAATGGTTTTTAGTTCAATGCTTTTTCTGTGGATTTTTCTGCCGCTGGTGCTGGCGGCTTATTATCTTAGCCCGAGGAAAATCCGCAATGGGATTCTGGTGTTTTTCAGCCTGCTTTTTTATGCGTGGGGAGAACCTATTTATATTCTTCTCATGCTTTGTTCTGTTCTGGTTAATTTCATGGGCGGAATTTTTATGGAAGACCATAAGACCCATAGGAAGGGAATTCTGTGGGGAACGGTTCTGATCAATCTTGGCCTTCTGGGATATTTTAAATGCTTTAATTTCCTGGCAGAGATAATTGGCAAAATCCTGCCTGGCGGCCTTGGAAATCTCTCGATTCCCCAGGTGGCACTGCCTATTGGAATTTCCTTTTATACCTTCCAGGCGCTGTCTTATGTGATTGATGTTTACCGGGGAGAGGTAAAGGCACAGCGGAATTTCTGGTATATGCTTTTGTACATTTCCTTTTTCCCCCAGCTGATCGCAGGACCAATTGTAAAGTACCGGGATATTGCGCAGCAGATTCTGGAACGAAAGGAGACTGTGGAGAAATTTGCGGCAGGAGTCATGCGCTTTTGCTGGGGCCTTGGGAAAAAGGTTCTTCTGGCAAATGCTTTCGCGGAAGTGGTGGATGATATTTTTCAGTACGGACCGGAAGCCGTGTCAAGAAAGGCCTTGTGGCTTGGGGCAGTTCTCTATATGCTGCAGATCTATTACGATTTTTCAGGCTATTCCGATATGGCAGTCGGCCTTGGGAAAATGTTCGGCTTCCAGTTTCAGGAGAACTTTGATTATCCCTACGTGTCCGGCTCTGTGAAAGAATTCTGGAGACGGTGGCATATTTCCCTGTCCTCCTGGTTCCGGGATTATGTGTACATTCCCCTTGGCGGGAACAGGAAAGGAGCGCTTTGCACCTACCGAAACCTTCTGATCGTGTTTTTCCTTACCGGAATGTGGCATGGCGCAGGAACCGGATTTATTCTCTGGGGACTTTATCACGGACTGTTTCTGATCCTGGAACGGGTGTGGCTGGGGAAAAAGCTGGAGAAGCTGCCTGGCTTTGTTGGCTGGGGATATACCATGATCGTGGTGTTCTTGGGCTGGATCCTTTTCCGTGCGGAGGACTTCGGACTGTTTTGTTCTTATGTGAAGAACCTGTTTGTGTCCCATGGAGGAATGATTCTGACCTCCGCATATCTGGACAAAAAGCTGCTGTTTCTGTTGATCATGGGAATTCTGTTCGCGGGATTTGTTCAGAAGGTGTATGGGCTTTTGCGGGAAAAAATGCCGGGGAAATTTCCGGAGAATGGCGTGGTCACAGTGCCAAGAATCGTGGCATCTATAGCGATTTTGTGGCTTTGTGTGATGTCGTTAGTGAATAACAGCTACAATCCGTTTATTTATTTCAGATTTTGACAGGAAGAATATGAGAAAACAAAAAGTTTTGATTTGGTTATTTGCAGGAAGTCTGATACTGCCCAATGTGATTTTCGGGGCTTTTTCCGATAAATTTAATACGCAGAATAATGAGAACAGGGAACTGGCGGCGTTTCCGGAGGTCAGTCTGTCTTCTCTTGGGGAATTTCCAGAGGCCTTTGAGGAATTTTATAAGGATCATCTTCCCTTCAAAAATGCGCTGGTGAGTCTGAATAATTATATGGATACCAGCCTTTTTCGGAATACGAAGATTGGAGATGTGGTGATTGGAAAGGATAACTGGCTTTTTTACCTGCCTTCTAAGGACGGGGAAAACGCAATGGCTGATTATCAGAAGACCAATTTGTATACCGAGGAAAAAAGCAGGGAAATTGCGGCTGGAATTGCCAAGGTGCAAGACTGGCTCTACGGGTATGGCGTGGAGACATTCCATTATTATGTAGCGCCGAACAAGGAGACTGTTTATACCCAGTACATGCCGGATAAGCCGGAGATCATCGGTGAGGGGGATTCCAGAATGGAAAGCTTCGCCAGGTATATGGCTGAAAATTCCGATGTGGAATTTGAGTATCTTTATGATTATCTTGATGGATATTCCGAACAGTATCAGCTGTTCCGCAAATATGATACCCATATGAATAATCTGGGCGGCTATATCACCAGTGAAAAGATTACCCGGGATCTGACAGGAGAATCCCTGCCAATTGAGAAGATTGTGATAGAAAAAGGGGAGAAGCCCTGTCGCGGGGACCTGTCCCGGATGATCGGCAGATATGAGGAACTGGATGATGACAGGGAATATGGGCTCAGTGATTTTCACGATGGACTTCACTATAAGGTGAAAAAAGAAGAAAGTGAAGGCGGGGAGGAGACGCTGAAGGTCTTTTCTTCTAATTCGTCTAATGAGAGAACCATTCTTGTGATTGGGGATTCCTTCCGGCTCCGTCTGGAGAAATTCCTTCCGTATCGTTATCAGAATGCGGTGTTTGTGCGCATCGATGATTTTACCCCGGAGCTTCTGGAAGAGTACAAGCCGGATGATGTGGTGGTGATCACGGTGGAGCGGGATCAGAGATATATGGAAAACTTGGGTGAGTACATTTGCGAGAAATAAGAGAAATATAAGGGCAAAATAGTTTTTTTCTCAATAGCGAGAAAATGCAGATTACAAAAATAAATTTGAATACTGTTAATCTGTTGACATTAAATATGCCAGATGATATTCTAATAACAACTCAATTATCTGACATGATCAACTAAATGTCAATGTATCTCAGAAGATTCGGACTACTGTTCACTGGTAATATTCCGCGAAGCGTGTTACTGGGCACGGTGTGAACAGTAACAGATTCTGACTTAAGGAGGAAAGTATGAAGAACAGAAAGATTACAGCCATTATATTAGCATCTCTTATGGGAATCAGTGCAGTACCTGCGACCGCATGGGCAGCAGATTCCTACAAGGAAACGGAGAAAGCCGCATTTGCCAAAGCAATCCAGGAAATGGGCGCAGATTATGCACAGGATCTTGCACAGATCGGCGATGGCGCAGTGAAAGGAAATGCAGAGATCAAGCTGAGTCTGGATGACGGTGGAAAAGCAATCCTTGGAATGCTCACCCCTGTGGATATCTCCTGGCTTGAAGATGCATCTATGGACACTAAGGTGAACTTAAATGAGGGTACCATGATCGAAACCATGGATGTGAAGGTAAATGGCACGAAGATCTGTACCATCGAGTACTATTTTGATACAGAGAATTCTGAAGTTTATATGAGAATTCCGGAGCTGAATGAAGGCTATATCAAAATGAACATGGAGCAGATGACCCAGGAAGCAGAATCAGAAATGGAAGAAGAAGGAATGGATTCTTCCTTCTCTGCCAGCATAGATATGACAGATGCTATGAACAGCTATTTTTCTACTTTGGATAATCTGCCGGAGGCGGATGCTCTGACTTCCATCCTTACCAGATATTCTGACATTATTTTTGACAATGTGACAGACGGAGAGAATCCGGGGACACAGAGTTCTGCAGCAGGTGATGTCAGCCAAGAACTGACAGTACTGGAAGGCCATGTGACACAGGCAGAGGCTCAGCCAATGTTCCAGCAGATTCTGGACACAGCCAAGACGGATGAGGAATTGAAGGGACTGATTGAGAGCTGGACAGAAGCTATGAACGATCCGGAATATTCCTATGATACATTCCTGCAGGCAATCGAGGATCTGGAGAAGGATCTGGACGGAGAAATTGATGAGAGCGATACATCCGGCTTTGTGTTAAGAGCATGGGTGGATGACAATGGAGAAGTGGTAGGACGCGAGGTGCTTGCTGATGACGGTGAGCAGGAAGAGAGTCTTTTCAGATATCTGTGCACAACTGACGGCGACCAGAGAGGATTTTCCTTTACTATGGGTTCCGATGAGGACAGTGTGGGACTTTACGGAAGCGGAACCTTAAGCGGTGATGTTTTAAGCGGAACTTATACCTTTACTTCCGGCGGAGAGGATGCAGCCGTGATTGAGGTTGCAGATTATGACACCAAGGCTGTTGAGAACGGCATCTGGAAAGGTACCTACACCATTTCCGGAGCACCGATCGAAGATGAGGACGGCAATTCCTATGATCCATTTGGCGGAATGCAGCTGATCTTTACAACTGACGGCAAAGATGAAAATAATATGGAGTGGAACCTTACACTTGCAGCAAACGGCGTTTCTCTTGGCGCATTATCTATTACAGGCGGCAATGAGGGCGAAGATCTGGAAGCTGTTGATTTTGCTTCTCTCACAGATGTTTATGACTTCAGTAATGACGCAGATGTGGAGAAATTCGGTGAGGATGTTAACATGGATACCATCACAGCGAATCTTACTAGCGCCGGAATGCCGGACGGCTGGCTGGAAAGTGTAATGGAAGCTGCATCTGGAAGCGGTGCAGAGGAGATTACGGAGTATGACGATCAGACTGATATGGCTGGAGATACCTTGGATGACAGCGAGACTCCTGCAGCATAAGTAATCATAAATGAAAGAAATTTAAAGACAGCCCCGAAACAGATTCATATTCTGTTCCGGGGCTGATTATATTAGGTTATGAAGAATCAGAACTAAGCCTGGAATCGAAAATCGAAGCTTGGACATATTTTGGACATACCTATCGAATGTTACGAAAATATTACAAGAACAGTGTTTCCACTAATCCCGCAAACCCTTATAAATACACAGAGAAATACCCGGTAGGGGAGCTACCGGGTATTTCGAGGGGAGTATAAATAATTAAATAAGGGGTTATGTAAAAAAAATTTTTGAAGGGTAAATTCTTTTTACAAGAGCAATTATAATATAAACTGGAAAAAAAAGCAATATCATTTTGATGAATATTCTTGTTGGTTTTGGGGAGAATATACAAAGTAATCCGATAACATTCAACAGGAGGAATACACAAATGGCTAAAAATTACGAATCTGAAAACAAGAACAGCAAGAATTCAACAAACAGAGCTTACGAAAGTGAGACAAATTCTCAGGACTGCAAAAACACTTACACAAAAAACAGCAGCAAAAATAAGAACCGCAATTCTTACGAGTCCGAGGAAGATACCACTTCCAAATACTAAAAGAATCTGCTGGCTGTAAAAAGCAGCACAAATAAAAGCGAAAAGGCAGAATCATACTGCCTGAAAAACAAAAGCTTGGTGAAGCCCAATAGGGCGGATCAGAAGAAAGGCACAGGACATTTGGGATTCTGTGTCTTTTTTCTGCATAATTTATCAGCCTCCATAGGAAAGTGGAAAATTTGTTCCCAACCAGAAAAATCAGCATATACTGGTTAAAAAGGGGATCTGTCATGTTTCCCGTTGAGCCGATTTCTGCCAAAATGCTGGATTACTATGTTGGGCGAAGAGATGCCTTTCTCATAGATTTAAGGAGCAGGGAAGAATACCGCACCGGACATATGAAAGGTGCCGTAAATCTGCCCTATGAGGAATTCGAGGAAATGTCAGAATACGATTTTCCCAGGGGAAAGATCCTGGTGCTGTACTGCGATCGGGGAGGGGCAAGCCTTCTGGCGGCAAGAGTGCTGGCAAGAAATGGCTATGAGACCCGAACTGTGATCGGCGGCATGAATGCATACAGGGGAAGAAATCTGGTCTGTGATATAAAGTATGAGGATTCTATGTGATGTGCGTATTCTCTTGTAATTTTTCTTCCGGCATGATAAGGTAAAGAGGAAAAATGTTTCCTGCATTGGATATGCGAAAGGCCAGGAACATTTTACAGTTTAAAAACAGAGGAGAAATGAAATCTATGAAATATATGTTTGCATCAGACATCCATGGCTCTGCATATTACTGCAGGAAAATGCTGGATGCTTTCGAAAAAGAGAGGGCAGAGCGCCTGGTTCTGCTGGGCGATCTGCTTTATCACGGCCCGCGCAACGACCTTCCAAAGGAATATGCCCCCAAGCAGGTAATTCCAATGCTGAATGCCATGAAGGACAAGATCTATGCAGTAAGAGGAAACTGTGAGGCAGAAGTGGACCAGATGGTTCTGGATTTCCCGGTAATGGCAGATTACTGCATCCTTGCCATTGATGGAAAGACATTTTATGCCACCCACGGACATGTTTACAACCAGAATAATCTGCCGCCTTTATGCCAGGGAGACATCCTGATCCACGGACATACCCATGTACTGAAGGCCGAGCAGATGGAAGGCTATATTCTCCTGAATCCAGGCTCCGTCTCCATTCCAAAGGAAGGAAATCCGCCTACATATGCAGTGCTTGAGGATGGCATTTTTTCCATTAAGGATTTCCAGGGAAATATTGTAAAAAGCATTGCACTTTAAGAAGGGAAAATACGGTAAATGAGTACGGAAAAATTTGAACTGATCGCACCCTGCCATTTTGGCCTGGAAGCGGTTTTGAAACGGGAAATACTGGATCTTGGCTATGAGATCAGCAAGGTAGAGGATGGCAAGGTTACTTTCCTGGCAGATGCTCAGGGAATTGCAGACGCCAATGTTTTCCTGCGAACTACAGAGCGCATTCTTCTGAAGGTTGCAGAGGTGAAGGCAGAGACCTTTGACGAGCTGTTTGAGGCAACCAAGGCTCTTCCATGGGAGCGCTACATTCCCCAGGACGGCAAGTTCTGGGTGGCAAAGGCCAACTCTGTAAAGAGCAAGCTGTTCAGCCCCTCTGACATTCAGTCCATTATGAAAAAAGCCATTGTAGAGCGTCTGAAGGGCGTTTATAACGTATCCTGGTTTCCAGAGGACGGGGCAAGCTTTCCCATCCGCGTGGCATTTATGAAGGATGTGGCAACCATCGGCATTGATACCTCAGGCGTATCCCTTCACAAGAGAGGATACCGCCAGATGACAGTTAAAGCGCCGATTACCGAGACGCTTGCCAGCGCCCTGATCATGCTTACCCCGTGGAAAAAAGACCGCAGCCTTGTGGATCCTTTCTGCGGAAGCGGTACTTTTCCCATTGAAGCTGCCATGATGGCTGCTGATATGGCGCCGGGCATGAACCGTTCCTTCCTGGCTGAGGACTGGAAGCACGTTGTGCCAAGAAGATGCTGGTATAACGCCGTAGAAGAGGCGCAGGACCGCGTAAACTTAAAAATTGAAACCGATATCCAGGGCTATGACATTGACGCGGAAGCCCTCAAAGCAGCCCGTGCCAATGCTAAGATGGCAGGGGTAGACAGCCTGATCCATTTCCAGCAGCGTCCGGTAAAAGAGCTTCATCATCCCAAGCCATACGGATTTATTATCACCAATCCCCCATACGGCGAGCGTCTTGAGGAAAAAGCAGCCCTGCCCCAGCTTTACCGTGAGATCGGTGAGAGCTATCGCGGCCTTGATAAGTGGTCCATGTATTTGATCACCTCTTATGACAAAGCAGAGAATGACATTGGCCGGAAAGCGGATAAGAACCGTAAGATCTACAACGGAATGCTGAAAACATATTTCTACCAGTTCCTTGGACCAAAGCCCCCGAAGCGCAGCCAGTCCCAGGAAAAGAAAGAAGGCACCATATCATGAAAAAAATTATTTTTGCAACAGGAAATGCAGATAAAATGAAAGAAATCCGTGAGATTCTCGCAGATCTGGATGCGGAGATCCTGTCCATGAAAGAAGCTGGAATCCAGGCGGATATTGTAGAGGACGGCAAAACCTTCGAGGAAAATGCTGTGATCAAAGCCACCGCTATCAGCAAGCTGACAGGAGAGATCGTGCTGGCAGATGATTCCGGACTGGAAATCGATTATCTGAATAAGGAACCAGGCGTTTATTCTGCCAGATATATGGGTGAGCACACAGATTACCATACGAAGAATGCCAGTCTGATTAAGAGACTGGAAGGGGTTCCGGATGAGAAGCGTACCGCCCGTTTTGTCTGTGCCATTGCAGCTGCTTTTCCAGATGGAAGAGTGGAAACTGTAAGGGAAACCATGGAAGGCAGAATCGGCTATGAGGAAAAAGGAGAAAACGGCTTTGGCTATGATCCTATCTTTTTCCTGCCGGAATATGGCTGTACTTCTGCGGAACTGTCAATGGAAGAGAAGAATAAGATCAGCCACAGAGGAAAAGCTCTGCAGGCAATAAAGGAAGAACTGCGATGAAAATACTGATTGTCAGCGATACCCACGGAAGAGACGAGAAGCTGGAAGCTGCGGTCGCAGTGGAGCAGCACTTTGATTATCTGATCCATTGCGGCGATGTGGAGGGAAGAGAGTTTTTTATTGAAGCTCTAGCAGAATGTCCCTGCACCATTGTAGCCGGGAATAATGATTTTTTCAGCGACCTTCCAAGAGAGGATGAGATTGTTCTGGAAGGGCATAAGATCATGGTAACTCATGGACACAATTACGGTGTTTCCATGGACCTTTACGGAATTTCAGAGGAGGCGGCAGCCAGAGAATGCGAGATGGTATGCTTCGGGCACACACATAAGCCGATAATCGAGAAGAAAAATGGCGTACTGGTAATCAATCCCGGCAGCCTTTCTTTTCCAAGGCAGGAGGGCCGTCAGCCAAGCTATGCAGTGATGGAATTGCACGAAGGAGAAGAACCGGAAGTGGAGATCCGGTTTTTATAATAAAAAAACAGAGCGCACCTGATGTGATGTCGGGTGCGCTCTATGTATTCCAGCCTTTGTTTTTCTGCTCCTGGCGAAGCTGGCTGAACTGGTACTGACGGAAGGTGAGGGCAAGCTCTTTGGCCTTACGGATCCGCAGGGGAAAACGGGAGCCGTCTGTCATAATGCAGCTGTTGTTTTCCATATTAAAAATGTAATCCATGTTCAAGATCAGGCCTTTGTTGATCACCAGAAAGCGGCAGTCCTCGCCTGTAAGCTTCAGAAATTCCGAGGCTGTCATGCGGGTGCGTACAAGGCTGCCGTCCTTCAGATGGATATCCAGATAATGGGCATCTGTGGCGGCAGACTGGATGTCCGACAAAAAGACCGGAATATTCTGTCTGTTGCTGTTCACTTCAATATAGCGTGAGTTTCCAGGGAGAAGTTTCTGTGCATCCAGGAGTACCTGGAAAACTCTGCTTCTGGTAATTGGCTTCAAAATATAATCAAAGGCATGGCAGGAAAAAGCATCCGGCATAAAATCACTGCTGGATGTGAGGAAAACAAGAAGAGAATTGTCGTTTCCCTCACGGAGCTTTTGGGCTGTTTCAATGCCATTTCCATTTTTCATAAAAATGTCAAGAAAAATAATTGAATAAAAACCGGGCTGCCAGCTTTTCAAAAAATCTTCGCTGCTGGAAAAACGGAAAATCTCTGGCTGGATGGTGTGCTGCGCTGCAAATTCAAGGCAGAGCTTTTGCATTTCGTCCAGATAAATCCTTTCATCGTCCACAAGGGCAATCTTCATGTCGTTCACATCCTTTGCATTCCCATCCTGTTATTCCCAACCAGTGTAGCACACTCTGCGCTTTTTTGCCAGAAAAAAGACGTTCCTGCCAGATGTATTGTGGAGATCTGGAACAGGACTTATAATGAAAAAAATGAAAGCAGTTCTGATAAAACGGACATGTCACCAGTGTGGACATTACCATATATGAAAAGCAGGAGGAGACGGTATGAAGAGAAAATGCGCAGTAAAAACAGCGGGTTCCCTTTTATTAGCCGGGGCACTGGCATTTGCACCACAGGGGTCTTTCCTTGGAAATATGCAGGGAATAAAGGCAGTACAGGCCGAGGAAACGGATGACTGGGCCATCTACTGGTACCTGTGCGGCAGTGATCTGGAAAGCAATTATGGAAGTGCTACAGAGGATCTTAGTGAGCTGATGGAAGCAGAACTTCCGGAAAATGTGAAAATTGTTATAGAAACAGGCGGAAGCAGCCAGTGGCAGAATGAGACGGTGGAAGCGGATTATCTGGAACGGTATGTGTACAGCAGTGAAGGCTTTGAGTGTGTGCAGCAGCTGGATTCGGCCAATATGGGAGAGAGCAGCACGCTGGCAGACTTCCTGGAATTTTGCAGGGACAATTATCCGGCAGAGCATACGGCAGTGATTTTCTGGAATCACGGAGGCGGAAGTGCTGGCGGCGTGGCTTTTGATGAGCTGTATGGCTATGATTCCCTTTCCCTGGCAGAAATTTATGACGCCTTTGATTCGGTTTATGAATTGTCTGAGGAAAATCCTCCCCTGGAACTGGTGGGATTTGATGCCTGTCTGATGGCGACTGTGGATACCGCCAATGCTTTTTCCGATATTGCCCGCTATATGGTGGCAAGCGAGGAAACAGAGCCGGGAAACGGCTGGTATTACACAGGATGGGTCCAGGCCCTTGCAGATAATCCGCAGATGGACGGGGCAGAGCTTGGAACTGTGATCTGCGATACCTATATGGAAGGCTGTGAGATGTACGGCACAGAGGACGAGACTACCCTTTCCGTGGTGGATCTTGGCAAGATCGGTGCAGTGCTTACTGCATATGATAATATGGGAAAAGAGGCGCTTTCCTACGCCTGTGAGGATCCGTCCTTCTTTTCCTGCTTCGGGCGAAATGCGGAATATGCGGAGAACTACGGCGGCAACACAAAGGACACTGGATATACCAATATGGTAGATTTGAGGGACCTGGCGGAAAATAACCGGGATATTCTTACGGATACCTGTGAGGATGTGATCGCGGCGCTGGAAGACTGTGTGGTTTATAAGGTAAACGGCTCTTACAGGCAGCAGGCGGGAGGCTTGTCCTGTTATTATTCCTATGATGGAAACCTGTCGGATTTCAATATTTATTCGGAAATTGGTGCCAGCGAATCCTTTAAATATCTTTACGGCTATGCGCTTAGCGGCAGTCTCAGTGAAGCGGGACAGCAGTATGTGGAAGAAATGGGATATGATGAGGTACCAGAGATTGCTACCCTGGAAACGGCTGAAGATTCCGATTATCCGGTTTACGTCAATGATGACGGCTACGGCGTAATGGAGCTTTCCATGGATACGGTGAATATGCTGAAGGGCGTTTACTGCCAGCTGGCTTATTTTGATGAGGAAGAGGATATTCTTCTGTACCTTGGACGGGACAATGACATTAATATGGACTGGGAGAACGGCGTGTTTACCGATAATTTCCGGGGCGTGTGGGGTGCAATAGACGGTTATCTGGTGTATATGGATATTATTTATGAAGGCGAGGACTATAACCTGTACAGCGTGCCGATCCTTCTGAATGGCGAGGAATATCAGCTTCATGTGGTATATGATTACAATGAGGAGGATTTCCAGATCCTTGGAGCAAGAAATGGGCTGGATGACAATGGAATGTCCGACCGTAATCTGGTGAAGTTAAAACCAGGAGATGAGATTACCACCCTTCACTATGGCGGAACCCTTTCCGGCGATGATGAACTGGAACTGGTGGAGGTAGATACCTTCACCGTTACAGAGGACACCGCTTTTGGCGAGGAAGATCTGGGAGATGGAACCTTTGCCATGATGTTTGAGCTTGTGGACGCAAGAAATGAAAGTGCCACTTCGGATGTGATTCTGTTTACTGTAGAAGACGGGGAGATTCAGGCTGAGGCGTAGAAGCAGTAATGATCAGGACTACTGAACAGCTAAAAAATGCTTATGTGATAAGCATGGTTTGCAGTGGTGGGTGTACAGATATTTCATGGAAAATAAAAACAGGAGGATTTTATTTATGAAGAGAAAAGTTGTATTAGGAATGGCAGTATTTATGACGGCAATAATGGTTCCGGCACAGGCATTTGCGGCAAAGCCTGCAGGAGGCGGAGATTATCTGTCCGGTACTCAGGAAGCTGTGGAAAGCGGCGACCTGGATGTAGACGAAGCAATAGCGACCATGATGGAAGGCTTTGAGGATGTTTATTACGGCACTTACAATGAAAAAGAGGGCACGGATATTCTGATGGCATTTGATTTTGAGAATGCAAACGGACTGGTGGCGATCATTAACACAGAGAAATCAGAACTGGTCTGGGCATGTATGGGCGTTCTCGGGGAGGATGAAGAGTCGGAAGGCACCTATATGGTTTATGAGGAAGCAAATGACATGAAATTTACATTTACTTTCGAGGATGAAACAGAGACAGACATGACCATTGGCGTTGAGGGCGGTACCCTGACTTTGGAACGGCAGGAAACAGATCTGCTTGCCTCATTCTTTGAGACCATGCTTACCGGCGGATTTGCCCAGACGGAAGATGGAGCGGAATAAAAAATTCGGAAAAGTTTTTTGAAGAAATTTTAGGAAAAATAGGAAAAACGAGGTCCAAAAAGGGGAAAATGGAGGCGGCAGAAATGCCGCCAGCCCTTATTTTATGCGGGTTTCCGGGAGTTGTTCTATTTTTTGAAAAAAATATAAAAAAATGTAAAAAAAGGTGTTGACAAATGGAAGGCCATATAATATAATAACTCTTGCCTTGAGCGAGAGAAAACAAATTCTTGAGAGATCGAGGAATGACAACTTCATAGAAATGATGTTGTAAACATCGGGGTGTGGCTCAGTTTGGCTAGAGCGCCTGGTTTGGGACCAGGAGGCCGCAAGTTCGAATCTTGTCACCCCGACTGCTGTAACAACATTACCGTTTCAGCGTAAATGCGGGTGTAGTTCAATGGTAGAACACTAGCCTTCCAAGCTAGATACGTGGGTTCGATTCCCATCACCCGCTTCTCTGATGAAGAGAGCATGTGTCAGTAGCTCAGCTGGATAGAGCAACGGCCTTCTAAGCCGTGGGTCGGGGGTTCGAATCCCTTCTGACACGCTGTGGTGGATATAGCGCAGTTGGTTAGCGCGCCAGATTGTGGCTCTGGAGGCCCAGGGTTCGAATCCCTGTATCCACCCTTTGCCTTTGGGCTATCGCCAAGCGGTAAGGCACAGCACTTTGACTGCTGCATTCGCTGGTTCGAATCCAGCTAGCCCAGTTTTATATGGAGCATTAGCTCAGTTGGTAGAGCACTTGACTTTTAATCAAGTTGTCCGGGGTTCGAATCCCCGATGCTTCACTGCTAAGGAGAACCGGAAGCCTTTTGATAAGGTGTTCCGGTTTTTTAAATAATATAGCATATGCGGATGTGGCGGAATTGGCAGACGCGCCAGATTTAGGTTCTGGTGTTTACGACGTGCAGGTTCAAGTCCTGTCATCCGCAGCGAATGAGGAATGATCCGGATCAGTTCTTCGTAAGAAGAATAGGTTCGGATTGTTTAATATGGAGGAACAGAATGGACGTTGTTCAGTTTCAGGAAAAATTAAGAGAAATTTGTGATCTGGGAAAACAGAATGGGAATCTGCTGACACATGAGCAGATCCGGGAGCATTTTGCAAGTACAGATCTTGAGACCAGCCAGATGGTGAAGGTCCTGCAGTATCTGAAGCTGCAGGGAATTACAATAGAAGGGGAAGAAAATGCAGCCCAGGCGGAGGAAGCAGCCGGGGAGGCAGAAGCTCAGCCCAATGGAACCAAGACACCTCTTACCCCGGAGGAAGAAGCTTATCTGAAAGAATACCTGTCAGAGGTAAGCACTGGGAAGGAAGTAAGCCAGGAAATGGTCCATACGCTTTTTGAAAATCTTGCAGATGGGGATGCTCTTGCAGAAGCTGCACTTACCAGTATTTATTTGCCGGTAGCGGCAAACATGGCAGCAGACATGAACTGCGCAGAGATTCACCTGGCAGATTTGATTCAGGAAGCTAACGTAGTGCTTCTTACAGCATTGTCTGATCCGGAAGCAGAGCATAAAGATGACCCATGGCTGCGTCTTCAGCTGCGCAAGGGAATTATTGCGGCCATTGAAGACCAGACACAGCAGAAGTTCCAGGATGACTGCCTGGTAGCCAAGGTGGAGAAGCTGGAATCCGCGGTAAAGGATCTCACAGATGACGACGGTGAGAACCGTTTTACCATTGATGAGCTGGCTGTAATCCTTGATATGAATGTGGATGAGATCCGGGATATCCTGCGTCTTACCGGAGATGATAAATAAAAATTAACAGAGCATTTGAAAAGCATCGAATTTTGACGACCTCAATCGTTTAGAATCCGATGCTTTTTTTATTTCCCTTCAAATTCTCGTTGCTATTTTACCATACAAGTGTTAATATCATAAATAATAATCAAAATATTTTTGCGTATAATAAAATATTGTTTGAAAATGAAAGGAGGATATATATGAATTTGGAAAAATATCAGCAGTATTCCAGAATCGCAAGAGGTCTGGAACAAGCAGATCTGGTGTTAAAAGATGCAAGAATTATCAACGTTTTTACAGAAGAGATCATTCGCGGAGACATTGCCATTCAGGATGGGATCATAGCAGGAATCGGCAGCTTCCAGGGCAAAGAAGAACGGGATCTTGGCGGAAAATATGTTTGTCCTGGATTTATTGACAGCCATCTGCATCTGGAATCCACGCTGGTAACGCCCGCAGAGCTGGTGACTGTAGCTTCCCGCCACGGAACCACCACTTTTATTGTGGATCCCCATGAATCTGCCAATGTATCCGGTCTTGCCGGCATTGACTATATTCTGGAACAGACGGAGGATGTAAAGGCAAATGTGTACGTGATGATGCCTTCCTGCGTTCCGGCGACCGGAATCGACGATAACGGCTGTACACTTACTGCACAGGATATGGCTCCTTATCTGAACAACAGCCGTATTCTGGGGCTTGGCGAGGTGATGGACAGCATTTCCGTGGTACAGGGAGACAAGGGCATGCATGACAAGCTGGAGCTTTTTGAAGGCAGGATCCGGGACGGTCATGCACCGTTTCTGGTGGAAGGGGACCTTCAGGCCTACGCCATGGCGGGAATTGCAACAGACCATGAATGCAGCTTCTTTGACTATGCCATGAGAGAAAGAAGAAATGGCCTTACCATACTGATCCGCGAGGGCAGTGCAGCCCGGAATCTGGAAGCGCTTGTAGGCGGCCTTGTACAGAGAAAAATGAACGGCGAGGGCTTCTGTTTCTGCACAGATGACAAGCACATTGAGGACATTCAGCAGGAAGGCCACATTGACCACAACGTGCGAAAAGCAATCCGTCTAGGCATGAACTCGGTTTCCGCAATCAAAATGGCAACCATCAATGCCGCCAACTGCTATGGATTGAAAGACAAAGGGGCAATAGCACCTGGCAGACAGGCAGACCTTCTTGTTCTTTCTGATCTTGTAAATGTAGAAGTTGAAGACGTGTACTACAAAGGACAATTAATAGATAAAAATGAGAATATTGTTATAAAACCATGTGCGTCTGAACTGAAAAACACCGTGCATGTGGCAGAATTTTCAAAAGAAGCCTTTCATCTGGAATCCAAAGACGGTACTTTCCCGGTGATCCTGTGTGAGGAAGGACAGATCACAACCAGAAAAGGAACCCTGAAAGCTTCCGATGGTCCATGCGAATTCCAGCCAGACGATGACTACCAGAAAATTGCAGTGGTAGAGCGCCACAAGGCAACGGGAAAAATCGGCAGAGGCGTGATCGGCGGCTTTGGCATTCGAGGCGGCGCTATCGCATCCAGTGTATCCCACGATTCCCACAATATTATTGTAATCGGCGACAATGATGAGGATATGGAGCTTGCCGTGCGGGAACTGATTCGCACCCAGGGAGGTTATACCATAGTGGAAAATCATAAAGTATTTGATACCCTGGCGTTGCCTGTTATGGGACTGATGAGCGACAAAGGATTTGAGAAAGACAATGCCACGCTGAAAAGAATGATTCAGAAGGCTCATGATATGGGAGTAAAAAAAGGCCACGATCCCTTTATCACCCTGTCCTTTATGGCACTTCCAGTAATCCCTCAGATCCGCATCACTCCTCGGGGCGTGTATGATGTAGAAAACGGAAGTTTTTATTAAAAGACTGAATTTTCATACAAAATAAAGATAATATAAAAAGTGTAAAAATATTTCTTGACATTTCATAAAAGAGATGATATGATACCGATCAAAGAAAAGGGAGTAGCGGCCACGAAGAGAGAACCAGACAGGTTTTTCTACGAAATGGTTCATAAATGCGTCAGAACGGTAGATTAAGAATACCCGCATTATGAGAAATCAGCGAGACTTTTATTTGGGGCATGAAACATGTGCCTGAAATAAAAGTCTTTTTCTTTTCTTTGGAAACGATTATGGTATGGAAAACGTATGGAGGAGAAAACATGAGCGAAATGAATCAGGAGTTTGAAAACGAAAGCGTAAACCCATCAGAAGAGCCGTCGAAAGTTCCTGAAAATCCAAAAAACAAAACAGGAAAGCGGGTAAAGTATCTGGTGGCAGGAGCCCTGGGACTGGTGATCCTAAGCGGGCTGGTGAAGGATTCTGTTTATCAGATCCAGGAGCAGGAACAGGCTGTGCTGACTACCTTTGGGGTTCCCAAGGCAGTGCCGGAAACAGGACTTCATTTCAAGCTGCCGCTGGTACAGAAAATCCAGAAGGTAAACACCACCATCCAGGGTTTTCCAATCGGGTACAGCGTGGTAAACAATGAGGTTGTGGAAAGTGAGAGCATTATGATCACTTCTGATTATAACTTTATTGATGTGGATTTCTTTGTGGAATACAGGATCACCGAGCCGGTGAAATACCTGTACGCATCCGGAGAACCGGAGGAAATCCTGAATAATATTGCCCAAAGCTGCATTCGTACTGTGATCGCAAGTTATAACGTGGACGAGGTTCTTACCACAGGAAAGGGTGAGATCCAGAGCAAGATCAAAGCGATGATTTTGGAACAGATGGAGGAACAGGATATTGGAATCCAGCTTGTAAATATCACCATCCAGGATTCGGAGCCGCCTACACAGGAAGTTATGAAAGCTTTTAAGGCTGTGGAGACTGCCAAGCAGGGAAAAGAAACTGCTTTGAACAATGCCAACAAATACCGAAACGAGAAGCTGCCGGAAGCCCAGGCACAGGCAGACCAGATCGTCCAGGATGCCCAGGCACAGAAGCAGGTTCGTATCAATGAAGCAGAGGCAGAGGTTGCCCGGTTTAATGCAATGTATGAGGAATATGTAAAGAACCCGCAGACCACGAAAATCCGTATGTTTTATGAGACAATGGAAGAAGTGCTTCCTGAAATGAAGATTATTATTGACAACGGGGACGGCGTTCAGAAAATACTGCCTGTGGATTCCTTTGCCGCAGAGAATACGCTGGATATGGATACCCAGAATACAGATACAGAAAAGTAAAGGAAATTCAGAACCTGTACATAGAAGCAAAAGGGACAGATAGCCTTTGCGTGATATCACCATATAGGAAAAATGAGGGAGACTATTATGAAGATGAAAAATATTGCTGTAATAATCGGAATCGCAGTTGTGGCGCTGGCTGGTGCATCGGTGACGGTAACCCAGCAGAATGAATATAAGCTGATCCGTCAATTTGGTAAGGTTGACCGGGTGATCAGCGAGCCTGGCATCAGCTTTAAGATTCCATTTATCGAAAGCACCCAGTCGCTTCCCAAAGAGACCCTGCTGTACGATCTGGCTGCATCTGACGTAATTACCAAGGATAAAAAGACTATGATCAGCGACAGCTACGTGCTCTGGAGAATCCAGGATCCGCTTAAGTTCGCCCAGACCTTAAACTGTTCTCTGGAAAGCAGCGAGAGCAGGATCAACACGGCAGTATATAATGCTACCAAAAATGTGATCAGCAGTCTGTCACAGGATCAGGTGATCACAAGCCGTGACGGCGAATTATCGGAACAGGTGATGGATGCTATAGGAGATAACATGGAGCAGTACGGAGTCCAGCTGATCAAATTTGAAACAAAACGGCTGGATCTGCCGGATGATAATAAGGCAGCTGTCTATGAGCGAATGATTTCCGAACGGGACAATATTGCAGCTACCTATACTGCAGAGGGAAACTCTGAGGCAAAGGTGATCCGAAATACCACAGACAAGGATGTGACCATTCAGATCTCCGATGCGAAAAAACAGGCCGAGATTCTGGAGGCAGAAGGTGAGCAGGAGTACATGAAAATTCTTGCCCAGGCCTATGGAGAAGAGGAAAGAAGCGAATTCTATTCCTTTGTAAGAAGCCTGGATGCGCTAAAGGCATCCATGAAAGGCGGAAACAAAACCATTATTCTGTCATCAGATTCTCCTATCGCTCAGATTTTTGAAGGAAAATAAAAGAAAAAATCTTGCATCTGTCTGGCCTGACGTATATCATAAGGAATATAAGGAGTGACGTACAATGGCGAAAGTAAGAAAACACATATATTTTTCAGGCCAGGTGCAGGGCGTGGGATTCCGTTATCGTGCAACCAATGCAGCGAGAGCCAATGGCCTTACCGGATGGGTGGATAATCTGTGGGACGGCAGAGTAGAGATGGAGGTACAGGGAGAGCTTTCCCAGATTGAAGAAATGATCCAGGAAATCCAGAGCGGGAGCTTTATCCGCATAGAGAAATACCAGATGGAGGATCTTCCTGTTGATGAAGAAGAGTGGAGCTTTTACGCCCGCTGAATCTTCTGGCTGATGAGAAAATATAGTTGACAATTAAAAAAACACCACTTATAATAGTTCGTACACGAACAGTTCGAATCCGAACAATTCGCGCGCGAACTATTTTTATGGCCGTGAAAGTGTGAACGAGGGAATACCGCTGGAAATTGCGGAACTCGGACACATGCCTGTGAAAGAAGGGAAATATGGAAGTACAAAAGAAAGAATGTGGCCCGGGGAAAGGGGAATGGACCGGCAGACACATTGGACGTGAGCTGCACACGCTTGATATGATGATAGGCCGTCTTGTAAATGCATATCAGTCCAAAGTGGATGAGAAAGCAGGAATCAATCGGATGCAGGGCTGGATCATCGGTTATCTTTACCGACATTCAGACGAAGATGTTTTTCAGAAAGATCTGGAAGCGGAATTTCAGATGGCTCGTTCCACAGCTTCCGGAATTCTTCAGTCTATGGAGAAGAAACAGCTGATTATCCGTGAATCCATACCAAGGGACGCCAGACTGAAGCGTCTGGTGCTTACTCCGAAGGGAATGGAGTTTCAGATGGAAATCATTGATAACTTTGCCCGTATCCAGAAGGCACTTAGCGCCGATATTCCTGAAAAGAAGCTGGAGGAATTTTATGAGACTGCGGACATGATCCGGGAAAATGTTGTCAAAGCCTGCCAGGAGGCAGGAGAAATAACCGAGCCAAAAAAAGTGATTAAGAAACAATAAGAAAGGGGAGAACCTGATGATAAAAACACTACTTGCTCAGGTAAAAGAGTTCAAGAAGGCATCCTTCCTCACTCCGGTATTTATGATACTGGAGGTTGTGGTAGAGACACTGATTCCGCTTGTAATGGCGGATATGATTGATCATGGTGTAGAAGCTGGGAATATCAGTTATCTTTATCAGAGAGGTGCCATTATGGCTCTTCTTGCTGTTGCAGGGCTTATTACAGGTGTTTTAGGCGGAAAGTACGGAGCATATGCGTCCTCCGGCTTTGCCCGTAACCTGCGTAAGGCCATGTATACCAATATTCAGACATATTCATTTTCAAACATTGACAAATTCAGCACAGCCAGTCTGATCACTCGTCTGACTACTGACGTGACTAACCTGCAGAATGCGTACCAGATGATTCTGCGTATGTGTACCCGTGCTCCGGCCAGCCTGATCTGTGCTATGGCAATGGCGTTTATGATCAATGCCAGAATCGCCAGCATTTATCTGATCGCAGTCATTTTCCTGGGATGCTTTCTTGTGTTTATTATGCGCAAGGCAACGAAATATTTCCGGGAAGTATTTGAAAAGTATGATGACCTTAATGCCAGTGTGCAGGAGAATATTAATGCAGTGCGCGTGGTAAAGGCCTACGTTCGTGAGGACTATGAGACAACTAAGTTTCAGAAGGCCTGTAATAAGGTTTATGAAATGTTTGTAAGAGCTGAGAAGCTGGTTGTTATGAATATGCCGGTTATGCAGTTTACTGTTTATGCATGTATTCTTGGAATCAGCTGGCTGGGTGCAAAGATGATTGTCGGCGGCAGTCTGACAACTGGTGAACTGATGAGCCTTCTTACATATTGTATGAATATTCTTATGAGCCTGATGATGCTCTCCATGGTATTTGTCATGGTTACCATGAGTGCGGCAAGTGCAGAGCGTGTATCTGAGGTTATCAATGAGAAGGCAGATCTTGCAGATCCTCAGAATCCGGTTATGGAGGTTGCTGATGGAAGCATTGTATTTGACCATGTTGATTTCAGCTACAAGAAAGACAGTAAGGAGCCGGTGCTCAAGGATATTAATCTTTCCATTCATGCCGGTGAAACGATTGGTATCATCGGTGGAACAGGAAGCGCCAAGTCCAGTCTTGTCAATCTGATCAGCCGTCTTTATGACGTAAGCTCCGGTTCTGTGAAGGTTGGTGGTGTGGATGTGCGCAAGTACCATATGGACAGCCTTCGTAATCAGGTGGCAGTTGTACTTCAGAAGAATGTACTGTTTTCCGGGACAATTTTGGAAAACCTGCGCTGGGGTGATAAGGATGCTTCGGAGGAAGAATGCCGGCGCGTATGTCAGCTTGCCTGCGCAGATGATTTCATTGAGAAAATGCCGGACAAATATCACACCTATATTGAGCAGGGAGGAACTAACGTTTCCGGTGGTCAGAAGCAGCGTCTGTGTATTGCCAGAGCGCTTCTTAAGAAACCGAAGGTTCTGATTCTGGATGATTCTACAAGTGCGGTGGATACTGCTACAGACGCCAGAATTCGAAAAGCCTTTGCAGAAGAAATTCCGGATACAACTAAGCTGATCATTGCACAGCGTATTTCCAGTATTCAGAGCGCGGACCGTATTATTGTTATGGATGAGGGACGGATCAGCGGATTTGGAACTCACGAAGAATTAATGAAGAACAATGCTATTTATCAGGAGGTTTATAATTCCCAGATAAAGGGCGGCGGAGATTTCGATGAGAACAAAGGAGGTGAGCAGGCATGAGCAGTAATAAACCTATAAAAGGCCCGGGAAGGGGAGGCGCTGCTTTTCGTTCCGGTCCTATGGTAGAGAATCCAGGCAAAATGCTGAAAAGGCTATTGGCATATATTGTTAAAAATTACAGAATCCATATTATTCTTGTAGTGATTGGAATTGTAGTCAGCGTTCTTGCCAATGTACAGGGTACTATGTTTACCAAGACTTTGATTGACCAGTACATTTTGCCTCTTCTGAAATCAGAGACACCGGATTTCCACCCTCTGGCTATGGCAATCCTGCGAGTTGCCTGCTTTTATGCCATTGGTGTAGGCTGTACCTATACATATAACCGGCTGATGATTTATGTCAGTCAGGGAACCCTGCGCAATCTTAGAAATGAGATGTTTGGGCGTATGGAGACCCTGCCGGTTAAATATTTCGATACGCATGCACACGGTGATATCATGTCCATTTATACCAATGATATCGACACCCTGCGTCAGATGATCAGTCAGAGTATTCCACAGCTGATTTCCAGTGTGATCACCATTATCAGTGTTCTGGTAAGCATGATTATTCTAAACGTACCGCTTACTATTGTGACTCTGTTCATGGTTGGAGTTATGCTGGTTGCCAGCAAGAATCTTGCAGGTCTTAGTGGTAAGTACTTTATGGAACAGCAGAAGAACCTTGGTATTGTAAATGGATATATTGAGGAGATGATGGAGGGCCAGAAGGTTGTTAAGGTTTTCTGCCATGAGGAGGAGAGTCTTAGTAAATTTAACGAACTGAATGACCAACTGTTTGAGAGTGCGAACAATGCCAATAAATTTGCCAATGTTCTGATGCCTACCTGCGCACAGATCGGAAATATCAGCTATGTACTTTGTGCAATTGTCGGCGGCGTTCTGGCAGTAAATGGAATCAGTGGATTTACACTTGGCGGTCTGGCAAGCTTCCTCACCTTTAATAAGAGCTTCAGTCAGCCGATCAATCAGGTGAGCCAGCAATTTAACAGCATTGTTATGGCTCTTGCCGGTGCCAAGCGTATTTTTGATCTTCTTGATGAGAAGCCGGAGGTCGATGAGGGATATGTAACTCTGGTAAATGTGAAGGAAGAGAATGGAAAGCTTGTGGAGTCTCAGAAGCGCACCGGACGCTGGGCATGGAAGCATTATCACAAAGCTACAGGAACAACAGATTATGTCGAGCTGAAGGGCGATATTGTTCTTGATGGCGTAGATTTTGGTTATCGTGATGATAAGATCGTGCTTCATGATGTGCGGATGTATGCGAAGCCAGGACAGAAGATTGCATTTGTTGGTTCTACCGGGGCTGGTAAGACAACGGTCACTAATCTTTTGAACCGTTTCTATGATATTCAGGACGGAAAGATCCGATATGACGGAATCAATATCAATAAGATTAAAAAAGGTGATCTGAGACGCTCCATGGGAATCGTTCTCCAGGATACTAATCTGTTTACCACAACTGTTATGGAGAATATCCGTTATGGTAAGTTGGATGCCACAGACGAGGAAGTAATTGCAGCAGCCAGACTGGCTAACGCAGATGGATTTATCCGCAGGCTGCCGGATGGCTATCAGACTATGCTGCGCAATAATGGAGCCAATTTAAGTCAGGGTCAGAGACAGCTTCTGGCAATTGCCAGAGCAGCAGTTGCAGATCCTCCCGTACTGATTCTGGATGAGGCTACCAGTTCCATTGATACCCGTACTGAGAAGCTGGTACAGGACGGTATGGATAAGCTGATGGAGGGCAGAACTACATTTGCAATTGCACATAGATTATCTACTGTCAGAAACAGTGACTGCATTATGGTTCTGGAGCAGGGGCGTGTAATTGAGAGAGGATCTCATGACGAGCTGATTGCCCAGAAGGGCAAATATTATCAGTTGTATAATGGCTGATATGCCAGGGAAATAAAGCCTGATAACAAAAACAGGAAGAGCCATTCTCTATATTAACAATAGAGAGCGGTTCTTCCTGTTTTTTATAGAATGATACGCTGTCAGCTAAAAATGCTTTATGCTTCTTTTGGATTTTTTTGAGGCAGCTGTGCCAACACGATTGCGCAGAACATGATCACACAGCCAAAGATTTCTTTTGCACTTAATTTCTGTCCCAGGAGAATCCAGCCGGCAAGAGCAGAAATACAGGACTCAAGACTTAAGATCAGAGAAGCTACTGTAGGGTTCATGTTCTTTTGCCCTATAATCTGTAGGGTATAGGCAACTCCGCAGGACATAACACCTGCATACAGGATGGAACCCCATGCACCCTTGAACGCAGAAAGCTGTGGATGTTCAAAAATCAGTGCCGGTATTGCAGTGAGAATTCCGCAAACCAGAAACTGAATACAGGACATTTTTACTCCGTCTACATGAGGGGAAAAATAGTCAATTACCAGAATATGCAGGGAAAAAAGAAATGCACAGATCAGTACCAGGATATCTCCTTTACCGATAGAAAAGCCATCTGTAATGCAAAGAAGATAAAGCCCTATAAGTGCCAGAACAATTGCCATCCAGATAAACGGGCTGCATTTTTTTTTCATAAAAAGACCAAGGATTGGTACGATTACAATATAGCAGGCTGTGATAAAGCCGGCCTTTCCAACAGAAGTATAGGAAATTCCAACCTGTTGAAAGTTAGATGCAAGACACAGGCAAATGCCGCAGGAAACACCTCCAAGAATCAAAGTGCGGTTGCGGGAAAAAATATTGCCTTCAGATGCGGAAGAGCTGCTTACAGCCTTGCCGGATGGATTTAGTCTGCCAAGGAGAAGGATTACCGGAACCAGCACAAGCGAGCCAATCAGGTTTCGTGTGGCATTAAAGGTAAATGCTCCGACTGCGTCACCGCCTTCACTTTGGGCAACAAATGAAATTCCCCAGATGGTAGCAGTAAGTAGGAGAAGCAGTGAGTTTTTCAATGGTATTTGCTGTTTTTTCATAATAAATAATCACTCCTGTAAAATACGGTTTTTGACATATAAATCCCCTCCCGTCAAGGAGGGGTTTTTATTGCAGATCAATTTTATTATCGCTCCATCATACTGATGGATTCGATTCCAACGCTTCCGCCGCGGACTACCTCGATTCGACCGAATTCTTCTTTGATCAGCTTGACAACTGCGTCATTTTTGGTAGCGGTCTGTACAAATTCCAGAAGCAGACTGTCTTTACCGTAATCAATGACTCTTGCTTTAAAGGTTTCTGCAATTTGGAAAAGCTCCACTTTATCTTCTGAAGAGCAATTGAACACTTTAATGTAAAGGATTTCTTTCATTCGCACGAAGGTGTTAGTGAAATCAATGACCTTAATAACCTCTACCATACGGTTTAACTGTTTTTTGATCTGTTCAAAGGTCTCATCATCACTTACCGTAGCAATTGTCATTCTGGAAACGGTTGGATCTTCTGTAGTACCTACTGTGAGACTGTCCAGATTGTAGCATTTACCGGAGAAAAGACCGGAAATTTTGGACAATACACCAACCTGATTCTCTACATAGAGAGAAATCCATCTTTTTTTCATTCCTTTATCCGCCATAGAAGATACCTCCTGAATATTTGTGTTTAAATGCGTAACTGTTCAGTATCTGCTGAATAGTTACTTAAAAGCTTAAATATTGTAATTTCTCCTGTAGGATCAGCAATCCATGATCAGATCTTCCAGAGTTCCACCTGGCTTTATCATAGGATAAACCATTTCTTCCGGATCAATTACAAATTCAATCAGAGTAGGAACCTTGGTATTCTTCTTTGCTTCTTCAAACGCTGCAGCCACTTCTGTTTTGTTGAAAACACGGATGCCCTTAGCACCATAGCTTTCAGCCAGCTTTACAAAATCCGGTGTATATTCAGGATATTCTTCTCCGTTGGTACGCCGCGAAAGGGCACCGGAACGAAGGTTGGTCATACTGTAGCGTTTGCCGTAGAAAAGCTTCTGCCACTGGCGTACCATACCCAGATATTCGTTATTGAATACGCAAAGGATCAGAGGAAGCTCTTCCAGAACGGCTGTGGCAAATTCCTGAATATTCATCTGCATGCCGCCATCGCCTGAGATGACAATAACAGGTTTGTCAGGGTTGCCGATTTTGGCACCAACACCGCCGGGAAAACCGTATCCCATAGTTCCAAGACCGCCGGACATGATCAGCTGCTTGCCTGGAGTAATCTGGGCATACTGGGAAACCAGCATCTGATGCTGCCCCACATCAGTTACAATGATTGCTTCATCAAACTGCTGATTAATTTCGTTTATAATATCAACCGGACTTAACCGGTCATTAGGACGCATTGCAAGGGGATGCTCCTGCTTCCAGCCGCTAATTTCATTGAGCCACTTTTGGCTGGTATAATTTTCTACATATTCGGAAGCTTTTGTAAGGGCTTCTCTGGCATCTGCAACAATGGGAATATCCACATGGATATTACGGGAAATAGAAGCTGTATCAATATCAATATGGATAATCTGGGCATGGGGAGCAAACTCATGGAGCTTGCCTGTGATACGGTCATTAAAACGTGTTCCGATGGAAAATAAAACGTCACAGTTGCTCACTGCCATATTGGCCGCATATGCACCGTGCATGCCAAGGTTGCCAATAAAAAGCGGGTGATTGGTAGGAATGGCACCTCGTCCCATAACGGTGGTAACTACCGGGACGCCGGTTTTTTCTACAATCTCAAGGAAAACATCATTGGCACGGGAAATATTGATACCTCCGCCGGCAAGAAAAAGAGGCTTCTTTGCCTTGGCTAGGGTTTTAAGTGCTCGTTTAAGCTGTCCGATGTGAACACTGGTATTAGGCTTATAGCCGCGGATATTAACATTCTTAGGGTACTCCGGGCTGCCAAGCTCAGCCATAACATCCTTGGGCAGGTCGATCAGAACCGGTCCCGGACGTCCTGTGCGGGCAATATAAAAGGCTTCTTTGATGATACGTCCCAGATCCTCGCGGTTACGGACAGTAACCCCGTATTTGGTAATGCTCCTTGTAATTCCCACAATGTCAACCTCCTGGAAAGCGTCATTTCCAATCAGATGACGGGCAACCTGTCCTGTGAAGCATACAAGCGGAACACTGTCATAATTTGCAGTGGCAAGTCCTGTGACAAGATTCGTGGCACCGGGACCGCTTGTAACAAGACAAACACCAACCTTGCCTGTAGTACGGGCATAAGCATCTGCTGCGTGCACCAGTGCCTGTTCATGGCGGGGAAGGATTACTGTAATATCGTCCTGTTTATATAGTTCGTCGCTGATATCAATGGTGCATGCTCCGGGATAGCCGAAAATATATTCTACACCTTCTTCTTTCAGTGCCTTTACCAGCAATTTATTGCCTGATATCTGTTTCATTTGGTGATGCTACCTCCTTCTTGCCAGAAATTGAAGCAACTGGCTTATTATTATAAAAAAAATACGCTCGTAAGAGCGTTATTGTCTTCATGAATTATTATACATTTTATAAAAGAAAGTGTCAATAAATCTGAAAAAATATACAGAGCCGGACCAACAAAATTTGTGCTGCGAAAAGGGAGCGGCAACTGGTAAAAATGCAGATTTTGTGATAAGATAGACAAAAATAAAATCTTTTTGAAGACAAAAGAAAGGCGGTAGATCGTGGAACTGAATAAAGAGAACATGAGAAAGATACGGTGGCTGATTGCATTTGCTGTGCTTCTTTATCTGGGGATACAGAATCTTGCTGTGGTTCTGAAATATGTAAAGCTTTTGTGGGGGCTGCTTCTGCCTTTTGTGTTGGGAGGAGCTATGGCATTTGTATTGAACGTGCCTATGTCTTTTATAGAACGACATCTTTTCGGGAAAGTAAGAGAAAAGAACAATAAAGCAGGGAAAGCTGCTTCGAAGCTTGCAAGACCTGTAAGTCTGGTACTTTCCATTGTATTTGTGATTTTGCTGATACTGATCGTGGTGCTGGTTGTAGCCCCTGAGCTTGGTACAACCTTAGTAAGCGTAGTGAAGAAGGTGGAGGAAGATATTCCTCTTGCCCAGAAGTGGATTACAGATACCTTCAATGGAGATTCTGAAATCGTAAAATGGGCATCAGCCATTGAAATTGATCCGCAGAAGATCCTTGATTCTATAGTGAGTGTGCTGAAAAACGGAGCCGATAATCTGGTATCCTCCACCATAACTGTAACTATGGGAATTGTAAGTATGGCAGTGAATTTTGCAATTGGATTTGTGTTTGCCTGCTATGTGCTTCTGCAGAAAGAAAAGCTTGGAAAACAGGTTCTGAAAGCTACATATGCTATTTTGCCGGTAAAAGTAGTGGAATATCAAAGCCATGTGTGTACACTGGCAAGTAAAATATTTGCAAGCTTTATTACAGGGCAATGTATTGAGGCAGTCATTTTGGGAAGCATGTTCTTTGTAACCATGACCATCGGCAGATTTCCGTATGCAATGCTCATCGGGGTACTGATCAGTTTTACTGCACTGATTCCTGTATTTGGAGGAATTATCGGCTGCTGGGTGGGATTTTTTCTGATTCTTATGGTAAGTCCACTGAAGGCGTTCATGTTTCTGGGCTTGTTTCTGATCCTGCAGCAGATTGAAGGCAATCTTATTTATCCTCATGTGGTTGGGAATTCCGTGGGACTTCCGGCTATCTGGGTATTGGTGGCGGTGACGCTTGGCGGAAATCTTATGGGAATCGTGGGAATGCTGATTTTTATTCCATTGGTTTCCGTATTATATGCTCTGTTTCGTGAATGGGTATATGCAAGATTAGATAAGAAAAAAGTGAAGATTTCCTAGAAAACATTTCATGATCAGAAAGAATGAGGACAGGCACTGCTCAATTGAAAAAGTTTACATAAAAATATCACCGGGAGAAATCCGAACCTCCCGGTGATATTTTTATGCTTTTTATTTTTTATGAAGATCAGTCGTTGGTCTGTTTCTGGCTTTCAACTTCAGCGAGCTTCATTGCACGAACCTTCAGCGGCAGACCGAACAGAGTGATAAATCCGTCTGCGTCGTGGTGATCATACATATCACCAGTTGTGAAGGAAGCAAGAGACTCATTGTAAAGGCTGTATGGAGAAGTTGTTCCGGCTTTGATGATGTTGCCCTTGTAAAGCTTGAATTTCACTTCACCAGTTACATATTTCTGTGTGGACTCTACGAATGCCTGGATTGCCTCACGAAGAGGTGTGAACCATTTTCCTTCGTAAACAACCTGTGCAAACTGGCTGCCAAGTTTCTTCTTGGTCTCAAGAGTCTCACGGTCAAGGATCAGTTCTTCAAGCTGCTCATGCGCTGCCATCAGGATGGTTCCGCCAGGAGTCTCATAAACACCACGGGATTTCATGCCGACAACACGGTTCTCTACGATATCGATGATTCCGATTCCGTTCTCTCCGCCGATCTTGTTCAGCTCGGTGATGATCTCGGAAACCTTCATTGCTTTTCCGTTTAAGGTTTTCGGAACACCAGCTTCGAAAGTCATAGTGATCTCAGTTTCTTTATCTGGAGCTTTCTGAGGAGTTACGCTGAGAACTAACATATCGTCGTAGTTCGGAGCCTGTGACGGATCCTCAAGCTCAAGTCCCTCATGGCTGATGTGCCACAGGTTACGGTCACGGCTGTAGCTGTGCTTAGCATCAAATGGAAGGTTGATGCCGTGTGCCTGGCAGAATGCGATCTCATCTTCACGGGACTGCATGGTCCATACATCTGTCATACGCCATGGAGCGATGATCTTAATGTCCGGAGCAAGAGCCTTGATTCCAAGCTCGAAACGGATCTGGTCGTTTCCTTTACCGGTAGCGCCGTGGCAGATTGCAACTGCGTTCTCTTTTCTTGCAATCTCAACCAGCTTCTTAGCGATAGCCGGACGAGCCATGGATGTTCCAAGAAGATATTTGTGCTCGTATACAGCGCCTGCCTCTACGCATGGCATAATATAGTTGTCGCAGAAATCATCTACGATGTCTTCAATATATAATTTGGAAGCGCCGGAAAGTTTGGCTCTCTCTTCAAGACCGTCCAGCTCATTTCCCTGTCCGCAGTTTACGCAGCAGCAAACTACATCATAATCAAATGTTTCTTTCAGCCACGGAATCAGTGCTGTGGTATCAAGTCCGCCTGAATATGCAAGTACAACTTTTTCTTTCATAATATTTACCTCTTTTCTCTTATCCCTCTGAAACAGATAGGGTTATAATTCGTATTAAATTTTGAATAAATATTCATTGTGATAACGGCTCTTACTTGCCGATTGCTATCAACAAAGAATAATATACAACAATACTCATAAATATGCAATAGGAAATTTAAGAAAATTTTAAAAAATCTTTGCATAAAAATACATCATTTAATAGGTAAACACGCAATAAACTGCACAAAAAAGTTGACAGAAGCGTAAAAATAAAGAAAAAATCACTATTGCATAATATGCAGAGAAGATGTATAATTTATTCAACGTTGCAAATACGGAGGATAATGAAATGATTAAAGCTGGAATTATTGGAGCAACCGGATACGCCGGAAACGAAATTGCGCGCCTTCTTCTTGGACATAAAGAGGTAGAAGTAGCATGGTATGGCTCCAGAAGTTATATTGATAAAAAATATGCAGGAATCTATCAGAACTTTTTTAAACTGGTAGATGCCAAATGTATGGATGATAATATGGAAGCTCTTGCGGATGAGGTAGATGTGATTTTTACTGCAACACCGCAGGGATTGTGTGCATCTCTTGTAAATGAGGGAATCCTTTCCAGAGCAAAAGTGATCGACTTAAGTGCGGATTTCCGTATTAAGGATGTAAAGAAATATGAGAAATGGTACGGAATCGAGCACAAATCCCCACAGTTTATTGATGAGGCTGTTTACGGACTTTGCGAGATCAACCGTGAGGACATCAAAAAAGCCCGCCTGATCGCTAACCCGGGATGCTATCCAACCTGCTCTACACTGTCTATTTACCCGCTTTTAAAAGCAGGAATGATCGATCCGAACACCATCATTATTGATGCGAAATCCGGAACAACAGGTGCGGGAAGAGGTGCCAAGGTAGATAATCTTTACTGCGAAGTAAATGAGAATATCAAGGCCTACGGCGTTGCCACACACAGACATACACCGGAGATCGAGGACCAGTTAGGCTATGCATGCGGACAGGAAGTAACCATCAATTTTACCCCTCATCTTGTTCCAATGAACAGAGGAATTCTGGTAACTGCATACGCTTCTTTGACCAAGGATGTTACCTATGAAGAAGTAAAAGCAGCTTATGATGCATGCTATGAGAACGAGACATTTGTACGTGTTCTTGATAAAGATGTATGCCCGCAGACCAAATGGGTGGAAGGCAGCAACTACGTGGATGTGAACTTCAAGATCGACCCGAGAACACACAGGATCATCATGATGGGTGCTATTGACAACCTGGTAAAAGGTGCTGCAGGCCAGGCTGTCCAGAATATGAACCTGATGTTTGGATTTAATGAGGCAGAGGGCTTATTACAGGTTCCGATGTATCCGTAATAGAGAAATCAGAGACGAGTATATTGAATCTTATAGAGCTGTTTTTGCAGAAATAAAGATGATAAATTTGCCCAAAAAGGGCAAAGGAGGAGCAGTATTATGGAAATAATTACAGGCGGTGTTACCGCTGCCAAAGGCTTCAAGGCAGCAGCAACAGCAGCAGAAATCAAATACAAAGGCCGTACAGATATGGCTATGGTTTACAGCGAAGTTCCATGTGTGGCAGCTGGTACTTTTACTACAAATGTGGTGAAGGCAGCTCCGGTAAAATGGGATCAGGATGTGGTTTATAATCACCCGGCAGCACAGGCTGTGATCTGCAACAGCGGTATTGCAAATGCATGTACAGGTGCGGAAGGATATGGCTACTGCAAGGCAACTGCAGATGCAGCTGCTGAGATTCTTGGAATCCCGGCAGACAGTGTTCTGGTTGCATCCACAGGTGTTATCGGAATGCAGATTCCCATTGACCGAATTGTAAATGGCGTTAAGGCAATGGCACCGAAGCTGGACGGTTCCCTGGAGGCAGGAACAGAGGCTGCCAAGGCGATCATGACCACTGATACAGTAAAAAAGGAAGTAGCCGTGCAGATTGAAATCGGCGGAAAAACCGTTACCGTAGGCGGTATGTGCAAGGGTTCCGGAATGATCCATCCGAACATGTGCACTATGCTTGGATTTGTCACAACCGACGCTGCAATCTCCAAAGAAATGCTTCAGAAAGCATTAAGTGCCAACATCAAAGACACCTTTAACATGGTTTCCGTTGATGGAGATACTTCCACAAATGATACCGTTCTGCTTCTTGCAAACGGCATGGCAGGCAACCTGGAAATCACAGAAGAGGGCGCTGATTTTGATAAATTTATGGAAGCTCTGAACTATATCAACACTTGTCTTTCCAAGAAAATCGCAGGTGACGGAGAGGGAGCAACCGCACTTTTTGAGGTGAAGATTCTTGGCGCAAAGACCAAAGAAGACGCAGTTACCCTGAGCAAATCTGTAGTAACTTCTTCCCTGACAAAGGCTGCGATTTATGGCCATGATGCAAACTGGGGACGTATTTTGTGTGCAATGGGATACTCCGGAGTACAGTTTGATCCGGAGAAGGTTGACCTATATTTTGAGAGCCGGGCAGGCAAATTAAAGATCATTGAGAACGGTGTTTCCACAGGATATGATGAGGCTGAAGCGACCAAAATCCTTTCTGAGGATGAGGTAACCGCAATCGCAGATATGAAAATGGGAGATGCCACAGCCACTGCATGGGGCTGCGATCTTACCTATGATTATGTAAAGATCAACGCAGATTATCGTTCATAAAAGAGAGGGAAAGAAAGATGGTAAATCAGAAATATCTGGAAAAGGCAGAGGTGCTGATCGAGGCACTTCCTTATATACAGCGTTTTAACCGTAAAATCGTAGTAGTAAAATATGGCGGAAGCGCTATGCTGGATGAAGAACTGAAGGCAAACGTGATCAAGGACGTCGTTCTTCTGAAGCTGGTTGGCTTCAAGCCGATCATTGTACACGGCGGCGGCAAGGAAATTAGCAAATGGGTTGGAAAGGTTGGCATGGAAGCCAAGTTCATCAACGGACTTCGCGTAACCGATGCCCAGACCATGGAGATTGCAGAAATGGTTCTTGCAAAGGTCAACAAAGAGCTGGTTACTCATGTGGAATCCCTTGGCGTACAGGCTGTTGGTATCAGCGGAAAAGACGGCGGACTGCTGAAATGCAAGAAGAAATATTCAGGTGGAGAGGACATTGGATTTGTTGGAGATATCACAAGTGTAAACCCGAAAATCCTGTACGATTTGCTGGAAAAAGACTTCCTTCCGATCGTTTTCCCAATTGGATTTGACGATAATTATGACAGTTACAATATCAATGCAGATGATGCTGCATGTGCCATTGCAGAGGCTGTTCACGCAGAAAAACTCGCATTTCTTTCCGATATCGAAGGCGTTTACAAGGACAAAGATGATTCGTCATCCCTGATTTCTGAGCTTCATATTCAGGAAGCAAGGAAGCTGATTGAGGACGGTTTTGTAGGCGGCGGAATGATTCCGAAACTGAACAACTGTATCGAGGCAATCGAGCATGGAGTTAACCGGGTTCATATTCTTGACGGAAGAATTCCTCACAGTTTACTGCTGGAAATCTTCACAAACAAAGGTATTGGAACCGCTATTTTAAGAGAGGACGGAGAGAAATATTACCATGAACATGAATAATCAGATGGAAGAATCAGAAGCTAGTATTCTTCACACATATAATCGTTTTCCAGTTGTATTTGACCATGGAGAAGGAGTACATTTGTACGATTCCGAGGGCAAAAAATACCTGGATTTTGCAGCTGGAATTGCTGTAAATTCCCTTGGATATCACTATCCTGGATATGACGAAGCACTGAAAGAACAGATCGATAAGCTGACTCATATTTCCAATTTATATTACAATGAGCCTATGACTGAGGCTGGTGCCAAGCTTGTAAATGCAAGCCGTATGGATAAGGCTTTTTTCACAAACAGCGGTACAGAGGCCATTGAGGGAGCTTTAAAAGCTGCAAAGAAGTACGCATATATTCGTGACGGCCATGCAGATCATGAGATCATTGCCATGAATCATTCTTTCCATGGAAGATCCATCGGCGCGCTTTCTGTTACTGGAAATGCCCATTACCGTGAGCCGTTTGAGCCTTTAATGGGCGGCGTTAAGTTCGCTGATTTTAATGACTTGGACAGCGTAAAAGCACAGATCACAGACAAAACCTGTGCCATTATTATGGAAACGGTACAGGGAGAAGGCGGCATTTATCCGGCAGAAAGAGAGTTCTTGGAGGGAGTTCGTGCCCTGTGTGATGAGAAGGATATTATCCTTATTCTGGATGAAATTCAGTGCGGAATGGGACGTACCGGATACTATTTTGCATGGCAGGCATACGGTGTTCAGCCGGATATTATGACCTGTGCAAAAGCACTTGGATGCGGTGTTCCGGTGGGTGCTTTTGTGCTGAATAAGAAGGTGGCACAGGCTTCCCTGAAGCCGGGAGACCACGGTACAACTTACGGTGGAAATCCATTTGCATGCGCTGCAGTAAGCAAGGTTTTCGACATTTATGAGAGGGATATGATCCTGACTCATGTACAGGAACTGACCCCATACCTGGAGAAAAAACTGGATGAGCTTGTGGCAAAGCATGAGTGCGCAGCTGCAAGAAGAGGCATGGGATTCATGCAGGGAATTGTGATCCAGGGACGTCCGGTTGGGGAGGTTGTAAAGAAGGCTCTGGAGAAGAAGCTTCTGGTTATTTCTGCTGGAAGCGATGTGCTTCGTATTGTGCCTCCTCTTGTGATCACAAAGGCAGATATTGATGAGATGGCAGAGATTCTGGATGAGTGTCTGGCATAAATTACAGTAAAAATTTGGCACAGAAGTTCTTCTTGGCCAATGAAAAAAGATACTCTGAAAGTATGTTTTTGATGTGCTTTCGGGGTATCTTTTTTGTCTGAAAAGACCCGGGTTCGATAGTCTTATTCTTCTGCGAAGTCGAATTCGTCTTTGAATTTCTCTTTGAAAATATCAAAAACGGAGGAGAGGATATCGTCATCATCAACAAAAACGTAGCTCTCTGCTTCGTCATTTCCACCTTCCTCGACCTGAAGGATCAGAACTTCCTCATCCTCGTTTTCCTCTTCGCCTTCCACGTCCTCGATTGGCGGGAGAAGAACTGCGTAGCGCTTTCCTTCATAATCAATCTGATCCAGAAATTCAAAGTCCATGTCTTCTCCGTTCTCGTCAGTGAGAGTGATGATCTCAATTTCCTCTTCAACTGGTGTGCTTTTGTTCATTTCGTCAGCCATATCTTTTCTCCTTTCGTGATGAATGTCCGTACGTTCGACAGTCATCTGATGTTGGACTTATTATAGCAACTGATGGGCGGATTGGATAGGTGGAAAATATAGAAATTTCTATGAAATTTTGTGCAGGAGGTATAAATTTTCAGACAAGGAATTATTTTGGAAAAATACAGTTGACAAGTAAAGTTGTCAATGCTACAATAGCAACAATATGAAATGACAAATATACTTGTCAAAATGACAAAGAAACAAGTCATTCTTATGCGCAGCTTACACGAAAGAGAAATCTGCCATCCACGGCAGAAGAAAGGAAAAGAAATGGCACTGGAGAACCGTTTGAAGGAATACCGGGCGCGGCTGGGAATCAATCAGGCTGATATGGGGAAGCTTGCAGGAGTATCCAGACAGACCATCAGTCTTATTGAGCGCGGGGATTACTCGCCGTCAGTAACCCTGGCTCTGAAGCTGGCAAAGATCTGCCGGGTGACAGTGGAAGATATTTTTATTTATGCGGAGGATGAAGAAGATGAATAAGGGAAAATCTAAGAAGAAAATGAATTCATATTTAAAGATGATACTGCTCATGGCAGCAGGCGGTGTTGTCGGAGGAATTGTTGGTTTTGTTACAGCGTTTAGCGGAGAGGATTATATAGCAGTTATCGGGCATGGAATGGATGCTTTTCTTTTTGCGGTACGTGATCATGCATTAATGCTGGAATGTATTTGCGGTGCAATCTGTCTTGTGATCTGCGAGACCAATTATGGGAAGATGAAGAGAATGGGAAAACAGATGCAGGATGCTGGGGACGATGAATATCATGAACTGCAGTATCGCATTGAGGTGTCCTCCAGCTGGGGTATGATCGCAAGTACAGTGGGAACCGTTCTTATGATGCTGATCATTTCACCAGGATATTCTATGAAATATATTGAAAGCCAGAGCACAGGTGAGACATGGATGTTTTTAGCAGAAATCGTCGTGTTTTTGGGACTGGTCGGATATTTTAGTTTGTGGCAGGTTCGCTATGTAAAGCTGGTCCAGAGACTTTATCCGGAGAAGAAAGGCGACCCTACTTCTATGAAATTTCAGGAGCAGTGGCTCGCAAGCTGTGACGAAGCGGAGAAGGAAGAAATCTACGAAGCAAGCTATAAGACTTACCTGCTGACTGGAAAAGTACTTCCTGTCTGCACATTGGTGGCTATGCTGCTTCATATGGTATGGAATACAGGAGTTCTCGCTATTATCATCCCAGCTTTTCTCTGGATCTTATCGTCATCTAATTATTGTCACTGCTGTGTTACGAAAAAAAGTGAAAAACTTGCGAAGTGAATGAATCTTTGAAAAATACATATAATACTATTGTGGAGGTGCCGGAAGAGCACCTCCTTTTCTTCCAAAGAAAGGGAGCATCTTTGGGGAAAACGGCAGAATGTTAATTGAATCAAAGAAAGAATCTGGAAGTATAGGACGCTTATGGAGGTATTATATGTGGGGAATTCTTGTGGCATTGATATCTGGTGCATTGATGAGCATTCAGGGAGTATTTAATACGGAAGTGACCAAGCAGACCAGCTTGTGGGTGTCTACCGGATGGGTGCAGCTGTCTGCATTTGCGGTCTGTGTGCTGGCATGGATCTTTACAGGAAGGGACAGCATTGCAGCCCTGTGGCAGGTGGAGAATAAATATACCCTGCTTGGAGGTGTGATCGGTGCCTTTATCACCATTACAGTGATCCAGAGTATGGGAAGCTTAGGCCCTGCCAGAGCAGCCATGCTGATCGTCATTTCCCAGCTGGCAGTGGCTTATGTAATAGAATTATTTGGCTTATTCGGAGTAGAAAAAGTGGATTTTGAGTGGCGCAGACTGCTTGGCATGGCCATTGCAATTGTAGGAATTGTCATATTTAAATGGGAGAAATAATGATAAAAAGGATATGAGTGTCAAAAAAATAAAAGGTTGATAAAATTTAGAAATGGTATTGTAAAAAATGTAAAGTTTCGTTAAAATAGATGAGGTAAAGCATGAGTGGCGGGGAACCTTGACAAAAAGCGGAAAGGGGAACCGACATGGAAAGAAAAAAGAAGCTTATATGTGGAATCCGGATAGCTTTATTTGCAGTCTTGGCGGCAGTATGTATGACAGGATGTACGAGCCGCGAGGATGTTTTTCTGGAAGAAATTGCAGGTGATACAGATCGTATCGAAGGTACAGAGAATGCCAAAGCCACAGGCAGCACTGGGGAAAAACAGACGGACCCCGGAGAACTTGATAATCCGGTTTCAGGAGATGACGTTCCTCTGATGACACAGATTCCACAGACCATATTTGTAGATGTATGCGGAGCGGTTGCAAATCCAGGAGTATATGAGCTGGATGAAGGAAGCCGTATTTTTCAGGCGGTAGATGCAGCCGGAGGGTATTTGCCTGAGGCAGCACAGAACTATCTGAACAGAGCCAGAAGCCTTACGGATGGGCAGCAGATTTATGTTCCCACAGAGGAAGAAATTGCAGAGAATCTGGAAGCACTTGCCTCAAAAGTACCGGAAGCACTGCAAAGCGGTGCGTCAGAGGACACTGGCAGAGAAGGAAATTCAGAAGACAGCTTGGCAGAAGGGGTTGGAAGTAATTCCGGCATTAATCTGAATACTGCAGATGCTGCGCAGCTTTGTACCCTGAGCGGAATTGGTCAGTCCAAGGCAGAAGCTATTATTGCATACAGAGAAGAACATGGAGGATTCGCCTCCATAGAAGAAATTATGAATGTAGAAGGTATCAAAGAAGGTACCTTTTCCAAAATAAAAGATAAGATATCAGTTGGATAAGGGAGAGTCTGAATGAGCAGGAAAGTTTTGGTAGTAGATGATGAGAAACTGATCGTAAAGGGAATCCGATTCAGCCTGGAGCAGGATGGAATGGAAGTTGACTGTGCCTATGACGGTGAGGAAGCCCTTGAGATGGCGAAGGAGAAGAAATACGATATTATTCTCCTTGACCTTATGCTTCCCAAGATGGATGGCTTTGAGGTTTGCCAGCAGATCAGGGAATTTTCAAATGTTCCCATTGTAATGCTTACAGCCAAGGGAGAAGACATGGACAAGATCCTTGGTCTTGAATATGGTGCGGATGATTATATCACCAAACCGTTTAATATCCTTGAGGTAAAAGCAAGAATCAAAGCGATTATGCGCCGTGCAGGCAGCAATCAGGAAGAGAAAGAGAAGGCCAAGACCATCGAGGCAGGAGACCTGAAGATGGACTGCGAGAGCCGCCGGGTATTTATTGCAGGCAAGGAGATTAATCTGACTGCCAAGGAATTCGATGTGCTGGAGCTTCTGGTGTTTAACCCAAACAAGGTATACAGCCGTGAGAACCTGCTTAACATCGTATGGGGATATGAGTATCCTGGTGATGTCCGTACTGTGGATGTACATATCCGTCGCTTAAGAGAAAAGATTGAGGCGAATCCCAGTGAGCCGAAATATGTACACACCAAATGGGGTGTGGGATATTATTTCCAGGCGTAAGAGATGCCAGAGAAAAAGAAACCAAGCTTCTTAAAAAGTCTGCGTTTCCGTATTCTGATCATTCTGGTCATTCTGGGAATCGTACCAAGTGTCATAGTTGCCAATGTAATGGTAGCTGCTTACGAGAATAAGGCAGTAGCTGTGCGCAAGCAGACCGTTGAGAAGCAGTGTGACATTCTGTGCAACCTGTTAATTAAAGAAAATTATATGAATGACTCCAGCTCGCAGGATGTGAACAGCAAGCTGGAGTTGTTGTCTAATGTATATGATGGCAGAATTCTGCTGGTTGACAGGGACTACAGGATTATCAAGGATACTTATGGCGTAGATGAAGGCAAGACACTGATCTCCAGTATGGTGATCAAGTGCTTCAAAGGCGAGGAAGCCAGCCGCTATAACAACAAAACACAGAAAATTGAGATGGCGATTCCGGTGAAGAGTCCGGAGGTGAAGCAGCTTCAGGGAGCTATGCTGATCAGCTTTTCTTCCAATGAGATTGCTGAGAATATTCAGGAACTGGAGCAGAAGAGCATTCTGATCACAGGAATTATCATTGTGCTTGCTGCGCTTCTTGGATATGTGCTTTCCACTGTACTTGTGAAGCCATTTGCAAGAGTTACCAAATCCATCGAGGATCTGACAGACGGTTATCAGAATGAGGAGATTTCCGTTCCGGATTATACAGAGACGGCGTTGATTACTGACGCATTTAATAAGATGCTTTCCCGTATGAAGACACTGGATGAATCCAGAAATGAATTTGTATCCAATGTGTCCCATGAGCTGAAGACGCCGCTTACTTCCATGAAGGTGCTTGCGGATTCCCTTGTAGGCCAGGAGGGAGTACCGGAAGAGCTTTATCAGGAGTTCATGAGCGACATTACAGCTGAGATCGACCGTGAGAATAAGATCATTACCGATCTTCTTTCCCTGGTGAAGCTGGATAAGAAGGCTGCTGACCTAAATGTAGAGCATCTGAATATCAATCAGCTTCTTGAGGACATTCTGAAAAGACTTCGTCCAATTGCAGATAAGCGGCACATTGATCTGATCCTGGACAGCTTCCGTCCTGTGGAGGCAGATGTGGATGAGGTGAAGTTTACCCTTGCAATCAGCAATTTAGTAGAAAACGGTATCAAATACAATGTAGATGACGGATGGGTGCGCGTGACTCTGGATGCAGACCACAAGTATTTTTATGTGAAGGTTGCAGATTCCGGCATGGGAATTCCAGAGGAATCCATTGGAAGGATCTTTGAGAGATTCTACCGTGTGGACAAATCTCATTCCAAGGAAATCGGCGGTACAGGGCTTGGACTTGCCATTACCAGAAGTGCGGTGACCAAGCATCACGGCAACATTCAGGTTGAGAGTAAGGAAGGAGAGGGAACTACCTTCACCGTCCGCATTCCATTATCTTATATTCCGTAGGAGGTGCCGATGAAGAAGCTTTTTAGTGCGGTGCTTGCCCTGGTCCTTGCCTGTAGTCTGCTCACAGGCTGTACGGTGGAAACCCAGGAGGAGAAAGTGGACAGCGGCAGCAACCAGTATTATTTATATTATGTAAACAAAGACGAGACCAAGGTGGTAAAAGAACGGTATCAGCTGGAGCAGGAGAGCGCAGAGTTTATGCTGCAGGATTTTACCGGTATTCTGAATGCCCAGGAAGGAAGCGGAGATAATCTGGCGCTTCTGCCTTCTGGAGTACAGCTTGTCACATACCGTTTGAATGAGTCTCTTCTGGAACTGGAATTTAACAGTGATTACAGTAAAATGTCAAGAGCCAGGGAGATTCTGGTGCGCGCCGGAGTAGCGCGGACATTTCTGCAGATTCCGGGCGTTACCGGAATCAAGATCTTTATTGAAAGTGAAGAACTGAAGGATTCCAAAGGACAGGCTGTGGGCGTGATCGACGGCAATACTTTTGTGGAGATGTGGGGGTCAGATAAGGATGCTTACCGCTATGACACCTTTACCCTGTATTTTACAGATAAGACAGGGGAGCATCTGGTGGCAGAGCAGCGAAATGTGTACTACAAGCGCATTCTTCCCCGTGAGCGCGTCATCCTGGAGCAGCTTGCCAAGGGACCGATGGTGAAGGGACACTATCCGACCATTCCACAGGAAACAGAGATTCTGGGCGTAGAAGTATCTGACGATGTTTGCTACGTGGATTTCAGTTCTGCCTTTTCTGATTCAGGGATTGATATTCCTGTAAATACTATGATCTATTCTGTGGTAAATTCTCTTCTGGATACTGCATCTGCAGATAAGGTGCAGATTTCTGTTGAAGGAGATACGGAAGCCACACTTAGTGACGGAACATCTTTATATAGTCTTTTTAGCAAAAACACAGATTTGGTCCTTAAAGAGGATCAAAGTGAGTGAAAGCCAGGAAAGGAGCGTGTTTGATGACGCGAAGACCGCTATGTATGCTGTGTCTGATCCTGATGCTTTCCATGTGTGCTACAGACTGGGCGGGGATTCCTCTTATACGGGGGAATCCTCTTCCGGAAAATGCGGCTTCCTGGATCGAGGAGCATCCCCAGGCAACCCTATGTGGAGAAGTGATACAGACCACAGAAAATGAATTTTCACAATCTGTTTATCTAAGCAATGCCTATCTGATTTATCAATCACAAAAATTATCCATTGAAAATGTAAAAGTGTTTTTAAAACAAAGAGAAGAAGTTCCAGCCGGGACTGTTATTTTGGTATCCGGAAAGCTGAAAAGAGTGGAAGAAAAGCGAAATCCAGGGGAATTCGACAGCCAGCAGTATTATGCCAGCCAGCATATTTATTATTTGCTAAACAATGCCGAAATAATAGAAAAATCAGAAAATTATTCGGCATACAGGCAGGGAATAAGTCAGCTTCGGGAGTACCTGGCAGGAGTCCTTGGGAAAATTGCTGGAAAAGAAGCCGGTATTTTTCAGGCAATCGTGCTTGGGGATAAAACCAGTCTGGACAAAGAAGTGAAGCTTCGATATCAGATGGCTGGCATTGTGCATATTCTTGCCATTTCCGGACTGCACATCAGTGTGATCGGAACCGGGCTGTATCAGCTTCTTATGAAAACCGGGCTGGGAATCTGGGGGTCTGGTTTCCTGGCACTGCTTTTTATGCTGCAGTATGGCGTGATGACTGGGGGAAGTGTATCTACTATGCGTGCGGTCTGTATGTTTCTCATCTCAACAGGGGCAAAAATAACAGGCCGTATTTATGATCTTCCTACAGCACTAGCTGTTTCCGCAATGATGATTCTGGGAGAATCTGGGGCTTATTTGTACAACAGCGGATTTCTTTTATCCTTTAGTGCAGTGGCAGGAGCTGGAATTGTGGTTCCTGCGTTTACCAGGACTCTGGAAAAAGGAAAGGAGAGCAGAACCGGGAAGTTATGTACGGCGCTGGCTGCATCTGCCGCCATACAGCTGACTATGCTGCCTGTTTCCCTGTACTTCTTTGGAGAAATTTCTCTTATTGGAATTTTTCTTAATCTGATCGTACTTCCCACTGTTGGAGTGGTACTGGGAAGCGGTGTGCTGGGAATGATTCTTGGCTGTGTAAATTTGAAGATTGGGAGCCTGATGATTTTTCCGGGAAAGATTCTGGCAGGATTTTACGAGAAATTGTGTATGCTGGCTGGAAATCTGCCCTTTGGAACATGGATCGCCGGACAGCCGGAAATCTGGCAGATCGTTGCTTACTATGCGGTTCTTGCCAGTGCGGTATTGCTGCTTACGTATAGAAAGAAAAAAAGCAGTACATCAGATAAGGAAAAGGACAAGGTGCAGGAGAAAAATATAGCTGGAAATTTGAGAGTGCGTAAATATCTGTCACTGTTTCTGATCTGTACCGCATTGTTTCTGATCTCCTGGAGAAAAACGGAGTCGTTTTCCATCACCTGTCTGGATGTAGGGCAGGGAGATGGAATTGTGGTGAGAACGCCAGAGGGCAACTGTTTCCTTGTAGATGGCGGAAGCACAAACAAATCCGGAACCGGGCAGTATCAGATTCTCCCTTATCTGAAAAATCAGGGGATTTCCAGAGTAGACGGAATTCTGGTATCACACACAGATAAGGATCACATCAGCGGAGTAGAAGAAATTCTGGAACTGACAGCGCAAAAACTGAATTCTGTTGAAATTGGCTGCCTTTATCTGCCCAATTGGAAAACGCCGCCAGAAGAATGGGAAAAGCTGTCACAGCTTGCGAAGGAAGCGGGAATTTCAGTAAAACAAGTCAAAGAAGGTGACTGTCTGAAAGCCGGAAAACTGGAAATGCAGATAGTCGCCCCTTTGGAAAATGCATCTGGAATAAATGTAAATGAGGATGGAATGGTACTGCAGGTAAAGTATGGAGAGTTTACCGGATTACTGACTGGTGATATGGGAGAAGAGACGGAACAGAAACTTCTGGAAATGGGGGACCTTGAGGATGTGGATTTTCTGAAGGTAGGACATCATGGCTCCCATTATTCTACCAGCCAGCAATTTCTTGACAAAATTAAGCCAGAGTATGCCATTATTTCCTGTTCTTCTACCAATACCTACGGTCATCCTGCCCCGGAAATTGTGGAAAGGCTGGAAAAAGCCGGCTGCAAGGTGGGATTTACCATGAAAAGCGGTGCAGTGACGGTTTCCTGGCAGAAGGGGAAAATTCGGCTGAAAGGATATCTGGGAAATTATATTTAATTATGCTTTAATAAAAAGAAATTTTGTGGTATGGTTTAATGGAACGTCAGGCATAGCCAGGGACTGTGCTGACAGAAAAATCCCGGAATGACAGGAGCGTATATTTTGAAGAATATCCAGGAAGACATTAAATCAGGAAATTTTAAAAGTGCATATTTGCTGTGCGGCGAGGAAGCATATCTGAAGGTGCAGTATAAAAATAAACTGCTGAAAGCGTTGAATCCAGATGACGATACCATGAATTTCAACCATTACGAAGGCCGGAACATCGATGTGAAGGAGCTGATCGACCTTTGTGAGACCATGCCTTTTTTTGCTGACCGCAGAGTGGTTCTGCTGGAAGATACCGGATTTTTCAAAAACAAATGTGATGAACTGGCAGATTATATGAAAGAGCTTCCAGACTATCTCTGCCTTGTTTTTGTGGAAGATGAAGTAGATAAGCGAAGCAAAATGTACAAGGCTGTAAAATCCTGCGGCAGGATCGGGGAATTTGCCCGTCAGGATGAGAAAACACTGATGCAGTGGGCAGCTGGCATTTTGAAAAGAGAGGGGAAAAATATTACCCAGCGCGACATGGAACTTCTTCTGACTATGACAGGAATTGATATGGGAAACCTGAGAATGGAGCTGGAGAAGCTGATCACTTACACCGGAGACCGGAATGTAGTCACAAGGGCAGACATCCAAGAGGTCTGCACCACTCAGACCCAGAATAAGATTTTTGACATGGTACGTGCTGTTACGGAGAAAAACCAGAAGCGTGCCTTAGATCTGTATTATGATCTTCTGACATTGAAAGAGCCGCCTATGCGAATCCTGTTTCTTCTGGCAAAGCAGTTTCGGCAGCTTTTGCTGGTGAAAGAATATACAGAGGAAGGCGTGGCACAGCCGGAGATGGCGTCCAGGCTTGGAGTGCCTTCTTTTGTAGTGCGAAATATTGCTTCCTGCGCAAGATCCTACCGGATCAGTGAACTGCGCCAGGCAGTGACAGATTTTGTGGACGCGGAAGAAGCGGTGAAAACAGGAAGGCTCCAGGATGTACTTAGCGTGGAACTGCTGATTGTAAAATACAGTTCTGCGAGAAGGTAAAGTGAGATAGAAAATTTGGAAAAGCATAGAAAAAAGGCAGTCGATGACGGTTCGACTGCCTTAATTTTCACTTATAAGCTTATAACTAAAAATTCAGATATCTATTAGCCAATGCTGTTAACGGCTTTGGATAAACGGGAAACTTTTCTAGCGCAGTTGTTTTTGTGATAAACACCTTTGGAAGTTGCTTTGCTGATTGTAGAGATAGCCTCTTTTAATGCAACCTCTGCTGCTGCCTTATCGTTGTTAGCTACTGCCTCGTCAACCTTTCTCATGGAAGTCTTAACAGCAGAACGGATGGATTTGTTTCTCGCAGCTTTTGTTCTGTTAACTAAAATTCTCTTTTTTGCAGATTTGATGTTAGCCAATTCGTACACCTCCAATTCATGTGTAAATGTAAAATGTGCGTTGCACAGGAACAGACACGGGCGTTCCTATGAACATGCTTATATAGTTTATAATAATTGCGGAAGATTGTCAATACATATTTTAACAAAAAGTGGAGAGATTATATAGAAACGAAAGAAATAAATTGCTGGATGAAAAACGAAAACAGAACTACCGGAGGAAAGGAATATGCTGGGGAGCTACAAAATCAGGACAGATCTTGCAGTAGAGGCAAGAGAGCGCTTTACAGAAGAAAATGTGGAGGTGCGTGGTGTTGAGGTGCGGGAAGAATATAATGAAGAAAAGGAAATCAGAACAACGGTTGTAAAGATTACCACAGAAAATGGCGCCCGTTCCATGGGAAGGCCTCAGGGCACTTACATCACGATCGAGTCAGAAGGACTTTCTGCGCCGGATGAAGATTATCACAGAGAGGTATCGGAGGAGCTGTCCAGGCATCTGCGCCAGCTGATCGGACTGGAGAAAGAGAAATCTGTGCTGGTTGTAGGGCTTGGAAACCAGGCGATTACAGCGGACTCTCTGGGGCCTGAGGTTGTGGGAAATTTGCGCATGACCCGCCATCTTATACGGGAATATGGCCTGAAGAGTACCAGCGAGGAAGCACTTCACGCAATCAGTGGTATCGTTCCCGGTGTGATGGCCCAGACGGGAATGGAAACTTCTGAAATTATAGAAGGCGTAGTAGAAATCACAAAGCCGGATGTGGTGATCGCGGTGGATGCTCTGGCGGCGAGAAGTACCAGAAGGCTGAACCGGACTATTCAGATCACAGATACAGGAATTACGCCAGGGTCTGGTGTGGGAAATCACAGAAATGGCCTTACAGAAGAAAATTTGAAAGTAAAGGTGATTGGAATCGGAGTGCCCACTGTGGTGGATGCAGCTACCATTGTCCACGATTCCATGTCCCATCTTCTAGATGCATTGGAGGAGTCGGAGCAGAAGGAATTTCTGGAGGAAATGATTTCCCCTCACCTGCATGGCATGTTTGTGACGCCAAAGGACGTGGACGAGACCATTAAATATTTAAGCTATACCATTTCAGAAGGGCTGAATATGACTTTTGAGCCGGGAGATTGATCGGTGCATAAAAATAAGAAATGTGGAAAAGGAAAAGGAAAAGAAAAAAAGAAACATACGGGGGAAAACACCGTCATAGGATAACCTTAAAGAGGTGATTCCGTGACAAGAGTCCAGAAGGTATTCTGCATTTTTCTTTGCCTGTGTTTTCTGGTGGTTCTGGCAGTAATGCCAGAGCCTTTTTCCCTGTGGAAAATCATAGAAAACGTGTACAGGCAGTTCCCCCTTTATTATTTTATTGAGGAAAAAACACAGGAAACCTGGCTGGAGACGGACAAGCAGACCCTGGCGCAGATTGCCAGGGAGAATGGAAAATACCTGGGGCAGCAGATGCAGAGCAAGAATAAAACAGAAGAGGATAATATAGAAGAAAAAAAGGAGGAAGAGTTAAAAACAAATCCAAAGACGGACACAAATTCCAAAGCCCTCACCGAAACCGAGACAACCGCAGCTGCGCAGCAGGCGGCCGTCCTGCCCCACCCGCTTCTGGATCTTTCCCCGGACAGGCTTGCAGACTATGATTTTCTCCTGAATAATTTCTATATTGTAGACGAAAATACAGACGCATCCGCCGCCAACCTAAACGCTGCTCAGTTTCTGGCAGAAGATTTTTCCCTGAGTCACGGTCCTCTTGAGCCCCAGATTCTGATTTATCACAGCCATTCCCAAGAGACCTTTGCAGATTCCAGGGAAGGGGAGGAAAGCGACACCATTGTTGGCGTGGGCGATTATCTTACCAGCCTTCTCACAGAAAAATACGGCTACCAGGTCATGCACATAAAAGAAGCTTTTGACATGATGAGCGGGGAACTGGACAGAAACAAGGCCTACGATTACGCCTGTGATTATGTGGAAAAAGTGCTTGAGGAAAATCCTTCCGTGGAGGTAGTGATTGATCTTCACAGGGACGGCGTAGACGAGGACCGAAGGCTTGTCACGGAAATCAACGGGAAAACCACAGCCCAGATTCTATTTTACAATGGCCTGAGCTACACCAATACCCAGGGCCAGGTGGATTATCTGCCCAATCCTTACATACCCGACAATCTTGCTTTTTCTTTTCAGCTGGAATACCAGGCGGCTCTGTACTACCCTGATTTTTACCGGGGAATTTACCTGGCTGGACTGCGCTATAACCTTCATCTTCGGAAGCGGTCCCTCCTTCTGGAAGCTGGCGCTCAGACTAATACGGTGCAGGAGGTGAAAAATGCCATGGAGCCTTTTGCAGATATCCTGAACAGAGTATTAAAAGGAAGTGACAAACAGAATTAATCTGTGCTATAATCTCTTGATAGGATAAAAGAGTATAGCATAACCAGAGGAGGAATGTCTGGAATGACAGACCAGAGTAAAATTCGAAATTTTTGTATTATTGCACATATTGATCATGGTAAATCCACACTGGCAGACAGAATTATAGAGATGACAGGTCTTCTTACAGAGAGAGAAATGCAGTCCCAGGTTCTGGATAATATGGAGCTGGAGCGTGAGCGCGGAATCACCATCAAATCCCAGGCGGTCCGCACGGTTTATCATGGAAAAGACGGACAGGAGTATATTTTCAACCTGATCGATACCCCAGGCCATGTAGACTTTAACTATGAGGTTTCCCGAAGCCTGGCGGCATGTGACGGTGCGATTCTTGTTGTAGATGCTGCCCAGGGTATTGAGGCCCAGACACTGGCCAACGTATACATGGCATTGGATCATGACCTTGAGGTCATTCCGGTAATCAATAAGATAGACCTTCCAAGTGCAGAGCCGGAGCGTGTGATTAACGAGATCGAGGATGTGATCGGCCTGGAGGCACAGGACGCCCCTCAGATCTCTGCGAAAACAGGACTGAATGTAGATCAGGTGCTGGAGCAGGTTGTTGCCAAGATTCCTGCACCAGTGGGAGATGTGAATGCACCGCTGAAGGCGCTGATTTTTGATTCCATTTATGATTCTTATAAGGGAGCCATTGTTTTCTGCCGTATGGTAGATGGAAAGGTTCGCAAAGGTACTACCATCCGCATGATGGCTACCGGATTTGTGGCAGAGGTTGTGGAAGTTGGATATTTCGGAGCCGGACAGTTTATTCCATGTGAGGAACTGACCGCTGGAATGGTTGGATATATTACGGCCAGCATTAAGAATGTAAGAGATACCCGTGTAGGTGATACCATTACCGATAACAATCGCCCATGCGAGGAAGCTTTGCCAGGATACAAGAAGGTAAATCCTATGGTTTACTGCGGCCTTTACCCGGCAGATGGTTCCAAGTACGGGGATCTTCGGGATGCACTGGAGAAGCTGCAGCTCAACGATGCTTCCCTTTTCTATGAGCCGGAGACATCTGTAGCCCTTGGATTTGGTTTCCGCTGCGGATTCCTTGGACTTCTCCATCTGGAGATCATCCAGGAGCGTCTGGAGCGAGAGTATGACCTGGATCTTGTCACCACAGCGCCCAGCGTTATTTACAAGGTTCACAAAACAAACGGAGAAGTCATTGACCTGACCAATCCTACCAATCTTCCGGATCCTTCTGAAATCGAGTATATGGAAGAGCCAATTGTCAATGCAGAGATCATGGTTACCACAGAGTTTATCGGTGCGATCATGGATCTTTGCCAGGAACGCCGCGGACAGTACCTTGGCATGGAATATATGGAAGAAACCCGTGCCCTTCTGAAATACAAGCTTCCGCTTAATGAGATCATTTACGATTTCTTTGATGCCCTGAAGTCCCGCTCCAGAGGATATGCGTCCCTGGATTATGAGCTTTGCGGCTATGAGAGAAGTGAGCTTGTGAAGCTGGATATTCTTGTAAATAAGGAAGAAGTGGATGCCCTTTCCTTTATTGTCCATGCAGATACTTCCTATGAAAGAGGCCGTAAGATGTGCGAGAAGCTGAAGGATGAGATTCCCCGCCAGCTGTTCGAGATTCCGATCCAGGCAGCTGTTGGAAGCAAGATCATTGCCAGAGAGACCGTTAAGGCCATGCGCAAGGATGTTCTTGCAAAATGCTATGGCGGTGATATTTCCCGTAAGAAGAAGCTTCTGGAGAAACAGAAGGAAGGCAAGAAGAGAATGCGTCAGGTGGGAAATGTAGAGATTCCACAGAAAGCATTTATGAGTGTACTGAAGCTGGATGAGAATTAAGGCGGAGGAAGCAGATGAAAGTAAAATTACATGTTCTGATCAGAAGAATCAAAAGAAGTTTCAGAAATGACCGGGAACAGTGGATCAAAGGAGGAATCCTTGCAGCTATCCTTCTGGTGATCGTGATTTTTGCAGGAAGCTGTGCATGCGGCAAAAAGAAGGTGAAGGAGCCGGATGCAGCGTCCCAGGGAGTAATGAAGATCACCCCGATTCCAAGCCCTACTCCTACTGTGGCACCTCGTCAGGTAAATAAGGACGCAGTTGCACAGAGCGGCAGTGTGACTATGGTGAATGAATATCTGGTGCAGAAGGAAGAGCAGAGCGCTTCCGGAACCAGCACCTCAGATCAGCAGAAGGCTTCTTCTGAGAGTGTAGCTGATGGCGGGGAGGACACATCTTCCCAGGATACCAGTGCGGATACAGTGGAAGATTCTTCAGAGAACGAATAAGAAAATGACGCGTTTTTTCTATAAAAATGCAGACTCATTTTCAGGAGGAAAATCAGGATGGGAAAAAAGAAGGACAGTCTGGAACTGTATTTTCATATCCCGTTTTGCATAAAGAAATGTGATTATTGTGACTTCCTGTCAGGTCCTGCTACCAGGGCCGGGCAGGAAGCTTATATTTATGCACTTTTACGGGAAATGAAGGCTGCTTCAGCCATAGAAAAGCGTACGGTGGATACCGTTTTTATCGGCGGAGGGACACCCTCTGTGCCGGAGTGTGGCATTATGGAAAAACTTTTGCAGGGAATTGGGAAAAATTTTCAGCTGGCAGCAGATGCGGAGGTTACTATTGAGGCGAATCCGGGAACTCTGACGCCGGAGAAGCTTGCGCTTTACCGCAGATATGGGATTAATCGGATCAGCATTGGCCTGCAGTCTCCCGAAAACCAGGAACTGCGCGCACTTGGCAGGATCCATAATTATCAACAGTTTCTGGAAAGCTATCACATGGCACGGGAGGCGGGTTTTTCTAATATTAATATAGATCTGATGTTTGCAATCCCGGGACAGAGCTATGAAGGCTGGATCCAGAATCTTCGCACAGTGGCCAAGCTTGGCCCAGAGCATATTTCCGCGTACAGCCTGATCATTGAGGAGGGAACACCTTTTTCCGCAAGAAAGCTGGATCTGCCGGATGAAGATACAGAATACCGGATGTACGAGGATGTGGCAGCGGTTCTTGGCAAATATGGGTACTATCAGTATGAGATTTCCAATTATGCAAAAAAAGACAGAAACTGCAGGCATAACGAAGGGTACTGGCAGCGAAAGGACTATCTGGGCCTGGGACTTGGAGCCGCATCTTTGGTTGGCAGGGAGCGGTTTACCAATACATCTGATATGTCAGAATACCTGGAAAACAGCGGAAATCTGGAAAAAATACGAACAGACAGAGAGACTCTTACCAGGGAAGATGAGATGGGCGAGTTCATGTTTCTTGGACTTCGCATGACAAAAGGCGTATCAAAAAAAGATTTTCAGGAATATTTCGGAACTTCCATAGAGAAGATATATGGAGAAGTGTTGGAGAAATATAAAAAACAGGGACTGCTTCTGGAGGAGGACGGAAGAATCTGTTTATCCAGAGCTGGGATTCATGTAAGCAATGCAGTTATGGCGGATTTTCTCCTTTGAAAAAGAGATAAGAACCACTTGACGAACACATGTTCACATGATATCCTTGAGAAAATGATGCAAACTCAATAAGAAGCCGGAAGAAGTTTCGGAATTATGTGAAATACAAGGTGATGATAGCCGCAGCTGGCGGTTTGGAAATGGAGGAACAGATGGCAGCAGAGAATAAGAAACAGTTTATCAGAATCAGAGGAGCTAATGAGAACAATCTGAAGAATCTCAGCGTGGATATTCCAAGGGATAAGTTTGTGGTTCTTACCGGCCTGAGCGGTTCCGGCAAGTCTTCCCTTGCCTTTGATACTATATATGCAGAGGGGCAGAGACGTTATATGGAATCTTTGTCCTCCTATGCCAGACAGTTCCTGGGTCAGATGGAGAAGCCAGATGTGGAGAGCATTGAGGGGCTTCCTCCTGCGATTTCCATTGATCAGAAGTCCACGAACCGCAACCCAAGGTCTACAGTGGGAACTGTGACAGAGATTTATGACTATTTCCGTCTTTTATATGCCCGCGTGGGAATTCCACACTGCCCGAAGTGCGGGAAGGTAATTGCCAAGCAGACGGTAGACCAGATGGTGGATCAGATTATGGAGCTGCCGGAGCGCACCAAGATCCAGCTTCTTGCCCCGGTAGTCCGCGGACGCAAGGGAACCCATGCCAAGCTTCTGGATCAGGCTAGACGCAGCGGCTATGTAAGGGCAGAGATTGATGGGAATGTGTATGAGCTTTCCGAGGAGATCACTCTGGATAAGAATATTAAGCACAACATTGCCATTATTGTAGACCGTCTGATTGTGAAGCCGGGAATCGAGAAGCGACTTACCGATTCTCTTGAGACCGTGCTGAATCTGGCAGATGGACTGGCAGTTGTGGATACCATGGATGGGAATTATATGAATTTCAGCCAGAGCTTTTCCTGCCCGGACTGCGGAATCAGCATTGATGAAATTGAGCCGAGAAGTTTTTCCTTTAACAATCCTTTTGGTGCATGCCCACAGTGTCTGGGACTTGGATATAAGATGGAATTTGATCCGGATCTGATGATTCCAGATAAGTCCCTGAGTATTGCACAGGGAGCTATCACCGTAATGGGATGGCAGTCCTGTACGGATAAGAGCAGCTTTACCAACGCAATTCTGAATGCACTGTGCCGGGAGTATGGATTTGATCTGGATACGCCATTTCAGGACTATCCTAAAAAGATACAGGATATTCTTCTGTACGGTACAGGCGGACATTCTGTGAAGGTTTATTATAAGGGCCAGCGTGGAGAGGGCGTTTATGATGTGGCCTTTCCAGGCCTGATCCGCAATGTGGAGCAGCGCTACAAGGAGACTGGTTCTGAATCCATGAAGCAGGAGTATGAGAGCTTTATGCAGATCACTCCATGTACTGCCTGCAAGGGACAGCGACTGAAGAAGGAATCCCTGGCGGTTACTGTTGCGGATAAGAACATTTATGAAGTGACCAATATGTCCATTGATAAGCTGAAGGTGTTTTTGCAGAAGATGGAGCTGTCACCTCAGCAGCTGCTGATCGGCAAACAGATTTTGAAGGAAATCCGGGCGAGAGTGGGATTCCTGGCAGATGTAGGACTGGAATATCTTTCCCTGGCACGGGCGACAGGAACCTTGTCAGGCGGTGAGGCTCAGAGAATCCGTCTGGCAACCCAGATTGGTTCCGGACTGGTGGGCGTTGCTTATATTCTGGACGAGCCAAGCATCGGACTGCATCAGAGAGACAATGACAAGCTTCTGGGAGCGCTGATGCATCTGCGTGATCTGGGCAACAGCCTGATCGTGGTGGAGCATGATGAAGATACCATGCGTGCAGCAGACTGTATTGTGGATATTGGACCGGGAGCTGGTGAGCACGGCGGACAGCTGGTAGGAATGGGAACTGCCGAGGAGCTGATGAAGAATCCGGACTCCATTACAGGTGCTTATCTCAGCGGCAGGCTGAAAATCCCGGTACCGGAAGTGCGTAAGGAACCCACTGGATTTCTTACCATCAAGGGTGCAGCAGAGAATAACCTGAAGCATATTGATGTAGATATTCCGTTGGGAATCATGACCTGCATTACAGGTGTTTCCGGTTCCGGCAAGAGTTCTTTGATTAATGAAATCCTCTATAAGCATCTGGCAAAAGAACTGAATAGAGCCAGAGTAATACCGGGCAAGCATGATGCTATTCTGGGAATTGATCAGCTGGACAAGGTAATTGCCATTGACCAGTCTCCTATCGGACGTACGCCCAGATCCAATCCTGCCACCTACACAGGAGTCTTTGATCAGATCCGTGACCTGTTTGCTGCCACTGCTGATGCCAAGGCCAAGGGCTATAAGAAAGGCCGCTTCAGCTTTAATGTGAAGGGCGGCAGATGTGAGGCCTGCAGCGGTGATGGAATCATCAAGATTGAGATGCACTTCCTGCCGGACGTATACGTACCCTGCGAGGTGTGCAAGGGCAAGCGGTACAACCGTGAGACGCTGGAGGTGAAATATAAGGACAAGAGCATTTATGATGTGCTGAACATGACAGTGGAGGAGGCCATGACCTTCTTTGAGAATGTTCCGTCCATCAGAAGAAAGATTGAGACACTGTATGATGTGGGACTTTCTTATATCCGTCTGGGACAGCCATCTACTACTCTGTCAGGAGGGGAGGCACAGCGTATTAAGCTGGCGACTGAGTTGAGCAGGCGCAGTACAGGTAAAACCATTTATATTCTGGATGAGCCGACTACCGGACTTCACTTTGCAGATGTGCAGAAGCTGGTGGAGATTCTCCGCAGACTGTCAGATGGCGGTAATACTGTAGTTGTGATTGAGCATAACCTGGATGTCATTAAGACGGCAGATTACATTATTGATATCGGTCCGGAAGGCGGTGACGGCGGCGGAACCGTTGTTGCCAAGGGTACTCCTGAGGAGGTTGCGAAGAACCCGGCATCCCATACTGGACACTATGTAGCAAAATATCTCAAATAATCCTCTTTCCAATTGGGACATTTTTGTTTATAATGGTACGAAGAAAGATATCAGAATGAATTGTTGTCAATGGAGTAAAGAAAGGGGAATTCAATGCCTGCCAGTGATATTGGAATTGACCTGGGAACCAGGAACAGTCAGGTATATTCCACTGGACGGGGACTGGTACTCAGCGAGCCGTCCGTAGTGGTTTATGATAAAAATACAGAGAAAATAAAAGCAATCGGCGAAGAAGCCAGACAGATGAGCGGCCATTTATCTTCCAACTTGGAAGTGATTCGTCCCATCCGCCAGGGTGTGATCGTGGATTACACCGTTATGGAGAAAATGCTGAAATACTTTATTTCCAGGGCTATGGGAAGACATGCTTTCCGCAAGCCCAGAATCAGCATCTGCATCCCCAGCGGAACTACAGAAATCGAGAAGAAGGCGGTGGAGGAAGCAACCTATCAGGCTGGAGCAAGGGAGGTATTCCTTGTGGAAGAGCCCATTGCAGCTGCCATCGGTGCCGGAGTGGATGTGACCAAGCCATTTGGAAATCTCATTGTGGATATTGGAGGCGGAACTACGGATGTGGCGGTAATCTCCATGGCAGGACTGGTTGTATCTGCATCTGTGAAGGTTGCCGGGGATAATTTTGACCAGGCAATCATGAGCTATGTGAGAAAGAATCACAGCCTTTATATCGGCGAGGATGCTGCCGAGAACATCAAGATAAAAATCGGAACCGCAAGCCAGGAGGCTTCACCGCGGACACTGGAAGTAAAGGGAAGAAACGTGATCACAGGACTTCCCAAGGTGGTCACTTTAACTTCCGAGGAAATCCGCATTGCCTTGAAGGACGCTACCAATCAGATCGTAGAGACGGTACATGGAGTTCTGGAGAAAACGCCTCCGGAGCTGGCTGCAGATATTGTAGACCGGGGAATTGTGCTGACCGGAGGCGGAGCGATGCTTCACGGAATGGATACTCTGATTGAGCAGAAGACTGGAGTAAGCACACTTACCGTGCAGGATGCCATGTCCGCTGTTGTGGTGGGAACCGGCAAATATGCCGAAGTACTTACCAGAATGGAAGAGTAATGGCAGGGACTGTATTTGCGGAGATTATAATGGATTATTCAGGAGAAGGGTACTGCTTATGCAGTACCCTTTGTGAACAGGAGGGATTCTGTCTGATGGGAATACCAGAAGGGATGACTTTTGGATATGTACTGGCAGCAGGAGAATAAGGGATGAGTGAGAAAATTACAGGATATATTGATCATGTGGTATTCCGAAATGAAGAAAACGGCTACACAGTTATGGTACTTAAAACCTCAGATTCCGAGGAAGAAGTCACCTGCGTGGGAACCTTTCCGGATATTACCCAGGGGGTAACCATTGAAGCAGAGGGACAGTTTTCCCAGCATCATGTGTACGGCAGGCAGTTTGTGATCCATTCCTATGCGGAGAAAGCACCGGAGGATACCCAGGCAATGGAGCGTTATCTTGGTTCCGGAGCGATTAAGGGAGTGGGAGTTGCACTGGCTGCGAGAATCGTCCGGTATTTCGGCGAGGACACCCTGCGAATCGTGGAAGAAGAGCCGGAAAGACTGGCAGAGGTGAAGGGGATCAGTGAAAAGAAGGCCAGGGAAATCGCTGCTCAGGTTACCGAGAAGGCGGATATGCGAAAAGCGATGATGTTCCTGCAGAAATATGGGATTTCCCTGAATCTTGGAGCCAAGATCTATCAGAAATATGGCCAGTCCGTGTATGGAGTCCTTCAGGAAAATCCATATCGTCTTGCTGATGATATTTCCGGTGTAGGCTTCAAAATAGCAGATGCCATTGCATCCCGTATTGGGATTCACGCAGATTCAGATTACAGGATCCGCAGCGGCATGATGTATACTCTTATCCAGGCTTCCGGGGAAGGCCATGTCTATCTTCCCAAGGAAGAGCTGTTCGCAAGGGCATCCCAGCTGCTGCGTGTAGATGTTTCTTATATGGAGAAGCATCTCATGGATATGGCTCTTGACAGGAAGCTGGTACTGAAGGAGAAAGACGGCATCGTGCTTGTTTATCCAAGTCAGTATTATCATTTGGAGCTGAATACTGCCAGAATGCTGACGGAGCTGAATATCCGTTATCCTCAGGATGAACAGATGATGGAGAGACGGATCGCTCAGATTGAGAAAGAAACAGGTACCGTGCTTGAAGAAATGCAGAAGAAAGCTGTGATAGAAGCTGCGGGAAACGGACTGTTTGTGCTCACAGGAGGACCTGGTACCGGTAAAACAACCACCATCAATGCCATTATCCGTTTTTTTGAAGGAGAAGGGGCGACGCTTCGGCTGGCAGCGCCAACGGGACGTGCGGCGAAGCGCATGACAGAGGCTACTGGATATGAGGCGCAGACCATACACCGCCTGCTTGAGCTGAATGGAGTTCCTGATGATGACAACCGGGAGTCCCAGGGCATTCATTTTGACAGAAATGCGGAGAATCCGTTAGATACGGATGTGATCATCATTGATGAGATGTCTATGGTGGATATTTTTCTCATGCATTCCCTGCTTCTTGCTGTGACAGCCGGAACCAGGATCATACTGGTAGGCGATGAGAACCAGCTGCCAAGCGTGGGACCTGGAAATGTGCTGCGCGATATCATACAAAGCGGAGTTTTTCCAGTGGTAGAGCTGAAGAAGATTTTCCGACAGGCTTCTCACAGTGATATTGTGGTGAACGCCCACAAAATCCACAATGGACAGCAGATTTCTCTGGATAATAAAAGCCGGGATTTTTTCTTTTTAAAGAGATACGATGCGGACATTATTATCCGGGTGGTTATCGCACTGATTCAGGAGAAGCTTCCGCGATATGTGGATGCAAAGCCTTTTGAAATCCAGGTTCTGACGCCTATGAGAAAGGGACTTCTTGGAGTGGAAAGGCTGAACCAGATTTTGCAGATGTATCTGAATCCGGCTGGCCCTGACAAAAAAGAAAAAGAGATCGGCGAACGGCTTTTCCGGGAAGGGGATAAGGTCATGCAGATCCGGAACAACTATCAGATGGAATGGGAAGTCCGTGGAAAATACGGAATTCCGGTAGAGGAAGGCGTAGGCGTGTTCAATGGAGATACAGGAATTCTGAAGGAAATTAATGAATTTGCAGAGACTGCCACTGTGGAGTTCGAGGATGGCCGTTTCGCAGATTATTCCTTTAAACAGCTGGAAGAACTGGAGCTTGCATATGCCATAACCATACATAAATCCCAGGGGTCGGAGTACCCGGCAGTAATCCTGCCCCTTCTTTCCGGCCCGAAGATGCTGATGAACCGCAACCTTCTGTATACAGGAGTGACGCGGGCAAGGAAATGCGTAACTGTAGTTGGAAGTGAGGAAACCTTTGGGGAGATGATCCGCAATGAGAAGCAGCAAAAACGTTACAGCTCTCTTGGAACAAGGATACGGGAGCTTTCTGAACCTGCTGTATCCCAGACGGTGTCCCCTGTGTCACAGGATTCTTAAGGACAGCCATGCACTGATCTGTCCGGAGTGTGCAGGAGACCTGAGACCCATCCAGGGAGCAAGATGCTACAAATGCGGAAAACCGGTGAGTGAAGAGGAAGAATACTGCAGGGACTGCAAGGCCGCCCCGGGTGCTTTTGACCAGGGAAGAGGTATTTTTCTGTATGATGACCGGATGAAATACTCGATTATGAAATATAAATACTTTGGCTGCCGGGAATACAGCCGCTTTTACGGAAGAGCACTGTATCTTTATGGGAGGGATCAGCTGGCTTTGTGGAAGCCGGATGTGATCGTTCCAGTTCCGCTTCACTGGAGGAAGCTGCGCAAAAGAGGGTTTAACCAGGCAGAACTGCTTGCAGAGGAGCTGGCCAAAAGTGCGGGAATTCCGGTGGATGTTTCGCTTCTGAAGAAGAGCAGGGCGACCAGGTCCCAGAAGAAGCTGGATGCGGCAGGACGCAAGAAGAATCTGAAGAAAGCTTTCCAGGTTGTGGGAAATCCATCGGGAATGCGTATTTTGCTGATTGATGATGTGTATACTACTGGAAGTACCATGGATGTGCTTGCACATGCTCTTCTGGAAAAGGGTGCATCCCATGTATTTTTCCTGACGGTATGTATTGGAAGCAACAGGTAAAAAAACACTTTTCATGCCATGGGATATATGATACAATCATCCTGTATGAGTATAGCTTTTCAGCTTTAAAAGAAATGCATAAGGAGCCATTTATGATAAATGAAGAAAAAGTAAAGATAATGGACCGGCTTGCTTTATATGAGAAACAGGAAGGCAGGAAATATCTTCCGGTGAGCAAGTATTACAGGAGTGATTATATCGGTCTGGCACTGATTAAGAATTTTTTCCTTGTTACAATTGGATATGGACTGATACTTGCACTGATCGCAGCATATAATCTGGAATATCTTCTGGATAATGTTCACAAGATGGATCTGGTTTCTCTTGGTGTGGTGGTCCTGGCTGGATATGTGGGGACACTGGTTGTGTATACACTGCTTACCTATATTCAGTATACCGTGAAATATCACAGAGCCAAGAAAAGCGTGAAGGAGTATTATTCTCAGCTGACTAGGCTGGAGAAGATTTACAACCGTGAAGAAAAGAAATTCGCAGGACGTGAAATGTCAGGAGGATATAGAAAATGACAGCATTACTTGAATTAAAGCAGAAAATAAAAGGAATATACGGGCAGTATGAAATGTATATCCTGCCTGTACTGAAATTTGTGCTTGCGCTGGTATATTTTTTATGGGTCAATTCCAATATGGGGTATATGTCCCAGCTGAATAACGTATTTGTCATTCTGATCCTGGCACTGATCTGTTCTATCCTGCCGTCTTCCGCTATGATGTATATTGGTTTTATACTGATCCTTGCTCACAGCTATGCGCTTGGAATTGAAGTGGCAGGCTTTATGCTGGTGATTATTCTGCTGATGCTCATTTTCTTTATGAGATTCAGCGGAGAGCAGAATATAACATTTGTGTTTACCCCGCTTTCCTTTGCATTCAGTATTCCGGCACTGCTTCCGATTGGAAGCGGACTGATGGAGAGCAGCCTGTCTGCAATTCCGGCCGGATGCGGTGTGGTAATGTATTATTTTATCCGCTTCTTAAGAGTACAGTCCGCGATTCTGTCGAATCCGGATCTTGATATGACAGACAAACTGCAGATCATGGCAGACGGTCTGGTGCAGAACTGGGGAATGTGGATCGCTGTTGTAGCTTTTGTAGCAGTGACACTGCTGGTGAACCTGATCCGTACCCGTTCTTTTGATCATGCATGGAGGATATCCATTATTACAGGCGGTGTGGCATATGTGTTTATAATGCTGGTTGGAAGTTTTGGAATGAACCTGAATGCAACCGTTGCAATGGTACCGCTGCTTGTGTGTACGGTTTTAGCAGTGCTTCTTGCACTGGTGCTGGAATTCTTCGCATTTGGCGGGGATTACAGCAGAGCTGAGAGGCTGGAATACGAGGATGATGAGTATTTCTACTATGTGAAGGCAGTGCCCAAGGCATCTGTTGCTACCTCAGAAAGAAGCATCAAGAAGATCAATGCAGAGCCGGTAAGAGAAGAGCGCAGGTCAGAAGAGTCCTCCGGCACCTATGCGAATCCGATTTTCCGTCAGGATGAAAGACCGAAGAGAAAGAAAACTGCTGTTCCAGCTGCTGAGAAAAGACCGAGACAGGCCGAGAAACCAGCTGCAAAGGATGTGGATTTTGAGAAAAAGCTTGAGGAATCCCTGAAGGATCTCTAAAAGCAGGATATTAATGAAACAATGAAGACGGCTTCCCCACTGAGCGTGGGGAAGACCTGTACCGGAAAGGAGTACGCTATGCAGGATTTGGCAGTCACATTATCAGGATATTTGTCAAAATTATCCCTGCCCAGTCTGGGAGTTACAGACATACTGGAGATTGCCCTGATTTCCTTTTTTATATATCAGTTTATGGTATGGATAAAATTTACCCGTGCCTATACGCTGCTTAAGGGAATCCTGATCGTGCTCCTTTTTATTTTGGTTGCTTATATCTTGAAGATGAATACGATCCTTTGGATCATTAAGAATCTATCTACCATACTTCTTACCAGCGTAGTTGTTATTTTTCAGCCTGAACTGCGTAAAATGCTGGAGCAATTGGGGCAGAAGAAGATTGTGGCATCTATTTTTCCACTGGATTCCGGGAAGGAAGTACAGGAGCGATTTACGGATAAGACCATCAATGAGCTGGTAAAGGCATGCTTTGATATGGGAGAGGTGCGGACCGGAGCTCTGATCGTAATTGAACAGAATATCCGTCTCAGTGAATATGAGCGTACCGGAATCAATGTGGATGCGGTTCTTACCAGCCAGCTTCTGATCAATATTTTTGAGCATAATACACCGCTTCATGACGGTGCTGTTCTTGTGCGTGGCAATCGTATTGTGGCAGCAACCTGTTATCTGCCTCTGTCCGATAATATGGAACTGAGCAAGCAGCTTGGTACCAGACATAGAGCGGGAGTGGGAATCAGTGAGGTAAGCGATTCCCTTACCATTATCGTCTCTGAGGAGACCGGCCAGGTTTCCGTGGCACAGAATGGGGAACTCAGCAGAGGGCTTACCAGCGCTGAGTTAAGATCTGCTCTGATCAAGGCCCAGAACAAGAAGGTTGTCAATAACAGTAAACTCCGTCATCTGCTGAAAGGGAGAATGAAACATGAAGAACACAAAGCTGACTAGGAATTTCCCTTTGAAAATCATGTCTGTTCTCATCGGATTTCTGATCTGGTTTATTGTGGTAAATGTAGACAATCCGGTGTCCACCAAAAGTATCACCATTGCTGGCGACAAGGTGGAGTTACAGAATACGGCTTATGTGGACAGTGCGAATATGATGTGCATGCAGGATGATGATCCGGACCCCATCCGTGTTACCATTACAGGAGAAAGACGGCTTCTCACCAAGATCACCCAGGCGAATATTACGCTGACGGCAGACCTGCAGCAGGCAGGCAGCCTGGATACAGATCCGGTTATGGTTCCCATTACGGCTTCCTGTCCGGGAATCAGTCCTGACAACATTAAGGTAACACCCCAGTATCTCAGTGTCAGACTGGAGGAGAAGGTAACCCAGGAGTTCCTGGTTAATGTAAATTATGGCTCCAGTCAGCCAGGAAAAGGCTATGAGGTTGGCTCACAGACCGCCAGCCCGGAGAAAGTGAAGATTACAGGACCGAAGTCCTTAATTAATAAAATAGATAAAGTAAATGCAACGGTTGATGTAGATGGCAAGACGAAGGATTTTTCCGAGGAAACAGAGCTGAATATTATTGATAAGAATCAGGACAGCTTTGCAGGAAGAATGTCGTACATCACCATAGATAACACCAAGGTTGTTGTTACCACCAAATTCTGGAAGATACGTACCGGAGTGAATATCGGTGCGAATTTTGTAGGTGTACCGGCAGAAGGATATCAGGTGGAGAGTGTAACTACCGTTCCAGATACGGTAAGTATCGCTGGAACAGATGAAGCATTGGACACTCTGAAGCAGAATGATAATATCCTTTGGATCGGCGGTGCTGACATTGATATCACAGGAGAGACTGCTGATATTGAGAAAAAGGTAAGCCTTAAGGATGCGCTTCCTGATGATGTGAAGCTTACAAGCGGCACCAGCGAGGATGTTTGGGTTAAAGTGAGCATTCTGCCCCTGGACAGCCATTCCTATGGACTGCCGTCCAACCAGGTCAAGGTAAATAATCTGGACGATAACCTTCTGGTAACTTTTGGAACCGACAAGATTGAAATCCGTGTAAAGGCTACTGACAGTAACCTTGACGAATTTGATATTGAGAAAGTAGAAGCATCTGTAGATTTATCAGACATGAGTGTTGGAAGCTATCAGATTCCGGTGACTGTGAAGCTGCCGGAAGGATTTGAACTTCTGGATGATGTAGTGGCGGATGTAACCATATCAGAAATTACAAATGCGGATTCGAATAATGGTTAAGGGAGTGATGTTATTATGGTAAGTGAAAAGGTACAGATCAATAATCCATCCGGACTTCATCTGCGGCCGGCCGGGATTCTCTGTAAAGAGGCAATGAAATATAAATCTCTGATAACATTTGAATATGCAGGAGGAACTGCGAACGCCAAGAGCGTTCTGAGCGTCCTGGGTGCATGTGTGAAATGCGGTGATGAGATTACAATATTTTGTGAAGGAGCTGATGAAACAGAGGCATTGCGCAACCTGGTAATGGTTATAAATAAGGGACTTGGTGAATAAGTTTTACATTTGGGAGGAAGAAAAATGAAAAAGAGAGCAGCCGCAGCAATTTTAGGAATTTTGCTCAGTGTTTCTATGGGACTGGAGGTTCCAGCCGCCGCTTTGGATGGCGGCTTTACATCCGGTTTTACTTCAGAGCAGACTGGGGAAGCACAGCAGCCAGATGCAGTGGAGGCAGAACAGCCAGCAGTATCTGAGCCGGAAACTCCATCAGTTGATGGATCACAGCAGGAGACATCTGACACCGTGCAGACCCCGCAGGAGAATGTCAGTGCAGGTGAAAGCGTTACCGATGGCTTTACATCTGGAAGCACGGAGAACGGAGACAGAACCAGTGCAGAGAATCCTGTACAGGATGTGCAGGGATTTGAGAACACGGATGAGACAGATTCTTTTGAAGTGCAGGAGACACCGGAAGAGGCTGCTGATATGCGGGCCAGTGAATCCAGCACCATTTTTGAATGGAAGGAATGGGAGCAGACATCAGACGGCAGATTCAGGCTCCATAAAAAGAAAGCTGTGAAAGCAGCTGTACAGATTGCTGATGTGCAGTCTTCTGACGTTCCAGCGGAGGCTGGCTCTGCTGATGAACAGACTGCTGACGAGTTTTCTGATAACAGCGAAGCGCAGGACGCAGCAGCTGTGCAGAATAGTGGTGAAGCACAGAATGCTGAACCTGCAGATGCAGCAACAGGCACTGAGGGTACTGACGCAGCAGGCACTGCAGAAGTGACCAGCCTGAAGGACGATTATTACACAATTGCCGATGGCATTGTTGCAATCACTACCAGAAATGAGACCGGAACGAATCATACCGGATATTATCTGTTTGATGAGAACGGATATCTTGTACTTGGCAAGAAAACTCTGAATGGAACAGAGTGTGCCAGCAAGATCAGCGGTGATTATTATTTCACACCTGCAGACAGCAGCGTTGCCGCCGCATATAAAGAATACGAAGGCAAAGGCGCAGCACTGGTACCTTGGAAGACTACAGTAGGCCAGATGAAGAAGAACTACTGGCTGTGGAATAAAGACACCAAGAATTTCCAGTACTATGGCAACAGCGGCAAGGCTTTGACTGTTGCAGAGCTGGATGAGAATGCCAAGGCACAGAATACATATACCGGATATTTCAAGATCAATGGCGAATATTATTGCCTGGATGAGAATGGAACTCCTCGTACAGGGGATGTGACATTAACTGTCAATGGCGTTTCTGCACAGTATTATTTTGAGCCGGCAGCAAATGACCAGGAAATCCCGGGCAAGATGTTTCATGATTGCTGGAAAATGTTTAAGACTTCAGCAGGAGAGCAGTGGAGATATTATGAGCCAGCCAGAAAGGGCAGTTCCAAAATTGGTCAGCTTCGGCAGCACGGAATTGTACCGACTGGTTTAAGCGGACGCAAAAATCCGAAATATACGTATCTGATTGATAAAGACGGATATTTGATTAAGAGCCAGATGGTGAAAGCGTCCAATCGTAAATATTATATAACGACGAAATCCGGAATCATCTATAAACGAAGAATCATTACATACAATAATACACAATATTATGTAACAGATGACGGTTCTGTTGCCAATTGGAAGAATTGCTGGCATCGTTGTCCGGGAGCTGGAAACCGCTTATATTATTTCGGTTCTACAGCAGGAAATATTGTGAAGAAGACTGGCTGGCAGTCAGTAACCTTATCAAATGGAAGATTTTATGGCTGGTTTTGGTTTAACGCAAACGGAAATCACTGGTCAGATATTTGGGGGAAAGGCGGTTATTTCAGAATAAACGGAACTTTTGCGACTGGTTTCGTTAATGTAAAAGGAAAGAAATACTTCTTCCAGCCTTCAACTCCAACTACCAGAAATGGCCAGCTGGTTAAGAATAAGATGTTTAGCTACCAGAATAAGACCTATTATGCAGATGCCGATGGAGCATTGCTTCGAAACGGCTGGCGCCAGGTGAATGGAAACTGGTATTGCTTCAGAAGCTACAATCTGGTTACCAATGAGTTTGTAAAGCAGGGAAGCAGATACGGTTATGTGGATTCCACCGGTAAATATACAACTGGATGGGTAATCGTAAATGACTCACAGAACCTGGTTCGCTATATTAATCCGGACAAAAAGGGCTATGTGACAAACGAATCCAAATGGATCAACGGCAAGAAATATTACTTTGATAAGAATGGATACAGAATCAACGATCTTACCAATATTTACAAAGGACCTTATACCTTTGAGGTTGACCGTGTAAATGGCGTTATGACTGTATATGCGGATTCTGCACGTACCATTCCAGTCAAGACGATCCGTGTTTCCGTAGGTAATCCATGGACACCTACCCCGAAGGGCAAATATACGCTGACTCCTTACAGCAGATGGCAGGCACTTATGGGACCATCCTGGGGACAGTATGGAACTCATGTAAACGGAGCAGGACAGGGTGGTATTTTCGTTCATTCGGTTGCATGCAGCTATGCGAACAGCTATAATCTTCCGGTAAGTGCTTACAATAAACTTGGAAGCCCGGCTTCTCACGGATGTATCCGTACCTGTGTAGGCGATGCCAAGTGGGTATACTATAACAGCAGCGGTTCTACTATTTATATCTTTGACGGTACCTATAATTCCAACGAATCATTCAAGGGACCTCTTGGACGCAAGGCAATTGTACCTGCCAGGTGGAAGAACGGCGGATATTACGATCCCACAGATCCAGCTGCATAAGACAAAGACAGTCAGAGACGAGGAATTTTGTCCTTGATAACTCACATAAAACAAGCACAGAAAGGTGTCTTAATTTTATCAGTTTTGATGAATTTAAGGCACCTTTTCATTGTTTTGGAGAATAACGTTGAAATTTGAAAAAGGAGACTGTATAATAACGAAGTAATACATTTTTAACATATTATATCGACGGCTGTGACAGCGCTGCAGGCGCAAGGCATCTGACTTTTATATTTAGAAATAAAGAATTAGGAGAAAGTATGAAGAATTGGAAAAAGTGGCTGTCAGCTGGTTTATTGTCAGCTGTATTGGGAGCAGCAGGAATTTCTGCTCCTGCAACAGTCAGTGCAAATGCAGGGTATTTGCCTTACGACAGGATTGACAATCTTGCACCAGAGGAAACAATGGCAAGGGTGAGGGTTTTTTCAGGTTCTACAGAAGGAGAAGCAGCCAGAGCCTGGAAGAAAATTGATGGTGTTTGCTACAACGGAAGCGGAAAAAAAATAGATGGTGCGATCACGCGTGGAATTGATGTGTCTCAGTGGCAGGAAACGATTGACTGGAAACTTGTGAAGAAAGATGTGGATTTCGCATTTATCCGGCTTTCTTATGGTCTGAATCGTGTGGATTCAAAATTTGATTATAATATGACACAGGCGGAGGCAGCTGGCGTTCCAGTTGGAACTTATGTATACAGCCTGGCGAAATCCAATAAGGAAGCACTGGCAGAGGCGCAGCTGGCAATTCAGAAAATGAAAGGGCATAAGGTTTCTTACCCGGTAGTGTTTGACATGGAGGATGAGCGAACGCTGGGAACCAAAAGCAAAAGGGAAATTTCACAGATTGCCCTTACTTTCTGCGATGAGATCCGTAAGGCTGGGTACACGCCTATGCTTTATATGAATCTGGACTGGTATAATAATTTTGTGGATTGGAGTGTGCTGGAAGGGGCTGGAATTGATATCTGGATTGCTTATTATGGAGATCATGTCCTGGCGCCAAGTACCAGCACATACAAGTATACCATCTGGCAGGGGACGGCTGGCGACGAAGTTTCGGGAATGGCTTCCACCAAGAATCTTATAAGCGGTATTTCAAAATGGGACAATGTGGATGTGAATTTTGGGTTTGTGGATTATACTGCCAAAATTGTACCAAGATGGCAGCCTCAGCAAGGTTATACACCTGCCGCAGAGCCGTCATATCAGGACAAGGTCCCGATGAAAAATGGCTGGGTTACAGAGGGCAGCAGGAAATATTATTATGAAAACAACGTAAAAGTCACCGGCTGGAAAAGAATTGACGGTAAATGTTATTATTTTAGCAGAGCTAACGGTGCTATGTACAGGAACAAATTGCGGAAATCAGCTACTTCACTCTTTTTCCTGGATAAAAATGGTGTTCGTGTAAGCAATCAGTTTGTGACCCAAAGCGGAAAGAAATACTATTTTGGTTATAATGGCATGGCGTACACTGGAATGAAAAAGATTGGAAGCAGGTATTATTATTTTAATCCGAAGACATTTGAACTGCGGACCAATTATAAATATATAGACTCCTCAGGCAATATTTATTACTTTGATAAAAATGGTATTCGCGTACAGAATAAATTTTATTCTATAACTGTGGGCAAACAGAAGCTTACCTATTATTTTGACAGAAATGGAAAAGCCTATAAAGGTTGGCATACCATTAAGGGAAAGAAGTATTATTTTTATAATGGAACCGGGGCGAAAGCAGGTGTTCGTGCCCAGAGTATAAAGCTCACCAGCAAAAACAGAATCGTTTCTGTGTTTAATAAAGACGGTGTATGTACGAAGCAGTACAAAGCCTGATCAGACAAAGGCAGCAGGTCAGGGGGGATATTTTATCTCTGACTTCACAAAAATAGAAATAAGGAGAAAAGAAAATGGGAAAAATTAAAGTAACAAACTGTGACGATATCGAAGGATTAAAGGTAATTGAACCAACTGTATTTGGTGATTCCAGAGGTTATTTTATGGAAACATACAATTACAATGATTTTAAGGAAGCTGGAATTGATGTGGAGTTTGTACAGGACAATCAGTCCAGCTCAAGATACGGTGTGCTCCGCGGACTTCATTTCCAGCTGAACTATCCGCAGGACAAGCTTGTACGTGTTGTAAACGGCGAAGTATTCGACGTTGCTGTTGACTTAAGAAAAGATTCCAAAACATACGGCAAGTGGTATGGCGTTCTTCTTTCAGCAGAGAATAAGAAGCAGTTCTTTATTCCGAAGGGATTTGCCCATGGCTTCCTGGTTCTTTCCGAGAATGCAGAGTTCACATACAAATGCTCTGACTTCTATCATCCCAATGATGAGGGCGGTCTGATCTGGAATGACCCGGATATCAACGTACAGTGGCCGATTCCGGAAGGAATGGAACTGATCTTCTCTGACAAGGATCAGAAATGGGGAAGTTTAAAGGAACTTCAGAGATAGGAGATCATAAATGCTTAAAACAATTTTTTCTCTGCCGGCGGATCTGTACAGAAACCGCCGGCTGGTTATGAAACTGGCGAAAAATGATTTTAAGACCAGATATGCAGGATCTTATTTTGGAACCATCTGGGCATTTGTTCAGCCGGTTGTAACCATTCTGGTATATTGGTTTGTATTTTCAGTGGGCTTCCGCTCCAACACAGATGAGCTTGGAATCCCATTTGTGCTTTATCTGGTAGCGGGAATTGTCCCCTGGTTTTTCTTTTCAGATGCTCTTTCCGGGGGAACCAATGCGCTGATTGAATATAATTACCTGGTAAAAAAGGTAGTTTTTAATATTAGCGTGCTGCCGGTCGTAAAAATTATTTCAGCATTGTTTGTGCATGGCTTTTTTGTTATATTAGCCATTATTCTTTATATGTGCAACGGCAGATTCCCAGATATGTACTATTTACAGATTTTCTATTACAGTGCATGTGCCTTCTTTCTGGTAACGGGGCTGTGCTATGCAACCAGCGCGATTGTAGTGCTGTTTCGTGACCTGGGACAGATTATCGGAATTATACTTCAGATTGGTGTATGGATCACACCTATTATGTGGGTTGCGGAGAGCATGATCGGTGTACAGAGCCGACTGTACAAAATACTTCAGTTGAATCCAATGTTTTATATTGTGTCAGGATACAGAGATGCCTTTATTATAAAAAGATGGTTCTGGGAAAGACCGAACTGGACCATTTACTTCTGGGTAGTATCCATCATCTGTTTCCTGTTCGGAAACTGGATTTTTAAACGTCTTCGCATTCATTTTGCAGATGTTTTATAATGCATGGAAATAGAAAGGAACTAATGTGGAAAGTAAAAATGCCATTGAAATAAAGAACCTGTCTAAGATGTACAGGCTTTATAATAAACCTTCAGACCGTCTGAAGGATTCCCTCGGCTTTGGGAAAAAGAAACGCTACCGGGAGCATTACGCATTAAGAGATGTAAGCTTTGATGTGCGCGAGGGAGAATGTGTTGGTATTATCGGAACCAATGGCTCCGGTAAGTCTACCATCCTGAAGATTATTACAGGTGTACTTGCGCCCACTGCAGGGGAAGTGTCTGTGCATGGAAGGATTTCAGCTCTGCTGGAATTAGGTGCAGGCTTTAACCCGGAATATTCAGGTCTGGAAAATGTGTATCTGAATGGTACAATGCTTGGATTTTCCCAGAATGAGATTAATGAGCGCCTGGATGAGATCCTTAGTTTTGCAGATATTGGTGACTTTATCCACCAGCCTGTAAAAACCTATTCAAGCGGTATGTTCGTACGTCTTGCATTTGCAGTGGCCATCAATATTGACCCGGAAATCCTGGTAGTAGACGAAGCTTTGTCTGTAGGAGATGTATTTTTCCAGGCGAAGTGCTATCATAAATTCGAGGAATTTAAGAAACAGGGAAAAACAATTTTATTTGTAAGCCATGATCTGGGAAGCGTTTCCAAGTACTGTGACCGCGTTATCCTGCTGAATCAGGGGGAGAAGCTGGATGAAGGCTCCCCGAAGGCAATGGTAGATATGTACAAGCAGCTTCTGGTACACCAGGATCCAGTGAAGCAGGCAGAAGATGAGCATACAGCACCTGTAAATTCTGAGACAAACTGGAGAAGTGGTTTTCAGGTGAATCCCAATACTTTGGAGTATGGAGACAAGCAGGCTGAGATCTGTGATTTTGTAGTTCTGGATTCCAAGGGCCGCCAGAGCAATACCATTGAAAAAGGTTCCCGGTTTAAAATTAAAATGAAGGTTCATTTTAACGAAAGCATTCAGCAGCCAATCATGGCCTTTACCTTCAAAAATATCCAGGGAACAGAAATTACCGGAACGAATACCATGTACGAAGGCGTAAATGTAGAGAAATCCGCTTCAGGCTGTGAGTGCGTGGTTACTTTTGAACAGGAAATGAATCTGCAGGGGGGAGAATACCTTCTTTCCTTTGGATGTACCGGATATCAGAATGGAGATTTTACCGTATTTCACCGTTTATATGACGCTTGCAACATTACTGTGGTTTCTACCAAGAACACCGTTGGTTTTTATGATATGAATTCCACAGTATCAGTGGAGGAAGAATAGTAGATGCAGGAAAAAATTGGAAAAGTAACGCTGGACTATGAGTTTTATCCGGGAGAGGACCTGTACAGTGATGGTCCTGTAGAAGAGGAACTCCTGGAAATTGCCCGCAGTTATGGGGAAGAAGAATTAAATCGTGTAATTGCAGAGAAAAACAGCTGGCCGGTACTTTACCATTTTTCCCATATCCGTCAGAATATACTGGAGTGGCTTCCAATCCGGAAAACAGACAAGGTTCTGGAAATTGGCTCTGGATGCGGTCCTATTACAGGAGCTTTGGCAAAGAAAGCCGGAAGCGTAACCTGTATTGATCTGTCCAAAATGCGCAGCACCATTAATGCTTACCGAAATCGAGAATGTGACAATGTAAAGATCATGGTGGGAAATTTTCAGGATATTGAGGTGAGCCTTACTGAAAAATATGATTATATCACGCTGATTGGCGTGTTCGAATATTCAGAAGGATATATTGGAACTCATCAGCCTTATGTGGAAATGCTTCGCCGCATATCCAGACATCTGGAAAAAGACGGAAAGCTGGTCATTGCCATAGAAAATCGTCTGGGACTGAAATACTGGGCTGGCTGTACCGAAGACCATGTAGGGAAATATTTTGAAGGCATTGAAAATTATCCGGATACGAAAGGGGTAAGAACCTTTTCAAGAAAAGAACTGCAGGAACTGATCGATGCTGCAGGCAGCTTTCAGACCACCTTCTATTATCCTTATCCGGATTATAAGTTTCCGCTGACCATCTATTCCGATAAACGCCTTCCAAAAAAGGGAGAACTGAAAGATAATTTCTGTAATTTTGACAGACCCAGGATTCAGCTGTTTAATGAAGAAAGGGTGTATGATTCTTTAGTGGATGCCGGACTTTTTCCGGAGTTTTCCAATTCGTTTCTGGTGATTGCGAAAAGAGAGGAAGAATAATGGCAGAGATTATTTACAGCAAATATTCCAATGAGAGAAGCAGACGTTTTGCCATCCGTACAGATATTCTGGAAGAAAACAAAAAGCGCTGGCTGCAGAAAAAAGCTCTTTACCCGGAAGGAAAAGAGCATATGGACAATCTGGCTTCCTGGAACAGCAGATTAAATGCTGTGTACGAGAAAGTCCCCTTTGTATGCAATAAATGTGAAATCGTGGAAGATGGCGTGAAATTTGAGTATCTGGATGCAGAAAGTCTTTCGGAGCATCTGGACAGCATGCTGCAGAGAGGGGAAATCCAGGCTGCATTTGATCGGCTTGTGGAGTTTTTGAAGCAGGTGCGGCTTGTATACAGCCAGAAACCATTTGAAGTGACAGCAGAATTTCAGCAGGTATTTGGAAATGTGACATTGCCGTCTCAGCTTATGTGTGCGGAGATTACAAATATTGATATAGTTTGTGATAATGTAATGCTTACAGAACCTATCACGCTGCTGGATTATGAATGGACCTTTGAATTTCCGGTACCCTGTGAATATGTTCTGTATCGGATCATTCACTATTATATTCAGACAAACAGTATCCGGACACCTTTAAATGAAGAGAAGCTTTATCAGGAGCTGGGAATCAGTGAAGCTCTGCAGAGCTCATTTGCTCAGATGGAGAAAGCTTTTCAGGGATATATCACAGGCAGTCATGTTCCCATGCGTGAAATGTATGGAGTGATGACGCCTGGAATGAGTTCATTTTCTGTGGAGACTACAGGACTGCTGCAGGTGTATTTCGGCGATGAAGAGGGCAGGTACTATGAACCGTTTTCCGCGAAGCGTCCAATTATGACACGCCATGCGGACTACACAATTGATCTGCCTCCAGAGTGCCGCAAAATACGAATTGATCCAGGTGACCAGCCCTGTATGGTTCACATAAAGAAACTGGCATTTGACGGACAGACTGCATCTATGGATGAAGCAGAAGTTCCGGACGGTTTTATCCATGGCAGCTGGGCCTTGATATCCAGGCCGGATCCCCACATAAAAGACATTGCCGTACCCCAGGGTGCGAAGCAATTGACCATGCAGCTGGAAATCTATCTGGAAAATCAGGATATGCTGGCGTGCCTGCAGGATCTGCAAAAGGAGAACGCAAGGTTAAATGATCTTGTAGAACAGCGGACCAGGGAACTGGAAGAGAAAAACAAACCCATGCTTCAGATGGTATATGAGAAGGTTATGGAAAAGAAAGGGAAATAACATGAGTCAAAAAGTATTGCTGGTAGAGAAAGAACGCTTTCTTCTGGATGACAGTAAAAAATATATGATTACCGGCATTATTTCGAAAGAAGATCAGATTGAAAGCTTTCTTGATGGAAAACTTCTTCCATCAGAGGTACAGGAACGAATCGTTTTATCTCCCAGGGAACGAACCCTGGATGAGCAGTTTCCAGGGGGCAAATGGGCAGATGTATTTCTAACCTTGCCGGAAGATCTGAAGAAGCATAAGGTTATTAAGGTTTATGCTGTAAATGGAAAGCAGAGACGTCTGTGGTATAAGTCCAATGTTCTGGAAATTGCCAGGAAGCAGGGCAGGCCGCAGTTCTTTCTGGATGCCGAGATTTTTGCACCCCAGGAAAATGCAGTAGGTCTTGGAGGCTGGGCAGTAGCCAGAACACCTTTGCAGTACAGAGCCTACGATGAAAATAAAAAACCACTGAAAATCAAGGTGAAACGCTGCATCAGAATGGATGTAGCAGAGATGTACCGGGAATGGCCTATTGAGAAGGAATGCGGCTTTTCCATTCGCATCGAGAATGTGACAGGAAAAAAAGTTTACTTTGTGATAAAGGACCAGGAAGGAAACAAGACGGTTTACCAGATCGGAACCACTCCTATCAGTAAATTTGTGGGAAAACTTGGCACCTACAGCAAAAAAGCTGCTGTATATTACCGTGCCCACGGTGCTGTTCCAATGGCAAAAAAATGCATCGAACGCTTAAGGACGCCGAAGCAGAAGGATGGAATGTATGAGACCTGGCTGAAAGAAAATAAAGTTACCCGTCAGGAGTTAAACAGACAGAGAAAGCGGGTTTTTAAAGAGAACATCAAATTCAGCATTGTTGTTCCGCTGTATAAGACGGATGAATATTTGCTGAAGTCTCTGGTGGATTCCGTTCTTGCCCAGACCTACAGCAACTGGGAACTGTGTCTTTCCGATGGCAGCGGCCCGGATTCTCCGATCAAAAATCTTCTGAAAGAATATGAGAAAAAGGATTCCCGAATCCGTGTGGTATATAATGAAAAACAGCTGAGAATTTCAGACAATACCAATGCGGCAATTGGAATCGCAACAGGCAATTATATTACTTTTTCTGATCATGACGACACTTTGGCAGAAGAGGCGCTCTATCAGATGGCAGCTGAGATTGAGAGCCATCCAGAAGCAGAGTTATTATATTCCGATGAAGACATTATTGATATCAAGGGAAAACGTCTGTATCCTCATTTTAAGCCGGACTTTAATCCGGACTACCTGCATTGTGTTAATTACATCTGTCATCTTGTGGTTGTGAAGAGAACCCTTCTTGATAAGGTTGGCCTTCTGCAGGGAGAATATGATGGTTCCCAGGACTATGATTTCCTGCTGCGCTGTACCGAACATACACAGAATATCCGACATATTCCCAAGCTCCTTTATCACTGGAGAAGCCATGAGGGCTCTACCGCAGGGAATCCGGATGACAAGCCATATGCAGTGATTGCCGGTGAGAAGGCTTTGACAGAGCATTATAAGCGTATGGGAATTGATGCAGTCGTAGAATATACAGGAAATCCTGTTGTTTTCCGAAGCTATTTTGCCATAAAGGGAAATCCAAAGGTCTCTATTCTGATTCCCAATAAGGATCACACTGCAGATCTGGAGAAATGCGTGACCTCCATTATGGAAAAAAGCACATGGAAAAATTTTGAGATTATTGTAATTGAAAATAACAGCGAGGAAGAGAAAACCTTCTGTTATTATGAAGAACTTGAGAAGCGGTATTCAGAAGTAAAGGTGGTTAAATGGGATGGCCCCTTTAATTATTCCGCGATCAATAATTTTGGTGCACAGTATGCAGAGGGAGAATTCCTGCTGCTTCTGAACAATGATACGGAAGTCATCACTCCGCAGTGGCTGGAGAATCTTATGGGATACTGCCAGCGGGAGGATGTGGCTATCGTTGGAGCCAAGCTTCTGTATCCGGACAATACGGTACAGCATGCAGGCGTGGTTGTGGGAATTGCAGGTTTTGCAGGACATATTCTTACAGGTTACGACAGAAATGCAATGGGATATTTATGGCGTCTTGGAGTTGCCCAGGATGAAAGTGCGGTAACCGGAGCCTGCCTCATGGTGAAACGGTCTGTTTTTGACCAGCTTCATGGACTGGATGAAAGCTTTACTGTGGCATTAAATGACATTGATTTCTGTCTGAGAGCCAGAGCACTTGGTAAATTAGTTGTGTTCACTCCCGAGGCATGCCTTTATCATTATGAGTCCAAATCACGCGGTATGGAAAATACCGAGGAAAAACAGCAGCGCTTTAAAAAGGAAATCAGCCATTTCCGCGAACGCCATGCAGAGTTCCTGAAAAAAGGAGATCCCTACTACAATCCGAATCTTAGCCTTGTACGTGGGGACTGCACCTTTCGTATGGAATCCGAGAAGAAAATCGAAGCGGATTTTGGAAAATAATGAAATAATCATTGAAACCGAAATCCCTGGCAGCAATAAAAAATCAGCCTGAGCAGATGCACAATAGCATCCTGCTCGGGCTGATTTTTTGATAGGTTAAGATTTCACGACCTTAACAATTCTCCAGATAAAGAAAATAAGAAGAATAAGGAAAGCTCCGGCAATCACATAATAAGGAATGTAAGTGTGTGCCTCCGAATATTCTCTGGCGGCCTGCATATTCTGTTCACCTTCCTGAACAGATGCAGTGTCCTGTGCCTGTGTCACCTCAAGGACAGCTGATCCCACAGCCGCTCCGTTAAACAGATAAGTGCGGTCGATCTCATCGCCGTTCTGTGTATCTTCTGTAGTCAGGCTGTCTTCTGCAGTGCCGTTGGGGACGACCACATCTCCGCCGGAGATAATACTGAAATCACTGTCTCCAAGAGAAAGCAGCTGGAACTGATCGAATCCGTAATTCAAAATGGAGGCCGCATCCGGTGCGGTCTGTCCGGAAGCACCCTTCAAAACAACGCTGATCAGTGTCATGCCGTCTCGCTGGGCTGCGCACACCAGTGTGCTGCCGGAGGCCTCTGTATAGCCCTCTTTTCCTCCTATGCAGCCCTCATAGAAACCAGTGCTTGCGGTATCGGTCATGGTAAACTTACTGGTCAGATTACGGTCAGCGGCTTTATTAGTAGCCGGGATGGTATAGCTGGTGGCTGCTGCAATAGTGCGGAAGGATTCGCTCTGGATGGCAGCCTGCATGATCAGTGCCATATCGTGGGCTGTGGTATGCTGATTGTCATCGGGAAGTCCGGTGGGATTGGTAAAAACGGTATTGGTGCAGCCAAGCTCCTGGGCACGGCTGTTCATCATCTGTACAAAATTATCTACAGAACCTCCCACATGCTCTGCAATCTGCAAAGCGATATCATTGGCAGAGGCTACCATGATGGCGTACAGACACTGCTCCACAGTGAAAACCTCATCCACCTGGGAGGAGATGCTGGCACCTCCATCGGTAACTCCGGAAACTCCGGTAGCGGTCATTGTAACCTGATCGGTCAGCTGTGCATTTTCAAGAGCAAGAAGGCAGGTCATGATCTTCACCGTGCTTCCCGGGAAAAGCACTTCATCTGCATTCTTGGAATAGAGCACCGTATTGGTGGAATTCTCCATCACTACAGCTGCCTCTGAGGAAATATCGGAGGCCTGAGGCCATCCGGAAATAGAATTGGTGGTGATTCCACCGGCTGCATCAGTGGTCTGGGTCTGATCTGCCTCTTCCGCCATAACCGGTACCTGGCCAAGAAGGGAAGCGGAAAGTCCAAGAACCATAAGTGCTGACAGTATCTTTGGCTTTTTCATCATATAATAAACTCCTGTGCGAAAATAAACTTAATAAAATTATAACATATCCTATAGTTTCCCTGTAAAATAAGAAAATATAAGTACTGGTTATGGATACAATCATATCCTAAAAGCCAGGTTAATTCAACCTTTCTTTTACGCCTTCCTTGCAAATTTGTTTCTTCAATGTTAAAATAGGGGCAATTATAATAGAAAAGGATTTTGGTATGAGTGAAAAAAGCGGATCAGAAGGACGGATCCAGTGGTCCCGTTTCTTCAAAAAATTATCTCCATATATGATCCAGAAGGGACTTTTATATCTGCGGCATTATGGCCTGAAGGAATTCTGGATCCGGCTCCATGAGCGGTTTGAGCCGGAGAAGATTCCATATGGTCCCTGGTATGAGGCGTATGCGCCTGACCAGACGGTCCTTGACAAACAGAGAAAGAAAAAGTTTGTTTATGCGCCCCTTATCAGCGTGGTAGTTCCTGCGTATCGGACTCCGCAGCTGTTTTTGAAGCAGATGATAGATTCTCTTATAGCCCAGACCTATGAGAACTGGGAGCTGTGCATTGCCAACGGAAGCCCGGAAGAGGAATCCATGAGAAAGACTCTGGAAGAGTACAGCAGTAAAGACAGTCGCATCCGTTGGATGGATCTGAATGAGAATAAGGGAATTGCAGAGAATACAAATGCGGCATTTTCCATGGCGAAGGGAGAGTTTGTGGGGCTTCTGGACCATGATGACCTTCTTTCTCCCAATACCCTGTATGAGATCGTGAATGCACTGAATGAGCATGAACAGGCAGATGCAGTGTATACAGATGAGGATAAGGTGACGGCTGAACTGGACGAGCATTTTCAGCCTCACTTAAAGCCTGATTTTAACATCGATCTTCTTCGCTCCAACAATTATATCTGTCACTTTTTTGTTGTGAGACGGCAGCTTGTGGAAGAAGTGGGAGGCTTTCGCCGTGAGTTCGACGGTGCGCAGGATTACGATTTTATTTTCCGCTGTGTGGAAAAAGCCCGTGAGGTTGTGCATGTGCCGGAGATTTTGTATCACTGGCGTACCCATAAGGCATCTACCGCAGATAATCCTGCAAGCAAGATGTATGCTTTTGAAGCCGGCAGGCGTGCGATTGAGGCCCATCTTGAGCGTACCGGGGTGAAAGGAACAGTCAGCCATACTGCAGACCTTGGTTTTTATCGTGTGAAATATCCGGTACAGGGACATCCTCTTGTTTCCATTATCATTCCCAATAAGGATGAGAAGGAGACTCTGGAGAACTGTCTGGAATCCATTCGGAAAAACACTCTTTACGACAACTACGAAATCATTATTGTGGAGAACAACAGTACCACAGATGAGATTTTTGAATATTATAAGAAGATTTCTGCAGATCCAAGAATCCACCTGATCTGCTGGAAAAAGGAATTCAACTATTCTGCCATCAATAATTTCGGCGTGAAAAATGCCAGAGGCGAGTATCTGTTATTCCTGAACAACGATGTGACCGTGATCACAGAGGATTGGCTGGGTGAGATGCTTGGCGTATGCCAGCGAAGAGAAGTAGGAGCTGTAGGCGTGAAGCTTCTTTACCCGGATAATACCATTCAGCATGCTGGCTGTGTGGTTGGAATTGGCGGGATTGCAGGCCATATGTTCGTGGACATGCCTGCAGAGCGCACTGGATACCTTCATAAGGCTTCTATTTTGCAGGACATGAGTGCTGTAACTGCCGCCTGCATGATGATGAAGCGCAGTGCTTTTGACAAGGCCGGCGGATTTACCGAGCAGCTGGCTGTGGCATTCAACGATGTGGATCTTTGCCTGAAAGCGGGAAAAGCAGGTTATCTGGTGGTATATGACCCTTATGTGAAGCTTTACCATATGGAGTCCAAGACCAGGGGAGCTGAGGATGATGATGCCAAGATCCGCCGTTTTCAGAGAGAAATTGAGTATATGAGAAGCAATTGGATAGGGATTCTGAAGAATGGAGACCCTAATTATAACAAGAATCTTTCTCTGACCAAATGGAATTATTCCCTGAGACCGATTCCGGGTATGTCCGGCAAAAATGACGAGAAAGACTAAGGAGAAATTATGCAGGAAGTATCAGTCATTATACCAAATTACAATGGCATGGCATATCTGGAGGGAGTGCTCTCCAGCCTGGAGCAGCAGGAATTTCAGAATTTCGAGACGATTCTGGTAGACAATGGATCATCTGATGGCAGCGTGGCCTTTACAATGGGGAATTATCCCTGGGTACACATTATTGAACTGCCTGATAATTTTGGGTTTTCCAGAGCTGTGAATGAGGGAATTTACGCAGCCAGGGCTCCTTATGTGCTTCTTTTAAATAATGATACAGAAGTGGACCGCTATTTTGTGGGAGAAATGCTGGCTGCCATCAAGCGGCACAGAAGAGCTTTTTCCTGCAGTGCCCGCATGATCTGCTATCATGACAGGGACAAGCTGGATGATGCCGGAAATTATTACAGCGCCCTTGGCTGGGCTTTTGCCAGGGGAAAAGGCAAGGATGTTCACAGTTGCGAGAGTGAGGACAAAATTTTCACCTCCTGTGCAGGGGCTGCTATATATAGGAAGAAAATATTCGAGAAGATTGGTTATTTTGATGAGGAGCACTTTGCATATCTGGAGGATATCGATGTGGGCTACAGGGCGAGAATCAATGGCTATGAGAACTGGTATGCCCCAAAAGCAATCGTGTATCATATAGGAAGCGGAACAAGCGGCTCCAGATACAATCATTTCAAGACCAGGTATTCTTCCAGAAATAATATTTATCTGATCTACAAAAATATGCCGTTTCTGCAGATCCTTCTGAATCTTCCGTTTCTGATCCTGGGATTTGGAATGAAGATTCTGTTCTTTACCCAAAAAGGAATGGGAAGGGAATACATTGCCGGGATCAAGAACGGTTTTCAGATCAGTCACAGAGACAAAAAGGTCAAATTCAAATTGAAAAATCTGGAACAGTATATAAAGATCCAGCTGGAATTATGGGGGAATCTCTTTTACAGATTCTTTGCATAAAAGAATGTTTATCAAATTTTTATAAATGAAGTTTGAAGAATTTGTTGCAATTCTGTTTTATCTATTATAAGATAAGGAAAGTCACAGTCCTGGAGCACTTTTGAAGGAAGTGCATGGGCGGCGGACAGAAGGCAGAGGTGGCAAGCTTGATCAGAGACAATCAGAAGAATTTCAGTCGTCTCCATGTTGTAGTAGATGCCTGTGTAATTACGCTATCTTATTTCTTTGCCTGGGTACTTCGATTTATCGGCCCGTTTGCGGCAACTGCAGTGCGTGCAAGAAGCTTTGAGCAGTATATGTCTGCTCTGATCTTCATTCTGCCTGCATATATTTTGCTATATCATGCGTTTTCCCTGTATGAGCCTATGCGGATGCAGGGAAGACGCCTTGTGCTGTCAAATATTATCAAGGCCAATTCCCTTGGTATTCTGATTACCATATTTATACTGTACACCATTGAAGAGGGGAATATTTCCCGTTCTGTGCTGTATATGTTCTATGGAATCTGTATTCTGGCCAGCTGGGGAGTGAGAATGCTCATTTTCTACAGCCTGCGGAATATGCGAAAGCGCGGACTGAACCAGAAGCAGGTGGTACTTGTAGGATACAGCCGGGCAGCAGAGGAATATATTGACCGCATCAGGGAGAATCCGCAGTGGGGTTATGTTGTGAGAGGAATTCTGGATGACAATATTCCTGCGGGTACTATGTACAAGGGCATTAAGGTAATTGGACGAATTGCCAATCTGAATGTGATCCTGCCTGAGAGCAGGCTGGATGAGATTGCGATTACGCTTGGCTTAAGTGAATATTACCGGCTGGAGGAGATTGTTGCACTTTGCGAGAAATCAGGAGTGCATACAAAGTTTATTCCGGACTATAATAAGATTATTCCTACCAAACCATATACAGAAGATATCCTGGGACTTCCGGTCATCAATATCCGGTATGTGCCCCTGAGCAATACCTTCAATTCCATGATCAAGAGAGTGATGGATATTATCGGATCCATTATCGGGATCATTGTGGCATCTCCGGTTATGCTGGTGATGTGTATTTTAATTAAGATCACATCCCCGGGACCGCTGATCTATCGCCAGGAGCGAGTGGGACTTCATAACCAGACTTTCTGGATGTACAAATTCCGTTCCATGGAGATTCAGCCGGAGGCGGAGGAGAAGAAAGCCTGGACTGTGAAAAACGATCCCAGAGTTACAGGAATTGGAAGATTTATGCGCCGGACCAGTATTGATGAGCTTCCCCAGCTGTTTAACATTCTGAAGGGAGACATGAGCCTGGTGGGACCAAGACCGGAGAGACCATTTTTTGTGGAGAAATTCCGTGAGGAGATTCCAAGATACATGGTGAAGCACCAGGTAAGACCGGGACTGACCGGATGGGCGCAGGTAAATGGCTACAGAGGAGATACCTCCATCCGCAAAAGAATCGAGTATGATTTGTATTACATTGAGAACTGGACCGTTGGTCTGGATATAAAAATATTGTTTATGACAATTTTTAAGGGATTTATTAATAAGAATGCTTACTGAGAAAGGAAAGAGAAATGGCAAGACCTGGTAAAAAAAGGAAGACAGCCCTGTTTATTGTTGAGATTCTTTGTCTGCTTCTGTTTATCGGCGGTCTGTATGTATACGGACAGATCGACAGCAGACTGAATAAGATTGAGACACCGCAGCTGGACGAGAGTAAAATTGTTACGAATGTGACGGCACCGCAGATGACCGGTTATACCACATATGCGCTTTTTGCAATTGACAAGCGTTCCAAGAATGCAGCGCTGGATGCGCAGAACAGTGATACCATTATTGTTGCAAGCATCAATAATGATACCAAAGAAGTGAAGCTGGCTTCCATATATCGTGACACCCTTCTGAATATTGGAAATGACACTTATACCAAGGCGAATGCAGCATATGCATACGGCGGCCCGGAGCAGGCGATTTCCATGCTGAATACCATGCTGGATCTGAATATTACAGATTATGTAACGGTAAACTTCAGTGCAATGGCAGAAGCGGTAGATGCTTTAGGCGGACTTGATCTTCCTCTTTCTTATGCAGAAATGGTTTTCATGAATGACTACTGTATTGAAACCTCGGAAGAGACTGGAAAGAGCTACACTCCGGTGGAACTGCCGGATCCAAAGCCTGTTGATGAGGAGGCTGCTCTTGGAGAGTATCATCTGAATGGAGTACAGGTTGTCTCCTACTGCCGAATCCGTTACACATCCAGTATGGATATGGGACGTACCGAGCGCCAGAGACGAGTGATCGGCCTTATGGTGGATAAGGCGAAGAAGGCTGGAATTACCACTATTTTCAATATTATGGATCAGGTATTCCCGCTGATTACTACATCTGTTTCCAAGACCGAGCTGCTGAACATGGTTCCGAGCCTGATCGGATACAATATTGCAGATACTACAGGTTTCCCATCGAAATACAAGTTTGCGGATGTTAAGAATGCCAGCATGGTAGTTGCAGATACCCTGGAGGAAAACGTTAAGGAACTGCATGCATTCCTGTACGGCGCAGATGAGAGCTATGAGCCGTCCCAGAATATTATTGAAGCCAATGACAAGATCATTGAGCTTGTAGGAGGAGCGGACACATTAGTGGATGAAGCTCCAGCTGTAACCAGTGATGACACTTCGTCTGATGTTGTATGGCAGGGAGATGGAAGCGGAAATTACGATTATAATGATTACAGCAGCGACTATAGCGATGATTACAGTGATGACTATAGCAGCGATTACAGTGATAATGATTATAGTGATGATGGCTTTGAAGACGGAAGCGAATATTAAAAGAAAAGATATCTTGAAGTGACATCATTATAAAGAAAAAATTCGGGGACCATCCGAGAAGGAATGGTCCCTTTTTTAAACGCAAGGAGGAAAGCGGCAATGGAAAAAGTAGATGTGATCATTCCTGCATATCGTCCGGGGGAAGAATTTGCCGGTCTTTTGGATGCACTTTGCAGCCAGAGTTATCCCATAGAAAATATCATTGTCATGAATACAGAAGAAAAATTCTGGAATCCCAAATGGGAGGATGCTTTTCCAAAAGTGAAAGTGACCCATCTGAAAAAAGAAGACTTTGACCATGGCGGAACCAGGCGGGCCGCAGCGAAGCTTTCCGATGCAGATATTATGGTATTTATGACTCAGGATGCCGTTCCGGCAGATCAGGATCTGATCCAGAATCTGATCCGCCCGCTGCAGGAGAATCCAAAGGTAGGTGCTTCCTTTGCAAGACAGCTGGCCAGAGAAGACTGTGCCTATCTGGAAAAATATACCCGTACCTTTAATTATCCGGACAAATCTTCCGTGAAATGGGAGAAGGATACTGCCGCATACGGAATTAAGACCTATTTCTGTTCCAATGTGTGCGCCGCATATAAGAAAAAGATTTACCAGGAAATGGGCGGCTTTATCGAGCATGCGATTTTTAATGAGGACATGATCTATGCCGGAACCATGGCAAAAAAAGGATACGGGATTGCCTACGCAGCAGATGCCTGTGTGATCCATTCCCACAATTATTCCTGTCGCCAGCAGTTTCACCGTAATTTTGACCTGGGTGTTTCCCAGGCCGAGCATCCGGAGATTTTCGCAGGTGTTCCCTCAGAAGGGGAGGGAATTCGTCTTGTAAAGAAAAGTCTTGCCTATCTGGTAAAAACAGGACATATCTGGCTGATTCCCGGGCTGATCGCGCAGAGCGGATTTAAATATGCAGGATATTTCCTTGGAAAAAGATACCGGAAGCTGCCGGAGAAAATGATCCTTTTCTGTACCATGAACCGTGAATACTGGAAAAAACAGGAAGAAAAATAGGGCTTTTGACGCTGTCACCTTTTCTTAAAGAATCTATCACATTTTCAACACAATTGATTGCTAAACTTGTACTATAAAATAAAAGAAATTGTTAGGATTTAACATAGAAGGGAGCAAAACATGAGTGATGAATGGAATTGGGGACAGGATCCGAAGAAGACGGATGATACGCCCCGGCAGTCAGATTCAGATGTGTCCGCGCAGGCTGCATCTGATCAGCAGACAGCCCCCGAAGAAGATCTGAATGAGAATGTAACGTATCATTATAAATACACGCGAAGCAGAGAATCTGGCGGCAATGCTGCAGACTCAGATAATGGCAATTATTATGCCTCCCATAATTATGGGGGAAATGAATCTGGCAGCAGTGCCGGAAGCACTTCCGGTGAACAAGGTGCAGAACCTAAATATGCACATTACCAGGTAGACGAACAGGAAAAGAAGCCGGAAGAAGAGAAGACCAAACATCGGAAGCATCATGAAAAGAGAGAATCTTCTTCCTTTGGAAAAAAAGCAGGAAACACCATTACCCTGGCTGTAATCTTTGGCCTGGTGGCAGGCCTTGTTTTTCAGGCGGTGAATGCGGTATCTGATCAGTATTTTAAGAAAGATACCACCACATCTGTAGGCACTGCAGAGACGCTTACCTCCTCTGTTTCCGATGAGACCAGCCAGAGCAGCAGCGATACTGTAAGCGCAGACGCAGTTGCAAATGAGAAAGGACCTGTGGCTGGAGTTGCACAGGCTGCCATGCCCTCTGTTGTGGCAATCACCTCCGTCAGCATGCAGGAGATCCGCAGCTTTTTCGGTTATGGAATGGAGTATCCAAGCACAGGAAGCGGTTCCGGTATTATTGTAGGAGAGAATGACAGTGAGCTTCTGATTGCTACTAACAATCATGTGGTAGAGGGAGCAACTACTTTAAGCGTATGCTTCATTGGCGATGATGTGGTGAATGCAGAGCAGGAAACTGAGAATTATGTGACCAGCAATGGAGATTTGAATATTGATGGAGCGGTTTCCGCAAAGATCAAAGGTACAGATGAGGATACAGACCTGGCAGTCATTGCAGTGGAGAAAAGTGATATCCCGGAAGAGACCATGAATCAGATTAAGATTGCGCAGCTTGGCAATTCAGATGACCTGATTGTTGGTGAGCAGGTAGTAGCTATTGGAAATGCCCTTGGATATGGTCAGACTGTAACCTCCGGATGGGTAAGTGCTTTGGAGCGAACTGTTCAGTCTGATTCCAATACTTATGAAGACCTGATCCAGACAGATGCAGCCATCAATCCTGGAAACAGCGGCGGCGCACTTTTGAATATGCAGGGTGAGCTGATCGGTATCAATTGTGCCAAAATTGCATCCAGCAGTGTGGAAGGTACCGGATATGCAATCCCGATTTCCAAGGCACAGCCGATTCTGGAAGAGTTGATGAACCGCAAAACAAGAGATAAGGTTTCGGATGAATCACAGGCAGGATACCTGGGCGTGAAGTTTGCTGATCTTTCCAGAGAGGCAATCCAGATGTATAATATGCCGGCAGGTGCTTTTGTCATGGACGTTGTTTCCGGCGGCGCAGCAGACAATGCGGGAATCCAGAAGAGTGATATTATTACCAAGCTGGACGGACAGAAGGTTTCCAGCAAAGCGGATATCAACGACAAGCTCCAGTACTATACAGCAGGAGAAGAAATAGAGGTGGGCGTGGCACGCCTGAGCGACGGAGAATATGTGGAATCCACGATTACAGTCACGCTAGGTGCCAGACCGGATAGTAATCAGTAAATTTCAGGGGAGCGAAATGCTCCCCTTTGTTTATAAAAAGTTAATTTCTAAATCTGACAAAAATATGCTACAATAAAAGGACAGAATAAGAAACAGGAAAGGAAAAATTATGACAGATCATTTTGACGATGAAAGAGACGAGATCATCGATGGAGATATAACAGAGAACAACGACAGCAATCAGCAGAATGACAGCGAATATGAGAAATTCTGCTTTCTCTGTCATCGACCGGAGAGCCAGGCTGGCAAGATGATCGAACTGCCTAATAATATACATATCTGCAACGATTGTATGCAGAAGAGCTTTGACACTATGACCCAGCAGATGAATAATGGACTGAACCTGAATGATCTTCTGAACATGCCGAATGTAAGCATGATCAATCTGGGAAGCCTTCAGGATGCCATTCCCCATCCGAAGAAAATAAAGAAGAAAAAGGAGGCTGCCAAGCCAGCCATTGACCTTAAGAAGATTCCGGCACCTCACAAGATCAAGGCAAGCCTTGATGAATATGTAATCGGACAGGAGCGTGCCAAGAAGGTAATGTCTGTTGCTGTTTATAACCATTATAAACGTGTTGCTACAGATACTATGGATGAAATTGAGATTGAGAAGTCCAATATGCTTATGATCGGACCTACAGGCAGCGGTAAAACCTATCTGGTGAAAACTCTCGCCAGACTTCTGGATGTGCCGCTTGCTATTGCAGATGCCACTTCGCTTACAGAGGCTGGCTATATCGGTGACGATATTGAGAGTGTGGTTTCCAAGCTTCTTGCAGCTGCAGACAATGATGTAGAGAAAGCGGAACACGGCATTATCTTTATTGATGAGATTGATAAGCTTGCCAAGAAGAAAAATACCAATCAGCGAGATGTAAGCGGTGAGGCTGTACAGCAGGGACTTTTGAAGCTTCTTGAGGGAAGCGAGGTGGAGGTTCCGGTAGGTGCCAACAGCAAGAATGCGATGGTTCCGATGGTTACTGTGAACACGAAGAATATTCTGTTTATTTGCGGGGGCGCTTTCCCGGATCTGGAGAATATCATTAAGGAGAGACTGAATAAGCAGGCATCCATCGGTTTTTATGCAGATCTTAAGGATAAATATGACAACGATCCTCATATTCTGGAGAAGGTAACTGTAGATGATATTCGTGCGTTTGGCATGATTCCTGAGTTTATCGGACGTCTTCCGATTATCTATACGCTGAACGGACTGAATGAGGATATGCTGGTACAGATTCTTAAGGAGCCTAAGAATGCGATTCTGAAGCAGTACCAGAAGCTTCTTGCATTAGATGAGGTAAAGCTGGATTATGAAGAAGAAGCCCTTCATGCTATTGCAGCTAAAGCTCTGGAGAAGCATACAGGTGCCAGAGGACTGCGCGCTATCCTGGAAGAGTATATGCTGGATATCATGTATGAGATTCCAAAGGATGACAGCATTGGACAGGTGATTATTACAAGAGAATATATTGAAGGTACCGGAGGACCGAGAATCCTGCTTCGAGGTCAGGAAATCCCGCTTCTCTCAGTACAGTAAATCCGCAGCTGCTTTTTGGCTGCCTGCACAGGTAACATGTGGTCAACACTTTTTATATAAATAAAGGAGATGGCAAAATGGCACGCGATTTTTTTGATGAATTAAGTGACACGATAACAAGAACAACGAAGGATTTTAGTAAAAAAGCAAGTCAGATCTATGAGACACAGAAGATCAAAAGTAAAATTGCCAGTGAAGAGCAGATGGTGCAGAAGCTGAAGGCTGATATTGGAAACGTAATCTTTGAGAAATACAAGGATGGTACAGAGGTAGAAGATGGACTGAAGGGATTCTGTGAAGAAATCCAGCAGCATTTGCAGATTATTGCAGGATATAAGGATGCGGCAGCTGATTTAAAGGGGCAGAAAATCTGTCCTGCATGTGGCAAGTCTATTGACAGAAGTGCAGCATTTTGTCCCCTTTGTGGTTCTCCATGTCCGAACCCTGAGCCTGAAGCAACAGAGGGAGAGGTTGTAGATTCCAAGACAGAGGAGCCGGTAGAAGCGGAGGAAGGGATGCCAGAAGAAGCATCAGATGAACACATAGAGACAGTAGAAGAGAGCGAGACAGAACCTGAAAATGCTTCTGCCAAAGAAGAAGCAGAAGCTTCTGAGACCTGCGATAAGAAAATGGAAGATGTCGAGGAGAAGTGAGTATGCTTTCACTGAGTATTGCAGGAGGAATTTTTCTGCTGGATCACAAAATTAAGGAGCATGTAGACAGTACCAGGCTTCAGGGAAGCCGCGAGGAAGTACTTGGAGGCAGAGTGATCCTTCGAAATTGTCACAACAAGAACATGGTGTTTGGAAAAATAAAGCTTGATGAGGAAAGCTGTCGTGAGCTTTCCTTAGCAGGTCTTGGCTGTGTGCTGGGGGAATACTGGCATGAGCTTATTCATGGCCGCAGGCTTGGAAGAATGGGACTTGCCATGGTTCTTGGAGGCGGTATGTCGAATTACATGGACCGCAGAAATAAGGGCTATGTTACAGATTATATCAGCTTTAATGTAAAGAACAAGGATATGCGCAGGATGGTATTTAACCTTTCGGATTTTTGCATCGCCGCCGGTACTGTGCTGTGGGCGGTATCCAGCCTGCTTCCTGACAAAAAAAGAAAAAGAGAAAACATATAAACATAAAGAGACATCTCCTTTGAAAGAAGATGTCTCTTTGTGTTTTGCAGGACGCGAGCCTTGATGCTGTTTCTGCTGCTCTAAGTCTCACGTTTTCCTGGAGAGCCGGGATGCAGGGTAAGGACGCTTTACATCAGTACGTCCAAGCAGATAATCCACACTTACCTTGTAGAAGTCAGCAATCCGGCATAATTGTTCAAGAGGAACGCTCCGTTCCCCTCTTTCATATCGCGAGTAAGTGCGCTGATTTACATTCAGATAGTGTGCCATATATGTCTGCGTCAAATCATGATCCTCCCGAAGCTCTCTGATTCTTTTGTACGTCATATTTCATTTCTCTGGTGTAAAAATATAGACCTGGCCGTCTGTATATGGCCATCTTTCTTATTATAAATTGCAGTTTCATTTGACACCTTAAAAAAGACCAGAATGGACTAACAATATAAATTCAAAATTTTTTAAATTTTTTTGAAAATTAGTGTTGACATTCAAGTGAATATGTTGTATTATAATCAAGCAGTCGCGAGAAAGCGATTGAAACATAAGAAATGCAGGAGTGGCGGAATTGGCAGACGCGCAGGCTTCAGGTGCCTGTGGTCGCAAGATCGTGTGGGTTCAAGTCCCATCTCCTGCATTATTTTTTTTCTTTTGTTACGAATACCAGAGATATCTGAGATCCAGTAGCTTTTTTCTGTTGTGCAATTTTTTTTTGCGCAACAGAATTTTTTTTTGCCTGTATTTTATTGAAAAAAGCATTTTGCTATGATACAATCTTGAAGATTTAGGATAAAATACGACATAAGAAAGGGAGATTGTATGAAAGCATTTCTGATATTAGAAGATGGCCATGTATTTACAGGAACCAGCATTGGCGCTGCAAGAGAAGTCATCAGTGAGATCGTATTCAATACTTCCATGACAGGATATCTGGAGGTAATGACTGATCCGTCTTACGCAGGACAGGCGGTTTGCATGACTTATCCGTTAATAGGAAACTACGGAATCTGCTATGATGACCAGGAATCCGCAAAGCCGTGGATCGACGCGTTTATCGTGCGTGAGTTATCCCGTGTTCCAAGCAATTTCAGAAGCGTTGACACGATTCAGCATTTCTTGACCAAACATGACATTCCTGGAATCGCAGGAATTGACACCCGTGCACTTACCAAAATCCTCCGTGAGAAAGGTACCATGAATGGTATGATCACAGTGGATGAAAACTATGATTTAAGCACAATTCTCCCCAAGTTAAAAGCATATACAACTGGTAAAGTAGTAGAAAAGGTAACCTGCCGCGAGAAGGAAATCCTTCCCGGAGATGGTCCGAAGGTTGCACTTATGGACTTTGGTGCAAAACGTAATATTGCTCATTCACTGAACAAACGTGGATGTGAGGTGACTATTTATCCGGCACTTACTCCTGCAGAAGAGATTCTGGCAGATCATCCGGACGGAATCATGCTCAGCAATGGCCCTGGAGACCCCAAGGAATGTACTTCTATTATTAAAGAGGTAAAGAAGCTCTACGATTCCAATGTTCCGATTTTTGCAATTTGTCTTGGACATCAGCTTATGGCACTTGCAACAGGGGGAGATACTTATAAGATGAAATACGGTCACCGCGGCGGAAATCACCCGGTGAAGGATCTTGCGACAGGAAGAGTTTATATCTCATCACAGAACCATGGTTATGTAGTGGATGCCAAGGACCTTGAGGAGAAAAACATTGCGCATCCTGCATTTGTAAATGTTAATGACGGCACAAATGAGGGAATGGCATATGTTGGAAAAAATATTTTTACAGTTCAGTTCCATCCGGAGGCATGCCCGGGACCGCAAGATTCCAGTTACCTGTTTGACAGATTTATGGATATGATGGGAGGAAATAAATAATGCCAAGAAATAAAGACATTAAAAAAGTACTTGTTATTGGTTCTGGTCCGATCATCATCGGTCAGGCAGCAGAGTTCGATTATGCAGGAACACAGGCCTGCCGTTCTTTAAAAGAAGAAGGCCTTGAGGTTGTTCTTCTGAACTCCAACCCGGCAACCATTATGACAGATAAAGACATTGCTGACCGTGTTTATATTGAACCTCTTACTGTAGAGGTTGTAGAGCAGCTGATCCTGAAGGAGAAACCGGACAGTGTACTTCCTACTCTTGGCGGACAGGCAGGCTTGAATCTGGCTATGGAGCTGGATGAAAAGGGTTTCCTGAAGGAGCATAATGTAAGACTGATCGGAACTACAGCTCAGACCATTAAGAAGGCTGAGGACCGTCAGGAATTTAAAGATACCATGGAAAAAATCGGTGAGCCGGTTGCAGCATCTAAGGTTGTTACAACAGTAGAGGATGGACTTGCATTTACCAATACCATCGGTTATCCGGTTGTACTTCGTCCTGCTTATACCCTTGGTGGAAGCGGCGGCGGTATTGCCCATAATGAATATGAGCTTCGCGAGATCCTGGAGAATGGACTTCGTCTTTCCCGTGTCGGAGAGGTTCTGGTAGAACGCTGTATCGCAGGCTGGAAAGAAATTGAGTATGAGGTAATGCGTGACGGTGCAGGAAACTGTATTACCGTCTGCAATATGGAAAATATTGACCCGGTTGGTGTTCACACAGGAGACTCTATTGTAGTTGCACCATCTCAGACTCTTGGTGACAAAGAGTATCAGATGCTTCGTACATCTGCTCTTAATATTATCACAGAGCTTGGAATCACAGGCGGCTGTAATGTTCAGTATGCGCTGAAGCCAGACAGCTTTGAGTACTGTGTAATCGAGGTTAACCCACGTGTAAGCCGTTCTTCTGCACTTGCAAGTAAGGCTACCGGTTATCCCATTGCTAAGGTTGCTGCAAAGATTGCCCTTGGATATACACTGGATGAGATTCCAAATGCCATCACAGGCAAAACATACGCAAGCTTCGAGCCAATGCTTGACTACTGTGTAGTGAAGATTCCGAGACTTCCGTTTGATAAATTTATTACAGCGAAGAGAACCCTTACCACACAGATGAAGGCTACCGGTGAGGTTATGAGTATCTGCCACAACTTCGAGGGCGCGCTTATGAAAGCGATCCGTTCCCTGGAGCAGCATGTGGACAGCCTGATGTCTTATGATTTTACCCAGCTTACAGACGAGGAGCTTCTTGCAGAGCTTGAGATCGTAGATGACCGCAGAATCTGGAAGATTGCAGAAGCAATCCGCCGCGGTATGCCGCAGTCCATGCTTCACGATATCACACAGATCGATATCTGGTTCATTGACAAGATTGCAATCCTGGTAGGTATGGAGAATGCACTGAAGAACAGAAAGCTTACCAAAGAACTTCTTCTGGAAGCAAAACGCATGGAGTTCCCGGACTACATCATTGCCCGCCTTACAGGCAAAACTGAGGATGAAATCAAGGGACTTCGCAGTGAGTACGGCATCAAGGCTGCATACAAGATGGTTGATACCTGTGCCGCAGAGTTTGCTGCTGCAACTCCGTATTACTATTCTGTATATGGTGACGAAGGCACAGAGAACGAAGCAATTGCCACACCGGATAAGAAAAAGATCCTGGTACTTGGTTCCGGACCGATCCGTATCGGACAGGGTATTGAGTTCGATTTCTGCTCCGTACACTGTACCTGGGCTTTTGCGAAGGAAGGCTATGAGACGATTATTATCAACAACAATCCGGAAACTGTAAGTACAGACTTTGATATTGCAGATAAGCTGTATTTTGAGCCCCTTACACCGGAGGATGTTGAGAATATTGTAAATATTGAGAAACCGGACGGAGCGGTTGTTCAGTTCGGCGGACAGACTGCCATCAAGCTGACAGAAGCTCTTACCAAGATGGGCGTGAAGATTCTTGGAACATCTGCTGAGAACGTAGATGCAGCTGAGGACCGTGAGCTGTTTGATGAGATTCTTGAGAAGTGCCAGATCCCGAGACCGAAGGGACACACTGTATTTACCGCAGAGGAAGCGAAGAAAGCTGCAAATGAGCTGGGCTATCCGGTTCTGGTTCGTCCTTCCTATGTACTTGGCGGTCAGGGAATGCGTATTGCAGTAAGCGATGAGGATGTGGAAGAGTACATCGGTGTGATCAACCAGATCGCACAGGAGCATCCAATCCTTGTTGACAAGTACCTGATGGGAAAAGAAATCGAGGTTGATGCCGTATGCGACGGCGAGGACATTTTGATTCCTGGTATTATGGAGCATATTGAGCGTGCCGGAATCCATTCCGGTGACAGTATTTCCGTATATCCGGCAAGAACCATCAGTGAAAAAGCAAAAGAGACTATTGCAGAGTACACCAAACGTCTTGCAAGAGCACTGCATGTCATCGGTATGATCAACATCCAGTTTATCGTTCTTGGAGATGACGTATACGTAATTGAGGTTAACCCGCGTTCCAGCCGTACCGTACCTTACATCAGCAAGGTTACCGGAATCCCGATCGTACCGCTGGCAACCAAGGTAATCCTTGGATACAAGCTGAAAGACATGGGCTATGAGCCAGGACTTCAGCCGGAAGCAAAACATATTGCCATCAAGATGCCGGTATTCTCCTTCGAGAAGATCCGCGGCGCTGATATCAGCCTTGGACCGGAGATGAAGTCCACAGGTGAGTGCCTTGGTATTGCAGAGACCTTCAATGAGGCTCTTTACAAAGCATTCCTTGGTGCCGGAATCCGTCTGCCGAAGTACAAGAACATGATCATGACAGTCAGACCGGAAGAGCAGGAAGATGCAGTTCCGATCGCAAAGAGATTCGAGGCACTTGGATACCGTATCTACGCTACAAGAGGAACCGCAAATACTTTGAAAGAGCACGGCGTTAAGGTAATCCGCACCAACAAGCTGGAGCAGCCTGCACCGAACCTTATGGACCTGATCCTTGGTCATAAGATTGATGTGGTTATCGACATCCCATCCCAGGGCGTTGAGCATCAGAAGGATGGATTCGTGATCAGACGTAATGCCATCGAGACTGGTGTAAATGTTCTTACCAGCCTTGATACAGCAGAAGCTCTGGTAACCAGTCTTGAGAACACAGATGCCAAGAAGTTGAGCCTGATCGATATCGCGACTATCGCCAGAAGATAAGCAGCTGTTAAACAAAAGCTAAATTTTGCGAAAAAAGCAAAATACAAGTTTACGAAAGTCATTTGATGTAATATACTAAAGAGGACGGAGAAATTTAAGTCTCCGTCCTCATTTTGTTCAAGATAAGAAAGGGGTAGAAATGGATATTATCGAACTTTTAAAGGTAATTCTCCTTGGTATTGTGGAAGGAATTACAGAGTGGCTTCCTATCAGCAGTACCGGCCATATGATCCTGGTGGATGAGTTTATTCACCTGAATGTTTCTCAGGATTTTATGGATGTATTTCTGGTTGTGATCCAGCTGGGAGCAATTCTCGCAGTCGTTGTTTTGTACTGGAATAAGCTGTGGCCGTTTTACATAAAGAAGCTTCCCAGAAGAACTCAGATGGCCATCGCTAAGAAGCCGAAATGGGCGCAGGTAATTCTGAATTTTGTTGAGCGCTACTGTGATAAGGACAAATGGATCCTGTGGTTTAAGATCGTGGTAGCATGTCTGCCGACTATCATTATTGCGCTTCCGTTTAATGATTTTATTGAGGCGCATTTCAACAACTATGTTGTAGTAGCCATCGCGTTAATTGTCTACGGTGTTCTGTTTATCATTGTGGAAAACTACAACAAAGGCAGAGAGCCGCAGTGCACAAGTCTGGAAGATCTGACTTTCAAGACTGCATTTTTGATTGGCTGCTTCCAGGTTCTTTCTGTTGTTCCGGGAACTTCCAGATCCGGTTCCACCATTATCGGAGGAATCCTGGTTGGTACCTCCCGTACCGTTGCAGCTGAGTTTACCTTCTTCCTTGGCATTCCGGTTATGTTCGGAGCCAGCCTTCTGAAGCTGCTGAAATTCGGCTTTGGATTTACAGGAACAGAGGTATTGATTCTGGTAATCGGTATGGTGGTTGCATTTGTGGTTTCCATCCTTGCAATCAAGTTCCTGATGGGCTATATCAAGAAGCATGACTTCAAGGCATTCGGCTGGTACCGAATCGTACTTGGTGTGCTGGTTCTGGTTTATTTCATCGGCAAGACCTTACTTGCATAAAATTATATATAAGAAATTTCGGCGTCAGCCTGCAGGGGAAACTTTGAGGGCTGGCGCTTTTTGTATGAAGTTTTTGACAGATTAGGGTGTTTCCTTACATAAGGGAATCGGTTATAATAGGAATTAAGAATTTAGTAAAAACGAGGTGTACTATGGGAAAATATATAATGGCATTGGACCAGGGAACTACCAGTTCCAGATGTATTTTATTTGATAAGAAGGGCAATATGTGCAGTGTTGCCCAGAAGGAATACAAACAGTATTATCCGAAGCCTGGCTGGGTGGAGCATGACCCAAAGGAAATCTGGTCCTCTCAGATTTCCGTGGCTACTGAGGCCATGAGCAAGATCGGCGTGGATGCAGAGGACATCCATGCCATCGGAATCACCAACCAGCGTGAGACAACCATTGTATGGGACAAAAAGACAGGAGAGCCTGTCTATCCGGCAATTGTGTGGCAGTGCCGCAGAACAGCCGATATGATTGAGAAGATGGAAAAAGATGGTATGTCAGAGCTGGTGCGAAAGAAGACCGGACTGATTCCGGACGCTTATTTTTCCGGAACCAAGCTGAAATGGATCCTGGATCATGTGGAGGGAGCAAGAGAACGTGCCCAAAATGGAGAACTGCTTTTTGGAACTGTGGACACCTGGCTGATCTGGAAGCTGACAAAGGGAAAAGTGCATGTGACTGATTACACCAATGCTTCCAGAACCATGCTTTTTGATATTCACCAGAGAAAATGGGACAAAGAGATTCTGGAGTATCTGAATATTCCCGAATGCATGCTGCCGGAGGTAAAGCCGAGCAGCTGCATTTACGGCTATACCAACGAGAATCTGATCGGCGGCAGAATTCCCATCGCAGGCGCAGCAGGAGACCAGCAGGCAGCACTTTTCGGCCAGTGCTGTTTCGAATCCGGTGATGTGAAAAATACATATGGAACCGGATGTTTCATGCTTATGCACACCGGAGATACAGCCGTAGAATCAAAGAACGGACTTCTTACCACCATTGCTGTAAAAGCCGACGGAACGCCCGGTTACGCTCTTGAGGGAAGCGTTTTTGTGGCTGGTGCGGCAATCCAGTGGCTGCGCGATGAGGTTGGAATCCTGGAAAGCTCCCCGGATTCCGAGAAATACTGTCTGTCTGTGTCAGACACAAACGGCGTCTATGTAGTGCCTGCTTTTACCGGACTTGGCGCGCCCTATTGGGATCAGTACGCAAGAGGAGCCATTCTGGGCCTTACCAGGGGCGCAGGAAAAGCCCATCTTGTGCGGGCTACTGTAGAGTCCCTTGCCTACCAGGTGCATGACGTGCTGGAAGCCATGGAAAAGGATTCCGGCCTTGATCTTAGCGCCCTCCGCGTAGACGGCGGCGCCAGCGCCAACAACTTCCTCATGCAGTTCCAGGCCGACCTCTTGGACACCCAGGTAGTCCGCCCAAGCTGCATCGAAACTACCGCCCTTGGCGCATCCTATCTTGCCGGCCTTGCCACCGGCTTCTGGAAAGACGCATCCGAAGTAAAACAAAACTGGCAGATCGGCCAGAAATTTGCCCCTCACATGACCGCCGAAGAACGCAGCAAGAAGCTGAAAGGCTGGAAGAAAGCTGTGAGATGCACCTTTGAGTGGGCGAAGGAAGATGAGACGAATATGTAAGCATCTTAGAAACACTCACTCTTCGTGCAAGCGAGAAGAGGATGAGAAGATAGAAGATAACAGAAGATTGCGCTGCTATACTGCAGGCATATCTGCAGTCCTAAACAAAAATGGCGGATCCATTTAATGGAATCCGCCAAAATAATTTTGTAAAGTGTCCAATATTAGAAATTATGAGACACCTGTTTTCTTTTGTGTATTTCGATTTTTGGCCGCCAAACGAAAGGCTTTCTCCATTGCTGGGGTAAGGGCAGGAGAATCTTCATCAAAAACAATATCCTTTTTGGCAGCAGCTTCTATTTGTTGAATTTGTTCTTTGGTGGGTTGCTGATTTCTATTCAAAGTAACTGTCTTGATCAAAGTAAATACTCCTTTCTTGAAAGACAGGCCACAGAGCAGCAGTGCTCCATGGCCAAAATAGTTTTCTTTATTATACATGTTAAACCCAACTTTAAGTCAAGAAAAATTTCCGGTGCTCCTGTTAAATGTAAAAGTAACTTCCTGATTATAAGACTTAATTCGCCTTCTTATACTTAATATAATTCACTACCATCATAGCCAGCTTAAATGTCAACGCATCCTCAAAGGTCCGGATATCCAATCCAAATTTCTTCTGTAGCTTTTCAAAACGGTACACCAGCGTGTTACGATGCACATAAAGCTGGCGGGAGGTTTCAGAAAGGTTCAGGTTGTTTTCAAAGAAGGTGCGGATGGTAGTAAGAGTCTCATCATCAATGGAATCCAGAGTCTCTTCCTTGAAAAACTCATCGATAAACATCTCGCAGATCTCTACCGGCAGCTGGTAAATCAGTCGTCCGATTCCCAGGCGGTTGTATCCGAAAACATTCTTGCCCGTGTAAAAAATCTTGCCCACTTCCAGCGCAGTGCGGGCCTCCTTATAGGCATCCGGAAGCTGCTTCAGGTCATCCGCAATATTGCTGTAAGAAACCCAGGCAGAAGTCATGGCCTCAGTATTCAGCATGTCTACCAGCATATGAGCAATGTCGTCCAGATCAGAATAATCTTCAGAAGGCTGCAGCTCCCGAAGGACAATAATTCCGGAGTCGTCAATAGCTGTGATAAAGTCACGGGTTTTGGCAGCAAAAATATTGCGGATGGTAGCAAGCGCATTCTCATCCTTGCTCTGTTTGGTCTCTACAAGGAAAACGGTACGTCTCACAGTTGTAGCAATGTGAAGCTTCTTGGCACGGTTAAAAGCGTCCACTTCAGAGTAGGAGCCAAGAAGAAGATTCTGCATAAAAACGTTTTTATCACTTTTCTCCGTATAAGCGGTGAGCAGGCTCTCGATCTGGCAGACAGCCAGTTCCCCGATAGTGGAAGCCGCCTCCGCATTTCCCCACACGATCAGAATATACTGAAGCTGGTGGTTTTCCATAACCTTGTAAAGGCGGCAGTTCATATTGGAAATACACAAAGCTTCCTCATCCTTAAATTCGTCCAGTTTCTCGGTGGAAGGCAGGGCTCTGTCGCAGGTGCTGATATAAATCGTGTTGTCTAAATGAACAAGGCAGAAGTCCAGATGACTGATGTTCTTCCAGTCTTCCAGACATTTCTGGAGAATCTGAAGTAATTTCATAAGGTTGTCTCCTTTGTGAAAAAAATAATAAAAATCCGTCCTAGATACTCACAGTATAACACAAAAAAGCCCCAGGGGAAAACCCCTGAGGCCCAATTTCATTCTTCTAAAAATTAGTTGCAGATAACAAGCTCTGTCTCTTTGTCGAAGAAGTGAGATTTCTCCATATCGAATGCGAATTTGATTGTATCGCCTGTCTTGGAGTTTGTACGAGGATCAACTCGTGCTGTAACCTGAGTTCCGTTTACATCGAAGTACAGGAATACTTCAGCACCAAGAAGCTCATAAACCTTAACGGTAGATGTCATTGGAGCGCTTGGAGAAGCCTCGATGAACATCTGGGAATCATGAATATCCTCTGGACGGATACCAAGAACAACTGTCTTTCCAACATAGCCGCCATCTTTCAGAACTTTCGCTTTTGCAGCTGGGATAACAACGTCATACTCACCAACTTTAGCAACAAGGTCGCCGCCTTTTTCTGCGATCTGAGCATCAAGGAAGTTCATCTGCGGAGATCCCATGAATCCTGCTACGAACAGGTTGCCTGGCTGCTCATAAAGGTGCTGTGGTGTATCAACCTGCTGAACAACACCATCTTTCATAACAACGATTCTGGTACCAAGAGTCATAGCCTCTGTCTGGTCATGTGTTACATAGATGATAGTTGCACCCAGTCTCTGATGGATCTTGGAAATTTCAATACGCATCTGTACACGAAGTTTAGCATCCAGGTTGGAAAGAGGCTCATCCATAAGGAATACCTTAGGATTACGAACGATAGCACGTCCCATAGCAACACGCTGTCTCTGTCCACCGGAAAGAGCCTTCGGTTTACGATCAAGAAGTTTCTCAAGGTCAAGGATTCTTGCAGCTTCTCTAACTGCTTTGTCAATCTGGTCTTTCGGAACTTTACGAAGTTTCAGACCAAATGCCATGTTATCATATACTGTCATATGAGGATACAGAGCGTAGTTCTGGAATACCATTGCGATATCACGGTCTTTCGGCTCTACATCGTTCATAACTTTGTCACCGATCTTTAATGTACCACCGCTGATCTCCTCAAGACCTGCGATCATACGAAGTGTTGTAGATTTACCACATCCGGATGGTCCTACGAAGATGATGAACTCTTTGTCTTCGATTTCAAGGTTGAAGTCTTTAACTGCCTGGAAACCATTTGGGTAAGTTTTGTTAATGTGCTGTAATGATAAGCTTGCCATGATTTTTCCTCCAAATTTCAATACATTATGATAATCAAAATTGTTTCGATGCTTTTTTCATCTGCTGTTAGTATAGCGAAAATGACCTAAAAGGGCTAGGGCAGAATCATACAAACTTTTGAACTGTTTCTTGTCAATCTGACGAAAAAGCGGTAGCAGCAGGGGATCTCCTCTCGTTTATGAACATTCCCTGCAGTGATTTTGCCTGAAAAAGATGGATAAACCAGTCACATTTGCACAAAAACAGGTAGTAGATGTTCAGACCGCAGCCGTGCAGGGGCTCATAATTGCCCTGGCCTTTGGACAAAATCACGTCTGCGCTTTGCAAAAGCTCCTGCGCATGGGCGCTGATTCCATGGAGCCAGGTGCCGCCTACATCGCTGCCGTTTCCCAGTACCGGGACAAGATCCGTGAGTCCGCAAAATTCTGCATCTTCCATGGTGGCGTCGTTTCCAGCCGGCAGACCGCGTACCAGTGCCGTGATCCGCACATTGGGAAACGTTTTCTTCAGAACCGAAATGGCAAGCTTATCCAGGACGATTTCGCCGCAGTTATCGGTAATATATACAACATTGGCAGCTTTTTTCATATCCTGGCAAAAGTTTTTGTACTCCTGTTCATCCAGAGTATCTTTGTTTTCGCTTTTGATAAGGGCAAGGGCAGTCTCTTGGCTGACCTCCGGAAGTGCTGCGAAATCGATGTAGTTGCCGGTGCGGGCATAGATCAGGGCAGTTTTCAGCGGATCCGCAGAATAGCGGATGGTGGAGCGAAGTTCCTCCTCCAGATCCAGCATAAGCTGGTCATATTCTCTGTTGATCTGGGAAAAATCCTCCATAGGGACGCCCCAGAAGGAGCAGTAAAATTTTTTCAGTTCCGTGGAAATGCTTGGAACACAGTCGCCTTCCTTTGGATTGTCGAAACGGCGGCGGATTGCTTCCATATATTGTTTTTTCCTGTCTTCATCATCAAAGTGACGAATTTTCGCTTCCTGCTTGCGAAGCTGACAGTTCATACAGCAGGGATTCAGTTTCATAGGGCCCTCCTTTTGGAAAAATGTGTGGTTAAAGGTCAAAAAAGTGGGAAAAATGATTTTTTTGTTATTATTATAGCAGAAAATAGAGCGGGAGAGTAGCAGTTTGTGCAGATAAAATATAAAAAACAGAGATGAAGACTGTATGTTTTACCCTGGAAAACATATCAGTTCCCATCTCTGTATAGATAGAGTGTGTTTGAAATTGGGTTATTTTACCGCGGATTTCGCAAATTCAGTTGTAACAAGCTGTTCGTAATCGACTCTTTCAGAAAGCTCGCCTGCGCTTTCCAGAATGTCCTGGAGAAGTTCGAAGCTGTCCTGTTCAAATACCAGATTGTCTTTCCAGGTGTCCTGTTCATAATAGCGGGTGACGATGGTGGTGAGAGTATCCAGATCGGTTTCCGGGAACTGCGGTGCGATTACCTGTGCAATTTCTTCAGGAGTGTGGCTTTGCACGTAATCCATTCCCTTCTGAAGGGCGGTTGTAAAGCTTTGGATGACCTGGGGATTTTCATTGAGAAAGCTGGTTTTGGCGCTGTAAGAGGTGTAGGGGACGTATCCGGAATCTACGCCAAGAGAGGCAACCACATAGCCAGCCCCTTCTTTCTCAAGGGCGGTAGCGGAAGGCTCGAATTCCACTGTGAAAGCAGCAGAAGCATCACCTGTAAAAGCCGCCGCTGTGGAACCAAAGTCAATGCTCTGGTCGATTTCCAGATCTGCTGCCGGGTCAATGCCGTTGTTTTTCAGAATATATTCAAAAACCATTTCTGGCATGCCGCCTGTCATCATTATTACTATGTAAATAATCATCCGATAGTTGTTTCGCAGTGGTTTCTGGTGATAAATCCGGCAGATAGTCTTTGGTAAACTGTGCTATTTCTTCTTTTGATTTTATAATATTGTATGGTTTTAACGGATTATCTGTGGATTCAAGAATACCAAGTCCCTTCATCAGTTCAATATATGGAAGTATACTCTGTTTTGTTTTCTTGAATCCCAAATCAGTAATATGCTCTGACAGATATTTTGCAGAAGTAAACTCACGTTCATCCTCAACAATCAGTTTCATCACAATGGCAATAATGGTATTTTCTCTGCGGTTCATTTCATCGGCAGGACTGTAACGGATCAGATTGGATAATCCATATTTCAATGTAATTTCCGGCATTCCATCTTCGTCTACCACAATTTTTTCAATCAGAAGTTCAATATCTCTTCGGTCAAGACTTCCACCAGCAATGATTTTATCTACCACTTCAAGAGCATTCTTCAGTTTATCCTTTACATCCGGCGTTTCTATGGCAGTTTCATTCAGTTCCTTAATCTGCATTTCCAATCCATGAATCTGAGCAAACAAATCCTTCTGCATAGAATCGTAAGTCTCGTTGATTAAATCTTCATTTCCCGCAGCGACCGCAAGATCTTTTACTTTCTGAGTAAGCAGAACTTTCAGTTGACTTTTTCGCTCATTGATAGCTGTGTGCAGTTCCTGCCGTTTTTCCTCTATTGTTTTCTTTTCTGCTTCAAAATCCTTTAAATCATAAGTGGAAATAACTTCACAGAGAGCATTTCGGCACATTTTGATATAGGTCAGAACATCTTCCATCAGGTCGTCTTCTTCAATTAAATGTGCCTTGGAACAATAACGTCTGCCTTTGGTATTATAAGTAGTGCAGATGTAATATTTCCGTTCCCTGCTGGAAGTCTGGCGTTTAATTGGTGTAAGGCGGCTTCCGCAATCCTTACAGAACAGACAACTGCCAAAAGGATTGGGAATCTCTGAACCTAACCATTGCCCCCGGCTTCCCCGATAATTGGTACGGTTACGTTTTTCTTTTAATTCCTGTACCAGAGCAAAGGTAGCCTTATCAATAATTGCCGGGTGATGATTCTCAAAAATACACTGTTCTTCCTTCGGCACACGTTTATCTTTTCCATGAACCGTATTTCTTGCACGTTTTTTCAGACGAAAGGTACCAATGTAAAAATCATTATCCAGTATTTCTTTTATCATAGCATCGGACCATTTAGACGCTACCTGTCTTTTGGACAATCTGCCTTCTTCTATTTCACGTTCACGCTGTATCATAGATGGAGTAGGTGCCCCATGTTCGGTTAAATATGTGGCAATCTTGCGGTAGCCGGAACCGGAAAGATATAAGTCATAAATTTGCTTAATGTATTCTGCTTCTTTTGGTACAATTTCCAGAACAGTCTTATCCTTTTCATTACGGCAATACCCAAACGGTGGTCTGGTAATCAGTGTTCCTTCTTTCTGTCTGGCACCTATGGCACGTTTGATTTTTTTACTGGTGTCTTTAACATATCGCTCATTAAACCATGTTTTAATGCCAATCGTATCGTCACTGGAATCCATAGAATCATAATTATCGTCAATCACAACCAGATGTTTTCCACGTTCCTGAAATTCATCCAGAAGCAACAGCACCTTTGCATTATGTCTGCCAAGGCGTGAAAAGTCTTTGACATATACAGTATCAATATCTTTATCCAGATCAGCCATCATCTGCTGAAATCCCGGTCTGTCAAAGATATAGCCGGAAATGCCGTCATCTTCATACCAGCGGTCAATAACCACACCATGATCTGCTGCATACTGGTTGATAATCAGCTTCTGATTCTCTATGGAAACATAATTCCTTTTATCATCGTCTCTGGAGAGACGGACATATCCTGCATTCATAGACATTCCTTTCTTTGAATGTAAATATATTCATTAAGCACAATGTAATTATATTATATATCTAAAATTTAAAAATGTATATAACAAAATTTTAAGATTCTTAGAAACAGATAGTGTTAGATGCGTTGTTTGATTGCGGAAGCATGTAGAATTTGATATAATTTAAAAAATAGAAACTTAACAAATCGGAATTGACAGAGGTAATGAAATGTTTGAAGAATTAGGAATTAGTTTTGGCACAGCACTAATCGTCTTACTTGCATTATATTTTATAATTAAGTGGGCGGTCAAAAATGGAATAAAAGAAGCCTATAGGGATATTACAGGGAAAGTCACTGCCGAGGATATTGAGGCAGAACAAATATGTAATGAACTAGGTCTTAACGAAGAGGAAAAATAGTTAATAAAGAGAGGTGCATATGCTATGCCAGGTATACTCGTGGTCGAAGATGATGAAAATTTAAATCGTGGAATTACATTCTCACTGAAAAAATCCGGATATGAGGTTTTTTCTGCAGAATCAGTGAAAAAAGCGAAAAGAATTGCAAGTGATAATAATGTGGATGTTACCATTTGTGATGTGAATCTTCCGGATGGGAATGGACTGGAATTTGTAAGGTGGATGAGAAGCAATTATAATACATACATTATTTGCCTTACAGCGCTGGATCAGGAGATGGATCAGGTTATGGGATATGAAGCAGGGGCAGATGATTATATTACAAAGCCGTTTAGCCTTTCGGTACTTCTTTTGAAAATAGAAGCACATTTCCGCCGCAGACAGGAGAAAGCGGAAGCCGGAAAGATGATTTCGGGAGATATCGTATTTATCGCAGGAGAAATGAAAGTCCTGATAAAGAGTCGTGAAATCAGTCTGACAAAAACGGAGTTGAAAATGCTGACTTTTTTTCTTCAGAATCCGAAACAGATTCTTTCAAAAACACAAATATTGGAAAATGTGTTTGATCTGGAAGGGGATTTTGTGGATGAAAATACAATCGCTGTCAATATCAGAAGACTCCGTGAGAAAATCGAAGACAATCCGGCTGCACCGGTCTATATAAAGAATATCAGAGGTCTTGGGTATATATGGAATCAGGAGGTAAGGCAGTGACAAAGAGATATCGCAAGAAGATTACAGTAGTGCTCTCCTTGGTATTACCTGTCATAGTATTGTTTGCAATATTAAATTGCTTTACCACGTATGTGTTTTATGAAGATTATAAATATAAAATGAATCTTATGACAGAGATTGCTGCAAAGGAAGAATTTTCCGGGCTGGATGCTGTTTCGGAATTGCTTAAGGATAAGGATATTGAAACTAACGAACAGGGAAGGCGATTATTGGAGCAATATGGATACTGGGGGAATAAAGGGAATGCATTTTATTCGCAATTCCGGCATCAGGTTATGGTGACTGGTGCTGTAAGCACTGTGATATGCGTGCTTCTTTTGACTTTTTTACTTTATTGGAAGAAAAAAGAAGATGCGTGTCATCAGAAAATTTTAGACCAGTTGGAAGAAATTCTGATCAGATTCCGTGAAAATAAATTTGATGATTTACTGAAAACGGAAAATCATGCAGAACTGGAAAAATTGAATGACCAGCTTGAAGCAATCGGACATCATATTCAGTTGATAAAGGAAGAAGCAAGGGCAGAAAAGGAGAACACGAAAGAAATGGTTTCTGATATTTCTCACCAGTTAAAGACACCGGTTGCAGCTTTGGATACATGTTTTAGTGTGCTGATGCAGAATGACTTAAGTGCCACAGAACAGGAGGAGTTTCGTATCCGTTGTCGGAGTGCTCTGGATGGACTGGAGACATTATTGCAGTCGCTTCTTGAAATATCTAAGATGGAAACTGGACTGATCCAGATTAATAAGAAAAAACTTCCGCTTATGGATACTGTCATATCTGCTGTGAACCGCACTTATCCTAAAGCGGATGAGAAAGAAATTGAATTCGTTTTTGACTATGAAAAAGAGCTGGAAACATGCACGATTATGCAGGATAAAAGGTGGCTTGGTGAAGCTGTGATCAACGTTCTGGATAATGCAATCAAGTACAGTCCGTGTGGTTCAAAAATATTTATCCGGTTACAAAAAAGAAACGATCTTGTAAGAATGGAAATTGAGGATCAGGGAATTGGTATTCCGCAGAATGAGTATCACAAAATTTTTCAACGATTTTACAGAGGAAGTTCCAAGGAGGTCATGGAAAAGAGTGGTACAGGAATCGGACTTTTTCTATCGAGAGAAATTATCGAAAAACACGCAGGTACGATTACGGTAACCTCTGGCAAAAAGAAAAAAGGAAGCACGTTTGTGATTCAATTACCATATGTTGGTTAAATTTTAAGTGAGCAGAAATCTTACAATTCTGTAAGACTTCTGCTCGTTTTTTGAAAGTGAAATGAAAGATTGCCCTGATACAATTTGGATGTAGGTTGAAAAATGACCAAATATATAAACAGGCAAAGAAAGCGCGCTGAAAAGGTACGCTTTACAGAATTGAAAAGGAGGCAACACATGAGTGTGATATTAGAAACCAAGCAGCTTTGTAAGTTTTATGGCGTAGGTGAGAATCAGGTCAAAGCGGTCAATCAGGTGGACATTCAGATTGAGCAGGGAGAATTTGTCGCAATTGTTGGAAAGTCAGGTTCCGGTAAAAGTACATTACTTCATATGCTTGGAGGGCTAGACACCCCGACAAAAGGCAGTGTTACTTTAGCAGGGAAAGATTTATACAGGATGAAGGAAGATGCCCTTGCTGTTTTCCGCAGAAGAAAAATCGGATTTGTTTTTCAGGTATTTAATCTGGTTTCATCTGTTAATGTCTGGGAAAATATTGTACTGCCACTGGGGCTGGATGGAAGAAAAGTGGATGAAGCGTATGTAAATGATATTATTGCAACTCTGGGGATTGAAAACCGGATTTATAATCTGCCAAATCAGTTATCCGGAGGGCAGCAGCAGAGAGTAGCAATTGCAAGAGCACTGGTGAATCGTCCGGAAATTATATTTGCAGATGAGCCGACAGGAAATCTTGATTCTAAGACCAGTGATGAGGTAATCGCTCTGCTTAAGATGACAGCAAAAAAATATGGACAGACAATTGTAATGATTACCCATGATGACGAAATTGCACAGGTCGCTGATCGTATTCTGGTAATTGAGGATGGACAGGTGGTGGATTTTAGATGAAGACAATAAGCAGGATTGCATATAGCAATGACAAAAGGAACAGGACAAGAAGTATACTGATCATGATGTCCATATGTCTGACTACGATGCTGCTTGTGATTATCAATACTGTGGGAAATGGGGTAATTCATTTACAGAAAAGTCAGGCGGCAGGCTCATATGGAAGCAATTATGGTTTGTTTGTTGCAGCAGACGGATCGCAGTTAAAAGAAGTAAACCGCCGTGCGGAAATAGATGCTACAGGCACTATGTGCACCGAAGGTATCATAAAAGGCAATGAAAAAGGCGGGTTTGTCTGCATGGATGAGACTGCAAGAAAAATGCTTCCCTATAATAAGGAATATGAGTTAAAGGAAGGAAAGTATCCGGTGGGAACGCAGGAAATTGCCGCAGGAAGAGCATTTTTTAGTGAAATGGGATATGATGATGTAAAGGTCGGAGATACGGTTACACTGGATTACCGCGCAGGGATGCAGTCAGAATATAAGCCGGAAGAATTTGTTGTCAGCGGAATCCTATATGATCGGGATGAGTATACCATCGAGGCATCTTATGTTGCTTTCGGGTCACAGGAGTTTTATGATGAGCACGTCGCAGAGAATGACAGACAGTATAATATTTATTTTACTTTAAATGATTCTGCAAATGTATCTATGAATAATATTGATTCGGTTATAAAGCAGATTGCAGCAGCTTGTGGGATCGAAGAAAAAAACGTTATAGTCAATGATCTCTATTTGCAATGGGTCTTGCAGCCGAGTTATGAAACGATTGCGGTATGCGGGGTTTTGATTCTTGCAATTGTACTTTTCTCTGTTGTGGTTATTTATAATATTTTTCAGGTCGGTATTGCCAACAAGATACAGGAGTATGGAAAAATCAAGGCTCTGGGAGCGACAAAAAAGCAGATGAAACAACTGATCTTCAGAGAGGGCATTTTTTTGACATTTTTTTCAATACCAGTTGGATTGCTTTTGGGCTTTCTGATTGCAAAATGCGGTTTTAACTGGCTGGTAGAACAGGGGAACCTTGTATCAACCGGAACTGGCTCTATGGGAGTTCAAAATCAGCAGGTTCCTCTGTTTTCCCTGCCTGTTATGCTTCTCTGTATTTTCGTATCATTTCTTACCGTTGCTTTGGCGCTGCGTAAACCAATGAAAATTGTTTCACGGATTTCACCTATCGAAGCAACACGGTATTTAGAAAATGCAGAAACACAAAAAAAAGGAAAACGAAATGGCAGGAAAAATGTCACCGTGTTTTCTATGGCAATGGCAAATGTAACGGGTAATCCCAAAAGAACTATTGGTACTATCCTCACAATGGGTTTTTCTTGCGTATTGTTTGTGATTATCTCTAATTATGTGGGAAATATTGACACGGAGCATGAAGCACGTCTTTCCGTTAATCATGGACAATTTGAACTGCAGCTTGACTATTCTGCTGAGTATGATGAAAGATATCCGGAGAATAATCTGGATACGATTCTGACGGATGATCCATTGAATGATTCGCTGATTGAAGAAATCAAAAGCATTCCGGGAGTAACAGATGTCATGACGAGAGAGATTGTCTCTGTAAATCTGAACGGAACAAGATTTCCGGCTACTATTGTGAGTAAAAAGGATTTTGATTTTATGCGCCAAGAAGGGGATATTGGCTCTATGGACTATGATCAGGCGGTAAAGAATGGTGATATTTTCTTTGGCTGGTCAACGTGGATGGAACAAGATGGATATGCTCCGGGTGAATCCATTGCATTTGACTTTGAGAATGGAAGTGGGACCTATACCTATCAGGGAAAGATTGCAGGATCTTTTGTAAGTGCGGACACTTATCTTGTCATTCCGGAAGGTGTATATCGTTCCATGAATCTGAGAGGAACAGCCTATGGCTATCTGTGGGTGGACTGTGATAAAAAAGATGTGGCATCTGTAGAACAAAGTCTGAATACTTTGATTTCTAATACTTCGCATATAAAAATGGATACTTATCATGCGCAGTTACAATCTGCCGAATTTGCAAGCAGCATGATGAAGCTTGGCTGTTATCTGTTTATGGCTATTGTAGGACTCATCGGGTTTATGAATATGGCGAATACCATGATCATGAATATTACGACAAAAAAGCAGGAATATGGTATATTACAGGCTGTGGGTATGACAAATAAACAATTAAATTTATGCCTGCAGTTACAGGGACTGATTTTTACGGTTGGCACCATATGCGTAGCTTTGATCATTGGTCTGCCGCTCGGCTATGCACTTTTTTCCTATGCAAAACATAATGGAATATTTGGAATGAATATCTATCATGTTCCAATCGTACCAATTTTTATTATGATTTTTTTGGTCGGTCTGTTGCAGATTGTACTTTCCTGTGTTTTAAGCAGTAATCTGAAAAAGGAAACGCTGGTAGAAAGAATAAGGTATCAGGGATAGCAAGTAATATTCGCTGTACTAGGTCTTAACGAAGAGGAGAAATAGATAACTTCCATTTTACAGAAGAATTACGCAAAAAAGAAGCGGCGGCTCTGAAAACAAAAACTGGTTAAATTATACACTATCCCAGTGATTTTTAACCAGTGCTTTAATACCATCATGAATATTAGTGTTTGAATCTCCATCCAGAAATGTGACAACCCTGAAGCCAATATCAGCATATTTCTTACGTTCAGCTTCAAATTCTTCCTGTGAAGAAAAATCATTACGCCAAAGATAATACGTTGGCTTCCGCAAGGTTATCACATCCTTTCTTTTAAATTTTCTATAACTATCATATAAAAAGTGGACAGTTTTCGTGTCTGTCCACTTTAAAATAATTTTACCGTTCACGATCTGAATGGGTTAATTGTCCTCGTTTTGCCAGTTCCAGTATTTCTGGTGGAATACAATCCATCAGATTCTGGAGATTTTCATAGTCAGCTCTGAGCCTGGCATCATCCATTTTCTTTCGTATACTGCTGGACGTTGCTTCTTTTACCTATCTGCTCAAATCCTGTGTCTGCCTTTTTAATGATACATTATCTGACTTTAAGGAACTAATCGTCTTATCATATTTCCGGACCTGTGTCTGAAAGTTCTCCATTGCAGGAAAGAATTTCTGTAAAAGTTCTACCGCTTTATCTGTATTTTTACCGGCATTAAAGAAATTTGTGTTTTCCAGCAAATCAGTAATCTGCTTAGCCTGCCGGGTAAGATGTGCTGCTTCTTTAAAAAGTCGTGGCGGAATATGTTCACGCCCGGTCATACTGGCGGCTTCTCCACGTTCCAGATCTGGATATTTTTCTACCATGTGTTTCCAGAACTCATCCTGCCACCAGGTCAGCTTTTTCTTATTTCCAAGAATCTCTTTTGCACAGAGCCTCCCATCTTGGGTTATCGGGACAAAGGAAAGGTGCATATGTGGAGTTTTCTCGTCCATATGCACCACAGCCGAAAGGATTGTTTTTGAATCTTGATATTTCTCTATAAATTCCAAAGCTGTTTGGAAATACGCTCTGACTTCACTCTTTTTCTTACCTTTGAAAAATTCTGGTGTGGCAGTAATCAAGGCTTCAATAACACGTACACTGTCTTTGCGTGTCCGGCATCCATATTCTTCAATCAGTCGATTCAATTCTGCCCGGTACTTTCCGACTGGTTCAACCAAGTGATAATTCAGATTTTTTCGACTGTTATCTATATCCGGATTGCTGGCATATTTTCCTTTTTTCCGTTCATTATGTGCTTCAATATTGCTGATTTCAGGTCCTTTGTATTTTGCAAGCCTTAAAATGCCGTATTGTGCTTTCTGCATTTGTATCTCCTCCTTTCCGAAAAACAGGCTAATTGTCATGCTACTTCCGACAGCCAGCCTGAAAAATATATAATGTGTAATTTGCATTGAATCACTATGTACATACGTACCAGATTGTATTTTGTCTGAACTGCAATCATAGCATCTGAGAAACTTCGATTTTTTAATGCAGTCATAGAATTTTCTTCACACCAGAGACGATAGCTCTCATGCAGTTCCTTGGAACTTGCACTTGCTTCTGGCTGAAAACGAATGTATCCTTCTGATTCTAAAAACTCCAGTACATTGTTATTGTCTCGTTTCACATTTTCACGATTCACCTTGATGCGGGGACTTTCTGTAAATTTAAAATCCTGACGGACTAACCGTTGTAGTCCTTCAAACGCCCAGAGAAAAATACTTTCGGCTTCATTCTTCATTTTTTCTGCCAGATAGGGATCATCTACACGATCAGTAGGTTTCTCCTTTGTTGTCAGTACTAATTGCCTTCGGTAAAATCCATCACTCCGGTCATACAATGCCTGCAAATCACCATTACTGAATGCAAGCAGTCTGGAAAAAAGCCACCCCTGGTAACTTTGCTTTCCTTTACGTTCCAAGTCCATTTTTCCCTGAGCAGTAACAATGGATTTCACATAACTGGTCTGTTTCAGACTTTCGAATATTTCCCCACGAAGGGGCAGATCATCAGTAATCCGCCCCTCTGGAGTAAAAAATGCATTGTTGGCAAAGAGTATTTTATGCGTATGGAGAAATTCCTCACAAAAGGCAGCTTCATTGATACTGGTTCCGTCAAACCAAACTGGATAGTTACTAAGCTGCTTCTTCTGCATATGTATCCTCCTCATCACGAGGTCCTGAAAGATATTTCAAATCTTCCAGATAGCCTGTTTCTTTCATGGATTTTACAACTTCAAAACCTTCCTCTTCATCTGCAAAGGTCAGATAGTCTGCCAGATATTCGATATAACTCAGACTTTCATATGCTTCTTCAAATCGTTCGTCCATAGGTAAATCTGGTCGTTCTGGTGCATACAATGCTTTCCATTTTTCCAAACGATGAAGATATTCGCAAACCATTTTCTGACATTCACATAATTCTTTCTGTCTGTTCTTTGTTTCCATGTACTCTGGCTTTTTCAGAGCTGCTATTACTGGCAGATTATCTGGTGTAATACCAAAATCTACAGCAATTTTCTTGGCGGCTTCATAGTTACTCAGTCCGAATAGATTTGCAACAAACTGAATCACATCTCCGGTTGCACCACAACCAAAGCAGTAGTAATAAGTGGTATTCAGTTTCATACTTGGATGATGGTCATTATGAAATGGACAACAGATCATGTTGTTTCTTCCAATTTTCATGCCATAATATTCTGCAGCCTGTCCGACTGTTACAGTTTCTTTTATTGTTTCAAATAATCTCATTCTATTTTCCTCCTGATTTAAGTTTGAATTTAGAGCTGTACCGTTTTATCCAGTTCCTTTCCAGACAGGCAACCCTTCTCGGCGCTGTGTCGTCTCTTTGTGAGCGCTCTTTTCGGATCAGAAAATCGTGGCGGTTTATAAAGTTCCGGAACGGTCATTTAGTTTTCAAGGTTCTGTCTGATCGATCATGTTGACAGTTTAGCATGAAAAAATCGTATCTTTAGGATCTTTGCAAAAAACGAAAATCACAGGTAAGATACGAATAAAAATTGCAAATTTGCATAGAGACAGATATAATTGAATTTACGCAGGAGGTGATAAAAATAGGAAAAGCAGATTCAAATATAAACACTAGTAGTTTTGCATGGCGTTTACATAATTTACGTGACAAGCATGGGTTAAGCCAAATGCAACTGGCAAAAGAACTTCATACAACAAGTTCTCAAATTAGCCGTATTGAAAGTAGAGTTACCGAATATCCCAGTATAGAAATTGTTATAGAAGCTGCCAAATATTTTCATGTTTTAACAGATTATCTGCTTGGAATCACTCAGATCACTTCAACCAAAAGTTATGATATATCGGAACTTGGACTGTCGGAAGAATCGGTAACGAGACTGATTACCAGAAGAATAGATGTAGATATTTTGAACCGATTATTGGAGCATGAAAATTTTCCAAAATTATGTATTATGATTCGGAATTATTTTGATGATACTATTGCTGAGGGCATCATGGCACGAAATAAGATGATTGATTTTGCCGTTGATCAACTGACTGATCTGATGACTGCGGAACCAGCAAAAAGAAAAGAGATTATAAAAGATAAGCAGTTTTTAAGCCTCACAGAAATTAGGCGCGAATGAAGCAGACATTGAAAAAATCAAGATTCAGTTTATGACAATATTGCGTGATATTAAATCTGGTATGGAGAAAAAAGAACCAACAAAAGCGGTTGCTACAGCCGAGGCCGTACAGATGATTCGGGACGCATTGCCTGATAAGCTAGCTTCCGATATTACAAGTACTGATTTAGCAAATGCAGTAGCTTATTATATGGGACAGACAACAGATCTGAATGATGAGGGACTTGCAATGGTGCAGAATTTGGCAAAATATATTTGTGACAATAGTGTACCTGAGAAGAATTCAGAGAATAGCTGACGTAAGCATAGATATACCTTTCTTCAAATGTGGCATCATCTGAATAACAGCATTGTTATACTAATATTCAGACTTAGTTCTGTTCTTTCAGGCAACTCCTTTACGGAGTACCTTTCAGCACAGAATGCCGGGAATTGGGGATAATCGCAAGAATATAGAATTTCTTCCCGGCAGCCACAATTTCATAAAGGTATAACACACTAGACTTTCCTGAGGGAAAATCGTGTGCCAAGGGGAGTGCCGCCCCTTTGGATACCCTTGCTTGAATACTGAGATTATTTGGCAGGCGTCGCGGCTCCTGCATCTCTTTTAACCCATAGGGTGTGTGGTTGCAACGAAATTTACCACCTCAAATAATCATGTAATTATCATAGTCGAAAATTGGACATCTGTAAACTAGATTTAGGTATTATATGAACAAAAAAATGATGTATAATATTCATAGATTACAACAATGTTAAGGAGAGAACGAATGAATTTAGAAATATATCAAAAATTGTGTGCTGAATCAAAAATTCTCTGGACACAGCATTGTTTACAGCGAATGCAGGAAAGAGATATCAGTCGTGCCGATGTAAAAATGGAATTGCAACCGGTGAAATCATAGAAGATTATCCAGATGATTTTTCTAATCCAAGCTGTCTGATTTTTGGATATAATGTAAATGGGCAGATTTTGCATATTGTTGCAGGTTGTGATAATATAAATATATATATCATAACAGCGTACTATCCAGATACAAAGAAATTTGAAGATGATTTAAAGACTCGAAGAAAGAGGTGATGGATATGTGTATGTATTGTAAAAACAGTACAACAGTAAATAGTACAACAACACACGTCGTAAATTATAAAAATTGCATTATTGTAATTAAGAATGTTCCATGCCTTGAATGTGAGCAGTGTGGGGAAAAATATTATACGGACGAAGTTGCTGAACGACTTGAAACGATTGTAAATATGGCAAAGAAACTGATGCAGGAAATTGCTGTTATTGACTATCCACAGGTAGCTTAATAATTTTCTATATTTTTATTGCATTTTTTCTGAAAACACCGTATAGTATCAATCAGTGATCAGATTACAGATACTTGAGAAGCCTGTGATCGAGAGAGGGTGCCGAGGCCCCTCTCTTTTCTTTTATCTTTTCTTTGCACTATTCAACCCATCCACCCAATTACACAAAATTACAATCGTCTCATAATTTACATTGATATATGCATGCCACCTTTACGTCCGCCAAGAACTTTCTTGCCTTTCAGGTCCTCCCATTTAAAATCAGGCATTTCCTCCCTGGCCACCAGGAAATTTCCAGCTCTCTGGGTGAGCTGTGCAAAGTTCACGGCCGGGTCAGTGGCACCTTCCTGATAGGCATAAATGGATGCCTCAGCCCCCATAAATCCAATATCTGCTTCACCAGAGATTAGTGCTGTCAGAACCTTATCTGCCCCAAATCCAGTCACCAGTGTCAGATCCAGCCCTTCTTCTGCGAAGTAGCCTTCTTCAATGGCCACATACTGCGGCGCATAAAAAATAGAATGCGCAACCTCATTCAGAGTAACCTTCGTAAGCTCTTTCTCCTCATTTTTTCCCGCAGTCACTGTAAACGGCAGCGCCGTCACCGCCAGAACCACTGCCGCCGCAGCCGAAATCCATTTTTTATTTCTCATGCAGATGAACTCCTTTTTTGACTTCTGATTTTAGGATATGCAAAAGGCACTCAAAGGGTTCAAAATAGAACAAATATACAGAGAGAAGTGAAAATACTACATTGTTATGTAATCGGCTATCACTTTACCGCTTGAAAGTAACGATTGTTTATGGTGAGTTGCAGCTAACTCATAAATACAGGAGGCACTATGATCAAGGTTACGAATTTATCAGAAAAAGAATTACGGGAAATTGGTCTTCAAACGGTACATCTGGTTCGTGAAGTATATCGCAAAAGGCGGGGACAATCTTGAAGCAATTATGAGAAAGCAAAAGCGGAAGTATGTAGTGGTCCAGCTTCTGGCAATTCCGGAAAAATACCAGCACCAGGGCCATATGCGCCAAAAGATTGTTTTCCATCGCCAGTTTCATCATAGATTCTTCTGACGGCCATCTGTCCATTACACAAACAGCTGCCAGAAGCCTGACCAGAAATCTCTTGCACCATCCCTACAGCACCCTTTCGAATCCCGAATGCGCATACCTCCATCAACAAAATGCCAAGTATCAAACCTTCCAACAGTACTTGTGCGATCATACTCTTTCTCCTCCTTCTGCTGGATCATTTTTCGCTTGCTTTGTCCGGTTAGTTTTATCTTACTTTTAGTTTAGCACACTCTTATATAGAGCTGCAACCGGAAGTTAGCGGTACCGAAAACAAAATTTTTGACTTTCCAGTGGATTTATGGTAATGTGGTTAGTAGTATCTAACGAAAAAAATAAACGTGAAGGAGATGACTGCTATGACACCGGAAGAATATAAAAAACTCTCTATCAAAGAATTTACGCAGGCCGCAAAAGTCTATGACAGCGGACATGCTGGTATTTATGAAATGTGCAAGGATGATTACCCACCGATTCTGGCTGAACTGGAAAAAGAAGAGTTTCACGATGTGCTGGACTGCGGATGCGGAACAGGACCGATGATTGAGCTGCTTCATGAAAAATACCCGGATAAACATTATGTAGGGCTTGACTTCACCCCCGAAATGATCCGTGTGGCTCAGGCAAAAAATCTTTCCAATACGGAATTTCTCGTAGGCGACAGCGAAAATCTGCCTTTTGCAGAGGGTTCTTTTGATGCAGTTATTTGCTCCAACAGTTTCCATCACTATCCGAATCCCCAGGATTTTTTCAATAGTGCATATCGCGTTCTGAAAAAAGGCGGCCGCCTGGTTCTGCGTGATTATACCTCATCTGATTTCGTTGTCTGGCTGATGAATCATCTGGAAATGCCGCTGGCAAACCTGGTTGGACACGGCGACGTAAAAATACATAAAGCTTCTGAATTCATCTCCATGGCACAGAAGGCTGGTTTCACCGTGCTGACTATGGAGAAGCAGAAAGGCTTTCGGGCGCATCTTGTGGCACGGAAATAAGTATTCGTTGGTTCAAAAAAGAGGGCGCTTCGGCGCTCTCCTTGACTTTCCCATTATATTGAAATATATACAAAAAATACTGGCAGGATGCTTTCAAACACACCCATGATCAATATGAGAACCGCTATAACAGCCATTCCGCTTCCCATTACTCTGCATAATTTTTTCTCTTTATATTTTGCCTTTTCTTCTTTGGACGCAGTATTGTATCCGGAAATAAGCCAGCTTCCACGCCCCAGAAGCAAAACTATGGAAAACACTGCAAATACTATAAAAGCAATCCATACAACCCAGTCTGGTCCCGCCGAGATATCTTTTAATTTCATTCGCAGCACCTCCGCAATTCTGATTTTACAGTATTTAAACAGGTTCTAAAGTATTTGGCAAAATTATAGCAGTTTCTATCTGGTTTTACAATACAAATATGGTACTATGAATTCCCTCCCATTTGCATCTCTGAAAACCCTTCTTATTTCCCACCAGTTAAAAAAATTGAAAATTACTTAACAACAATTCAATTGTCTCCTGTCCGCAATCCTGTTATGATTTACTTACAAAAGCTTTTGCTGTAACTGATTTTTATATATGATGATGTCACCGGCTGGTGACAAGTTCGTTTAGAGGAGATAACAGGAATGGACATTGGAAGTGTAATTAAGAAATACAGGAAAGAATCCGGTTTCACCCAGGAGGAGATGGCAAATCGGTTAGGAGTGACCACGCCGGCTGTGAATAAGTGGGAGAACGGCAATTCGAAGCCTGACATTGATTTGTTGGCGCCCATTGCAAGGCTGCTTCATATTTCCCTGGATACGCTGCTGGCTTTTCGGGAAAATCTTACAGATGCTGAGATTGAAGAACTGATCCGGGAAATGGAAAAAATGTTTTCCGAGGAAGGCTATGAGAAGACCTATCAGTGGGCAGTCAACACCATAAACGAGTACCCAAACTGCAATCTGCTCATCTGGCAGATCGCGGTCATGCTGGATTCCAGAAGAATCCTGGGAGAGTGCGAGAATCCGGACAGGTATGATGACCAGATTAATTCCTGGTATGAACTGGCGCTGAATGATGAGAACGAGAGCATCCAGCACCACGCAGCGGATTCCCTGTTTGGATTTTATTTAAGAAAACAGAACTACGAAATGGCAGAAAAATATTTAAACTATTTTTCCGACTATGACCCAATGAAAAAGGTAAACTGGGGCAGACTCTATATGGAGCAGGGAAAAACAGAAGAGGCATATGAAAAGCTGGAGAATGCTGTTTTTTCAGAATACACCACCTTAAATCTGGCTTTTTCCATTATGACAGCAAAGGCTCTTAAGGAAAAGAACGGTGCATACGCAAGATTTCTGGCGGAAAAAATGTGTACTCTGGCTGCTGTATTTGACATGGGAAAATATAACCAATGTGCCCCTTTGCTTAATATTGTAACTGCAGAGAAAAATGTGGAAGATACCTTCCAGGTAGCAAAGCAGCTTCTGGAAAATGTGGACACCATATGCGATTTCCGGGAATCCAGGCTGTACCAGCACATGGAATTCAAAACCGCCGAAAACCCATACACCAGGGAAATGGAAGAAAACCTGCTGACATTATTCCGGGACGGAGAGGACTTCTCCTACATGAAAGGCTATGAACCCTGGGAAAAACTGCTCGGTAAGTCATAATACTTATATGGTGTAAAAAAAGAGATTATCCGGGAAAAGGAACGCTTCGCCGGATAATCTCTATCGCCGGAATAAGCGTAGCCGCAGGAGAAGTTTTTCCATTGTATTTCAGATAAACCTTCTCATTATAATACCAGTCAGACTGAAGAATCTTGGTGATCGCATTATTTAATTCCGCGTACAGTTCCGGGCTTTTCTTGCTCACTCCCAAATAATAAGGAGAATATCCGATTTTCAAAATGGAATTCCAGAGATACTTGGAAATCTCTTTTTCTGCAACTGTTGTGGAAACAATGGCGTCCAGCTTGCCGCTGTTCATATCAGCGTACCGTTTCTCACTGCTTTCAAATAGGTCCACCTAAATACTTCCTTTATTGATTCCCATCCGGCATAATAGGCGATTTGCTGAAGATATTCATAGCCATATCCGGATTTGGGGGCATTTCCTTCTCCTTCCTGATAACCTGGATAAATCAGATAGCCAACGCGAACCTTTTTCAGTCTCTGGCCCGGTGTGTCATCAGCGTCTGCAGCCTGTACCCCTGCGTCAACAAAAGTCTGCAAGGATTTTGGAGTATTTTAGTGACGTGCAAAATTTAGATGTACAGTTTCTGACAACACTGCTATAATGAAACTGATAAAAACAAAAATACCCGGGAACCATAAGACCGGGCAGAAGTAAGCGAAATAACAGAACAGATATCAGGAGGAGCTATGAGTACTATAAAAGAAGAAATCCACGCATTATCAGAAGAAATGCTTACCAATCTTGGAAAGCTGGTTGCAATTGATTCCCAGCTTGCTCCGGCAAAAGAGGGAATGCCATTTGGGGAAGGCCCTGCCAAAGCACTTGAGATGGGACTTCAGATCGCACAGGAGCTTGGCTTTAAGACTGTGAACCTGGACAATTACTGCGGTTATGCAGAGATGGGCGAGGGAGAGGAAATCGTCGGCATCGCAGGACACCTGGATATTGTTCCGGTAGGCGGTGACTGGACTTATGACCCATTTGTGCTGACACGCAAAGGGGACTACGTATACGGCAGAGGAACCACAGATGACAAAGGACCTGTGATCGAAGCCCTCTATGCAATGAAGCTTCTCCGTGATTCCGGTGTGAAGCTGAACAAGCGTGTCCGCCTGATTATGGGCTGCAACGAGGAGACTGGCTCCAAATGCATGAAGCATTATAATGAAGTAGCAGAAGAGCTGTCCTGCGGCTTTACTCCGGATGCCAATTTCCCATGTATCCACGGCGAAAAAGGGCATATGTCCATGATGGCATACTCCAAGAATACAAAGATCATTTCTATGAACGGCGGATTTGTTTCCAATGCAGTGTGCGACAACTGCACCACCGTGATTCCGGCAGAAGCAAGGCTGAAAGAGAAGCTTGAGGCTGCTTTTTCCCAGACAAAGCTTCAGGAATATAAAGTAACAGAAGAGAACGGAACCCTTACCATCTATGCCAAAGGAGTTCCTGCCCATGCAAGCACACCGGCACTTGGAATCAATGCAGCAGGCGTAACCTGCCAGTGCCTGGAAGAGGCTGGATTTGAAGATGACTTCGTGAAATTTTACAACAGCCACATTGGCACAGACTGTGACGGTTCCGGTGTAGGCCTGAAATTCGCAGACGAATACGGCGACCTTACCTTCTGCAACGGCATTGTGAAAACACAGGACGGCGTGATTTCCTGTACTATTGATATCCGTGTTCCGGTTACCTTAAAGGCAGACCAGGTGCGCGAAATGTGCCAGGGCAGACTGGAAGACGAGAACGGACGCATTGAGATCGGAACAATCGGCAATCCTCTGTTTTTCCCAAGAGAGTCTCCGCTTGTCAATGCACTGTACAAAGCATACGTGGATGTAACCGGTGACACCGAAAACAAGCCAATGGTAATCGGCGGCGGAACCTATGCTAAATCCCTGAAGAATATTATCGCATTCGGACCTGAGAAACTGGGTATTGATTACCACATCCATGGTGCTGACGAGTTTATTCTTGTATCCGGCATGGAAGAGGCAGTTCTGGTATATATGGAAGCGATTAAGAATCTTCTTGCCATCTAAAAAATTGGTTGAAAAACAAAATCTTTAATGCTATAATTTTCCAGGACTAATCCAGTTCACAATTAAATAATGGGCAAAGCAGTCGAAAGGCTGTGACGCAATATAGGGCCTGTGAAATGGCAGCCAGTTGCAGATACAAGATGATGCAGGGGAATACTATAGGTTGGTCTATGGTATTCCTCTTTTTGGTTACCAGAGAAACCATGCAGCAATACAGGAGAGAAATATATTTATGTGGGAGAAAGACATCCAGCTTGAAGAACTGAATACCGAAAACTCTGCTTCCTATGAGGAAATCTGTGAGCGATATGTTCTGAGCCATGTACCGAAGAAAGACCAGGAAGGCCTGCTTGGGAAAATGGATTACGAAAAAGTAGCAGAGATTCTTTCCTACAAGCCAGAGTACAGCTTTACCTATGAGAGTATCATCGTGGAAAAAAAGCACCTGTGCCAGATGAAATATATGCGTTTGGATGATGAACAGCATGTGCTTATGGGCTTTCGCATGGTGGACGATATTGTTGCAAATGAGAGAGAGAACAGGAAATCTCTGGCAAAGGCTGTGGCAGTGGCAGAACAGTCATACGCTGCCGCGGAGAATGCCAACAATTGCAGAGGCGCATCTTGACGATACCCAGAGAGTTCATGAATGCCTGATCACCACCAAGAAGCAGGAGCTTTTCATTGATATCTGCAATGTGATCCACGAGGACGTAGTGGGGGATTCCCTACGCCTGCAAAATTTCTGTTGGCCTGAAAGAGATTCCCTCCGGGTCTGCTTTTTACTCTGAATATGTTTTTACCTGCGAGGACAATGGATATGGAATGACGCCAGAGTTTGTGCAGCGCCTGTTTGTTCCTTTTGAGAGAGCAGAAGACGAGCGTCTGAAGGGCATTCAGGGAACCGGACTTGGAATGGTGATCACCAAGAATATTCTTCGGATGATGATCCAGCCACCTGTGAGAGCACTTCCCTGATCCTGGACAGCCTGGAAATTCAGAACCGCTATGTAACTACCGGACAGGAGGCCATCGACCTGGTCCGCTCTGCCAATGAGAAGAAGCGGCCTTTTGATATCTGTCTGATCGACTGGAAAATGCCGGATATGGACTGCATGGAGATCATCCGGCAGGCAAAGCGCTATGGCAGCAATGAAGGCGAAGATGATTTCCATGCGGGTAGGATAAGAAGAATAAAGACATTCATTTAGGCAGCCTTTGGGCGCTCAAATACACGGAAAGAAGAGGGGAAATTCATGAAGAAGATCAGGCAGATTCAGTTTCATGCAGGAAGCCAGGAGGAGTTGCTTCCGGATTTTGGGATGGATTTTCCTTATATTGCTTCAAGGGCAGAGCTGGATCAATATCCGGATCATTTTGTGCCCTGGCACTGGCATAAGGCCGTGGAGCTTTTTTATGTGGAAAGCGGGGAAGTGGAATACAATCTCCCTAGTGAGAAAATCTGTTTTCCAGCAGGCAGCGGCGGACTTTTGAATTCTAATATTCTGCATGCTTCCAGAGGGATTTCATTGATCAATGAGAATGTTGAATTTTGCCATATCTTTGATGCGTCCCTAATTTCCGGCGGGCGCGGCAGCAGGATTGAAGGGAAATATGTACTGCCGCTTATTACAGTGCCGCAGGCGGAAATGATTGCATTATATCCGGGAAATCCGGTTCACCAGGAAATCCTGAAGATGATCCGGAATGCATTTGACATTTCCGAAAAGGAGTTTGGATTTGAAATTCATCTTCGGGCAGTGCTCTCTGAAATCTGGATTCGGATCTTCCAGCAGGCAGTTCCTCTTCTTGCACAGCCTCCCAAACTGCGCAAAAACAACGATAAGATCAAAGACCTGATGATCTATGTTCATCAGCACTATTCAGAAAAGCTGGTTATCTCCCAGCTGGCATCCGCAGTGTTCCTAAGCGAGCGGGAATGCTTCCGCATTTTCCAGGAATGCCTGCACATGACGCCCATGCAGTATATCCAGAACTATCGCCTCCAGATGGCCTGCCAGATGCTGGCGGAAACCCGCGCCTCCGTTACAGAGATCAGCCACGCCTGCGGCCTTGGAAGCAGCAGCTACTTCGGCAAGGTTTTCCGGGAATATATGAACTGCACTCCGGGAGAGTACAGGCAGAAGACGGAGCATAAATAGAGAGGAAATGTTATGTATCTATGGATCATAGCCGCTTTTACGGCTTACTTTATTAAGGGATTGTGCGGATTTGCAAATACGCTGGTGTTTACTTCGATTTTGAGCTTTGGCGCAGCCAATGCCAATATTTCGCCGGTGGAGCTGCTGATCGGGTATCCCACCAATTTTATCCTCACCTGGAAAAACAGGAAAAGCCTGGATTATAAGGTATATCTGCCGCTGGCAGCCCTTGTGCTGGCAGGCTGCATCCCGGGGGCTTTGCTTCTGAAAAATGCAGATGTAAGCAATATCAAGGTGATATTTGGCAATGTGGCAGTGCTCTTTGGGCTGGAAATGCTTTTTCGGGACAAGAAAAGGGGAGAGGGGAATCCGTTGTCCCAATCTTCGCCCAGGTCCAGGCTTACATTTGGAGCAGTTGGTTTGTTAGCTGGTGTTCTTTGCGGGCTATTTGGCGTTGGAGCACTTCTAGCAGTCTATGTGGACCGGGTGACGGACAGCGGAAGCGAGTTCAAGGCCAATATCAGCGCCGTATTTATTGCGGACAATACATTCCGGATTATTTTGTACAGTGCCCTTCATCTGCTTACCTTTGATACCCTAAAAAGTGCGCTTATGCTGATTCCTATTGCCATTCTGGGATTGTTTGCGGGAATGAAAAGCAGTTCCCTGCTGAAGGAAAAGACGGTACGGAGGATGATGGCAGTATTATTGATTCTGTCAGGTGTCTCACTGACACTGCAGAATATGTAGCAGTATGTGCCTGCCTGAAAAAATGGCAGGATTTTAATACAAAATGGCAGAAAAAATGTATTGCAAAAATATAAAATGCACTATAATGATACTCGGGAGGATGAAATACAGGGGACGCAGCGATGCTGCATTTTTCATCCTCCTTACCTCTCAGAGTTCTGGATGAGGTTTGCAGATACAGAGTAACGGATTTTCGTATGTAGTGAGTGATGTCGCCGACAGGCGGCATTTTCGTTTCAGGAGGTACTTTATATGGAACCAGATCGTAAAACAGCAGAACAGGCATTAAAAGAAGCTTATCAGTCCAACCCCGGTGTATGGGTGGATCATTCCAGATATGTGGCGCTGGCCTGCGAAAATATTGCACGCCGCTGTGCAGATCTGGATTCGGAGAAAGCATATATTCTAGAGCGTGGTTGGGAAAAGGCTGCCCAGATCTGTATTTCCCACGCATTTATGATCCAGGATATCCGCACCTCTATTGGCAAATTCGATGTCAGCGAGGAAGATTACCAGTTCATGGAACAGTTTGTGGATGTGACCATTCGGTACGGCGTTCATCCGGCTGCCATAGACAGATGGAAAAAGATACTGGAAATAAAAGAATATTTTCAGGGGAAGATGGGCTGTCCCATTTATGAGGTACTTCCAGGAGTAGTGGAGAATAGCATGAAATGATAATATTGTTATGAATAAATTGTCCCAGGCATCTGCTGTACTTCCTGTAAAGTACATGCAGCCGCCTGGGATTTTTTATCAATGATTATGTTTTGGCGTAAGCCAGAGTATTTTGCTTAATTTTTTGAGCCAGCCGCTTTCAGCAGACTATGTCTGCAAATATACTGAAAAGTAATATAGAAAATAATTCCTTTCGCAACACTGGAAAGGGTTAGGGCCCACCAGATTCCATTCAGACCAAGGGAAGTGCCGGAAAGGATCAGTGCCAGCGGAATACGCATAACGGTAAGGGAAATGCTGATCACGCTGCAAAGCTGTGTCCTTCCAAGTCCGGAAAGTGCGCCAACGGTCATCATCTCGACGCTGAGCAGGATTTCAGAAAATCCGATGATCCGCAGATAATCAATAGAAAGCCGGACCACCTCCTCTTCATGGAAGAACAGCACGGAGATATACCTTGGGAAAAATACAAAGGCAATAGTGATTAGAGCTGTCCAGCACACCAGAAGCCGAAGGGAAATGCTGTATCCCTGTTTGATTCGGTCAACCTTCCTGGCTCCATAATTTTGTCCCATAAAAGCATTTAAAGCAGAACCAAAACCATCTGCTGTATTCCAGGAAAGAGACTCAATCTGTCCGCCAACACGCTGTACTGCGATTGCACCGGCGCCGAAACCGGAGACCATTCTGGTCAGGATCATAGAGATAATGCAGTAAATACTTCCCTGTAATGCAGTTGGGATTCCAATGCGAAATACACCTTTTACGTAAGAAAGTTCCGGCCTGGAAAGAAGCTGAATCTTTCGCAGAACATTGGAATCGCCATGATCGCGGATGATTCCGGTGATCAGAATCAGCAGAACCACGATCTGGGCGGTTACAGTTGCAGCGGCTGCTCCCACCACCTCCAGCCTTGGGAAAGGTCCTACGCCAAGTACCAGAAGAGGATCAAGGATCATGTTCAGAACCAGACCGAAAAAGTTGGCTTTCAGCGGTGTTTTGGAATCGCCCTGGGCTGTGAAAAGTCCGGTCAGCACCTGAGAAAGAAAGGAAAATAAAATCAGTCCGCAGGTGATGCGCATGTAAATTCTGGCGCTGTTGTAGGTTTCGGCATCTGTCAGGGTAAAGAACTTCAGCAGAGGACCTGTAAAGACCATACTGACTACAGTAACGAAAAGAGCGAAAAGTATGGTAAGCTGCAGAGCCGCCTGGGCAAAGCCAGCTGCAGATTTCCGGTCTCCTTTTCCAAGAGACTGGGCCATGTTTACCTGGCCGCCCATTCTCGTCAGGGAGGAAAATCCCTGGGAGAGCCATACGTACATGCCTCCTACGCCTACGCCAGCCACAGCCTTGGAGCCCAGCATCCCGATCCATGCCATGTCCGTAATGTTATATGCAGTGGAAAGGAAGGAAGATGCCATGATCGGCAGTGCCAGTTCTGCAAGAGTCCGTAAAATAGGACCGGATGTAAGATTTAATTGTTTGTTTTTCATGTTTTGTCCTTAGTTTATTTTATAGTGCAGTGTTTGGCGAAAAGTCAGCCAAGGGGAGTGTATGAGATGTCTCCTAAATTTTCCCAGTCAATGCGTTCCTTTTTATAGAAATACTCGCGCTCATGTTCCCCGATTTCCCGCAGCACACGGCAGGGATTGCCTACGGCCACCACATTCTCCGGAATGTCTTTTGTGACAACGCTGCCGGCACCGATGACAGAATTTTTCCCGATGGTAACACCAGGGACAATGACAGTTCCCGCACCTATCCATACATTTTCGCAGATATGGACTGGCTTATTGTACTGCATGGCTTTTTCGCGAAGTCCTGGATCGATGGGGTGGTTCGCTGTGGCAATGGTTACATTAGGCCCGAACATGACTTTGTCATCAATATAAATGTCCCCATCGTCCACCAGTGTGAGATTGAAATTGGCATACACACCGTTTCCGAAATGAACATTTTTTCCACCCCAGTTTGCACGAAATGGAAGCTCAATATAGCAGTTCTCTCCGCACTCGGCAAACATTTCTTTCATATAGCGCTCTTTTTCTGCAAACTGTGAAGGCTTCAGCTGATTAAACTCCCACAGCTTATCCATATACACAAACTGATCTCCCGTGATCTCCGGAAGATTAGGATTATAGATCAGCCCCTGCTCCATACGCTCTTTATGATTCATCTGATTTCCCTCCAAAAAAGAATTGTAAAGTGTTACTATTATAGCATAGAAAATGAAACAATGTGAAAAAATTATGAATTTCCCTATGTTTGCTTGACACTTGCACGAATGAATGTTATATTACGAATAGAACAAGAAAAATGATTTCCCCGGGAGTGATTCCGGGGAATTTGTGTAGGTTGAATTTGAGGAGTCAGAGGTGACCAATATGGGAGCAAAGAGAGATTATTATGAAGTGCTGGGAATTAACCGCAGCGCGGACAAAGATACAATAAAGAAAGCCTATCGTAAGATGGCGAAGAAATATCATCCTGATTCAAACGCAGGAAATGCAGATGCAGAAGAGAAATTCAAGGAAGTTACAGAAGCCTATAACGTGCTCAGTGACCCGGAGAAAAAGAAATTGTATGACCAGTTCGGCCATGCGGCATTTGAAGAAGGCGGCGGAGCAGGATATGGTGCCGGAGGCTTTAACCAGTCAGGTTTTAACAGTTCTGGTTTCGGTGGTTTTGGCGGCTTTGGAAAAGGCCAGAGCGGTGCTTACAGAAGCCCGGACGGCAGCTATCAGGAATACCATTTTGAAGGCGGTGACATGGACGACATTCTGAAGAATCTGTTTGGAGGCGGCTTCGGAGGAAGCACATTCGGCCACGGCAGTTCCGCTCATGGCTTCGGCGGACACGGCTTTGGAGGTTCCGGCTTCGGAAGCCAGTTTGGCAGCGGCAGCTACCAGCAGAAAGGCCAGGATCTGAATGCGGAGATTTCCATCAGCTTCGACGAAGCGGCTCTTGGCTGCGACAAGCTGATCAATCTTTCCGACGCTGACGGAAAGGGCAAACAGACCCTGAAGGTTCACATCCCCGCAGGAATCGACAATGGAAAGAGCATCCGCTTAAGAGGCAAAGGTAACCCAGGCTATGGCGGTGCCCCGGCAGGTGACCTGCTTCTGAAGGTACATGTTGGAGAAAGAGCCGGATTTGAACGAAAAGGCGCAGACATTTACACCACTGTAAATATCCCGTTTCTGACAGCCGCTCTTGGCGGAGAAGCCAGAGTTCAGACCTTAAGCGGTCAGGTAATGTGCCGTATCCCGGAAGGTACCCAGTCCGGCAGCAAGATCCGTCTGAGAGGCAAAGGCATTCAGGTTATGGGCAAAGCCGGAGTCTACGGAGATCTGTACGTAACAATCCAGGTTCAGGTACCAAGAAATTTAAGTGAAGAATCCAAGAGGAAACTCCATGAATTTGACGCCAGCACCAGGATGACTGGAGCGAGAAATTCCCGGACAGCCTGAAAATAAAAAGAACATAAAAGAATAGCTTTGAAAAAGCAGTTTGCAAGTATGAGGAAAAGGCAATACAGCAGAATAAATGATGCTGTAAAAAATGCCAAACTTCACTATGCAAGCTGTTTTTTTATACCTTGACAATAATCCGAAATAGGACTATACTGCAAATAATCCGATTTCGGATTATTTTATCAAACCAAAGAAAAACTTCTTCGCAATCAGAAAGGGGAAAACAGATGGAAGAAATGACTTTCGAAGAATTTTCCAGAGAAGTGAACAATATTTACAAAAAAAACTGTGAAGTCTACTATAAGCTGGCATCGCACTTCGGAATGACAGAAACTATGTTTGATATTCTGTATTTTGTTCGGGAAAATGATGGCGGCTATACTCAGGCGCAGCTTTGTGAAAGCCTGCATCTCAGAAAGCAGACAGTAAACAGTGCATTAAAAAAGCTGGAAAAGGATGGCGTAATCTGTTTATCACAGGATTCTGGAAACAAGAAGAGCAAAACCATCCATTTTACTGAGAAAGGAAAAGAACTGGCGCAAAGTACAGTAGACCCGATTTTTGAGCTGGAACAAAGAGCATTTAAAAGACTTACATCCCAGGAAAGAGAAAATGTCCTTTATTACGGATATAGACATATTGACATACTGGAAGATGAAATGAAAAAGCTTCTGGAAAGAAATAAGAAAAAACAATAAGGAGAAATTTTATTTATGCAGATCAGATTATCCGATCATTTTACCTACAGCCGCTTGCTGCGTTTTACGCTGCCCTCTGTGGTTACGATGATCGTTGCCTCCATTTACAGCGTGGTAGATGGATTGTTTGTATCCAATCTTGTGGGAGCTATGGCACTTTCCGCAATTAACATTGCATTCCCGGTCGCCATGATTATCGGAGCTGTTGGATTTATGTTGGGAACGGGAGGCAGTGCACTGGTAGCCAAAACACTTGGAGAAGGGAAAAAGGAGCTGGCAAATCAGTATTTTTCCATGTTGATTTACAGTATTATAGGAATCGGTGCAATACTGACGGTAATTATTCTTATTTTTGTCCGTCCTATTATGCGCCTTGCAGGAGCCAGCGACCTTCTTATGGAAAGCAGTGTGACTTATGGGACTATCCTGATTAGTGGAAGTGTACCATTTATGCTGCAAGTCAGCTTCCAGAATTTCTTTGTGGTAAATGAAAAGCCTGTTCTTGGACTGGTGCTGTCCATTGCATCCGGCGTTACCAATATGGTGCTGGATTATGTATTTATTGCTGTGCTGAAAATGGGAGTAGCTGGTGCCGGGCTGGCAACGGTTATGGGATATGTGGTTGGCGGTGCAATTCCTCTGCTTTATTTTGCAAAGAAGAGAGAACATGGTCTGCAGCTGACCAGAACCAGATTTTATGGAAAACAGCTTCTTCAGGCTGCTTCCAATGGCTCCTCAGAACTTCTCAGCAATATTTCTGCTTCCCTGATCAGTATTTTATATAATATCCAGCTGATGAAAGTAATCGGGGAAATGGGAGTTGCGGCTTATTCTGTTATGATGTATGTAGATTTTGTTTTCCTAGCGGCATTTCTTGGTTTTTCATCAGGAAGTGCTCCAGTGGTCAGTTACCAGTATGGTGCGGGAAATCATAAAGAGTTAAAAAGCGTATTCCGAAAAAGTATCACGATCATTGGCATTACATCCGTGATCATGGTTGTAGTTTCTGAAGCTATCAGTTATCCGTTGTCAGCTGTTTTCGTGGGTTATGACAAAGAACTTCTGAATATGACTGTTCATGGCTTTCGGATTTTCGCACTGGGATATTTGTTAAGCGGAATTAATATTTATGCATCCTCTTTTTTCACTGCGCTGTGTAATGGTCCGCTGTCCGCATTCTTGTCTTTCACAAGAACCCTGATTTTTAGAGGAGGGATGGTATTGCTGCTTCCTGCTGTGCTGGGAATGGATGGAATCTGGGGTGCTATTGTAGTTGCAGAGGGACTGGGCATGGTATGTTCCCTGATCTGTTTTGTGAAAAACAGGAAAAAATATCATTATTAGGAAAAAATGCCATATTTCTTGAAAATTTAATATTGATTCTGTATGATGAAATGTGCCATGATACAAATAAGTATGTCAAACTGCGAAAGCTGCGGCGTCTGCAGCGGACATAGGGAAAGAATCAGGATTATGTTTCAGGATATTATGGAGGGAAAAATGGGAATTCAAAGAGAATGCGGCGTGCTGCTTCCAATCAGCAGCCTGCCGTCAAAATATGGAATTGGATGTTTTTCAAAAAGTGCTTATGAGTTTGTAGACCAGTTAAAGGCAGCAGGACAGGGCTGCTGGCAGATTCTGCCTCTTGGCCCTACCAGCTATGGGGATTCACCTTATCAGTCCTTCTCTACTTTTGCAGGAAATCCTTATTTCATCAGTCTTGAGGATCTGATTGAGGAAGGGGTTCTGACAAAGAAGGAATGCGATGCTGTGGATTTCGGATCCAGAGCAGATGATGTGGATTATGAGAAAATCTACAAGGGACGCTATAAGCTTCTTCGCAAGGCTTATGAGAGAAGCGATATCTCAAAGAATCCGGAGTTTGTCAGATTCCAGCAGGAGCAGGCACACTGGCTTGGTGATTATGCGCTTTTTATGGCAGTGAAGGATCGCTTCGGAGGAATTCCGTGGACCGAATGGGCGGAGGATATCCGTCTTCGCTGGAACAATGCGCTGGATTATTACAGAAGAGAGCTTTATTTCGAAATTGAATTTCAGGAATATATGCAGTTTAAATTCTATGAGCAGTGGGCGAAATTAAAAGCCTATGCAAACAAAAAAGGTATCCGTATTATCGGAGATATTCCCATCTATGTTGCCATGGACAGTGCAGATACCTGGGCGAATCCGGGACTTTTCAAGCTGGATGAGAACAATGAGCCTACACAGGTAGCAGGATGCCCGCCAGATGGATTTTCCGCAACAGGACAGCTCTGGGGCAATCCGCTGTACAGATGGGATGTGCACAGGAATACAGGCTTTGAGTGGTGGATGAAGCGTCTGGCGCACTGCTTTAATATGTATGATGTTGTCCGTATCGATCATTTCCGCGGTTTTGATGAATATTATGCAATTCCGTATGGAGATAAGACTGCGGAGCGCGGCTGGTGGGAAAAAGGACCTGGAATGGATCTGTTCCGCACCGTTTCCCAGAGACTGGGACAAAAAGACATTATTGCAGAGGATCTTGGCTTTATGACAGATTCTGTGAAGCGTCTTGTGGAGGAGAGCGGATATCCCAATATGAAGGTAATCGAGTTCGCTTTTGATGCCCGCGATACCGGAAATGCCAGCGATTATCTGCCGCATAATTATACAAACAACTGTGTGGTTTATACCGGAACTCATGACAATGAGACTCTTCTTGGCTGGTACAGTGATATTACGCCTGAGGAGCGTCATATGGTTCGTGAATATCTGTGGAATTTCCATGATGATGAGAAGGGAATCTGCAGAAACATGATCCGTCTGGTAATGGGAAGTGCGGCTGGAAGATGTATCATTCCAATCCAGGATTATCTGCAGCTGGATAATACGGCCCGGATCAACCAGCCGTCCACACTTGGTATCAACTGGAAATGGCGTCTGACAGAAGGCCAGTTTACAAAGGAACTGCAAAAAGAAATGCTGGCTCTTGTCACCAGATTCGGAAGAAGAAACTGGACTCCGGATCCTGTGGAAGAAGAGGATGAAGAAAAAGAGGAAGCTTAAGTGCTGCTGGACACGGAGTGAATAGTAATGCCTGAACTGCTTTAGGGCATGTTTGAAAAAGCTTTATCAGGAGGGAATTCTATGGAAATCGAGAGAAAATTTCTTGTGAAAAAAGAGAACCTTCCGGAAAATCTGGAGCAGTATCCCTGCAAGGTGATCGAACAGGGATATCTGTGCACAGAACCGGTGGTGCGGATTCGCAAGTCAAATGACAACTATTATCTCACCTATAAGTCAAAGGGACTTCTGGCAAGGGAGGAGTACAATCTGCCCTTGACGAAGGAGGCTTATGAGCACCTGAAGCTGAAGGCGGACGGAATCGTGATCTCCAAGGTGCGCTATGTGATTCCGGAGAAGGATGGACTGTCCATTGAACTGGATGTGTTCAAAGCACCTTATGAGGGCCTTCTTCTGGCTGAGGTAGAGTTCCCCTCCGAAGAAGCCGCCCACGCCTACCAGCCCCCCAGCTGGTTCGGCGAGGATGTGACCTACTCCACCGAGTACCACAACAGTACCCTGAGCAGGAAAAATATAAATTGACAAATATGTTTCGTAAAAAATAGCTGTCGAGACTCGCCAAAGTACAGGACAGCTATTTTTTTATGCCTATATATTGCACCTTAAATTTTTTTATTTTATAATGAGCCTTAACTGATGATTGGCTTACATGAGAGGAGCAGAAAAATATGAAAATTGGATTTATCGGATGTGGAAATATGGGGTCTGCGATGATCGGTGGAATCCTGAAAAAAGGTGTATTTGCGAAAGATGAGATTATTGTTTCAAATCTTACAGAAGAAGGAAGCAAAAGAAGCCGGGAAAAACTTGGGGTTGTCACAACTATGGACAACTGTGAAGTCGTAAAAAATGCAAATATTGTTATATTAGCTGTGAAGCCTCAGTTCTACGAAGAAGTAATCAGCCAGATCAAAGGCTGCCTGACACCGGATCACATGATCGTAGGAATTGCCCCCGGCAAAACTCTTGCATGGCTGGAAGAAAAATGCGAGCAGCCTCTGAAAGTGGTACGCCTGATGCCCAATACCCCGGCACAAGTAGGCGAAGGCATGACAGGCGCCTGCGCCAATGACCGCGTAACCAAAGAGGATCTGGACCAGATTCTTGCCATCACCAACAGCTTCGGACGCACAGAGGTAGTCCCGGAGCGTCTGATGGATGCAGTCGGAGCAGTCAGCGGATGCTCCCCCGCATATGTTTTTATGTTCATTGAAGCAATGGCAGACGCAGCAGTCGCACAGGGAATGCCAAGAAAGCAGGCTTATCAGTTTGCCTCCCAGTCTGTACTTGGAAGTGCCAAGATGGTTCTGGGAACTGGCATGCATCCGGGCGAACTTAAAGACATGGTCTGCTCCCCGGCCGGAACTACCATTGAAGGCGTCCGCACCCTTGAGAAAAACGGCTTCCGCAGCGCCGTATTCGAAGCACTCCAGGCAGCATCTGATAAAGGAAAACAAATGTAACCCTTAAAAAGATTTAATATTCACTTATAGCTGCAGTTTGACTGATATGCAGGCTATGAGCAAGTTAGTATATCGATAAGTTGATTGTTCGGAAAATTAGCTTGTTGATACAATGAATTTATCAATAGGAATCAAAATAAGGAGGACTTTCCCATGAGCAAAAAAGTATACATTTTTCTCGCAGACGGTTTCGAAGACATTGAAGGCCTGACCGTAGTAGACCTTATGCGAAGAGCCGGAATCACCATCACCACAGTTTCCATAAAAAACACAAAGCAGATCACAACTGCCCACAGCATCACCATGCTTACAGACCAGACTTTCGCGGAAACGGACTTCACGGATGCAGACATGCTGGTCCTTCCGGGAGGACAGCCTGGCACCACCAACCTTGGCGCATTTGCACCCCTCACCGACCTTCTGAAAAACTTCTATAATAATGGAGGCAGGATCGCAGCCATCTGTGCAGCACCCACCGTATTTGCCCAGATCGGACTTTTACATGGAAAGAAAGCAACTGCATATCCATCCTGCATGGACGGATTAGGAGATGCAGTACGCCTGGAGGACAACGTAGTCGTGGACGGCAATATCACCACAAGCCGCGGCCTTGGAACTGCCATCGACTTCAGTCTTTCCCTGATTTCCCAGCTTCTTGGCCAGGAAAAAGCAGACCAGATCGCAGAATCTGTAGTATATAAGTAGGAATAACCGCCAAAAACTCTATTTTTTTCAGGAATAACAGGGAAAACCATAAAAAAACACTGGTGTTTTTAATCTGGTTGTGCTATACTTCTACAATGACTGTAATAATAGGGGGAAACCCTGCATTATGATTGAAAAACGGACAATGTCTATCCGCTATGCACATGCGGCTGCATTGGACCTGACATTTTACCTGAATATTAAGGAGGAACACGAAAATGAGTTTACAGGTGGAGAAATTAGAGAAAAACATGGCGAAACTTACCATCGAAGTTTCCGCTGAAGAGTTAGACAAAGCAATGGAGAAAGCTTACCAGAAACAGAAAAGCAGAATCAGCCTTCCAGGATTCCGTAAAGGAAAAGCTCCTAGAAAGATGATCGAGAGCATGTACGGTAAGGGAGTATTCATGGAAGATGCTGTGAATTCTCTTGTACCGCAGGAGTACAGCAAAGCAATTGCTGATTGCGACCTTGAGATCGTTTCCCAGCCAGAGATCAACGTTACACAGATGGAGCCAGGAAAGGCACTTATCTTCACAGCTGATGTTGCTACCAAGCCAGAGGTTACTCTTGGAGACTACAAGGGAGTAGAGGTTCCGAAGACTGAGATCGCTGTAACAGACGAGGAAGTTGACGCAGAAGTTAAGAAAGAGCAGGATAAGAACTCCAGAACAGTTGTTGTTGAGGATCGTGCAGCAGCAAACGGCGATATCACAACAATCGACTTTGAGGGATTTGTTGACGGCGTTGCATTTGACGGCGGCAAAGGATCTGACTACGCTCTTGCACTTGGATCCGGCACATTCATTCCTGGATTCGAGGATCAGCTTGTTGGCGCTAACACAGGCGATCATGTAGAAGTTAAGGTTACTTTCCCGGAGGAATATCAGGCAAAAGAGCTTGCTGGCAAAGAAGCAGTATTCCAGTGCGATGTTAAGAAAATCGAGACCAAAGAGGTTCCGGAGCTTGACGATGAGTTCGCTAAGGACGTATCTGAGTTTGATACTCTTGCTGAGTACAAAGAAGACGTTAAGAAGAACCTGACAGAGAAGAAAGAAAAAGAAGCAAGAACTGCAAAAGAGAATGCAGCAGTAGATAAAGCAATCGAGAATGCACAGATGGATATTCCGGATCTTATGATCCAGACCCAGTGCCGTCAGATGATGGATGACTTCGCAAGAAGAATGCAGCAGCAGGGATTATCCATGGATCAGTACTTCCAGTTCACAGGCCAGAGCATGGACAAGATGATGGAAGACATGAAGCCGCAGGCTCTTAAGAGAATCCAGACAAGACTGGTTCTTGAGAAGATCGCTGAGACAGAGAATACACAGCCGTCTGAGGAAGAGATCACAGAAGAGATCCAGAAGATGGCAGACGCTTACAAGATGGAAGCTGACAAGATCAGAGAAGCAATCGGTGAGGACGGAATTGAGCAGCTGAAGAAAGATCTGTCTGTTCAGAAAGCAGTTACACTGATCGCTGACGCAGCTGTTGAGGCTGAGAAAGCAGCAGACGCTGAGTAATCAGATTTGAATGAAGGCACTCCTGACAGGCTCGGGAGTGCTTACCTGATAAGAAAAGAGGGAATATATGAGTTTAGTGCCTTATGTCATTGAGCAGACAAGCAGAGGGGAGAGAAGCTACGACATCTATTCAAGGCTTCTGAAGGACAGAATCATTTTCCTGGGAGAAGAAGTTAATGATGTAACTGCCAGCCTGGTAGTTGCAGAGCTGCTTTTTCTGGAAGCAGAGGATCCTGGAAAGGACATCCAGCTTTATATCAACAGCCCGGGCGGTTCCGTGACAGCTGGTATGGCAATTTATGATACCATGCAGTATATTAAGTGCGATGTTTCCACTATTTGTCTGGGAATGGCTGCCAGCATGGGAGCGTTCCTTCTTGCTGGCGGTACAAAGGGCAAGAGATTTGCACTGCCGAATTCTACGATCATGATCCACCAGCCTTCTGGCGGAGCCCAGGGACAGGCTACCGAGATCCAGATCGTGGCAGACCACATTGCCAAGACAAAGAGAACATTAAATGAGATCCTGGCAGCAAACACCGGACAGCCTCTTGAGGTTGTAGAGAAAGACACAGACCGCGACAATTATATGTCCGCAGAAGAAGCATTGGCTTATGGTCTGATCGATGGTGTTGTAGCCCACAAATAATATTGAAAACAAAAGAAACCCCGACCGGAGTTTTCTTTTGCATGCTACTGTAAGAAAAGACTCCTGAACTGACAGGAGTCTTATCTTGTAAAATGGGAAAATTTTGTAAAATAGGAATATTTTATAAAAAATTTCAAATTTTAATAAATAAAGAAATCTTTTTCTGAATAAAAGGCTTCTTTATGTAGAAAGGAAAAGTTAGAGATTCATGGCTGAGAAGATAAGAGAAGGAAAGGTAAGATGTTCCTTTTGCCAGAAAACCGAGGACCAGGTCCGCAAGCTGATCGCTGGACCGGATGGAGCCTACATCTGCGATGAGTGTGTGGGAATCTGCTCGGAGATCATGGAAGAAGAATTTGGAGGATACGATCAGGAAGATATTCTTGGATCAGAGATCAATCTGATGAAGCCAGAGGAAATCCATGCGATTCTGGACGACTATGTAATCGGACAGGATGAGGCCAAGAAAGCACTTTCTGTTGCTGTATACAATCATTACAAACGTGTCACTGCATCCAAGAACCTGGATGTGGAGCTTCAGAAGAGCAACATTCTGATGCTGGGACCAACTGGTTCCGGTAAGACCCTGCTTGCACAGACACTGGCGAGACTTCTGAATGTGCCATTTGCCATTGCAGATGCCACTACACTGACAGAGGCCGGATATGTAGGCGAGGATGTTGAGAATATCCTTCTGAAAATTATCCAGGCTGCTGACTATGATATTGACCGTGCGCAGTACGGAATTATTTATATCGATGAGATCGATAAGATCACACGTAAGTCTGAGAATGTATCCATCACCCGTGATGTTTCCGGTGAAGGTGTACAGCAGGCACTTCTGAAAATTCTGGAGGGAACTGTGGCAAGCGTTCCGCCTCAGGGAGGAAGAAAGCATCCCCATCAGGAATTTATTCAGATCGATACCACCAACATTCTGTTTATCTGCGGCGGTGCTTTTGACGGTCTGGAGAAGATCATTGAGGGCAGACAGGATACCAAGGCAATCGGCTTTGGTGCTGAGGTTGCTTCCAAGGAAGAGCAGAACGTGGGCGAGCTGTTTAAGCAGGTAATGCCGGAGGATCTGATCCGTTATGGCCTGATTCCGGAGTTTGTAGGACGTGTTCCGGTTGTGGTAACACTGGACGGACTTGACGAGAATGCGCTTCTTCGCATCCTTCAGGAGCCGAAGAATGCACTGACCAAGCAGTACCACAAGCTGTTTGAGCTTGACGGCGTGGAGCTTGACTTTGAGGATGAGGCACTTCGTGTTATGGCCAGAAAGTCTATGGAGCGTAAAACAGGAGCCAGAGGACTTCGTGCAATTATGGAGAGCACCCTTATGGATCTGATGTACAAGACTCCATCCGATGACACCATTCGTAAATGCATTATTACAAAAGAAGCTGTGGAGGGAACAGGTGAACCTCAGATCGTTCACGGGGAACCTCTGGTGCAGCAGGCAGGTGCTTCCAATACAGGCAGAAGAAACCAGCGTGCACGCAAGAAAGGCACTCCTGAAACAGCGTGAAGAAGGGACCTGACGACAGATGAGTGAGCCGATCAATGTACTTCCTGCCATCGCGCTTCGCGGAACTACCATACTCCCGGGCATGATCATCCATTTCGATGTAAGCCGGGAGCGTTCCAAGAAAGCCATTGAGGCTGCAATGCTCCAGGATCAGAAGATTTTTCTGGTGACACAGAAGGATCCACAGATTGAAGATCCGGGCTTTGTGCAGCTTTTTCAGGTAGGAACCGTGGCATATATCAAACAGGTTGTCAAACTTCCGGACAATCTGCTGCGTGTCCTTGTGGAAGGAACCAGAAGAGCAGAACTTCTGGGACTGGAGCAGGAGACACCCTATCTCAGGGCGGAGATCGTCCTGACTGACGAGGAAGAAGAGGAACTGCCTCAGGCAATGCTCGAGGCTATGTACAGAAGCATCCGGGAGCTTTTCCATACCTACTGCACCAAAGGGGGCAAAATAGGCAAGGAACTGGCTGCCCAGATTCTCAACTGCCAGAAGACAAAGGAGCTGATTGACCAGATCGCAGTAAACCTGCCTCTTTCCTGGCAGAGCAAGCAGAAGTTTCTGGAGGCAGGAAAGCTGTCTGACAGATATGAGCTTCTTGGCGCGATTCTCAGCAATGAGATCAATGTGCTGGACATCAGCCATGACCTTCAGCAGAAGCTGAAGAAGCGGGTGGATAAGAACCAGCGTGAATATATTTTGAGAGAGCAGCTGAAGCTGATCCGTGAGGAGCTTGGGGAGGATAATACTGCTGATGAGGCAGAGGAATTCCGTAGGAAAGCAAGAGAACTGACTGCGTCCCAGGAAGTGAAGGACCGTATTCTCAAGGAAATCGGACGCTTCAAGATCACCAGCACCAATGCAGCGGAGAGCAGTATTCTCCGTGGATATATCGAGACCCTTCTTTCTCTTCCCTGGGACAAATGCTCTGAGGATTCTGAGAATCTGAAAGCTGCATGGAAGATCCTGGAAGAGGGGCACTATGGCCTGAAGGATGTAAAGGAACGAATTATGGAGTTCCTTTCTGTCCGTAAACTGACACACAAGGGCAAATCCCCCATTCTTTGTCTGGTGGGACCTCCTGGAACCGGTAAGACTTCTATTGCCAAGTCCGTTGCCGAAGCTACAGGCAAACGCTATGTGCGTATCTGTCTGGGCGGCGTAAGAGATGAGGCAGAGATCAGAGGTCACCGAAAGACCTATGTAGGAGCGATGCCGGGAAGAGTGACAGTTGCCCTTGAACAGGCAGGGGTAGCCAACCCTCTGATGCTTCTGGACGAGATCGATAAGACCAGCAGCGATTACAAGGGAGACACTTCCTCCGCACTTCTGGAGGTGCTGGATCCGGAGCAGAACAGTCATTTTAATGACCACTATGTAGAACTGCCGCAGAATCTTTCCGAGGTATTGTTTATTGCAACTGCCAATGACATCCAGGGGATTCCAAGACCTCTTCTGGATCGAATGGAGGTTATTGAGATCAGCGGTTATACAGAGAATGAGAAAGAGCACATTGCCAAGGAACATCTGATTCCCAAGCAGATGGAAGCCAATGGAATCCCCAAAGGCAAGCTTTCCATTCAGAGTACAGCCCTTCGCAAGATCATCAATAATTACACCAAGGAAGCTGGAGTGCGTAACCTGGAGCGCCTGATCGGACAGATCTGCCGCAAGACAGCACGTCTGATCATGGAAGAAGGCAAGGAAAAAGTAACAGTCACAGGCAAGAATCTTTCCGATTTCCTGGGACAGGAGAAATACAATTATCTGATGGCGAACAAGAAAGACGAGATCGGTATCGCAAGAGGCCTTGCATGGACACAGGTAGGCGGTGATACCCTTCAGATCGAGGTCAACATTATGCCTGGCAAAGGGGAATTTGTGCTGACCGGACAGCTTGGAGATGTGATGAAGGAATCTGCACAGGCTGGCATCAGCTATATCCGTTCTGTTGCTTCTAAGTATGGAATTGATCAGGAATTTTTCCAGGAAAATGACATTCATGTACATATTCCGGAAGGTGCTGTTCCAAAGGATGGCCCGTCCGCCGGAATTACCATGGCAACCGCCATGCTGTCTGCAATTGTTGGAAAGCCGGTACGCGCTGACCTTGCAATGACCGGAGAAATCACCCTTCGGGGACGTGTTCTTCCAATCGGCGGACTGAAGGAGAAGCTTCTTGCTGCCAAGTACGCCAAGATCAAGGAAGTACTTGTACCCAAGGAAAACAAGCCTGACATTAAAGAACTGGATGAAGAGATCACAGACGGACTGAAGATCATCTTCGTTGAAAATATGAACGAAGTGCTGGAACGAGCACTTGCCTGAAATGAGAGGTAGGAAAAATGGTAATTAAAAATGTTTCACTGGATATCGTTTGCGGTATTACCAGCAAACTGCCGGACACAGGAAGACCTGAAATCGCTTTTGCAGGGAAATCCAATGTGGGAAAATCCTCCCTCATTAACGGTCTGATGAACCGGAAGGCACTGGCAAGGACAAGCTCCCAGCCAGGAAAGACACAGACCATCAATTTTTACAATGTGAATGATTTTATGTACCTTGTGGATCTTCCGGGATATGGATATGCCAAGGTCCCGGAGACAGAGAAAGCGAAATGGGGAAAGATGATCGAGCGTTATCTTCACACTTCCCAGACTCTGAAGGCGGTTTTTCTGCTGATTGATATCCGCCATGAGCCTTCTGCAAATGACAAGCTGATGTATGACTGGATCGTAAACAACGGATACAATCCGATCATTATCGCAACCAAGCTTGACAAGCTGAAAAGAAGCCAGGTACAGAAGAATGTAAAAGCAATCAAAGACGGACTGAAGCTGCGCCCGGGAAGCAGGATCATTCCTTTTTCTGCTGAGACCAAACAGGGAAGAGATGAGATCTGGGCGTTAATGGACGAGTTGACTGGATTCGCTCCGGCAGCTACGGACGAGGCTCAGAACTAATATACGAGGAAAAATATATGGGAATTATCAAGGCGTTCAAGCTGGGATTTGACTATCTCAAGTATGATGAGGACGGCAATGTGGAGGCAACACAGCGTGCCGTCAATGATGTAAACCTGGACATTGAAGCCGGCGATTTTGTGGCCGTTCTGGGGCACAATGGTTCCGGAAAATCCACACTGGCGAAGCAGATGAATGCGCTTCTGATCCCTTCTGAGGGAACCATGTGGGTTGATGATATGGATACAGCCAAGGAACCGGAATTATGGAAAATCCGCCAGAGAGCAGGCATGGTTTTTCAGAATCCGGACAACCAGATCATTGGTACGGTTGTGGAGGAGGATGTAGGATTTGGTCCTGAGAATATGGGCGTTCCTACAGAAGAAATCTGGAAGCGTGTGGATGACAGTCTGAAAAAGACAGGAATGACCGCTTACCGTTATGCATCTCCGAACAAGCTGTCCGGAGGACAGAAGCAAAGAGTTGCCATAGCTGGCGTTGTAGCTATGCGTCCCAGCTGCATTGTGCTGGATGAGCCTACTGCAATGCTGGATCCGAACGGCAGAAGAGAAGTACTGGAAGCTGTTTCTGAGCTGAATCAAAAAGAGAATGTAACCGTTATTCTGATCACCCATTATATGGAAGAGGTCATTCATGCCAACAAGGTTTATGTAATGGACCGTGGAAATGTTGTGATGCAGGGAACTCCAAGGGAAATCTTTTCCCAGGTGGAGACCCTGAAGAAATACCGACTGGATGTACCGCAGGTAACTTTGCTTGCCCACGAGCTTCATAAGGCTGGCGTGGACATTCCGGAAGGAATACTGACAAAAGAGGAATTGGTAGGTGCATTATGTCGATAGAGCTTAAGAACGTAACTTTTACTTACAGTCAGGGCACTGCATATGAGAGCCATGCCTTGAAGGACATTAATCTTGTGATTCCGGATGGTCAGTTCATCGGTGTGATCGGACATACCGGAAGCGGGAAATCAACTCTGATCCAGCATTTTAATGCACTGATCCAGCCAACCAGCGGCCAGGTCCTTTATAATGGAGAAGATGTGTGGGCTGAAAATTATGACCGCAGGGCGCTTCGAAGCGAGGTGGGACTGGTGTTCCAGTACCCGGAGCACCAGTTGTTTGAAAATACGGTGCTGGCAGATGTGTGCTTTGGTCCTATGAACCAGGGACTTTCCAAAGAGCAGGCAGAGGAAGAGGCGAAGAAAGCCCTTGTCCACGTGGGTGTCAAAGAAGAGAATTTTACCAAATCTCCATTTGAACTTTCCGGAGGACAGAAGAAGAGAGTGGCCATTGCAGGCGTTCTGGCCATGAACCCGAAGATTCTGATACTGGATGAGCCTACTGCTGGTCTTGACCCGCAGGGCAGGGATGATATCCTGGATCAGATTGCAGCACTTCACGAAATGAGGGGAATCACCATTATTCTGGTTTCCCACAGCATGGAAGACATTGCCAAATATGTGGAGCGCCTGATCGTCATGAATCATGGGGAAATGGTATTTGACGATACCCCGAAGAATGTATTTTCCCATTATAAGGAACTGGAAGAGATGGGACTTGCGGCGCCGCAGATTACCTATATCATGCATGCTCTTTCTGAGAATGGGCTGGATGTGGATCCTACTGCAACCACAGTGGAGGAAGCAAAGGAGACCATTCTGGCAGCGCTGAAAAAGCAGAAGCCTTCACTTCTTAAGAAGGGAGGCAGCGAAGCATGATCAGAGATATTACCATTGGACAGTATTATCCGGCGGATTCCGTGATCCATAAGCTGGACCCAAGAACCAAGCTTGTGGGAACCATCGCTTTTATTGTGTCGGTATTTTTGTTTCATACGTTCTTAGGATATGCGGTGGCAGGTGTATTTCTTGCTGGAATGATCCTGATGTCAAAGGTTCCGGTAAAATTTATTTTCAAGGGACTGAAGACCATTTTTATGCTGCTTCTGATTACCATATTTTTTAATATGATACTGACGCCTGGTGAGGTTGTGTGGAAGCTGGGATTTCTTAAGGTGACAAAGGAGGGGCTTGTTCTTGCGGGAACTATGGCGATCCGACTGGTTTTTCTGGTAATCGGTTCTTCCATTATGACCCTGACTACCACACCGAATCAGCTGACGGATGGTCTGGAGAGACTGCTCCGTCCTTTGAATAAAATTCATGTGCCTGTTCATGACATTGCCATGATGATGTCCATTGCCCTTCGTTTTATTCCTATTCTTCTGGAGGAGACGGACAAGATCATGAAGGCGCAGATTGCCCGCGGTGCTGATTTCGAGAATGGAAATCTGATTCAGAAGGCGAAGAATATGGTGCCCCTTCTGGTGCCGCTGTTTATTTCCGCGTTCCGCCGGGCCAATGATCTGGCCATGGCTATGGAGGCGAGATGTTACCACGGCGGTGACAATCGTACTCAGATGAAGCCTCTTAGCTATAAGAAGAGAGACCATGCGGCCTATGGAGTTATGGTGGCTTATCTTGCGGTTGCAGTGGGCTTCCGTGTGGCAGGACTGTAAACGATATCTATAAATTTCTGAGAATATATATTCCCTCATCTGTGCGAAAGAAGCAGGTGAGGGATTTTTAACAAGGAGAAAAATATGAAGCGAATTGGACTTGTTGTTGCATACGATGGAACCAATTACTGCGGCTGGCAGACTCAGCCAAATGGAATTACCGTGCAGGGAGTTCTCAATGATACTCTTTCCGAGCTTCTTGGGGAAAAGATTGAGACCATCGGGGCCAGCCGTACGGATGCGGGAGTGCATGCTCTTGGCAATGTGGCTGTTTTTGATACCAATACCCGCATTCCCGGGGAAAAGATTTCGTATGCGCTGAACCAGCGGCTTCCGGAGGATATCCGGATTCAGATGTCTGAGGAGGTGGAACTGGATTTCCATCCGAGATACTGTGACAGTGAGAAAACTTATGAATACCGTATTTTGAACCGGAAATTCCCGGTGCCTACAGAGCGGCTGTATTCTTATTTCTATCATTATAAGCTGGATGTGGACAAAATGCGGGAGGCTACCTCTTATCTGATTGGACGTCATGACTTTGCCAGCTTTTGCGGTTCCGGTGCCCAGGTGAAAACTACCATCCGTACTGTGACTGGCATTGAGGTTTTCCGCGAGGGAGATATGGTTACCATCCGTGTTTCCGGAACTGGTTTCCTCTATAATATGGTGCGTATTATTTCCGGAACCCTGATTGAAATCGGAAACGGCCAGTATCCACCGGAGCGCATGCAGAAAATCCTGGACGCCAAAGACCGCTCCGCCGCCGGCCCCACCGCCCCCGCCCAGGGACTGACTCTTATGGGAATACAGTTTTTTGATTGATGCGGATGGATTTACTATAGGGTAGATTAGTGAAGTAGCGTCGTTACCCGGACGTGAGTTCACAATGTATATTCATCGCAGATCGTCGCAACACTCCGCCAAGCTAACTGTCAACTGCGGCTAAGTATCTCAGGAGAGCCTTCGATGCTAAGTCTCCGTAGACAGTGGATCTCGTCTCCGTTAAGACCGCTCCTGAAATGACCTGCTCACGAATATACATTGCAAACTCACTGGTTACTAACAAGTTTAAGTTAAATCAATAGGCGACGGAGCCAAATCCCGAAATTCGTCATTGTCTGTCCCGGCACACCTGGGGGAAAGCGTCCGCCTTGATTAACTAATCCACCCCTTCACATCTCAAAAATGTCAATAGCACATAATTACAATCTAGTACTATCCTACAACAAAAATATCCAGTCCAGCACAAAAATGTGCACATACCAACACAAAAATTGAAAGAGCAATCCAAAATTAGTCCATTTTACACAAACTGCCTGTATGATATTATAATCCCATCAGAAAGCTATACGACATAGCAAATAAAAATGATACGGGAGGTTTTTTCATGAAGAGAAAAGTAGCAATGGCAATGGTAGCAGCAATGGCAGTTAGTTCATTTACAGTTCCGGTATTTGCAGAGGATGCAGCAGCTGAAGGCGGAAAGATCGGTATTTCAATGCCTACACAGTCACTGGAACGTTGGAATCGTGATGGTTCTTATCTGCAGAAGCAGTTTGAGGACGCTGGATATGAAGTTGAGCTTACCTACTCTGACAATGAGACAGATCGTCAGGTAAACGATATCCAGAACCTGATTTCTGATGGAGTTAACCTGTTAGTAGTAGCTGCTATTGATGGTGAGGCTCTTAACACAGTTATGGATGAAGCTGCAGAAGCAGGGATCCCGGTTATTTCCTATGACCGTCTGATCAAATCCGACGCTGTTTCCTATTATGTATCCTTTGATAACTACACAGTTGGTACCCTTCAGGGACAGTACGTTGTAGACACTCTGGATCTTGAAAATGCCGGCGATAAGACATACAATATCGAGTTTACAGCTGGTGATCCTGCTGACAACAATGCAGGCTACTTCTTCAACGGTGCATTTGATGTGTTAAAACCATACATCGATGCAGGAACCTTAAATGTAGTTTCCGGACAGACAGACTTCGATTCTGTTGCAACACCTGCATGGGATACACAGACAGCCCTTGAAAGAATGCAGAACATTCTGGCATCCTACTATGCAGACGGAACACAGCTTGACGTAGCACTTTGCTCCAACGACTCCACAGCACTTGGTGTAACACAGGCAATTGAGTCTGACTATGCTGGAAGCAATACTGTTCTTATTACAGGACAGGATGGTGACGAAGCGAACCTTGCAAACATCGTTGATGGAAAACAGTCCATGACCGTTTACAAAGCAGTTGCTAACGAAGCAGTAGTAACACTTGACCTGGCAAAAGCAATGCTGGCTGGTGATACCGTTGATGAGTCTCTGATCGAGGCTTCCGGCTGGGATTTCGATTGTACTTATGACACAGAGTCCTATGAGACATCTGAAGGCAACAAATGCCCATCCTTCCTTCTGGTTCCAACAGTTGTAACAAAAGACAACCTTCAGGAAGCACTTGTTGATCCTGGATACTACACAATGGACGACGACGGATATCTTCATCCGGCAAACTAAGTGAACTGAGAGAACGTCATACAAATAAAAGTTACTGCTCACAAAAAGAACAGTAATGTTGTAAATGCGGGCGGGGTGAAAAGCCCCGCCTGCTTTATGGGAAAGGGGGCGCCATTTTGGCTGATAATATTTTAGTAATGGAACACATTACGAAGGAATTCCCCGGTGTCAAAGCTTTGGATAACGTTAACCTTGAAGTTCAGCGTGGAGAGATTCATGCGCTGATCGGTGAGAACGGTGCGGGAAAGTCCACATTGATGAACGTATTAAGTGGTCAGTATCCATACGGCAGCTATACTGGAACGGTTACCTATGAAGGTGAAGAATGTAAGTTTAAAAAGCTTAATGACAGCGAGGCAAAAGGTATCGTTATTATTCATCAGGAACTTGCATTAATCCCACTGCTTTCCATCGGTGAAAACATGTTTCTCGGAAACGAGATCAAAAATAAAAGAGGAGCCATCGACTGGGACAGAACCTACAGTGAAGCAGAAAAACACATGGCTCAGGTAGGACTTCACGAATCTGCCCAGACCTTAATTAAAGATATTGGAACCGGCAAACAGCAGCTGGTTGAAATTGCGAAAGCATTTTCCAAAAAAGTAAAACTGCTCATCCTGGATGAGCCTACTTCATCCCTGAATGATGAAGATGCAAAAATGCTTCTGGATCTGCTTATGGAATTCAAGAAGCAGGGACTGACATCCATTATTATCACACACAAACTGAATGAGATCATTTACTGTGCAGACCGTTGTACCATTCTTCGAGACGGAAGTACGATCGAGACACTTACAAAAGGCGTGGATGACTTAAGTGAGGACCGAATCATCAAAGGAATGGTTGGCCGTCCTATGGAAGACCGTTATCCGAAACGCGAGCACAATGTAAGCAAGGACGTGATGCTTGAGGTAAAGAACTGGACTGTTCATCATCCTCTGTATCCGGAAAAAATTGTAGACGACAATATTTCCTTTAAAGTACATAAAGGTGAGGTTGTTGGTTTCTCAGGACTGCAGGGTGCAGGCCGTACAGAGCTGGCAATGTCCATTTTCGGTAAGAGCTATGGCAGTGCAATTACCGGAGAATTGTATATAAAGGGTGAAAAAGTAGATCTTAAGGATCCTCGGGCAGCCATCCAGCATGGTCTTGCATATGTAACTGAGGACCGTAAAACAAACGGACTGATCCTTGATGAGTCCATCCGTTTCAACACCACTCTGGCCCGTCTTTCCAAAGTCTGTGACAGGGGAATCATCAATACCGACCTTGAAGTACAGCTTGCAGAAAAGATGACAGAAGAAATGGGAACCAAGACACCTTCCAACGAGCAGCGTATCGGCAATCTGTCCGGTGGTAACCAGCAGAAAGCCCTTCTTGGAAAGTGGATGTTTACAGAACCGGATATTCTGATTCTGGACGAACCTACCCGAGGAATTGATGTAGGTGCGAAATATGATATTTACTGTCTGATCAATCAGATGGTAGAAGAGGGAAAATCTGTAATCATGATTTCCTCTGAAATGCCTGAAATCCTTGGTATGTGTGACCGAATTTATATTATGAATGAAGGCAAGATGGCTGGAGAACTGGATGCGAAAGAGGCAACCCAGGAAGGCATCATGGCACATATCATGCAGAATCAGAAGAAATAATCAAGGGGGAAAACGATATGAATTCCAAAATAAAGGATTTTTTTAGAAAATATACGATGGTCATTGCGCTTGTGATCGTATTTATCCTGTTCTGTGTTCTTACTGATGGAAGACTTCTTTATGCACAGAACATGTCAAACCTTATGCTCCAGAACGGATACGTACTGGTTCTTGCATGTGGTATGCTGCTTTGTATCTTAACTGGTGGTAACATCGATCTTTCCGTTGGATCTGTTATCTGTTTTGTAGGCGGTGTTGCAGCTGTTCTCATTGGCAGCAAGGGATTTAACCCATTACTTACCATTATCCTCTGTCTGGTAATCGGCCTTCTGGTTGGTGTTTGGCAGGGTTACTGGATTGGTTATAAGAGAATTCCTCCATTTATTACAACACTTGCTGGTATGTTCATTTTCCGTGGATTCGGCCGCCTGGTACTGGACAACAAAACCGTATCCATCCAGAACAAATCTTTCCTGAATGTATTTACTTCTTATATCAACATTCCAGGACTTGATGATGGAAAGAAATATTCCGCTCTGATCGTTGGTGTGATCATTGCATGCTACGTTATTTTCTCCACTATGAAATCCAGAGCAAACAAAGCGAAAAAAGGCTATCGCCAGAACACAGCAGCTTCTGATTACAGCAGAGCAGCCGTAATCGCAGTTGTTATTCTGTGGTACTGCTACAAACTGTACCAGTACAAAGGTATCTCCGTAATGCTTGTATGGGTAGTTGCAATCTGCATGATCTACAACTTCATCACATCCAAGACCGCATTTGGACGTTACTTCTACGCAATCGGCGGCAACGAGAAAGCTACACAGCTTTCCGGTATTGATACAAACAAGGTTTACTTTATTGCATACGCAAATATGGGCTTACTTGCCGGACTTGCAGGTCTTCTCTGCGCAGCACGTGTAGGTTCTGTAAATGGTAGTACAGGTACTTCCTTCGAGATGGATGCAATCGGTTCCTGCTTCATCGGCGGTGCTTCTGCATACGGCGGAAGCGGTACTGTAGGCGGTGTTGTAATCGGTGCTCTTCTCCTTGGTGTTATCAACATGGGTATGTCTATCATGGGTATCGGTGATTCCTGGCAGTACGTAGTAAAAGGTGCCGTACTTCTGATCGCAGTTGTATTTGATGTTATTTCCAACAGAAAATCCAACTAAATCAAAATAAGTGAAAAGCTGCTGTATCAGGCAGTTGTAAATGCAAAGGGCTGTTGCAGAAAATGCAATGGTCCTTTTTGCACATATTAAGTAAATATGTTAAACTTATAGTATCTTAGAAAAGGAAACTGTAAAATTATGAAAAAATCCACACTGACTGTCTTTTTTGTTCTGGCAGGATGCATGCTGTTTCTGTCCGGAATCTGGATTTATTTCCAGAAAACTCTGGATCAGGTAGACCTGGGAGAAGGGGAAGGGGCAGCAGGCTATGAAAAACATTATCTGATGATTTCCGGAGAGGAGAATACCCTGATGTGGGATTCCATCTACGAGAGCGCCAGCGAGGCAGCCAGGGATGCAGATGCATATGTAGAGCTGATCGCGCCCCAAAGAGAGTCCACTTATACAAAAGCGGATTATCTGCGGATCGGAATCGCCTCCAAGGTGGATGGGATCATTCTGGAAGCGGACGGAAGCGCAGAAGAACAGGAACTGATTCAGGAAGCAATGGACCAGAATATTCCGGTTGTAACTGTGCTGACCGATGACTCTTCCAGCGCAAGGATCAGCTTTGTAGGCCTGAACAGCTACCAGCTTGGAAATGCCTACACTGAGCAGATCCTGGGACTTTTGAAAGAGCATGAGACCACTCAGGTGCTTCTTTTGTCCAATTCCCAGTCCAAAACCCAGGAGACTAATCTGGTCTATTATCAGATCAAAAAAGAACTGGAAGAAAAAAAGCAGGGCTATCAGTCTGTGAATATTTCCGAGTACAGCATTGACAACAGCTCTGATTTTGATACAGAAGAATTTGTAAGGGACATTTTTGTAAATGGAAATACGCTTCCGGACGTGCTGGTCTGCATGGATGAGGTTGTGACAGAATGTGTTTACCAGGCACTTATCGATTATAACCAGGTAGGCAACGTGGATGTTGTTGGCTTCTACTATTCGGATGTAATTCTGGATGCCATCAGTAAAGGCATCATTTCTTCTGCAATCGCTCTTGATATGGAGGAAATCGGAAGATACAGCATCAATGCCCTTGAGGAATATTCCTCCCTTGGACACACCAGCAGCTATTACAGCGTAGGTCAGAATGTGATCACCCGGAAAAATGTGGGAACCTACAGAACGGGGGCGAATCAATGAGAGAACAAAAAGAAAGCCTTTCGATGCAGAATTCCATCCAGACCAGGTTAAGTGCTGCCATGGTTCTGGTCATGATCTTTGTAGTATGCATTAATTTTTTTATTTTTGAGCAGATCCACATGGGCGTGGACCGCATTGACGCTGTTTTTTCCAGTAATACAGCGATCAATGACCTGTCTGAGTCCCTGAATAAACTGGAGGGAACCGTTTACGAATATCTGAATACAAAGGGAAGCAAAGCCCTGGAAAATTACTATCGCTATGAGCAGGATTACAGACAGCTTCTGGACGGGCTCAATGACCGCAATGTGGACAGCGAAGTGAAAATGCTGGAGAAAAATATCCGCAAAATGTCTGAGAGCTATCTGGATCAAACAAACGAGACGGTTCAGGCCAAGCGAGGAAGAAATATTGAGAAATATAAATCTTCCTATGAAAAAGAGCTTCAGCTGTATGAATATATTAATTCTTACATTTACAAGCTAAATAATCTGCGCTTTCGAACCAACTCTGCGAATTACCAGATCCTTCTGTCCTCTATGGATGTGCTGTATCGCCTGGCACTGGTAGTTATTTTTATTGTGGCAGCAGTGGGCGTGGTTATTATTTTACTGGTTGTGCGCTCTATGATCCGGCCGCTGACCCAGCTTTCCAATACAGCTCATGAGGTTGCAATGGGAAATCTGGATGTGCCGGTTCTGCCGGTAGTGTGTGAGGATGAGGTCGGCGTTGTAACAAGAAGCTTTAACCAGATGCTGGACAGCATCCGCATTCACATTGCCCAGCAGAGGGAGAGCATGGAGAAGCAGGCCCAGATGAAGGAGCGGGAGCTTCTTATGGAAACTCATCTGAAGGAGGCTCAGCTGAAATACCTTCAGGCCCAGATCAATCCCCATTTTCTTTTTAACTGCCTGAATGCAGGAGCACAGCTTGCCATGCTGGAGGATGCAGAGAGGACTGGCATTTTTCTGGAAAAAATGGCGGATTTTTTCCGGTATAATGTGCGGAAAATGGAAGACGATGCCATGCTTTTTGAGGAAGTGGAAGCAGTTGACAACTATATTTATATTTTAAATGTAAGGTTTGCAGGGGACATCCATTACGAAAAGGATGTGGATGAGGGAATCGGTGATTTCCGGATTCCCAGCATGATCCTGCAGCCGCTGGTGGAAAATGCAGTTCAGCATGGCATTCATGACTGTATGGAAACCGGAAAAATCAAAATGTCCATCCATAAGGCCGGAGAAGATCTGGAAATCACAGTCAGCGACAATGGTGCCGGAATGACACCGGAAATGATTCAGTCTGTAATGGCGGGAAGGGCCCGGAACAATGGGGAGGACCGTTATTCCACAGGAATTGCGGTAGGAAATGTAATCGACAGGCTGGAGCTGTATTATAAGCAAAAAGGGCTTCTTATCATAGAAAGTGACGGCCTTGGAAAGGGAACCAGCGTGCATATTACGCTGCCTGTTGAAAATGAAGGGGAAGAGTAAGCAAGAACGAAGAGGAGCATGAAGATATGTACCGTATTCTGATAGCAGATGACGAGGGACTTATGCTGGAGGCTTTTAAAGGCATAATCCTGGCTGAATTTGGAGAAAAATGCATTGTGGAGACAGCTAAAACAGGAAGAGTGGTGATCGAGAAGGCGGAAACCTTTCACCCGGATATTGTGTTTATGGACATTCACATGCCGGGAATCAACGGAATCCAGGCGATGAGGGAAATACGCAAGTTTAACAATTCTGCCCTGTTTTACGTGATTTCTGCCTATGACAAATTTGATTATGCGAAAGATGCCATTGATCTTGGTGTGGAAAAGTATCTTACCAAGCCTATTTCAAAAGGAAAAATCATTTCCGTTGTGGAAGAAGCCACGGCAAAGGTGGATAAAGTTCGTGATCAGAGAAGCAATCTGTTGAAAATTCAGGAAAAACTGGAAACGGTAATTCCTGTTGTGGAGTCAAGCTATGTAAGTGCTTTGCTTTTCCAGAAGGAGATGCAGGCAGCAGATTATTACCAGCAGCTTCTGGATATTGCATATGCACAGGGGTTTGTTATGGTGGTGCAGTTTGGGCAGAGCTATGAGAACGGCAGGCTGGTGAGCCCGGTTGGGATGAATGTGAAGGCGCAGAGCTTTTACCCGGAATTTCGGGATGTGGTGAAATCCGCGTTTCCCTGTGTGGTAGGAAATATTATGTCTAATCGTATCCCTGTGGTAGTTCCCTGCGAGATTTCCCAGAATCCTTATGAGGACCGTATTGATCTGGTGGAAAAAGCCAGGGAGCTGGTGGCAAGGCTGGAGAACCGTCTGGATGCTAAATTCCGTGTAGGAATCGGAAGAATCTGGGAGATGGCGGAGATGGAGCGTTCTTACCGCGAGGCTCTTCGTGCGCTGAATGGCAGCCTCAGCCGTGTGATACATATTGAGGATCTTTCCCAGAATGGTGTGTATGATGAAGCATTTCCCGGCAACAATGAGAAGCGGATGTATCGTTTCCTGGAGGAGGGAAATGAGGAAGGCATGCTTCAGGAGGTGAATTTCTTCTTTGACTGGATGGTGGAGCATTATTCCCAGGATATGAACAATATTCGTCTGAAGATCCTGGAGTTTATTATCTGGAGCGAGAAGATTGCATTTGAGTGCGGGGCGATCAATTATGGATTCAGTTACCGCAGAGATTATCTGGATACAGCAATGTCTCTTTCCACCTATGAAGAGCTTCATAAGTGGTTTCAGGAGAAAATGGTGAATGTGTGCCGTGCGATCCGTGACCAGAAGGTGGATCAGTCCAATTCAGCAGTGAAGAAGGCCATGGTTTATATTCAGGAAAATTACAGCAAGGATATTTCCCTGGATGATGTTTCCGGGCAGGTGAATATCAGTCCTTATTATTTCAGCAAGATTTTTAAGGATGAGACAGGAGAAAATTTCATTGAGTATCTGACCAGAGTGCGGATTGAGAGAGCAAAAGAGCTTCTGGTGGATGCCAATATAAGCGTGAAGGAAGCTGGAATTCAGAGCGGATACTCGGATCCTAATTATTTCAGCAGGATTTTTAAGAAGCAGATGGATATGACACCAAGCGAATATAAGGCGAGGTATGGAAAATGAAAAAGGGAAGATGGACGTTTCTGATCATGGTTCTGGCGCTGGCTTTTACAGCTGGGTGCGGTACCGCCCAAAGGGAGCCTGAAAAGACGGAAAAAGAGGAAGAGGACAAGCTGCAAATTGGACTGAGTTTTGATTCTTTTGTAATCGAGCGGTGGCTTCGGGACCGGGATATGTTTGTTTCCACAGCGCAGAGCCTTGGGGCAGAGGTGAATGTGCAGGTTGCCGGGGGCGTGGTGGAAGAGCAGATTTCGCAGATTGAGTATTTTATTAAGAAGAATATGGATGTGATCGTGGTGATCCCTATTGACGGAGATGCCCTTTATGATGTGGTGAAGGAAGCCAAGGATAAGGGGATTTATGTGATCTGTTACGACCGTATAGTGGGGAATATCAATGCAGACCTGTATATTACCATTGATAATGAAAAGGTGGGAACTCTTATGGGCGAGGCGCTGATGCAGGCTTGTCCTGACGGGGGAAATATTTTTGCGATTAATGGTTCTCCTACAGATAAAAATGTGGATGAAGTTGTGCGAGGGTTTAACAAAGCTCTGGAGGGAAGCAATCTGAATGTTGTTTATACTGGCTACTGTGATAACTGGCTGGCGGAACTGGCTGGGAATCATGTGAACAAGGGACTGGAAGTAACCAGGGATATTGTGGGTGTAATGTGCGGAAATGATGATCTGGCCAGTCAGGCGGTGAAGGTTTTGTCGGAGAACCGGCTGGCTGGAAAGGTGGCTGTGGTTGCGCAGGATGCGGATCTGGCGGCCTGTCAGAGAATTGTGGAAGGCACCCAGGAGATGACGGTTTACAAACCTATTGAGCAGGAGGCGAATACGGCGGCGGAGTTTGCGGTGGCTCTTGGAAATGGGGAGGATATTACATCTGGTTCCGGGGAGTATAAAGCGGAAGAGACGTTTAATGACGGTACGTATGAGATTCCTTATTATAAGATTGATCCTATTGCGGTGACGGCGGAGAATATGGATGAGGTGATTATTGACGGGGGATTCCATACAAGGGAGGATGTTTATTTGAATATAAGATAGATATGGTTCAAGGCGGACGCATTCGGACACTTGTGATCTTTAAAGCTTTGATGTATTTTAGAGCCTGCCCCCAAAATCATTCCCGCAATCTGCACGCCCCACTTTGCGGTATATTTCACCCGAATTCGGTTGTCGTAGCCCGCTACGACGCCCTCATCCGGGCAAAATCTCCCACAAATTGTGACGCACATCTTGCAGCAAGCCTTTTTCAAACACGCTCTAGGGAAAGGTGCAGAAAAATTCCCTCAAACAGTAAGAATACTGTCTGGGGGAATTTTGGCGCAGCTTAATATTAGAAATAAACGCGGTCGATTTGGATGACGGCGCAGTAGTTGCCATCGTCCATGTTGCGGATTCGCTCTTTCAGGAGATTGGTTATCTCTACGTTGGTAAGTTTACACTCAAAAGGAGCGGCCACATCAAAAATCAGATTGGTGTGGGTGGGGCCTTCTACCATACGGAAATCGTGGATGGAAAGGCGGCGGTCCAGATTGTGGGTAACTTCCTCAATCTGGGTGCGCATGTCGTTGACCTCTTTATTGTCTGTGACGATAGGGTCAATGTGGATGGTTGCGGAGCAGTTCAGTTTGTCCTGGAGTTCGTGCTCGATATTGTCAATCTCGTCATGGATGATCAGCAGGTCTCCATGTTCCGGTACTTCGGCGTGTAGGGAGAGAATCAGTCTTCCAGGGCCGTAGTCGTGGACGATCAGGTCGTGCATGCCATGGACAAGGGGATGGGCGAGAACAATTTCCTCGATTTCTTCTACCAGATTTTTCTCCGGAGCCTGACCGAGGAGCGGATCGATGGTATCCTTCATAGTTGTGATTCCGGTATAGAAAATAAAGATTCCCACCAGAACACCGAACCAGCCATCCAGAATCAGTCCTGTAAGCTGGCTGATAATGGTTGCAAGAAGCACCAGGCTGGTAGCGGCAGTATCGCTTAAACTATCGCCTGCAGTTGCCTGCATGGCAGTGCTGTCGATTTTGTGGCCGATTCCGCGGTTGTAAGTGTACATATAAATTTTCACCAGAATGGAAGCTGCCAGTACCAGGATGATGATCGGGCTGCATTCGATTGGCTCCGGTGTGCGGATCTTGTCAATGGAGGAACGGATCAGCTCAAAGCCCATGATCAGAACTGCAACAGAGACAAGAAGCCCGGAGATGTATTCCATTCGTCCATGTCCGAAGGGGTGCTCGGTGTCCGGTTTCTGTCCGGAGAGCTTAAAGCCTACAAGGGTAATCACAGAAGAGCCGGCGTCTGATAAGTTGTTGAAGGCGTCTGCCGTGATGGCAATGGAACCGCTTAACATGCCTGCCAGCCATTTCCCAAGAAAAAGAAAAATGTTCAGGGCAATTCCTACAGCTCCGCACAGCATGCCGTAAGACTGGCGTACCTGGGGGGAAGCGTAATCTTTGTAATCTTTAATGAAAAAACGGGATAAAAATGTTATCATAAAAAACCTCACCTCAATCATATAAGAAGAAAAAATAAAAGGGTACCCGTATCCGAAAATACATTCTTTCCAATATAACATCTTGTCAGGGAAATTGCTAGTGGAAATTTATAAAATCATACATAATTTGGGTGTGCTAATTTAGTCGGCATTTTCTCAGACGATTGTGGAGAAAAGTGCATGCGGTGGATACAGGAAATATGTTTTGTGGAAAATCTAGTTCAAATCTCTGGCAGAATGTGGAAAACTTTTTGAAAAAAATATGGAAATATGGGGAAAAAGTAGTTGACAGAAGAGAGGGGTTATAATATAATTACTCAATGTGACGTAGTGCGAGATACTTTAGCCAATAGCCCCGGCGACAGTATTTATCAGCGGTTTCGGACATTTCCGCAGTAATTGCACCATCGTTTCCATATTACTAAAATATGCGAGATATCGCATTTATACAAACAATCGTTGATAAATAACAGGAGGTAAAACCATGCAGACTTATATGGCTAATCCAGATAAAATCGAGAGAAAATGGTATGTAGTTGACGCTGAAGGCTGCACCCTTGGCCGTCTGGCTTCTGGCGTAGCAAGCGTTTTAAGAGGAAAGAACAAACCTCAGTTTACACCACACGTTGACACAGGTGATTATGTAATCGTTGTTAACGCTGACAAGATCAAAGTTACAGGTAAGAAAATGGATCAGAAGATCTACTACAATCACTCTGATTATGTAGGTGGAATGAAAGAGACTACATTAAAAGAGATGATGGCTAAGAAACCTGAGAAAGTTGTTGAGCTGGCAGTTAAAGGTATGCTTCCAAAAGGACCATTAGGAAGAGAAATGTACACAAAACTTTTCGTTTATGCCGGACCTGAACACAAACATGCGGCTCAGAAACCGGAAGTTTTAACATTTTAATGAGGAGGTAGAAAACATTGGCTAGCGCAAAATTCTACGGAACAGGAAGAAGAAAAAAATCAGTAGCAAGAGTTTACCTTACCCCAGGTACTGGTAAAATCACTATCAATAAAAGAGACATCGATGAGTATTTCGGATTAGATACTCTTAAAGTTATCGTTCGTCAGCCACTGGCTGCTACCGAAACAGATGGTAAATTCGATATCCTTGTAAATGTACACGGTGGCGGATATACAGGACAGGCTGGTGCTATCAGACATGGTATCTCCAGAGCCCTTCTTGAAGCAGATAAAGAGTACAGACCAGTTCTTAAAGCAGCAGGATTCCTTACTCGTGATCCTCGTATGAAAGAACGTAAGAAACCAGGTCTCAAAGCAGCTCGTCGCGCTCCGCAGTTCAGCAAACGATAATCGACTGCTCAGACTATATCAAAATGGTTCAAAAACCCCGGAAAATCAAGGTTTTCCGGGGTTTCCTTATACCTAAACGGGCTGATATAGTTTGACCTCATTTGACCAAACGAGAGCCGTTTTCACCCAATTTTTAGTGGTTAAATATAGGACAACCGGCAAAAATGGGGTCAAAAAACGGCCTTAGTGGTTAAAAAATAGGAGGGTTTGGCATAATCTGACCAAATCTGAACAATTAAATACGATTCTAATGCAGGCACTCAGTAACAAATAACTGGGTGCTTTTTGTTTCAGAGATTCCGGCATTAGAAAGAAGATTTTGAAATCATCGGCATATCGCACCGCATGCACTTCTTTCAGTCTGCTTCTGCGCAAAGCCCTGTAAGCATGGCTTTTGATAACTGTTCCCTGCTTATTGCTTCTTGTTGTAAAATCTCTTTTCGTTGGCATTTCTTCCCATTGGGAAGTAATCCACCAATCCAACTCGTTCAAAACAATGTTTGCAAGCAATGGCGACAGGATACCGCCTTATGACGAGATAAACGTTATGACGAGTTAACGCTGATTATCTGCGTAAAT